>NZ_JBEPSC010000003.1:0-597873 GCF_040548695.1 Arthrobacter sp. 754
CACCGCCCCACCAACCAGCCGCCGTCGGGCGTCCCTGAAGACCGCCTCAACTGCCAGAGCGTCCGGCGGAACAGCACATCAACTGCCAGAGCGTCGGCCCCGGCACTGCAGGAGCTGCCAGAGCGTCGTGTTGGGGAGTGTGAAGATTCCCACGGCGACGGGCCAGGTTCGGATTCGTGTTATGGGACGTTGTGCTCTCGCCTAGAATTGACTTCAGATGTACGGACTTCGAAGCGCTTGATTTCGGGTTACGTAGGATAACGAAACACGGAACGAGCGGCTGCGATTGCGCCAGTGGTCGGCTCACAACAGGAGGAATCCCCATGGCTGAGCACAACGGCGGCAACCGCGGTAATGACCGCGGCCCGTTCCGCGGAACAAACAACTCCGGCGGATTCCGCTCCCGCGAGGGCAAGGACAGCGAAGGCCAGAAGCGGGCGCCCGGATCCGGCGATCGCAAGCCCTTCAGCGGCGGAGGAGAGCGGAAGCCTTACGGCGACCGCGACAACAAGTCCTTTGGTGACCGTCCCCGCCGCGAAGGCGACGGCGAACGTCGCACGTTCGGTGGCGGCGATCGCAAGCCCTTCAGCGGCGGAGGGGAACGGAAGCCGTACGGGGACCGGGACAACAAGTCCTTTGGTGACCGTCCCCGCCGCGAAGGCGACGGCGAACGTCGCAGCTTCGGCACTGGGGAGCGCAAACCTTTCGGTGACCGGGACCGCAAGCCCTTCAGCGGCGGAGGGGAACGGAAGCCCTATGGCGACCGGGACAACAAATCCTTTGGTGACCGTCCCCGTCGCGAGGGGGACGGCGAGCGTCGCAGCTTCGGCGGGGGAGAGCGCAAGCCCTTCAGCGGCAGTGGCGAGCGGAAGCCGTACGGGGACCGCGACAACAAATCCTTTGGTGACCGTCCGCGCCGTGAGGGGGACGGCGAGCGTCGCAGCTTCGGCGGGGGAGAGCGCAAACCTTTCGGTGACCGCGACCGCAAGCCCTTCGGTGGCGGAGGGGAGCGGAAGCCTTACGGGGACCGGGACAACAAGTCCTTTGGTGACCGTCCCCGCCGCGAAGGCGACGGCGAGCGTCGCAGCTTCTCCGGAGGCGAGAACCGCAAACCTTTCGGCGACCGCCAGGACCGTGCCCCCCGCAGCTTTGACCGCAGCGACTCAGGCCCCCGTCAATTCGGAAGGGACCGCGCAGAAGACCGCCCGGCCCGCGTTCCCAACGCCCGCGACCTCCGCAGTGCCAACCGTCCCGACCGCGAACGTTCACCCCAGATCGACGAGGACGTCACGGGCAAGGAGCTCGACCGCGCCACCCAGCACCAGATCAAAACGCTGGAAGACAACAGCGCCGAGTGGGTGGCCCGCCACCTGGTGATGGCCGGTCGCCTCATCGACGACGAGCCCGAGCTCGCTTTCCAGCACGCCCTTGCTGCCAGCCGGCGTGGTGGCAGGCTGGCCGCCGTCCGTGAAGCCGTCGGCCTCACGGCCTATGCGGCAGGGCACTACGGCGAAGCCCTCCGCGAATTCCGGACCTACCGCCGGATCAGCGGCTCGAACGTCCACCTGCCTGTCATGGCGGACTGCGAACGCGGGCTCGGCCGTCCTGACCGTGCACTGGACGTCGTGCGCTCCGAGGAAGCCAAGGACCTTGACGCCCCGGGTAAGGCCGAGCTCGCCATCGTGGCGGCCGGCGCACGGACCGACCTCGGCCAGCTCGATGCTGCCGTGGCGGAACTTGAGATTCCCCAGTTGGACATCAACCGGGCGTTCTCCTACAGCCCCCGCCTGTTCCGCGCCTACGCCAACGCGTTGTCCGCCGTGGGCCGTGAGGAAGAAGCCGAGAAATGGCAGAAGCAGGCTGTGGTGGCTGAAAACGCCCTGGGCCTCGCCGTGGATGAGGAACCGGACATCGTGGACCTGGGCTGGGACGAGGAAGAGGAGGCCCGCGAGGAAGCACAGCGCCGTCGCCTGCTCGAGCGTGCCGCCAGTGGCCCCGAAACCGGCCCCTCCGCCGGTGTATCCACAACAGCAGCCGTCGCGGAGACAGCCGGCCCGGAGCCGGAGGTTGCTGCAACAGGCGTGGACGCTGCCACTGACGACGCGGAGTCCGACTACTTCGAGTCTGACGATGCGGAGTCCGATGAGGATTCCGTGGAGAACGACGAGCTCGAACCAGGCGAAGACGTACATGGTGAAGAGGCCCCAGCAGAATCGGACCGCGGCGATGACAACTATGCAGAGCACACCGAAGAACGGGAAAGCTAGCCCGCCATGACAGCAGTTCCCCTGATTTCGCTGTTCGATGCCCTCCTGGCGGACCTGGACGGCGTGGTCTACGCCGGCCCGCACGCCATCCCGGGTGCCGTGGACTCGCTTCAGCAACTGGCTGGTCTGGGCATTGGCCTGGGTTACGTCACCAACAACGCCTCCCGTTCACCGGCGCAGGTCGCGGCCCATCTTCGCGAGCTTGGCGCACCGGCGGAGGACAGCCAGGTGGTCAGTTCCTCACAGGCCGCGGCGGAACTTCTTGCTTCTTTGCTGCCTCCCGGAGCGAAGGTCCTGATCACCGGCAGCCCGGCGCTGGCAGAGGAGATCGAGCTGGTGGGCCTGACCGCGGTCCGGAGCCAGGCGGAGAACCCGGTGGCCGTAGTGCAGGGCTTCAGTCCTGAGGTCGGCTGGAAAGACCTGGCGGAGGCTACGTATGTTGTGTCTGCCGGCGCGCTCTGGGTGGCCACGAATACGGACATGTCCATTCCGCAGGCCCGGGGGATCGCCCCGGGCAACGGCACACTCGTGGCGGCTGTCGCGGCCGCCACGGGCCAGAATCCGCGGGTTGCGGGCAAGCCCGAGGCGCCGCTCTTCCACGCTGCCGCCAAACGGCTCGCCGCGGACCGCCCTCTGGTGGTCGGCGACAGGCTGGACACGGACATCCTGGGCGGCAACAACGCGGGTTTTTCAACGGTGGCCGTCCTGACCGGCGTCGACACGCGGGAAACAATCCTGGCCGCGCGGACCGACGAGCGGCCGGACTACCTCATTGCTTCGCTGAGCGACCTCCACCGCCCTTACCCTGACGTTGCCCAGATTGACGGCGTCTACCGCTGCGGCGATGCCTCGGCGCAGGTCAACGGTGAAACTGTCTGCATCCAGGGGGCCGAGGATGACCTGGACTCGTGGCGCGCCGCGTGCGCGGCCTGGTGGGCCGCGGTCCCGGAAACCGCCGAACCGCGTGCGCCCAAACTCGAATGGCGCACTCATTAGACTGGTCCAATGACTGAGCTGAACCACGAGCAGGAACCCGAAACAGCCCAGCCAACCCCGGTCTGGCCCGAGGCATCCCCGGACGGCATCGACGATCCTTCCGTCGCGGCCATCGTGTCGGCGCTGGACGGGGTCCGGGCCTTGCCTGTGGCTGAGCACGAGACTGTCTACAGTGAGCTGCACGATGCGTTGCTCCACGCGCTCAACGAAGACCACGCGTTGAACGAAGACGCCCCGACGGGCGAGGGCAGGGCTTGAGCGTGGCGCGACTCGACCAGGCGCTGGTGGCCCGCGGCCTGGCAAGGTCCCGGACCCACGCCGCCGCCCTTATTGCCGACGGCAAAGTGAGTTCCGCGGGGAAGGTTCTTTCCAAGGCATCCCTCCAGGTGACTGAGGACAAGGAACTCGCCGTCCAGCACACTGAGGAAGACAGCTACGTCAGCCGGGCCGGACACAAACTGGCCGGGGCACTGGATGCTTTTCCGGACGTCACTGTTGCGGGCAAGAGGTGCCTGGACGCCGGTGCCTCCACCGGGGGTTTCACCGAGGTGCTGCTGCGGCGGGGCGCAGCACACGTGGTGGCGGTCGACGTCGGACATGACCAGTTGGTACCGCAGCTGCGAAGCGATGACCGCGTGGCCGTGCACGAAGGCCTGAACGTCCGGTACATGACGCCGGAGGACATTGGCGGACTGGCCGAACTGACAGTTGCCGATCTCTCCTTCATCTCGCTGACCCTGGTGGTCCTGCCACTGGCGCTATGTACCCGGCCCGGGGGTGATCTGGTGCTGATGGTGAAGCCCCAGTTCGAGATCGGCAAGGACCGCCTGGGGCGCACGGGGGTGGTGAATTCCGAGCGCGAACGCCGGATGGCAGTGGAAAAAGTCGCCAATGCAGCGCTCGACGCCGGGCTGGACTTACGCGGCCTGGCGGCCAGTCCGCTGCCGGGCCAGGACGGAAACGTCGAATACTTCCTGTGGATAACACGCAGGATGACCCAAGACCTGCCTAAGATCGAAGAGCGCCAAGCAGCCATCGAGAGGCTGCTTGGCACAATCTGGCCGAACCACTAGAAAGCGGAACCCGATGAGCAGGCGAGTACTTGTCCTTGCCCACACTGGCCGCGAGGAAACACTGAAGGCTGCCTGGGAGGCCTGCGCCCAGCTGCACGACTCCGGCATAGTCCCGGTCATGCAGGAATCCGAGCTGGCCGACATGGAAAGGTTCTTCGGGCACCTCACGCAGCCCGTGGAGGTCCTGCACGATCACGTCAAGCTGCCGGATGTTGAACTGGTGATGGTCCTCGGCGGTGACGGCACCATCCTGCGCGCCGCGGAGCTGGTCCGGGAAGTGGACGTGCCCCTGCTCGGCGTTAACCTCGGCCACGTGGGCTTCCTGGCCGAAAGCGAGCGCGCCGACCTCGCCCAGACGGTGGAATGGATTGCCCGCCGCGACTACACGGTGGAAGAGCGCATGACCATCGACGTCCAGGTCTGGGTCCGCGGCCAGAAGATCTGGCACACCTGGGCACTGAACGAGGCCGCCATCGAAAAAGGCAACCGCGAACGGATGCTTGAAGTGGTGACCGAAGTGGATGAGCGGCCACTGACCTCCTTCGGCTGCGACGGCGTGGTTCTGGCCACCCCCACAGGCTCCACCGCCTACGCCTTCTCGGCCGGCGGGCCGGTGGTCTGGCCTGAGGTGGAAGCGCTGCTCATTGTTCCCATCAGCGCCCATGCCCTGTTCGCCAAACCGCTGGTGGTCTCTCCCAGATCGCGGCTGGCGGTGGAGGTCCTTAACCGCACCGATGCCCAGGGCGTCCTGTGGTGCGATGGCCGGCGCTCGGTTGACCTGCCGCCCGGCGCGCGTGTGGAAGTGACGAAGTCGGCCACGCCTGTACGGCTGGCCCGGACGCATCAGACGCCTTTTTCCGCGCGTTTGGTCCGCAAGTTCCAGCTCCCCATCCATGGCTGGCGCGGGCCGGTTCCCCAGGCGGAGGCCATCCACACCGGCCCCATCCCCATCGTCCGGACGCCCCGGCCCATGCCGCCGCTACAGGTGCCCTCCGGAGACCAGCCAGACGACGAAACCGATCCCGCGACTGCAAAGTGAACCATGCTTGAAGAACTGAGAATCCGCGATCTGGGCGTCATCACCGACGCCACCCTTCCACTGGGCCCCGGCCTGAGCGTCGTGACCGGTGAGACCGGGGCCGGCAAAACGATGGTGGTCACCGCCGTCGGCCTCCTGCTCGGGGCGAGGTCCGACGCCGGGGCCGTCCGAAGCGGTGCGAAGAGCGCCACCGCTGAAGCCGTGCTCAGGCTCGACGCCGGGCATCCGGCGGTTGCCCGGGCGCTGGAGGCCGGGGCAGACGTGGAGGAGTACGACGGCGGCGCTGAACTCATCCTCGCCCGCAGGTTGGGGGCGGACGGGCGCAGCCGTGCATTCCTGGGCGGGCGTGCCGCCCCGGTGGGCGTCCTCGCGGAGATCGGTGAAACGCTGGTGGTGGTCCACGGACAGTCGGACCAGATCCGGCTGAAGGGGGCCGCCGCCCAGCGCGGCGCCCTGGACAAGTTTGCCGGCGACGCGCTGGCGGGCCCGCTGGGAACCTATCAGGGGCTGTACAGCCACTGGAAGACCAGCCAGGCGGAACTGGCAACCCTCCGCAGCGCCGCGCGCGACAGGCTTCGGGAAGCCGAGTCACTGGAAGCCGCCCTGGCCGAAATCGACGACGTGGATCCGCAGCCGGGGGAAGACGAATCCCTCAAGGCCGAGGCCGTTAAGCTGGCCAACGTCGAAGAGCTGAGAATCGCGGCAAACACGGCCCATCAGGCGCTCATTGCCGAGGATTACGGGGACGCCGGGGACGCAACCACATTGGTGGACGCCGCCAAACGCACGCTTGAACATGTGGCTGAGCATGACGCCGAGCTGGGGCAGGCCGCCGCGCGGCTGGCCGAAGTGGGCTTCCTGCTCAACGACATCGCCACTGAGCTGGCCAGCTACCAGGCCGGCCTGGACTCGGAGGGTCCGGAGCGGCTCGCCGAAATCGAAGGCCGGCGGGCTGACCTGGCCAAGCTGGTCCGCAAGTACGCCCCCAGCATCAACGAGGTCCTGCTCTGGGCCGAAAATGCCCGGGTCCGTTTCGATGAACTGCAGGACGATTCCAGCCGGATCGAGGCACTTGAGGCCGACGTGGCCCGGACCGAAGCGGAGCTCCAGAAGCAGGCCGCGGCGGTCAGCAAGATCCGTGCCAAGGCTGCCAAGGACCTCTCCGGCCGCGTCAGTGCGGAGCTGAAGGCGCTGGCCATGGCGGATGCAACGTTAGTGATCACCCGCGAGGCGGCCGCCTCGCTGACCCCCCACGGAGCGGATGAGATCTCCTTCCTGCTCCAGCCGCACTCAGGTGCCCCGGCCCGTCCGCTGGGCAAGGGTGCCTCGGGCGGCGAACTCTCCCGCGTCATGCTCGCCATCGAAGTGGTGCTTGCCGCCGTGGATCCGGTGCCCACCTTCGTCTTCGACGAAGTCGACGCCGGCGTCGGTGGGCGGGCGGCCGTTGAAATCGGCCGGCGGCTGGCCATGCTGGCACAGCACGTCCAGGTCCTCGTGGTCACGCACCTTCCACAGGTCGCCGCGTTCGCGGACCAGCACATCACCGTCACCAAAACCTCGGTCAGGGGAGCCGACGGCGGCACCGCCACCGGCTTCACCTCCAGTGATGTCCGCCTCCTCGACGGCCCGGAACGCGTGAAGGAACTCGCCCGGATGCTCGCCGGCCAGGAGGACTCCGAATCCGCCCAGGCCCACGCCCAGGAGCTGTTGGACGACGCCAAGCCGCTGCCGCTGCGGGCCTAAAGGCCGTTGCCCCTTGATCGCAGTGGGTCGTGCCCTGCACACTGGAGCATTTGGGGAACAGTTCCTGATCCGGGAAAGGCTCAATTGATGATAGGCTCAAATTCCGTGGTGCAGCGATCAAATTCCCGTGTAAATTCCCGGTTCCCGGGTTCATCCAAGACGACCAAACACATCTTCGTAACCGGTGGTGTGGCGTCCTCGCTCGGTAAGGGACTGACGGCTTCAAGCCTCGGCCACCTGCTGCGGGCCCGCGGTCTGTCTGTAACTATGCAGAAGCTCGATCCCTACCTGAACGTGGATCCGGGCACGATGAACCCCTTCCAGCACGGTGAGGTCTTCGTCACCGACGACGGCGCCGAGACGGACCTGGACATCGGGCACTACGAGCGCTTCCTTGATGAAAACCTTGAGGGCTCGGCAAACGTGACCACCGGCCAGGTCTACTCCACGGTCATCGCCAAGGAACGCCGCGGCGAGTACCTGGGGGACACGGTTCAGGTCATCCCGCACATCACCGATGAAATCAAACGCCGCATGCGGCTGCCCGCCGAGGGCAAGAACGCGCCGGACGTCATCATCACCGAAATCGGCGGCACCGTGGGCGACATCGAGTCCCAGCCGTTCCTCGAGTCAGCCCGCCAGGTCCGCCAGGACATCGGCCGCGGCAACGTTTTCTTCGTCCATGTCTCCCTGGTCCCGTACATCGGACCGTCCCAGGAACTGAAGACCAAGCCCACGCAGCACTCCGTCGCAGCCCTGCGCTCCATCGGCATCCAGCCCGAAGCCATCGTGATCCGCTCGGACCGCGAAGTCCCCGAGCCCATGCGCGCCAAGATCGGCCGCATGTGCGACGTCGACATCGAAGCGGTCATCGGCTGCCCGGATGCCCCCAGCATCTACGACATCCCCAAGACCCTGCACACCCAGGGCCTGGACTCCTACATCGTCCGCGCCCTGGACCTGCCGTTCAAGGATGTTGACTGGACCAGCTGGGACAAGCTGCTCGAAGCAGTCCACAACCCCAAGCACCACGTCGAAATCGCGCTGGTGGGCAAGTACATCGACCTGCCCGACGCCTACCTTTCGGTCACCGAGGCCCTGCGCGCCGGCGGATTCGCCAACGAAACCAAGGTCAAGATCCGCTGGGTCCCGTCAGACGAATGCGAAACCCACGAGGGCGCCGTCGCGTCCCTGGACGGCGTGGACGCCATCTGCGTCCCCGGCGGCTTCGGAATCCGCGGCCTCGAGGGCAAGCTGGGCGCCCTGAAGTATGCGCGCGAAACCAGGCTGCCTGTCCTGGGGCTGTGCCTGGGCCTGCAGTGCATGGTGATCGAATACGCCAGGAACGTAGTGGGCCTGGAGGGTGCATCGTCCAGCGAATTCGAACCTGATTCGAAGTACCCGGTCATCGCCACCATGGAAGAACAGCTGGACATCGTCGAGGGCAAGGGCGATCTGGGCGGCACGATGCGCCTCGGGCTCTACGAAGCCAAGCTGGATGAAGGTTCAGTCATCGCCGAGACCTACGGAACTACCGAGGTCAGCGAACGGCACCGCCACCGCTATGAGGTCAACAACAAGTACCGCGAGCAGATTGCGGCCCAGGGGCTGGTCTTCTCGGGAACGTCGCCGGACGGCAAGCTCGTGGAGTACGTCGAACTGCCGCGCGAAGTGCACCCGTACTATGTAGCCACCCAGGCACACCCGGAGCTCAGCTCGCGCCCCACCCGGCCGCACCCGCTGTTCGCCGGGCTGGTCAAGGCTGCCCTGGACCACCAGAACGCGCAGGACGTGCTGGCAATCAAGCCCGTACGCACGGTTGCCGCCAACTAGTCAACGACGAATCTGAGGACGGCGCGATGCCCGGAATTCCTGAAACCCCCTCTGCAGCGCGGAGGGTTTCGGATGCACCGAGCCCGCGCCGTCTTCTTTCTACCGAGAAAGTCTACGAAGGCCGGATCTGGGACGTCGTCAGTGACAGCTTCAAGCTCAGCGAGTCCGGCGAGGCTTTAACGCGCGACTACATCGACCATCCGGGCGCCGTAGCAGTCCTGCCGATGAATGCCGCCGGTGAGATCCTGCTCATCAAGCAGTACCGCCATCCGGTGGGCATGGATCTATGGGAAATCCCAGCCGGCCTCCTGGACGTGGAGGGTGAGGATTTTGTGGTCGGTGCCGCCCGCGAACTTGCCGAAGAGGCGGACCTTGCAGCCGCACAGTGGAATGTCCTGGCAGACTTCTTCAACTCACCGGGCTCCTCCAGCGAAGCAATCCGGATTTATCTGGCCCGCGGCCTTACGGACGTTCCGCACCACGAGCTTCACGAGCGTACCGACGAGGAAGCCGAGATCGAATTCCACTGGATCAGCCTTGACGATGCGGTGGCGTCCGTCCTGGCCGGCCGGCTGCACAACCCTTCCGCCGTCGTCGGAATCCTGGCTGCCGCAGCAGCACGCGCTGACGGCTTTGCCGGGTTGCGGCCCGCGGATGCGCCCTGGCCCGCGCACCCCAGCCAGCGCTGATGTCGGCAGAACCTACCCTCAAAGCGTCCCCTGCGGACACGCCTGCAGCCGCGCCTGCAGCGGTGGCCCCAGCCGCGCCGCCCACCGCCATCGACCGCGCCATCACTGAGTACCTTCAACACATGGGCGTCGAACGGGGGCTGGCCCTGAACACGCTGTCCGCTTATCGCCGGGACCTGACCCGGTACTCCCGTTACCTTGCAGCCGAGGGCTGCCGGACGCCGGACCAGATCACCCGCCACCACGTCACCGGCTACGTCATGGCCCTCACGGACGGATCCGACGGCGGCACGGCCCTGGGTGTCAGGTCCGCGGCCAGGACCGTCGTGGCGGTTAGGGGACTGCACAAATTCTGGGCCCTTGAGGGCGTCACCACCACGGACCCGGCCAGCGACGTCCACCCGCCGCTGCCAGGCAAGCGACTGCCCAAGGCCATCAGCGTGGATGAAGTCACCAGGATCCTGGAGGCAGCGGGAACGGACACGGCCACCGGCCTCCGCGACCGTGCCCTTCTGGAGTTCCTTTACTCCACCGGCGCGCGGATCAGTGAAGCCGTGGGCCTGGACGTTGACGATATCTCACTGCAGGAAGCGGAATCCGGCCCTGCGATCGTCCGGCTGTTCGGCAAGGGCTCAAAGGAACGGCTGGTACCGCTCGGATCCTACGGGGCGCGGGCACTGGATGCTTATCTGGTACGCGGCCGGCCGTTGCTGGCGGCAAAGGGCAAGGGCACGCCCGCGCTGTTTCTGAATGCCCGCGGCGGGAGGATCAGCCGACAGAGTGCGTGGACCATCCTGAAGGCGGCGGCGGAGAAAGCCAACATCACCAAGGACGTCTCACCGCACACCCTGCGGCATTCCTTCGCAACGCACCTGCTCGAGGGCGGCGCGGACGTCCGCGTGGTGCAGGAACTGCTGGGCCACGCCTCGGTCACCACCACCCAGGTCTACACACTTGTCACGGCTGACACCCTCCGCGAGATCTACGCCGCCGCCCACCCCCGGGCGCTGGGCTGAAGGGATTCCACCGGGGACCGCCGCCGGACACGGCTACAGCTATAAGGTTGAGGGCATGACTTTCACTCCTGTCACGCTGTGTTTCCTGACCCGCGAATCGGACGGCGTGGCACAGGTCCTGCTGGGGCTGAAGAAGACAGGGTTCGGCCGCGGCAAAGTGGTGGGCCTGGGCGGCCATGTGGAAGCGGGGGAATCCGAAGCCGAAGCTGCATGCCGTGAAGTCCTGGAGGAATCCGGCGTCATCGTCCTGCAGGAGGACCTCAGTGACGCCGGCGTGGTCACCTTCGACTTCCCGGCCCGCCCCGAATGGAACATGACCTCGCGGTTGTTCGTCGCTGCCCGCTGGGCCGGGGAACCGGCCGAAAGCGCGGAGATCCGGCCGGAATGGTTCGACGTCGAAGCATTGCCCGTGGAGCGGATGTGGCAGGATGCGGCGCACTGGCTGCCGTTGGCCCTGAACGGGACCGTACTGCGCCTCACGGTGGTGCTGAACGGTGACAATGAAACCGTCAGGGAAGTGCTCGACTACTCAAACCGTTGAGCCTGCCTCCCAGGATGCCCGCCTCTTTAATGCAACGCGGGGTCACTTTTGGCCCGATAAACCGGGATCATCGGGCCAAGAGTGACCCCGCGTTGCGGTAGACCGAACCGCCCGCCCGCACTTCCCGGAGAACGCCGACGGCGGCGGGCCGGTCACCTCGCAGGGTGACCGGCCCGCCGTCGTAAGTCCCGCCCTCGTATCTTTCCCGCGATCAGGGAACGTGCCGCTCCTCAACGCCGTTGTATTCGCTCAGCGGACGGATCAGCGAATTCGAGTCGAGCTGCTCCATGATGTGCGCCGTCCAGCCGGTGATGCGGCTGGCGACGAACAGGGGAGTGAACGTCTGCGTATCGAACCCCATGAGGTGATACGTGGGGCCGGCGGGATAGTCGAGGTTCGGCTTGATCCCCTTGGCCTCGTCCATGGCGGATTCGAGGCCGTTGTACAGCCCGAGTAGCTCGGGGCGGCCGTAGTGGGCGATCATTTTGTCCAGGGCGGCCTTCATGGTGGGCACGCGGGAGTCGCCGTGCTTGTAGACGCGGTGCCCGAAGCCCATGACCTTTTTCTTGTGGGCCAGGGCTTCCTCCATCCACGTTTTTGCGCGGGCAGCGGCCTCGTCGAGTGATTCCTCGGACCGGATCCCGATCTCATCGAACGTGTGCATGACAGCCTCGTTGGCCCCGCCGTGGAGTGGGCCCTTCAGAGCACCGATCGCACCGGTGACCGCTGAATGCAGGTCCGAGAGTGTGGACGTTATTACCCGGGCGGTGAACGTGGAGGCGTTGAAGGAGTGCTCGGCGTACAGGATCATCGAGACATTGAAGGCCTCCACGACCTCCGGTACCTGTTCCTCACCAAAGGCCATCCAGAGGAAGTTGGCCGAATACCCCAGGTCATCCCTGGGTTCCACGGCCTCCTGCCCATGGCGTCGGCGCTGGTCATAGGCCACTACCGCAGGCATCGCAGCGAAAAGGTCCACTGCTTTGGCCATGTTGGCTTCCCGTGAAGAGTCCTCGGCCAGCGGGTGACGCGCACCCATCACGGACGCTGCGGTCCGGCAGACATCCATTGGATGGGAGCTTGTGGGCAGGGTATCGACGACCTGCTTCACCACCGGGTCCAGGGCGCGCCCGGCCCGTTCCCGGGCCGTAAACCCGGCCAGTTCCTCGGCCGTGGGGAGCTCTCCGTTCCACAGCAGGAACGCCACTTCCTCAAAACTGCACCTGGCGGCAAGCTCCTGCACCGGATAGCCCCGGTAAAGCAGGGAATTGGTGTCGGGGTTGACCTTCGAGACGGAGGTGTAATCCACCACGACGCCGGCGAGACCCTTTTTGATGTCCTGTTCAGCCATGCTGAAACTCCTTTGTTCCTGTCGCCTGTTGTGCCGGCCGGAGCCGGAGCTGTGGGTGTGGTTGGGTCAGTTGGTTCCGGGGATCTGGAAATTGAACACCCCGGTGTCGAAGCGGTTGTAGGCCTCATAATCAACGAGGTCGTACAAACGCGCACGGGTCAGCATGTGTGAGACCTGCGCCTCCTGTGTTCCGTCTGCCTTAATCGATTCCAGCGTACGCTCCGCGGCCCCCATGGCACTACGGAGCAGCGTCACCGGATATATCACCATGTTCACGCCGACGCCGGCGAGCTGTTCCACCGTGAAAAGGTCACTCTTCCCGAACTCAGTCATGTTGGCCAGGATCGGCACGTCCACGGCATCGCGGATGGCCTGGAACTCACTCAGGTCCCGCATGGCCTCCGGGAAGATGGCGTCAGCCCCGGCCTCAACCAGCGCCTTCGCCCGCGACTGCGCCGCTTCCAGCCCGTCCGTGGCGCGGATGTCTGTTCTGGCCATGATGAGGAAGTTCGGGTCGCGGCGGGCATCCGCTGCGGCACGGATGCGTTTGGTGGCGGTATCGAGGTCCACCACGTTCTTGCCGTCCAGGTGCCCGCAGCGTTTGGGGTTGAACTGGTCCTCGATGTGCAGTCCGGCGAGGCCTGCGTTCTCAAGTTCCTGGATGGTGCGGGCAACGTTCATGGGCTCACCGAAGCCGGTGTCGGCGTCGACGAGGCACGGCAGTTCGGTCATCCGGGCGATTTGCCCTGCCCGGGTGGCCACTTCGGTCAGCGTGGTCAGGCCGATGTCCGGCAGCCCAAGGTCGTTGGCCAGGACGGCGCCGGAGATGTAGACGCCGGCGAAGCCTTTCTCCTCGATCAGGCGGGCAGAGAGCGGGTTGAAGGCGCCCGGGAACTGCGCGATGGTGCCGGAGGCCAGGAGTTCGCGGAGGCGGATCCGCTTCTGTTCGGGCGTGGTGCTGGAGTAGAGCATTTAGAACAGCCCCTGGGGTGCATTGCTGAGGTCGATGACGCCGGGGGCTGCCGTGATGTTCAGCTGGTCCAGCTCGCCCGGACCAAGATCGGCCAGGCCTTCGGCGGCTGCAAGGAAACGCTCGATCTCCTGTTCTTCAACCAGGCCGGCAGCCAGGGTGCGGAACTTGGTCAGGTACTGGTGCCGCGCGAACGGGCGGGCGCCGAGCGGGTGGGCGTCGGCGACGGCGATCTGGTCGGTGATGACAGTGCCGTCGTTGAGGGTGATCTCCACGGAGCCGCCGAAGGCCTTCTCCGCGATGTCCACGGAGTGGTAGCGGCGGGTCCATTCCGGATCCTCCCGGGTGGTGACCTTGTGCCACAGCTCCACGGTGTCCGGCCGGCCTGCACGCTCGGGGGAGTACGAGTCAACGTGGTGCCAGGAACCGTCCTGGAGTGCCACCGTGAAAATGTACGGGATCGAGTGGTCCAGGGTTTCGCGGCTGGCGGTGGGGCTGTACTTCTGGGGGTCGTTGGCGCCGGAGCCGATCACGTAATGGGTGTGGTGGCTGGTCTTGATCAGGATGGATTTGACGTTGGCCGGGTCTGTGGTTTCCGGGTGTTCCCTGTGGAGTTTCCGGGCCAGATCGATCCAGGCCTGGGCCTGGTATTCGGCCGAATGTTCCTTGGTGTAGGTGTCCATGATGGCGCGTTTGGCCTCGCCGGCCTCCGGCAGCGGGACCTCGTAGGAGGCCTCCGGGCCATCGAGCATCCAGGCGATGAAACCGTCTTCGCCCTCATAGATCGGTACAGGCGAGGTCTGGCCGCGCATGGAGCGGTCCACGGCCTCCACGGCCATCTTGCCCGCGAACGCCGGTGCGTGTGCCTTCCATGTGGAGATTTCGCCCTTGCGGGACTGCCGCGTGGCGGTGGTGGTGTGCAGCGCCTGGCCGACGGACTGGAAGATGGTCTCGACGTCGAGCCCCAGCAGGGTGCCGATGCCGGCCGCGGCGGAGGGGCCAAGGTGCGCCACATGGTCGATCTTGTGCTTGTGCAGGCAGATTGCCTTGACCAGGTTTACCTGGATCTCGTAGCCGGTGGCGATGCCGCGGATCAGGTCCCTGCCGCCGGCGCCAACATGCTGTGCCACCGCAAGGATCGGCGGGATGTTGTCACCGGGGTGGGAGTACTCGGCGGCAAGGAAGGTGTCGTGGTAGTCCAGTTCGCGGACGGCGACGCCGTTGGCCCACGCTCCCCATTCCGGGGCAACACGGTCAGTGATGCCGAAGACGCTGGCGCCCTTGCCGTTGGTGGTCGGCGAATGAGTCAGGGCCTGGGCCCGGGCCGCCACGATCGGGCCGCGGTTCAGCGATGCGATCGCAACAGAGGCGTTGTCAATGACCCGGTTGATCACCATTTCAGTGACCTCCGGGGTCACTTCCACCGGGTCGGCAGCGACAACGGCGATCTTGTGGGCCAACTGGTCCTCGCGGGGGAGGTTTTCTTCGCTCTTGTAGACACGGACGTGGTTGAGCTTGACCATGGTGCTCCTTTAGTGCGGTGTGTGGGTTGCTTTGACGTGGGAAAGGCTGCGGTGCAGATGCACGGTGGTGGCGGCTGCAGCGAGCTTGGCGTTGCCATCGGCAATGGCTTCGGCAATCGCCGCATGCTCAAGGGCTGCCGCGTGAAGGCGGAGGGCGTCGTCCGCCGCGAGGCGGCGTACCCGGACCAGGTGAACGCGCAGGCTTCGCATCGCCTGGGCGAGGTAGGAATTGGAGATTGCGGAGTCGATCGCCTCGTCCAGCCTGGCCACCAGGGCGTAGTAGTCGTGCCGGGCGGGATCCGAGCCGGAGATCAGTTCCGGGGCGCGGAGGAGGTCCTCGTGCAGTTGGGCGAACACTGCGCGCTCGCCGCGTTCGGCGGCCAGCGCCGCCGCCTTGCCCTCCAGGGTTTCGCGCAGTTCGAACATCTCGTCGATGTCATCGAGTGAGATGTCGGTGACGACGACGCCGCGGCCGCCCGCCGCCGTCGTCAGTCCCTCTGCACTCAGCCGGCTGAGCGCCTCCCGGAGCGGCGTGCGTGAAACTCCCAGACGCTCAGCCTGCTCAACCTCAGCCAGGACGGTACCCGGTGCCAGCCGCCATTCAACGATGTCATCGCGCAATGCGGCGTAGGCTTTGTCGCTGGCTCGCATCGCTGCCTCCTTCATTGGTTGGCTGAACAACAACTCTTCGACCCAGTGTATACACAGCACTCGAAAATAGATAGATTTGGCTATGAGAAGACCCTGGCAGCGGGGCTCTGTATACATAGCTCTTGTGGAAAACTCACCCACCGGGCTAGCATGGCCCCATCACAACGTCGTGGACGGGATGCATTTCATGGTTACCAAGAGCTATCCGAACAGCTACACACAGAGCCTGGCCAACCCCGGGGACTTCTGGCTGGATGCTGCAGCCAGGATCTCCTGGGCTAAACCGCCCCGGCAGGGCGTCGACTCCAGCAGTACGCCGCTGTTCCGGTGGTTTCCTGACGGCATCCTGAACACTTCCTACAACGCCCTTGACCGGCATGTGGAGGCGGGGCGCGGAGACCAGGATGCGCTCATCTACGATTCCGCGATGCTCGGGACCCGGCGCCGGTTCACCTACGCGGAACTCACCGGCCTTGTGGCCCGCTTCGCCGGTGTGCTCCGCCGGCACGGAGTTGGCAAGGGCGACAGAGTGGTGATCTACATGCCGATGATTCCCGAGGCCGCCATTGCGATGCTGGCCACCGCACGGCTGGGAGCGGTGCATTCTGTGGTGTTCGGCGGGTTTGCGCCCAAGGAACTGGCGGCCCGCATCAGGGACGCCGCTCCGGCGCTGGTGGTCACGGCATCCGGCGGCATCGAACCCTCCCGCCGGATCGAATACCTCCCTGCGGTGCAGGAAGCACTGCAGTTGGCCGGAGCCCCCGGACTTCCGGTGATTGTCAGGTCGCGGGAGGGGTTCTCCTCCACAACCGCGGACCACGCCGGGTGGCTGGACTGGGACACTGAGATGGCCTCCGCGGAGCCGGCGGCTCCCGTGGAGGTCAAGGCAACGGACCCGCTCTACATCCTCTACACCTCCGGAACCACCGGAACTCCCAAGGGGGTTGTACGGGATAACGGCGGCCATGCCGTGGCGCTCAGCTGGACCATGGAAAACATCTACGACATCGGTCCCGGGGACGTGATGTGGACAGCCTCCGACGTCGGCTGGGTGGTGGGGCACTCCTACATCGTCTACGGACCGTTGTTGGCCGGTGCCACCACCGTCCTCTATGAAGGAAAGCCGGTGGGAACTCCTGACGCCGGTGCTTTTTGGCGCGTGATCGAGGAGCACAAAGTCAATGTGCTGTTTACCGCGCCCACGGCCCTGCGCGCCATCAGAAAAGCCGATCCCGACGCGAAGCTCCTGAAGGACTACGATATCTCCAGCCTGCGGACGCTCTTCGTCGCGGGGGAGCGGCTGGATACGGATACCTTCCACTGGGCATCGCAGACCCTGGGCGTGCCGGTGGTGGACCACTGGTGGCAGACCGAGACGG
This sequence comes from Arthrobacter sp. 754, assembly GCF_040548695.1. Taxonomy (NCBI): domain Bacteria; kingdom Bacillati; phylum Actinomycetota; class Actinomycetes; order Micrococcales; family Micrococcaceae; genus Arthrobacter; species Arthrobacter sp. 754. The sequence goes on from NZ_JBEPSC010000003.1 coordinate 17,072, forward strand.
GCTGGGCCATCTGCGCCAACCCGCGCGGGCTGGACCAGCTCCCCATCAAGGCAGGCTCGCCGAGTGTTCCCATGCCGGGGTTCCAGCTCAAGATCGTCGACGGGCTGGGGGAGGAAGTTGAAGCCGGAACCGAAGGAAACATCGTGCTCGGCCTCCCTTTGCCGCCAGGAACACTGACCACCCTCTGGGGCGACGACGAACGCTACGTTTCCTCCTACCTCCAGGCTTTCGAGGGCTACTACGCCACCGGCGACTCCGGCTACCGGGACGGGGACGGTTATGTCTTCGTCATGGGCCGTACTGATGACATCATCAACGTGGCCGGTCACCGGCTGTCCACGGGCGCCATGGAGCAGGTCATCGGCCAGCACCCGGCCGTGGCTGAGTGCGCGGTGATCGGGCTCGCGGATCCTTTGAAGGGCCAGCGGCCGAGCGGGTACGTGGTGCTGAAGTCAGGGGTAGAGGTGGAAGAGGACATCCTGGTCAAGGACCTGATCGCCCTGGTCCGCCGGGACATCGGAGCTGTCGCGGATTTCAAGCACGTGGCCGTGGTTGATGCCCTGCCGAAGACCCGTTCGGGCAAGATCCTCCGCAAGACCATGCGGCAGATTGCCGACGGCGAGGAGTACGTGGTGCCCTCCACCATCGAGGACGCCGGAGTGATCGATCAATTGATCGGCACGCTGCGCCCGGGTGCCGCCGGGCACTGAGTCAGCGGCCGCTCCAGCGGTATTCGTTCTCCGGCCGGCCCGGAGTGCCGTACCGCGGCGTCCGCGAGACCGTCCCGGCGTCGGCCAGGTATTCAAGGTAGCGCCGGGCGGTAACCCTGGACATGCCCAGCGCCGCCATGACCTCCGTCGCGGAGACGGCGTCGGCCTGCTGCTTCAGATAGTCCTGGACTGATGCCAGGGTCGAGACAGAGAGCCCCTTCGGCAGCGGCAGTTCAGAGGGCGCCCGGAGGCTCGCAAACGCCTGGTCCACCTCGCTCTGGGAAGCACCTGTCCTGCCGGCGCCTGATTCCGGCGAGGCAAGCTGTTGGCGGAACAGGCGGTAGCTTCCCAGCTTGTCGGCGAATGTGGCGAAGGTGAAGGGCTTGATCAGGTACTGGACGACGCCGATGGCCACGGCGCTGCGGACAATGGCCAGTTCGCGGACAGCAGTGATGGCGATGATATCCGCCAGGATCCCTGCCGCACGCATCCGGCGGGCGATGTCGAGTCCATGCAGATCGGGCAGGTTCATGTCGAGCAGAACGAGCTCCACAGGGTCTCCGGAGGCCTGGAATTCGGACAGGAGCCGCAGCGCGGACTGCCCGTCCGGTGCTGTTCCGGCGAGCTTGAAACCGGGCAGCCTGCCCACGTACGCCGCGTGCGCCGCGGAGGCCACCGGCTCATCCTCGACGACGAGGACGCGGATATCGCTCACTGGAACTGCTCCTCTTTGTCGGTGCCGGTTGCCACTGCGGGCAGGAAAACATGGAACTGCGCACCGTCCGTGCCCGTGATCGTCATGGTACCGTCCAGGCGCTGCACTGCCTGCCGCACGAGGGCCAGTCCGATACCGCGCCCGAACGGGCCCGCCTCCTTGGTGCTGAAGCCGTGACGGAAAATATCGTCGACGGCGGCGGGGTCCACCCCGGGGCCGGAATCCTTGACGATGATGTCCAGTCCCTCGGCATCCGACTCCACGGTCAGCTCCACCTTCCTGGGTGCCGCACCGTCCGCCGCAGCGTCGATGGCGTTGTCCAGGAGGTTGCCAAGGATGGTGACGAGGTCCTGGATTGCCAGGCCGGCAACGGATGCCGATCCCTGGGTGGCGAGTGTCAGTTTCACTCCGCGTTCGTTGGCTTCGGCTGCCTTCCCCATGATCAGGGCACTGAGGACCGGCTCATTGACGGAACTGACCATCTCATCCGTCAGTTGCTGGCTGAGCTCCAGGTCCTTGGTGGCAAATTCCAGCGCCTCGCCGGTGCGGCCCAGCTCCAGCAGCGAAACCATCGTGTGGAGCCGGTTGGCGTGCTCATGCGTCTGCGCCCGCAGTGCGTCCGAGAGTGTCCGCATCGTCTCCAGTTCGCTGCCCAGGGCTTCAATCTCGGTGCGGTCGCGCAGGGTGGCAACCGTTCCGTACACCGGGGTTTTACCGCGCGAGCCGGGGACTCCAGGCCCCTTGGCCGGGCCCTGGTTGATCACCAGGATCCGGGATCCGGTCAGCACGATCTCGTCGTGGGCGGTCCGCCCGGATTCGAAGAGTCCACGCAACTGGTCATCCAGGGGGAGGTCGGCCAGGGAAGGCGGCCGGGTGGGATCGTTGCTGCTCCGTTCCGCCAGTCCCAGCAGCTCGGCCGCCTGGTCGTTGAACATGACCACCCGCCCCTTGGTGTCGATGAGGATCAGTCCCTCCCGTACTGAATGGAGGACCGACTCGTAGTAAGCGAAAAGCTGGGCCAATTGCTCGGGACCCCAGCCGCGGGTGACCCGGCGGAGGTAGCGGCCCAGCATCCAGGAGGCCAGCGACCCACCCACCAGCAGGGCAAAGCCTATGGCCAACAGTGCAGGCAGCCGGCTGGAGAACGCGACATCGACAGTCCGGACGGTGATGCCGGCAGCAACCAGCGCCTTGACTGCGCCGGCCGGATCCATGACGGGAACGATGGTCCTGACCGATGGTCCCAGGGTTCCCGCGGTGACCTCCGTGAAGACTTCACCACGCAGTGCGGCATCGATCGAGCCAATGTAGGGCCTGCCAAGTTCCTCGCTGCGCGGGTGCGTCCAGCGGGTCCTGTCCGGCGCCATGATGGTGACGAAATCGGCGCCGGCCCCGTCCATGACCTTCAGGGCATAAGGCTGCAGTACGGCCGACGGATCCTGTTCGCCGGCTGCCTGAAGTACCAGGGGATTCGCGGCCACTGCCGCCGCCACCCCGGCCATGCGCCGTCCGGCCTCGTCGTAGGCGCGGTCGCGGGCGTCAACAAAGGTCGCGGTGCCGACGATGGCTATGAACGCCACGACGATCAGGAGGTTGGCCACAAACAGCCTTCGGGCGATACTCCAGCGGTGGATCATCAGTACCTTCCACGACCAATATGAACGCAACGGTGAGCCAGGTCACGGCGTACCTAATGATGGATATCACAACGGACCGACGCGATGAGCCCAGAGACTGTGCCGCAGCGTCTACCAGATTATCCATAAAGGAGACACATCATGGCCTCTCAACGAGGAGAGTCAGCAGCGCCGGCCAAGGCCGCCCGCAAGGGACTCGACAAATCCCACTACCTCTACATCGCCGTTATCGTCGCCGTTATCCTTGGTGCGGTTGTCGGTCTGCTGTTCCCCGAGGTCGGCAAATCCCTCAAGCCCCTCGGTGACGGGTTCATCAAGCTCATCAAGATGATGATCGCGCCGATCATCTTCTGCACCATCGTCCTGGGCATCGGTTCCATCGCCAAGGCCGCCACCGTGGGCAAGGTCGGAGGCCTGGCCCTCGGTTACTTCCTGGTCATGTCCACCTTCGCACTGGCCATCGGCCTGGTGGTAGGCAACCTGATCCACCCGGGCGAAGGCCTCAAGCTGGCGCCCTACGATCCCAACAAAAAGGCGGCCACGGACAGCACCGTGGACTTCCTGCTCGGAATCATCCCGTCCGACATCCCCGTCCTGCCCACACTCTTCGCCGCCATCCTCGTCGGTTTCGCCCTGCAGAAGATGGGCCCCCAGGCCGCTCCGATCCTTAAGGCCATCGGCCACGGCCAGGTTCTCGTTTTCCGTATCCTGATCATGATCATGTGGCTTGCCCCGGTGGGTGCCTTCGGTGCCATTGCCGCCGTCGTGGGAGCTACCGGCTTCCAGGCAATCGTGAGCATGTTTACCCTGATGGCCGCCTTCTACATCACGTGCGCCCTGTTTATCATCGTCATCCTGGGCGGCCTGCTTAAGGTTGTCACCGGCGTCAACATCTTCAAGCTCATGAAGTACCTGGCCCGCGAGTACCTCCTCATCTTCTCCACCTCCTCCTCCGAAGCTGCCCTTCCCCGCCTCATCGCCAAGATGGAGCACCTGGGAGTTTCCAAGCCGGTTGTCGGCGTCACCGTCCCCACGGGCTACTCCTTCAACCTGGACGGCACGGCCATCTACCTGACCATGGCTTCGCTGTTCGTGGCCAACGCTATGGGCACGCCGCTGGACCTTGGCGCCCAGGTGTCCCTGCTGATCTTCATGATCATTGCTTCCAAGGGCGCTGCCGGTGTAACCGGTGCAGGCCTGGCAACGCTGGCAGCCGGTCTGCAGGCACACAAGCCCGAACTCCTGGGCGGCGTGGGCATGATCGTCGGCATCGACCGCTTTATGTCCGAGGCCCGTGCCCTGACCAACTTCACAGGCAACGCCGTTGCCACCCTGCTGATCGGGACCTGGGTCAAGGAGATCGACGGCGAGCAGGTGGACCGCGTTCTCTCCGGTGAGATTCCGTTCGACGAGCAGACCATGATCGCCGGCCACGGCGAGGCTGCAGGCCACGGTTCCGTCGAGGCAAAGCCGGTTGGCGCAGCCATCTAGGAAGCTTCAGCAGCAAGACCGGAAATGCCCGTTCAGCCCCAGGCTGGACGGGCATTTCGGGTTGCGGGGAGCCAACCTTCGACCTCAACCAGAAGGTCGAGGCTCAACATCCGCGGAAAGTCAAGTTCCCTCGTTTACCGTGTCGGGGCCTGTAGCCTTGGGGGGAAGAAGGAACGGCGCTGGGCAGTCAGCGGCGGGAAATCACCGTCATCGAAAGTGTGGATAGATACGTGAGCAGCGAACAGGGTTCGGCAACTCTGGAGGGCACGGAACTCGACCTGGAAGACGCCGTGATGGGCCCCACGGGGCGTCCGTACCGCGAATTCCCGGAACCTGCGCCGCTGTCCTCCCACGGTCCGGCGCGCGTGATAGCCATGGTCAACCAGAAGGGTGGCGTCGGCAAGACTACGTCCACCATCAACCTCGCCGCGGCCCTGGCCGAATACGGACGCAAGGTGCTGCTGGTGGATTTCGATCCCCAGGGCGCCCTTTCCGCTGGCCTGGGCATCAATCCGCACGAACTGGACCTCACGGTCTACAACGTGCTGATGGACCGGAAAGTGGACATCCGGGATGCCATCCACCACACCGGCGTCGAAAACGTTGACCTGCTGCCGGCAAATATCGACCTCTCCGCCGCCGAGGTGCAGCTGGTCAATGAGGTTGCCCGTGAGCAGGTCCTGGACCGGGCCCTGAAGAAAGTGGAGGACGATTACGACGTCGTTCTCATCGACTGCCAACCGTCCCTGGGCCTGCTGACCGTCAACGCGCTGACCGCCGCCCACGGCGTGATCATTCCGCTGATCTGCGAATTCTTCGCCCTTCGCGCCGTCGCCCTCCTGGTGGAGACCATCGACAAAGTCCAGGACCGGCTGAACCCCCGCCTTCAGGTGGACGGGGTCCTTGCCACCATGTACGACGCCCGCACCCTGCACAGCCGCGAAGTCATTACCCGGCTCGTGGAAGCCTTCGGTGACAAGGTCTTTGAGACCGTCATCAAGCGCTCCATCAAGTTCGCGGACGCCACGGTTGCCGCGGAGCCGATCACCTCGTATGCAGGAAATCACATCGGCGCCGACGCCTACCGCCGCCTGGCCAAAGAGCTGATTTCCCGCGGCGGTGCGCCCTAACCACCCGTGGCCGAGTCCAAACCCGGCTTTGAAGTGCGGCTGGCCAACTTCACGGGGCCGTTCGACCTCCTTCTTGGCCTGATCGCGAAGCACCAGCTGGACATCACCGAGGTGGCGATCGCCACCGTCACGGATGAGTTCATCAAATACATCAGGAACCTCCAGAAGCTGGGTGAGGACTGGGCGCTGGATGAAGCCAGTGAATTCCTGGTCATCGCCGCCACGCTCCTGGACCTGAAAGCAGCCAGGCTCCTGCCGGCCGGCGAAGTGGAGGACGACGAGGACATTGCCCTGCTCGAAGCGCGGGACCTCCTCTTCGCCAGGCTCCTCCAGTACAAGGCGTTCAAACAGGTGGCCGGACTGATGGCCGAGACCCTCGAGCAGGAAGCCCAGCGATTCCCCCGGCAGGTGGCCATGGAGGAGCACTTCGCGGCCATGCTTCCGGAACTGGTGTGGAAGCACTCGCCCCACCAATTCGCCCGGCTCGCCGAGGCTGCTTTGAAGCCCAGGACGCCGGCGCCCACCGAAGTAGGTCTTGCCCACCTGCACGGCGGCACCGTCAGTGTGAAGGAGCAGGCAGAAATCCTGGGCCTGCGGCTTCAGCTGGGGAGGCCGCTCTCGTTCCGGGCCCTGATAGCCGACGCCGAGTCCACCCTGGTGGTGGTGGCCAGATTCCTGGCATTGCTGGAAATGTTCCGCGACAAAGCAGTGTCCTTTGACCAGGTTTCGCCGCTGGGCGACCTCACCGTGCACTGGGCCGTGGACGGGCCGGAATGGTCAACAGAAAACCTGAGCGAAGAATACGAGGAGCAACCGTGACCAACCACACTCCGGACCCCGAGGCTGAGGTGCTTGTGGACCTTCATGACCTTCCGGGCGGAGCCAGGTCCGCGCTTGAGGCTGTCCTTATGGTCCTGGACCAGCCGGCGTCGGCAACCGACCTGGCTGCCGGCCTGAACCTGACGGTCGCCGTCGTCGAAGAGTTGCTGGCGGAACTGCAGCGGGAGTATAGCGGCTATACTGTTAAAGCCCCGGACATGGACGACGCCAGCGATGCTGGTTTCAGTGCCAGCCCCCGGGGTTTTGAATTGCGGAACATCGCCGGTGGCTGGCGGATCTACTCGCGCACGGAATTCGCCGACATCGTCGGACGGTTCGTGCTGGAGGGACAGACGGCCAGGCTCACGCAGGCAGCGCTGGAAACACTCGCTGTCATTGCGTACCGGCAACCTGTCTCCAGAGCCAGGGTTTCTGCAATTCGAGGAGTTAACGTCGATTCGGTCGTGCGGACATTGGTCCAGCGCGGGCTGATCGAGGATTCGGGTACCGATCCCGAGTCGGGAGCCATCCTCTACCGGACCACGTCGTATTTCCTGGAACGGATGGGAATCGGCTCAGTGGCGGAACTGCCCCAGCTCTCACCCCATCTTCCGGGGCTTGAGGGCATCGCGGAGTTCTACGACGCCGACAGAATGTAGGCGGGCAACCGCCTGCGCACAAGAGTATTCATAAGGGCAGATAATTTCTGCATGGCTGGCTAGGGTTGTTGTTGGACAACTTGCCGGCCAACATATCGAAGGACGGGTCATGACACAGGCGGGACGCCAGGGTTCACCACGTAACAGTTCGGGACGCAACAGTTCAGAACGCAATGCAGGACAAGGCGGCGCGAGCCGCAGTGCATCTGCCGGCCGCAATCCGGCACAGGCCGGCGGATTCCGCGCCGGCGCCGGAAAGCGCACCGCCGGAGCTGGCGGTGACCGTCCGTACGGCGACCGCCCATACAAGGCACCCAAACCGCGCGAGGAGCCGTTCGTCGATCCCGGCGACGCCCCCGTATCGCCGGCAGGCCGCGAGGGGTCCGAGTGGAAGCCCGCCGGGCCGTCTTCCCGGAAGCCGGCAGCCCGCAAACCGGGCGCCAAGAAAGAGCCCGGAACTCCCGGTGCCCTCAAGCCCAAGCCACGCTCGGCCAGGCCCGGGGCGGCAGCATCGCGCGCCTTCGGCAGCGAACGGTTCGGGCAGAACCTTGGCCCGGTCCGCAAGCCGTCGCGCAAGCGGGGCCCGCGGGGCGCTGTCCCGCAGTCTGAAATGCACGATGCTGACGGTATCCGGCTGCAGAAGGTCATGGCACAGGCCGGCGTGGCATCACGGCGCGTCTGCGAGGAAATGATTTCCGAGGGCCGGGTCGAAGTCGATGGCCAGGTGGTCACCGAGCTCGGTGTCCGCGTCGACCCCAAGACTGCGATCATCCACGTGGACGGCCTGCGTATCCAGCTCGATGACAACCTTGTCTATATGGTCTTCAACAAGCCCAAGGGTGTTGTCTCCACCATGGAGGACCCGGACGGCCGTCCGTGCATCAGTGATTTTGTGCGGAAGACGCACCAGGGTGAGCGGCTCTTCCACGTTGGCCGGCTGGACGTCGCCACCGAGGGCCTGCTGCTCCTGACGAACGACGGCGAGCTGGCCAACCGGCTCACCCACCCGTCCTACGAGGTCCCCAAGACCTACCTGGTCCAGGTCCGCGGTCCGTTCCCGCAGGGAATCGGCGCGCAGCTCAGGGAGGGCGTGGAACTGGAGGACGGCATCGCGTCCGTTGACTCGTTCAAGCTGGTGGACTCCACACCGGGGCACGTGCTGATCGAGGTAGTCCTGCACTCCGGCAAGAACCGGATTGTCCGGCGACTTTTCGACGCCGTTGGCTTCCCTGTCCTGCGCCTGGTGCGCGTCAAGGTGGGTCCCATCGGGCTGGGTGACCAGCGCCAGGGCAGCATCCGCAACCTTGGCAAGCAGGAAGTCGGCCACCTGCTGGCATCCGTAGGGCTCTGAGGCATGTCCGCATTCCGCTCGCATGGGCGTGGACACCTCAACGGTCCGGTGGTGGTGATTGGCACCGGCCTGCTCGGTGCCAGCATCGGGCTTGGCCTGCGGGGACGCGGCGTGCCCGTGTTCCTCTCTGACCCGTCGCCCACCAACCAGGCTGTCGCCGTCGATATCGGTGCAGGCCAGCCGTTGGAGCACCTCGGTAATGAGAGGCCCGAACTGGTGGTGGTGGCGGCGCCGCCTGACGTGACTGCCGACGTCGTCGCCAAGGCCCTGGCCGACTATCCCGCTTCAGTTGTGGTGGACATCGCAAGCGTCAAGGCAGCGATCCTGGCCGAGCTGCGCAGCCGGGGGACGGACCTTACCCGTTACGTGGGCACCCACCCGATGGCCGGACGCGAAAAGTCCGGCCCCGTCGCTGCCCGCGGTGAGCTTTTCACGTCCATGCCGTGGGTGGTTTGCCCTGGCCCGGCATCGTCCGAAACCGCTGTCCAGACGGCGCGGTCGCTGGCAACGGACCTCGGAGCCGTGGTCTCGCAGTTCAGCCCGGAGGAACACGACGAGGCAGTGGCGTTGGTTTCGCACCTGCCACAGGTGATGTCCTCACTGCTGGCCAGCCGCCTGCAGGGGACCCCCCTTCATGCGCTGTCCCTTGCCGGGAACGGCCTGCGGGATGTCACACGGATCGCCGCCAGCGACCCCACCTTGTGGGTCCAGATCCTGGGCGGCAACGCCAGCAGGGTCGTCGAAATCCTCTATGGTGTCCGCGAGGACCTGAACCGCCTCATCGGCACCTTGGAGGACCCCGCGGCGCCGGGTGCCAGGCTTGACCTGGCGCAGCTGATCGCTGAGGGCAACGCTGGGCAGGCCCGTATCCCGGGCAAGCACGGTGGCCCTCCGCAGGCCTATTCGTGGCTGACTGTCCTTGTTGACGACAAGCCGGGCCAGATCGCCAGGCTCCTCACCGAGATCGGTGAAATCGGCGTCAACGTGGAAGACCTGCGCCTGGACCATTCCTCGGGCCAGAACGTGGGCATGGTGGAACTCTCGGTGCTGCCCAACAAGCACGACCACCTGATCGAAGCACTCAACGACCGCGGATGGCGGGTACTCCAGTAATGACACAGGAACTTCTTGACACCTTTCCGGCCCTGCGCGTCGGCAGGCCGCTCGTGGTGGCCATCGACGGCCCATCCGGATCCGGGAAGTCCAGCGTCAGCAGGGAAGTGGCCCGGCGGCTGCACCTGGCCTACCTGGACACCGGGGCCATGTACCGGGCGCTTACCTGGTTCTGCGTCAACAGCGGCATCGACCTCAGCGACGCCGCCTCTGTTGAGCAGGCGGCCAGGGACCTTGTCCTTGAGCTGAGCACCAGTCCCCAGCAGGAGTACGTGCGGGTAGACGGGGCAGACGTCACGGATGCCATCCGCGAACCTGCCATCTCGTCGGCCGTCAGCTCGGTGGCAACAACGCTGGGCGCGCGGACCGAACTCATCCGGCGGCAACGTGCACTGATCGAAAAGCACCACCGCCGCATGGTGGTGGAGGGCCGCGACATCACTACCGTCGTCGCGCCCGGCGCAGAGGTGCGGATGCTGCTCACCGCCAGCGAAGAAGCCAGGCTTCGCCGCCGCGGAATCCAGCTCGGCGGCACCCAGGACGCGGAACAGCTCGCCGCCCAGGTGACCCAGCGCGATGCGAAGGATTCGACGGTGGTGAACTTCACCCAGGCCGCCAATGGCGTGGTCACCCTGGATTCTTCCGACCTGGACTTCGCGGAAACCGTGGATGCAGCCCTCGTCATCGTGACCAAGGTGCTGAACCGTGACTGACGGCGGCGCAAAACTGCCGTCCGGCTGGACCATGACCTGGAGCCGGCCTGTCGGCTGGATCCTGGACCACGTGGTGTACCGGACCACCGTCACGGGCAAGCACAACGTCCCTACGGGAGGCCCGGTGATTTTTGCCGGCAACCACATCAGCTTCCTGGACGGCCCGGTGATGTTCGGCGCGTCGCCCCGGCCCATGCACATCCTCGTTAAGAAGGAGATGTTCAAAGGATCCCTGGGGCGGATCCTCCGTGCCTCAGGGCAGCTCCCGGTGGACCGTTCCGGTGACCGGGCGGCGCTGCTGCTGAGCAAGGACATGCTCGACGCCGGCCGTTGCGTCGGGATCCTCCCCGAAGGTACCCGGGGGAGCGGGCAGGCAGCGGACATCAACAACGGGGTCGCCTGGCTGGCCCTGAACTCGGGAGCCCCTGTGGTTCCCGTGGCGATTCTTGGCACCAGGACCGGTGAAGAGCACCTCGATACGGTCCCCAGGCCGGGGCGCCGGTTCCACGTCAGCTTCGGCAACGCACTGACACTGAGCCGCAACCCCGGCGAAACAGGCCGTGCTTCAATGGACAGGGCGGGAATGGAAATCCGCACTGCGCTGGCGGGGCACGTCCAGGAAACAATCCACCACAGTGGGCAGCCTTTGCCCCATGCGGATTTCAGCACAAATTTCACAGCAGTAGCCGGGCCGCCGGCAGATGACCACTAAGGAAAGCGCAATGAGCGATACGACTCAAACCTCCGGCCACTCCGGCGCCGGCGAAGACGAATACACGCCCACCGGCACGGACCATGTGGCCGAACGGCTGGCCGCCATTGACGATGACGAAGCGGAGATGCGCGCAGCGTCACTCCGCGCCGGCCTGGAAGACTACGACCTCGATGAGGAAGATGCCGCCCTCCTGAGCGGCGACTACGAAGACGAGGACTTCAGCGGTCCGGTCAAGCTCGATCCCGTCCTGGCCATCATCGGCAGGCCCAACGTGGGCAAATCCACCCTGGTGAACCGTATCCTGGGCCGCCGCGAAGCCGTGGTTGAGGACACCCCGGGCGTGACCAGGGACCGCGTGATGTATTCCGCCACCTGGAATGGGCGCAACTTCACTGTTGTGGACACCGGCGGCTGGGAGCACGATGCCCGCGGCATCCACGCCCGCGTTGCCGAGCAGGCCGAAATGGCCGTGGAACTGGCAGACGCCGTACTGTTCGTTGTTGACTCGGCCGTCGGCGCCACAGCCACCGACGAGGGCGTCATGAAGATGCTCCGCCGCAGCAAGAAGCCGGTCATCATGGTGGCCAACAAGGTGGACGACTTCGCCCAGGAAGCGGACTCCGCGACCCTCTGGGGCCTCGGTTTCGGCGAGCCGTACCCGGTATCGGCCCTGCACGGACGCGGTGTGGCCGACCTCCTGGACCACGTCATGGACACCCTTCCGGAGTTCTCCACCATTGAGGGTCTGGAGCGCTCCGGTGGTCCGCGCCGCATCGCCCTGATCGGCCGCCCGAACGTGGGCAAGTCCTCCCTGCTGAACAAGCTGGCGGGCTCCGAGCGCGTCGTAGTGGACAACACCGCCGGCACCACCCGCGATCCGGTGGATGAATTCATTGAACTCGGTGGCCGCACCTGGCGCTTCGTCGACACGGCAGGCATCCGCCGCCGCCAGCATATGGCACAGGGCGCCGACTACTACGCCTCCCTCCGGACCCAGGCCGCCCTCGAAAAGGCGGAGGTCGCCGTCGTTCTGTTGGCCGTTGACGAGGTCCTCAGCGAGCAGGATGTCCGCATCCTGCAGCTGGCCATCGAATCAGGCCGGGCGCTGGTACTGGCGTTCAACAAGTGGGATCTGCTGGACGACGAGCGCCGCATCTACCTGGAACGCGAAATCGAACAGGACCTCGCCCACGTGGCATGGGCGCCCCGGGTCAACATCTCTGCGCTGACCGGCTGGCATAAGGACCGCCTGGTCCCTGCCCTTGACCTGGCCCTGGAGAACTGGGACAAGCGCATCCCCACAGGCCGGCTCAATGCGTTCCTCGGCGAGCTCGTGGCCGCGCACCCGCACCCGGTCCGCGGCGGAAAGCAGCCACGCATCCTCTTCGGCACGCAGGCCTCCAGCCGGCCGCCGAAGTTCGTCCTGTTCACCACGGGCTTCCTGGACCCCGGCTACCGCCGTTTCATCACCCGCCGGCTCCGCGAAACGTTTGGTTTCGAGGGCACGCCCATCGAGGTCAACATGCGGGTACGCGAAAAGCGCGGCAAGAAGCGTTAATTCCGACACACCGGGGCCGGACCGACCGCAAAGTGTCATCGGCAAGCCCCGGAATCGTGTAAGCTTTTCAAGGTGGTTCAGCCGGACTGCTGAGTGGAAATCCTGGCTAACATTTGGATCAAACGCAGCGGAGAACGGCGGAACTGACGGGCTGTAGCGCAGCTTGGTAGCGCACTTGACTGGGGGTCAAGGGGTCGCAGGTTCAAATCCTGTCAGCCCGACCAAAACGGCAAGCGCCCCGGAGAATCTTCTCCGGGGCGCTTCTGTTTTGTGCCGGTAAAGCGCGCGGCTGATTATTTCAGGAACTTCGAAGTCCGGCGGTCCGCGAGCACCTTTCCCTTGGTCTGGCAGGTGGGGCAGTACTGCAGGGCCGTGTCCGCGAAGGACACTTCCCGGACCGTGTCGCCACATACCGGGCACGCCTGCCCCGTCCGGGCATGGACCCTCATATGGCTGCGCTTGACATCCTTGAGCTCACTGGGCGGCTTGCCGTCCGCCTCGGCCAGTGCTGTTCCCAGGATGCTGTGGATGGCGTCGTAAAGCATCTGCACGGTGCCGCGGTCCAGCGACTTGGCTATGGCAAAAGGCGAGATTTTGGCGGCATGCAGGATCTCGTCGCTGTACGCGTTCCCGATTCCGGCAATGACGCTCTGGCTCCGCAGGAGGCCCTTGACCTGTTGGGAACTGGATCCCAGGATTTCCGCCAGCGTGTCGGCGTCGAACCCGTCGCTGAACGGGTCAGGCCCCAGGGCAGCGATGCCGGGAACGTCCTGCGGGTCGCGCACAACGTAAACCGCCAGGCCCTTCTTTGTGCCCGCCTCGGTGAGGTCCATGCCGTGGTGGCCGTCAGGACCGTTGAATGCCAGCCGAACAGCGATGGGGCTCTTGCCCGGCCTGACCTGCGTGCCGGTGGGGGAGTCGGTGAACCTGACCCATCCCGCCCTTGCGAGGTGGAAGACGAAGGACGGCCCGTCGGTGTCTATGCTGATGAATTTGCCGAACCGCCGTACACCGGCGACCGTGCTGCCCTCCAGTGCGGTGTAGGGCGGATCCGCCGTCTTCAGCGCAGCGAAGGAAGCAATCTGGACTTTGCTGATGACTGATCCACGCAAATGCCTGTCAAGGAATCCGGCAAGGCCTGCAACCTCGGGAAGTTCCGGCATGGCGCTACCTGCGGTTGGCCGTGCTGTCGGTCTCTGCCCCCGCGTCAGGATTCGTCGCGGCGGCGGCGGCCTTGGCGGCAAGCAGGCGCTCGGCCTCGGACTTCTTCAGCGTCTTGACCTTCCTGCCACGCTGCCGCCAGATCCTCCAGAGGATCACTCCAACGGCAAAAATGACGACGGCGGCGATGGCCGAGATCTGCGTCCACAGCGCAAACCAGGTTGCCTCGGTGCCAAGGATGCGCTGGCCGTTGTGAGCCGCCTCGGAGTTGCCGAACATGATCCCGGCGGTCAGGAGGTTGGGAGTCGCGAGGGCCACGGCGAGGAGCAGAATGGCGAACTTCCACGCCCAGCCCACTGATTTGCGCGTGGCCTGCCAGGCGGCCATCAGGGGTACCAGTGTGAAAATGAAGCCGTAGAACATGCCGACCAGGATCCCGGCCCCGAGGTTGCCCTGGACCTGGTTGCGGATGACGTTTGCCCACCAGACCGGCAGGATTGCGGCCAAAGCAAAATAGGCGATCACGAGGACCAGCAAAGCCGCAGCGACAAGAATGATCCGGGCAGCCCAATTGCCCTTCTTCCTGGGCGTTTCCTGTCCACGTTCTCTCATGGGTCCCATCATGTCAGAATCCTCCTCGAACGCCTGTGGACTTGTGCCTATACTTTCAGCGGCGGCTTGTTTTCCTGGCCCCGTTGACATTGGTGTTTGACCCGATGAAAGGCCCCTGATGAGCAACATTCCCGAAGACCTGTCCTACACCGCCGAGCACGAATGGGTATCCGCACCGAACGCCGACGGCGTGGTCCGAGTGGGCATCACGGATTTCGCCCAGGACGCACTCGGGGACGTTGTTTATGCCCAGATGCCGGAGGCCGGCACCAAGGTGACCGCCAATGAAGTGATAGGCGAGGTTGAGTCCACCAAGAGCGTCAGCGACATCTATGCGCCCGTCAGCGGCGAAATAGTGGCCCGCAACGAGTCCCTCGACACCGATTCGGCGCTGATCAATACGGATCCTTACGGTGATGGCTGGCTCATGGAAGTCAAACTGGCAGAAGCCGACGCCATGGAGTCCTTGCTCAGTGCATCCGAGTACGAACAGCAGGTAGGCTGAACGTAACGGGTCATCGGGTCCGGCCGACTAATGTCTTCGCACGTCAGTGGCCGGATCGGTTCCCCGTCACGGATCTGCGAGGTGCATCCGTCAGGGTAATTGTTGATTGCAGGCGTGAGAACTGCAGCGAAAGAGGAGGATTCCATGGCCGGCCACAAACAGGACCCTGCCGAAGGCGGATACGGCAACGGTGCGGCCAGGGCTTCGGAGACCACCTCGATCCACCTCACCCCCGTCACGGACGAACCCACCATCGCCCCCCGGCTGTCAGCGGAGGAACGCCTGTCCGTGGAGGCTCTGCCTGCCGGCTCGGCGCTCCTTGTCGCGCACAGCGGCCCCAACGCGGGTGCCCGTTTCCTGCTGGATACCGACGTCACGACGGCGGGCCGTCACCCGGATGCGGATATCTTCCTTGATGATGTAACCGTCTCCCGCCGGCATGTGGAGTTCCGCCGCACGGCCAGGAGCTTCGAAGTCGTCGATACCGGCAGCCTGAACGGCACGTACGTTAATCACGACCGCGTGGACAGCGTTGAGCTCAAGTCCGGGAACGAAGTCCAGATCGGCAAGTTCCGCCTCACCTTCTACCTGAGCCCTGCCCGCGCAGCAGGCCGCGCCTGATCCGGGGACTCTTGCCTGTGGCAATGGCACAGCCGGAACGCCGGGGACCCCAGGTTCTGAACATTGGGGAAGTCCTCGCCCAACTCAGCGGCGACTTCCCGGGCATGACCGCGTCCAAGATCAGGTTCCTTGAGGAAAAGGGCCTGATCAATCCCCGCCGCACGCCGGCGGGTTACCGGCAATACTCCGAGGGTGATGTTGAGCGCCTCCGCTTCGTGCTCGCGCTTCAGCGGGACCAATACCTTCCCCTGAAAGTCATCAAGGACTACCTCGATGCCATCGACAGGGGAGAGCGCCCGGAGAACCTGCCGCCCGGCGTCGTGGTTTCCCCACGGATTGTCTCCGATGAGCTGGCCGCGGAGCTCCAAAGCCGCGGACGGAAACTCAGCGAGGAGCAGTTGCGGACAGAATCCGGCGCCAGCGTGCCGCTGCTCCAGTCGCTGTTGAGCTTCGGGTTGATCAGTCACAGCAATGGCAGTTTCGATGAGCACGCCCTGCAGGTCGCCCGTGCCTGCGTGCAATTGGAAAGCCATGGCCTGGAGCCGCGCCATTTGCGTCCTTTCCAGGCGGCCGCGGAGCGCGAATTCGGGCTGGTGGAGCGGGCAGTAGCCCCTCTTGCGTCCCGGAAGGACTCCGCGTCCCAGGCGCGTGCTGCGGAAGCGGCCCGCGAAATCAGCGACCTCTGCCTGACCCTGCACCGGGCACTGGTCCAGGACCATATCTCCCGTATGGACATCTGATGATCGAAGTCGAAATCGTAGGCGTTCGGATTGAACTGCCCTCCAACCAGCCACTGGTCCTCCTGCGTGAGATTCACGGTGAGCGCCATGTGCCCATCTGGATCGGCACACCGGAAGCGAGTGCAATCGCCCTGGCCCAGCAAGGGGTTGTGCCTCCGCGCCCCATGACCCACGATCTCCTGGTGGACGTGGTGGAGACCCTGGGCCACTCAGTTGTCAGCGTGAACATCGTTGCCGTCGAGGACAACATCTTCTACGGCCAGCTTCAGTTCGAGAACGGCACCACCGTCAGCTCAAGGGCATCGGATGCCCTGGCGATCGCACTGCGGGCCAAATGCCGCATCTGGTGTGCTGACTCGGTGATGGACGAAGCCGGAGTCCGCATCACTGAGCACGATGAGGGTGAAGACGCCGAGCCCGGACCCATCGTGGACGAAGAGAAGGAACTGCGGCGCTTCCGGGAGTTCCTGGACGACGTGGAACCCGAGGATTTCGACGGCTGAGGTCACGTTAAGGTTAAAGTTGAGGCTGAAACTTCCGACACGCCCCCGCCTAACGCCCCGGATCTTTGACCTTGGGCCGCGGCAGGCCTAACGTCGAAGGTATCAAGCTCCCATTGCTTACAGCAGCCGCGCAAGTCACACTGTAGATTACGACTCCCGCGAAATTACATGCATGGACTTCATGCCTGGACAGGCTGTTGCAGTGTTCCCCGGGAGTTTCTGACAAGGAGGATCCAGGTGAGTCCCAAAGGCGAAGCAGGCGGACTGAAGCAGCCCACAACGGCTGGTGTGGCTGTGCCCGCGAGCGGTGCCCAGGGCCTCCTGTTCACCGAGGACCTCCCTGTCCTGGATGAGGACGCCGGGTACCGCGGTCCCACCGCCTGCAAAGCGGCCGGCATTACCTACCGCCAGCTGGATTATTGGGCGCGCACCGGACTGGTTGAACCGGCCGTCCGCGGCGCCGCAGGCTCCGGCTCGCAGCGGCTTTACGGCTTCCGGGACATCCTCGTCCTCAAGGTGGTCAAACGGCTCCTGGACACGGGTGTTTCCCTTCAGCAGATCCGCACTGCCGTCGAACACCTGCGTGAACGCGGTGTGGAGGACCTGGCGCAGATCACGCTGATGAGTGATGGCGCGAGTGTCTACGAATGCACTTCCGCCGACGAAGTCATCGATCTTGTCCAGGGTGGCCAGGGCGTTTTCGGCATCGCAGTAGGCCGTGTCTGGCGCGAGGTGGAGGGCAGCCTGGCGTCCCTGCCCAGCGAACACGCCGTCGAGCAGTCCTTTCCCGACGACGAGCTGAGCAAACGGCGGGCCCGCAAGATCAGCTGACATAGATCCCGGTAACAAACGAAGAGGCCACCCCGGCGCTGAACAGCAGCGCACGGGGTGGCCTCTTTTTTGCTGGCTACCGGTAGCCAGCGGCGGCTACCGCAGGGCGCGGTTCCGCAAGCCGGCACCCGCTGCCAGCACGTTGGCCAGCAGGGCGTCGAACAAGGCAGCGGATGTCTTGGCCGACTCGCCGGGCCAGTGATGCACCGGGTGGGCAGCGCCCTGGATCTGCTGCCAGTTGGCCTGTTCGGGAATGCGCGGGCTCAGCAGCAGGTCCCCGAACATGGATTCCATCTCCGCGAGCCGGTAGGTGTGCTCGGAGGAGCCGGTACGGACGCGGTTGGCAATAATGCCCGCGGGGGAGAGGTTCGGGGCGAATTCCTGCCGGAAGAGCTGGATGGCCCGCATGGTCCGCTCCGTGCCTGCTACCGAGAAGAGTCCGGGCTCCGCGACCAAGGCCACCTTGTCGCTGGCGGACCATGCCATCCGGGTCAGCCCATTGAGCGACGGCGGGCAGTCGATAAGGACCAGTTCATAGCTGCCGGCACCGGCCAGGACCGTCGAGAGCCTGCGGAGGTCACGGCGGCCGAGATCGGGACGGTCGTAGATCCCGGTGTAGGCCGAGCCCACGGCAACGTCCAGTACGGCGGGTCCGGATCCGTTGGAGTGCGCCCGGGCAGTCCAGCTGCTCCCCACCACGTTGTCGGTCAGCTTGGCACGGCGCGGGCTCTTCAGCATCCGGCCTATGTCCAGCTGATCCGCAGGCTGCACACCCAGGGCTGTGGTCGCATCTGCGTGGGGATCGAGGTCCACCACCAGAGTGGGAATGCCGGCGGCAAGCGCTGCAGACGCCAATCCTGTGGTGATGGAAGTCTTGCCGACTCCGCCCTTGAGGCTGCTGATGCTGACTACTTGCACTTGTGAGACCAAAACCTAACGCCGGCTGCCGTGTTGGGGGTAATGTGTGCTCCGGCAGTGCCGAAGCCGGGCGGCTCCTGCCGCCCTACCCATCATATGTGGATGCGCCGGTTAATCCCGCCTTATGGGGAACGCGGCATGGCATCGCAAACGGTGGGTACTGCCAGGCGGCCTGCCGGCATCCGTCGGACCACGCGGGACATGACGGACGTTAGTGTGACTGTGGCCACAATGATTTGTGTTTGTTTGCGCGGGTCCTAGAAACTGTGACCACCGACCGATACACCCGCAATGATGCAGGAGAAGTATGTTTTCCAAAATTCTGGTGGCCAACCGCGGCGAAATCGCGATCAGGGCCTTCCGCGCCAGCTACGAGCTGGGCGCCAAGACCGTTGCTGTCTTCCCCAATGAAGACCGGAACTCGATCCACCGCCAGAAGGCCGACGAGGCGTATCTGATCGGTGAAGAGGGACACCCCGTCCGCGCCTACCTGGACGTTGCCGAGGTGGTCCGTGTGGCCAAGGAATCCGGCGCCGACGCAATCTACCCCGGGTACGGCTTCCTGTCCGAAAACCCTGACCTTGCACGCGCTGCCAAGGAAGCGGGCATCACCTTCGTCGGTCCGCCGGCCGAAGTGCTGGAACTGGCGGGCAACAAGGTGGCGGCTTTGAAGGCTGCAAAGGAAGCCGGCGTGCCGGTCCTCAAATCGAGCGAACCCTCGAAGGACCTGGATGAACTGATCGCTGCCGCCGACGAGATCGGGTTCCCCATCTTCGCCAAGGCTGTGGCCGGCGGCGGCGGCCGCGGCATGCGCCGCGTGGACACCAGGGATGCCTTGCCGGAGGCGCTGCAGGCGGCCATGCGTGAAGCTGACGCCGCTTTCGGTGACCCCACCATGTTCCTGGAGCAGGCAGTACTGCGTCCGCGCCACATTGAGGTGCAGATCCTGGCGGATGCCGAGGGCAACGTCATCCACCTTTTCGAGCGCGACTGCTCCATCCAGCGCCGCCACCAGAAGGTCATCGAGATCGCTCCCGCCCCCAACCTGGATGAAGGGATCCGCCAGGCCCTCTACCGGGATGCGGTGAAATTCGCCAAGGCACTGAACTACGTCAACGCCGGAACGGTTGAGTTCCTGGTGGACACCGTCGGCGAACGCGCCGGACAGCACGTGTTCATTGAAATGAACCCCCGCATCCAGGTGGAGCACACCGTCACCGAGGAAGTGACCGACGTCGACCTCGTCCAGGCGCAGCTCCGGATCGCCTCCGGCGAAACGCTCGCGGACCTCGGCCTCTCCCAGGAGACCGTACAGCTCAAGGGTGCGGCGCTGCAGTGCCGCATCACCACCGAGGACCCGGCCAACGGGTTCCGGCCCGACGTCGGGAAGATCACCGGTTACCGCTCCGCCGGCGGGGCCGGTGTAAGGCTCGACGGCGGCACTGTTTACTCGGGTGCCGAGATCAGCCCGCACTTCGACTCCATGCTGGTGAAACTGACATGCCGCGGCCGGGACTACCCCACGGCCGTGGCACGCGCGCGCCGGGCCCTCGCGGAGTTCCGCATCCGCGGCGTCTCCACCAACATCTCGTTCCTGCAGGCCGTGCTCGACGACGCGGACTTCATCGCCGGCAACGTGGCGACGAACTTCATCGATGAACGTCCGCAGCTGCTGAAGGCCCGGGTCTCCGCCGACCGCGGCACCAAGCTGCTCACCTGGCTGGCTGAAGTGACCGTCAACAAGCCGAACGGCGAACTTACGGTCCACTCGGACCCGGCCTCCAAGTTGCCCGCCGTGGGCGACGGGCAGCCCTCAGCCGGGTCCCGCCAGCGCCTCCTGGAGCTTGGCCCGGAAGGCTTCGCCAAGGCACTGCGTGAGCAGACAGCGGTGGCCGTCACCGACACCACCTTCCGCGATGCGCACCAGTCGCTGCTGGCCACCCGCGTCCGCACCCGTGACCTCGTAGCGGCAGGCCCCGCAGTCACCGCACTCCTGCCGGAACTCCTGTCCGTTGAAGCCTGGGGCGGCGCCACCTACGACGTCGCTCTGCGATTCCTCGGCGAAGACCCCTGGGACCGCCTGGCGGCCCTCCGGAAGGCACTGCCGAACGTCTGTCTGCAGATGCTGCTGCGCGGCCGGAACACGGTTGGGTACACGCCGTACCCGGAAGAGGTGACCGAGGCCTTCGTCAACGAAGCCGCCGCGACCGGCATCGACATCTTCCGGATCTTCGATGCCCTCAATGACGTGAACCAGATGGCGCCCGCCATCCGGGCAGTCCGCGCCACCGGAACAGCGGTCGCAGAAGTGGCCCTGTGCTACACCGGCGACCTCATGAACCCGGACGAGAAGCTCTACACGCTGGACTACTACCTGGAACTGGCCCAGCGCATCGTGGACGCGGGTGCCCACATCCTGGCCATCAAGGACATGGCGGGCCTGCTCCGTCCGGCGGCAGCCGCCAAGCTGGTTGCCGCGCTGCGGGAACGGTTCGACCTTCCGGTCCACCTGCACACCCACGACACCGCAGGCGGCCAGTTGGCCACCCTGCTGGCAGCAGTGGACGCCGGCGTGGATGCTGTCGATGTTGCCTCCGCGTCGCTGGCCGGCACCACCAGCCAGCCGTCGGCTTCAGCCCTGGTGGCGGCCCTGGCACACACGCCGCGGGACACCGGGCTCAGCCTGGAGGCCGTCAGCTCCCTGGAACCGTACTGGGAGGCTGTGCGCCGCGTCTATGCACCGTTCGAGTCCGGCCTGCCGGGCCCCACCGGCCGTGTCTACCAGCACGAGATCCCCGGCGGCCAGCTCTCCAACCTGCGCCAGCAGGCCATGGCGCTGGGCCTGGGCGAACGCTTCGAGGCCATCGAGGACATGTACACCGCGGCGGACCGCATCCTGGGCCGCCTGGTGAAGGTCACGCCCTCCTCCAAGGTGGTGGGTGACCTCGCCCTGCACCTGGTGGGCCTCAACGCCGACCCGGCGGACTTCAACGAGAACCCGCAGAACTACGACATCCCGGACTCCGTCATCGGCTTCCTCTCCGGTGAGCTCGGCGATCCTCCGGGCGGCTGGCCTGAGCCCTTCCGCACCAAGGCACTGCAGGGCCGGAGCATCAAGGTACGCGACGTCGATCTCAGCCCCGAGGACAGCGCCGCGCTCAAGGGAGACTCCAAAACCCGGCAGCACACGCTGAACCGGCTGCTCTTCGAGGGCCCTACGAAGGACTACCTCAAGAGCGTGGAAATCTACGGCAACATCTCCGTACTGGATACCCGCGATTACCTCTACGGTCTCCAGCGCGGTGCTGAGCACGAAATCCAGCTCGAAAAGGGCGTCCGGCTGATCGCCTCGCTCGAAGCGGTCTCGGAACCGGACGAAAAGGGCATGCGCACAGTGATGTGCACCCTGAACGGGCAGTCCCGGCCCGTCGTCGTGCGTGACCGCTCCGTGGTCAGCAACGTCAAGGCCGCCGAGAAGGCCGATCCCGCGCAGCCGGGACACGTCGCAGCACCGTTCGCCGGCGCTGTTACGGTCACCGTCAAGCCGGGGGAAACCGTCAACGCCGGTGACACCGTGGCAACCATCGAAGCAATGAAGATGGAAGCTTCCATCACGACGCCGGTGGGCGGCAAGGTCTCCCGCCTCGCCATCTCCGCCGTCGAGCAGGTCCAGGGCGGAGACCTCCTCCTGGTCGTGGAGTAGCCGCTTAAGCACACAACGCGGGGTCACTCCTCGCCCAATAAACTCTGTTTATCGGGCGAGGAGTGACCCCGCGTTGCTGTTTCCGCCGTCAGCTGCGGGGAGCGCCGTACATCTCTTCGATGACCGTCTCGAAGTCCTTCATCACCTGGGCCCGCTTCACCTTCATGGAGGGCGTCAGGTGGCCCGACGCCTCGGTGAAGTCTGACGGGACGATCCGGAAGGACTTGATGGCCTCGGCCTGGGACACGGACGCGTTTGCCTGCGTGATGAGGTCCTGCACTGCCGCCTTGACCACGGGATTCTCCACCGCTTCCTCAAGGGTTGTGGATGCGGGCAGCCCGTGGCGCTGCAGCCAGCCCGGGAGGGCTTCCTGGTCCAAGGTCACCAGGGCGCCGATGAAGGGCCGGTTGTCACCCACCACCAGGACCTGTGACACCAGTGCATCGGCGCGGATCTGGTCCTCCAAAAGGGCCGGGATGACGTTCTTGCCGCCGGCGGTGACGATGATTTCCTTCTTGCGGCCCGTGATCCAGACAAAACCGTCCTCGTCGAGGCGCCCTATGTCTCCTGTGCGCAGCCAGCCGTCGGAAAAGGTCTCCGAGGTGAGGTCCTCACGGTTGTAGTAGCCGCGCATCACGCAAACGCCCTTGGCGAGGATCTCGCCGTCTTCGGCGATCCTGACAGAGTTGCCCGGCAGCGGCTTGCC
Source organism: Arthrobacter sp. 754 (assembly GCF_040548695.1). Taxonomy (NCBI): domain Bacteria; kingdom Bacillati; phylum Actinomycetota; class Actinomycetes; order Micrococcales; family Micrococcaceae; genus Arthrobacter; species Arthrobacter sp. 754. The sequence continues at coordinate 39,983 of NZ_JBEPSC010000003.1, forward strand.
CACTGAACCGATCTTGATCAGCGCGGGGGTGTTCACCGAAATGGGTGCGGTGGTCTCGGTCAGGCCGTAGCCTTCGAGGATCTGCAGCCCGATGCCCTGGAAGAAGTGGCCCAGCCGTTCGCCCAGCGGCCCTCCGCCGGATACCGCGTGGGCCACGTTGCCGCCCATGGCAGCACGCAGCTTGCCGTAGACGAGCTTGTCGAAGAGGGCGTGGCGGAGCTTGAGGCCCAGGCCGACGCGGCCGGCCTGGCGGGCCTTGGAGAAGGCAATGGCGGTCTCCGTCGCCCTGTGGAAGATCGCTCCCTTGCCGCCGTCCTCCGCCTTGGTCAGGGCCGAGTTGTAGACCTTCTCGAAGACGCGCGGTACCGCCAGGATGAACGTGGGCTGGTAACTCTGCAGATCGGCAAGCAGGTTCTTGATGTCCGGCGTGTGCGCAACGGTGGCGCCGCCCGCCACTGCCAGGACGGAGATGAAGCGGGCAAACACATGCGCCAGCGGGAGGAACATGATGGTCTTGGCGTTTTCGTTGACGACGTCGCTCAGGATGGCCAGCGCGTTGTCGGAGAGCTCCACAAAGTTCCCGTGGGTGAGCTCGCAGCCCTTGGGCCGGCCGGTTGTACCGGAGGTGTAGATGATGGTGGCGATGTCGTCCAGCTTGGCCGACGTCCGGCGGGCTTCAAGCTCGGCGTCGCTGACCGCGCTGCCGGCCTGGCGGACGGCATCCAGGCCGCCGCCTTCAAACTGCCAGACGTGCTGCAGTGCTGTGAGTCCTTCTGAGGTGGCAGCCTGCCTGATGATGTCTTCGTGGTGTGCGGCCTCGCCGAACGCCGCGACGGCGCCGGAGTCACCAAGGTTCCAGGCGACCTGGGACGGTGACGAGGTTTCGTAGATCGGGACCGGAACCGCACCGGCGAACCAGATGGCGAAGTCGATCAATGCCCATTCGTAGCGTGTGCGGGACATGATGCCCACTCGGTCACCGGCTCCTACTCCGCTGGCGATCAGGCCCTTTGCAAGCGCGGAAACGTCGGCCAGGAAGTCTTTGGCGGAGACATCCTGCCAGGCGCCTGCGGAGTCGAGCCGTGAGAACAGCGAAGGGTTGCTGGGCTTGGTTGCCTGCCGCAGCAGCAGATCGGTGATGTTGGTTTCCGGGGGGACAACAACCAGTGGCGGAACACTGAATTCGCGCACTATAGCTCCTTTGATATCCATAGACCCGCACAGGGTATGCCTAAAGACTAATACGCCCGCATCGTGGCCGTGCAGTAATAAACCTACTGGCCAGTAACTTAGGAGTCAAAGGATGGGGTAGGCCTATTCGGAGGGCCTCCCGCGGCCAGCTGACCTGCCCGCCTACAATGAGGGACTATGTATGCACCGCCCTCCGGCGACCAGGCCGGTCCGCCCAGACGTCCAGCGCCCTGGCGGCGGCGGCCACAGTCCTTGCAGGCGCGGCCGCGGCCGGGGCAAGGGTTCCGCGAGCACCTCCGGCTGGGCCGCAAGGGGCTGGCGATCGGCATTGACATCGGCGGGACGAAGGTCGCCGGCGGCGTGGTGGACGCTGAAGGCCGGATCCTCAGCGAGACCAGGCGCTCCACCCCCGGCAGTGACCCCCGGGCCGTGGAGCGGGTCATCGTCGACGTCGTGGAGGAACTGAGCGCCGGCCACCGGATCTGGTCGGTAGGCATCGGCGCCGCCGGGTGGATGGACCTCGACGGCGGCACGGTGCTTTTCAGCCCGCACCTTGCCTGGCGCAATGAGCCGCTGCGGGCAAATCTGCAACGGCTCCTGCGCCGGCCGGTCCTGCTCACGAACGACGCCGACGCTGCAGCCTGGGCGGAATGGCGCTTCGGTGCCGGGCAGGGCGAGGACAGGCTGGTGTGCATTACTCTGGGCACCGGAATCGGCGGCGCCATGGTCATGGACGGCCGGGTTGAGCGCGGCAGGTTTGGCGTTGCGGGCGAATTCGGCCACCAGATCATCATGCCGGGCGGACACCGCTGCGAGTGTGGGAACAGGGGCTGCTGGGAGCAGTACGCCTCAGGGAACGCCTTGGGCCGTGAAGCAAGGATCCTGGCACGGGCCAATTCTCCGGTCGCGCAGGATCTGCTGGCTGCAGTGGACGGAAACGCGGAACAGATTACCGGGGCGATCGTCACCGACCTTGCACTGGCCGGCGACGCTGCCTGCCGTGAGCTTCTGGATGAAGTGGGCGGGTGGCTGGGCATGGGGCTGGCGAACCTGGCGGCTGCCCTTGACCCGGGCCTGTTTGTGATCGGCGGTGGCCTCTGCTCCGCCGGTGATCTCCTCCTGGAGCCGGCCCGCAAGGCGTTTGCCCGAAATCTTACGGGCAGGGGCTTCCGCCCGGCCGCGGGGATCGAACTGGCTGCACTCGGACCTAACGCCGGCCTCATCGGAGCCGCGGACCTGTCCCGCGTCAGCAGCCGGATGCGCAGCTAAGGGCACGGTGCAGGCCCGACGCGCGCGCTAAACACGCGCGCCGTCGTCGTTCTCGTCTTTTTCCTGCGGCAGCTTCATGACCAGGTAGATGACGGCAAGGACAAACACCGCCACCATGCCCACGGTGGCCAGAACAGGTGCGGACCGCCAGAACATGGCGGCCAGCACCAGCGCAACCGGCGCCCCAACGGCGCCCAGCCAAGCCAGCATGGTCAGCGGATCTGTTCCCGCGAGGCTGGGGGGTTCTTCGGGAACGAATTCACCGGCGTCGTTTTCCACTCCATAGTCGCGGGGACCTCCCGCCGCAGAGCCGGACTGCCAGGGAGTGTTGGCGCCATACCCCGTGCCCGCCTGACCGCTGTCGCCGGCCTCCGGAGCCGGCGAGAGCCGCTCGGCCGCGGACAGTTCTGTGGGGGCCGTTCCCGCGAGGCCCAGGGGGTCGAAGTCGCGGAAGGTTGCCGAACGGCCCGGGGCGTCCGCGGAACCCCCGTCTTTGCCGGAGTTGGCGGAATCGCCAGGACCGGTGGGCCCGCCATCAGCGGCGCCGCCAGTGCTGGAGTCGGTGCTGGAGTCCGCCTCAAGCCGCGCCACCAGGTCAAGCCAGACGGCGTCGTCCTGGTTTGCGCCCTGGTCCGGTGAGCCCGGGTCCGGCCTAGTCATTGGCGATGCCCCTCTGCAGTGTGTCAGTCCCTGAACCTGCAGCAGCGGTGTCTGCCGGGGATGCCTCCGGGGGTGCCGCAGCGGCGACCACCGTACGGATGAACTCGACGGACCCGCGGAAGATCTCTTCGGCGTCGTTATCCAACGTTGCCACGTGGTAGCTGTTCTCCAGTGCGGTCAGCGTGAGGGGCGCGTTCGTGAGTCCGCGGCGCAGCGCTGCAATGCTCGAGTCCGAGACGACATGGTCCACGCTTGAGCGGAAAACGAGGACCGGTGCCGTGACACGGGGGAGGAGCCTGATGGTGTCCTTGAACAGCTTGTTCACCTCGTGGGCTGCTGCCACAGGAGTGCGCTGGTAGGCGCCTTCATCCATGCCGGGCTTCAGGATGTCGTTCGAGATTGCCTTGGTGGACTTCATCACCAGTTTCAGGATGCCGGCCAGCGGCGCGCGGGGGTCATCTATCACCAGTCCGGGGTTGACCAGGACCACGCCGGCAACGGGCCGGGTGGCCGCTATCCTCAGGGCCAGCGCGCCGCCCATGCTCAGTCCGGCGACGAAGACGTGGTCACATTCCGAATCGAGGTCCAGATAGGCCTCGTCCACGGCGGCGTGCCACTGCGGCCAGCGGGTCTGTGCAAGTTCCTGCCAGGTGGTTCCATGGCCCGGCAGCAGCGGCATCCGCACAGCGAAACCGACGTCCGCGAGCGACTGCGCCCACGCCCGGAGCCCGTGGGGGCTGGCCGTGAATCCATGTGCGAGCACGACGCCGATCCGGGAACCGTCTCCCTGGATGGCGCTGCTGAAGGGACTGTGGTCCGGAAGGCTAACCATGGAATCTCCGAGGTGATGTTGGGCGGCGCCATCATTGTGCGCCGAATAGTCGAGAAAGAACTTACTGGAACGGGCAAAGATCTCCGGCGCATCGACATCCAGGGTGGCGACGTGGCCGCTGCTGTGCAGGTCCACCACCTCCACCAGCTTCGGTCCGAGGTGTCGCCGCAACGTCGCCAGCGAGGTGGGAGGCACAACGGCGTCGGTCCGCGACTTGAAGACCTGCACCGGGGCATTCACCCGGTGAAGCCCGCGGGTTGCGGCGCCGAAGAGCTTCTTCAGCTCATGCACCGCTGCAAGCGGTGTCCGGGAGTAGTCGCCGTCCTCGGTTGCTGCCGCCGTCGGCTGTTCCTCCTGGATGGGCAACGTGGTGCGCTGGAAATACTTGAGCACTCCAATGACCCGCACCCGCCGGTCATAAAAGCTCAGCCCGGGATTAACCACCGAGACTCCGGCCACGGGATGCCTGGCAGCCGTCAGGAGGGCGATGGCGCCACCCATAGACAAACCGGCCACAAAGCACCGGTCCGTCCGGGCTGCCAGCTCCAGGTACGCGGTTTCAAAAGTGGCGAACCAGTCAGGCCAGCTGGAACGGGCCAGCTGGGTCCAGTCAGTGCCGTGCCCGGGCAGGAGTGGCACGGAAACGGCAAAGCCCTGGGCTGCGAGGTGCTCGGCCCACGGAAGGACGCTGAGCGGGCTGCCGGTAAAGCCGTGGCAGATGGCGATCCCGGTCCGCGCGTTGGGCCCGTGGCCGGGGTAGCTGAAAGCAGCAGGCCGGGGCGGGATGCTGCTTTCTGTCATGACACCATCGTGTCACTGTTCGGGACAAATCTCACTAGAGTAGGGTTGCATTGGAGTGCCTGCCTGACCCGACGAAAGGGCTGGCCGGCCAGCTCTCGGAGAGGTTCGTCACGTGTTCTATTGGGTCATGAAGAGGATCTTCCTGGGGCCGGTCCTCCGGCTGCTTTTCCGTCCGTGGGTCAAGGGCCTGGACAACGTTCCAGCGGAGGGGGCAGCGATCATTGCCTCCAACCACCTTTCCTTCTCCGACTCCATTTTCATGCCGCTCACCGTCCGCAGGCCGGTCGTGTTCCTGGCCAAGTCCGAGTACTTCACGGGCACCGGGATTAAAGGCCGGTTGACGGCCATGTTCTTCCGCCTCACCAACCAGCTGCCCATGGACAGATCCGGCGGCGCGGCATCTGCGGTCTCGCTCAATGCCGGCATGGACGTCCTGACCGGCGGCGGGCTACTGGGGATTTACCCTGAAGGTACCCGCAGCCCGGACGCCCGGCTCTACCGCGGCAAAGTGGGGGTGGCCAGGCTTGCCCTGCAGGCGGGGGTGCCGGTAATCCCGGTGGCCATGATAGGAACGGACAAGGTCCAGCCCATCGGCAAGCGGATGCCGAACATACGCCGGATCGGCATGATCTTCGGAGCTCCGTTGGATTTCAGCCAGTACGCGGACCAGGCCGAGGACCGCGAGATCCAGCGCAAAGTCACCGATGAGATCATGTCCGAGATCATGCGGCTTTCCGGCCAGGAGTACGTGGACGAGTACGCGGCCGTCGTGAAGCTCCGGCTCGCCGGTGCAGCAACTGAGGCCAAGGGCAAGGACGCTGCAGCCGGGTGACTGTGACGGCCCTCCCGGGACGCGTGACGGACAGGTGTTCCGAAGCCCGCCACGCACATTAGTCTTAGATGGTGACTGAGCTATCTGCGAAACCTGTCTTTCCGCTGTCCAGCACCGCCCAGAGCGGAGCCGCCAACTATCCCGGCCTTGATGACTGGCGGGACCTTCCCGTTTCCCAGCAGCCGAGCTGGCAGGACAAGGACGTGTTCGAAGCCTCGGTCAAGGAACTGTCCGTGCTTCCCCCGCTGGTCTTCGCCGGCGAGGTGGACATCCTCCGCGAACGGCTTGCGGCTGCTGCGCAGGGCAAGGCGTTCCTGCTCCAGGGCGGCGACTGCGCTGAGACCTTTGAAGCGGCCACCGCGGACAAGATCAGCGCCAGGGTGAAGACCATCCTCCAGATGGCTGTGGTCCTGACTTATGGTGCCGCCATGCCGGTCATCAAGATGGGCCGCATGGCCGGCCAGTTCGCCAAGCCGCGTTCTTCGAACGACGAGACCCGCAACGGCGTGACGCTCCCCGCGTACCGCGGCGACATCGTCAACGGCTATGAGTTCACCCCCGAATCCCGTGCACACGACGCCTCCAGGATGCTCAAGGCGTACCACACCTCAGCCTCGACGCTGAACCTCATCAGGGCGTTCACCCAGGGCGGTTTCGCGGACCTCCGCTCGGTTCACCAGTGGAACAAGGGTTTCACCGAAAACCCCGCGCACGCACGCTACGAGTCCCTGGCCCGTGACATCGACAGGGCGATTAAGTTCATGGCCTCGTGCGGCGCTGACTTCGAAGCACTCAAGCGCGTGGAGTTCTTTGCCAGCCACGAGGCGCTGCTCCTGGACTACGAGCGTGCCCTGACGCGCATCGACTCCCGCACGGGGTTCCCGTACGACACGTCGGCCCATTTCCTGTGGATCGGGGAACGCACCCGCGAGCTTGACCACGCCCATGTCGACTTCCTGTCCCGCGTCCGGAACCCGATTGGCGTCAAGCTGGGCCCGTCCACAACAGGTGACGACGCCCTGCGGCTCATCGACAAGCTGGACCCGGAGCGCGAGCCCGGCCGGCTGACGTTCATCACGCGCATGGGTGCAGGGAACATCCGCGAGAAGCTCCCCGCCGTCGTCGAGAAGGTCACCGCGTCCGGGGCCCAGGTCCTGTGGGTCACCGACCCGATGCACGGCAACACCGTCACGTCGCCCAATGGCTACAAGACCCGCAACTTCGACGACGTCATTGACGAGGTGCGCGGGTTCTTCGAAGTGCACCACGCGCTGGGCACCGTGCCAGGTGGCCTGCACGTGGAGATGACCGGAGACGACGTCGCCGAGTGCCTTGGCGGCGCCGATCCTGTTGACCAGGAATCCTTCCTGGACAAGTACGAGTCGGTTTGCGATCCGCGCCTGAACCACATGCAGTCGCTCGAGATGGCCTTCCTGGTGGCCGGCGCCCTGGCCAAGCACTGACCGCCGGTCTCCTTCGACCTGGCGGTGGTGCGGCCGGTGGATACCGGCTACACCACGGTCAGGGTGACGACTGAGCCTTCCGCAACCTCTTTATTAACCGGGTCCTGATCCCTGACCGTTCCAAAGAACCCGCCGAGGATATTGTTCACCCGGACCTCAAAGCCGAGCTTCTCCAGTTCCCTGCGGGCCTCGCCGGCCTGTTTGCCCACGAAGCTGGGCACCTTCACGAGTTTGGGTCCCTTGGAGATGGTCAGAGTGACGGTGCCGCCGCGGGTGAGTGTTCCGTTCGCCGGCGCCTGGCTGAGCACGGCGCCCTTGGGCACCTTCCGGTCGTTGACTTCACCAGGTGCCACCACTGCTTTGAGGCCGGCGGCCTCTATGGCATCAACGGCTTTTTTCTCATCCAGCCCGATAACAGAGGGCACTGCAATGGGCTCGGGACCTTTGGAGACCGTCAGAGCCACCGGCGTGCCATGCCGCGCAGCCGTTCCGGATGCCGGGTCCTGGGCCAGAACCACGCCGGCGGCAATACCCTCGTCGAAGCGTTCACTGATGGTTCCCAAGGCCATCTGCGCCCGGTTCAGTTCATTCTTGGCCTGTTCCAGCGTCATGCCGGTAAGTTTCGGCAACTCGAACAGTTGCGGGCCTTTTGAGACAAACAAGGCCACGGGCTGGAATCGCCTGACCTGTGTTCCGGCCGTGGGGTCCGAGCCCACCACCAGGCCGGAGGGAACATCGTCGTGAAAAACGTCGCGGGTGCTGGACTGGAAGCCGGCCTCGCTTAGCAGCAGCTGCGCCTGAGCCACCGTCTTGTTGGAAACCGCAGGGATGGTGCCAGGCGAGCCGGGGCCCATGCCGAAAAACCACCCTGCGCCGGTAGCCAGCAGAGCGATGATAATCAGGACCACCACCCACAGGGCCCCGCGCCTTCGCGGGTTTCCTTCGCGGAGGGACCTGAGCGGTGTGGCTGCCGCGCGTGATCTGGCCTTCTCGGCCTCTTTATCGGCTTTGCGCAGGGCTCGTTTGCTGAGGGGAGCGGCGTCGGTATCCGGATAGGGGCCGTACCCGCCAGTCGCCGGAGGGCCGGAAGTCAGGGGTGCCGCGACGCCGGGGAAGACAGAAGTATGTTGCCAGTCCGGCCGGGCCTGTTCCTGCACCCGGGGCTGCCGCGTGGGAGGAGCCAGCGGGGACATTGCACTGGTGGGGTTGTTGGTGCGGGCGATGATTTCCGTAGGACTCTGCGCGCCGGCGACGATGGCTGCGGGCGGCTGGAGGTCCAGTTCACGGTCCGTGAGGTTGGTCCGGATATGGCGGAGTTCCTGAAGCAGCGCGTTGCCATCCACGGGGCGGTTCTCCGGGTCGTTGTCTGTACACCACTGCACCAGCTCGTCCACTTCGGCGGCCAGGCCGGGAACCAGGGCCGACGGCGGACCCACCCGCCCGTTCACGTGCTGGTATGCGACCTGGATGGGCACGTCGCCGTCGAACGGCTGCTTGCCGGTGAGCATCTCGTAGAGCATGATTCCGACCGAGTAGATATCGCTGCGCGCATCAGCCGGCTTTCCGAGCACAAGCTCGGGGGAGAGGTAGGCCACGGTGCCGATCAGCGCACCGGTGCTGGTGGACGTGGTGACAGCACGTGCGAGGCCGAAGTCGCCCACTTTGATCCGGCCGTCGTCGGCAATGAGGACGTTCTCGGGTTTGATGTCGCGGTGGATCATCCCGGCGGCATGCGCGGTCCCCAGCCCTTCGATCACCGGATCGATGAGCGCCAGTGCCAGCCGCGGAGGCAATGCGCCCTTGGACGTGATGACGTCCCTGAGGGTATGGCCTTTGATGTACTCCATGACCAGGTAGGCAGTCTGGCCATCGTTTCCCTGGTCCAGGACGCCCACCACGTGGGGGTGGGATAACCTGGCGGCTGCCTTTGCTTCCCTGCCAAGCCGTCCCAGAAAGGTTTCATCCGTGGCAAGGTGCGGGTGCAGCACCTTGAGTGCGACGTCGCGTTCCAGCCTCAGGTCGGTGGCGAGGTAAACAGTGGACATGCCGCCGCGCGCGAGTTTGGAGCGGACGGCGTAGCGGTTATCCACCAGCGTTCCGACTAGACGGTCAGACACGTATTCCTGCACCCTACGATCCTAATCCCGCAATGAAAAAGGGTCCGAACCGACCTGCGGTCCGGACCCTTCAGGGCGCCAATGTCTGCTCAGCAGGCCTTGGCTGTGTTGCCGGGTGGCTTAGCCGAAGTTCTTCTGATGGGCCTTGATGGCTGCTACATAGGCTTTGGTGTCGTCGTACATGCCGTACTTGCTGACCGAGTACTGGCCCTGGTAATAGCCGGCGATTGCTGTGTCCTGGTCCTTGCTCGTGGCAATCAGCCGCTTGATGATTGCCACCCCTGCGGTCGCGTTGTCGTAAGGATCCAGCAGGTTGAGCTTCCGCCCCACCAGGTCGGAAGCCCACTGGCCGGAGGACGGAATGACCTGCATTGTTCCAATGGCGTTGGCGGGAGAAACCGCACGCTGGTTAAAGCCCGATTCCTGGTGCGCGAATGCGAGGGCCAGGGACGGCTCCACGCCCATCTGGCGGGCCGTGTCTGCCACGATGGTGCGCATCTGCTCCCGGGAAGGGACCGGAGAAGCGTTAAGCAACGCCTTGTTCTCGTTGGCTGAACTGACCACGGCCGCAGGGTAACTGAAGCCCAGGAACGTGCCCGGAACCAGGGGAGTCACGTTGGCGGCAGGCGCCGAAGGGGCGGAGGATGCCGGCTGAACCGAAGCGCCGGGTATCGCCAGCTTGTTGCCGGGGTAGATGACAGAGGTCATGCTCAGCTGGTTGGCCGCCAGGAGATCAGAAAGTTTGACGCCGTGCCGTGACGCGATCGCAGAGAGGGTGTCACCGGCCTTGATCGTGTATGAACCAGCCGGAGCGGGCGCAGGTGCCGGTGCGGGGGCCGCCGGAGCGGGGGCGGCCGGTGCCGGCGCTGCGGGAGCGGAGGCGGGCTGGAGGGCCGGGGTGGCGGACTCGCCCGCACCCACCTTGATCTTCTGGCCCGGGTGGATGATGGAGCGCATATTCAGCCCGTTCCAGCTGAAGACATCCGACAGGCTGACGTTGTGCCGTCCGGCGATGGCGCTGAGCGTATCGCCGGACTTAACTGTGTAGCTGCCTCCGGTGCCGGCCGGGGCTGCCGCCGCGGGTGACGGTGCAGGAGCCGATGCCGGTGCTGCGGCTGAACCGGAGAGCTTGATCTTCTGGCCGGGGTAAATGATGGTGTTCGGCTGAAGGTTGTTCAGCTTGAGGATCTCGTACGTGTCGAGGCCGAACTTGCCGGCGATCGCGCTGATGGTGTCGCCGCGGGCGACGGTGTACTCCGCTGGTGCCGCCGGCTGGGCAGGCTGGAAGGCCGCCGGAATGGTGGTGGACACGGCGGCGGCCGGAATCAGGCCCGCCTTGGCTTCGGCTGCCTGTGCCTTCATGGCGGCGGCAAGCGTCGCCGGAACGGGGCGTGCCGGAGCCTGGGCAGCTGCGGGTTGGGCGAGCGCCAGTGACGACAAGACAACCGCAGGCAGTGCCGCCGTCGTGACGGCAATCATGGGCAGACTCGGCCTGGGGGGCTGCTTTGGCGAGCGGGACGTCGTCATGGAAAAAATCCTCTTCTTACAACTGCCGGGAAGGAATGAACGTGTGACTACTGATACTAATGTTACTTACGTTGTTCGTGTTGCAAATGTGATCTATGTGAATCTCTCACGAAATTCTCCATAGCACAAGAATTCAGCCTTGCCCGGTTCAGGAGTTTTCCGGAGTGTCGCCCTATTTGTCCCGGCGGCGGAGAAACTGACTAGGCGCAAGGGCTCCGGCCATGGCAACCTAGATCCGTGAGTAACGTAGAAAGCCTTGTGGGCGAGTGGCTGCCCCTGCCGGATGTCGCGCAGTTATTGAACGTTTCGATTACGAAAGTCCACAGCCTGATAGATGAACGGGCCCTCGCAGCACTGCGCGTCGGGGAACGCCGGATACGTTCAGTTCCCGCAGCGTTCATCCAGGACGGCCAGGTTGTTGACAGCCTCAAGGGCACGATTGTGGTTTTGGCTGACGCAGGGTACTCCGATGAAGACCTGATCGTATGGCTGTTCACCGCCGACGATTCATTGCGTGGCCGGCCGATCGACGCGTTGCGGGAAGGCCGCAAAACCGAGATAAGGCGCAGGGCCCAGACTCTGGCCTGGTAGGGCCGGAGCCGGTTGCAGGGCGGGGTCAGGAGGCGCGGCTGACGGTTGCTTCCGCCAGCCGGCGCAGGGCAGTCTTCGGCAGGTCGTCCAGCGGCAGCCGTTCCAGTGCGTCAAAGGCCTCGGACCCGAATTCGCTGATCAGCACTTCGGTCGCCTGGAGCGCCCCGGACTCCTCGATGATCCGGCGAATCTCGGCGACATCGCCCTCGCCCAGTTCAGGGCTGCCGAGTTTGGCATCAATGAAAGCCGATTCGGCGGCAGTTGCCTGTTCCAATGCCAGCGCAATCAGCACTGTACGTTTGCCTTCCCGGAGATCGTCTCCTGCCGGTTTGCCGGTGGTGACGGGGTCGCCAAAAACCCCCAGGACGTCGTCGCGGAGTTGGAACGCCTCACCCAGGGGCAACGCGAAAGCCGAGTAGCCGCGCAGCAACTCGTCCGGGGCCCCGGCCAGTGCGCCGCCAAGCGCCAGCGGGTGTTCGGTGGAATATTTGGCCGACTTGAACCTGATGATGGACTGCGCACGGGTCACCGCACCCGCTCGGTCGCGGACCGGCCCGGCTACTTCCTCCAGGATGTCCAGGTACTGCCCTGCCATCACCTCTGCACGCATGAGGTTGAAAATCAGCCGTGCCCGCGTGCCTGCCGCCGCTTTTCCGCCGATCTCGGTGAAGGCCTCCTCGCTGAAGGACAAACACAGGTCTCCGGTAAGGATGGCGGCAGCGTGCCCGAACCGCTCGCTGTCCAGGGCCCAGCCCTGTGCGAGGTGCAGCTGGCTGAAGCGGCGATGGACGCTGGGTCCGCCCCGGCGGGTGTCCGAGCGGTCGATGATGTCGTCATGGATCAGGGCGGCTGCCTGGAACAGTTCCAGGGCTGACCCTGCCGTGACGATCTGGGCGGCCGAAGGATCGCCGCCCGCGCCGCGCCAGCCCCAGTAGCACATGAGGGCCCGGAGTCTCTTCCCCCCGGTCACCAGGTTGGAGATGGAGCCCATGATGGGATCGATGTCCGGGGAAATCGCGGCCATGAGCGCTTGCCGCTGGGTGAGGAAATCGGTCAGCTCGCCGGCAACCGCCGCCACGAACGCCGTCTGTTCGAGCCTCAGCTGCTCAGAAACGGTCACTTGGCGGACTCGGCTGCCACGTTGGCTCCAATGGTGAACGTGGCCACACCTGCCGCCTCGACTACGGCGACGTTGACCGTCTCCGTCTCATTGCGGACAAAGTCCTTCGAAGCCACCGCGCCCACGGCATCGCCCGGGACGGCTTTGAATCCCTGCGCCTGAAGGTGCTGTGAATAGAAATCCACGACGGCGGCGGCCGGGGAAGGGATGCTGGCCACCAGTGCCGCGGTGGCCGGCGTTGCAGCCTTGTCAAAACTGCTTGAAATGACCGTGGCTCCGGGGATCAGGGGGAGCAGCTTCGCCGGAAAACCTTCGACGATCTTTCCTACAGTTGCGGAGGTGCCGGGCGACGCAGTCGGGCTGGCGGAAGCGGTGATGCTGGCGCTGCCGGACTCCGGGGAGGGGGCGCTGCCGGACGACGCCGTCGCCCCGGGAACCGAAGGGGTGCAGGCTGCGACGGCCAGCATGGCACCGGCGGCAAGAGCCGCCAATCCTGTTGCCTTAAGGTTTCTCATGACCGTCACAGGGACTTTCCTCCTGGGGTTGATGCCGGATTCAGCCTCCAGTTTAGTCAGTACCAACCGATAGGATTGCCGGTGTGGGGCCAGAGCGGAACAACCAGTACACCGAAGCGGGTCTTCGGGAGCTCCGGCGCAACTGCATCATGCATGTGGATATGGACGCATTCTTTGTGTCCGTGGAGCTGCGTACCCGTCCGGAGCTGCGGGGCAAACCCGTGATTGTCGGCTTTCCGGCCGACCGTTCGGTGGTCCTCTCGGCGTCGTACGAGGCGCGTGCTTTCGGCGTGAAGTCAGCCATGCCCATGGTGGTCGCGGCGCGGATGTGCCCGAAGGCTGTCATGATCGAACCCCGCCACAAGCTGTACTACGAGGTTTCCGGGCAGCTTATGGAGATTTTCCATTCCATCACCGACCTCGTGGAGCCGCTCAGCGTCGATGAGGCCTTCCTGGATGTTGGGGGCGCGATCCGCCGGCTGGGCCCGCCGCGCGCAATCGGTGAACAAATCCGGCAGCAGGTGGCAACCGAGCTGGGCATCACCGCCTCCGTGGGGATCGCTGCAAGCAAGTTCGTTGCCAAGATAGCCTCGACGCGCTGCAAACCCGACGGTTTGCAGCTCATCGGACCTGACGAGACAGTGCCCTACCTTCACAGCCTCCCCGTTGGCGCCCTGTGGGGAATCGGTGCGAAGACCACCGACGTCCTTGCCCGGATGGGTATCAACACCGTGGCCGATGTGGCGGCCACTCCTTTGTCCTCCTTGAAGAAGGTCCTGGGCGCAACGGGTGAGCACGTCCACCGGCTTTCGTGGGGGATCGATCCGCGCCCGGTGACGCCGGTCAGGCTGGAAAAGAGCATAGGGGCCGAAGAGACTTTCGCCGTGGATACCGGCGACGACGCCATCATCAGCCGCGAGTTGCTGCGGCTTGCCCATCGAACGGCAGGACGGTTGCGGAGTTCAGGGATGGTGGCCCGGACCGTGGCCTTGAAACTCCGCTATGCGGACTTTTCCACCATCACCAGGAGCCGGACCGTCCACACGCCCGTTGACAGCGCCCAGCTGATCCACGCCGTGGCGCTCCAGATGCTGGAGTCACTGGGACAGCGGCCCATGACCGTCCGGCTGGTGGGCATCCGCGCGGAGCAGTTGGAGGAGACCGCACAGACGTCCCTGCAGCTGAGCCTTGACCGCAGGGATGACAACTGGCGGGCCGCAGAGCAGGCGCTGGACGAGGTCAGCCGGAAGTTCGGAAACAAATCGATCCTCCCCGCCAGCCTCATGGATTCCCGAAACGGAAACTGAGGCGATCGGCGCGGGCCGGCGGCCCCGGGAAAGTCATTGCCGTCTTTCAGAACGGCCCCCGACAAACTATCCTTATATGTACATAGTTTTCAGTTACTGCCGGACCTCTTAGACGTGCTGCCGCTCCATTGGCTCCATGCCGGTGTTCGCATTCCGCCATTGTCGGCGGGGCGGGAACCACCTGGGCATGCCGGTCGTTGTTGGAGCAGTGGTACTGGATGGACCAGCCCGGACGTTGGCCTACTTAAGGAGGTCGTGATGCCGCTCTCGGAGCACGAACAGAAGCTGCTGGAGCAGCTGGAGAAGCAGCTGCACGAGGACGATCCCAAGTTCGCGAATTCCATGGGGTCGGACCCGGGACGCACATGGTCCACCCGGCACGTGGTCATCGGCGTCCTTTGCGCCTTGGCGGGGGTTGCCCTGCTCCTGGTCGGCGTCACGTTCCAGAATATTTTTGTCGGGGTTCTTGGCTTTGTTGTCATGGGTGGCGGTGTCTACTTCGCGACGATGCGTAACGCCTCCGCGCCCAACCAGCGCCCCGGCTCGGGCGCCGGCAAGTCCGGAAAGCCACGGAGTTCCTTCATGAGCAGCCTGGAAGAGCGCTGGGACGAGCGCCGCAGGGACGAATCCTAAGGACCTGATGCCAGAGGGCCGTTATTCGGCCTGATGTGCAAGGGACGTTCACCGCGCCTCGGCGCGCGCACGCACCGGGCAGGATCGCCCCGCCGGGATCGCGCCCCGGGATGATCTGAACCCCTTTCACTCCATTCCCCGCTGCTCCACTTTGCTCCCCCCGGCCAGGCTGACTGCGCAAAAGACCCGCTACGGCGGGTTTTTTGCTTTTAACCCGCAGATGCCGCAGGTTGCCCCCGGCATCTCCTCCACCCGCCACCACCCCGCACTTCCGTGCCTTTCGGGGTTCGAAGACCGCTAAAAGGGGGAAGTTGGGGCCATTCCGCGTTGACTGTGGGGGAAAGTGGAGTAATGTGGAGGACATAAGAGGGTAGTTGCAACACAGGGGATGTGCAGTTCCTTTCGGCAGACAGGCGGTGGGCCAGTGTTTCTGGGCACACACTCGCCGCGTCTGGATGAAAAGGGCCGGATTATCCTCCCCGCAAAGTTCCGTGAGGAACTTGCCGGCGGTCTGGTGCTCACAAGGGGCCAGGAGCGTTGCATCTACGTCTTCAGTGAGCAGGAATTTGCACGTGTTCACGAGCAGATGCGGGAGGCGCCCATTTCCTCCAAGCAAGCCCGTGACTACATCCGCGTCTTTCTCTCTGGAGCCTCTGACGAGGTACCTGACAAGCAGGGGCGCGTGACCATTCCGGCCGCACTCCGGGAGTACGCAGGCCTCGGCAGGGAACTGGCCGTCATCGGTGCAGGAACCCGCGCCGAGATCTGGGATGCCCAAGCCTGGAACGAGTACCTCGCGGAGAAGGAAACCGCCTTCTCTGAAACCGACGACGCCATTCCGGGGATCCTGTGATCACCTGAACGGCCCGGCAGAGCGCTTCTTGAACGAGATCTCCAGCCGCCCATCGGACAGTCAACCTGGCTCACTTCCCCGGAGCCAGGCCGGCCGGATGACAGGCGCGGATGGGGATCTGGCTTAAGAAGCAACAACCACCCCAACGGCAGGAAGGACGAAGGCATGAATGAAAACCCGAAGCCGACGTCTGAACGCCATGTGCCGGTCCTGCGGGACCGGTGCATCAGTTTGTTGGCACCAGGATTTGAAGCCGCCCGCCTGAGGGGCGAAACACCCATCGCCATCGACGCAACACTCGGAATGGGCGGGCATGCCGAGGCCATGCTCCAGCGTTTCCCGGACCTGCACCTGATCGGCATCGACCGCGACGAGGAAGCCCTGGCCCTGGCAGGGGAAAGGCTGGCTCCCTTCGCAGCACGGACGGACCTCGTCCATGCCGTGTACGACGAAATCGCAGACGTCCTCGAAGACCTTGGCGTCACTGAGGTCCACGGCATCCTGATGGACCTGGGTGTGTCCTCGCTGCAGCTGGACGAGCGTGAGCGCGGATTCGCCTACTCCTTTGACGCGCCCCTGGACATGCGGATGGATACCAGCCGCGGCCAGACAGCCGCCGACGTGGTCAACAACTACAGCGAAGAGGACCTGGTCAGGATTATCCGGAAGTGGGGCGAGGAGAAGTTCGCCGGCCGCATAGCGAACAGGATCGTCGCGGCGAGGGCCGTCAAGCCCTTTGCCACCACCGGCGAGCTGGTGGAGCAGATCCGCTCTGTTGTCCCGGCGGCCGCCGCAAAATCGGGAGGCCATCCAGCCAAGCGGACCTTCCAGGCCCTCCGGATCGAAGTAAACGAGGAACTGGATGTGCTGGAGCGTGCTGTTCCGGCCGCCGTCGAAGCCCTCGCCCTGGGCGGGCGCATCGTGGTGATGTCGTACCACTCCCTGGAGGACAAGATCGTCAAGGCTGTTTTCCAGGCAGGCTCGAAATCCTCCGCACCGCTCGGCTTCCCGGTGGAACTCGAGGAACACAAAGCCATCCTCAAGACCCTGACAAAGGGCACCGAGGTCCCCACCGCCGTCGAAATCGCAGAGAACCCGCGCGCAGCCTCCGCAAGGTTGCGGGCAGTGGAACGCATCAGAGCCAGGAGAGAAGCATGAGCACCGCCGTCAAGAACTTCCCGGTGATCTCCGGCAGCACCGCCCCGGCCATCAGGCCCCCGGCGCCCGGGACCAGCCGCAAGGAACGCACTCCGTTGTCCGTGGTGCGTTTTGCCCCGAAGAAGCGCCGCGCTCCCTTCGTTGTGATGTGCTTCGCGATGCTTGCCGTTGCACTGGTGGCCGTGCTGGTCCTGAACATCTCGGTATCCACCTCGCAGTATCAGCTTGTCGAACTCAAGGGCAAGCAGAGCAGCCTCACCAAGCAGAACCAGGATCTGACACAGCAGGTCCAGAACTTCGAGGCTCCCCAGAATCTGGCGGCCAAGGCTGCAGACTTGGGGATGGTAGCCTCCACGGTCAAAGGCCAGATCGACCTCTCCACCCTTGCTGTCACAGGCAAGGCAACACCGGCTGTGAAGGGCGGCGCCCCTGGATCCGTTATCCCGGCTCCTGCAGTCGCCGGGCTGCTGACAGTGGTTCCGCCGGCAACGTCCGGCGAACCGCTGGCAAGCCGCAAGCCGGTGAGCGACGCGCCGGCAGCGGTTCCGGCTGTCCCTGCTCCGGCCGAAGCAGCCGCAGCGGCGGGAGCGGAAGCAGCAGCGCAGGCACGGGCGGCAGCGCCCGCACCGCCTGCACCCGCCGTCGAGCTCCACGGCGGTTCAGTTCCGGCGCCTGAACAGAAGGTGCCCGGCCGGTAACTGGCCGCAGCCGCCAGGCAGCACGTCAGACCACCGGCCAAGGGCACCAGGCGGACAACCAGCCAGTACGAAGCGGGCTACACGGCGAGCAGCAAGGGAAACACGGTGGCGCAGAGGACCGGCAAGGCAAAAAGCGGCAAGGTGCCCAACACCACGAAACGGTTGCGTCTGGGCTTGGGGATCATGCTCACGCTCCTTCTTGTGGTGGGCGGCAAACTGTTCCTGGTCCAGGGGCTTGACGTGGGCGGGATGGCTGCTGCCGCGCTGGATTACCGCATGCGGGAGACGTCGCTGCCTGCTGAGCGCGGCAGTATTGTCGACGCCAACGGAACGGTCCTGGCCAACAGCGTTATCCGCTACAACGTGGTGGTGGACCAGACCGTCAACACCAAAACCGAGACATTCAAACGCCTGGACATGGTGGACGGCAAGGAGAAGCTCGTTGAAGTGGGCCGTGACCAAGGCCTGCAGGAGCTTGCCGCCGCCCTGGGAATGGACCAGGATGCCGTCCGCGAGGCCGTAACGGGCAACCAGCGCTACTACATTGTGGCAAAGGACCTTAAGCCCGAGGTCGAGGACAGGGTCTCCAACCTCCAGATTCCGGGCATCGTCACGGAGGGTGTCAGCAAGCGGGTGTACCCGAACGGGTCCGTGGCCGGCGGGATTATCGGCTTCCTCCAGGATGGAAGCACGGGCCAGGCCGGCATTGAGCAGACCCAGGATGAGCTGCTGCGCGGGACAGACGGGAAGCGTCTTTTCGAAATTGGCGCGGACGGCCTGCGCATCCCGGTGGGAGTGGACGAACTGACTCCGCCGCAGAACGGCAAGGACGTCAGGCTTACCCTCAATTCCGATCTCCAGTATTTCGCCCAGCAGGCAATCCAGAGCCAGTCGGACAAGCAGGGGGCCGAATGGGGCGTCATCACGGTCATGGATGCCAAGACCGGTGACATTGTCGCCATGGCCGATACCAACTCCCCGGACCCTAACGATCCCGGACGGGTGGCGGCCAAGGACCGTGGGGTGCGTTCGGTGACTGCTGCCTATGAGCCCGGATCGGTGCAGAAAATGATCACGGCTGCCGCGCTGATCGAGGAAGGCAAGTCCAGCCCCCTGGACACCTTTACTCTCGGACCCTCGTACACCGTGGACGGCCAGACGTTCACGGACTCCTTCGCCCACGGCACCGAAGACCGCACGCTCGCCGGGGTTCTGGGTTGGTCCATGAATACGGGAACGGTGATGGCCGGCCAGCGCCTCACCAAGGAACAAAGGTACGACTGGCTCAAAAAATTCGGCATCGGGGAGGCACCGGACATCGGCCTGCCCGCCGTCGCAGCCGGCATCCTGACCCCCGCCGACCAGTGGGACGGGCGCCAGGAGTACACGGTGCTCTTCGGCCAGGGAGTCTCACAATCGACACTCCAGACAGTGCGGGCGTTCCAGACAATCGCCAACAACGGGGTGATGCTCCAGCCCAGGCTCATCGATGCCTACATCTCCGCCGACGGCAAAGCGGAGAAGGTGGCCGCCCAGCCCTCCCGCCAGGTGGTCTCCGACAACACGGCCCAGCAGGTCCAGGACATCCTCGAAAGCGCGGTCACCGAGGGGCAGATCAAGGACGCAGCGATCGACGGGTACCGTGTGGGTGCCAAGACCGGAACATCGGAATCACCGTGCGACGACGGCAAATCAGGATTCTGCGGCTTCACCGCGTCGATCGTGGGAATGGCACCGATGGATGACCCGCGGTTTATTGTTGAGGTGGTGCTGCAGCGTCCCAAGGGCAATATCTACGGCATCACCCAGGGGCCGGTGTTCCGTTCGGTGATGAGCCAGGCGCTGCGCACCTACAACATCCAGCCGTCCACGGGTGAACCGGCCAGGTTGCCGCAGTTCGCCAAGTAGTACCACGCCAGGCAGCAGTCCCAGTGTGCCCGCACCGGAAGCAGTTTCCGGCGGGCGTATGATCCACTAGCACCATCGGAGATCCCCTTGTCACACCAGAACGCACCAGGCAGCAGCAGCGCGCCGGAGGGGGAAACCCCCGCCAACCGGTTCAGGCCAACCGCCGTTGCCGCAGTCCACCTGGACAGCATCGGGGAGGCAATCGGTGTTCCGGTCCGGGGTTCGTCCGCTGAGGTCAGCGTCACCGGAATATCGCTGAACTCCCGCACCGTGGAGCTCGGGGACCTCTACGTGGCCCTGCCCGGTGCCACCCGCCATGGCGCTGATTTCGTGTCGCAGGCGGTGGACAGGGGAGCGGTGGCAGTTCTTACGGACGACGCCGGTGCCCGCATTCTGGCCCTCTCCGCGGACACCGATGTCCCTGTCCTGGTGGTGGCAGACCCGCGCAATGTCGTGGGGCCGCTCTCAGCCCTGATCTACCGGAGCCAGCCGCCCACCGGGACGGCACCGCGCCTGTACGCCGTGACGGGCACCAACGGAAAGACCACCACCACCTACTTCATCAACGCCCTGCTCCGCTCGCTGGGGCAGAAGACCGGCCTGATCGGAACCATCGAGATCCTTGCCGGCGGGAAGCCGATCCCCAGCCTTTTGACCACGCCCGAATCAACGGATCTCCATGGACTGCTGGCCCTGATGCGGGAAAGAGGCCTGGACGCCGCTTCAATGGAAGTTTCGTCCCACGCCGTATCCTTCCAGCGGGTGGACGGTGTGATGTTCGACGTCGCGGGGTTCACCAACCTGACGCAGGACCACCTGGACCTGCACGGGACCATGGAGGACTACTTCGCCACCAAAGCGGAACTGTTCACGTCGCGGCGCGCCCGTGCCGCCGTCGTAACGGTCGACGACGAATGGGGCCGCAGGCTTGCCGCGTCGGCGGGGATCCCGGTCACCACTGTCCTGACCACCCCGGGTGCAGATCCTGCGCCCGGAGACGCCGACTGGAAGGTCACGGAAACGGCCCCCCGCGGTCTGGGCTCCAATTTCACCCTCCAGGGCCCTGACGGCCTGGTGTTGAAGGTCCACACCGGGCTGCCCGGCACCTTCAACGTTGCTAACGCGGCGCTGGCCACCGTGATGGTCCTGGCCGGAGGCATGGACCCCGCGGCGGTGCAGAAGGCCCTGGACGAGCACGACCCCTTCACCGTTGCAGTACCGGGAAGGATGCAGCTGATCTCGGAGTCGCCGGCCGCCGTCGTCGACTTTGCCCACAATACGGACGCCCTTGCCCGGGCACTGGAAGCCGTCAGGTCGCCACTGCCCGGCTCCCGCGTGATAGTCGTTTTCGGGGCCACCGGGCAGCGGGACCAAGGCAAGCGGCCGGCCATGGGGGCCATCGCCGCCCGGCTCGCGGACGTCGTGATCATCACCGACGACGACCCCCATGATGAGGACCCGGCAGCCATCCGTGCCGAGGTGATGGCGGGTGCCAGGGCCGCCCGGGAGCAGGACCGGCTGGAGTGCATGATCGAGGAGGTCTATCCCCGGGATGCGGCCATCGGGCGGGCGGTTGAACTTGCCGGTCAGCGCGACACCATTCTTGTGGCGGGCCGCGGTCACGAAGTCTGGCAGGAAGTCAAGGGCGTCAACCTCGCACTCGATGACCGCGTGGAACTGCGGAACGCCTTGACAGCCAGGGGATTCACCGTTCTCCAAGACGACCGGATAGAGTCCTAGACCGAGATGATTGCATTTACTGCGGCGGAAATCGCCGAAATTACCAACGGCCGCCTTGACGCCGATCCCGGGATCACGCCCCTGTCGGTGGTCACCGATTCCCGCGAGGCCACGCCCGGGTCCCTTTACGTGGCCAAGCCGGGCGAGCAGGCCGACGGCCACGACTTCGTCGCTGCGGCCTTCAGCCGGGGGGCGGTGCTTGTTCTTGCGGAGCGCCCGGTGTCCGGGCCGGATGGTGAAAAGTACCCCGCCGTAATGGTCCCGGATGCTGTACTGGCCATGGGGGCCCTCGCCGCCGAGGCAGTCCGCCGGATCCGCTCAGCCAAGGCTGCCGCGGATGGCGTTCTCACCGTCATTGGAATTACCGGTTCCGCCGGCAAAACGACGACCAAAGACCTCCTTGCAGGAATCCTCGCCCAGCACGGCCCCACCGTTGCGCCGCAGGGATCCTATAACGGCGAGGTTGGCGTCCCGCTCACCGTTTTCCGGGCTGATGCGGACACGCGTTACCTGGTGATTGAGATGGGTGCCACCGGCATAGGGCATATCCGCTACCTGGCGGACATGGTCAAGCCTGACATCGGGGTGGTCCTTGGCGTGGGCACTGCCCACGCCGGCGAGTTCGGCGGCGTGGAGAACATCGCGCAGGCCAAGGGCGAGCTGCTCGAAGCCCTGGCGCCGGCCGGGACCGCCATCATCAACCTCGACGACGAACGCGTGGCCGCCATGCGCAGCCGCACCGACGCCGCCGTGCTGGGCTTTTCCGCCGAAGGACGCGCCGACGCCGCGGTCCAGGCGATCAACCCGGACACCAACGCTGAGGGAAACCCTGAATTCGACCTCCTGCTGCCCGGCGGAGAGGCCGGCCTGCACGTCAGCAGCCGCCTCATCGGATCACACCACACCGGCAACCTCCTGGCTGCGGCAGCTGCTGCTTTTGCCGCAGGCGTGCCCGGACGGGACATCGCTGCTTCGCTGAGTACACAGACCGCAGCCAGCCGGTGGCGGATGGAACGCACTGAACGTCCGGACGGCGTAACGGTCATCAATGACGCCTACAACGCGAATCCGGAATCCATGCGGGCTGCCCTGCGCACCCTGGCCGACCTTGGCCGGGGACGCCGGACATGGGCCGTCCTCGGAGCCATGCTGGAACTTGGATCCGATTCGATCCGCGAACACACAGCAGTGGGAACCCAAGTGGTCCGCCTGAACATTTCGCGGCTTGTGGTTGTTGGCCGTGAAGCCCGCGCCCTGTATGTTTCCGCCGTCCAGGAAGGCTCCTGGGGTGACGAATGTGTCTTCGCCGAAACGGCTGAGGAGGCTTACACAATCCTCGATGCGGAGCTTGAACCCGGCGACCTGGTCCTCTTCAAGTCCTCCAACAGTGTGGGGCTGAGGCATCTGGGCGATCGGATAGCATTACCCCCACAATCCGTCCAACCTGCCGACCGAGGGAGCAACCTGCTGTGATTGCACTTCTGATCGGCTCGGGACTGGCCCTGCTGCTCGCCCTTGCAGGGACCCCGTTGTTTATCCGCCTGCTGGTTCATAAGAGCTACGGCCAATTCATCCGCGATGACGGACCCACCTCGCACCACACCAAGCGCGGTACCCCGACCATGGGCGGAACCGTCGTGGTGGCCGCGGTCCTGCTCAGCTACGGACTGACCCACCTGGTCATGTGGATGATGAACCCGGACTCGGCCGGCCCTTCGGCGTCCGCCCTGATCCTGCTCTTCCTGATGGTGGGGATGGGGCTGGTGGGCTTCCTGGATGACTTCATCAAGATCTCCCGCCAGCGCAGCCTTGGCCTTAACGCGAAAGCCAAGCTCATCCTGCAGGCCGCGGTAGGCATCGGGTTCGCCATCCTGGCCCTGAACTTCCCCAACTCGGCCGGTGTCACGCCCGCGTCCACCAAGATTTCCCTGGTACGGGACGTGCCTTGGCTCGACCTGGCCTTCGCCGGCACAGTGGTGGGGGCCATTCTCTTTGTCCTTTGGTCCAACCTGATCGTCACTGCGGCAACGAACGGCGTGAACCTTACCGACGGCCTCGACGGGCTGGCAGCCGGCGCCTCGATCATGGTGTTTGGTGCCTACACGCTGATGGGCTTCTGGCAGAGCAACCAGGCGTGCGGTTCGCCACGCCAGGCCGGCAGCGGCTGCTACTCGGTCCGGGACCCCCTGGACCTGGCGCTGCTGGCGGCAATCATCAGTGCAGCCCTGGTGGGGTTCCTTTGGTGGAACACGTCACCGGCGAAGATATTCATGGGTGACACCGGATCCCTGGCCATCGGCGGCGCCATCGCCGGCTTCGCCATCCTGTCCCGGACCGAACTGCTCCTGGGAGTCATCGGCGGCCTGTTCGTCCTGATCACCCTCTCTGTGATCATCCAGGTGGGCTACTTCAAAGCTACCGGCGGCAAACGGGTGTTCAAGATGGCACCGCTGCAACACCACTTCGAACTGCAGGGCTGGGCCGAGGTCACCGTCGTTGTCCGGTTCTGGATCCTGGGCGGGCTCTTCGTAGCCGTGGGCCTGGGCGTCTTCTACGCTGAATGGGTCGTGCTCCTGTGACAGTTTCACCCCGACTGCAGAACCTCGTCAGCTGGGATTCCGACTGGGCCGGCCTGCGTGTTGTAGTGACCGGCATCGGGGTTTCCGGGTTCGCCGCAGCAGATACGCTCATTGAACTCGGCGCCCGCGTGGTGGTGGTTGACGCCGCCACCAGCGAAACGGCCAAAGCCCAGGCTGACACCCTGAAGATCGTCGGCGCCGCCGATGTGCTCCTTGGTGAGGAAGCGGTCAGCAAGGTCCCCAGGATCGACGGCGCCTTCCCTGACCTCATCGTCACCAGCCCCGGTTGGCGGCCGGACCAGGCGCTCCTCGCGGCGGCCGCGCGTGCCCACATTCCGGTGTGGGGCGACGTCGAACTTGCCTGGCGCCTGCGCGTTCGGGAGGGCCACAAAACGGCGGACTGGCTCACCATTACCGGTACAAACGGCAAGACCACCACGGTGGGACTGACTGAGTCAATGCTCCAGGCCGCCGGACTGAAGGCAATCGCGGTAGGGAACGTGGGGACTCCTATTCTGGACGCCCTCCGCGACCCCGTTGAATATGACGTGTTCGCCGTCGAGCTTTCCAGCTTCCAGCTGCACTGGGCCGAATCGTTGTCCCCCGTTGCCAGCGTCTGCCTCAACGTGGCAGAAGACCATGTCGACTGGCACGGTTCCTATAACTCGTACCTCGCGGACAAGGCGAAGGTCTACGAACGCACCCAAAAGGCGTGCATCTTCAACGCCGAGCAGATCGAAACCGAACGGATGGTCGAAGACGCCGACGTGGTGGAGGGCTGCCGGGCCGTAGGTTTCACCACCGTGACGCCGGCGATCAGCATGCTCGGAGTGGTGGAAGGACTCCTGGTGGACCGTGCGTTCATCGAGGAGCGGAAGGACAGCGCGGCCGAACTGGCTTCCCTCAGGGACCTTGGAGAGTTTGCTCCCCGCCACATGGTGGCCAACGCCCTTGCCGCCGCCGCCCTGGTCCGCGCCTACGGCGTTGAACCCCAAGCCGTGCGCCGGGGGATCCAGGACTATGTGCCGGGCAACCACCGTATACAGCCCGTTTCCCGGGAAAACGGCGTGCTCTGGGTCAACGACTCCAAGGCAACCAATCCACACGCTGCCGCGGCCTCCCTGGCAACCTTCAGCAAGGTCATCTGGATTGCCGGCGGGCTGTCCAAAGGCGTCAGCTACGACGACCTGGTCCGTGAACACGCGGCGCGGCTCAAGGCAGTAGTTCTCATCGGCTCCGACACCGCGCCGCTGGCCGAGGCCCTGGAACGACACGCACCCGATGTCCCCGTGATCCTGCCGCCGGCGGGCGACACTGAAAATATGCAGACTGCCGTAACGGGCGGAGCCATCGAGGTCAGCTCTCCGGTTTCCGGAGAGAGGGTGATGGCCCGGGCCGTTGCGTCAGCAGCGCAGCTTGCCGCGCCGGGGGACACCGTCCTGATGGCCCCGGCAGCTGCTTCCATGGATCAGTTCTCTTCCTACGCTCACCGCGGCGACGCCTTTATCGAAGCTGTCCGCGAGCTGGTGGAAGGGCAGGCCAAGACCGGCGAGGAGTAACAATGGTCAGCACGCCCACCCGGCCGCCGGCACCCAAACCTGCGCTGCCCGCACGCATCCGGGGCTGGTACCGGGGGTTCTGGTCCACGCTCGAGGGAACAGGAACGTCAAAGAACGGGTCGACCTACTACCTCATCCTCGGCTCCACCCTCGCACTGACGGCCATCGGCATCATGATGGTGCTGTCCGCCTCGAGCGTTGAATCCATCGCCGCGGGAAAGTCGCCCTATGGTGATGCCCTCAAACAGGGCATGTTCGCCGCGATCGGTATCTTCACCATGTTTGTGCTCTCGCGCATCAACGTGGTCTGGCTCAAGCGGCTGGCCTGGCCCGGGCTGGGCGGCGCATTGGTCCTCCTGGTGCTTGTCCAGCTGATCGGTGACGAAGTCAACGGAAACAAGAACTGGATTGACCTCGGCGGCATCACTTTCCAGCCGTCCGAGGCGTCCAAGCTTGCCCTGGCGCTTTGGATGGCCACGGTCCTCGCCAGGAAAGGAAAGCTGCTCCAGCGGCTGTCCCATGTGCTGATTCCCGCGGTGCCGCTGGCCGGCGGGGTGATCGGGCTGGTGCTGCTGGGCAACGACCTCGGTACGGCGATGATCATCATGATGATCACGGCTGCCGCCCTCTTCTTTGCCGGTGTGCCCCTCTACCTTTTCGGGTTCGCCGCCCTGGTGGCTGCTGCCGGGACGGCAGTCATGGCCATCACCAGCTCAAACCGGATGTGCCGCATCACCTCCTGGTGGACAGGGCAGTCCTGTGCCGACGGCATTGACGCAAACTACCAGGCAACCAACGGGCTCTACGGGCTTGCCTCCGGAGGCTGGTTCGGCGTCGGCCTTGGCCAGAGCCGGCAGAAATACAGCTGGATTCCGGAAGCCCACAACGACTTCATTTTTGCCATCATCGGCGAGGAACTGGGCCTGGTGGGCACCGTCGTCGTGCTTGTCCTGTTTGCCATCCTCGGTGCAGCCATCTACCGCGTGGTGGTGGCGCAGGAGGACATGTTCCACCGCGTGCTGGCCGGCACCATCATGGTGTGGCTGCTGGGGCAGGCCACCGTCAACATGGCAGTGGTGACAGGCCTGATGCCGGTCATCGGCGTGCCCCTGCCGTTCATTTCCTACGGCGGCTCGGCTCTGCTCATGTCGCTGTGTGCCGTAGGCGTTGTCCTGTCGCTCGCACGCGAACAGATGGCGCCGGCGCTGCGGCCCAAGAAGCTGCTGAAGTTCGGCACCAAACGGGCGCGGGGATCCACCCGCCGCAAAAAAACCGTCAGAAAGCGTACCTAGCACCACATGACATCCCAGAACCTCTCCATTGTCCTTGCGGGCGGCGGAACCGCCGGCCACATCAGCCCGCTGCTGGCCATCGCCTCAGCGCTCCGTTCCGCCATGCCGGGAGCCAGGCTGCTGGCCGTGGGTACGCCCGCCGGCATGGAGACCCGGCTTGTTCCGGCAGCCGGTGTGCAGCTCGCCACCATCGACCGCGTTCCGTTTCCGCGGAAGCCCTCCATGGACCTGCTCAGGCTGCCGGCCCGGCTGGCCGGTGCCGTGCGGCAGTCCGGACGCATCCTTGACGAGGCATCGGCCGATGTCCTCGTGGGGGTGGGAGGCTACGTCTGCACGCCGCTGTATCTGGCCGCCCGGCGGCGGGGGATCCCCATCGTGATCCATGAAGCCAACACCCGGCCCGGCCTGGCGAACCGCGTGGGCTCTTTCCTCACCCGCCACGTGGCCACAGCGTTCGACACCACCCGCCTGCGCCACGCCCGCCATGTCGGCATGCCCATGCGGCGCGAAATTTCGGGACTGGACAGGGATTCCGCCCGGGCCGCTGCCCGCGAAGCCCTGGGCCTGGATGCTGACAAGCCCACGCTGATTGTCACGGGCGGTTCTTCCGGTGCCCAGAGCATCAACCGCGCCGTCGCTGCCTCGGTGAAGGACCTTTCCGCCGCCGGAATCCAGACGCTCCACATCACCGGCCGCGGCAAAACGGTACAGGGCGCCGACGGCGGCCCCCTCACCGCTGAGGGCTACCGCCAGGTCGAGTACGTGGACGGCATGGAGCTCGTCTACGCCGCTGCGGACATTCTGCTTGCGCGGTCGGGCGCGGCGACTGTCAGCGAAGTGGCGGCAGTGGGGGTGCCGGCGGTGTTTGTCCCGCTGCCCATCGGCAACGGCGAACAGGCGCTGAACGCGGCAGGACTCGTGAACGCCGGCGGTGCAGTGATCGTTCCGGACAGGGATTTCACCTCGCAGTGGGTGGCGCGCGAACTTATTCCCCTGGTCACCGACCCCGGCCGGCTCGCCCTCATGGCCGCCAACGCACGCCGCCTGGGAATCCGAAACGCCGATCAGCGGATGGCTGACCTTGTCCTGGAAGCGGTGTCCGCATGAGCCCCGCCGGCATCCGCAGCCAGCAATCCCTGGGCCGCGTCCACTTCATCGGCATCGGCGGCGTGGGCATGTCCGCCGTGGCCCGCATCATGGTGGCACGCGGAGTGCCCGTGAGCGGGTCCGATGCCAAGGACCTTCCGGTCATGGCCGAGCTCGCTGCCGCCGGCGCGAGGATCGCCGTGGGCTACGGTGCGGCCAACATCGGCGACGCCCAGACTGTCGTGGCCGGCTCGGCAATCCGCGCCGACAACCCCGAGTTGGTTGCCGCGCGCGCCGCCGGGCTGCCGGTCCTGCACCGTTCGGAAGCACTGGCGGCCACCATGGGGGAGGACCTCGTGGTCACTGTCGCGGGCACCCACGGCAAGTCAACAACAACGTCCATGATCACCGTTCTCCTCCAAGGCGCCGGACTGGACCCGTCGTTCGCCATCGGTGCCAACGTGCCTGCCTTGGGCGTCAACGCTGCCCACGGGAAATCCGGAATCTTCGTGGCCGAGGCCGACGAATCGGACGGGTCCTTCCTGAACTACCGGCCCAGGATTGCCGTGGTCACCAACGTTGAACCTGACCACCTGGATTACTACGGCACGGCCGAAGCCGTCTATGAATCCTTTGACCGCTTTACCATGCTGCTCCCGGCGGACGGTGTCCTGATCGCCTGCGCTGACGACGCCGGTGCCCTGGCCCTGGCCGCACGCACGCTGGCGCGCGGCAACACCAGGGTGGTCCTGTACGGAACCTCAGACCGGTCCGATCTTGTCTTGCACGACGGCGGCCCCGGGGACGTCGCGGTTTCCTCACCTGCCGGACGCTTCGCCCTGGAACTCCAGGTACCGGGACGGCACAACGCGCTGAACGCAGCGGCCGCCGTCGCCGTGGCACTGGAGCTCGGCGTCGACCCCGCCGCGGCCGCGCGTGCCCTGGCGAACTTTTCGGGCGCGTCCCGCCGATTCGAACTGAAGGGCGAGGCGCGCGGCGTGCGCGTTTTTGATGATTACGCCCACCATCCCACGGAGGTCCGGGCAGCCCTCACCGCGGCCCGCTCCGTAGCCGGCGGGCATAAGGTCCACGTCCTGTTCCAGCCCCATCTTTTCTCGAGGACCCGGGAGTTTGCGCGTGAATTCGCCGACGCGCTGAACCTGGCCGACACCGCCCTGGTCCTGGACATCTACCCGGCACGGGAAGATCCCATCCCCGGGGTCACCAGCCAGCTCATCGCCGAACACCTGGCCCACGGCGGACGCCTCGTGGAGTCCGGAGCTGCAGTGGATGCCCTGGCAGCGGCTGCCGGGCCCGGAGATGTCGTCCTGACGGTCGGCGCCGGGGATGTCACGGCCTTCGGACCAAAGATTGTGCAGGCCCTCGGTGGGTAGTCCGCGCCGGCCCACCTATGCGTCGCCCGGCGGCCGGAAACGGACGGAAACCGGGCGGGCAGAGCCGGCGGTCATCTCGGCCTCCAAAAGCGCGCCGGAGCCCGCCGGAGCTACCGCGACAAAACCGGACAGCCACTCCGCTCCAACCCTGACGAAGAAACGTGAGGGCAAGCGCTCCAGCAGCGATGGGCCGGCCGGCCGCGAGAATGTGCTGGCCTTCCCCGAGCCGCCCGCAAAGCGCCGCAAACGGCACATCCTCGTTGCCGTGTGCACGGCGCTGGTGGCGGTCTCGGCCCTGCTGGCCGCCGCGGTCTTTTCCCCCCTCCTGGCGGTGGGAACTGTTTCGGTGTCCGGGACGAGGCTGGTCACGGCTGACCAGGTCAGAACTGCACTTGACCCGCTCAAGGGCAAGCCCCTGCCCCAGATCAGCGACGAGGAGGTGGCACGCCTCCTGGAGCCACTCGTCCAGATCAAGTCGGTTTCCACCCAGGCCCGGCCGCCGTCCGAGCTGGTGGTGCAGGTGCGCGAACGGGTCCCGGTGGCGTTGGTGAAGCAGGGGGAGCAGTACCAGCTGGTCGATGTGGACGGTGTGGTGCTGGGCACGACCGCGGACACCGCGTCGGTCGCCCTGCCTGTGATTGACGGCGGGGCGGGAACCATCGGCAAAGAGCTCTTCCAGGCCACTGCAGCCGTCCTGGGGGCCCTTCCGCTGGATATCCTGGCACGACTGTCGAATGCATCAGCCCAGTCCGTGGACGCTGTTGAGCTGAAGCTGGTGGACGGCCAGACGATCGTCTGGGGCAACGCGGGGGAGAAGGAACTCAAAGCGAAGGTGCTTGAAGCCCTGCTGAAGGTTCCTGCGGATCCGAAGAACCCGGTGCGTGTCTACGATGTGAGTGCGCCCCGTCACCCGGTGACGCGCTGAGCGTTTATTTTCCCGGTATATGCGCGACACGCGGCGCCGGTTATTGAATGTCCAGGGCATTGGAAATAGCGTTCCAGACATGAGTTACTTGACATAACTATAACCTTCAACTCGAAGGTTAGGGTTTCAAGCTTCAAGCCCGACTCCACAGTTTTCGCAATAGAACACGAACAAGGGACACGTAACGTGGCAGCTCCGCAGAACTACTTGGCCGTCATCAAGGTCGTCGGCATCGGCGGCGGTGGCGTGAACGCAGTCAACCGCATGATCGAGGTCGGTCTTCGCGGCGTCGAGTTCATCGCCGTCAACACCGATGCCCAGGCATTGTTGATGAGCGATGCCGACGTCAAGCTCGACATCGGGCGGGAGTTGACCCGCGGCCTTGGCGCGGGTGCGAACCCGGAAGTGGGCCGGCAGGCTGCCGAGGACCACGCCGAAGAGATCGAAGAGGTCATCCGCGGCGCGGACATGGTCTTCGTCACCGCGGGCGAAGGTGGTGGAACCGGCACCGGCGGCGCGCCCGTCGTCGCCCGCATTGCCCGCTCGCTCGGCGCACTGACCATCGGCGTGGTAACCCGTCCCTTCACGTTCGAAGGCCGCCGCCGTGCAGGCTCCGCCGAGGCGGGCATTGACGCCCTCCGCGACGAAGTCGACACCCTGATCGTCATCCCCAACGACCGTCTGCTGTCCATCAGCGACCGCAACGTTTCGGTCCTGGACGCTTTCCGCTCCGCTGACCAGGTCCTGCTGTCCGGTGTCCAGGGCATCACGGACCTCATCACCACCCCCGGCCTGATCAACCTTGACTTCGCCGACGTCAAGTCCGTCATGCAGGGTGCAGGCTCCGCGTTGATGGGCATCGGCTCCGCCCGCGGCGAAGACCGTGCTGTCAAGGCTGCGGAACTGGCTATTGCTTCCCCGCTCCTGGAAGCCTCCATCGACGGCGCCCACGGCGTTCTGCTGTCCATCCAGGGCGGCTCAGACCTCGGTCTGTTCGAAATCAACGAAGCAGCGCGGCTTGTCCAGGAAGTGGCCCACCCGGAAGCCAACATCATCTTCGGTGCCGTCATCGACGACGCCCTTGGTGACGAAGCCCGCGTCACGGTCATTGCCGCAGGGTTCGACGACGTCAAGGCCACCTCGCCGTCCATGGACCAGTCACAGCCCCAGGTGGCCCCCCAGCGGCCCGCTGCGGCGCCCACCCAGGCCCCTGCCTCCGCAAGCAGCCACCAGATGAACGCCCAGCCTGTCCACGCCGGTGTCGGTGCGTCCGGACTCAGCAACTGGGGCCAGCAGCGGCAGTCCTCGGTCCCCGCCGACTCAGGTTTCGACGTCGACCTCCCCTCCGTGGTGGAGCCCGACCTCTCCGGAAGCCGTGCGGACGACCTGGATGTCCCCGACTTCCTGAAATAGGGCACGGCTTGTTCTTCTGGCGGACGGCCGTCCGTCCCGGCGTGAGTGTGGCCTTCACGGACATCCACGCAGGCAACCTTGCCCTTCATGTGGGGGACAACCCCGCTGACGTTCTCCAGCGCCGCCGTGCCCTGGAGAACGCCGCGGGCCTGGTTTCCGGATCCCTCAGGTTCATGGAGCAGGTCCACGGCACCGCCGTTCAAGTGATGGAACCGGATACTGCTGCCCCGACGGCGGACGCCATGGTGTCGCAGGGCCTGCCGCTCGCCGTGATGGTGGCCGACTGCGTGCCCGTGGTGCTCGTTGGAGAAGGGCCTGATGGTCCGGTCCTGGCGGCCGTGCACGCCGGCCGTCCGGGCATCGCAAACGCGATACTTCCGGCCGCTGTGCGGAAAATGAGGTCAGCTGGAGCGGCCGGTATCCATGCGTGGCTTGGTCCTTCCATCTGTGGTTCCTGCTACGAGGTCCCCGCTGGGCTGCGTGCAGAAGTCGCGGCCCGGGTTCCTGCGGCGTGGGCTTCCACATCGTGGGGCACACCGTCCCTGGATCTGCCTGCCGGGGCGAGGAGCCAGCTGGAAGCCGACGGCGTCATTGTCGACTACGCGGGGCCTTGCACGCTTGAGACTGATCAGCTTTTCTCCTACCGCCGGTCCAGCGCCACTGGCAGGTTTGCCGGACTCGTGTGGTCACATGAGTGAAAGCGACGCTGCTGCCGGCGCAGGCCGGACGGCTGAGCTGTCCCGGCGGCTGGCCACCGTCCAGCGGCGCATCGAAGCCGCTGCCGCCGCCTCGGGCCGGTCCGGGGAGCTGCCGACCCTGATCGTGGTTACCAAATTCCATCCGGCCGCGGATATCAGGCGGCTGGCGGAACTCGGCGTCCGCGACATCGGCGAAAACAAGGACCAGGAAGCCTCGTCGAAGGCAGCTGAACTGGCCGATCTTGACCTCACCTGGCATTTCGTCGGACAGCTGCAGAGCAAGAAGGCAAAATCCGTGGTCCGCTACGCCCGCGCACTGCACTCTGTTGACCGGCTGACACTGGTGGACAGCCTCGAGCGGGCCATTTCCGCGGAACAGGCCAGGACCGGGCGCGGACCGCTTGACTGTTTTATCCAGGTCAATCTCGACGACGACGCCGGCACCCACCGTGGCGGGGCGGCGCCGGCTGAGGTGCCCTTCCTGGCGGACAGGCTGGCGGCAGCTGTTGGACTGGAGTTGGCGGGCGTCATGGCCGTGGCTCCTCTCGGCAGCAGCCCGGAGGCAGCCTTCGAGAAACTTGCCGGCGTCTCGGCGGCCCTGGTGACGGACCATCCCTCCGCCCGGTCCATCTCGGCGGGTATGAGCCAGGACCTTGAAGCGGCCATCCGCTTCGGGGCGACACACCTGCGAATCGGTTCCGATATTCTCGGATCGCGTCCTGACGTGCGGTAGCGTCGAGCTATAGGAAGTGAATGGCGGGGGATGCCAGTGCTGTCAAGTCATTGGGCGGCCCGTCTGCGGACACGATTAGGAGTCGACCATGGCCGGCGCTCTGCGCAAGACAATGATCTATCTTGGGCTCGCCGATGGCGATGAACATTACGAGTCCGAGCACACCACAACACGTAAGGACGAGGACGAATCAATGGAAGTTGACCGCGAGGAGCGCCGTGCACCGGCACCGGTCCGCGATGTCAGCCGCGAGTCGTCCTACGCCCCCGAAGAGGAATACCGCGCACCTGTGACCCCCATTAAGCGTGCGGCCTCGAGCCGCGAAGAAACCACCGGGCTTCGCCAGATCACCACCATCCACCCCCGGTCCTACAACGACGCCAAGCTCATTGGCGAGAGTTTTCGGGACGGCATCCCTGTCATCATGAACGTCACCGACATGGGTGAGTCAGACGCCAAGCGCCTCGTGGACTTCTCGGCCGGACTGGTTTTCGGGCTCCGGGGGAGCATTGAACGGGTCACGAACAAGGTGTTCCTGCTCTCGCCGTCGTACGTTGAGGTCATCGGTGATGACAAGAAGGTCAGCGAGACCCAGGCCAGCTTCTTCAACCAAAGCTAGCCACAAAAGCTTCGAGCGGATGCCAGGCAGGTACACCTGTCTGGCATCTGTGCTGAAATAGACACGAAACGTTGGCAGGGCACTGCGGTATCCGGATGGACATGGAGATATGAGTTAAGTCATGGGAATTGTTTTCGGACTTGTCTATATCGTCCTGTTGCTGTTCTTTGTGGGGCTCATCATCCGGCTGGTCTTTGACTGGGTCCAGATGTTCGCCAGGGAATGGCGGCCGCGCGGCGTTGCCCTCGTGGTGGCCCACGCGGTGTATTCCGCCACCGACCCTCCGCTGAAGGTGCTGCGCCGGATGATCCCGCCGCTGCGGCTTGGGGGTGTGACGCTGGACCTGGGTTTCCTGATCCTGTTCATCGCCGTCGTCATCGCAATGGCGGTCACCCGGGGTTTCGCGTAAGTTTTCGATAAGACCTAGCGGCGCAGGTGAAGTTCCCCTCAGGGAACGGCAACTCTGCGAAGCGAAGAAATCTCCGGTTTGACACCCAGTGTTGAATTAGAGGAACCAGACAATATTTAGGTACCGTAGTTTTGACGGCCGGAAGGCCTACTGACTAACTAGACCAATGAGGTGACCAGATGGCTTTGACGCCAGAAGACGTTGTCAACAAGCGCTTTCAGCCGACCAAGTTCCGCGAAGGCTACGACCAGGACGAAGTTGACGACTTCCTGGACGAGATCGTCGTGGAACTCAGGCGCCTGAACCAGGAGAACGACGAGCTCCGCAAGAAGCTTGCCGAATCAGGCACTGCCGTGCCGGCCAGCGCAACTGCAGCCGCCCCGGTGGTCGAGAAGGTCCCCGCGCCCGTCAAGGCCGAAAAGGACGACTCCGCCGCGAAGGCCGAAGCTGAGGCCAAGGCTGCTGACGCCGCCAAGAAGAAGGAAGCCGAACAGGTAGTACCTGTTTCAGCCGCTCCGGCCGCTGCGCCCGCAGCTGCTGCAGGCAGCACGGTTTCCGCCGAGTCCGCGGCCGGCCTGCTTGCCATGGCCCAGCAGATGCACGATCGCCACGTCGCTGACGGTCAGGCCCAAAAGGACAAGATCATTGCCGAGGCGCAGATCGAAGCCAGCAGCCTGGTCAACGATGCCCAGGAGAAGTCCCGAAAGATCCTTGGCGCCCTTGAGCAGCAGCGCTCCGTCCTGGAACGCAAGGTTGAGCAGCTCCGTGGCTTCGAGCGTGACTACCGTTCACGCCTGAAGGCCTACATCGAAGGCCAGCTCCGCGACCTCGACGCCCGTGGCTCAGTTGCCGCCCCGGAAGTTGAAGCGCACTAGTTTCGCAAAGCACGTATTCTGAAAGCCGGTGGCTGGGGTTTCCTCGGCCGCCGGCTTTTGTGATTAGCATCGGTTTCACCAAATGAAAGCACCATGACTGACGACCTCGCCGCGGACGCTGCACACCCCGCTTCTTCATCTTCCTCCTCCCGTCCCTCGCGGGCGCGCCTGCTTTCGCTCTTCGCAGGCTTTGCAGTCTTTGCTTACGTGCTGGACCAGCTGACCAAACTCTGGGTGACCTCCACCATGGTGGAGGGAGAACGTATTCCGGTGCTGCCGCCACTCCTGCACTGGTATTTCATCCGCAACTCCGGTGCGGCATTCTCCATCGGCGAAAACGTAACGTGGGTGTTTTCCATCATTATGGCCGGCGTCTCCATTGCCATCCTGTTCCAGGTGCGGAAGCTGGGTTCAGCCTGGTGGGCGTTGGCACTGGGGCTCCTTTTGGGCGGGGCGCTGGGCAACCTGACGGACCGGCTGCTCCGGGAGCCATCCTTCGGGATGGGGCATGTTGTTGACTTCATCCAGCTGCCGAATTTTGCCATCTTCAATATTGCTGATTCCGCCGTGGTCTCCGCGGTGGCCATCATCTGCATCCTGACCCTGAAGGGGATCTCCCTGGATGGTTCCAGGCACGTCACGGCACCACAGAAGAAAGCCGATGATGCCTGAACGCATCGTAGTGGCCGAGGAATTCGGCGGAACACGGGCCGATGCGGGGCTCGCGGGGCTGATGGGGATCTCCCGGAACCTGGCCGCCACGCTTATTGCCGAAGGCAATGTAGTGAACCGTGGCAAAAAGCTCAGCAAGTCCGCGCGCCTGGCAGCCGGGGATGTGCTTGAAGTGACGGTGCCTGATCGACGGGACCCGCTCGAAGTGGTGGAGGAAG
Source organism: Arthrobacter sp. 754 (assembly GCF_040548695.1). Lineage (NCBI taxonomy): Bacteria > Bacillati > Actinomycetota > Actinomycetes > Micrococcales > Micrococcaceae > Arthrobacter > Arthrobacter sp. 754. The sequence goes on from NZ_JBEPSC010000003.1 coordinate 75,670, forward strand.
TTGTGGAAGGCCTGAAGATCCTGTTGGACGACGACGACTTCGTCGTCGTGGACAAGCCCGTGGGGGTCGCGGCCCACCCGTCACCAGGGTGGGTGGGACCCACCGTCGTGGGTGGCCTTGCGGGCGCCGGGTACCGGATTTCGACGTCCGGTTCCCCTGAGCGGGCCGGCATCGTGCACCGGCTCGACGTCGGCACGTCGGGCGTGATGGTGGTGGCCAAGACGGAGCGTGCCTACACCGCCCTGAAGCGCGCGTTCAAGGAGCGCACAGTGGAGAAGGTGTATCACGCCGTCGTCCAGGGCCTTCCGGATCCCCTCGAAGGCACCATTGATGCGCCCATCGGGCGGCACCCGGGACATGACTGGCGGTTTGCCGTCATCGAGGACGGCCGGCCGTCCATCACGCATTACGAGGTGCTCGAAGCTTTCGGCAAAGCCACCCTGGTGGAGGTGCACCTGGAGACAGGCCGCACGCACCAGATCCGGGTTCACTTCTCCGCGCTTCGCCACCCTTGCGCCGGGGACCTCACCTACGGCGCGGACCCGCGGCTCGCCGCCACGCTGGGCCTGACCCGTCAGTGGCTGCATGCCCGCCAGCTCGGATTTGAGCACCCTGTGACAGGGGAGCGCGTGACGGTCACCAGCGAGTATCCGCAGGACCTCGCCTATGCCCTTGAAGTCCTGGAATCGGGTCAAGCCTAGGCGCTGGGTCGCTGCGGCGGGGACGTCCGGCCAGCGCATAGAATAGTGCGGTGACTTCCAGCAATGCCTCGTTCGTCCATCTTCACAACCACACCGAATACTCCATGCTGGACGGCGCTGCCCGCCTGGGGGAGTTGTTCGATGAGACCGAACGCCTCGGCATGCCGGCCCTGGCCACCACCGACCACGGGTATCTGTTCGGGGCCTTCGACTTCTGGAAACGCGCCACGGACCAGGGCATCAAGCCCATCATCGGCGTCGAAGCCTATGTCACTCCCGGCACCGCACGGACGGACAAGAGCAGGGTCCGCTGGGGCGAGGAACACCAGCGGAAAGACGACATCTCCGGTGGTGGTTCATACACCCACATGACGCTCCTGAGCTACAACAACGCCGGGATGCGCAACCTCTTCCGTGCATCGTCCATCGCATCACTGGACGCCGTGTTCGGGAAGTGGCCGCGGCTGGACCGGGAGCTTCTGAACACGTACTCGGAAGGCCTGATCGCCACCACCGGCTGCCCGTCGGGGGAGGTCCAGACCCGTCTGCGCCTTGGCCAGTACCGTGAGGCCCTGGAAGCTGCTTCGGAGTTCCGCGACATCTTCGGTGCAGAGAACTACTTCTGCGAACTGATGGACCACGGCCTGGACATCGAACGCCGCGTCACCGGGGACCTGCTGCGCCTGGCCAAGGACCTGAACCTGCCCCTGGTGGCCACCAATGACCTCCACTACACCCACGAGCACGACGCCAAGGCCCATGAGGCGCTGCTGGCCATCCAGTCGGGTTCGACCCTGCTGGAGCCCACCTATGACAATGGCGGCTCCCGGTTCGCATTCTCCGGCAGCGGTTACTACCTCAAGTCGCCCCAGGAAATGCGGGAGCTTTTCAGGGATCACCCTGACGCGTGCGATAACACCCTCCTGATCGCCGAGCGCTGCGAAGTTTCGTTCAATACGGGGGCCAACTACATGCCCCGGTTCCCTTGCCCGCCGGGCGAGGATGAGACCTCGTGGCTGGTCAAGGAAGTGGCCGCCGGGCTTGAGTACCGCTACCCGGGCGGGATTCCGGACAAGGTCCGCACGCAGGCCGACTACGAGCTGGAAGTCATCACCTCCATGGGCTTCCCCGGGTACTTCCTGGTGGTGGCCGACTTCATCAACTGGGCGAAGAACAACGGCATCCGCGTTGGGCCGGGCCGTGGCTCCGGTGCCGGTTCCATGGTGGCCTACGCCATGCGGATCACCGACCTCGACCCGCTGCACCACGGCCTGATCTTCGAGCGCTTCCTGAACCCGGACCGCGTCTCCATGCCTGACTTCGACGTCGACTTCGATGACCGGCGCCGCTCCGAAGTCATCGACTATGTGACCCGCAAGTACGGTGACGAGCGCGTCGCCATGATCGTCACCTACGGCACCATCAAGACCAAGCAGGCGCTCAAGGATTCGTCCCGCGTGCTCGGCTACCCCTTCAGCATGGGGGAGCAGCTGACCAAGGCCCTTCCGCCGGCCGTCATGGCCAAGGACATCCCGCTCGCAGACATACAGAACCCTGAGTCCAAGCGCTACGGCGAGGCCGGCGATTTCCGCCAGCTCATCAGCACCGATCCGGAAGCTGCAAAGGTTTTCGAAACCGCCCTGGGCATTGAGGGGCTGAAGCGCCAGTGGGGCGTCCACGCGGCCGGCGTCATCATGTCCTCGGACCCCATCATCGACGTCATCCCGGTCATGCGCCGCATCCAGGACGGCCAGGTGATCACGCAGTTCGATTACCCCACCTGTGAGGGCCTGGGCCTGATCAAGATGGACTTCCTGGGGTTGCGGAACCTGACGATCATTTCCGACGCCCTGGAGAACATCAAACTCAACCGGGGCCATGACCTTGACCTTGACACGCTTGCCTTGGACGACGTCCCGTCCTATGAGCTGATGGCCCGCGGCGACACCCTCGGCGTGTTCCAGCTCGACGGCGGACCCATGCGTGCGCTCCTGAAGCTGATGAAGCCTGACAACTTCGAAGACATCTCCGCCGTGCTGGCCCTCTACCGCCCGGGTCCGATGGGCGCCAACGCGCACACCGATTACGCGCTGCGCAAGAACGGGATCCAGGAAGTCATCCCGATCCACCCGGAGCTGAAGGAACCGCTGGCCGAGATCCTCGGCGGGACCTACGGGCTGATTGTCTACCAGGAACAGGTTATGGCCGTCGCGCAGAAGCTCGCGGGCTATTCCCTTGGACAGGCAGACATCCTGCGCCGCGCCATGGGTAAGAAGAAGAAATCCGAACTGGACAAGCAGTTCGCCGGCTTCTCCCAGGGCATGCAGGACAACGGATATTCCATGGAGGCCGTCAAGACCCTGTGGGACATCCTGCTTCCTTTCTCCGACTACGCGTTTAACAAGGCGCACTCCGCCGCCTACGGCGTGATCTCCTATTGGACCGCCTACCTCAAGGCGCACTACGCGCCGGAGTACATGGCCGCCCTGCTGACCTCGGTGGGCGACGACAAGGACAAGTCCGCGATCTACCTGAACGAATGCCGCCGCATGGGGATCACGGTGCTGCCGCCGGACGTCAACGAGTCAGCCCTCAACTTCACGCCTGTGGGCAACGACATCCGCTTCGGCATGGGGGCCATCCGCAACGTCGGCGTCAACGCCGTCGAAGCCATGGTGGCCGCCCGCGAAAAGGAAGGCGCCTACACGTCCTTCAAGGACTACCTGGTGAAGGTCCCTGCCGTTGTCTGCAACAAGCGGACCATCGAATCACTGATCAAGGCCGGTGCCTTCGACTCCCTGAACCACCACCGGCGGGCGCTGGCGATGATCCACGAAGAGGCCATCGACTCCGTCATCACGTTGAAGCGCAATGAGGCGATCGGCCAGTTTGACCTCTTCGCCGGTTTCGACGAGGCCGAATCCGAGGCTTCTTTGAGCATTGAGATTCCAGACCTTCCGGAATGGGAGAAGAAGGACAAGCTCTCGTTCGAGCGGGACATGCTGGGACTGTACGTCTCGGACCACCCGCTGCAGGGCCTCGAAGGACTCCTCAGCCAGCACGCGGACCAGAGCATCACGTCGGTGATCGCCGAGGACGGGCCTCACGACGGCGCGATCATCACCATCTCCGGCATGATCACCTCGCTGAGCCGCAGGATAGCGAAGGCCAGCGGCAACGCCTACGCCCGCGCGGAAATCGAAGACCTCGGCGGCTCCATGGAAGTGATGTTCTTCGGCCAGGTCTACGGCCCCATCGCATCCGTCTTGGCGGAGGACCTCATCGTGGTGGTCAAGGGCCGCCTGCAGCGGCGCGACGACGGGGCCGTGGCCCTGAACTGCATGGAGCTGTCCGTACCGGACCTCAGCGAAGGCACAAACGGCCCCATACTCATCTCCATGCCCACGCACAAGGCAACAGAGGCTGTGGTCACCGAACTCGGGGATGTCCTGCGCAACCACCGCGGAAACTCCGAAGTCCGCCTGCACCTGCAGGGCGACACACGGACCGAAGTCATGGGCCTGCCGGTGCACCTGCGGGTCAACCCGAGTCCGTCCCTGTTCGGGGACCTGAAAGTCCTCCTCGGGCCGACCTGCCTGGACAACTAGATTTCGTAGTCCAGCGGGACCGGCTGGCCATAGGCGCCACCGTGGTAGAGGAGCGGCGAACCATCGCCGCCCACTTCGCCGTCCACCACTTCGACGACCACCACGGCGTTGTTCTCGAACGAGAGCCGCATCTGGATTTCGCCGATGAGCCAGCCTGCGACGCCCTTGAGGATCGGGACGTTGTGCGGGCCAAGCTCCCAGTGATCTCCGCCGAAACGGTCTTTGGTGCGCGCGAACCGGTCTGCCAGCTCCTGGTTTTCCAGACCAAGCATGTGGACACCGAGGTGGGTGGTATTGGCCACCGCGGGCCAGGAACTCGAACTCCGGGCCATGTTGAAGGTGAACCGCGGAGGCTGTGCCGACAACGAGGCAACGGACGTTGCGGTGAAGCCATACGGCTCGCCCTGGTAGTTGACGGTGATGATGGCAACGCCGGCCGCGTGGCGGCGGAACATCTCCTTGAAGGTGTTCTCGTACGCCGTCTTGTCTGTCATGGTGGTAACCGGCTCCCTGAAACGCAGGCTTAATTCGGACTCTGCATTAAGCGTATTGCTCCTGCCCGGCCCGGCGGAATCGCCTGACCCGCCACGTCATCTGATCGGGTGGTGCCAACTTTTGTTAAGGTTTATTAATGAGTCAACACGCCGCCCACCGCCGGTCTTCCCGTCCACCGTGGAAGTGGTTTGCCGTTGCAGCGGCCGGCGGTGTTCCGGGCGGCCTCCTCTGGTGGCTGCTGGCCCCGGGCGGACTGAACCTGATCACCCGTGATCCTGCCCTTGCCAACGGAACCAATCCCGAGGTCTGGCTGCCCCGGGACCTTACGCTCGCGGGCATCTTCGTGTTCCTCGGTTGCCTGGTGGCCGTCTTCCTGACGGACAAAGACGGCCGCGCTTCGCAGCCGGCCTTCCTCTCCAGCCTTGCCGGCGGCCTTGCCGGCGCCGTCCTGGCGTGGCTGAGCGGTGTACTCGCAGGGCAGCTCTGGGGAGCGCCCGCCGACACCTCGGTTAACGCCAGTGTGGCCTTTTCGCTCCGGGCCCTGCCTGTCCTGCTCCTTTGGCCGGCTGCCACGGCAGCGTCCGTTTTTGTGCTCAGCCTGTTGAACCTGCTCAACCGCGGGCCCGACGCCGGCAGCGCCCCGGTAGCCGGTGGGACCGCCCCGGGTGCGTAAAATGGACCGGTGACCATTACTCCTGAGTTTTCCGCCGCCCCTTCTGCCGCAGCCGTCAGCTTCCGCACGGTCGATCTTCGGGGACGGGGCCTGACGCTCGCCGGTATGCGTGCCGCAGTACCCCGGGCCCGGCAGCACACGGTGGCGGACGCGGAACAGAAGGTCCGGGACATCATCGGGGCAGTCCGCGAAGGCGGCTTCGCCGCGCTCAGCGAGCTCTCGCTCAGGTTTGACGGCGTCCGGCAGGAACACCCGCGGGTCCCCGCTGAATCCCTGGCCAAAGCACTGGCGGACCTCGATCCGGCGGTGCGCAGGGCGCTGGAAGAATCGATCAGCCGCGCACGGCGGTTCGCTGACGGACAGCGGCCCCGGAATATCGACGTCGAACTCGGCGAAGGCGCCCTCGTCAGCCAGAACTGGGTGCCTGTGGGGCGTGTGGGCCTGTATGTCCCCGGCGGCCTGGCCGTCTACCCGTCATCAGTGATCATGAACGTGGTGCCGGCCCTTGCTGCGGGCGTCCAATCCATTGCCCTCGCATCGCCGCCGCAGAAAAACTTCGACGGACTCCCGCACCCCACCATCCTTGCGGCGGCTGCCCTGCTGGGCATCGACGAGGTCTACGCCATCGGCGGCGCGCAGGCCATCGCCGCCTTCGCCTACGGTGTGGAGGCGGGTGACGCCGGACCTGCCCTGGAACCCGTTGACGTAGTCACAGGTCCGGGAAACATCTTCGTCGCCACTGCCAAACGCCTGGTCAAAGGCGTGGTGGGAATCGATTCAGAGGCAGGCACCACCGAAATCGCGATTCTTGCCGATTCCTCCGCGCAGCCTGCCCTGGTGGCTGCGGACCTGATCAGCCAGGCCGAACACGACCCGCACGCCGCCTCCGTACTCATCACCGATTCGGAAGACCTTTCCGCCGCTGTCCGTGCGGAACTGGACAGGCAGTCCGCCGGCACCAAGCACTCTGCGCGGGTCCGGGAGGCGCTCTCCGGCCCGCAGTCAGGTGTTGTCCTGGTGGAGGACCTCGAGCAGGGCATCGCCGCCTGTGACGCCTACGCGGCCGAACACCTTGAAATCATGACCGCGGACGCCCCGGCGGTGGCCGCCCGGATCCGTAACGCCGGTGCAATTTTTGTGGGTGACTACAGCCCGGTCAGCCTGGGCGACTACTGCGCCGGCTCAAACCACGTCCTGCCCACCAGCGGTACGGCCGCGTTCTCCTCCGGACTGAACGTCACCACGTTCCTGCGTGCCATCCAGGTGGTGAATTACAGCAGGGCGGCGCTGCAGGAAGTCAGCGGCCACATCGTGAGCCTGTCCGGCGCCGAGGATCTGCCGGCCCACGGCGAAGCTGTCACTGCGCGGTTCCAGCAGCCGCGCTGATCACCTGCGCGCGGGCGTGAATGCCGGAGTATCCACTACATGTAGTAATTACAGGATTGTTATTCCGCTACATGTAGTCGTAGACTGATAGACGGCCAGAGGAAGCAACAGGTCACAGGAAGCAACAGGGAGGGGACATCATGTACTGTCCGTTCTGTCGTAATCCGGACTCCCGTGTTGTGGACAGCCGCATGGCCGACGACGGCTCAGCCATCCGGCGCCGTCGGCAGTGCCCGGAATGCGGCCGCAGGTTCACCACAGTGGAAACAACCAGCCTCTCGGTCATCAAGCGTTCCGGCGTAGGCGAGCCGTTCAGCCGGAGCAAGGTCATCAACGGCGTACGCAAGGCCTGCCAGGGACGCCCTGTCAGCGAAGATGACCTGGCGCTCCTCGCCCAGGAGGTCGAGGAGCAGATCCGTGCCTCGGGTGCTGCGGAAATCGACGCCCACGAGGTGGGGCTGATCATCCTGGGGCCCCTGCAGAAACTCGACCAGGTGGCCTACCTTCGCTTCGCCAGCGTCTACCAGGCATTCGAGTCGCTTGAGGACTTCGAGACTGCCATCGCACTGCTCCGTCACGAGTCAGCTGAAGACGCCACGCAACAAACCGCCAAGGGCGCCAAGAGCTCCGAGAAGACCCCCCTGTAGGCACGGGCGTAGAACTTCCGGTGGTGGCAGCGGAGGGGAAGCCGCAGCCACCACCGGCACTCCGGACTTATTTAGTCAGCTTGTGCTTGACTGCAATTTCGACGGCGGCACCGACGATCCCCGCCTCATTCTTCAGCTTGGCGGGCACGATGGGTGTGCGCAGCCTGAGGTTGGGCAGGTATTCGTCGGCCCGCTTGGAGATGCCGCCGCCCACGATGAACAGTTCCGGGGAGAAGAGGAATTCCACGTGGGAGAAGTAGCGCTGCAGCAGCACGCTGTACTCATCCCAGCTGAGCCCGTCCCGCTCGCGTGCCACGGCCGAGGCCTTGCTTTCGGCGTCGAAGCCGTCAATCTCCAGGTGGCCCAGCTCGGCGTTGGGAACCAGGCGTCCGTCGAAGATAAAAGCGGAACCGATGCCGGTGCCCAGTGTGATGACCAGGACAGTACCGTCGATCCCGGCGCCGGCACCGTAGCGGGCCTCCGCCAGGCCGGCGGCGTCGGCGTCGTTGATGACCTCGACGGGCCGGCCCAGCCGGGCGGTCAGCAAACCGTCGATGTCCGTGTTGAGCCAGCTCTTGTCCACGTTGGCTGCCGAATGGACCACGCCATGCTGGATGATGCCGGGGAACGTCACGCCAACCGGTGAATCGGCGGCCGGTGCCTCGGGACGTGCGGACAGCTCGGCCACCACCTGGGCAACCACTTCAGCAACAGCCTCCGGGGTTGCGGGCTGTGGAGTGGGAACGCGGAACCGCTCACCGAGGAGCTTGCCCTTTTTCAGGTCGACGATGCCGCCCTTGATTCCCGTTCCGCCGATGTCGATTCCGATCAGCGGGGAGTTCTTGTGCGACTTCTCGTCCTTCTTGGCCAATGTTGTTCCGTTCTTGGAAGGGCGTGCGGGGCGGGCCGGGTGGCTGACCAGCACGGATTTCAGGGCAGGGTGAGGATTTCGGCGCCGGACTCTGTCACCAGCAGGGTGTGCTCGAACTGGGCTGTCCGTTTGTGGTCACGGGTGACCACCGTCCAGTCGTCCTCCCACATGTCCCATTCAACCGTACCGAGTGTCAGCATGGGTTCGATGGTGAAAACCATGCCTGCCTCGATCACGGTGTTGTAAGCGGGGGCTGCGTCGTAGTGCGGGATGATGAGCCCGGTGTGGAAGGCTTCCCCGACGCCGTGGCCGGTGAAGTCCCGCACCACACCGTAGCCGAAACGCTTGGCGTACGACTGGATGGCGCGTCCGATCACATTGATTTCCCGGCCGGGTGCCACCGCTTTGATGGCCCGGTTGAGCGATTCCCGGGTGCGCTCAACGAGCAGCCGCGATTCTTCATCGACGTCGCCGACCAGGAACGTGTAGTTGGTGTCGCCGTGGACGCCGTTGATGAAGGCGGTGATGTCGATGTTGATGATGTCGCCGTCCTGCACCACGGTGCTGTCCGGGATGCCGTGGCAGATCACTTCGTTCAGGGACGAGCACAGTGATTTGGGGAATCCGCGGTACCCCAGGGTGGACGGGTACGCCCTGTGGTCCAGGAGGAATTCGTGGCCCACCTTGTCCAGTTGGTCGGTGGTCACGCCAGGCTCGATGTGTTTGCCGACCTCGACGATGGCCTGTGCGGCGATCCGGCTTGCGATCCGGATTTTCTCAATCGTTTCGGCCGACTTGATCTCTGATCCGGTGAACTTGGCCGGAGCGGGCTTGCCCACGTACTCGGGGCGGGGGATGGACGCCGGTACGGGGAGCTGCGGGCTGACCGTTCCCCGGGTGAGGGTTCCGGTGGGTGCAGTCGAGGCTAGGGAAGGCATAGATTGATCATATAAGGGACCGCAGAACGCCAAGTAACTTCAAAGACCAACCTGTCCCGATCCGTGCATAAGTTACGTGGATCACAGAAAGGCCGTTGAGGCCGGAACGAGGAGCACCGATGACGGAGTACTGGTACAACGTGAACACCCACGAGGTGGAGGAGGATGCGCTTTCGGACTGGAGCCAGCTGATCGGCCCCTACAAGACCCGCGAGGAAGCTGAACACGCCCTGGAAAAGGTCCGGGCGCGCAACGAGGCCTGGGAAAAGGGCGACGAGGACTGAACAGCGTTCGAAGTATCCGCCACGGCCGCCCGAGAATGCCGTCCTAGAAGGAGTGCTCGGGGCCTGGAAACTGGCCTGAGCGGACTTCGTCGCCGTAGGCTTTCGCCGCATCACTGAGCGTTGTGCGCAGATCAGCATACTGTTTGACGAACTTGGCCATCTTCCCGCCGCGGAGTCCCGCCATGTCCTGCCATACCAGAACCTGGCCGGTGGTGGCGTTGCCGGCACCGATACCTACTGTCGGCACGCTGACCGCCGCGTCCACTGCGGCGGCGGTGTCCGCGGGAACCATTTCCATCAGGACACAGAACGCCCCCGCCTCCGCCAGCGCCACGGCGTCGTCGATCAGGCGCTGGGCGTCATCGCCGCGGCCCTGGACACGGTAGCCGCCAAGGGCGTGCTCGCTCTGCGGGGTGAAGCCGATGTGGGCCATCACCGGGACGCCCGCCTGGACCATGGCGCGGACGGTCTCGGCGTAGTACTTGCCGCCCTCGATCTTGACTGCGTGGGCCAGGCCTTCCTTAAGGAAACGGACCCCGGTTTCCACGCCCTGCCGGGCTGAGACTTCGTAACTGCCGAACGGGAGGTCGGCCACCACCAGCGCACGCTTGGCGGACCGTGCCACGGCGCGGCAGAGGGGGAGGAGCTCATCGACAGTGACCGGCAGGCTGGTCTCATTGCCGAAAACATTGTTGGAAGCGGAATCGCCCACCAGGAGGACTTCGATGCCCGCCTGGTCGAAGATCTCCGCGCTGTACTGCTCATAGGCGGTCAGCATCGCGAACCGCGTGCCGTCCCTTTTGGCTTGCTGCAGGTGGTGGATCCGCACCCTGGCAGCGGGCTTCGCGGGACCTGCCGACGACGGCGCCGGCACCTGTGCAGGGCCGTTTCCGTAAGGTGCGGGTACTTCGGCGGACGCGCTTGAGTCAGGGCTGTTGGTTGTGGCCATGCCAAGAGCGTAGTGCTGTACCGGCGCTCCAAGCTACCGCCGGGCGGCCGGAACGCCGTGATCCGCGTCATATTCGGGCCGCCTGCGGTGTTAACGCTGTGTTACGTGCGGGGCCGGCTCCCGCATTGGAGCCAATTGCTTAGTAAAGTGATGGTGAGCTGCTGCCGGCTGCCGCTTCCGCGGACCCGGGGCAAGAACGTTGACCGGAGAAGAGGCCTTCATGGACCGCCAGCAAGAGTTTGTCCTGCGCACTATCGAGGAGCGCGACGTACGGTTCGTACGCCTGTGGTTCACCGACGTCGTAGGTTCGCTCAAGTCTGTGGCACTGGCCCCGGCCGAGGTGGAGGGCGCCTTTGAGGAAGGCCTCGGCTTCGACGGGTCCGCCATCGAGGGCCTTGCCCGCGTCTTTGAATCCGACATGCTGGCGCAGCCGGATCCCTCCACCTTCCAGATCCTGCCCTGGCGCGGCGAGACCGAGCAGACATCCCGCATGTTCTGCGACATCCTCACCCCGGACGGCGAACCGTCCGCCGCAGACCCGCGCAACGTTCTCAAGCGCACCCTGGCCAAGGCCGCGGACATGGGCTTCACGTGCTACACGCACCCCGAAATCGAGTTCTACCTGCTCAAGTCCCAGGATCCGGGCCCGGACGGCGCCCCGGTTCCGGTTGACGAGGGTGGCTACTTTGACCACGTGCCCGGCGGCGTCGCCCAGGACTTCCGGCGCACGGCGGTGACCATGCTGGAGTCCGTAGGCATTTCCGTGGAGTTCAGCCATCACGAAGCAGGCCCGGGCCAGAACGAGATCGACCTCCGTTACGCTGACGCCCTCCAGACTGCGGACAACATCATGACGTTCCGGACGGTCATCAAGGAGGTCGCCCTGCAGCAGGGCACCTACGCAACATTCATGCCCAAGCCCTTCACCGCGCACCCGGGGTCCGGCATGCATACCCACTTCTCGCTGTTCGAAGGTGATACCAACGCCTTCTACGAGGCCGGCACTGAGTTCCAGCTGTCCAAGACGGCACGCCAGTTCATCGCCGGAATCCTTAAGCACGCACCGGAGTTCACGGCCGTGACCAACCAGTTCGTCAACTCCTACAAGCGGCTCTGGGGCGGCGGGGAAGCACCCAGCTACCTGAGCTGGGGGCACAACAACCGGTCGGCGCTGGTAAGGGTTCCGCTCTACAAGCCCGGCAAGGGCCAGTCGGCCCGCATCGAGTACCGCGGAATCGACTCCGCGGCAAACCCCTACCTCGCATACGCAGTCCTGCTGGGTGCGGGCCTGAAGGGCATCGAAGAAGGCTACGACCTTCCAGCCGCTGCCGAGGACGACGTCTGGTCGCTGAGTTCAGCCGAGCGCCGCGCCATGGGGCATGACCCCCTGCCTGCGAGCCTGCACGATGCAATCCGCTCCATGGAGGACTCTGAGCTGATGCCGCAGATCCTTGGCGAGCAGGTCTTCGAGCACTTCCTGCGCAACAAGCGCGCCGAATGGCAGGATTACCGGCTCCAGGTCACGCCCTACGAACTGCAGCGCAACCTCGGCATTCTTTAGGCGGCGCGGTGAGTCTTGCCCGCCGCCTCATCTCGGCCGGCTTCAGTGACCTGGAGAAGGGCGAGCGGTTCCTTGCTGCCGCCGAACTGGACGGACTGGACCAGGACAGGATCTTCGCGGGCCTGGCGATGGCGGCAAACCCGGACACCGCCCTGCAGTCCCTGGTCAGGCTGATTGAAAAACACCCGGCGCTCCGGGAGTTGGCCGCCGCTGATCCGGAGACCAGTGAGCCGCTATACCGGGTACTAGGGGCCTCTGAGGCTTTGGGGGAGTTCCTCATCCGCCATCCGGAGCACCTTGCCGCCTTCGACGTCAAGGCCAGTCCCGAGCCGCGCCAGGCGGATCCCGAACAGCTCCGTGCTGCCCTGCTGACATCCGTCCGGGCCGACCCGGGGTCGTCCCGGCCGGTGGCGGGGATGACCGGCGCCGAAGCATACGCGGCACTGCGAACGGCTTACCGGCGCGGAGTGGTGGACCTTGCGGTCAAGGACCTGTGCGCGGTGGACCCGCTGGACTTCATGCCGGCGGTGGGAGCCGAACTCGCGGATCTCGCAGGTGCCGCCATCGAGGCGGCGCTTGCCGTCTCCCGGGCGGAGGCGGCCGGGCAGTTCACCGCAGGGGAGGTGGCCGGCGTCGGCCTTGCCGTCATCGGAATGGGCAAATGCGGAGCGCGGGAACTGAACTACATTTCCGACGTCGACGTCATTTACGTGATGGACGCCGGGGACCTGGACGATGCCCGTGCCAATACTGTGGGGACGGCCCTGGCCACGGGGATCTCGCGGGCCATCTTCTCCGTGGCACGCGAGCCGGGCCTATGGGAAGTGGATGCCAACCTCCGGCCGGAGGGCAAGTCGGGACCACTGGTCCGCACCCTGGCCTCCCACGAAAGCTACTACGCCCGCTGGGCCGAAAGCTGGGAGTTCCAGGCCCTGCTCAAGGCCCGGACCATAGCCGGAGACAGGGAGCTTGGTGAGCGCTACGAAAAAGCGGTGGCGCCCCTGATCTGGAGTTCGGCCGGCCGCGAAGGATTCGTCGAATCGGTGCAGGCCATGCGCCGCAGGGTGACCGAACACATCCCGGCCGCTGAGGAACAGCGCCAGATCAAGCTGGGCCGGGGCGGCCTGCGCGACGTCGAATTTACCGTCCAGCTGCTTCAGCTGGTGCACGGAAAATCCGACGAATCGCTCCGCCGCCGGGACACCACCTCGGCAATTGCCGCCCTGTCCGCCGGCGGCTACATCGGCCGGGCGGACGCCGCTGCCTTCGACCATGCCTACCGGTACCTGCGGCTCCTTGAGCACCGGATCCAGCTGTTCCAGCTCCGCCGGACGCACCTGATGCCTGTCAATGAATCTGCCCTGCGAGCCCTGGCGAAGGCGGTCCTGGGCCCCTTTTCCAATGACCGGCCACCCGCGGACGCACTGCTGGCCGCCTGGCAGAAGACGAAGCGTTCAGTCCGTGAGCTGCACGAACGGATCTTCTACCGGCCGCTGCTCAATACTGCGGCCAAGCTCAGCAGTGAAGATGCCAGACTGACGCCGGAGGCCGCCCAGGGCCGCCTTGCCGCGCTCGGCTACGGGGACCCGCGCGGGGCGATGAGGCACATCGAAGCGCTGACCGCAGGCGTCAGCAGGCGGGCCGCCCTGCAACGCCAGCTGCTGCCCATCCTCCTGGACTGGCTCGCCGAAGGCGTCGACCCCGACGCCGGCCTCCTCGCGTTCCGACGCGTCAGTGAGGCTCTGGGCACCACCCACTGGTACCTTGGCATGCTCCGTGATTCCACTGCTGCCGCCGAGCGGCTGTGCCATGTGCTCTCCAACTCCCGCCTGATTGCGGACCTCCTGGAGGTGTCACCGGAATCGGTGGCATGGCTGGGCAACGACAAGGATCTTGCGCCGCTTGGCTTCGAAGCCCAGTGGCAGGAAATCACCTCCAAGATGTCACGCCACTCGGACCCTGAGAGCGCCATGCGGCTGATCCGGCTGATCCGGCGCCGGGAAATACTGCGGATTGCGATCGCCGATTCCGCCGGGCTGCTTAGCCAGGAGCAGGTGGGTGCCGAGCTCGCGGACACCGACCGTGCCGCCGTGCTGGGTGCCCTGCGGGTGGCGGAAGGCACCGTCTCCGCCGGGGGCCCGCTGAAGACCGCCGTGCTGGTGGTGGCCATGGGACGGCAGGGCGGCCGGGAGATCGGCTACGGCTCCGACGCCGACGTCATGTATGTCCACCGTGCATTGCCCGGAAACTCGGAGGACGAGGCACAGGAACAGGCCCAGAGGATTGTTTCCCTGGTGTCCGGGCTGCTCACCCAGCCGCTCAAACCGGCCATCATGGCCGAACGGGTCCTGCAGATGGATGCCGACCTGCGGCCGGAGGGCAAGAACGGCGCCATGGTGCGGTCCCTGGATTCGTTCGCCGAATACTACCGCCGGTGGTCGCTGATCTGGGAGGCGCAGGCCCTGCTTCGGGCCAGGCCGATGGCGGGGGACGATGACCTGGCCCGGGACTTCCTGGCCTTGATAGACCCGATCAGATACCCCGAATCGATTTCAGAGCAGGACGTGCGGGAGGTGCGCCGGGTCAAGGCCCGGGTGGAAGCCGAGCGCCTGCCGCGCGGGGCCGATCCCGCCCGTCACCTGAAACTCGGCCGCGGGGGGTTGAGCGACGTCGAGTGGCTGGTGCAGCTCCTTCAGCTCCAGCACGCCGGCAAACACCACGAACTGCGGACGACGTCCACTGTTGAGGCACTGGATGCTGCGGCTTCCCTGGACCTGATCGCCGCGGCAGACGCAGAGCTGCTCGCCGATGCCTGGCGGCTCGCCAGCCGGATCCGGTCAGCCAATGTCATCTGGAGCGGCAAAGCGTCGGACCTGCTGCCGTCATCCCGGCGCGACCTGGAGGCAGTGGCGCGCTGGTGCGGCTACGAACCAGGTAACGCGGCGGCGTTGGAGGAGGACTACCTTCGCCTGAGCCGGCGTGCCCGGGCTGTTTTCGAACGTCTCTTCTACGGTCACTAGCAAGGGGCCGGCTGACAGCCCGCAGCTGACTGGAGACACCTGGCGTGGTCCGGTGCTAGCTTTGGGGCCATGGCTACCCAAATCTATCTGAACCTGCCCGTCAAGGACCTCAAGCGGTCGGTGGACTTTTTCACGGCCCTTGGTTTCTCCTTCAACCCGGACTACACGGATGAGAATGCCACCTGCATGATCATCAATGACAACGCCTTCGTCATGCTCCTGGTGGAAAACTTCTTCAAGACAACCACGTCCAAGGACCTGGTGGATGCCACCCGTGCGACCGAGGCCATCACCGCCTTCTCCGTGGACAGCAAAGAGGCCGTGGACGAGACAGTGCGCAAGGCCCTTGCCGCGGGCGGCAGGCCCTCGCAGGAGGTCCAGGACTACGGCTTTATGTACAACCACAGCTTCCAGGACCCGGACGGGCATCTTTGGGAAGTCCTGTGGATGGACCCCGCAGGCCCGCCCGCCGAAGACGGAACTGCCGCAGCCAGTGAGGGCCGCTGACCTGAGAAGCCCCCTTGCTTCTGTCTGGCTGATTGCCCTTGATGAGCTCGACGCCGATTCCCTCGCCATTCAGCTTGGTGAAGTCGCCGGCCTGGAGCTGGCGCCGGGCCAAAGCACCTTTGTAGGGGACCCGCTCCGCATGGCCCTGACCGGTCTGGCCGAGGAATCGCGGTTCACGTACGTCATCGAAGCCGACGGTTATGCGGTGGGGGTTCTGACACTGCAGGCCGGTGCCGCGGGCCTTGCCGGCTGGCCGGATGAGAACTCGGCCTGGCTGCTGCGGGGGTTCCTCATTGACCGGCGGCACCAGGGCAAAGGACTCGGGCCGCTGGCCGCGGCGTCCGCCGTCGAAACTGCCGCGAAACTGACCGCGAAGCTGAATACGGCGGAAACCGGCGTCGTACTTTCCGTCAATGAGGGAAACCATGCAGGGCTGTCCGCGTACCGGCGAGCGGGTTTTGAGGACCGCGGCCAGTACCTGGGCGGCAGTTCCGGACCGCAGCGGACCATGTTCCGGAGCTTCGCGGGATAGGGTGCGGCCGCAGGGCGCATCTTCACAGACGGCGCACCGAAGGTTCATTTGCCTGGGGGCCGGCATTGGCAGATCATGTGGATTGGCGGTGTTCTCATACCTTGTTGGGGGGAAGGCCTGAACAGTCTTCGTCTCGGGGGCACGCGTCAGGGGGCCGGCTCTTGGTCTCAGCACGTCTGGAGCCGGCCCCCGCCTGAACACAAAAAGTCCGCCCGCCGTGCAGCTTGGCTGCACGGCGGGCGGACTTTGACGGACTGAATACCTGCTCAGCCCTGCGGTTTGCTAGACGCCGTAGTAGAGCTCGAACTCGTAGGGGTTCGGGCGCAGGGACAGCGGGCGGATCTCGTACTCGTACTTGTACTCGATCCAGGTGTCGATCAGGTCCTGCGTGAAGACGCCGCCGGCCTGCAGGAACTCGTTGTCCTCGGCCAGGGCCTCCAGGGCCTCCTCGAGGGTACCCGGTGCCTTGGGGATGTCCTTGGCTTCCTCGGCGGGGAGCTCGTAGAGGTCCTTGTCGATCGGTGCGGGCGGTTCGATGCGGTTGCGGATGCCGTCAATGCCGGCCATCAGCTGGGCAGCGAACGCCAGGTACGGGTTCGAAGAGGGGTCCGGCGCGCGGAACTCGATGCGCTTGGCCTTGGGGTTCGAACCCGTGATCGGGATACGGATACCGGCTGAGCGGTTGCCCTGCGAGTAAACCATGTTCACCGGAGCTTCGAAGCCCTTGACCAGGCGGCGGTAGGAGTTCACCGTCGGGTTGGTGAAGGCCAGCACTGCGGACGAGTGCTTGAGCAGGCCGCCGATGTACCAGCGGGCGGTGTCGGACAGGCCGGCGTAGCCCTTTTCGTCGTAGAACAGCGGCTCGCCGTTGGTCCACAGCGACTGGTGGCAGTGCATGCCCGAGCCATTGTCACCGAAGACCGGCTTCGGCATGAAGGTCACGGACTTGCCCCAGGCATCGGCCGTGTTCTTGATGACGTACTTGAACTTCTGCAGGTCATCCGCGGCGTGCGTCAGGGTGGTGAACTTGTAGTTGATCTCAGCCTGGCCGGCGGAGCCCACCTCGTGGTGGCTGCGCTCGACCTCAAGGCCGGCCTCATCCAGGGCGATGCACATGGCGTCGCGGAGGTCGGCCTGCTTGTCCGTGGGGGAGACCGGGAAGTAGCCGCCCTTGACGGGGGTCTTGTAACCGAGGTTTCCGCCTTCTTCTTCGCGGCCCGTGTTCCAGTGGGCTTCTTCGGAGTCGATCTTGTAGAAGCTGCCCTCCGGTGAGGACTGGTACTGGACGTTGTCGAAGACGAAGAATTCGGCTTCCGGGGCGAAGAACGCGGTGTCTGCGATGCCGGTGGAGGCGAGGTAGGCCTCAGCCTTTTCGGCCACGCCGCGGGGGTCGCGGTGGTAAGGATCTCCGGTGCGGGGGTTCACGATGGAGAAGTTCAGCGCAAGCGTCTTCTCCATGCGGAAGGTGTCCAGGAATGCGGTGGTGACGTCCGGGATCAGCTGCATGTCCGATTCGGCGATGCCCTGGAAGCCGCGGATGGAAGATCCGTCGAACAGCTGGCCGTTGACGAAGAAGTCTGCGTCAACGCTCTTGGCCGGCACGTTGAAGTGCTGCTGGACACCCGGGAGATCGGTGAAGCGGATATCGACGAACTTGATATCTTCGTCTTTGATGAACTTGAGGACTTCGTCCGCATTCTTGAACATCTATGCTCCTAACGCATATGTAATAGCTGGCTGCAAGCCACTGATCCAGCGCAATCCGAAGGGCAGGGAGACGGGGTTTCCCTGCTTCGGGTTCGCTTGAAACTGCTCTTAGCCTATGGACGCGGCATTTCCCGTCCATGTCCACATTGTTTCGGGCAGGTTACAGAATGCCCTGATCAGGCAACGCTACCGGGTGTCCACAGTGTGGTCTAGCCGGTTCCACTCTGTGAACGGCGGTGAGACCGCCGATCCGCTTGCGTGGCGCGGACGTCCGACGGCGGGTCGGTAAGCTGGGATCGTGGTAGATCGCAAAGACTTAGGCTCCTGGCTCACCGGGCCGGACACGTCAGGCATTTCAAAGTACCCGGGGGAGCGGCTGGGGCTGCCGGAATCCGGTTCCGGCTCCATTGCCCGGGCAGGCCGGCGCATTGCCGCGATCATGGTGGACTGGGGGATCGCGCTGCTGATCAGCAACTTTGCCTTCGGCGGCGACGCCTGGGCCACGCTGGCTGTCTTCGCTGCTGAACAGATGCTTCTGGTTGGCACGCTCGGTTACAGCATCGGCCACAGACTTGCGGGAATCCATGTTGTCCGGCTGGGCGGTGGTCCTGCCGGCCCCCTCGCCGGGGTGGTGAGGGCGCTGCTTCTGTGCCTGGTGATTCCCGCGGTGATTTTCGATCCGGACCACCGCGGCCTGCATGACAAAGCCATGAACACGGTCCTGGTCCGCAGGTAGGCGGCAAGCGCCCCGGTCAGACTGGTGACTTCGCCTGGGCACCGGCCCGTGCCGCAGCGGAATCAGCGGCGCGGGGAGTGAGGTATCCTCGTCCACCGGCCCAGCGTTCAAAGGCGATGGTGGCAAAGGGGAGGACCGCCGACAGTCCGGCGAAGAGGGCCACTGCAAAAGGCCAGCGCTGGAGCCGCCACAGGACCAGCGCGGTGACGCCGTAGCCCACAAACAGTGCACCATGTACCGGACCGGCTATTTCCACCCCGATCTCGGTGGTTCGCGCAATCCACTTGAAGTACATGCCCGTCAGCAGCGCAGCCCAGCTGAACGCTTCTGCAATGGCCAGAATGCGAAAGGCGCGGATAGCGAGGGTCTTAGGGTCAGTCGTCACGCGTATTCTTCCAATCTCAGGCGGTTGTGTTCACACAGTGTTTCCACCCGGACAAAAAACCGCCCCGGTTCCAGCCGAGCCGGAACCGGGGCGGTCCAATGGTTCTAGCGTCCGCGGTTGGGACGCGCCTTGTAGGGGTCGATTCCCTTGGGAATCGGGAGGCCTTTGCCGAGCGAGGAAATCCGCTTGGAAACCGCGTTCACCTCAAGCTTGGTCAGTTCGTTCTTCAGCTTGGTCATCTTTTTGGCAACCTGGCTGATGGGCACCTGCCCCTTGCCCCGGCCGCTTTCGATCACATGGACAGTGACGTTGGGGAGGATGCGGGCCAGGCGTTTGCGTTCGGCGTCGAGCATCGGCTTAACGCGCACGGTGGGGCCTTCGCTGACAAGTACGACGCCGGGGCGCCCGACTGCCCGGAATACGGCGTCCTGGGTGCGCGGGTTCACGGCGACCGGCTGATCCTCAGTGATCCAGCCGCGCTTGAGCGTACCCAAGGCTGCACCGGAGGCGCCGGGCTGGTTCTCGATCTGTGCGAAGGCTGCGCGTTCGGCACGCCGCGAGAGGATCAGGGTTGCGCCAAGCAGGCCCAGCGGGATGCCGATGATCAGGCCGGTGATCCAGTTCTCCAGCCAGAAGCCCACCAGGAAGCTGAGTGCCACAACACCCAGGAATACCAGCAGCATCAGCCACGGGACCATGGGGTCATGCCGGCGGGTCATGTTGAAGACCTCGCCGATCTGCTTGAGCCGGCTGGGCTTTTTGACCTTTGCTTCTTTGGGCTTACGCGAGAAGAGGCCACGCTTCGGGGCGCTTGAGCCCGTTACCGCGCTTGAGCCCGACGGAGTGGTGTTGCTGGAATCAGGGGATTTCGCCATAGTGCCTCAATTCTACGTGATTTAAGCCTGAAGGCCGGACGCCGGAAATAGTCCGGTGCCGGCCCTCAGGAATAAGAAAATGCGGCTTAGGCCCGGGCTGCGAGCAGTGAGCTGGCTTCCTGGCGGGTGCTGCCGGAGGACTCGATGTGGGCGAGGTGGGCGGGGATTTCCCAGCCCTTCTTGCGCATCGCGGTGGCCCAGAGCCGCCCGGCACGGTAGGAGGAACGGACCAAAGGGCCGGACATGACGCCGAGGAAGCCCAGCTCCGTGGCCTCGTCCTGGAGGTCCACGAATTCCTGCGGCTTGACCCAGCGGTCTACCGGCAGGTGCCGTTCGGACGGGCGCAGGTACTGGGTTATGGTGATCAGGTCACACCCGGCCTCGTGCAGGTCCTTCAGGGCTTCGGAGATTTCCTCGCGGGTCTCGCCCATGCCCAGGATCAGGTTGGACTTGGTCACCATGCCCAGGTTGCGTCCTTGGGTGATGACGTCGAGGGACCGCTCGTACCGGAAGGCCGGACGGATCCGCTTGAAGATCCGCGGGACCGTCTCGACGTTGTGCGCGAAGACCTCGGGCTTGGAATCGCAGATCGCCGCGATGTGCTCGGGTTTGCCGGAGAAGTCAGGGATCAGCAGCTCCACACCGGTGCCGGGGTTCAGCTCGTGGATCTTCCGCACCGTCTCCGCGTACAGCCAGACACCCTCATCGGCGAGGTCATCCCGGGCCACCCCGGTCACGGTGGCGTAGCGCAGCTGCATGGCCTGGACCGAGCGGGCCACCTTGGTGGGTTCGAACCTGTCCACCGGGGAGGGCTTGCCGGTATCGATCTGGCAGAAGTCACAGCGCCGGGTGCACTCGGACCCGCCGATCAGGAACGTGGCCTCCTTGTCCTCCCAGCACTCGAAAATGTTGGGGCAGCCGGCCTCCTCACACACCGTGTGCAGGCCTTCCTTCTTGACCAGGTTCTTCAGCTGGACATATTCCGGACCCATCTGGACCTTCGCCTTGATCCACTCCGGCTTCCGCTCCACGGGAACCGCCGAGTTCCGCTGCTCAACCCGGAGCAGCTTGCGGCCTTCTGGTGCCAGTGTCATAGGAGAGCTCCTTCGGGGGTGGCCACTAATACGTCTTCATTTTTCTGCAGTTCTTCGATGACCCGTGCAACCAGGTCCGCGGGTGTGACGTCGCGGCCGGTCTCCTGGGCAATGGTGGTCACACCGGCGTCGGTGATTCCGCAGGCAATGATCTGGCCGTAGGGGGCGAGATCGTTGTTGCAGTTGATCGCGAACCCGTGCATGGTGACACCTTCGCTGACGCGGATGCCAATGGCCGCGATCTTGCGGGCCGGACCTTTGGCATCTGCGTTGAGCCAGACCCCCGCCCTGCCCTTGATCCGCTCAGCCACAATGCCGTAGTCCGCCAGGACGGCGATAATCACAGCTTCAAGGCGTTCAACGTAATCGCGGATGCCGGCCGGGTTTTTCAGTTTGATGATGGGGTAGCCCACCAGCTGGCCGGGTCCGTGCCAGGTCAGCTTGCCGCCGCGGTCCACAGCCACCACGGGAGTTCCGTCGAAGGGGCGCTCGTGGTCCTCAGTGCGCTTGCCGGCGGTGTAGACGGCGGCATGCTCCAAGAGCAGGACAGTGCTGGGGGAAGTGCCTGCGAGGACGGCGTCGTGGATTTCGCGTTGGAGTTCCCAGCCGCGCGTGTATTCAACGAAGTCCGGGGCAAGACCCACCTGTGAAAACTCAAGAGTCATGCCTTCCAGCTTAGACCCCGGGCGGCGGCGCCTCCCTTTAAGTGTCAAACCTCTCACGGAACCCCACGGAGGATCCGCGGGGTTTCATACTGCCGCCCTGGGCCTGTGGATAACTTCTGCAGATGCCTCAGGATTCCGCTAGACATGTGTCATGACAAATTTCGCGGCTCCGGTGGTTCCCGGTTTCGTGGTGGGCCGCGTGCTGGGCCGCGGCGGAAGCTCGACAGTGTGGCTGGTGACGGAGGAAAAGACCGGCCGGGACTTCGCCCTGAAATGTCTGGGAAGCCAGGGTGGCAGCGAAGCGGGGGCCACGGCAGCCGAACTCTCCGGTGCGGCCGGGGAGGAAGCCATCCGCCGTGAAATCCGGATCCTTTCCGTCCTGGACCATCAGCATCTCATCAAGGCCCACGACGCCTTCCACTGTGACTGGCAGGGCGCAGCGGAGAAGGCCCGCGGCGCAGTCGGCCTGCTCCTGGACTATGCGCCGGGCGGCTCGCTGGCGGAACTGGTAGGCAGCCGCGGGAAACTCAGCATCGGGGAGACAGTGACAGTGCTGACTCCCATTGCCCAGGTGCTTGGTTATCTGCACGGCAAAGGATTCACCCACGGCGACGTGTCGCCCGGCAACGTGCTGTTTACCGGACACGGCAAGCCAATGCTTTCCGACGTCGGCATTGCAAGGATGGTGGGTGACGCCTCTCCTGTGCCGGACCACGGCACCGCGGGGTTTATGGACCCATCACCGGTGGATGCTGTCAGGGCCGGGCTGCAGCCGGAGCGTGACGTTTACTCCCTGGCCGCGCTGGGGTGGTATTGCCTGACGGGGGAGGCACCCCGGCGGACCGCGGACCGGCCGCCATTGCCGCTCCTGCTCCCTGATGTTCCGGCCGACCTCGCAGCGGCCCTGGAAGCAGGTCTCAACGAGGACCGGCGGCTGCGGCCCACAGCCTTTGAACTGGCGACGGCGGTCTACCGGAGCGCACCGCCGCTGCCGGTGGACCTTGCCTCGTCGGTCCATTCCACGGTCATTCCGCAGCTGCTGACCAGGCGCCGCGTCCCGGATGGTCCCGGCAGCGCTTTCGGGAAGGGCCTCCGGGCCTGGTGGCGAAGGATCTCGACCTCGCGCTGGTCCGGGCTGGTCGGCGCACGCCAGGTGCTGCCCTTTCCGGAAGGTGGACGGGCGCTGCCTCCCCGGCCGCGGACGTCGGGGACCATCGTCCGGGCCGGAACGGACCCGGGTGCCGAACCGGCAAAAAACGCCTCACGCGGCAAACACTCCCTGGAAGCCCATCCCGGGCTGCACACCGAAGATCCAAGCCCCGGGCTGCACACCGCAGAACCAGTCCCGAGGCTGCACGCGCGGGACCCGGTACTGAAGCGACGGGAAGTAGAACCCGGCGCGAAGCGGAAGGCAGCCGGTCCTGCGTCCGGAGAGAGCGGCGGGCGTGTCCCGTCCACTGCGGCAGGAACCCGACGAAGACGGGGGACCCTGCTGCTGGCGGCGGGGGCAGGCGCCCTGGTGGCGGCGGGCATCTGGATCGCCGCGGCCTTCGGGCCAGCGGGTCCATGGACGGCGCAGGCCGGAACCGGGGAGCCGCCAGCCAGTTCCGTGGCAACCAACGGCGCGGGTGCCACGGCCGGCAACGGATCCGGTCAGGGAAGCGGCACACCCGCTGAGTCCCTGATCCCCGCCGAGGTTTCGGCGCGGCTGGACTCGGCAGACCCGCTGGAAGCCGTCCGCGGGCTGGCCGCGGTGCGGTCCCTGGCGTTCAGTTCCGGCCGGCTGGAGCTGCTTGACATTGTTAACGTCCCGGGTTCTGCGGCCTCGGCAGCGGACACGCGCCTCAAAGACCAGCTCCAGGCATCGGGCAATGTCCTCGACGGTTTCACCAGCACCGTAGCGGATCTGACCGTCCAGCCCGGGAGTTCGTCGGTCCGGGCCGTTGTCCGGGTCACCTCCGCTACATCCCCGTATGAGGAAAAGGACCGTTCCGGGGCGGTGGTGGCCGCGGCCTCGCCCGGTGCGGAGCAACAACTTCGGCTAGTGCTGGTTTCCGCTGACGGGCGTTGGCGGATCACAGATGTCCTGCCCGGGTCCTGAGCCAGGCGCGCCGGCCCGAAGCAGCCCCCGCCGGATGCAGCCGCCGCTGGAGCCGCCGCCGCCACCGGTTATCGGTGAGGGCGGGTCAGTCCTTGGCAGCAACCCAGGCCGCAGCCTGGGCAAGGGTCGGGTGCCTCCACGTGAAGCCTGCCGTGGTCAGAGCCGCCGGTTCCATCCGCTGGCTGCCCAGCAGGAGCTCGTCGGCCAGCTTGCCCATCACCAGCCGCAGGATCGGCGCCGGAACCCGGAACACTGCGGGCCGGTGGAGTGCACCCGCCAGGCGCGCGATGAGGTCATTGACATCCGCAGCCTCGGGAGCGCAAACATTGACCGGACCTGACAACGGGGATTCGAGCAGGAAGCTGAAGGCTGAGGACACGTCCGGTTGCGTGATCCATGGCCAGTACTGGCGGCCGTTGCCCAGCGGTCCGCCGACGCCAAGACGAAGCAAGGGCATGAGCCGGCCCAACGCGCCGCCCTTCCTGCTGAGGACGACCCCCGTCCGGGGCGTGACTACCCGGACTCCTGCCGGGGCGCCATGCGCGGCAGCTTCCCACTCGCTGCAGATCTGCGCCATGATTCCTCTGCCGTTCGGGGAATCCTCGCGAAGGGCGGCGGCCCCGCAATCGCCGTAATAGTTGGAGCCCGACTGGCTGACGAAAACCCTGGGCGGGCTGTCCACCTTGGCCATCGCTGCGGCCAGGGTCCGGGTGGGGTCCAGCCGTGAACTGAACAGTTCGTCGATGCGTCGGCGGGTCCAGGGGCGGTCCCCTATACCGGCTCCGGACAGGTTGATCACGGCGTCCGCGCCCTCAAGATGGGCTGGATCAAGCTCTCCGGAGTCCGGGTCCCAGCGACGTTCCAGCGGCGAAGCCGGGGCACGCCGCACCAGGCGGATGACCTCGTGGCCGCTCGAACTCAGGTGTGCGGCCAGATCGCTTCCGATGAGGCCTGAAGCTCCGGCCATGATGATTCGCATGATCCATCTCACCACGCCCGGCACGGCGGCGGCACCTCCCGTCCGGCCTGCTGACTTTGACTATGATCGAACGATGACTTCTTCGAGCTACCTCCGGTTTCCGCACGTCCACGGCGATCTGGTCACGTTTGTGGCTGAGGACGATGTCTGGATAGCTCCGCTGGGCGGTGGCAGGGCGTGGCGCGTTTCGTCCCTGCAGTTGCCCGCCCGTAACCCGCGGTTCACCCCGGATGGCAAACGGCTCGTATGGACCGTCGTCCAGGGGACGTCCCCCGAAGTGGTTTCGGCCGAGGTGGACGGCGGAGGTTACCGCCAGCTGACGTACTTCGGCCACGCCACCACCAGGGTGAAGGGCTTCACCGCACGTGGCGAGGTTGTGGTGACCAGCGCCTTCCGGCAGGCCGAAAGCCGGCACACCTACGCCTACCGCGTTCCGGTTGACGGGGGCTGGGCCGAGGAACTTCCGTTCGGACCGGTGGAATCTGTGGCCTTCGGCCCGGAGATCGGCGACGAACGTCCGGTGGTCCTGGCCAGTGTGCTCTCGCGGGAGCCCGCCTGGTGGAAGAGGTACCGCGGCGGCACGGCCGGCAAGCTCTGGATCGACGCTGACGGGAACGGCGAGTTCGAACGCCTGCTTCCGGACCTTGACGGAAACCTCACCGATCCCCTGTGGGTTGGAGGCCGGATCGCCTTCCTCTCCGACCATGAGGGATACGGCAACCTTTACTCCGTGCTTCCGGGCGGTGGGGACCTCCGTCGACACACGGACCACGAGGATTTCTACGTCAGGCACGCCGCAACCGACGGCGAGCGGGTCATCTTCGAATCCGCCGGTGAGCTCTGGATCCTGCATGACCTGGCCTCGGACGCGGTCCGGCTGGACATCTCCCTGGGCTCTGCCTCGCAGTCGCGGCGGCCCGGCCTCTTGAAGACCACCAAACACCTGGGCGAGGTCGTGCCTGATTCCAGCGGCTCCGCCAGCGCCGTGGAAGCCCACGGCACGATTCACTGGATCCGGCACAAGGACGGGCCTTCCCGCATTGTGGAGGCCACCCCGGGCGTCCGTGCGCGGCTCCCCAGAGTGCTCGACGGCGGCCGCCTCGCATACATTGCCGATCACGACGGCGTCGAAGCAATCCACATCAAGGAAATTGCCGCACAGCTTCCCGGCCTGGCAGTTCCGGCTCCGCAGGCAGCACCGGCGCCCGGTCCGGACACCACGCCCGACACCGGGCCGGACACCGCGGAAGCACAGTTGCCCCGGCCGGTTCCAGCCACGACGTCCGCGCCCGTGGCGACCCCCGCCGTCGTCTCCGGTGCCGGTGATTCCGGTGCCGAGGGTCCACGTGCCGAGGTGCCGGCGGCCGACGTGGGGGACAGCCCGGCGCAGGTTGCAGCGGATGCCGCAGCAACGGCACCAGGGTCACGCATCGACTTCCCGAAGCCGTCACGCACCAGTGCCATGGAAGCGAGTCCGGACGGCCGGTGGCTGGCGCTGGGCACTTCCTTCGGCGACGTGTACCTGGCGGATACGGCCTCGGGCGTACTTTCCCTGGTCACCACCATCGGCGAGGGTGCGATCGAGGAGTTGGCGTGGTCGCCCGATTCTCAATGGCTGGCCTGGTCCGAACCTGTCACCTCGTTCGGCTCCCGGAGCAGGCTGAGGCTGGCCGGCGTCACGGGCTTCGCCGACGGCATCGTGGAGGTCACTGACGGCCGCTTCCGCGATGAGTCACCCAGCTTTACCCCGGACGGCAAGTTCCTGGCCTTCCTTTCCAACCGCAGCTTTGACCCGGTCTATGACGGGCATTCCTTCGACCTGTCCTTCCCGAGCCCCATCAAGCCCTATCTCGTGGCACTGGCCGCCACAACGCCGTCGCCCTTTGGTCCGGCCGTTGACCTGGAGCCGGCCGTGACCCCGGAGGGTGGGGACGCCCCGGACGCTGCCGCCGGCACGGCCCGGGTCCAGGTGGATCCGGAAGGGTTGGCCCACCGGGTCATCGGGGTCCCCGTTCCGCAGGGCAACTACACCTCCCTGACGTCCACTGAGGATTCGCTGCTTTGGCTGGACTGGGCCCTTGCGGGCGTTACCGGCGACGGCAAAGCGAGCAAGGATGACAAGGACTCGCGTCCGAGCCTGGTCCGGTTCGACCTGGCACGGCGGAAGTCCGCCACGCTGGTGGAGGCACTGGACAGCTACCGGCTCTCGGGTGACGGCAGGAAGGTGGTGCTGATCAACGACAAACAGGTCAGCGTGGTCCCCTCTACGGCCAAGGCGGACGAAGAATCCGGCCAGCTGGTCAAGGTCGATCTGGGCAGGATACGGGTGATGATGGACCCCGTCAGTGTCTGGGGCCAGGCCTTTGACGAAGCCTGGCGCCTGCAGCGCGACTTCTTCTGGACCGAGGATATGGCCGGTCAGGACTGGGCGTCGATCCACAAGAGGTACCGTCCGCTGGTGGACCGCCTGGGGTCCCACGATGATCTGGTGGACCTGCTGTGGGAGCTGCACGGTGAACTGGGTACTTCCCATGCCTACGTCAAGCCTGCGGCTGTGACCGAAAACGGCAGCAACGGCCAGGGGCGGCTCGGGGCCGACCTTACGCTCACTGCGGCCGGCTGGGAGATCAGCCGCGTCCTTGCCGGCGAATCATCGGATCCGCTGGCCACGTCCCCGCTGACGCGGCCCGGTGCCGGGGCCCTGGCAGGGGACGTGCTGCTGGCCATCGACGGGGTGCCGCTGTCAGCTACCCTGACGCCGGCCATGCAGCTTGTGGGCGCCGCAGGACGGGCAGTCGAACTGACGCTCCGCAACGGGCCTGGTCACGGGGACAAAGCCGGCGGGCAGCGGCGGATTGCCGTCATCCCGGCCAGGGATGAGGAACGCCTCCGCTACCAGGAGTGGGTCGCCGCGAACCGCCGGACCGTCCGTGAGGCGTCCGGAGGCCGCTACGGCTACCTCCACATCCCGGACATGATGGCCAATGGCTGGGCGCAGCTGCACCGGGACCTCGATACCGAAACCGCACTCGACGGCCTGATCGTGGACGTCCGCCGGAACCGTGGCGGCCATACGTCCCAGCTGGTCGCAGAGCTGATCGGCAGAAAAGTCACCGGCTGGAGCATGCCGCGTGGCGAACGCCCCCGGACCTATCCCCACCATGCCCCGCGCGGACCGGTCGTCATCCTCGCGGATGAATTTGCCGGGTCCGACGGCGACATCATCACCCAGGTTTCCAAGCTCCGGGGCATCGGACCGGTCATCGGGACGCGGACCTGGGGCGGGGTGGTGGGCATTGACAACAGGTTCTCCCTCGCCGACGGTACGGGCGTAACCCAGCCGCGGTACGCCAACTGGTTCAGCGGCGGCGTGGGGTGGTCAGTGGAGAATTACGGCGTGGACCCCGACATCGAGGTGGCCTACCCGCCGCACGCTTACGCCGCAGGCCGGGACCCCCAGCTGGAGTACGGCATCGGGGCCCTGAAGGAAATGATCCAGGAGCTGCCCACGGACATGCCGCCGGCACGGGAAGGTTACCGTCGCCTCAAGCCTGCGCCGCTTCCTGCGCGGGCCAACGCACCCGAGGGCCACTGACGCCAACGCAGAAGGCCCTGCCCCGCCCGGATGATCCGGGAGGGACAGGGCCTTCTCTGTCGCCTTTTAGGCGTCGAGCGTGGCGTCCATGGTGATGTCAATGCTTGCCAGGGCTCCGGAGACCGGGCAGCCGGTCTTGGCCTCGCCGGCGATCCGCTGGAAGTCCTCTTCGGAGATCCCGGGGATCCGTGCTCCGACGGTCAGGTGGCTTCCGGTGATGCCGGTGCCGGGAACGAATGTCACGTCGGCCTTGGTGCGCACCTCTTCGGGCGTGTGGCCGGCCTGGGCGAGCATGTTGCTGAAAGCCATCGAAAAGCAGCTGGCGTGGGCCGCGGCAATGAGCTCTTCCGGGCTGGTCTTACCCTCGGCGGCTTCGGTGCGTGCCTTCCAGGTAACGTCGAAAGTGCCCAGGCCGGAGCTGTCCAGCGTGGTCTGACCCGACCCTGCCATGAGGTCGCCGTTCCATACTGTGTGCGCTGTGCGTGTTGCTGCCATGTCCACTCCTTGATGTCGGTTCGAACCGGGGCTGGCCGCTGCCTGGCCCCGCCGGTTCCCATCCTAGGGATTCCCCGACGGCTACGCACGGCGTGTCCGCTCTCAGTGGATAAACAACGACGGCGCCGCTCCCCACATGCGGGGTGCGGCGCCGTCGTCGGTTGTTCGGTGGCCGGTCAGTTCCAGAGGGTGGCGATGGCCACGTTGAGCAACGCCAGCCCGCCGACACCATGGGCGAGTCCCTTGCTGATGTCCTCGCCCTTCTTGTACTTGCGGCGGCCGATGAAGGCGAGCACACCCACGGCCAGGGCGATGGCAAACTTGACGCCGAGCTTGAAGTAGTTCGCATCCATGTCCAGCGCCGGGATCAGGCCCATCAGCACAATGCCGGTCAGGAGCTGCAGCATCGCACCGTCAAACTGGCGCGGATGGACGGTGGGCTTCTTCATCTGGCCGATCCAGATGCCCACGATCATGGCGGCGCCGACGATGTGCAGGAAAACCACGATGTTATAGACAATTTGCATGGCCCCAGTCTAGCCAGAAGTTTCTACGCAACGTAGTAAGACCCGCGCGGCTTCAACCCTGCCTGCTCGGGGAACAAAACGGCGACGGCGGCGCGGCCTCCGGTGGTTTCCCACCGTGTCCGCGCCGCCGTCGCCGTTGGAGCTTCTGGAATCCTTGAGGCTAGAGCCCGAGGTCTGCCTCGAAGGCGCCTTCTTCGAGGCGGGCCTTCAGGGTCTGCAGGAAGCGTCCTGCGTCCGCGCCGTCCACCAGACGGTGGTCGTACGTGAGTGACAGGTACATCATGGAGCGGATGGCGATCGAGTCGTCACCGTTCTCATCCGAGACCACTACCGGGCGCTTGACGATCGCGCCGGTACCCAGGATGCCAACCTGCGGCTGGTTGATGATCGGGGTGTCGAACAGTGCGCCGACGGAGCCGATGTTGGTGATGCTGAACGTGCCGCCGGACAGTTCGTCCGGACCGATCTTGCCGTCGCGGGTGCGGCCGGCGACGTCGGCGATCTTGCCGGCGAGTCCTGCCAGGTTCAGGTTGCCGGCGTCCGTGATGACCGGAACCAGCAGGCCCTTGTCCGTGTCCACGGCGATCGCCAGGTGCTCGGCGTTGTGGTACGTGATCTCCTGCTTGCCTTCGTCGTACGCAGCGTTGAGCTTGGGGTGCTGCTTCAGTGCCTCGGCAACAGCCTTGGCGATGAAGGGGAGGAACGTGAGCTTGGTGCCGTTCTGGGCCTGGAAGGAGTTCTTGGCCTTGAGGCGGAGCTTGGCCACCTTGGTCATGTCCACTTCGTGCACCTGCGTGAGCTGGGTGGAGACCTCGAGGGACTCGCGCATGCGGCGGGCGATGACCTGGCGGATGCGGGGGGCCTTCTGCGTGGTGCCACGCAGCGAGGAGGCAGCCGGGCCGGCCGGGGCAGCGGATGCTGCCGGTGCCGATGCCGCGGGAGCCGATGCAGCCGGGGCGGCCTTGGCTTCAGCGGCGGCGATGACATCCTGTTTGCGGATGCGGCCGCCCACGCCGGTGCCGGAGAGGGAGGTGACGTCCACGCCGTGCTGGTTCGCGAGCTTACGGACCAAAGGCGTGACGTAGCCGGACTCACCGCCGGCAACTGATTCCGTGGCCGGGGCAGGAGCCGCAGCGGCGGCAGGCGCAGCCGCGGGAGCGGGGGCAGCCTCAGCCTTGCGCTCTTCAGCCTTGGGCGCTTCGGGAGCGGGGGCGGCTGCTGCCTCGGGGGCCGGGGCGGGCGCCTCCGGCTTAGCCTCGGCTGCGGGAGCCGGGGCGGCGGGCTCTGCTGCCGCGGGGGCAGCTGCACCGGAGCCGATGACCGCGAGGACAGCGCCTACTTCGGCGGTTTCATCCTCGTTGACACGGATTTCCTGCAGGGTTCCAGCAACCGGGGAGGGGATCTCGGTGTCCACTTTGTCGGTGGATACCTCCAGCAGCGGCTCGTCGACCTCGACGGTGTCGCCGATGGCCTTGAGCCAGCGGGTCACGGTGCCTTCGGTAACGCTTTCGCCGAGCGCAGGCAGGGTGACATCGTGGCTTTCGCCACCGGAAGCAGCGGGTGCCTGCTGGGCAGGGGCGGCCTCTTCGGCGGGTGCCTGCTCTGCGGGAGCCTCGGCCGGGGCTGCTTCTGCGGGAGCCGCCGGGGCCTCTTCGGCCGGTGCGGCTGCTTCGGGGGCTGCTGCCTCAGGGGCTGCGCTACCGCCGGAGCCGTCGCCGATGCGGACCAGGGGAGCGCCGACCTCGGCGGTCTCGTCCTCGGCGACGAGGATTTCTTCGATGATGCCGGCTATCGGAGAGGGGATTTCGGTGTCTACTTTGTCGGTGGAGACCTCGAGCAGCGGCTCGTCCACCTCTACCCGGTCACCTACCTGCTTGAGCCAGCGGGTGACGGTTCCTTCGGTGACACTCTCACCGAGGGCGGGCAAGTTAACGGATTCAGACATGTCGTCCCCGTTCTCCTTATTGATCTTAGTGCGGATGGTTGCTGCCTTGTTTTGAGCTTAGTGCACCCGGCAGTTCGGGCCGGGCGCACTAAGGCTCAAGGGTCTTGCGGTGGTGCGGGCGGGGCTGATCAGCCGTGCAGGGCCTTGCCGGCCAGCGCCAGGTGTGCCTCACCCAGGGCTTCGTTCTGGGTCGGGTGGGCGTGCAGCAACTGGGCCACATCCTCCGGGTAGGCTTCCCAGTTCACGATCAGCTGGGCCTCACCGATCTGCTCGCCCATTCGGGAGCCGATCATGTGGACGCCTACGACGGGGCCGTCCTTCTGGCGGACCAGCTTGACCAGCCCGCCGGTGCCGAGAATGGAGCTCTTGCCGTTGCCGGCGAGGTTGTACTCCTGGATCTCCACCTGGTCCTCGCCGAACTTCTCCCTGGCACCCTTTTCGGTGTAGCCAACGGTCGCGATTTCAGGTTCCGAGTAAGTGACCTTGGGGATATTGACGTCCTCGACGACGACCGGCTTCAGGCCGGCGATCTCCTCGGCGACGAAGATGCCCTGCTGGTAACCGCGGTGTGCCAGCTGGACACCCGGGACGATGTCGCCCACGGCGTAGACATTGCCGACGCCGGTGTGCAGGCGTTCGTTGGTGATGACGAAGCCGCGGTCGATGGTGACGCCGGCTTCTTCGTAGCCAAGGTTGGCGGTGACCGGCCCGCGGCCCACTGCCACGAGGAGAAGGTCCGCTTCGAAGGTCTTGCCGTCAACGAGGGTGACCTTGACGCCGTCGTCGTTCTGCTCGACTCCCTGGAAGAAGACGCCGGTGGAGAACTTGATGCCGCGCTTCTTGAAGGCGCGCTCAAAGTTCTTGATAATCGCAGCGTCCTCGTTGGGAACCAGCGAGGGCAGGCCCTCAACAATGGTGACGTCCACGCCGAAGGACTTCCAGACGGAAGCGAACTCGACGCCGATGACGCCGCCGCCGAGGATGATGGCGCTCTTGGGGATGAAGTCCATGGTGAGCGCTTCGTCGGAGGTGATGACCTTGCCGCCGATTTCCAGGCCCGGCAGGGTCCGGGAGTAGGAACCCGTTGCGAGGATGATGTTCTTGCCCTTGTAGGCGGTCCCGTTCACAACGATGGTGTCCGTGCCCTGCAGCTTGCCTTCACCCTCGATGACGGTGATGCCCTTTTTGCCCTTGATCAGACCCTGCAGGCCCTTGAACTTGCCGGCGATGATGCCGTCTTTGTAAGCGTTGACGGCGGTGATGTCGATGCTGTCCAGTGTCACGTTCACGCCGTATTTGGCGGAGTCGCGGGCGTGGTCGGCCAGTTCTGCCGAGTGGAGGAGGGCCTTGGTGGGAATGCAGCCGTTGTGGAGGCACGTGCCGCCCAGCTTGCCCTTCTCCACGAGGCCGACCGTGAGGCCGAGCTGTACGGCACGCAGGGCGGCGGCGTATCCGCCGCTGCCGCCACCGAGTACCAGGATGTCGAATTCTTGCGCAGTTGCCTGATCGGCCACTTAGACGCTCCCTCGCGTGAATGATGACGCGAGAGTACGCATCATCTGGTCTTGGAACTTGTACTGCCGTGATTATGCCAGCAGGCAGGTTCTCTTGCATTTGTGACTACCGTTGTTCACCTTAGCGAACCACTTATCCATGCTCCACCTTGCTGCCGCGTTTGTGGAGCGCTTGTGTCCAGTCTCACGCGGCCTCAGGGCAGGAGGTCCTCCACATAGGCGACCAGGGTCCGGACGGTGCAGCCCGTGCCCTGCTTGTGGGTGTAGCCATAGGGGCTCCCGTTGTTGAAGGACGGACCGGCGATGTCGATGTGGGCCCAGGGAATCTGTTCCCCGTCTTTCCCCTTACCCACGAACTCGCGGAGGAAAACGGCGGCGGTCATCATGCCGCCGTGCCGTTCGCCGATGTTGGCCAGGTCCGCGACCTGGGAATCGATGCTCGGACGCAGTTCTTCCGGCAGCGGCATGGGCCAGACAAGTTCTCCCGCGCGGTCTGCGGCGGCTTTGAGGGGACCCGTGACGCTCTCCGAGCCCATCAGGCCTGCGGTCCGGTTCCCCAGCGCAATGAGCTGTGCGCCGGTCAGCGTGGCGACGTCGATAATGGCATCCGGGTATTCGCGGCTGGCGGCGGTGATTCCGTCGGCCATCACCAGGCGGCCTTCGGCATCGGTGTTCAGGACCTCGACGGTCTTTCCGCCGAACATCGTCAGGACGTCCGCGGGCCGTGACGCGGCACCGCCGGGCATGTTTTCGGCGATGCAGAGCCAGGCCGTGGCCTTCACGGGCAGGCCCAGTCCGGCGATCGCCAACACAGTATTAAGGACGACGGCGGCTCCGGCCATGTCGCTCTTCATGTCGCCCATGCCCAGGGCCGGCTTGAGGGAAATGCCGCCGGTGTCGAAGGTGATGCCCTTGCCAACGAGCGCGATCTTCGCGGCCGCCTTGGCGGGGGAGTACTCCACCTTGACCAGGCGCGGCTGGCGGGAGGAGCCCTTGCCCACGCCCATGATGCCGCCGAACCCTTCCTTCTCCAGGCGCTTCTCGTCCCAGACCGTCACCTTGACCGGCAGGCCCTTGGACAGCTCCTTCGCTGCCTCGGCGAAGGATTCCGGGTAAAGGTGGCTGGGTGGCTGGTTGACCAGGGAACGCGTGGCGTTGACGGCTTTGCCGATCAGGCCTGCCCGGGTCAGTGCGGCACCCAGTTCCTGGCTTTCCGGAACCGAGGTCCAGATCACAGCGCTGCGGACCGGGTCCTTCAGCCCGTCGGCCGATGACCGGTACTCGGTGAAGGAGTAGGCGCCGAGTGCGGCACCTTCGGCGACCGCCGCGACGTCGGACGTTTCCGCCGTCGGGAGTGCCAGGACAACGGTGGGCAGCCCGGCCAGCTGGCGAACGGCGGAACCCGCGGCACGCCTGAGCGCCTCCGCGGTCAGCGGACGGTCAGCGGAGATTTTGCCCACACCTGCGAGGACAAGGACCCCGGCTCCCGTTTCCGGCAGGCCGGGGAGCCGGACGATCTGGTCCGCCGCGCCGGTGACACCAAGGGCTTTAAGGGAATCGGCCAGGGCCTCGGCCGATTTTCCGGTCAGGGGGTTACTGAGAAGCACCGGGCCGTCCGTGCCTTGTCCCACACCAATGACGACGGCGTCACTGGGGGTCCTCCTCAGGTCCTTCGAGAGGGTACTAAGGTTGATTTCAGTATTTTTGACCATGGTGCAAGTCCTCAATTCTCGAAAAGGCTGTCCGCGCTGGAGGTGTGCCAGGCGCCCGGCCATGGAAATCTGGCGGCCGTCCGATCGGGGACGGGACCGGGTGCCGGCTAAGTCCGTCCGGCACGCCATTGTCGATCGTAGCCGCTGTGGACGCCCGCTGCCGGTATTGCGGGAGACCTGCGCCACATCCGGGATGGGCGGAATGCGGGGCTGCCCGGCCGCGTTGTAGAAGATATCCACCCGAACCCACGAAAGGAAGACGCCGTGCTTGAACGGATTTCCGGCTCCCTGCTGGACCCCGATGCGCTATATGCGAGCAACATCGAACTGTTCCACAGCCCGGCGCTCCGCGGGCTGAACCTGGTGATGGGTTTCACCGGCTTCGCCGATGCCGGCCACGTGGTTAAGCAGATCAACGCGGAGCTGCTGGACACGCTCGACGCCGAGACGGTGGCTGTTTTCGACGCCGACCAGCTCATCGACTACCGGTCCCGCAGGCCCCACGTGTCCTTTGTGGAGGACCATCTGCAGGACTACCAGGAGCCCAGGCTTGCGCTCTACAAACTGACGGATGGCCTCGGCAGCCCGTTCCTCCTGCTGGCCGGCTTCGAGCCTGACCTGCAATGGGAGCGCTTTGCCCGCGCGGTCGTCGGCATTGTGGAAAAACTGGATGTGAACCTGGTGACGTGGATCCACTCCATTCCCATGCCTGTGCCGCACACGCGCCCAGTGGGCGTGACCGTCCATGGCAACCGGCCGGAACTGATCGAGGGGATTTCGGTCTGGAAACCCACCGTGGAGGTCCCGGCGGCGGTGGGCCACATCCTGGAGCTGCGGCTGCTGGAAGCCGGACGGAATGTTGCCGGATACGTGATCCACGTCCCGCACTACCTCGCTGAAGCGGAATACCCAACGGCTGCCGTGGCCGGCCTTGAATTCCTCGGCGCGGCTACGTCGCTGATGATGCCCACGGACAGGCTGCGCGAAGCCGGCAGGGAAGTGGGCCGCCAGATCGCTGAACAGATCGAAGCCTCTGAGGACGTCCAGCAGGTGGTTGCCCGCCTCGAAGCCCGGTACGACGAAAAGGCTGAAGGCACAGTCCGCCGTTCACTTCTCGCCGATGAAAACGACGAACTGCCCAACGGGGACGAGCTCGGGGCTGCGGTCGAGGCCTACCTGGCCCGCGAGAACCCCGGCACGTAATCTGCACGTCAGAAGGTCTGCCTGCGGCGTCCGCCTGGCAGACCTCTGCGGCGCAGCATCCGTCCGCCCGGGCATAATGTGGGGGTGACTGCACCCCGCGCCTGGCTGATTTGGACCATCGGAATCTTTGCGTATCTGGTTGCCGTCTCCCAGCGCACGTCATTCGGTGTGGTGGGGCTTGAAGCCACCGAGAGGTTCCACGCCGGGGCCTCCGCCATCTCCTTCTTTACCGTGCTGCAGCTGCTGGTCTACGCGGCCCTGCAGATTCCGGTTGGCCTCCTGGTGGACAGGTTCGGTTCGCGGAGGATGATCGCCGGCGGGGCCGTTCTGATGGGACTCGGGCAGCTGCAGCTGGCCTTTGCCGACAACATCCCCGGGGGAGTGGCAGGGCGCGTCCTTGTGGGCGCCGGCGACGCCATGACCTTCATCTCCGTGATCCGCCTGATTCCCCTGTGGTTCGCTCCGGCGCGGGTTCCCCTGGTCACGCAGCTGACCGGCATGTCCGGCCAGCTGGGGCAGCTCATCAGCGTGGTGCCCTTCGCGTTTGTGCTGCACTCCTTCGGCTGGACCCCGGGCTTCCTGATGCTCGCCGGCCTGTCCGGACTGGCTGTGGTGCTCGTCGTGGTGCTCCTCCAGGACCACCCGCCCGGAGCGCCCGTCCACGGGAAGCAGCAGGGGCTGCGGGAAACCGGTGCGACCCTCGCGAGGGCCTGGCGGCAGCCGGGAACACGGCTGGGGATGTGGAGCCACTTCACCATCCAGTTCAGCGGCACCGTGTTCGCCATGACCTGGGGCTATCCCTTCCTCATCTCGGGACAGGGGCTGGACGCCCCAACCGTGGCCGCCCTGATGTCGCTGTATGTGGCGTCGGCCATGGCCGTGGGCCCCTTTTTCGGCCGGTTTGTGTCCAGGCACCCGCTTCGCCGGTCCACCATGGTCCTGCTCATCGCCGGGTCCACGGCTTCGGCCTGGGCCGCGGTCCTGCTGACACCCGGCCCCGCCCCGCTGTGGCTCCTGGCCTGCCTGGTGATGGTCCTGGCCATCGGCGGGCCGGGGTCGATGATCGGATTTGATTTTGCCAGGACCTTCAATCCGGCACACAGAATCGGCACCGCGACGGGAATCGTGAACGTGGGCGGCTTCATCGCCGCGCTCGTGGCCATCTTCCTGATCGGGCTTGTCCTCGATGTGCTGCTGGCCACCGGTTTTTCGCAGGGCGTCCTCTACGGGCTGGACCCGTTCCGTATCGCCCTCAGCGTCCAGTTCCTGCTCCTTGGCTTCGGTTCGGTCATGATGCTTGCCTGCCGCCGCAAGGTCCGGCGCCAGATGGCAGCCCAGGGCGTTGTGGTGGCGCCCCTACTGCAAGCCATGGCGCAGCAGCGCCGGGTGAACCTCGCCAACCGGCGCCAGCCGCCGCGTCCGGGGGACGCGGAGGACAACTAGTACAACGCGGGGCGGCTTTTCCACATACCGGCACCGGCCCCTTTGCCTGTGCCTGCGGTAGGCCAAAGCTGGAGTCATGACATCTCCAGAACACCTGACCGTCCGAGGCCCCGAAGACATCCTCGGGTTCATTCCGCATTCCCTGGGGTACTGGCCGGCGGACAGCCTGGTTGCCATGACCCTGCAGGGGAGCCGGCTGGGAGCTACCCTCAGGCTTGACCTGCCCGGTCCCGAAACCCTCGCCGACCCCCGCGACTACGCCCTAACAGTGCGCGACTACCTGCTGGCGGACCACCATGCCGACGCCGCCCTCCTGGCACTCTTCACCAACGAAGGCTGGATGGAACCACCCGGAACCTATGACGGTCTTCTGGCAGCCCTGGGCAGCGTCCTGGACTCAGCGGGGATACCCGTTCGGGATGCGTGGTACGTCGGCGATGCCTACTGGCGCGACGCGCACTGCACCGGCCCGGCCTGTTGTCCGTCGCCTGGCCGGCCCGTCCAAACGATCCGGGACAGCATGCTCAACGCAGAGATGGTTTTCCGCGGAAGCAGCGTGGGACCCGCGCCTGCGGACGGCTCCCACCGGGCAACGGTGTCGGACGCGGACCGGGCTGCCATCCTGGCCTCCGAAGCCACCTGGGCCGCGCAGCTTGACCGGCGCCGGGGGAGCAGGGCGCAGTTCTGCAGGCTCATGGTGCACTGGGAGGCATTGCTGGCGAACCTTCCCGCGGAACCGCTGGCCCCAAGTGACGTCGCCTACCTTCGGGCCTCGCTGGCGGTCCC
The DNA here is from genome assembly GCF_040548695.1 of Arthrobacter sp. 754. Classification (NCBI taxonomy): domain Bacteria; kingdom Bacillati; phylum Actinomycetota; class Actinomycetes; order Micrococcales; family Micrococcaceae; genus Arthrobacter; species Arthrobacter sp. 754. Next base: position 113,604 of record NZ_JBEPSC010000003.1, read on the forward strand.
CGCGTGGCGGGACGCCGTCCTGGTGATGGCAGCGGCGGGCACACCGGCAGCGTTGGCGGGCGCTGTTGCGTTCGGCATCTTCGACGCCGGTTGCACGCTGGACCCCGTGGGCCCGGCACCCCTTGGGCCGGCACCCCTTGGACCGGCACCCCTTGGACCGGCACCCCTTGAGCAGGAGCCACCAGGAACGGCACCCCTTGGGCTGGAGCCTCCGGGCACACCGCTGCCTGGATCCTGGCTTCCGGGCCCGCAACCTGGCGCTGATGCCGACGACGGTCCCGACGTTCCGGGATACGGCGAGGTGCTGCTCGGGCGCGAGCCCGTGCTTCCGGCCTGGTCCAGGCTGAACAGCCTGGACCAGGCCCTCGAGCAGCTTTGGGCCTGCGGCGGCGAGGCCGGTGCCGCCGCACTGACCGGCCAGGGGTGGATCGCGTGGTGCAGGGGCCGGGGCTCCTACGCGGCGGCATATCTCGCCAGAGCGCTGGAGGAAGAGCCGGGCTACCGGCTGGCGGAACTGATGCTCGAGCTGGTCCGGCGGGGCACGCTCTGCGGCTGGGCTGCACGCAGGGAAGCAGCCTGGCAAAGGTTCGAACCGGACGCGGCCTAGCCGCAGTCCTTGAGGTCCTGGCAGCAAAACCGTGAGACAATGGTTGCCGAGACCCGGTTGGGTCCGTGAATCAAGTGCTTGTAATTGGCCCTTTCCGGGAACATTACGGCCGCTCCGGCAGTTCTACTTGTAGACTCTGCTGGCCGTGGTTGCACCTGATATTCATCACGGACTTGACAGGGTCATAGTGGTGTTGCCCGTATGGTGATTCCACAGACCGCCGCTAGAAAGGTTTTCTGTGACCCCGTCTTCCGCGAAGAAGGAACCCGCCACTCAGGACGAGTTGTCCCCTGAGGAGAAGCAGGCTGCAACGAACGCCAAGCGAGCAGCGACGCGGGCAGCCAATAAAGCCGTCAAGGATGCCGCCGGTGATGCAGCCGCGGACGGTAAGCCTGAGCCCAAGAAGCGCGGGCCCAAGCCCGGCGCCAAAGCCGCGGCCGAAGCCGCCGGAAAGTCGGGACGCAGCGCCTCGGACTCTGACGAAGATGACGCCGATGAGGATCTCGACGACATCATCATTGAAGGTGCCGGCGACGACAGCGAGATCGATGCCGCCAAAGCTGCCTCCGCGGCCACGGGCAAGGGCTTCGTTTACTCCGATGCCGATGATGACGACGCCCCTGTCCAGCAGGTAATGTCCGCGGGCGCCACCGCCGACCCCGTGAAGGATTACCTGAAGCAGATCGGCAAGGTTGCGCTGCTCAATGCCGAGCAGGAAGTTGACCTCGCGCTCCGGATTGAAGCCGGCCTGTTCGCCGAAGAGAAGATCAACGCTGACGACGGCTCGATGGATCCGAAGTTCAAGCGCGAACTTGAGTTCGTCATCCACGATGGCAAGCGTGCCAAGAACCACCTGCTCGAAGCCAACCTTCGTCTCGTGGTCTCGCTGGCCAAGCGCTACACCGGCCGCGGCATGCTGTTCCTGGATCTCATCCAGGAAGGCAACCTTGGCCTGATCCGTGCAGTGGAGAAGTTCGACTACACCAAGGGCTTCAAGTTCTCCACGTACGCCACCTGGTGGATCCGACAGGCCATCACCCGCGCCATGGCTGACCAGGCCCGCACCATCCGTATTCCGGTGCACATGGTTGAAGTCATCAACAAGCTGGCCCGCGTGCAGCGCCAGATGCTCCAGGACCTGGGCCGCGAACCCACGCCCGAAGAGCTTGCCCTGGAACTGGACATGACTCCGGAGAAAGTCGTGGAGGTCCAGAAGTACGGCCGCGAGCCCATCTCGCTCCACACCCCGCTGGGTGAGGACGGCGACTCAGAGTTCGGCGACCTCATCGAGGACTCCGAAGCCGTGGTCCCTGCAGACGCAGTGAGCTTCACGTTGCTGCAGGAGCAGCTGCACTCCGTGCTGGACACGCTGTCCGAGCGCGAAGCCGGCGTGGTGGCCATGAGGTTCGGCCTGACCGACGGACAGCCGAAGACTTTAGACGAAATCGGCAAGGTATACGGCGTCACGCGTGAGCGTATCCGCCAGATCGAATCCAAGACGATGTCCAAGCTGCGCCACCCCTCGCGGTCGCAGGTCTTGCGGGACTACCTGGACTAAGCGGCCCCGGGCAACGCGGGATCACCTTCCACCTCTCATCTTCGGATCGACGGGGAGTCAGGTGGTCCCGCGTTTCCTCTTTTGGCGGGCCCGACTTATAACGGTCAGGTTCCTGCACGCCCGGTTAAAGAAGGCCAGGGGTTAAAGAAATCAGGACCCCTCCAGCCGGAGGGGTCCTGAGATGCTTTTGCCAGGTGCGGCCGACGCCCGTAGGGTCAGTCGACTGCGACAGGAGCCTTCTCGTGAAGCCGTCCCGTCTCATCGTGCCAGCCGGAGCTCAATGGCTTCAGCGTAGCCTCGACTCCGCGGGCGTGGTGGCCGCAGAAAAGCAGCTCACCACCGGAGGACTCGAGTACAACGCGGACATATGCCTGTGCTCCGCAGCGATCGCACCGGTCCAGTGCGTTCAGTGTGCGGTCTGCCACTGCTGTTGTCATGTCGGCCTCCTTAGTAGATCTGTACCTCTATGTAACCAGTATTCGTAGCAAAACCGTCGCAAGGATGGGACAAGTTCGCTGTCCGCGTAGCCACAAGACTGCATCAAGGGCCGCAAGTCCGGTCACGGAACCATAACGAGTGGCACTGCCCACACCCCTGCCAGGAGTGGCAGACCGGCCCGCGGGGTCGGGCCGACTAGGCTTGAAACGGCGCCCGCAGCGCCGGCTGTTCCGTCACTGAAGGAGTTCACAACCCGTGGCACCAAGTTCTGATTACACCGCCCGGCACCTTTCCGTACTGGAGGGCCTCGAGGCCGTCCGCAAGCGCCCGGGCATGTATATCGGCTCCACAGACTCCCGCGGCCTGATGCACTGCCTCTGGGAGATCATCGACAACTCCGTCGATGAAGCCCTGGCGGGCTTCGGGCACGACATCAAGATCATCCTGCACGCCGACAACTCAGTGGAAATCCACGACGACGGCCGCGGCATCCCTGTGGACGTCGAACCCAAGACCGGACTCACCGGCGTCGAGGTGGTCTTCACCAAGCTGCATGCGGGCGGAAAGTTCGGCGGCGGTTCGTACACGGCCTCCGGGGGCCTGCACGGTGTGGGCGCATCAGTGGTGAACGCCCTTTCCGCCCGCCTCGACGTTGAGGTGGACCGCGCCAGCAAGACCTACAAGATGTCCTTCCGCCGCGGCGAGCCGGGCCGGTTCAAGGACCAGGGCACGAAGCTTGACCCGTCGGCAACGTTTGAGCCCTTCGTGGACGGCTCGGTGCTGGACGTGGCGGGCAAGGCAAAGCGCGGTGTCACCGGGACGCGCATCAGGTACTGGGCAGACCGCCAGATCTTCACGCCCGATGCCAGGTTCTCGTACGACGAACTCGCTGCCCGGGCACGGCAGACCTCCTTCCTTGTGCCGGGCCTCAGGCTCACCGTCAGGGACGAACGCAGGCTGCCAGGAACCCCGGGAGAAGCCGGACCGCACGAAGAGGTATTCCACCACGACGGCGGCCTTTCAGAATTTGTGGAGTTTCTCGCCGCCGATCCCGCGGTGACCGACACCTGGCGCCTGCATGGTTCCGGGAAGTTCAAGGAAACGGTGCCCGTCCTGGATGAGCGGGGACACAGCCAGCTCGCCGAGGTCGAACGTGACTGTGAAGTGGACGTGGCGCTCCGCTGGGGCATCGGGTACGACAGCACAGTGCGCAGTTTCGTGAACATCATCTCCACTCCCAAGGGCGGCACTCACCAGTCCGGTTTCGAGCAGGCCCTCGTCAAGACCTTCCGCAAGGCCGTGGAGGCCAACGCCCGCAAGCTCAAGGCGGGCAACGACAAAATCGAAAAGGACGACATCTTTGCCGGCATGACCGCCGTCCTGACGGTCCGGCTGGCCGAGCCGCAGTTTGAGGGCCAGACCAAGGAAATCCTGGGCACCTCTGCTGTCCGTGCCATCGTGGCCAAGGTGGTGGAGCACGAGATCAACGCGAAGCTCAACTCCGCCAACCGGAACGACAAAGCCCAGTCGGCGCTGCTGCTCGAGAAGATCGTCAGCGAGATGAAGTCCAGGATTTCCGCGCGCGTGCACAAGGAAACCCAGCGGCGCAAGAATGCGCTGGAAACTTCCTCGATGCCCACCAAGCTCGCAGACTGCCGCACTGACGACGTCGACCGTTCCGAGCTGTTCATCGTGGAAGGGGACTCCGCGCTGGGAACCGCCAAACTGGCACGGTCCTCGGACTTCCAGGCGCTGCTGCCCATCCGGGGAAAGATCCTGAATGTGCAGAAGGCGTCCGTTGGCGACATGCTGTCCAACGCCGAATGCGCGGCCCTGATCCAGGTGGTCGGCGCTGGTTCGGGCCGCAGCTTCGATCTGGCGGCCGCCCGCTACGGGAAAGTCATCCTGATGACGGATGCGGATGTCGACGGCGCCCACATCCGGACGCTGCTGCTCACCCTGTTCTTCCGGTACATGCGGCCCATGATCGACGCAGGCCGCGTTTTCGCCGCCGTGCCGCCGCTGCACCGGGTGGAAGTCATCAATGCCGGGCAAAAGGCCAACGAGATGATCTACACGTACTCCGAGGCTGAGCTCCACGGGCTCCTGGCCCGGCTCGCAAAAGAAGGCAAGCGCTACAAGGAACCGATCCAGCGGTACAAGGGCCTGGGTGAAATGGATGCCGGACAGCTCGCGGAGACCACCATGGATCCCCGGCACAGGATGTTGCGCAAGGTGGGAATCGAGAACGCCAAGCACGCGGAGGACACCTTTGACCTTCTGATGGGGTCCGACGTTGCCCCGCGGAAGGACTTCATCATCGCCGGCGCCTCCAGCCTGGACAGGGAGCGGATCGACGCCTGACTGCCGCCGGACCTCAGCCCAGCAGGCCCGGCACGACCAGCAGCGCGGTGGGCAACGCCAGGAGCAGCACGCAGCCGGCCAGGACCGCACCGCGGGCAGCCGCGGGCAGCGGCGGCTGGGGTGAAAGCAGCCTGCTGACCCGGGAAACCGTGGTGCGGGCAGAACCGGACACGGCTCCTGACGGGGCTTCAAGCCCGGTCAGGGAGAGGTGAGCGTGAGGCGCCGGCAGTCCCGGCGCCGCCATGGCGGCCATTCCGCCGGAGGGGCCGCTGGCCACGATGGCGATCGCCTTGATGAGGGTTGCCTTGCTCTCGGTCCGCAGGGCAACGTCGTCGGCCAGCATCTCGATCAGCGAGTTCACGGATTCCTGTGCCAGCCGCGTGGTGGGAAGCCAGGGCAGCGCCTGGCGCCAGGCGGCGAAAGCCCAGAGCAGGAGGTGGTGGCGCTGGCTGAGGTGCGCGTTCTCGTGGATCAGGACGGCCCGCAACTCCGCGGGCTCCAGGGCGGCCATCAGGCCGTCCGAGAGGACAGTCACGGAACGTGCCCCGCCGGGCAGGCAATAGGCCACCGGCGAATCGTGGCTGATGACCATCGTTCCGGTGCCATCCGCGGACGGCGAGGCGAGGAGCGACAGGAGTTCCCGGTGCCGGCGCCGCTGCCGCTCGATCCTGTAGTACGTCAGCAGCAACGTGAACACCAGATGGGCCAGGAGCAGCGCGGCGGCGGACAGCGCGAAAATATGCCAGAAGCCAAGAGCCGTCGTGGGCGCATTGAACAGAACCATGCCGGCCAATGCCCGGAGCCCTGCGATCAGGTTGTCCCCGATCGGCTCAAGCCCGTAGACGAGCATTGCGCCAATCATCGACAGACCACCGGCAAGGGCGATGGCCTGCCACAGGAGCATGGCCGTAAACGGCGAGCGGGCAGGCCACGAGGCGCGGGAAAGGAAGACAGGCACTGGCCATGCCAGGACTATCGCGAGGACCGCCAGGAGGTACGAGGTCCAGAACATGGTCCCCTAGACGTGGCCAAGCAGTTTGCGCAGGGTCTCCGCTTCACTTGCGGTCACCGATCCAATGAAGCGGGCCAGCACGGCCTCGCGGTCCGGGGCTGAGCCCAGCACTTCATGCATCAGTTCGGCTGTATGGTCTTCCCTGCTGGACACAGCCTGGTAGCGGTGTGGCCGCGTGCCGCGCTCCCGCTCCACGAGGCCCTTCTTCTCCAGCCGGGAGAGGACGGTCAGAACCGTGGTGACGGCAAGTTCCTTGCCCTCATGGCCAGCGACGCCGCCCTGCGCACCAGTGCTTTGCGCCAGTTTGTCGCGCAGGGTATTCGCGGTGGCTGCTTCATGGCCTGCCCAGAGCAGATCCATCACTGCCCGTTCCAGTTCGCCAAGACTTGCCATTGCCATACATCCTTTAATTTTCCCTGCACCGGGTGGCCGAACGGCCGCGGTGACTGCCTACGAATACTACAAATACAAGAACAAATTTACCCGGTTTCGCGCTGAATTTCTACGTACGGTAGAAAGCCGCGCCGCGGAGGGTCCCCCGGACGCCGCTTCGGAGGTCTTGTGGGCTCCGCGACTCCATGCAACTGTGTGTTTTACAGCGCCTGCCGCATTGTTCTACACTCGGTAGAAGTTGTACTTCTACGAATCGTAGAAGAGTTGAACCGCCAACACGAGGAACTGCCTTGGAAGCTTTGGACATCGCACGCTGGCAATTCGGGATCACCACGGTCTACCACTTCATGATGGTGCCGCTCACCATCGGCCTGGGGCTGGTGGTTGCCCTCATGCAGACCGCCTGGCACCGCACCGGCAAGCAGGAGTACCTGCGGATGACGAAGTTCTGGGGCAAGCTGTTCCTCATCAACTTCATCATGGGCGTGGCAACGGGCATCGTTCAGGAGTTCCAGTTCGGCATGGCCTGGAGCGAATACAGCCGGTTCGTCGGGGACGTCTTCGGAGCCCCGCTGGCACTCGAGGCACTGCTGGCGTTCTTCGTCGAGTCCACCTTCCTCGGCCTGTGGATCTTTGGCTGGAAGCAGCTCAAGCCCGGCATCCACCTTGCCTGCCTCTGGATCGCTGTGGTTGGTTCGGTGTTCTCTGCGTACTTCATCATTGTTGCCAACAGCTGGATGCAGCACCCGGTGGGTGTGGAGCTGGTCGACGGCCGTCCCGTCATGACGGACGCGTGGGCAGTGTTCACCAACAACACGGCCCTGGTGGCCGTCCCGCATACGCTGATGGGCGCGCTGGCGGTGGCCGGCGGCTTCCTGCTGGGCATCGCCTGGTACCACCTCTGGCGGCGGAGGCGGGACGGCATTGACACCGTGGGCGCCGACGGCAGGGTGGTCCCGGGTGAAGCTGCCATCCCGGGCCGGGACCGGACCGACCACACCGTATGGATCAGGTCCCTGCGGATCGGCGCGGTGGTCGCCATGATCTCCTTTGCCGGTACTGCGCTCACCGGTGATCTCCAGGGCAAGCTGATGTTTGAGCAGCAGCCCATGAAGATGGCCGCCGCCGAGGCTGCCTGCCACGACGGCACCGGGTTCTCGGTACTGAGCGTCGGAAACCTCGGCTCCAGGAACTGCGACGAGATCGTGGCCCTGATTGAAGTCCCCGGCATACTTTCATTCCTCGCCAAGGGCGACTTCACCACCGAGGTCCCCGGCGTGAACGGACTCCTGGACCAGTACAAGGCTGACTACGGAACGCATCTCCCGGACAACCCGATCTACGGCGAGCGCGCCGGCCAGGAAATTGAATACGTCCCCGTCATGGAGGTCACCTATTGGGGCTTCCGCATGATGATCGGATTCGGCGGCCTCGCAGCGCTGGCCGCGCTGGTGGCCCTGTGGATCACCAGGAAGGGGACGGTGCCCGAATCGCGCTGGCTGATGCGGCTCGCGGTGTTCGGCATCCTGGCGCCCTTCGGGGCAAACGCGGCCGGCTGGATCTTCACGGAGATGGGCCGCCAGCCGTTCGTCGTCGCCCCGAATCCGGACCTGAACGGCATAGACCAGGTATTCATGTTCACCGCCGCTGCGGTCTCACCCGGTGTTTCCGCCGGGGAACTGCTCACCTCCCTCATCGTCCTGACGGCGGTGTATGCACTGCTGCTGGTGGTGGAAGTGAAGCTGCTTGTCACCTACATCCGGGGCGGCGTGGTGTCCGGCATGCCCGAAGTGGTGCACGCCCCCGCTGACGAAAACGAGGACGAAACCCCGGGCGGCAAGGGCGGCGGCCAGAAGCCCGCCGACGACGTCCTGTCTTTCGCCTACTGATTCGCAGAACAAGAAGAGCTGAGGATACACAGAATGGAACTGCTGCCCACCATCTGGTTCATCGCCATTGCGGTGTTGTGGACCGGCTATCTCTTCCTGGAAGGCTTCGACCTGGGGGTGGGAATGCTCATGAAGATCTTCGCCCGCGACAATACCGAGCGGCGGGTGCTGCTGAACACCGTCGGGCCCGTCTGGGACGGCAATGAGGTATGGCTGCTGACGGCTGGCGGTGCAACCTTTGCTGCCTTCCCGCTCTGGTACGCCTCACTGTTTTCGGCCCTTTACTTTCCGCTGCTGGTGGTGCTGGTGGCACTGATCTTCCGAGCCGTGGCCTTCGAGTACCGCGGCAAGGTGGACACTGAAAGCTGGCGCGCCCGCTGGGACTGGGCCATCGCGCTGGGCTCCTTCTTTGCGGCCTTCGGCGTGGGAGCGGCCCTGGCCCTGACCACCACAGGACTGCCGCTGAACGCCAACGGTGACCGGGTGGGGGACTGGCTTTCCTGGTTCAGCGGCTACGCCGTGCTCGGCGGACTGGCGGTGGTGGGCTTCTCCCTGCTGCACGCCCTGGCATTCCTTGCACTGAAGACCGACGGCGAAGTCCGCCTTCGTGCCCGGCACTGGTTTGTCCGGCTGCTTCCGGTCCTGCTGCTCCCCATTGCTGCCTGGGCCGTCAGCGTCCAGTTCCGGAACGGTGAACCGTGGACGTGGGCTTCGGTCATCCTGGCAGTCGGGGCGGCGGTTGCGGCCTGGCTGCTGGCCCGTAACGGCTCCGAGGGGCGGGCGTTCATGGCCATGGGCGGGTTCCTCCTGCTGGGCTCGGCATCCATCTTCGGCGCAGTGTTCCCCGTAGTGCTCCCCTCCACCCTGGACCCTGCCTTCGACCTGACGGTCACGAGTGCTTCCTCGTCCGACTACACCCTGGGGCTCATGAGCATCGTGGCCGCCGTCGGCCTGCCGCTCGTGATCGCGTACCAGGCATGGACCTACTGGGTGTTCCGGAGACGGGTGGGCGCGGACCACATTCCGGCCGCGCACAGCTTCCTGCCCGCCATCGCAACCAAAGCCTTCATCAGGAACGGCTGAGCCTGCCCGTGCGCCCAGAATTCCCTGCCGGACCCGCGACCCGTTCCGCCGTCTACTGGCTCGGCCTGCTCGCATCGCTCAAGGCGTTGTCCCTGATCCTCATGGGACAGGCGGTGGCTGCCATGCTCGCCGGGCTCGCCACCGGTAACGGCGCCTGGCAGGACCAGCTTCCGTGGGGCCTGGCAGGAGTCGTCCTGAGGTCGGCCACGGTGTGGGCGCAGGGGATCGCCGCACGCCGCGCCGCCCTGGGCGTCAAGGAGCAGCTCAGGTCCGAACTGCTGGCCCGTGCCCTGCGGAACCGTGTACGCACCACCGGCCCGGCCGACGGCGGCCTCGCCGTCCTGGCCACCCGGGGCCTGGATGCGCTGGACAGCTACTACACCCAGTTCCTGCCCGCCCTCGTGAACTGCGCCACGATCCCGCTGCTGCTCGGGGCGCGCATCCTCTTCGAGGATTGGGTCAGCGCCGTTGTGATCGTCCTGACCGTTCCGCTGGTCCCGCTGTTTATGGTGCTGATTGGACGTTACACCGAGGACCACGTCCGCGAGGCACAGGAATCCCTGACACGGCTGTCCGCCCACATGCTGGAGCTGGCCAAGGGGCTGCCGGTCCTGGTGGGCCTGGGCCGTGCCACCGCGCAGCGCAAAGCACTGGAGGAGATCTCCGGGGAATACCGCACCAGGACGATGGGGACATTGCGCACCGCGTTCCTCTCCGCCCTGGCGCTGGAACTTATCGCCACGATTTCGGTGGCTGTGGTGGCCGTCTTCATCGGCGTCCGCCTGGTGCACGGCGACATGGCCCTCGAAGCCGGCATCCTGGCCCTGATCCTCGCGCCGGACTGCTACCTTCCCCTTCGCGAACTGGGCACAGCGCACCATGCCAGCGATGACGGCCGGGCAGCGCTCGCCGCGGCCCGGACGGTCACTGACGCACCCGAGCCGCGGCCCCTGCCCGCAGTGTCGCCGGACGACGACGGCGGCAGTCTTTCCGTGCCCGTCTCCCGGGGAGTGACGGTCACCGGCCTCACGGTCACCTATGCGGGCAGGGCCGCGGCCGCCGTCGGGCCAGTGACCTTCACGGCCCCGCACGGAATGATCACTGCCTTGGACGGACCCAGCGGCGCCGGCAAAAGCACAGTCCTTGGCGTGCTGGCCGGGACGGTGGGCGACGGCGCGGGAACCGCCGTGTCCGGCCGCATTTCCGGCCTGGACCGCAGCGCGGTCGCGTGGGTTCCGCAGCACCCGGTCATGGTGGCCGACTCCGTGCTCGAGGAGGTCACTCTCTACCTCCACGGTGGAAAGGGCAGTGTGCGATCGGGCAGTGCCGGATCAGACGCCGCAGAATCTGTCACCCCGGCTGCTGAAGGGACGGCCCGTGAATGCCTGACCGCGGCCGGCGCCGGCCACCTTGCCGGCAAGCATCCGGCCGAACTGAGTCCGGGGGAGCTCCGGCGCGTTGCACTGGCCCGCGGCCTGGCCCGGATCAGGGCAGGGGCCACCGTCCTGCTTCTGGACGAACCGACCGCCCACCTGGACGCGGCCTCGGCGGCGCTGGTGCAGGAGTCCATCCTTGCGCTGCGCGGACGGGTCACCGTGGTCCTGGTGGCCCACGACCAGCGGACCCGCGGGCTGGCTGACCATCTGGTTCCGGTGTCATCCCGCGGCCTGACAGCAGCTGCCGCGATCACCGGGATGCCGGAGGCGGCCGGCCCCGGCCCGGGTGTGACCCCGGGTGCCACCAGCCCGGCAGGCAACACCGGGGACCAGCAGGCTTCAGGGCCTGCCGGTCCGGGCGTGCCGCTGCCCGCAGGAACGGCACAGTCCACGCCCGTCACCCGGCTCCTGTCCAGCCTGCTGTCCCCCGTGGCAGGCAGGTTCACCGGTGCCGCCGTGGTGGGCACCCTCGCCGCCCTTTTCGCCGTGGCGCTGTCCGGTCTGTCCGGCTGGCTCATCATCAGGGCCAGCGAACAGCCGCCCATCCTGTACCTGCTCACAGCCATCGTCGGGGTTCGGTTCTTCGGGATCGGGCGGGCCGTCCTCCGCTACTGGGAACGGCTCCTGCTGCACGACGCCGTCTTTGCTGCCCTCACGCGGCTCCGCGGCCGGCTCTGGGAATCGCTGAGCCGCAAGGCTTTGTCCCTGCGGCGGCTCCTGCAGGGCGGCAACGTCCTGGGCACGGTGATTGACGACGTCGACACTGTCCGTGACCTGCTGCCGCGCGTGGTCCTGCCACCTGTCACTGCCTTGGCGGTGGCCGGTGCGGCACTGCTGGCCACCACCCTGGTGGCGCCGGCGGCGGTGCCTGCGGTTGCCATCGCGGCAGCAGTGAGCCTGGTCGTGGCGCCATTGTTCGCCCTTTGGGGCGACCGACGGTCGGCGACGGCGGAACAGCTGCTGCGCGCCGGAGTCCTGCGGCGCACCTCCGCGGCCCTGGACGCCCGGGCGGAACTGCATGCGAACGGCATTGCCGCAACAGTCCTGGACGCACTGCGGTCCGAGGACCGCACGGCAACCCGGGCGTCCCAGCGATCGGCCTGGGCGGAAGGCCTCGGCCAGGCCTTCACGGTCGCTGCCTGCGGCACGGCGGCGCTGTTAGCGGCCGCGCTCACGGCCCCCCAGGTCATTGCCGGCGCCATGGAACCCGCCACCGCGGCGGTGATCGTGCTCCTGCAGTTGGCACTCGTGGAACCGTACGCAGCAATGACGACGGCGGTCCGCCAGTACCCGGCCCTGCGGGCAGTCATGCGGCGGGTTGCGGAGTCGGGCGTGCTTGACGCAACCCCCTTGGAGGCCGCAGCAGCTGACGGTCTGCACGAAGTCCCGCCACGGCCCGGCGCCGCCCCCGGTGTGGAACTGTCCAGCCTGACGGCTTCCTGGCCTGGCGGCGGAACGGTGTTCTCCGGAGTGTCCGCCACGGCTGCTCCGGGCACCTGGCTGGCGGTAACCGGGCCTTCCGGCGCCGGCAAGTCCACCCTCCTCGCGGTGCTGCTGGGCTTCATCCCGGCCTCGGGAGGCAGGGCCGCGGTTACCGGGAAGGCAGCCTGGTGTCCCCAGGAGGCGCACCTCTTCGATTCGACCCTGCGCGGCAACCTGCTGCTGGGCATTCCGGCTCCGGCCGCTCCCGCCCCCGGAGACACGCGCGACGCGGGGCCCCGGGATCCGGGGGACAAGGGCACAGAGCCGTTCGCAGCCCGTGACGCGGACCTCGCCGCAGCATTGGACGCCGTCGGACTGGCTGCACTGGTGTCGCGGCTCCCGGAGGGGCTGGATACCCGGATCGGCCCGGGCGGATCATTCCTCAGCGGCGGCGAGCGGCAGCGGCTGGCCGTCGCACGGACAATCCTGACGGGCGCCGAAGTGATCCTGCTGGATGAGCCCACGGCCCATCTGGACGCGGAAGCAGGACGGGAAATGCTGGCCGACCTCCGCACCGGCCTCCAGGACCGCACGGTGGTCATGGTGACCCACAACCCGGCCGACATCCACCCGGATGACACGCTGCTGGACCTGTCCGCCCCTCCACGGACGTGCGGCGCGGACAACTCCCGGCTCCGGCATCCGGAGGGGAGCCTTCTGGCGTGATGCAGGCTCGTGATGCAGGCGCCTGATGTATGCGGGTGGTGTCATAGCCTGATGTCATGAACCAGGAGCCAAGGGTGGACTTTCAGGAGCTTCAGTGGCGGCAGGCAAGCGCTTCCGACGTCCCGGCGTGGGCCGTGCTGATCGCACGGACGGCCGCCGCGGAACGTCCCGTCTGGCACGAACGCGAGGCAGACCTCCAGCAGCACGCGGAGTCCCGGAAGAATCCGCTGGCCACCCATGCCGTGCTGGGCCTGGACGGCGACGGCGTCATCCGGGCCTACGCCCGGCTTTCCAAGAACCCGGACGCGGAGAAGGCGCACGGATTCGGCTGCGTTGACCCGGCGTGGCAACGCCGCGGGGTGGGAGCGGCACTGCTCGGCTGGCTCGAGCAACGCACCCGGCAGCGCTTCGCCGAGGACACCGCCGGCACCGGCGTGCCAGTGGCCCCGCGCCTTCGGATCGGCACCGAGCAGCAGCACGGGCACCAGGCCAGGCTGCTGGAGTCAGCGGGCTACACGGTGGTCCGCTATTTCAACGAGATGCACCGGCCCCTGGACCAGCCGCTGCCCGCGAACGTCCTGGGAAACGGGCTCGTGCTGGCGGCTGTGGCGCCGGACCTGCATGAACAGGTCCGCCTTGCGCACAATGAGACTTTCCGCGACCACTGGGGCAGTGAACCGCGCGATGAAGAATCCTGGTCCTTCACCGTCAACCATCCGCTCGCCCGGCCCGATCTGGGCGCGGTTGTCCTGGACGCCGTCAGCGGGGCAGTGGCCGGATACCAGCTGGCTTCCCACGATCCGGATCTTGCGGCCCGCCGCGGAGTCCGGGAGGGCTATACGGAACTCCTTGGTGTGCGCCGGGAATACCGCGGACGGGGGATCGCGCAGGCGCTCCTGGCCGATGCCATGCACCGTTTTTCCGGGGCCGGAATGGACGTGGCCTCACTGGACGTGGACTCGGAAAACCCCACCGGCGCGCTGGCCCTGTACACCAGGATGGGCTACCGGGCGGTCAACACCAGCATGGCCTGGGACAAAGAGCTTTAGTCAGCGGTCCATGGTTAATCCACGACGGCTTGCCCGCCACGGCTTATCCATCCACATCGTGGAGGTGGTGCACCACATCGTGGAGGAAGTACTGCGCCAAGGTCAGGACGGTGAATTCGGATCCGTTGCTGCGCAGGCCCTTCCGTCCCCAGTCGGACTCCCTGACGCCTGAGAACGACTCCGCGATCTGTTCACCCTCCGCGGTCAGCTCGGCGCTCACCACCGCGGGGTCGGCATTGGCGTAATCCATCTCGACGGCCGTGCGGTCCTGGTCCCAGTCCTCAAACTGTGCGTCGTCGGAATCGAGCATGAGGTTCAGCCGCTGGTCGAAGAGCGTGAAGACATCACGGACGTGGCACGCGTACTCCAGCGGCGACCACGTGTGATCGTCAGGCCGTTCGGCCACCTCGGGACGCCGCAGGACTGCCCGCCAGCGTGGGAGCAGGTTCCGGATGGTCGCAGGGACGGTGGCCGGTGTTGCCGTGGCGAGGTCGAAGGAGCACTCAGGACAAGGCCGGGTCAGGACCCAGGTCCAGTCCTTTTCATCAGGAATGATAGGCATGGCAGCAGTCTAGGCGGGATCGGGCCACGCCATGGCAGGGCCCACCACATCCACTGCCTGGGAGAGCGGGATTCCGGACCCGTCCCGCCGGCCGTGCTCCTGCGGCAGTGACCTTGCAACGCCCGCCAGCGACGACGCCTTCGCAGGTCCGTGTCCTGCCCACGCGAGCAGCAGCATGTCCTCGCCCTTGAGGAACCGGTGGGCGCGGACCCCGGCTGTGGCGCGGCCCTTCGCGGGATACTCGGCGAAAGCGGTCACTTTTGCTGCCCCCGGAGCCGTGCCCGGCAGGGCGCCGTCGGTGCCCGCGATGGTGACAACAACGGCGTCGTCGTCGTTGGCATTGACCGCACCGAAGAACAGCACGGAATCGCCGGCGCCGAGCTTGATGCCGGCCATGCCGCCTGCCGTCCGGCCCTGCGGACGGACGTTGGCCGCGCTGAACCGGAGCAGTTGCGCTTCGCGGGTGAGGAACACCAGTTCGGTGTCGTCCGAACCCGCGGGGGCAACGCCCACCACGAGGTCCTTGTCCTTGAGCGCGATGACTTCCCAGTCCTCCCGGTTCAGCGGGTATTCCGGTTGGACGCGCTTGACGATGCCCTGCGACGTACCGATGGCCAGGACTTCATCCAGCGGGGCGAAGGCCACCAGCGTTTCCCCCTTCAGCAGGGTGATGAAATCCTTGGCCTGCACACCGCCGGCAAGGTTGGGCAGGCCGGACATCGGCGGCAGTACCGGCATGTCCATGACCTGCAGCCGCAGCATCCGGCCCTGGGAGGTCACGGCAGCGATTTCCCCGCGCGCCGACGTTTTTATCACGGAGCGGAAAACATCGTGCCTGGAACGCGGCCCGGCCTCGGCCAACGGCTCCTGGTTGGACGTGCGCGCGATCTGGCCGGACGCCGTGAGGATCGCCCAGCAGGGATCGTCAGCGATTTCCAGAGCCAGGGGCGCGGCCTTGCCCTTCACACCCGGCGCGGCCAGGGCGGCGGCGACGGTGGGGGAGACGGCCTCTGATTCGAGCAGGACGGTGCGCCGCGGCGTGCCGTACTTTTCGGCGATCTCGCCCAGCTCGGTGGAAACGAGTTCCCGCAGCCGCTCTTCCGAGCCGAGAATGGCTTCGAGCTCCGCGATCTCACGGCGCAGCTCATCCTGCTCCTTCTCCAGCTCGATCCGGGAGTACTTGGTCAGCTGCCGCAGCCGCAGTTCCAGGATGTAGTTGGCCTGGATTTCCGAGAGGTCGTAAATGGACATCAGCCGTACCCGGGCAGCCGCAGCTTCATCCGAGGACCGGATGATCTGGATGACCTCGTCGATGTCCACAATGGCGATCAGCAGGCCCTCGACGAGGTGCAGGCGGTCCTTCTTCTTAAGCAGCCTGAACGCGGTCCTGCGGCGCACCACGTCGATCCGGTGGCCCACATAGACCGACAGCAGGGCCACGAGCCCGAGCGTCTGGGGCTGGCCGTCCACCAGGGTGACGTTGTTGATGCCGAAGGAGTCCTCCATCGGCGAGTAACGGTAGAGCTGTTGGAGGACGGCGTTGGGGTTGAACCCGTTTTTCAGCTCGATGACCAGGCGCAGGCCATGCTGGCGGTCCGTCAGGTCAACGATGTCGCTGATGCCGGTCAGCTTCTTCCCGTTGACGGCGTCCTTGATCTTCTCGATCACCTTTTCCGGGCCCACCATGTACGGCAGCTCGGTGACCACCAGGCCGGTGCGGCGGGCCGAAAGCTGCTCGATCTCCACCTTCGCCCGGGTCTTGAAGGAACCGCGCCCCGTGGCATAGGCATCGCGGATGCCGTCCAGGCCCACGATCCGGCCGCCGGTGGGCAGGTCAGGTCCGGGGACAAACCGCATCAGGTCATCCAGGCTCGCGTCCGGATGGGCGATGAGGTGGCGCGCGGCCGCGATGACTTCCACCAGGTTGTGCGGGGCCATATTGGTGGCCATGCCAACGGCGATGCCCGTGGCTCCGTTGACCAGCAGGTTGGGGAACGCTGCCGGCAGGACATCGGGCTGGGTCAGCTGGTTGTCGTAGTTGGGGACGAAGTCAACGACGTCTTCGTCGAGGTGGTCGGTGAGGGTCAGCGCCGCTGCCGCGAGGCGCGCCTCCGTGTACCGGGGAGCGGCCGGGCCGTCGTCGAGCGAGCCGAAGTTTCCATGGCCGTCAATGAGGGGGAGCCGCAGCGAGAAGTCCTGGGCCATGCGCACCATGGCGTCGTAGATCGCAGTATCGCCATGGGGGTGGAGCTTGCCCATCACCTCGCCCACCACGCGTGCGCTCTTGACATGGCCGCGGTCCGGGCGGAGGCCCATTTCGCTCATCATGTACAGGATCCTGCGCTGGACCGGCTTGAGGCCGTCACGGGCATCAGGCAACGCCCGGGAGTAGATCACCGAATACGCGTACTCGAGGAACGAGCCTTCCATTTCGGACGTGACGTCGATGTCCACGATGTTCTCGACGAAATCCTGGCTGGCATCCCCGGCGGGGGTAGGGCTTTGGCGGCGGGCCATAGGGCGGGCGGATCCTTCTGGGGGTACTGGTTTTCGATCTGGTCGTCAGGCAACGGGTCGGCGGCGGATGTTTGTGGTTAGGCTAAGCCTATGGTGGATCAGCCCGGGGACGGCGTATATCCGGAACATTGGGAGGCCGATGTCGTTCTCCGGGACGGTGGAACCGCCCATCTGAGGCCCATCCTTCCGAGTGACGCGGACGCGGTCCAGGCCTTCCACACCGGGCAGTCGCAGAACTCAATTTACATGCGCTTCTTCGCCTTCAAGGCCCGCCTGTCCAGCAAGGAGCTCAAACGTTTCACCGAAGTGGACTACAAGGACCGGGTGGCGCTGGTGATCACCTTCCGCGGTGAAATCCTCGGGATCGGCCGCTACGACAGGCTGGATGATCCCGCCGAGGCCGAAGTCGCCTTCAACATCGCCGACGCCCACCAGGGCAGGGGCATCGGCTCCATCCTGCTCGAACACCTGGCCACCGCGGCCCATGAGAACGGGATCCGCCGCTTCACCGCCGAAGTGCTGCCGGAAAACCGCAAGATGCTGATGGTCTTCGCTGACGCAGGCTACGACGTCAAGCGCCACTTCGATGACGGGGTCGTCAGCCTTGAGTTCAACATCGACCCCACGGAGAAGTCCCGGGCCGTGATGGAATCACGCGAGCACCGCGCGGAGGCCAGAAGCGTCCGGGACCTGCTGGCGCCGTCGTCCGTTGCAGTCATCGGTGCCAGCCGCAAATGGGGAACCGTGGGTTACCAGCTGCTGGAGCACATCATCGAGGGCGGCTTTCCCGGGCCGGTCTATGCCATCAACCCTGAGGCGTTTGAGCTGGCCGGAATGATCTCCTTTGCCCGGCTCTCCGACGTCCCGGACCACGTGGGGCTGGCCATCATCGCCGTCCCCTACGAGGAAGTGGCAACGGTGGTGGACCAGTGCGCCGCGGCTGGAGTCAAGGGAGTAGTGATCGCCACCGCGGGCTTCGAGGACGACGGCGCACGCGGACTTTCGCGCCAGCGCGACCTGGTCCGCAAGGCCAGGGCCAGCGGCATGAGGGTCATCGGTCCGGCTTCGCTGGGAATCGTGAACACCCACCCCGATGTCATGCTGAACGCGTCCATGGCTCCAACCATGCCGCGGCGCGGCGGCCTGGGCCTGTTCAGCCAGTCGGCGGCCATCGGCGTTTCCCTCTACGCCGCCTCAAGCCGGCGGCGGCTGGGCCTGTCCACGCTGCTGTCGGCCGGAAACAGGGCTGACGTCTCCGGCAACGACATGATGCAGTTCTGGGAGGACGACGCCGACACCACGGCCGTGGGCCTGTACCTGGAGTCGATCGGGAACCCACGCAAGTTCTCCCGGATCGCCCGGCGGCTGGCACGCACCAAACCGGTGGTGGTGGCCAAATCCGAGACCATGGGCCTGCGCCTGCCGCCCGGGCATGCCGTCCGGACCACCCAGGCGCCCGCCGGAGCGCTGGACGCCATGATGCGGCAATCGGGGGTCATCAGGGTGGAGACCATCGAAGAGCTGATGGACGTCGCGCAGGTGGTGGCAGGCCAGCCCCTGCCCGCGGGGCCCGGCCTGGCCATCTTCAGCAATTCGCTGGCACTGGGCAAAGTGGTCGCTGACAGCGCCGCGGCGCACGGCCTGGAGGTGGACGGCATCGTCACCGAAGTGGACCTCGACGCCGGCATGTCACTGGCGCTGCCAGCCCTCAAGCGCAGGCTCCAGCAGACCCTCGCCTCGGACAGGGTGCACTCTGTGGTGGCTGCCCTGCTGCCGGCGCGGGGACTGACGGTGGACCACATCGCCGAGGTCCTGGCCGAATGTTCTGCCGCTGCCGGAAAGCCCGTCGTGGCCGCATTCACCGGCATCCTTGATCCCTCCGTCTACGTGGAGGGCATGATG
Source organism: Arthrobacter sp. 754 (assembly GCF_040548695.1). Classification (NCBI taxonomy): domain Bacteria; kingdom Bacillati; phylum Actinomycetota; class Actinomycetes; order Micrococcales; family Micrococcaceae; genus Arthrobacter; species Arthrobacter sp. 754. The sequence continues at coordinate 132,562 of NZ_JBEPSC010000003.1, forward strand.
GGAGCCGACGGCCGCGCAGTTCCCTGCTTCTCCAACCCCGGCGCAGCCGTGGCCGCGCTCGCCGCCACTGTGCGCTACGCCGAATGGGTGGCGCGGGACCCGGGCCATTTCGTGGAGCCCGAAGGCTGCAGCCCCGAAAATGCGCGGATCCTGCTGGAGCAGCTGCTCCACGACGTTCAGGGCGAACAGCTCAAGACGCTGGACCCGGAGTCCTCGTCCGCCCTGCTGGCGCACTACGGCATCCCGGTGCTGCCGTCCGCCAGGTTCGAATCGGAAGAGGAAGCCGTGGAAGCCGCCGGCCGGCTTGGCTTCCCGGTGGTCCTGAAGACCACGGACCCGGCACTGCGCCACCGCCTTGACCTGGGCGGAGTGCGCCTGGACATCGAAGACCCGGATTCCCTCCGCCGGAACATCGCCCAGATGCGGCGCTCGCTGGCCCCTTACGGTTCCAGGGCTTTGGAGGTGCAGTCCATGGCACCGGTTGGCCAGGCCTGTACATTCCGTGCCATTGAGGACCCGCTGCTGGGACCGGTGGTCTCCTTCGGGCTGGCCGGTGACGCCGTCAACCTGCTCGATGACTGGGCGCACCGGGTGCCGCCCCTGTCCGCTGTTGACGTCAAGGACTTCATCCGGGCACCCCGGGCCGCGCGCAAGCTGTTCGGCTACCAGGGACTCCCCGCTGTGGATGTTGATGCCCTGGAAGATCTCGCGGGCCGGCTGGCATGGATGAAGGACAACCATCCGGAAATCGCCCTGGTGGAATTCAACCCCGTCCTGTGCGGCCCTCAGGGCGTGTCCATCCTCGCGGCGGACATCCGGATCGGCAACGCAGCCCAGCGCACTGACAGTGCCCGCCGGGCGATGCTGGGCTGAGGCGGTTAGCAAGTCCCCGGCCGATCTGTGAAAATGGGGGAATGAGCTCACAGCCTCCCCAGTCAACGCCTTCCACGCCCGGCAGTGACAACCTGGCAACCCGCCCCCACAGCTCACAAAGCCATACGCCCCAGGGGCAGAGCCTGGACGGCGCCCTCCAGAAAGCCGGCTTCTACCCCCTGCTGGTGGCCGACGTCGTTGACGACGCCCTGGACGGCCGCGAATGCGTGGCCCACCTCGTGCACCTGGAAACCCACTTCGACCGGGCCGAGGTCCGCAGGCACATCACCGTGCTGGTACTGACCTCGGACATGCTGGTGATCACCCACGTGGACGACCAGCAGCTCGATGAAGCGGGCGAACAGACTGTCGCCCAGATCTCCACCGAGTCCGTGCCGGTCGCCCAGATCCGGTCGGTCGTCCTGAGCTACATGTACTCCCAGCCCCAGGACTACAAGCCCTCGGATCCGGTCCGGGAGCTCACCCTCGCCATCGCCTGGTCCGGCGGCCAAAGGCTGGACATGGGCCCGGCAAGCTGCGGTGATCCCCAGTGTGAGGCTGACCACGGCTACAGCGGAACCATCGCCCAGGAGGACATTGTCCTTCGCATCAGCGCCGAAGCCGACGGCCTGCAGGCAGTACAGGACGCCAAGCTCTTTGCCCGTGCCCTGCGGGCGGTGAACACCGGCTCCACGGCGCCGGTGGCCCACAACGGCCAGACCCTCCAGCCCCGCCCGAGGACGGGCGTTTTTGGAAACCGGCTGAGCCGCGGGCACCAGCAGCGCTGAGATGCCGGACCAGGGAAAAACAACACTCGCCTCAGCCGCCGCTGCAGCCTCCGCAGGCGTCGCAGGTGGCGGCGCAGTCCCAGCCACGGCTGAACCGCAAAGCATGCCGCCCGCGCCCGCCTTCGGCCGGCGGTCCGTCGCCGAGGTGCTGACCAGCGCGGCGGCAAGCCTGGGAGCGGAAGGGTTCACCAATACGCTGGGCCTTCCGCCGGCGTCGCGCGTGTGCGTTGTCCTGGCTGACGGCCTGGGCCGGAACATGCTGAAACAAAAGTCCGCCCACACACCTTTCCTCCGCTCGGTAATGCAGGCAGGCCAGGCGGAAATCCCGGTGTGGCTGGACTCCACTTTTCCCTCGACCACTGCCTCTGCCCTCACGAGTTTCGGCACCGGCCTCGCACCGGGCCAGCATGGGCTGGTGGGTTACGACGTCCTGGACCCGGAGCAGGACAAAGTGGTCAACATGCTGGGCAACTGGGATGCCGGCGTGGACCCGGCCACGTGGCAGCCTTTTCCCACGGTCTTCGAACAGGCAGCCCGCAGCCTTGATGTGATCACCGTCAGCCTGCCCCAGTTCGGCGACTCCCCCATGACACGGGCAGCCCTCCGCGGCGGACGCTTCGTATCCGGTACGACGTCCCATGCCCGCACTGCTGCCGCCGCCGAAGCCATGGCCACCGCCGGACCCTCCCTGATGTACTTCTATGTCAACGAACTGGACAAGGCCGGCCACCGTTACGGCTGCCAGTCCGAGCAGTGGGAGCACCAGCTGGAGGAGCTTGATTCAACCGTCAAGCGGCTCAACGCCTCCCTTCCCGCAGGAACCACAGTGCTCCTGACCGCGGACCACGGGATGCTCGACGTTCCCGAACAGCAGCGCATTGACTACGCCGCGGACCCGTCGCTCATTGACGGCGTGCGGCACACAGCGGGGGAGCCCCGGATGGTTCATCTGTACCTGGAGGCCGGCGCCGATGCCGCCGCCCGGCAACGCCTGCTTGAGTCCTGGCGTGCGCGCTTCGGTGACAGGATCTGGGCATTTACCCGGGAGAACGCTATCGCAGCGGGACTGTTCGGGGAAGTCCGCCCGGCCGTCGCGCCGCGGATCGGCGACATCATGATCGCCGCCCGCGACGCCCTGGCCTTCTACGACACCCGCCGGGTAAGGCCCGCGGCCATGGAGGTAGTGGGTCAGCACGGCTCCCTGACCAAAGCCGAACGCGAAGTTCCCCTGCTGTTCTTTGCGGCCGAAGGCAGGCGTTCGGTCCGTGGCTGAGCTGCTGTTTTTCTCCGGCACCATGGACTGCGGCAAATCAACCCTCGCCCTGCAGATGGATTACAACCACCGGGCCAGGGGCAGGGGCGGTGTCCGGTTCAGCCGCAACGACCGCGCCGGGGGGTCCAGGATTTCGAGCCGCCTGGGCCTGGAGACCGATGCCGTGGAGGTCCTGGATACTACAGACTTCTGGGACGAAGTGGTCAGCCGGCGCACTCAAGGCAAGCGCGTTGACTACCTGATCTGCGACGAAGCCCAGTTCTACTCGCCCGCCCAGGTGGAGCAGCTGGCCCGGGTGGTTGACGAGATGGAGGTGGACGTTTTTGCCTTCGGCATCACGGCTGACTTCCGCGCCCGGCTGTTTCCCGGTTCCCAGCGGCTGATCGAACTCGCTGACCGGGTGCAGGTGCTCCAGGTCGAGGCGCTGTGCTGGTGCGGGCGCCGGGCCACCCAGAACGCGCGCACGGTCGACGGCGTGATGGTCATGGAAGGCGCCCAGGTGGTGGTGGGCGATGTGGAAATGGGCACGGGCCATGCCTCCGCCGGCACTGATGGCCAGACGCCAGTAGTGGGCTATGAAACGCTCTGCCGCCGGCACTACATGCGCAGGGTCACCGCGCACGGCGCCAACATCATGGGCCGGCAGGACCCTTTGCTGCCCTTCGAGGTGGATGCGTGCTTGTGGCGCGGCTCAGGCGAAACCTCACTTTAGGAAGTCAGTCCCGCCTGGTTCCGAAGACGATCTCGTCCCAGCTGGGGACCGTGGACCGCTTCGGTTTTGCCGGCTGCCGTTCCGGCAGGTCGGCGTTGTGTTCATCGCGCTGATCGAACTCGCGATCGCCCGGACCCGCTGCATCGGCCGCCTTGCGTGGGCTTCCCCCGCCCAGGAGTTCGTCGAGGCCTACGCTGGGCGTCGGGTGGCGCGACCCGGCCGGCGGCTCGGAAGGTGACTCACGGCGCGGCTCGGACTGCGGGTTCGGCTTGGCTGAACGCAGCGGGGACGCCACGATGGTGATTTCCCGGGTGTCCGTACTGACGCCGTCGTGCAGTTTCAGTGCGTCGTCTTCGGCATCGCGGTGCGGCGGGATCAGGCTCAGGCGGGACAGCATTGACGGCCTGCCCTCGCGTTTGCGGGTGAGCGGATCCATCTGGGAAGGAGTTGCGGCCTCCGGCCCAGCGGCGTCCGAGGGAGGAGCTTCCCGGCCTTCCCCCTCCGGGTACTGCTGTTCCCGTTCTTCGCGCGGGCCGTTGTCCTGGGCGCCAGTGTCCCTTGATCCGGTTTCCAGCCCGGCAACTTCTGAGGGCCGCGGATGCGCTGCGGGCACGCCATGGGTCAGGAGCAGAGCCAGGGCGTCGTCGGCATCCTCGTCCACGCCGAGTCGCTGGCCGCGGCGTGACCGGAGCATGTCCAGAAGGCCGTCCGATTCCTTGCCCGCAGGGACTGCCTGCGGCCCTGTTGAGTTGCGGGCGGCTGCTTCTGCGTCAGTTTCAAAGTCAAAGGGCCGGTCCGATACGGCTGTGAGCCGGCGGGCAGGGACGGGACCGTCCATCGGCTCCAGCTCGCTGAGCTGCTGGGCCCAGCGGTTGGCGTTCTGCAGTGATTTGCGGGCCGGGCTGAAGGTCCACAACGCTGGCGGCTCCTCGCCGATCCCGGCGGTCCGGCCCTTATTGGCTTCAAAGCGGGCTGCAACGGTCCAGTTGCCGTCCTGGCGGCGCCATGAATCCCACTCCACGGTGGACGGTTCAATCCCGTAAGCCGAGAGCCGGTGGTTGACCATGTCCTGGAGCGAGGCCGGGTTGTCACCGAAAACCGAGCGGTAGGTGTCATGGGCAGGGGAGGGTGTGGCCACTTCGATCTTGCGGGCCTGCTGCGCTACGTATTCCCGTTCGGCGAGGACAGGGCCCTCGTAGCGCTCCACCTTGGCGAGGGGCAGCCCGGAACGTTCCGCAACCTCCGCCGCGGTGGCGCCGCTGCGGATCCGCGCCTGGATGTCCCGTGGGGACATGGCAATGGGCGCGGCAACGGCCGCGGTTTTCGCAGGAGGCCGGCTGGCCACCCGCAGTGCTTCGTCGATCGGCAGCTGGAACATCTCGCCGCCGGCGCCGCTCAACAGGAGATGCTCCCCGTCGTCGTGTACGCCTACAAGCCGTAGATCCTGCATACAAATCCTCCACCCTGGCATTACTATCAATCGAAACTCTGCCACCGACGGCTGCTCTTTTGCCTTAGGAGCAAGGGCGCGCCGCAATATTCCGGGACTTTCCCCTGCAATGGGGCACAAACGGCGCAGATCTGGCGTTATCAAGGGTGATACGCGCACGCGTTCGAGCGAATGGGAACGGAGTTATGCCGGGATGGCCACTGACTACGATGCGCCGCGGAAGTCCGAGGAAGACCTCAGCGAGGATTCGCTGGACGAGCTGAAAACCCGTCGTTCCGACAAACCGGCGGCGGTGCTGGAGGAGGACGAAAGTGACCTCGCCGCGGGCTTCGAGCTTCCCGGGGCAGACCTGTCCGGCGAGGAACTGGTGGTTCAGGTGGTTCCGCCGCGGCCAGACGAGTTCACGTGCTCTTCGTGTTTCCTGGTCCGGCACCGTTCCCAGATCGCCAGGGAAAAGGACGGCCACTTCTACTGCATCGAGTGCGAAGGCTGAACCGGCCAGGTCTACTTTCCGGCCAGTCCTACTTTCCGGCCAGGGCTACTTTCCGGAGAGGGCAGCGACGAGTTCCTCGGGCCGCCGGGAGGAGGCAAGCCAGTAGGGCGTACGGTCGGACGGGTCCGTGATTTCGATGCGGACCACGGGGTCGATCCAGCCCCGGATGCAGAGGTAGGCGAGGCCGTTCAGCTTGGTCCCCCGTTGGGCGGTGGCCTCTTTGCCGCGGAACGCCTCGACGCCCCCGATGTAACGGCGCTCGATGGTGGCCCGGCCAACGGTCAGGGCTTCAGGGGTCACCAGGATTGTGGGGGTCGACGTCAGGAGCATGGCAGCGATGACGGTGAACAGCACGCCTGCGGCGATATATCCTGCCGCCATGCTGATCGGGGCGAAGACCAGAATGCCGGCCCCGGAGATGCCGGCCGCGATGATCCAGATCCAGATGTTCGGCCACAGCCTCTCCCGGAAGACTGCCGGGGTGCCGGCTGGGGAGGCGCTGGGGACGGGTGCAGTGGAACTGGGATCGGGCATGGCAACAGCTTTCCATCTTTGCCCGGCTATTTCATCTTGGGTTCATCCGGGCGGACCGGTGAATCTAGGCCGGAACTGCGGCTGGGCGTTAGAGTGTGTGACTGTGACTGACGAACTTGCCACTGTTGAAACTGCTCCCGACGAGGCCCTGGCCGGCGCGGAACCGGATACTGCCGCCCCGTACGGTGCCCCCACGCTCCAGGTGCAGCTGAAAATGCTCGACGACGGCCTGGAGTTTCCGTCGTACGCCCACCCCGGCGACGCTGGAGCAGACCTGCGGGCCCGCGAGGACGTGGTGCTGCGCCCCGGCGAGCGGAAGCTGGTGCCCACCGGGGTTTCCATCGCCCTTCCGGACGGTTTCGTCGCCCTGATCCACCCCCGCTCGGGCCTCGCCACCAAGCATGGGCTGACGATCGTCAACGCCCCCGGCACGGTGGATGCGGGTTACCGCGGGGAAATTTCCGTGACCCTGCTCAATACTGACGCCCGGGACGCCATCGAACTGCGCCGCGGCGATAGAATTGCACAGATGGTGATCCAGCGGGTGGAGTACGCGCAGTTTGTCCCCGTCAGCGATCTCAGCGAGTCGGTTCGGGGAGCCGGCGGATTCGGATCAACCGGCGGCTTCACCTCACCCAACGCCTGACCTCGAGTTTTATTTTGGTGCCGGCCCAACGTTGGTTGCCCGCCGCGGCGAAGACAACCGGCGGGCCCGGCCGCCAGGCATTTTCACAACTAAGGAGACAGACCCCATGGTTTTTGGGCTCGGCAGGAAATCCAAGAAGGACCAGGCAGCCGAACCGGAAGATGCCCAGGCCCCAGCGGAGTCGCCGGATTCCGCTGACGAGGCCCCGGCGGACACCGGGCGGAGGGCAACCGGGCCCTTCGATGTCTCTGAAATCTCCAGCAGGGACGGCTACGTTGACCTCGGAGCGTTGCTGATTGCACCGAGTGAGGGGCTCCAGCTTCGGCTTGAGGTGGAGGAAGCCACCCAGCGCGTGGTGGCTGTGACCATGGACCTCAACGGATCCAGCCTGCAGCTGCAGGCCTTTGCCGCCCCTAAGAGCGAAGGGCTCTGGGACGAAATCCGCGAGCAGATCGGCCAGTCCGTGGGAAGCCAGGGCGGACAGGTCGAAGAGATCCAGGGCGAATTCGGGTCCGAGCTGATCGCCAAGCTGCCCGCCGGCGCGGCGGACGGCAGCCAGGGTTACCGGGTGGCGCGGTTCATCGGCGTCGACGGTCCGCGCTGGTTCCTGCGCGGTGTCCTGGGCGGCGAAGCCGCCATGCAGCGTGAGGCGGCGGCTCCACTTGAAGCGCTGTTCCGCCAGATCGTGGTCATCAGGGGGGACAGCCCCATGCCGCCGCGCGATCTTCTTCAGCTGCGCCTGCCCAAGGACGCCACTGCCACCCCGCCCGCTGCTGCCCCGGAGGCGCCTGCCGCTCCGGAATTGAAGGAACCCGAGCGCGGGCCGGAAGTCACTCAGATTGGCTGATTCCCGCCCGGGTTCCGGCGGCCGGCCCGGGGGCGGGGCAGTACCTGTCAGCCTCCTTCCCGAACGGGGCCGGGTGGTATGTGACGGACACATCGAATCTGTCACGTACATGCCCGCAAACCAGAACGCGGCATTCACCGCCATCGTCACGGATCTTGACGTTCCGCACTCCGGCGGCAAGCCCGCACAAGGCGCAGGACGCCGTCTGCGGGTCGTGTGGCTGGGGCGACGCAGGGTGCCGGGCATCGAGGCCGGCACGGCGGTCCGCCTTGAGGGGATGCTGGCCCAAAGCCACGGGCTGCCCACCATGTTCAATCCACGCTACGAAATACTTTCCCGCCAGGAGCACGAATGACCTCGTCCCAGCCCGAGCCGTCCTCCCGGGCGGACCAGCCTCCCACCGGGCAAGTTCACCCCGGGCAAGCCAACCCGGCACAGGCCAAGCCGGCACAACCCGGCACAGGGCAGGCCCGCACAGAACCGCCGTCCATGGCAGGTCTTGCGGAGGGCTATGCAGCCCAGGCCGGCCTGCACCGGACCCACGACGGCCGGATCGATGTCCTCAAGACTGCCGGCGGATACCAGGGCATCGCCGAGAGCATTGTGCCCGGACTGGTATTCCTGGTCACGTTTACCCTCACCCGGGACCTGACCTTGTCGCTGGTGGCGGCCCTGGCCTCGGCGGCTGCGTTCACCGTGGTGCGCCTTATCCAGCGCCGTCCGCTGACCCAGGCCCTGGCCGGAGTGGTGGGCGTGGGCATCTCCGCCTGGCTCGCGAACACCACAGGCAAGGCGGAGGACTTCTATCTGCCGGGCTTTATTACCAACGCCGCCTACATTGTGGCCATGGTCATTTCGATCGCGATCAAGTGGCCCATCGCGGGACTCCTGTTCGGATTCATCCGCAATGAAGGGATGGACTGGCGCAAGGACCCCGCACGCCTGAAGGCCTACCGCCTGGGCACGTGGATCATCGTCGGTGTCCTGGTGCTTCGGCTGGTGGTCCAGGTTCCGCTGTACCTGATGGGAGCGGACGGCCTCGCTGCCCTTGCCACCACCAGGCTGATCATGGGTACCCCGCTGTACGTCCTGGGTGTCTGGATTGCGTGGCTGATCACACGGCCGGTTCCGTCCGCCGGTGATCAGCCTTCGAAGCCGTCGTCCTCCGGCGCCTGAGACCCGCCTGCCTGGACGGCTTCCTGCCGGGCCGGCTCCCCGGACGGCTCGGCTGACTCCGGCGACAACAGCCCGCGCAACTCATCCTCGGCCGCGATGGTGGTGACAAAGAAGAGTTCGTCGCCGCCGTCGATCACGTCGTCGCGGCTGGGTGTGATGGGCGCGTGGTCGCGAAGGATTGCCACCAGCGTGGAGTCCTCGGGCCAGTCGATGTCGCCCACTGTCAGGCCAATGACGTGGGAATCGTGCGGGACCGTGAACTCCACGAGCGAGGAGACCCCGGTCTGGAGTGTCAGCAGCCGGACCAGGTCCCCGATCTCCACCGCTTCCTCCACCAGTGCCGTCATCAGCTGCGGGGTGTTGACGGCAACGTCAACGCCCCAGGAGTCGTTGAACATCCAGTCGTTCTTGGGATTGTTGACCCGGCCAACCGTCCGGCCCACGCCGAACTCTGTCTTGGCCAGGAGCGAGACCACCAGGTTCACCTTGTCATCGCCCGTGGCGGAAACGACGACGTCGGCGTCCTCCACTTTCGCCCCCTGCAGGGTGCTGAGTTCGCAGGCGTCGCCGACCAGCCAGTGTGCGCCGCGCAGGCCGCTGCGTCCGATGACCTCAGGCTTAAGGTCGATCAGCAGGATCTCGTGTTTATGGGCCAGCAGTTCCCTGGCAATGGAGGACCCGACGCTTCCTGCGCCGACAATGACAACCTTCACTACGACTCCTTGGCAGGTGCTTTGGCCAGGATCTGGGCGACCTGGGAATTGCGTTCCACGGGCAGCATGGCATGGACCGTGTCACCGTCCTGGTATGACGTGGCGGCCTCGGGAAGCATGCCCTCGCCGAACCTGGTGAGGTAGGCCACCCGGATGTCGGCCGCTTTCTCGATCTCGCTGACCCGGTGGCCGATCCAGCCTGCGTCCAGATCCACTTCGGCCAGCACCAGCCGGCCGGACGGTTCGCGGAAGTCGCCGGCGAGGTGCTGCTCGGGAAGGATACGGCGCAGGACCTGGTCAGCGCTCCAGCGGACGGCGGCAACGGTGGGGATGCCCAGCCGCTGATAGATCTCTGCACGGCCCGGATCGTAGATCCTTGCCACTACATGGGGGACGTGGAAGGTCTCGCGCGCCACCCGGGTGGCCAGGATGTTGGAGTTGTCGCCACTGGAAACTGCGGCGAACGCGTAGGCCTCGGCTACTCCGGCCTGCTGGAGGGTGTCACGGTCGAAACCTACCCCGGTGACTTTGCGCCCGGTGAAGCCTTGCCGAAGCCGGCGGAAAGCGCGGTCATCCTGGTCAATGATGGCCACGGAATGACCGGCGTCCTCAAGCGTGTGTGCCAGAGTCGCCCCCACCCGGCCACATCCCATGATCACGAAATGCGCCACCGTATCTCCTCCAGTTCCGTAGCCTGTTGCTGCTGCTAGAACTCTACCGGCATGGCCACGGTGGGAGCCGCGCGGGGGCCGTCATGACATAGGCCGGGAATCAGACTAGCTTTGTGGAGTGCTGACAATGCTGAATGCCGTAAAACGGGTGCTGGTGGGCAGGCCCTTCAGGAATGACAGGCTCGCCCACACACTGCTGCCCAAGCGGATCGCGCTTCCCGTTTTCGCCTCAGACGCACTGTCTTCCGTGGCCTACGCGCCGGATGAAATCCTGCTCACCCTGGCCCTGGCAGGGGTGAGCGCCGTGGCCTTCTCGCCGTGGGTGGGCCTGGCTGTCATGGTGGTGCTGCTGACAGTGGTGGCGTCCTACCGGCAGAACGTGCACGCCTACCCGTCCGGCGGGGGCGACTACGAGATCGCCAATGAAAACCTGGGCAAGTATGCGGGGCTGACTGTGGCCTCGGCACTCCTGGTGGACTACGTCCTGACGGTGGCGGTCTCCATGTCCTCGGCTGCCGCCTACCTCACCACGGCTGTTCCGTCCCTGCACGGCCAGCAAGCGCTTATCGCCACCATCGGCGTCGTCATCCTCGCACTGGTCAATCTCCGGGGAATCAAGGAGGCAGGCAGCGTCTTTGCCGTGCCCACTTACATTTTCATGGCCTCCATCCTTGGCATGACCGCGGTGGGGGTGTTCCAGGCCGCCACCGGGCAACTGGGTGAGGCGCCCTCTGCGGCCTTTACCATCGTGCCGGCGCCGGGCTTCGACGAAGGCCTGGTGGGCCTGGCGGGCGCTTTCCTGCTGCTGCGGGCCTTCTCCTCCGGCGCTGCTGCGCTGACCGGGGTGGAGGCCATCAGCAACGGTGTACCCAACTTCAAGGTGCCCAAAAGCAAGAACGCGGCCACAACACTGCTACTGCTCGGCGTCATCGGTGCCGCCATGCTTGCCGGCATCATCTACCTGGCGAACGCAACAAAGGTCCACATCGTCCTGGACCCGGCCACGGAGTTCCTCCTGAACGGCCTGCCCTTGCCCGAGGGATACATCCAGAGTCCGGCGATCAGCCAGATTGCGCAGACCATTTTCGGGCCGGGCTCGCTGCCGTTCTACATTGTGGTGGCCGCCACCGGGGTGATCCTCGTTTTTGCCTCCAACACAGCGTTCAACGGCTTCCCGGTGCTCGGATCCATCCTGGCCCAGGACGGCTACCTTCCCCGCCAGCTGCGGACCAGGGGCGACCGCCTGGCGTTCAGCAACGGCGTCCTGGCCCTCGCAGCCGGCGCCCTGGTCCTGATCCTCGCGTTCAACGCCGACGTCACCAAACTGATCCAGCTGTACATCGTGGGCGTCTTCATCTCCTTCACCGCGAGCCAGCTTGGCATGATCCGGCATTGGGGAAAGCAGCTCAAGCTGGCCAAGGACAAGGCCGTCCGGCGGAGGATGGTCAAATCCCGGACCATCAACAGCATCGGTTTCGGCATGACGGGCCTGGTGCTGGTGATCGTCCTGATCACCAAGTTCGAGCAGGGCGCCTGGATCGCCTTGCTGGCCATGCTCGCGCTGTTCCTGATCATGTGGAGCATCCGTGTGCACTACGACAACGTGGCCAAGGAGCTGGCCGTGGATGAGGATTCGTCGCCCCGCGCCCTGCCTTCCCGGGTCCACGCCGTCCTTCTGGTCTCCCACGTGCGCAAGCCCGTCCTCCGCGCCCTTGCGTACGCGCGGGCGTCCCGGCCATCGCGGCTGGACGCGATCACGGTGGACATCGACGCAGAGGAAACTGCCCACACCGTCGCTGACTGGGAAAAGCTCGAAATCCCGGTGCCGCTGACGGTGCTCGCGAGTCCTTACCGTGAGACCGTCACGCCCATCATGGAATACGTGAAGAACATGCGCCGCGATTCCCCCCGGGACCTGGTGGTGGTTTACATCCCCGAGTACGTGGTGGGCAAGTGGTGGGAGCAGCTGGTCCACAACCAGACGGCGCTGCGCATCAAGACCCGGCTGCATTTTGAGCCCGGCGTGATGGTGGCCAGTGTCCCGTGGCAGCTCAAATCGTCCGAAGAAGCAAAGAACCTGCAGGATATAAGATGACCCCCGAAACCCGGACCCCGTCCACAACCGCCACAGCAGCCCCCACCGAGCTGGTCCTCGACGTCGGGCCCGTGGCCCACGGCGGCCACTGCGTAGCCCGCCATGAAGGCCGGGTGATCTTTGTCCGGCACGGCATTCCCGGAGAGAAGGTCCGGGTCCGCCTGACGGACGCGGGGGACTCCGCCAAGTTCTGGCGTGCCGACGTCGTGGAGGTGCTCGAAGCTTCGCCGGACAGGACCGAGCACTTCTGGCATGTTGCGGACTCGGGCCGGTCCTGGAGCCACGGCCATCCGCCCGTGGGCGGGGCCGAATTCGGCCACATCTCCCTGGCCCGCCAGCGCGCACTCAAAGCGGCGGTACTCGCCGAGCAGCTCCAGCGGCTCGCCGCCGTCGGACTCTCTCCCGACGTGGAAGCGGTGGGCGGGTCTCCAGCACCGGGGCCGGAGGCAACGTACGACGCCGGCACCGGCCTCGGGTGGCGGACCCGGGCCAGCTTCTCGGTCACCACGGCCGGAAAACCGGGCATGCACGCCCACCGGTCAGAGCAGATCATCCCCGTCCGGGAGATGCCGCTGGCCGTGGACGGCATCAACCGGCTGCGCTTATGGGACATTGACCTTCAGGGCATCGAGCGCGTGGAAGTGGCGGCGCCGTCGAACGGCTCGCGTCCCCTGGTCCTGCTCGCCCCGGCCCCCGGAACAAGAGCCAAGCGGCTCAGCGCCGTCGCGTCACAGTTCCCGGACGATGTTTCCGTGGCCGCCTTCGACCCCCTCACCGAGGAGGTCCAGCAGTTGCGCGGCCGCATCTGGGTCCAGGAATCCGCAGCCGGCCACGAGTACCGCGTCACCGGCGCCGGTTTCTGGCAGATCCACCGCGACGCGCCCGGGACGCTTGTGGGGGCGGTCACAGAATTCCTGCACGACGGCGGCTTCCTGGCGGCCGGCTCCGTGGTGGCTGACCTCTACGCCGGCGCCGGGCTGTTCACTGCCGTGCTGGCGGACGCGGTGGGGGAGACAGGCTCGGTGCTGTCCATTGAGGGTGCCCCGGGAAGCAGCCGGGACGCCCGCAAAAACCTTCACGGAGCGCCGCAGGTGGAGATCGTGCAGGGCCGCGTGGAGCGTGTCCTCCGCCAGAAGCCGCGGAACTTTGACGCCCTCGTGCTGGATCCGCCGCGGGCGGGAGCCGGCAAGGCAGTAGTCAGCCAGCTGGTCGCGGCCGGGCCCCGGGCCATTGCCTACGTTTCCTGCGACCCGGCCTCCTTTGCCCGGGACGTGGGGTACTTCCAGCAGGAGGGGTGGTCCCTGGCGGGGCTGCGCGCCTTCGATCTCTATCCGCACACGCACCACCTTGAGACGGTCGCATTGCTGACCCCGGGCCGCTGACACGGGAACTATTTCGACTACTATTGGCGGAGTAATCCCACGTCGCGCCCCGTATTTCGCGGCCGGCCTCCTGCAACTTTCTTGGGCCAGTCTTATTAGGCCTGCCTAACTAGCAAGCGGTCTACCGCGCGACAAAGATGAAACTGTTGCGAGAGGAGTCCTGCGATGAGCACTGTGGACAGCTTCGGTTCAAAAGGCAAACTTAATGTAGCCGGAACCGAATACGAAATTTTCCGGTTGAACTCCGTTGAAGGTGCAGAAAACCTTCCGTTCAGCCTCAAGGTATTGCTTGAAAACCTGTTGAGGACCGAGGACGGCGCGAACATCACTGCCGATCACGTCCGCGCCTTGGCTGGCTGGGATCCTGATGCCCAGCCCGATACAGAAATCCAGTTCACGCCTGCACGCGTGATCATGCAGGACTTCACCGGCGTACCCTGCGTGGTTGACCTGGCGACAATGCGTGAAGCGGTCAAGGAACTTGGCGGAGACCCCAAGCGGGTCAACCCCCTTGCTCCTGCGGAAATGGTCATTGACCACTCCGTGCAGATCGACGCTTTCGGTAACTCCGGCGCACTGGAGCGCAACATGGAGATCGAATACCAGCGGAACGGGGAGCGCTACCAGTTCCTCCGCTGGGGCCAGACCGCGTTTGATGACTTCAAGGTTGTCCCCCCGGGAACCGGCATTGTGCACCAGGTGAACATTGAATACCTGGCACGTACGGTCATGACCCGCGAGGTTGATGGCGTTTTGCGCGCCTACCCGGACACCTGCGTTGGCACCGACTCGCACACCACCATGGTCAACGGCCTGGGTGTCCTGGGCTGGGGCGTCGGCGGCATCGAAGCCGAAGCGGCCATGCTCGGACAGCCTGTTTCCATGCTGATCCCGCGCGTTGTCGGTTTCAAGCTGACCGGGTCCATCCCGGCCGGCGCGACCGCCACCGACGTTGTCCTGACCATCACCGAGCAGCTTCGCAAGCACGGTGTGGTGGGCAAGTTCGTCGAGTTCTACGGCGAAGGCGTCGCGGCTGTGCCGCTCGCAAACCGCGCCACCATTGGCAACATGAGCCCCGAATTCGGCTCCACTGCCGCAATGTTCCCGATCGACGACGTCACATTGGACTACTTGCGCCTCACCGGCCGCTCGGACCAGAACGTGGCACTCGTCGAGGCCTACGCCAAGGAACAGGGCCTCTGGCACGATCCTTCGCATGAGATCAGGTTCTCCGAGTACCTCGAACTGGACCTGTCCACGGTTGTTCCCTCCATCTCCGGCCCGAAGCGTCCCCAGGACCGCATTGAGCTGACCGATGCCAAGGAGCAGTTCCGCAAGGACATCCACAACTACGTCGCCATCGAAGACGGCAGCGTGGACGAGTCCCTGGACGAATCCTTCCCGGCCTCGGACGCGCCGTCCTTCACGCACGCCGACTCGCACACCACCGAGACCAGCCGTGTTGAGTCCGCCGCGAACGGCGCCAGCGGACGCCCGAGCAGCCCGGTCCACATCAAGACCGAGGACGGCCGCGAGTTCGAACTGGACCACGGAGCGGTTTCCATCGCCTCGATCACGTCCTGCACCAACACCTCCAACCCGTCCGTGATGCTCGCCGCAGCACTGCTGGCACGCAACGCCGTGGACAAGGGCCTGACGTCCAAGCCGTGGGTCAAGACCTCCGTGGCCCCGGGCTCCAAGGTTGTCACCGACTACTACGAGAAGTCGGGCCTGACACCGTACCTGGAGAAGCTGGGCTTCTACATCGTCGGCTATGGCTGCGCCACCTGCATCGGCAACTCCGGCCCGCTGGACGCCGAGATTTCAGAGGCCATCCAGGCCAACGACCTCTCCGTCACCGCAGTGCTCTCCGGTAACCGCAACTTCGAAGGCCGCATCAACCCGGACGTGAAGATGAACTACCTGGCCTCGCCGCCGCTGGTCATCGCCTACGCCCTGGCCGGTTCCATGGACTTCGATTTCGACACCGACGCCCTGGGCAAGGACGAAGCAGGCAACGACGTCTTCCTCAAGGACATCTGGCCGAACCCGGTGGAGGTCCAGCAGGTCATCGATTCCTCGATCGACAAGGACATGTTTGCCCGCGGCTACGAGGGAGTCTTCGACGGCGACGCCCGCTGGAAGGCGCTCGACACCCCCGCCGGCGACACCTTCGCCTGGGATCCGAACTCCACATACGTCCGGAAGCCCCCGTACTTCGAAGGCATGAAGGCCACGCCGGAGCCGGTCACCGACATCACCGGGGCACGCGTCCTGCTGAAGCTGGGCGACTCGGTCACCACCGACCACATCTCCCCGGCCGGTTCCTTCAAGTCCGACACCCCGGCCGGCCAGTACCTGCTGGCCAACGGTGTGGAGCGCAAGGACTTCAACTCCTACGGCTCGCGCCGTGGCAACCACGAAGTCATGATCCGCGGCACTTTCGCGAACATCCGCATCAAGAACCAGATCCTGGACGGCGTCGAGGGTGGCTTCACCCGCGACTTCACCCAGGCTGACGGTCCGCAGGCATTCGTCTACGACGCCGCGCAGAACTACCAGGCAGCCGGCACCCCGCTGGTGGTCCTGGCCGGCAAGGAATACGGCTCCGGCTCGTCCCGTGACTGGGCAGCCAAGGGAACCGCGCTCCTGGGCGTGAAGGCAGTCGTCGCCGAAAGCTACGAGCGCATCCACCGCTCCAACCTGATCGGCATGGGTGTCCTGCCCCTGCAGTACCCGGCCGGCGAATCCGCCGCCACCCTGGGACTGACCGGCACCGAGACCTTCGCCGTTGAGGGCGTGACTGCCCTGAACGAGGGCACCACCCCCAAGACGCTGAAGGTCACCGCCACAGCCGAAGACGGCTCCGCCAAGTCCTTCGATGCGGTACTCCGCATCGATACGCCGGGCGAAGCCGACTACTACCGCAACGGCGGCATCCTGCAGTACGTCCTGCGCCAGATCTCCGCTAACTAGCAGAAATCTGAACCCACGCAGTACCTGAAGACGAAGCCCCGGCCGGTCACCGACCTGCCGGGGCTTCGGCTTTGCATTTCAGTCGAGGCGTTAGAGTTAATAGGCACGTCTACCACCTGAAGGAGGGGCCATTGGGAATCTTGGACACCATCCGGAACCCGCAGGACCTGAACGAGCTGTCTCCGGAGCAGCTCGAAGAGCTTGCCGCTGAGGTCAGGAGTTTCCTGATCACCAACGTCTCCCAGACCGGTGGACACCTCGGTCCCAACCTCGGCGTTGTGGAACTTACCCTTGCCGTGCACCGCATCTTCGATTCGCCCCGTGACAGCATCGTCTTCGACACCGGCCACCAGTCCTACGTCCACAAACTCCTTACGGGCCGCCAGGACTTCAGCACGCTGCGCCAGCAGGGCGGCATGTCCGGCTACCCCTCCCGCTCCGAGTCCGAGCACGACATCGTGGAAAGCTCGCACGCATCCTCGTCCCTGTCCTGGGCCGACGGAATCTCCCGGGCGCGTCAGCTCACCGGCGAAGGCGACCGCTACGTCGTCGCGATCGTGGGGGACGGTGCCCTGACCGGGGGCATGGCCTGGGAAGCCATCAACAACATCGCAGCCGACAAACGGCGGCGCGTGGTGATCGTGGTCAACGACAACGGCCGCTCCTATGCGCCCACCGTGGGAGGCTTCGCCGATTACCTGGCGTCGTTGCGGCCCACCATTGACTCCTTCCGTGCGGCGCCGGCCTATGAGGGCACCCTGGACTGGTGGAAGAAGAAGCTCCAGAACGGCGGCCCCGTGGGCCAGTTCACCTACCGGAGCCTGCATGCCATGAAGAAGGGCATCAAGGACTGGTGGGCCCCGCAGGGCATGTTCGAGGACCTCGGCATGAAGTACATCGGCCCGGTGGACGGCCACAACCTCCAGGCCATGGAGCATGCCCTGTCCACGGCCCGGAACTACGCCGGTCCCGTGATCGTGCACGCCATGACAGAAAAGGGGCACGGCTACGCCCCGGCCAGGGCCCACGAGGCAGACCAGTTCCACGCCGTCGGCATCATCGATCCTGAAACGGGTGAGCCCACGGGAGCCTCCGGAGCCCAGTCCTGGACATCCGTGTTCGCGGACGAGATAGCGGCAATTTCCGATGAACGCCCCGACATCGTGGGTATCACCGGCGCCATGCTGATCCCCGTGGGCCTGCATAAATTCGCCGCAAAGCATCCGGACCGCGTGATCGACGTCGGAATTGCCGAGCAGCACGCCCTCACCTCCGCGGCCGGCATGGCTTTCGGCGGCCTCCACCCCGTGGTGGCCGTTTATGCCACGTTCCTGAACCGAGCCTTCGACCAGCTCCTGATGGACGTGGCCCTGCACAAGGCCGGCGTCACCATTGTCCTGGACCGGGCAGGCGTCACCGGCCCGGACGGGGCCAGCCACCACGGCATGTGGGATATGGCCATGGTCCAGATCGTTCCGGGGCTTCATCTTGCCGCTCCCCGGGATGCGTCCCGGCTGCGCGAGGAACTGCGCGAGGCCGTGGCCATCGACGACGCTCCCACAGTGGTCCGCTTCTCCAAAGGAACCGTGGGCGCCGAAGTCGAAGCCATCGAACGGCTGGCCGACGGCGTGGACGTGCTGGCCCGCAGGCCGGCCGGATCCACCGAAAACGACGTCCTGATCGTCAGCGTGGGAGCCATGTCCGAACTCGCACTGGACGTCTCCAACCGCCTGGGTGCCCAAGGCATCAGCACCACCGTGGTGGACCCCCGCTGGGTGCTGCCCGTGCGCCGGTCCATCATTGCCCTCGCCTCCCACCACCGTCTGGTCGTCTGCATCGAGGACGGCGTCAGGGCCGGGGGTGTGGGTTCCCGGATCCGGCAGGAAATGCGCGCGGCCGGGGTGGACACCGCGCTGAACGAGGTAGGCCTCCCGGCGGAGTTCCTGGACCACGGCACCCGGAGCCAGGTCATGGAGCGGGTTGGGTTGACGGCGCAGCAGATAACGCACGACGTCGTCGCACAGGTTCTGGGGACAAAAGTCCCCTTCGCGCGTCCCTTGCCGGGCCAGGCCCACCCCACCACCGGCAGTCTTCCGATTCTGTGAGGGAAGAAGACGCACTGAAGTATCCGGGCGGCCTCGGGGAAAGCGGCCCGGCCATGCACACCAGCACCACGCGGGTTCCGTCCGCGCTGCAGCCCGGCCAGTTGGTGGTAGCCCGGAACAGGAAATGGAACGGAAAAGCCCACTGGGTGGTGCCCGGACGGTATCTTGGCGAAGACCGCCACGGCTGGTGGATCTTCCAGGGGACCAACGAGTTCTGCTCACGGCCCGGCGCTGCGTTCTACACCCGCTCGGACGCCGTGCTCCTGGTGCCGCGTTCCGGCGACTGGGTTGCCACGTTCTACGACGAAGCGCACCCTAACGGGGTCAGGGTCTACATAGACCTGGCAGTCGCCCACGAGTGGACGGATATCAGGCCTGCCGTCACAGAGTTCCATGTGATCGACATGGACCTGGACGTCATCCGCATGTCAGCCCGGGGTGTCTTCATCGACGACCAGGACGAATTCGCGGAGCACCGCGTCAGCATGAACTACCCGGACCGGCTGGTGGAGGATATCCAGGCCGCAGCCGATGAGCTTTATCAGGCCGTCAAGGCACAGCAGGCACCATTCGATGGGACAGATGTCGAATGGTTCACGAAGGGACGGTCATGAGCGGGATCATCAGGGTCTATAAACGGGACGACGAGGACGTGCTGCACTTCCGCGAAGGCTGGTTTGACGAGGACTACAGCCAGTTCGTGATGAACTACGGCGTCGTGGGCCACCAGAGCAAGACCGAAGAGACAGACGTTCCGGACGCGGCTGCCGCGGAGGGGCTGATGGACGCTTTCGCGGTCCAATGCGTCGAGGACGGCTACGCCGAACTCCCGGACGAGGAGCAGTTCTGGGTGGTTGCCCAGTTCGCCCTCAAGACCAGGGAGGGCACGGACCGGGACCGCTACCTGGAGGAAAAAGCGAAGGATGCGCTCATCAGCCACCTGGCGTGGCGCGGCCTTGGCACCGTTGAACGCTCGGAATTCACCGACTACAAGCTGAACATCTTTTGCCTCTGCCCCGAGGTGAACAAAGCAGTCAACGCCATCAAGGTCTGCGCCCGCGGCGAAGACCTGGATTTCACCAAGCTGACCATTGGTGCTGCTCCGTTCAGCGAGCCCGGGAACTTCAAGCTCAAGTACTCCGCGAAGCCCGGCAACAGCTTCAGCCTTTAGGGGAAAGCCATGACTGAATACCGGCGCCTGGGCAACTCGGGACTCAGCGTCTCCGTGGTGGGTCTCGGCTGCAACAATCTGGGCCGCGCCAATACAGCGACCGAATCCCAGGCGGGGACAGACGCCGTCGTGCATGCCGCCCTGGACGCAGGCGTGACCCTGTTCGACGTCGCGGACAACTACGGGCGCGAGCCAGGTCTCAGTGAAGCGATGCTGGGCAAGGCCCTGGCAGGCAGGCGGGACCAGGCCGTGGTGGCCACCAAGTTCGGGATGAACGTTCGTGGCGCCAACGGTCCTGACTACGGTGCCAGGGGGTCCCGGCGTTACATTATCCGTGCGGCGGAGGCCTCGCTCCGCCGGCTGGGCACAGACTGGATCGACCTCTACCAGTTCCACACCCCGGACCCGCTGACCCCCATCGAGGAGACGCTCAGCGCCCTCGATGACCTCGTTACCAGCGGCAAGGTCCGCTACATCGGGCACTCAAACCGTGCGGGCTGGCAGATAGCCGAGGCCGAGTTTGTGGCCAGGGCCGCTGGAAAGACGCGGTTCATCTCCAGCCAGAGCCACTACAACCTCCTGGACAGGCGGGCCGAACTGGAGGTCACCCCTGCGGCGGAGGCCTATGGCCTGGGCGTCCTGCCGTACTTCCCGCTCGCGAACGGGCTCCTGACGGGCAAGTACTCTCCGGGCACGGCGCCCGCAGGGTCCAGGCTGAGCCATACCCGCACCCAGATGGTCCACGACGCCGACTGGGGCCAGCTCGAACGGTTCACTGCCTTCGCCGCAGAACGCGGCCTGAGTGAGATCCAGGTGGCTTTCTCGTGGCTCGCGGCCCAGCCGGCCGTCAGCAGCGTGATCGCCGGAGCCACCCGGCCCGAACAGATCCGCCAGAACGCGGAGGCCGTTGCCTGGGTGCCCTCGCCCGGGGACCTTGCCGAGCTCGATGACATCTTTCCCAAGGTCCCCAAAGTCGCCCTCTTCTAAACGTGGCCTCGGCAATGACCAGGATGCTGGTGGACGTGGACACCGGGATCGACGACGCCCTCGCGCTGGCCTACCTGGCATCGCGAACGGACGTGGAGTTTGTGGCGGTAACGGCATCACCGGGGAACGTGGATGCCCGGCAGGTGGCAACCAACACCCTGGCCCTTCTGGAGCTCTGCGGCCGGCGCAACGTGGAGGTCGCGGTCGGCGCGGAGGTGCCGCTGGCCATCCCGCTGGTCGTCTCGCCGGAGACCCACGGACCGCAGGGGATCGGGCACGCGGTCCTGCCCCCGCCGTCCGGCACGGTGTCGCCGCGACATGCCGCGGACATCTGGGTGGAGGCTGCCAGGGCACACCCCGGGGAGCTGACGGCGCTGATCACGGCGCCACTGACCAACTTTGCCCTGGCCATCAGGCGTGAACCCCGGCTGCCGGAGCTCCTGCGCAAGGTGGTCATCATGGGCGGCAGCTTCTTCCACCAGGGAAACACCACTCCGACGGCGGAGTGGAACACCCATGTCGATCCGCAGGCAGCCAAGGAAGTCTATGCGGCCTTCAGCGGCCTGCCGGAGGACCGGCTGCCGATTGTGTGTTCGCTGGACACCACCGAACGGATGGAGATGCGGCCCGAGCACGTGCGCCGCCTTGCAGCCGAGGCCGGGTGTGCCGTGGAGGAGCTGGTGCTGCCGGAGCAGCCGGAGGGGCTCAGGAGCACGTCAGAGAACCCGCTGGTGCGCCACCTGTCCGATGCCGTGCGGTTCTATTTTGAGTTCCACCGGCTCTACAACCAGGGATATCTGGCGCATGTGCATGACTATTTCGCGGCAGGTGTTGCCGCAGGGACGCTGGATTGCAGTACCCGGCTGGCCACTGTGGACGTGGAGGTGGACTCTCCGCTGCTGATGGGCACCACCGTCGCGGACTTCCGTGACCTGTGGGGCAAACCGCCCAACGCCAGGATCGTCACTGACAATTATCCGGCAGCAGCGTTCGACGAGCTGGTGGCATCCATAGGGGGACTGGCACGCCGGATAGGCTAAGGCACCTGCGCTACAACGGCGCGTCCCTTGGGCAGTCCACGTCCAGGGCCAGCAGGGCGTTCTCCACCACTTCGGTCAGCGCCGGGTGAATCCAGAACGGTCCCCGGGCCAGTGCGGACACGGGCGTTGGGATGGCCATCGCCTGGACCAGCGGCTGGATCAGGAGGGAGGCCTCATGACCCATGATGTGGGCCCCCAGCAGGCTGCCAGTGGCCTTATCGGCGACCAGCTTGACGATGCCCTCGGAGTCCTCCATTGCCCAGCCGTATGCCGTGCTGCCGTACTCCTGGACTGCCACTGCAATGTCGCCCTCGTTGACGGCTGCGGCCCGGGCCTCCTTCTCGGTCAGCCCCACCGCGGCAATCTGGGGATCGCTGAAGACCGCAAACGGTACGGCGGTGTAGTCCATGCCACGCAGTCTGCCGGGATGTTCGAGGTTGTGGGCCACCACGCGGGCCTCCCGGTTGGCAACATGCTTCAGCTGGTAGCGGTTGGCGATGTCTCCCAGGGCATAGACGCCTTCGAGCGGCTTGCCGCCGGAGAGAATCCGCAGCCGGGCGTCGACGGAGAGCGTTTTGTCAGGGTCCAGGTCGAAGCCCGCTGCTTCAACATCCAACCGGTCGGTGTTGGGCACCCGTCCGGTGGCCATCAGCACGATGTCCGTCTCAAGACGCAGCTGCTCGCCGCCGTCGTCGTCGAACACTGCTGTGACCCGGCCGTTCCCGTTGTCCTCCACAGCCCGCAGCGAGAAGCCAAGCTCCAGCTTCCAGCGGCGCGCTGCTGCCTCTGCGAAGCGCCGGGAAATCTCCTCGTCGTTGTTGCGGAGGAGGCGCTGTGAGCGGTTGACCTGGACCACCTCGGAGCCGAAGCCGTGGAAGATAGCGGCGAACTCCGCGGCGATGTAACCACCGCCGACCACCACAACCTGCCGCGGCGGGCCGTCGATCCGCATGACGGTGTCAGAGGTGTGGACCTGGGGGAGGTCCATGCCCGGGACGTCCGGCAACGCCGGTCGGGAACCGGCGGCCACCACAACCTGGCTGGCCGTGATCTGGATTCCGGACTCCGTCCGCAGGGAGCGGGGGCCGGTGAAACGCACAAATTCCTGGTACAGCTCCACGTTGTCCAGTTCCTCGGCCCGGTAGCGGCGCCCGCTCTCTGAGATGGCATCGATGCGGCCGAAGATGCGGTCTCGGATCGCGTTCCACCGGACCCTCTCCAGCGTCATCTCCACGCCCAGACGTGACGCTTCGGCGGGAACGGCCGCAAGCCCCGCCGGGTAGACGAACATCTTGGTCGGGATGCATCCGACATTCACGCACGTCCCGCCGAAGACGCCGCCGTCGATCAGTGCCACCCGCTTTTCGTCCCAGAACGGGGTGATCAGCGAGTTGCCGGAACCGGAACCGATGATGGCGAGATCGTAATGGGGCATGGTTCATGGTACGGCCGGGCTGCCTTCCACAGCACTCCGGCTTTTGCGGTCAAGTCCTGCCCGGCATGGTCTTCCCGACGGGCCGCTCCGGTGGGACGATGCCATTATGAGCGAGAACCACACTGAGACCCCGCGGGACTCGGGCCCGCACCAGCACGCGCACGCGGCACCAACCACGCAGCAGATCCGGACCGTCGGCCAGCGCCGCCGGGAAGCGGAAGAGAAGCTGGAGCACCACCTGGAAGAAGCGCGCCACAAGATCGAACACCATCACGATACCGCCCCCGGGACCACCGCCGGCCCGGCAGCCGACTCGACCGCCGCCAGCGACAAGTAAGGCGTAACACCTCCGCCTTTGGTGTGCCGTTCCGTCATGCCCTTGGGCCGACCCTCTGATTGCGTCCTTTGATTGCGTCGTCCGCGGATCACACCGTGCCGGAGTGCAGGGAGATCAGGCCATCTGCGAAATAATTGATAAGTATGCTTGCCAAGTTGATACTAAGCATGCTTAGGATGGTGCCCGGGGGATGAGCAATCCATCAAAGCCAAGCAATGCATCGAAGCCAAGGAGGCACCATGCTCGCCAAGGAACACATCGACGACCTGCTGAACAAGCGCGGAGACGTCCTGTCCGCCGACGGAAACAAGATCGGTTCCATCGGAGAGGTCTACGCCGATGACGACAATGGCCAGCCCACGTGGGTCACGGTCAGGACCGGCCTGTTCGGCACCTCGGAGTCATTCGTGCCGCTGGAGGCTGCCAGGATTGAAGGTAACGACCTCGTGGTTCCCTACAGCAAGGACCAGATCAAGGACGCTCCCCGCGTTGACACTGACGGCCACCTGGAACCGACCGAAGAGGACCGGCTCTACAAGCATTACGAGCTCGGCAGTAACCGGACCTACTCGGAGGCCCGCGAAGGCACCGACGCCGATTTTGCCGCCACCGGCCGGGCGGGCACGTACGACACCGACAACGCCCATGGCACTGTTGGCCGGGACACGTCCGGACCCACCACTGATGACGCCATGACCCGCTCGGAGGAGCGCGTGAACATTGGCACGGAACGGGAAGCCACCGGGCGCGTGCGTCTGCGCAAGTACGTCACCACCGAGAACGTCACCAAGACGGTGCCCGTACAGCGCGAGGAAGTCAGGCTGGAACGCGAACCGATCACTGACGCCAACCGCGGCAACGCAATGTCCGGTCCGGAGCTCAGCGATGAGGAGCACGAGGTCACCCTGCACGAAGAGCGGCCGGTAGTGGAGAAGGAAACCGTTCCGGTGGAGCGGGTCCGGCTCGGCAAGGAGACCGTTACCGACGACGTCACCGTCGATGAGCAGGTCCGCAAGGAACGCATCGAGACCGACGGGATCGACGACACCCGTCGGTAGGCAAATCTCGATCCACGGGGATAACTGCTAAACGAAGGGCCGGGGGGGGGGGGGGGGGGGGACCCCCCCCCCCCCCCCCCCGCGGGGGGGGGGGGGGGGGCCCGGGGGGGGGGGGGGCGGGGCGGGGGGGGGGGGGGGGCCGCGGGGGGGGGGGGGGGGCGGGGCGGCGGCGGCCCGGCCGCCGGGGGGTGGTCCACAACCCCCCCCCCCCCCCCCCCCCCCCCGGGGGGGGGGGGGGGGGCGCCCCCCCCCCCCCCCCCCCCGGCCCCTTTGTTGGCCCGTGCCGTCCCGGAGACGTCTCGCGCACCCCGGGACAGTGCGCTCCTAGACCGTGACGGACCTGGACGCGACGCCCGGAGCCTGGAAGCGCCTGCCGTTGACCCGCTCCGACGCCCCAACCCTGTCCAGGTAGGGTGTGATGCCGCCCAGGAACATGGGCCAGCCCGCACCGAGGATCATGCAGAGGTCGATGTCCTCGGGGCCGGCCACCACGCCTTCGTCCAGCATCAGTCCGATCTCCCCGGCCAGGGCATCCTGCACCCGCCGCAGAACTTCCTCGCCGGTGGACGGTGACGTGCCGAAGGACAGCAGCGAGAGGGTTGACTCCGGGATCTCCTGGCTGCCCCCTGCGCCGGGCGCCCAGATGGACTTCACGCCATTGTCAATGAGCTTCTGCAGGTTGGCAGAGACCGGGAAGCGCTCACCGAAGGCGGCGTGCAGGGATTCCTGGACGTGCTGGGCCACCGGAAGGCCCACCATGGCGCCCAGGGTGAACGGGGTCATGGGCAGGCCCATGGGGCGGAGCGCGTTATCGGCCACCTCTGCGGGGGTGCCTTCGTCAAAGGCCGCGATCACTTCGCCCATCAGCCGCAGCAGGATCCTGTTGACCACAAAGGCAGGTGCGTCCTTGACGAGGACCGCCGTCTTTTTCAGCCCCTTCGCGAGCTCGAACGCCGTGGCAAGCACGGCGTCGTCGGTCCTGGGTGCGCGCACAATTTCCAGCAGCGGCATCACGGCCACCGGGTTGAAGAAGTGGAAGCCCACCAGCCGTTCCGGGTGTACGAGGTCTTCGGCCATCGCTGTGACGGACAGCGAGGACGTGTTGGTGGCGAGGATGCACTCCGGCGAAACAATGGCTTCAACTTCGGCGAAGACGAGCTTCTTGACGTTAAGTTCTTCGAAAACGGCCTCGATGACGAAGTCCGCGTCCGCGAAGGCCTCCTTGGATACGGAACCGGAAACCAGCGCCCTGGTGCGGTTGGCTGCATCCTGGCTGATCCGTTTCTTGCCCAGGAGCTTGTCCACCTCGGCATGGACGTAGCCCACTCCCTTGTCCACCCGGGCCTGGTCAATGTCCGTCATGACCACCGGGACCTTGAGCTGGCGGGCGAACAGCAAGGCCAGTTGGCTGGCCATCAGTCCGGCGCCCACCACGCCTACTTTGGTGACAGGGCGGGCCAGTTTCCGGTCAGGCGCGCCGGCCGGCCGCTTGGACCGCTTCTGCACCAGGTCCAGGAAGGCGTACACGGTGGCATGGAACTCATCGGTCTGCATCAGCCCCGCGAGCGTCTCGCACTCAAGGGCGGCGGACCCGGACTGCGTCATGGTGCGGTTGGCTTCAAGAATATCCAGGACCTTGGCCGGCGCCGGGGACGCGTTGGAGGTCTTGGCTTCCACCAGGGCGCGGCCTGCCGCTACCGCCGCGCTCCAGCGCTCCGCTACTGCGGGGAGGGAAGGGTCGACGGCGTTCGCCCGCTCCGGGACTGTCTCACCCGTGATGACCTTGGCAGCCCAGGCGAGGGACTGCTCAAGGAAGTCGGCCGGCTCGAACAGGGCGTCGGCGATGCCGAGCTGGAAAGCCTCCGGACCGCTGAGGGTCCGGTTGTTGCTGAGGGGGTTCCCGATCATCACCTTGACCGCGTTTTCCGGCCCGATCAGCCGCGGCAGGATGTAGACGCCGCCCCAGCCGGGAACCAGGCCGAGGGCGGCCTCCGGCAGCGCCAACGCGCCGGCTGCCGTGGAGACCGTGCGGTAGGTGGACTGCAGGGCAATCTCCAGGCCGCCGCCAAGCGCCACCCCATTGATGAAGGCGAAGCTGGGGACGCCCAGGTTGGCAAGCGTGCCGTACACCTCATGCCCCAGCTGGGCCATCCACAGCCCCTGGTCCCGTGTCTTGAGCGACTTGACCGAGGACAGGTCAGCCCCTGCCACGAGGAAGTAGGGTTTGCCGGTCACACCTGCGGCCACGATCTCGCCGCGGGCGGCCCGTTCCTTGAGGCCCTCCAGGACGGTGCCGAGTTCGATCAGGGTGTTGGGCCCCAGAGTGGTGGGCTTGGTGTGGTCGAAGCCGTTGTCCAGGGTGACCAGCGCGAAGACGCCTGGGCTGGGCTTGCCGGGGGTTGCCGGCAACTGGATGTCCTGGACGTAGGAGTGCGTCACCCTTTCGTCGGGAAAGAGTTCGGCAAGCTTGGTGAAATCGGCGGCGCTCATGCTGCGGCTCCCTCAGTGGTTGCGTCCGTGGTTGCTTCGTCTGCGCTGGCGCCGCCCGGGGTGGTGACGGTGCCGCTGTAGTCTGCGTGGTGCGGGTTTTCCCAAATGACGGTGGCTCCCATGCCGAGGCCGATGCACATGGTGGTGATCCCGTAGCGGACGGACGGATCCTCTTCAAACTGGCGGGCCAGCTGGTTCATCAGCCTGACGCCCGACGAAGCGAGCGGATGCCCTACGGCGATGGCACCGCCGTAGCGGTTGACGCGGGGATCGTCGTCGGAAATTCCAAAGTGGTCCAGGAAGCTGAGCACCTGCACGGCGAAGGCTTCATTGATTTCGAAAAGCCCGATGTCCCCGATGGCGAGTCCGGCGTTCTTCAAAGCCTTTTCAGTGGCGGGCACGGGGCCGATTCCCATCACTTCCGGTTCGACGCCGGCGTAGGCGTAGCTGACAAGCCGCATTTTTACCGGCAGGCCCAGTTCCGCGGCGGCTTCGGAGGACGCCAGGACTGCGGCGGTGGCGCCGTCGTTCAGCCCGGCGGCATTGCCTGCAGTCACCCGGCCGTGAGCCCGGAACGGCGTGCGAAGGGCTGCGAGGTCCTCAAGGGTGGTGCCGGGCCGGGGCGGCTCGTCAACGCTGTTCAGCGTCCAGCCCTGCCCCGGCTTGAGGGTGGCCACGGGCACCAGATCGGGCTGGATCTGCCCGTTGCCGTATGCTGCCGCGAGCTTGTCCTGCGAGGCGACGGCGTAGGCATCCGTGCGTTCCTTGGTGATGGCCGGAAAACGGTCGTGGAGGTTTTCGGCCGTATTGCCCATGTTCAGTGCGGCGGGGTCAACCAGCCCCTCCGACATGAACCGCGGGTTGGGATCGGCGCCGGATCCCATTGGGTGGTTGCCCATGTGTTCCACTCCGCCGGCAATCACGACGTCGTAGGCGCCGAAACCGATGCCGCTCGCCGTCGTCGTAACTGCGGTCATGGCGCCGGCGCACATGCGGTCAATCGCGAACCCCGGCACGGTGCGGGGGAGTCCTGCCAGGAGGGCGGCCGTCCGGCCCAGGGTCAGGCCCTGATCGCCGGTCTGGGTGGTGGCGGCCACTGCCACTTCGTCGATCCGTTCGGCCGGCAGGGTGGGGTTGCGTCGCAACAGCTCGCGGATGCACTTGACCATGAGGTCGTCGGCGCGGGTTCCGGCATAAATGCCCTTGTCGCCGGCCCGGCCGAAGGGTGTGCGGACGCCGTCAACAAATACGACATCCCGGACAGTGCGCGGTGATCCGCTGCTTCCGTGGTGGCTCACGTATTACTCCTCATCGAGACATGGGCGCCGGTCAGAAGCCAGGGGCAGTGACAGGCGGCAGTGCTCACTATGTTACTCGCCAGTAACTTAGTGTGCAAGGCTGCGGAATGAGGGCTTATTCGGAAGCTGCGGCTGCCTTCGCTTCCTTCACAGGCAACGGTTGCGGATGAAGGAACGCCGCCAGGATGAGCGGCGTCACCAGGCCTACCTGCCACTCGCGGGCGCCCAGGGACCGGAGCTCCGAGGTGATGGTTTCTTCGTTGATGTCCGTGGGGGGACGCCACGCCACGCGCCGGAGGTAGTCCGGCGTGAGGAGGTTCTCCAGCGGAAGGTTCAGCTCATCGGCCTTTTCCTGCAGGAGCGGACGCGCCGTGGCGAGCCTGGCTGCGGCCTCGGGGTCGCGGTCGGCCCACACCCTCGGCGGGGGCGGTGCGTTGGTGGGCAGGTGCAGTGGCGGAAGATCGGTAAGGTCCCGTGCGGCGGCGATGCACCGGAGCCAGCGCGGTGCCTCCCGCTGCGCCGCCCGGCCGTGGAAGCCTTTGGTGCCCAGGAGCTGGGGAACGGTGTTTGGCATGGCCTTGGCTGCGGAGACCAGTGCGGAATCCGGAATCAGCCGGCCGGGCGCAACATCGCGCTTTTGCGCCAGGGAATCGCGCTCCAGCCACAGCTCGCGGACTGCCGCCAGTTGGCGCCGGTCCCGGATCTGGTGCAGGCCTGAGGTCTTGCGCCAGGGGTCAACGCGGGGCGGTGCCACCCCTGCCGCCAGGATGGCGGCAAATTCCTGCTCCGCGTATTCCAGCTTGCCGTCCGCCTGCAGCAGGTCGATCAGTTCCTCGCGCAGCTCCGTCAGGACCTCAACGTCCAGTGCTGCATACCGGAGCCACGGCTCCGGAAGGGGCCGGGTGGACCAGTCCGCCGCGGAATGCTCCTTGGCCAGGCCGAAGCCCAGCAGCTGTTCGATGACAGCAGCCAGACCAACCCGCGGGAGTCCGGCCAGCCGTGCGGCGAGCTCGGTGTCGAACAGTTTGTCCGGCCACATGCCAAGCTCCAGCAGGCAGGGCAGGTCCTGGCTGGCCGCATGCAGGATCCATTCCACACCCTTGAGGGCGTCGTTGATGATGCCCAGGTTCCCGAACGGTTCGGGGTCGATCAGCCAGGTGCCGGAGCCTTCGCGCCGGATCTGGACCAGGAAGGCGCGCTGGCCGTACCGGAATCCGGAGGCCCGTTCTGCATCAACCCCTGCAGGGCCGGTTCCGGCGGCGATGGCGGCCGCTGCACGCTCCAGTCCGGACTGCGTTTCGATCACCAGCGGCACGCCGTCGCGCGGTGCATCGAGGTCTATGACTACGGGGATGGGGCTGTCGAAGCCTTCCACCGTGATGTGGGGAGCGGTCTCAGCAGCCGGAGCGCCGGCCGTGGTGTTTTCCGGAATGTGAGGGGTCATGATGAGTTCAGTTTACCGACAAGGCGCAGCCCTGGCCCTGCGGCCTAGTTCCGGCGCCGGCGCGGCAGGGCCGAGACGCCGTCGGGCAGTGGCGGCAGGCCGGCAAAAGTACACACCATGTCAGACCATGCCTCCAGGTGGGCGGTGACGTCCGACGACGAGGGCGTCCAGGATGCACGCAGCTCGATGTCGATGGTCCCGGGCCGGTCGGACAGCGTCCCGAAGCTCTCCGACAGGACACGGGTGGCGGTTCCGCCGGCAGCCCGGTAGGGGGCCTTGTGGTTCTCGAGCGCCTCGACCAGCCAGGTCCATGCAACGGTGCCCAGCATCTCGTCATTGCCCATTTCGGGCTCCAGCTGGGCGCGGATGTACGTGACAATGCGGAATTCGCCGTCCCAGACTGCGGAACCTTCGGGGTCGTGGAGCAGAATGAAGCGGCCGGTGGCCAACTCGGTTTCGTCCTCGTCCTCCGTCCCCGAAGCAGCCGCAAGGGCCATGGCGGCGGGGCCGTGAACGGGTTTGGTGGCGGCGCCGGGCCCGGGAGCCATGACCTCTGCCCCCAGCGCTACGGCGTACGGTGCCAGCCGCGCCGGGGCCGGAATTTCAGCCAGGCGCAGTTCACTGCGGCATTGGGCCTTCCGGAGGGTTCCCAAGGCGTGGAGAAATTCCGGGGGAACCTGGGCGAGTGAGTTCACCATCGCAGATTACGCAACTGCAGCGGGCAGGCACCGCAGGCTCGCCGTCGGCCGGTCCATGCTACTTGGCTGCCCTGCCTTCGGCGCTGCCCGTTTCCCGGCCCGGGGTGCCGGTTTTGGCGTGATCAGAAAGCTCGCGGCGGATAGCGGCCACAAACGCATCGACGTCCTCCTCGGTGGTGTCGAAGGAACACATCCAGCGGACTTCGCTGGTGGCCGCGTTCCAGTCGTAGAACCTGAAAGATTCCCGGAGCCGGTCCGCCACCCCGGCCGGCAGGACGGCAAAAACGCCATTTGATTCCGTCTTCTGGGTGGGCTGCACGCCGTCGATGGTCTCAACGGCGGCGCGGAGCCGGGCCGCCATGGCGTTGGCATGCGACGCTGACCGCAGCCACAGTCCGTCCTCGAGGAGGGCAATGAACTGGGCGGACAGGAAGCGCATTTTCGAAGCCAGTTGCATGTTCATCTTGCGCAGGTAGATCAGGCCGTGGGCCGCCTCAGGGTTCAGCGCCACCACCACTTCGCCGTACAGCAGCCCGTTTTTGGTGCCGCCGAAGGACAGGATGTCCACGCCGGCGTCGCGCGTGAAAGCCCGCAGCGGCACCTGCAGGTGCGCGGCGGCGTTGGCCAGCCGGGCGCCGTCCATGTGGAGCTTCATGCCCTTCGCGTGGACATGGTCCGCGATCGCCCGGACCTCCCCGGGCGTGTAGCAGGTGCCGAGTTCGGTGGTCTGGGTAATGGAAACGGCCAGTGGTTGGGCGCGGTGCTCATCGCCCCAGCCCCATGCTTCGCGGTCAATCAGCGCCGGGGTCAGCTTGCCGTCGGGGGCAGGGACGTGCAGGAGCTTGATCCCGCCGATCCGTTCCGGGGCGCCGTTCTCGTCCATGTTGATGTGGGCCGTGGAGGCGCACACCACGGCGCCCCACCGCGGCAGCAGCGACTGGAGCGCCAACACATTCGCGCCGGTTCCGTTGAATACCGGGAAGCATTCGATGCCGGCGCCGAAGTGCTCCTCCATCAGATCCTGCAGCCGCGCCGTGTAGTCATCCTCGCCGTAGGACACCTGGTGGCCTTCGTTGGCCGCCGCCAGTGCGGCCAGCACCTCCGGGTGGACACCCGAATAGTTGTCCGAAGCGAAACCGCGGACGGTGGGATCGTGCAGCCGTGCCCTGTCGTTGTCAACGGGGGCGGCCTGGGCTGTTGTCGTCATTGCTTTGCTCACGTTCTCAGTCTAGGGAAAGGGGGTCAGGAGGCGAGCAGCAGGCGGCGTCCGTTCAGCTCAGGTGCCGGCTGGCTGAACAGTCCGACGACGGCGGCGGCCAGGTCTTCGACGTCGGTGGCGCCGGGAAAACTCCGTTCCGGGTGCCTCTTCCGGAGTTCCACATCAACGAGCGCCTTCACCACCAGGACGACGGCGGCGCTGCTGCCTGTGCTGCCTGTGCCGCCTGTACCTGCGGCGCTGCGCCCCAGGCCTTCTGCCATGGCCATGGTCCAGGCTTCGGCGGCGGCCTTGGCCGCCACATAGCTGGCGTTCGCAGCCATTGGCTTGTCCACCGCCGTCGAGGAGACCATGGCAAACCTCCCGCTGGGGGAGGCGGCCAGATCGGCGTAGAAAACCCGCGTTACGTTCCTGAGCGTGGTGATGGCGCCACGCTCAAGGAACGTCCAGTCGTCGTCGCTTTGGTCCTCAATCCCGGTCGCGCCGCGCCAGCCGCCCACCAGGTGGATCACGGCGTCCATGGGACCTGCGGTGCCAGCGAGGGTTTCCCGGAAGTCCCGGACAGCCGGCAGATCCGCAAGATCGCACACCAGCGGCGTGACGCCGTCGCCCGCCCGCCGCGCGGCGTCCTCGATCCGCTGCCTGTCCGACCCCACCGTAAAGACCCGGAACCCTGCCTGCTGCAGGGCCCGGGCCACCGCCACCCCGGATGCTCCGCTGCCACCCGTGACCAGGACGTTCAGCGCGCGGCCGCTCTCCGGCGCGCGGTGTGCGTCCGCCGGCCGGTCCTGACTCACAGCGTCACTCACAGCTCCGACGTTCCGGTGATTCCTGCGGTGGATTCGATGACGGGCCGCATCTTCTTCTCCAATGCCTCGTAGAACATGGACAGTGGGAATTCGTCGTCCAGCACCTGGTCCGTCAGCCCGCGCGGGGGACCGGAAACGGGAAGCGCGTCCGGGCCCTTTGCCCACACCGACGCCGGGTTGGGCGTGAGCGTGGCGGAGATCAGGTCATAGGCCGCGAGCCAGTGGGCCATCTTGGGCCGGTCGATGGAACGCCAGTAGAGCTCATCAATCGATGCTCCGAGGGCGATGACGGCGTCCGCCACCTGGTCCCAGTCGATGCTGAGCCTGCTGTCGGTCCAGTGGAGCACGCGGTGCTGGTGCAGCCAGGCGAAGAGGAGTTGTCCGCCGAGGCCGTCGTAGTTGCGCACCCGGCTGCCCGTGATCGCAAAACGGAAAATCCGGTCGAAAATGATGGCGTACTGCACCAGCTTGGCGTGCCGGCGGGCTTCGGGTCCTGCGCCCTCGTCGTGTTCTATGCGAACCGATTCGCGGAAGGCGGTGAGATCGCACCGGAGTTCCTCGAGTGAATACAGGAAGTACGGCATGCGCTGCTTGATCATGAAGGGGTCAAAGGGCAGGTCCCCGCGCATGTGGGTGCGGTCGTGGATCAGGTCCCACATGACAAACGTTGCCTCGGTGAGTTTCTGGTCCGCCAGCAGCTCGGCGGCCCCGGGAGGGAGCTCCAGCGAGGTGGTTTCGGCTGCAGCACGCACTACCCGCCGGAAGCGGGCTGCCTCGCGGTCCGCGAAGATCGCGCCCCAGGTGAAGGCCGGCGTGTGCCGGACCGCCACGGTTTCGGGGAACAGCACGGCCGAGTTGGTGTTGTAGCCGGCCGTGAAGTCCAGGAACCGGACCGGCACGAAAAGCTTGTTGGAGTAGTCGCCGGCCTCAAGTTCGGCAACGAAGTCCGGCCAGATGACTTCGATCAGGACGGCCTCCACCAACCTGCTGCTGCTTCCGTTCTGGGTGTACATGGGGAAGATGACCACATGCTGCAGGCCGTCAACGCGCTGGCGCTGGGGCTGGAAAGCCAGAAGCGAGTCCAGGAAATCCGGGACCCCGAATCCGGCCCGTGCCCAGGTGTGGAAATCGGCGGCGACTGCCTCGAGGTAATCCGTGTCGTGGGGAACCAGGGGCGCGAGCCGGGCCAGGGAATCCGTGAGGGCGGAGACGTGGACCTGGGCGGCAGCATGGTGGCCGGGGTCAGCCACGGAACCGTCCTGGACCTGCAGTGCCTGCAGTGCCTGTGCAGCAGTCATGAGTCGGATCCAGGCCGGATTCTCCGCCGAAATCCGGGTGGGGGCGCTGGTGATGGTGACGGTCATGTCGGACTGCCTTTCTCGTTGCTAAGCTCTACCGCGAGCGTAACAAGCAACCAGATTCCCTAATTCCAAAAGAGCCCTAGCATAAGAGATTCTCATGCTCGACCGGAGCAAAAACCCTTTCAGGTGCAGGCACTGCAGCGCCTTGCCGGATCAGGCCTCCGCGGATCCTTCCGCCGCGCCACCGCGTGGCATCAGCTTCAGGGAAACCGAATTGATGCAGAACCGCTGGTCAGTGGGGGTGCCGTAGCCCTCGCCCTCAAACACGTGGCCCAGGTGGGAGTCGCAGTTCGCGCAGCGCACTTCCACACGCTCCATGCCGAGCGTCCGGTCATGGATGTAGCGGACGGTGCCGTCCGCCAAGGGTGCCCAGAAGGACGGCCAGCCGCAGTGGGAGTCGAATTTTTCGTTGCTCCGGAAAAGTTCGGCCCCGCAGGCGCGGCATTGATAGACACCCTCCGTGTGGGTGTCAACGTACTCGCCCGTGTAGGGGCGCTCGGTACCCGCCTGCCGCAGCACGTGGTACTCCTCAGGAGTGAGTTCCTGCCGCCATTCGTCGTCCGACTTCCGGACCGCGGGCCCGGGGGCCCCGGCGGTCCCTGCCGCGCCGGTATCAGTGACTGTGCCAGGGATGGAATCGGTGGCCTTGTTCCCGAAAATGCTGTTTCCGAAGATGCTCATAGTGTGGTCAACGCTCAGGAGTCGCCGATAAATCCCGAACCCGCGTACAGGTGCAGAACAGGGAGCCCGAGCTGGTCCTGGGCCTTGTTGGCCCAGTCGGTGTGGAAGGTGTCCGCCACGGCATGGGGGCGGGTGATGACCACAGCCTGCGCCGCACCGAGCTCCTTGACCTTGGTCACCAGGCCGTTAACAGCGCCGCCGTCCACCACTTCCCCGCTCACGCCGCCGCCGAGCCCGCCCAGGGCAGCCAGCGAGACGGCCAGGGTCTCCGCGGCCGCAGCACGCTCCGCGGTCCGGTCCGGTGCATGTGAAGTCAGCTCACGGAACGCCTTTGCAACGTCCAGCATGGACAGATTCTCAAGGAAGTCCACCAGCAGGTGCCGCTCAGTGTTTCCCGGAACCAGCAGGACAAGGGGCGTATCGGAGCCGCCCACCAGCCGTTCTATGTTCACGCGGTCGTCCGCGCCCAGGGGTTCTTCGGTCAGGATGACGATTGGATCGCTCATGGCTTCAGCCTAGTCGTGCATATTGGCCGCTGCATCCTTTTGGGCGCCGTTCCGCCCGGCGTGGAATATGGGCTATCGGCTTCCGGCAGTAAGAATGGTTCCATGGCACCTTCCCCGCGCACCCCAATGTTAACGGCGACACCTCCTGTCCAGGCCAGCAGCGGTATGTCGTTGCGGGCCAAATGGACGCTGGGCGGCGTCATCGGCGGTGGGGCCCTGGCCGGACTCCTGGCAACAGGGTCCTCGGCCCTTGCCCTTTACTTTGCCCGCCGCGTGATCACTCCCGTCCGGCAGCGGGCCGCTGACCAGGAAGTACTGGCTGTCATCAGGGAAGGCGGCGGGCGGCAGGTCATCCTTGCCGCCACCCCGGACACCATTGTGGACGGCGTCTACGGGCTTTTTTTCGACGGCGGCAAAGGGCATGCCCGGATTGGCCGGATCGTGTCCTACTCGCCGGGAGACGGCACTGTCCTGCGGGAAGTGGAGGCTGTTTACGCCGGCGAGCTGGAAAGCGCCCGCCGCGGATGGTGGAGCGGTGCGGTCCACCCTGATCCCGCGGCCGCCGGGTACGTCGCCGAGGACGTCCTCATCGGGGTCGACGGCGGTGAGGCCCCGGCATGGCTCATACCGGCAGGCGGAAATCCCCGGACCTGGGCCATCATGGTCCACGGCCGCGGGGCAACCCGCCAGGAGGCCCTCCGCGCGGTTGGCCCTGCGTTGGAACTGGGACTGACCAGCCTTTTGGTGTCCTACCGGAACGACGGGCTGGCGCCCTCGGCAACCGACGGCAGGTACGGGCTGGGATCCACAGAATGGCGTGACGTGGACGCTGCCATCGAGTTTGCGCTGGCCAACGGAGCTGAGGAGATTGTGCTTTTCGGCTGGTCCATGGGTGGCGCCATCTGCCTGCAGACCGCGGATCTGTCGCAATATCGCCATCTGATCCGTGCAATGGTGCTGGACGCGCCCGTCATCAACTGGGTCAACGTGCTTGCCCATCATGCCCAGCTGAACAGGATCCCGTCCCTCGTGGGCCGTTATGGTCAGCTGATGCTCGGACACCCGCTGGGGCGCAGGCTCACCGGCCTTGCTGCGCCCGTGGACCTTAAAGCCATGGACTGGGTGGCCCGCGCGGTGGAGGTGCGGACGCCCACCCTGATCATCCACAGCGTTGATGACGAGTACGTTCCCTACGGTCCGTCAACGGTCCTGGCCGAGCGGAATCCCGAAATGGTCACGTTCGAGACCTTCAACCACGCGCGGCACACCAAGGAATGGAACGTCGATCCGGAACGCTGGGAGAGCTTGATCAAAGCGTGGCTGCGGCCCCAGCTGGCACCGCGGCTTAACCCCGGCCAGCGCCGACCGGGGGACGGATAAAGCCGGTTGGTGGACGGGTAGCCGAAGGCTAGCCGGCCCCGGTGCCGATGGCGGCGGTGACGGCTGATGTCAGGCGGATCAGGTCGGCCGGAGCCAGTTCAATGTCCAATCCCCGCTTTCCGCCGGAAACCAGCACGGTCTCGAAGGAAAGTGCGCTGTCATCAATCACTGTGGGGGAGGCCTGCCGCTGGCCAAGCGGCGAAATCCCGCCCAGGACGTAGCCGGTGCGGCGTTCGGCGGCCGCGGGGTCGGCCATCGCAGCCTTCTTTGCGCCCAAGGCGGCCGCGAAGGCCTTGAGGTCAAGGTTGCCGCTGACCGGCACCACTCCCACCGCCAGCCTGCCTTCCACCTCGACCATGAGGGTCTTGAAGACCTTTTCCGGGGCGGTCCCCAGGGCTTCGGCGGCTTCGGTGCCGTAACTGGCAGCACCCGGATCGTGCGTGTACGGGTGCAGCACAAAAGGAACGCCCGCCGCAGCCAGTATGGCTGTGGCAGGCGTCCCTGTTGACGAACTCTTACGCCCCAAGATCAGTTCCGGTCAGTATTCAGGACCGGGGCCCGGAAGTGGCCGCGACCTTGCGTTTAATGCGTCCCAGCATGGCGGTCATTCCGCGCATCCGCAGCGGGGTGATCGCCCGGGTCAGGCCAAGGAGCTCAGGCATGTCATCGGGCACGGCGAGGATTTCCGCAGCGCTGAGCCCGTCAAGCCCCTCGTGCAGCACCCCTGCGAAACCCCGTGTGGTGGGGGCCTCCGGTGGCGCCTTAAAGTAGAGCCGGACCGCATCGGCCGCGCCGCCGTCGTTCTTTTCCGTCTCAATCGTCAGGAACAACGGCGACTGGCATTCCACCACCTGCTCCAGGAGCTCGGGATGGTCCTTCAGCCGGTCCGGCAACTCCGGGAGTTCACGGGAAAACTCAAGCAGCAGCTGGAGCCGGTCGGGCTCCGTCAGTGCCTGGAAGTCATCGACGATTTCCGCCAGTGCGGCGGGCAGGTCATGTGTAGTCATCTGTTCCAGTTTACGCCGGGACCGTGCCGCGTTCCGCGCCCTTGACGATGGGTGCGCGGACGGCATTGCCCCATTCGGTCCATGAACCGTCGTAGTTGCGGACGGTGTCGAAGCCGAGCAGGTACTTGAGGGCGAACCAGGTGTGGCTGGACCGTTCGCCGATGCGGCAGTAGGCCACGACGTCGTCTCCCGCCACGAGGCCGGCCTCGCCCAGGTACAGCGCCTCGAGCTCGTCGCGGCTGCGGTAGGTCCCGTCCGAAGCGGCGGCCCGGGCCCAGGGGATGGATGCAGCGGTGGGGATGTGGCCGCCGCGGAGCGCGCCTTCCTCGGGGTAGGCCGGCATGTGCGTCCGCTGTCCCGTGTATTCCTCCGTGGAGCGGACATCGATGAGCGGCTTGCCGAAGTGCTCCAGTACGTCGTCCTTGAAAGCACGGATGGGAGCGTCATTGCGCTCCACCACCGGGTATTCGCCGGCAACGGGGGTGGGACGCTCCGTGGTCAGCTCACGGCCCTCGGCAATCCACTTGTCCCGTCCGCCATCGAGCAGGCGGACGTCCTCGTGGCCGAAGAGGGTGAAGACCCAGAGGGCGTACGCGGCCCACCAGTTCGACTTGTCCCCGTAGATGACCACCGTGGTGTCGCGGGAGATGCCTTTGGAAGCCGCCAGCGCAGCGAACGCCTCGCCGTCCACGTAGTCGCGGGTCACTTCATCGTTGAGGTCGGTGTGCCAGTCGATCTTGACGGCTCCGGGGATGTGGCCCGTCTCGTACAGCAGCACGTCTTCGTCGGATTCGACCACCACGAGCTTGCCGTCCGCGACTGCGCCGGACTCCAGTGCAGCAGCAAGCCAATCAGTGGAAACCAGGCGCTCGGGGTTGGAATAGGCGGCGAACTTCTCGTTTTGCTCGGTTGGGTAGGACATGGTGATGGCCTTCCTTTCACTCTGACGTACTGCGGACATGCTGAAGGCAGGTTTAAACCTCCTGTCCACACTAGCGAGGGCCGGCCACCATGTCCGCCCTTCCGTTAACAGTGGGAAATATGGTCTTGGTCACGCTGGGGTGCGTGCGGACGGCAGGACTCAGGGGGCCGGCTGCATTGCCGGTATCCTTTCTGGGGACAACCCACCAGCAGAACGGACCACCTTGGTACAGATCGAACAGCTTGCTGCCCGCACTCCGGCAGTGTCGGTGGATGAGCTCCTCAAGGGCTTCTATCCTTCCCCGAGGTTCGGCAAGGTCTCTTTTGCCAGCTACCGGCCCGACCCCAACCAGCCGTCCCAGGCTGCGGCGGTCAGGGCACTGGAGGGCTTCGCCGGGGGAGTGGGAGCAGGCGACGGCGACGGTCTGTTCAAGAAGCTCTTCAGCAAGAAGGTGGCAACCAGGGCAGGAATCTACCTCGACGGCGGATTCGGCGTTGGCAAGACCCACCTCCTGGCCTCACTCTGGCACGCGGCACCGGGACCCAAGGCGTTCGGCACCTTCGTGGAGTACACCAACCTCGTGGGAGCCCTCTCGTTCCGCAAAACCGTTGAGGCCCTGAGCCACTACAAGCTGGTATGCATTGACGAGTTCGAACTCGATGATCCGGGCGACACCGTGCTGATGTCCCGGCTGATGCGGGAACTGGCCGACGCCGGCGTGAAGCTGGCCGCGACGTCCAACACCCTGCCGGGCTCGCTGGGTGACGGCCGCTTCGCCGCCGTCGACTTCCAGCGGGAGATCCAGGTCCTGGCGGACCAGTTTGACGTCCTCCGGATCGACGGCGAAGACTTCCGCCACCGCGGCCTCCCCACCCCGCCGTCCCCGCTGAAGAACAGCCAGCTCGCCGCGCAGATGAAGGCCGAGTTCGATGGCAAGACCGTGGCGCAGGACGAATTCAGCACGCTGATCGCCCACCTTGCCGGTGTCCACCCCAGCCGTTACCGGCAGCTTATCGACGGGATCGATGGCGTGGTGTGGCGCAACGTGGAAACCATCACCGAACAGTCCGTTGCCCTCCGCTTTGTGGTGCTGGCAGACCGGCTGTACGACAAGGACGTTCCCATCCTGGCCAGCGGCGTTCCTTTCGACAAGCTGTTCACCGACGAGATGATGCACGGCGGGTACACGAAGAAGTACTTCCGCGCCGTTTCCAGGCTGACGGCACTGGCCCGCGAGGGCCAGAACCACGAGCCGTCCTAGCCACCAATACCCAACGCGGGGTCAGATATGGCCCCTCCGGAGACGTCGGAGGGGCCATATCTGACCCCGCGTTGGTGCGTGAGTGCTGCTTAAACGCCAAAGGTGCGGGTGCCGCCTCCCGGCGGGACCCGCACCCCCTTGACGTGCTAGGGCAAAGCCCTGGCCGAATCCTTACGGAGCCCTGTCAACCGGCGGAGCCGGCGTTACCGGCGGTACCGGAGTGACGGGCGTGACCGGCGGAACCTGCTCGGCGGCAGGTGCCTGGCCGGGTGTTCCGTTCTTGTCAATGAGCTTGGAAGCACCATCCTGGATCTTGTCGACGTGACCGGCGTACTTGCCGCCCGTCTTGGTGTCGACGAAGTCACCGGCCTTGGTAAGACCGTCCTTGATGGCCTGCTCGTTGCCGCGGATAAGACCCTGAGCCTTGCCCTTAAGATCGTCAATCAGTCCCACGAGCACCTCCCTTCAATAACGGAGCCAGTTCGCTCCTCCGCAGACGATCCTAGTCCTGTCTCCTGGGCATGCCAAGGAATTGGCGGGGTGTGGGAGTCGCGGCGGAGCCGGCGCGCAGGAACGGGCAACAAAAAAAGCAGCTCACGGGGAGCTGCTGCTGTGGGCGATACTGGGATCGAACCAGTGACCTCTTCCGTGTCAGGGAAGCGCGCTACCGCTGCGCCAATCGCCCATAAGGTATCCGGAATGAACCGGAAACCATCGGGTGTTCTTGGGGGAGATGAGAGCGGACGACGAGATTCGAACTCGCGACATCCACCTTGGCAAGGTGGTGCTCTACCAGCTGAGCTACGTCCGCGTATGAAGTGCGATCGGGCCTGGGCCTTACGTACTGCATGAAGCAAGTTACCTTGCCTGGTGGGCGATACTGGGATCGAACCAGTGACCTCTTCCGTGTCAGGGAAGCGCGCTACCGCTGCGCCAATCGCCCATGTGAGATCCGGGACGAACCGGAAACCATATGGTTTTCACCGAGGTGGGTACGGGATTCGAACCCGTGTAAACGGCTTTGCAGGCCGCTGCCTCGCCTCTCGGCCAACCCACCGTGTAAGCTCCGGTCCTGAAAACCGTTGCCTTGACAGTGTCCTGCGAGCGGACGACGAGATTCGAACTCGCGACATCCACCTTGGCAAGGTGGTGCTCTACCAGCTGAGCTACGTCCGCATTTGGAGCGTGCATTCCGTGCCGTTTTCGGGCATTTCCTCGCGTTCCAACGAGTAAGAACTCTATAGGAGGTTCAGGGATTCTCCAAATCGTGCGGCCTGGCGCCCCGGCAAACCCGCTGCATCCCTGCAATCTAGGGGATTTTGCGAATTACAGGCTTGTAATTCGAGGCCGGCCGCATTTCGATTTCCATAAACCCGGTTGGGTCCGCTAGCATTCAAAGGCATCGGGGCGATTGGCGCAGTGGTAGCGCGCTTCGTTCACACCGAAGAGGTCACTGGTTCGAACCCAGTATCGCCCACCGAGGAATCTGGTCCGTTTCCGCTCCAACGAGTGGAAACGGACCTTTTTTGTGCCCGCCAATATGTCAGCCCCTTGTGAAAGAGTCTTCGTATGACTGATCCACTCCTTGCCCACGCAACGGAATACGGCCGCATGTACGCGCGCTCCACCTCCGAGCAGTTCTCCGTTCCGTCCATCACCACGGTCATCGGCCAGCAGCCGCACGGACTGGATGGCTGGTTTGGTTTCATGGGGGCCAGCAGCCTGGCGAAGGATCCGCTGCTCGCTGACTGCCTGGGCAGCCCGGCGAAGATCCGGCAGGCGGTCAACCGGGCATCGAAGGCGGCAGAGACCTACCGGGATGACGCAGCCCGGCGTGGTGACCGCGTCCACAGTTACTGCGAGCAGGTGGCGCTCCGTGCACTGGGCCGCCCGCATGCCATGAAGGAGACGCGAGCGGCGCTGGCTGAAAATGGCGAGGAAGCTTTTGCCATCCGGTTCGACGAGTGGTGGGAGCTGTATGACGTCGAGCCCATCGCCCCGGAAATCACCGTCTGGAACAAATCGGTGGGCTATGCGGGAACCCTGGACCTGGTGGCCCGCATCAACGGCCGGATCTGCCTCATCGACTACAAGACCAAGGGGACAACACGGGACGGCACCGTGAAGGCCCTGGATGACAAGGTGGTCATGCAGCTGGTGGCCGGAATGAAAGCCGAGGAAAGCCTGGTGGACCCTGTGGCCGGGGAATGGGAGGCCTGGAAGTACGGCGAGGCCCCGCTGCTCCTGGCAGTGGCCATCGGTGAGACCGAAGTCCGGCCGGTCCGCGCCAACCCGGACGTCCTGAAGCACCACTGGTGGAAGTTCTGCGCGCTGCGGCGGGTCTGGGAACTCTCTGCTGACACGCTGGCCGCCGGTACGGCCCTGCTTCCGGTGGCGCCGCCTCCCTCGGCGCAGGTCCGCAGCGCCTGAACCAGTCCCGGCCGTGTTGCCCTGCGCCTAAACTGGACAGGTTGATCGTTTTTACCACCGTGAGGAATAACAGCACATGGCCATTCTGAATATCCGCATCATTGGTGATCCTGTGCTCCGCACAGTTGCCGATCCTGTGACGGATTTCGGGCCTGAACTCGCCAAGCTGGTGGCCGACATGACCGAAACCATGGAGGATGTGGACGGTGCAGGCCTCGCAGCTCCCCAGGTCGGGGTCAGCAAGCGGGTCTTCACGTACCGGATTGACGGTGTAGAAGGCCACATCATCAACCCTGTCCTCGAAAACAGCGAAGACCACCAGGCGGACCACATTGAGGGCTGCCTCTCCATCCCCGGGCTGGCCTTCCCGGTCCGCCGCTTCCGCGCCACACGGGCCACCGGCGTCGACCTGAACGGGAACCCCGTGTCCATCGAGGGGGAGGGCATGCTGGCCCGCTGCTTCCAGCACGAGACTGACCACCTGGACGGCATCCTCTTCACCGACCGGCTGGAGGGTGAGGACCGCAAGGTGGCCCTGCGCTCCATCCGCAATGCCAACTATGACGCCGTGACGGAACGCACGACGACGAAGCGCGCCAAAACTGTCGGGTCCAGTTTCGGCGGGGCCAGCTTTGGCGGCGGCGCCAACACATGAGGGTTCTTTTCGCCGGCACACCGGCCGTGGCCGTTCCGTCGCTGGACGCACTCGTCAACGCGGGCTTTGAGGTCATTGCGGTCCTGACCCGACCCGATGCCCCGATCGGGCGCAAACGCGTTCTGACGCCGTCGCCCGTTGCAGCACGGGCCGTTGAGCTGGGAATCGACGTCATTCACGCCACCCGCGTGGACGACGCCGTCACGGCGAAAATCGCCGCTGCCGAGCCGGACGTAGCTGCCATCGTGGCGTACGGCGGACTGATTCCCCGCGCCGCCCTGGACGTTCCCCGGCACGGCTGGATCAACCTGCACTTCTCCCTTCTGCCCGCCTGGCGCGGCGCTGCGCCGGTCCAGCGGGCCCTTATAGCGGGCGACGACGTCACGGGCGCCGTGACGTTCCTGCTGGAGGAAGGGCTGGACACGGGCCCTGTCTTCGGGACGCTGACCGAAAGTGTCGGCCCGGAGGACACCGCGGGGGCACTGCTGGAGCGGCTCTCCCACAGCGGTGCCGTCCTGCTGACCCAGACGCTCTCAGCAGTCGAAGCAGGGCAGGCGGCCCCGCAGGCGCAGGTAGGCGATGTTTCCCTGGCACCAAAGCTGACCCTCGAGGACGGCAGGCTCGACTGGAACCAGCCGGCACTGGCTATCGGGAGGCGGGCCCGCGGGGTCACTCCCGAGCCCGGGGCGTGGACCACCCTGGATGGCCAACGGGTCAAACTGGAACCGGTGAGGCTGAGGCCTGAGGCCCTCGATCTGGCCCCGGGGGCGGTCAGCCTCGACGGGAAGAGCGTCCTCGTGGGGACGGGGTCCCATGCGGTGGAACTGACCAGGATCCAGCCGGCGGGCAAGAAGATGATGGCCGCGGCCGATTGGGCCCGCGGAATGGCAACACTTGAAAGCGTGGTATTCGAATGAGCGAGTCCGGCGGCAATGCAGGCGGCAGCGGAAAAGGTGCCGGGGGGAGGGGCGCTCCACGCGGCGGACGCGGGAAAGGCGGGCCGCGGGACGGCAGCCAGCGCAACGCCCAGGGCCGGGAACGGAACCGGCCCTCCGAGCGGAGCTTTACCGGCAGCGCCCCTTCCGAGCGCACGCGCCGGGCAGATCCCGCACGGCTGGTGGCCTTTGAAGTCCTGCGGGCGGTAAGCGCCGAGGACGCCTATGCCAACCTCGTCCTTCCGGCCCGGATCCGCCATCACGGCCTGGACAAACGCGATGCCGGCTTCGCCACCGAACTCAGCTACGGCGCACTGCGCGGCCAGGGCACCTACGATGCCATCCTGGCCCGCTGCGTGGACCGGCCGTTGGACCAGCTCGATCCCGCCATCCTCGACGCCCTTCGGATCGGCGTCCATCAGATCCTGGCCATGAGGGTGCCGGCGCACGCCGCCCTGGACCAGACCGTCGGCCTGGCCCGGGCCGTGATCGGGGCAGGACCTTCCGCCCTGATCAACGCGGTGCTGCGGAAGGTTACCGCCCACACCCTCGAGGAATGGCTTGAGGTTCTCGTCGAAGGCGAAACGGATGAAACTAAAATCGCTTCGCTCCGCTACGCCCACCCGGAATGGATAGTCCGCGCCATGCGCCAGTCGCTGGTAGCACACGGCCGGTCAGCCGCGGAAATCAACGAACTCCTCGAGGCGGACAACGCCGCCCCGGTGGTAAACCTCGTCGCTCTGCCCGGGCTGGGGAGCCTGGACGAGGCTTTGGAAAACGGAGCCACTCCCGGTGAGCTGGTGGAAGGTTCGGCGCTCTCCAGCGGCGGCGACCTGGGGCGGCTCGCATCCATACGTGAAGGCAGCACCCGGGTCCAGGACGTCGGGTCACAGCTGGTGGCCAGGGCCATGGCCGCGGTGGACCTGGAGCC
Organism: Arthrobacter sp. 754; assembly: GCF_040548695.1. Lineage (NCBI taxonomy): Bacteria > Bacillati > Actinomycetota > Actinomycetes > Micrococcales > Micrococcaceae > Arthrobacter > Arthrobacter sp. 754. The sequence continues at coordinate 177,348 of NZ_JBEPSC010000003.1, forward strand.
GCGTCCGGGAACCGTGACCAGTCCAGACACCGGAACTGACGGCGCGGACGAGGCCTGGCTGGATCTGTGCGCAGGCCCCGGAGGCAAGGCGGCCCTGCTCGGAGCGCTGGCTAAGCAACAGGGCGCAACGCTGCTCGCCAACGAACCGGCCCCGCACCGGGCCAAACTGGTCAGCCAGGCCCTGTCGGCCGTTCCCAGGGACGTCTGGCGGGTCCGGACCGGTGACGGCCGCGAGGTGGGCACCGAACAGCCCGAATCCTTTGACCGGGTCCTGGTTGATGTCCCCTGCAGCGGCCTTGGCGCACTCCGCCGCCGGCCGGAGTCGCGCTGGCGCCGCACGCCCAAGGACCTGGCAGACCTGGGGCCGCTGCAGCGCGACCTCCTGAAATCAGCCCTGGCCGCTGTCCGCCCCGGCGGTGTGGTGGCTTACGTGACGTGTTCGCCCCACCCGGCCGAGACCACTGCCGTGGTCACCGATGCCCTCCGGAAACGCGATGACCTTGAGCTGCTCGACGCCGGTGCAGTGCTGGACAGCGTGAGCCTCACCGGCCACCTCGGCGCCGGCCACGATTCCACGGCGCAGCTTTGGCCGCACATCCACAGTACGGATGCCATGTTCCTGGCCCTCATCCGCAAGAAGTCCTGACCTCAGTGAAAGGTTCCCCTATGCCGCAGTGCTGCATCAACCCGAGCATCCTGTCCGCCGACTTCGTCAACCTTGAAGCCGAACTGCAGCGCATCAGCACCGCGGACGCCGTACACGTGGACGTCATGGACAACCACTTCGTGCCCAACCTCACCATCGGGCTGCCCGTGGTCCAACGGATCCAGGCCGTCAGCCCCATACCGTTGGATGCCCACCTCATGATCTCCGACGCCGACCGCTGGGCCCCGGGATTTGCCGACGCCGGGCTGGCTTCCGTGACATTCCACGCCGAGGCCTCCATTGCCCCGGTCAAGCTGGCCCGCGAACTGCGGGCCAGGGGAGCCAAGGCAGGCATGGCGCTGCGGCCCGCCACGCCGGTGGAGCCCTACCTGGACATGCTCGCGGAACTGGACATGCTCCTGATCATGACCGTGGAGCCCGGTTTCGGCGGCCAGGCCTTCCTTGACCTGACCCTGCCAAAGATCCGGCGGGCGCGGGAAGCCATCGAGGGCTCCGGGATCGGGGTGGCCATCCAGGTGGACGGAGGCATTACCGAGGAAACCATCGTCCGGGCCGCAGAAGCCGGTGCGAACATCTTCGTGGCAGGCTCGGCCGTCTACGGTGCCGGAGACCCGGCAGCGGCCATCGGACGCCTGCGTGAGGCAGGCAGCGTTAAGTTACGCGCGGGGTCGGGGGAATAGTCCGGACGCCATGCGGGTTGTGGCAGAATAGCAACACACATTACGTGCTCCGGGGTCGGTGTAAGTCCGAACCGGCGGTGACAGTCCGCGACCCGCGAGCCGGTGCCTTTCCCTCGGGAATGGACCCGGCAGACGGTTGAACCGGTGAAATTCCGGTACCGACAGTTAAAGTCTGGATGAGAGAAGCACGTACAGCTGTATCTGTGGCGTTCCATGGCGCCGCGGCCTTCTGCTGTCGTATACCCCCGGAGCCATCGCGGTTCTGAAGGGAAGGAACGACAGACACATGAACCCCCTGCGATGGCTCTTTGAAGCCACTTTTTCCCATGCCTTGGGAACCGATGCAACCGGACCGGTGGTCACCAGGTGACCCGGAACGATGTTGTAACAGCGTTCAGCCCTGCCGAAACTGCCGCCATGGACGCTGCCCTCGAAGCAGCCCAGCGGGGACCGCGCGGCGCAAACCCGCTCGTTGGCGCCGTCGTCATCGATAACGAAGGACGCCAGCTGGTGACCGGCTACCACCGCGGCGCCGGCACCCCGCACGCTGAAGCGGACGCGATTGGCCAGGCAAAAGCAGCGGGGCTGGACCTGCGCGGCACCACCATGATGGTCACGCTGGAGCCGTGCGACCACTGCGGCCGCACCGGACCCTGCACGCAAGCCATTATCGGTGCCGGAATCTCCGACGTCGTCTACGCCGTCGATGATCCGCATGACCCTGCCGCCGGCGGCGCAGCAACGCTCCGCGGGGCCGGCGTCCGGGTCCGGAGCGGACTCGGGGCCGGCGAATCCCTGGAGCTGAACCGCCAGTGGTTCCTGGCCGTGGCCGCGCAGCGACCCTTCGTGACGCTGCACATCGCCCAGACCCTGGACAGCCGGATCGCGGCGGAGGACGGGACCAGCCAGTGGATTTCGTCGCCGGAATCGCTCGCGGACAACCACGGGCTCAGGGGCCGGATCGACGCCATCCTCGTGGGCACACAGACCGTGATTGTGGATAATCCGCGCCTGACCGCCCGAGACGCTGCAGGTCATGTGGCCGGCAAACAACCCCTCCGCGCCGTGATGGGCCTGCGGGAGGTGCCGGCGGATGCTGCCGTCCGTGGCGATAACGGACGCATGCTCCATCTGCCCACCCGCGATCCGCGCGAGGCTCTCTCCCTCCTGTACGCCGAAGGCATCCGCCACGTCATGGTGGAAGGCGGCTCGCGCATCCTCAGTGCATTCCTGGCCGCCGGCCTGGTGGACGAGCTCATTGTCTATGTGGCGCCCACCCTGCTGGGCTCCGGCACACCTGCGCTGAACGGGCTCGGCATCACCACCCTGGCGGACGCCCAGCACTGGGAATGGGACCCGTCCGACGGCGGCGCTGTCCTGACCCTTGGCCGCGACCTGAGGCTGCATCTCCGCCCTGAATCAACCGAAGCTTTGGAACCACAACCATCCCGCCCTGCCGCGGAACCAGCCATGGGAGGCTACTGATGTTTACCGGAATTATTGCCGAACAAGGACACGTGCTGTCCGTTGAACGGGACGGCGATGCCAGCGCGACCCTGCGTCTGAGCGCTCCGGCCACCACCGAGGGGCTTGGCCTCGGGGGCTCCATTGCCGTCAACGGTGTCTGCCTGACGGCCACCGCAATAGACGGCAAGGAGTTCAGTGTCGATGTCATGGGCGAAACCCTTGTCCGGAGCACCATCGGCGAGCTCGTTGCCGGCGATTCGGTGAACCTTGAGCGCTGTGTTCCCGCCGGCGGGAGGCTGGACGGCCACGTCGTCCAGGGCCATGTCGACGGCGTCGGGCAGCTCCTTGAGCGCGAGGCACTGGGCAACTGGGAACGCCTCCGTTTCGGAGTGCCCGCCAACCTCGCCCGCTATATCGCCGAAAAAGGCTCCATCGCGATCGACGGCGTCTCACTCACCGTCACTGCGGTCAGCCCGGCGGGGGAACCTGAGCCCTGGTTCGAAGTGGGACTGATCCCCACCACCCTCGCTGAAACCGGCCTGGGCGCCAAGGCTTCGGGCAGCCGGGTCAACCTTGAAGTGGACGTGCTCGCAAAATACACCGAGCGGCTCCTCGCGTTCACAGGTGCTGCAACCGGAGGCACCCGATGAACGCCACGGTCCGGCTGGAGCCGGCCACCGAGGCGCACCGGGGACTCGACCCGGTGGAGGATGCCATCCGCGCCATGGCCGTCGGCAAGCCTGTGCTGGTGGTGGACAACGAAGACCGCGAAAACGAAGGTGACATCATCTTCGCCGCCCAGCATGCCACCCCGGCGCTGATGGGCTGGACCATCCGGTACAGCTCCGGCGTCATCTGCGTTCCCCTGAGCGGGGAGCGCGCCGATGCCCTGGCCCTGCCGCCCATGGTGGCTGTGAACCAGGACGCGAAGGGCACGGCCTACACAGTTTCCTGTGACGCCGCTGCAGGAGTCAGCACCGGCATTTCGGCGACCGACCGGGCCCTTACGGCCCGCGTACTGGCGGACCCCGCCGCCGGACCGGCTGCAGTGACCCGGCCCGGGCATATTTTCCCGCTCCGGGCTGTTGACGGGGGAGTGCGGGAGCGCCCTGGCCACACCGAAGCGGCCGTGGACCTCTGCCGGCTTGCCGGACTGGAGCCAGTGGGCGTTATCGCCGAGGTTGTGTACGACGATGGAGAGATGATGCGGCTCGACGGGCTCCGGGTATTTGCCGCTGAACACGGGTGCCCCCTGATCTCGATTGAGGATCTGGTGGCTTACGTTGAATCGGGGGCCGGGGCTCCCGCCGACAGAGACGCCGGGCCGGACGCCCGGGCGGAGTAGAGGAGACAACGATGACGGCTTCAGGACACCAGAACGGCCACCACCCGGGGGCAGCCGGCAATGGCCACGTGGCTCACCACCCGGTGAGCAGTGGCCCCATTGTGCAGCTGCCGACAGCCTTCGGGGAGTTCGTTACGCAGGCGTGGACGGACCTCGTCACCGGCGCAGAACACCTCGCCGTGAGCTCGCCGAATCCGCCTCAAGACGGCGTCGCGCCGCTGGTCAGGCTTCACTCCGAGTGCCTCACGGGCGACGTCTTCGGTTCCTACCGCTGTGACTGCGGCGAGCAGCTGGCCTATGCCCTGGAGATGATCAACGAGTACGGCGGCACGCTGCTTTACCTGCGTGGGCAGGAGGGCCGCGGGATAGGCCTTGCCAACAAGATCAAGGCCTACGCACTCCAGGAGGCCGGCTTTGACACCGTGGAAGCCAACGAGCAGCTCGGGCTGCCGGTGGACGCCCGCTGCTACAAGGCGGCCGCCCAGATCCTGGCGGAGATGGGGCTGCACGAGATCCGGCTCCTGAGCAACAACCCGGACAAGCAGAACAGGCTTGCGAATGCCGGCGTGAAGGTCGTGGAAATGGTTCCCACAGAGGTGCCGTCCCGCGACCAGAACATCCGCTACCTGCAGACCAAGAAGGACCGCATGGAGCACCGGCTGACCCTGGATGCCCACGTAGCGACGGTGCCCGCCACCGGCGCTGACAGCTTTGACGACGAATAACACCCCACGAACTGAACGGATCACGATTTACCCATGAGTGGACACGGCGCACCTGATATCGACCTCACTACCCTCAACCCGGCGGAAACATCGCAGCTGCGGCTCGCGATTGTCGCCGCCAGTTGGCACACCCAGATCATGGACGGGCTCCTGGACGGTGCCCTGCGCGCCGCCAAGGACGCCGGCATTGCCGATCCCACCGTGCTCCGCGTTCCGGGAGCCTTCGAGCTGCCGGTTGCCGCCGCGCGGCTGGCACCGCACTTTGACGCCGTTGTGGCCCTCGGCGTCGTCATCCGCGGCGGGACCCCGCATTTTGAGTACGTCTGCCAGGCGGCGACGTCGGGACTGACCGATGTCAGCGTCTCCACCGGGGTGCCGGTGGGCTTTGGCGTCCTGACATGCGACACCGAGCAGCAGGGCCTGGACCGCGCGGGTCTGCCCGGCTCCAGCGAGGACAAGGGCCACGAAGCGGTGACGGCAGCCCTGGCCACCGCCGTGCTCCTGAAGCAGTACAGGTAGCAGCCGGCGCCAAGCAGAGGCAGCAACGAAGCAGCAGGCGGGCGGGGTGTGTGTTCACTCACACCGCGCCCGTCATGCAACGGCCGGACAGGCGCCGTCAAGCCCGCAGCAAGTAGGCTGTAGGGCGTGAAGAATTTCGAGACGCTGTTCGCTGAACTGAGTGAGAAGGCAGCCACCCGCCCGGCAGGCTCCCGCACCGTCGCTGAATTGGAGTCCGGAGTCCACGGCATCGGCAAGAAAGTCGTGGAGGAAGCAGCCGAAGTATGGATGGCTGCCGAGTACGAATCCGACGAAGCCGCGGCCGAGGAAATCTCCCAGCTGCTCTACCACCTGCAGGTTCTGATGCTCGCCAAAGGCCTGACCCTGGAAGACGTCTACAAGCATCTGTAGCCACTGCACGCCGGCGCTCTCTCATGTCCGCCGTCCCCTGCGTGGCCCGTTTGCCTGACCCAAAGACCTCCCAACCAAGAAAGACCCCCATGCTGCGAGTAGCCGTCCCCAACAAGGGCTCCCTGTCCGAAGCCGCCTCCGAAATGCTGTCCGAGGCCGGCTACCGCCAGCGCCGCGACACCCGCGAGCTGGTCATGATGGACCCCGACAACGACATCGAGTTCTTCTTCCTCCGCCCGCGTGACATCGCCGTCTACGTCGGCCGGGGAACGCTCGACGTCGGCATCACCGGCCGCGACCTGCTGCTGGACGCCGAGGTGGAGGCTGAGGAACTCCTTCCGCTGGGCTTCGCCGCTTCAACCTTCCGATTTGCCGGCCCGGTGGGCGACTTCGCCAAGGTGGAGGAGCTTGAAGGCAAGCGCCTGGCCACCAGCTACGACGGACTGCTCCGCGGCTACCTCGCCGAGCGCGGCGTGAACGCCAAGGTTGTGCGCCTGGACGGCGCCGTGGAATCCTCCGTCCGGCTGGGCGTGGCTGACGCCATCGCCGACGTCGTCGAAACCGGCAACACCCTCAAGGCCGCCGGCATGGAGATCTTCGGTGAACCGATCCTCAAGTCGGAGGCCGTGCTGATCCGCCGCACCGGCGAGGGCGGCGCAGCCAACGGCACGGCCAAGGAGATTGAGGTCCTCATCCGCCGCCTGCAGGGTGTCCTGGTGGCACGCCAGTACGTGCTGATGGACTACGACATCCGCAAGGAACTGGTCGAGCAGGCCGCGGCGCTGACTCCGGGCCTGGAATCGCCCACCGTCTCGCCGCTGCGCGACTCCGAGTGGGTGGCTGTCCGGTCCATGGTTCCGAAAAAGGAAACCAACCGGATCATGGATGAGCTCTACGACCTCGGCGCCCGCGCCATCCTGGTCAGCAGCATCCACGCCTGCCGCATCTAAAGCCGCAGCGTCCAACATAGAATTCCAGGAGTAGCCATGGCAGTAGCTGTACGGGTCATCCCATGCCTCGACGTCGACGCCGGACGTGTCGTCAAAGGCATCAACTTCGAGGGACTCCGCGACGCCGGCGACCCCGTGGAGCTCGCGCACCGCTATGACAACGCCGGCGCCGACGAGCTCACTTTCCTGGACGTCACGGCGTCCTCGGGCAACCGCGAAACCACGTTCGACGTCGTCCGCCGCACAGCCGAGGAAGTGTTCATCCCGCTGACCGTGGGCGGTGGCGTCCGCGGCGTGGCCGAGGTGGACAAGCTTCTCCGCTTCGGCGCCGACAAAGCCTCCATCAACACCGCTGCCGTTGCGCGGCCGGACGTCATCAACGAAATCAGCAGGCACTTCGGTTCCCAGGTGCTGGTTCTCTCCGTGGACGCCCGCCGCACCCGCCCCGGGTCCGAACCCACGCCGTCGGGCTTTGAAGTGACCACCCACGGCGGCCGCACCGGCACGGGCATCGACGCCATCGAGTGGGCCCGGGAAGCCGCCGACCGCGGTGTGGGTGAAATCCTGCTCAACTCCATCGACGCCGACGGCACCAAGGACGGCTTTGACCTGGAACTGATCCGCCTCGTCCGGGCTGCCGTGAAGGTGCCCATCATCGCTTCCGGCGGCGCCGGCGAACCGGCTCACTTCCCGCCCGCCGTCGTTGCCGGGGCTGACGCGGTGCTGGCCGCGTCAATCTTCCACTGGGGCCCGGATGACATGATGTCCCAGGTCAAAAACGCCATCCGGGAAGCAGGCTTCGAAGTCCGCTGACCGCCTTCTTTAACAGCAACGCGGGGTCACTCCACGCCCGATAAACAAAGGTTTTCGGGCGGAAAGTGACCCCGCGTTGGTTGTCAGAGGCCGACTTCGGCGGACTGGAGAAGCGCGACGGCGTCGGGCTGGCCTTCGAAGGTCACGAGCGCATGGCGCGTGCGGCCGTGGGCGTGCATCAGCAGCTCTCCGGGTTCGCCGACGATTGCCACTGAAACGGGTGCCCGTTTGGCTACATGCCGGGGGCCGGACGGACGAACCAGGACAATGCCAAGGTCCACTCCGCGGTACAGGATGGCTGCCCGTTTGATGAGTTCGTCCCAGAGGGCATCAGAGTAGGCTTCGTCGAGCGCCCGCGGCGCCCAGCGGTCAACGGCCCGGCGGATGTCCTCTGTGTGGACGAAGTATTCGATCAGGTTCGAACTCTCGTCCAGGGCCTTGATTTTCATGGGCGACAAAGCCGGGGGACCGGCGCGGAAGGTGTTCACCAGCCCGGCGTAATCGTCCGGGGTCTTCAACTTCGCAGCGAGCTTCGCGGTGGCCTTGTCGGAAGCCTTGGACAGACTCTTGATAATAAGGCCCAGGCCCACGGCCGCCTTGCGTTCGCGGAGATAGAGGTGCGCGGCAAGGTCCCTGGTGCGCCAGCCTCTGCAAAGCGTGGGGGCATCAGGGCCTGCCGCCAGCAGGGTTTCGGCCAGGACTTCTCGGGACGGGTCGACGAAATGCATCACTTGTGAAACTAGCACGACCGCGGCGGACTTGGGCAGCAGAACCGCCAGCGGAAGGGTGCCCTTGTTCACATGGGCTGCCGCTTCAGTTGGCCCATCCTCCCGTACCCTGCTGAGGCACTAGACTTGGCCTGATGTCTGAGCAGCCCGCCCCCGCCCCCATGCCGGTTCCGGCCCCCTCCGCAAGCCCGTTGCCGCCGGCCGTTGCCGCCGCGCTGAAGCGGGACAGTGCCGGGCTCGTCGCCGCAGTGGTCCAGCAGTTCGACACCAACGAAGTGCTGATGCTCGGCTGGATGGACGACGAAGCCCTGCACCGGACCATGACCACCGGCCGGGTCACCTTCTACTCCCGCTCCCGCCAGGAATACTGGCGCAAGGGCGACACCTCAGGGCACGTCCAGTGGGTCAAGTCGGTGGCCATGGACTGCGACGGCGATGCCCTCCTTGTCCGGGTCGACCAAATCGGCGCGGCGTGCCACACCGGCACCAGGACCTGTTTCGACGGCAGGGGGCTGGACGTCACAACGCTGGAAGTTGAGACACCGGACGGCACAACGCCGGACGCTGTAATACAGGACGTCACAACACCGGACCTCAAAACAACAGGCGGAGAAGCATAGCCATGCAGGACCTTGGAATCATCAGCCCAAGCCTCGCGGAGTTCCGCGAACTGGCCGGAAGCAGCCGGGTCATCCCTGTCACGCTCAAGGTCCTGGCGGACGCGGAGACACCCATTGGCCTCTACCGGAAGCTGGCCCAGGGCCAGCCCGGAACATTCCTGATGGAGTCCGCGGCGGTGGGTGGCACGTGGTCCCGCTATTCCTTCATCGGAGCGAAGTCGCGCGCCACGCTGACCACCAAGGACGGCCAGGCGCACTGGCTGGGCGAACCGCCGGCCGGGGTGCCCCTGGACGGTAACCCGGTGGACGCCATCCGGGACACCATCGAGGCACTGCGGACCAGCAGGTTTGACGGCCTGCCGCCGTTCACCTCCGGCCTGGTGGGCTTCCTGGGCTGGGAAACCGTACGGCACTGGGAGCGGCTGACCAGCCCCCCGGAGGATGACCTCCACCTGCCCGAACTCGCGCTGAACCTGGTCACGGACATGGCAGTGCACGACAACCATGACGGCACGGTGCTGCTGATCGCCAACGCCATCAACTTTGACAACAGCTCCGAGCGGGTGGACGAGGCCTGGCACGACGCCGTCGCACGGGTCAAGGCACTCCTGACCCGCATCAGCACCCCGGTGGCGCAGCCTGTCTCCGTCCTGGAACCTGCTGCCCTGGATTTTGCCTCCAGCGTCCAGGAGCGCTGGGACGAGCCCTCCTACCTCGCTGCCCTTGACCGTGGCAAGGAAGCGATTGTGGACGGCGAAGTCTTCCAGGTGGTGATCTCTCGCCGCTTCGAAATGGAGTGCGGCGCTTCCCCGCTGGATGTCTACCGGGTCCTGCGCAACACCAACCCCAGCCCCTACATGTACATCTTCAGCCTCGAGGACGCCGACGGCCGGGAATACTCGATCGTGGGGTCATCCCCCGAAGCCCTCGTCACCGTGACCGGTGAGGAAGTCATCACCCACCCGATCGCCGGTTCGCGCCCGCGGGGCAAGACCGTTGAGGGTGACAAGGCACTGGCCGAGGAACTCCTGGCGGATCAGAAGGAACGCGCTGAGCACCTGATGCTGGTGGACCTCTCCCGCAACGACCTCTCCAAGGTCTGCGTCGCCGGAACCGTGGACGTCACCCAGTTCATGGAGGTCGAGCGGTTCAGCCACATCATGCACCTCGTCTCCACGGTGGTCGGAAAACTGTCCCCGAAGGCCAACGCCTACGACGTCCTGAAAGCGACCTTCCCTGCGGGAACACTCTCCGGTGCCCCGAAGCCGCGTGCCCTGCGGCTGCTGGACCAGCTTGAACCGCACCGCCGCGGCATCTACGGCGGCGTGGTGGGCTACCTCGACTTCGCCGGTGATATGGACATGGCCATTGCCATCCGCTCCGCCCTCCTGCGTGACGGACGCGCCTACGTGCAGGCCGGCGGTGGCATCGTCGCAGATTCGGTGAACCCCACCGAAGCGCTGGAGACCGTGAACAAGGCAGCTGCCCCGCTGCGGGCAGTGCACACCGCCGGATCACTGCACAACATTGCCGTGGAGTCACTGCCGGACGGTCGGGCAACCACCGGCGACGCCCCTGCGGCAAAAGGAAGCCAGGCCGCGGAATGACGCCGGTCTGGGCGCGGAAATCAACACTTGTGCTGCTGATTGCGGTGCTGGCACTGGCCGTATTCGGCGCGACCACCCAGACGTGGATCACGGTAAATCTGGACCCGGACCAGCTGGGACAGGCCGGGGGCCAGAATACGCTGCCCGTCCAGGGCAGCAAGGCCGCCACCGCTGTGACTGCATTGGCTGTGGTGGCATTGGCCGGGGGACTGGCCGCGTCCATCGCCGGGAAGATCGCCCGGATCCTCATTACCGCAATCATCATCCTGGCCTCCGCCGGCATCGTCGCGGCCGCCGCCACTGTGCTGGCTGACCCCCTCGCCGCCGCCCAGGGGTCCATCGCCGCGGCAACCGGAATCACCGGCGGCACCGCCGAGGTGGGCGTCACCGCCTTCCCTGTCCTCGCCGTCGTCGCAGGTGCCCTGTTGGGGCTCGGCGCCCTGCTGATCGTCCCGGCCGGCCGGCATTGGAAGGGCCGGACCAAATATGACGTCGGCGCAGGCGGTGTACCGGCCGGAGTAAGCGCAGGCGGAACGGCAGCCGGCGCGGCGGGCAGGGAAGCGGCGGAAAGTTCCGCAGCAGCCGCGGGCCCCGTGGACGAGATCGACAGCTGGGACCGGCTCTCGCGCGGCGACGATCCCACCTGAGCCCCTGAACTGAATGCGGCAGCCCTGCCGCACAGACACGGCCGCTGTCTGCCGATAAGCAGGACGCGGCCAAAAAATGGCAGAATGTAAGCAGTATTCATCCTGAGGAGATTCACATGAGCAAAGCACCTGCGTCCGTATCCAAGTCAGGCACCAGGACCGTTGCCCCCGGCGCCGTTGACCACAGCCAGGAACTTGGCCACGGCAACAGCCCCGCGGCCTGGACCTGCGTGATCGTGATGCTGGTTGGTGCCCTCATTGCTGCCATCGCTTTTGTGATCGCCAGCACGCCGATCTTTATTGCCGGCGCGGCAGTCATGGTGCTCGGGCTGATTGCCGGATTCGTCATGCGCAAGGCGGGTTACGGCGTCGAGGGCAGCAAGCTGAAGAACTCCGGCCACTGATGGCAACTGTTCTCGATGACATCAATGCTGGTGTCAGGGAGGATATGGAGGCCCGGAAGCGCCTCGTTTCGCTTGCACAACTGAAGGACGCAGCCGCAGCCGCGGAGCCTGCGCGTGACGCCTGGGCGGCCCTCGGCGGCACCGCGGCGCAGCGGGACGAGCTGAAGGTGATTGCCGAGATCAAGCGGCGCAGCCCGTCCAAGGGCGACCTCGCCAGCATCGTGGATCCGGCATCCCTCGCCGAGCAGTACGCCGACGGCGGTGCAGCGGTGATCAGTGTGCTCACCGAACAGCGGCGCTTCAACGGTTCCCTGGCAGACCTGGACGCTGTCCGTGGCCGCGTCAACGTGCCGCTGCTGCGCAAGGATTTCACGCTCGACGAGTACCAGATCTGGGAGGCCCGTGCCCACGGTGCGGACCTCATCCTTCTGATCGTCGCGTCGCTCTCCGATGCCCAGCTCGAGGATTTCAGCTCGCTCAGCCGCGAGCTCGGCATGAACGTGCTCGTTGAGACGCACACGGAAGAGGAAATCGAGCGGGCCGTGGCGGCTAAGGCGCGGATCATCGGTGTCAACGTGCGCAACCTGAAAACGCTCGACGTCGACCGTTCCGTTTTTGCCTCCCTCGCCGGCCTGATTCCCGCCGAAGCGCTGGTCATCGCAGAGTCCGGCGTCCGCGGCGTGGACGATGTCACGCACTATGCGGCGAACGGCGCGAACGCCATCCTGGTGGGCGAAGCCCTGGTGAGCCATGCCACCCCCCGGGAGCGGATTGCCCAGTTCACCGCCGCCGGCGCTGCCGCCATCGCCGCACGGGCCTAAGGCCCACCTGCCGGCGCTGGAGCCGGCAGCACCACACTTCGGAACGATCAACTGGAACAGGACGGTGAGACTGATGGTTGATGCTGCACCCTCAGAGAACGCTGAGAACAACACTGCCGAGGCATTCCTGCAGGGCGGTTCACTGAAGCACGCCCCGGGGCCCTACTTCGGAACTTACGGCGGACGCTGGATGCCCGAATCCCTCATTGCTGCCCTGGATGAGCTTGAGGACACCTTCGAAAAGGCCAAGGCCGACCCCGAGTTCGTTGCCCAGATCGCGGACCTGAACAGGAATTACTCGGGCCGCCCGTCGTTGCTTACAGAAGCCAAGCGCTTCGCTGAGCACGCCGGGGGAGTCCGTGTGTTCCTCAAGCGCGAGGACCTCAACCACACCGGATCCCACAAGATCAACAACGTCCTGGGCCAGGCACTGCTGGCCAAGCGCATGGGCAAGACCCGCATCATCGCCGAGACCGGTGCCGGCCAGCACGGCGTCGCCAGCGCCACCGCGGCCGCCCTCATGGGCATGGAGTGCGTGGTGTACATGGGCGCCGAAGACTGCCGCCGCCAGGCCCTGAACGTGGCCCGGATGGAACTCCTGGGCGCCACCGTGATCCCGGTGACCAGCGGATCCCAGACCCTCAAGGACGCCATCAACGAGGCCCTGCGCGACTGGGTGGCCAACGTCGGAAACACCCACTACCTGCTGGGAACCGCCGCCGGAGCCCACCCGTTCCCGGCCATGGTCCGCTATTTCCATGAGGTCATCGGGGAGGAGGCCCGCGCCCAGATCCTTGAGCAGGCAGGCAGGCTTCCGGACGCCGTCTGCGCGTGCATCGGCGGCGGGTCCAACGCCATCGGCATCTTCCACGGTTTCCTTGATGATCCGTCGGTGAAGATTTACGGTTTCGAGGCCGGCGGCGACGGCGTGGACACCGGACGCCACGCCGCCACCATCACCCTGGGCAAGCCCGGGGTGCTCCACGGGGCGCGTTCCTACCTCATGCAGGACGACGACGGCCAGACCATCGAGTCCCACTCCATCTCCGCAGGGCTGGACTACCCCGGCGTAGGCCCGGAGCACGCCTACCTGGCCGACATCGGACGGGTCAGCTACGAGCCCATCACGGACGCCGAAGCCATGGAAGCGTTCAGGCTCCTGTGCCGCACCGAGGGCATCATCCCCGCCATCGAATCAGCACATGCCCTGGCCGGAGCCATCAAGGTGGGGCAGCGGCTGGCCGCCGAAGCCGGCAGCCAGGCGTCTGAGAAGATCATCATCGTCAACCTGTCCGGACGCGGCGACAAGGACGTGGCCCAGGCCGCGGAATGGTTCGACCTGCTGGACAAGGATTCACCGGAAGCCGAAATCGGCAAAGAGGGAGAGCAGCTGTGAGCACCGCGCCAACGGCCAGCAAGTCGGCAGCCGCGATTGACAAGGCGCGCGCCGAAGGCCGCGCCGCCCTGATCGGCTACCTCCCGGCCGGTTACCCGGACGTCGAACAGACCATTGCCGCCGGAATCGCGCTGGCCGAAAACGGAGCCGACCTGATTGAAATCGGTATCCCGTACTCCGACCCCGTGATGGACGGACAGGTCATCCAGGCCGCCACCACCGAGGCACTCGCCAAGGGCTTCCACGTGCGCCAGGTATTCGACGTCGTCGCCGGCATCACCAGCAAAACCGATGCAGCGGTCCTGGTCATGACCTACTGGAACCCCGTGGTCCGCATGGGCGTGGACGAGTTCTCGCGCCGGCTGGCCGAGGCCGGGGGAGCCGGGCTGATCACGCCGGACCTCATCCCGGACGAAGCCTCCGAATGGTTTGAAGCCTCGGACAAGTACGGACTGGACCGGGTGTTCCTCGTGGCACCGTCCTCCACCCCTGAGCGCATGAAGCGCACCGTTGAAGCGAGCCGCGGCTTTGTCTACGCCGTCTCCATCATGGGCGTCACCGGTGCCCGCACCTCGGTCAGCAGCGCTGCCAAGGATGTGGTTGCCGCGGCCCACCACGCGGGAGCCGAGCGCGTATGCGTCGGACTCGGGGTTTCCACAGCGGACCAGGTCCGGGAAATCGGTGCCTACGCCGAAGGCGTGATCGTGGGAACTGCACTGGTTGCCGCCATCCGCGACGGCGGAGTCCAGGCGGTTGCCGACCTCACCCGGGAGCTCAGCACCGGACTCGTCAGGGAAGAAGCCTAGAACCCATGCAGACCCTCATGCAGGCTGCCGCCATGGTGCCCGCCAGCATCCCCAGCCCGGACTGGTCCGGCTTCGACATCCCGCTGCCATGGGGGACACTGCGGATCCACGCCTACGCCCTCTGCATTCTCGCCGGCATCATGGTTGGCCTGTGGCTGACCTCCGTCCGGTGGGCCCGCCGCGGTGCGCCCGAAGGCAGCGTCTGGGACATCGTCATCTGGGCGATCCCGTTCGGCATCATCGGCGGCCGCCTCTACCACGTGGTGTCCTCCCCGGACGCCTACTTTGGCCCCGGCTTCGACGGGACGGGTGACCTCTCGCTCATTCCGCAGATCCAGCGCGGCGGCCTGGGTATCTGGGGCGCCGTGGTCCTGGGTGTCGTGGGCGCCTGGATCGGCTGCCGCCGGTCGGGCGTCAAGCTCACCGCCTTCCTGGATGCCGCGGCACCGGGCCTGCTGCTGGCGCAGGCCGTTGGCCGCTGGGGTAACTACTTCAACCAGGAGCTCTTCGGCGGCCCCACCACCCTGCCGTGGGGACTGCAGATCGATGCGGACAACCCCAACTTCCCTGCCGGCACACCCGCGGACACCCTTTTCCACCCCACGTTCCTCTACGAGTCGCTCTGGAACATCGCGGGTGTGCTGATCCTGCTCGCACTGGACCGGAGATTCCACTTCAGGCGCGCCCGGCTCTTCTGGCTCTACGCCATGTACTACACCCTGGGCCGCGTGTGGATCGAAGCCATGCGGATCGACGAGGCTGAGCAGATCAGCCTCTTCGGCATCACCACCAGGCTCAATGTCTGGACCAGCATCTTCGTCTTTGTGGTTGCCCTCATTGCCTTCGTCCTGCTGGGAATGAAGGGGCGCCCCGATCCGGACACCCCTTACCTGCGCGGTCGCGGACCGGCCGAAGATCGCGCCCTGGAGGGGGAGTCGGCAGGAGCAACAGCGGTCCGCCATACGGACACCGTTGTCTCAGATAGTGAATCGCGTGATAATCTCCCTGATAGCAAAAACGGTTCCCGGGACCCTTCCGCCCCAACGGAAGTGGAAGCGGCATTAAGGAATGGCAAAAAGACCGTTCCAGAGTCGCCGGTAGCCGGAAGTTCCGGCCACAAGGCAACGGAATCGGCGCCGGAGGCTGGCACAAGCAAGTAGTACGCCAGCACGGCAGGGCAGCAGAGTTACCGCTCGCAGCGCCCAGACACCACAGCGTCGTGGCAACGGGGCCCAACCGGCCAGCAGAGACAAAGCTGTCCGGTCAAGCCCGGGCCGGAAGGCCTGCGTAACTGTTAGTTCAGCAGGCCAGGCTGGCCTACAATTTCCTGTAAATAACACTTTGTTGTGCCATCACATCAGGCGCCGACGAGTGGGGCCAACGGTGTCCCTTCCATACGCTCTATCTCGAGGAAGGACGTCTTCAATGACCCATCTTCATAGCCCACGTTGGTCCGAAAAAATAGGATCAGACGGCCCCGTATCTCCGTTCAAGCGCTTCGCCGCGCTCCCGGAGGCACGGGGTCTGTACAACCCGGACAATGAAAAAGATGCCTGCGGCCTGGCGATCATCGCCACGCTCCGCGGGGAACCCGGCTACGACATCGTCGACGCCGCCCTGACTGCCCTGCGCAACCTCGAGCACCGCGGCGCCGTGGGCGCCGACGAGGGAACCGGCGACGGCGCCGGGCTCCTGATGCAGATCCCGGACGAGTTCTTCCGGGCCGTCACTGAATTCGAACTCCCGGCTCCCGGCCAGTATGTGGCCGGCACTGCCTTCCTGCCCGCTGAAAAGCGCGAAGCCGACGCCGCCAAGGCAGGCATCGAAGGGCTCGCCGCCGATGAGGGCCTCACCGTGCTCGGCTGGCGCGAAGTGCCGATCGTCGCCGACCTCGTAGGCGCCATGGCGCGTGCCTGTATGCCGTACTTCTCCCAGCCCTTCCTGGCCTCGGCCACCGGCGAGGAGTTGGACCGCAACGAGCTGGACTCACGTGCGTGGCGGATCCGGAAGCGCGCGCAGAACAAGTTCGGCGTGTACTTCCCGTCGCTGTCCTCCCGCACCATCGTCTACAAGGGCATGCTCACCACAGCGCAGCTGGAGCCGTTCTATCCGGACCTTTCGGACAAGCGGTTCAAGACCAAGCTGGCCATTGTCCACTCGCGCTTCTCCACCAACACTTTCCCGTCCTGGCCGCTTGCCCAGCCGTTCCGCACCATCGCCCACAACGGCGAAATCAACACGGTCAAGGGCAACCGCAACTGGATGCGTGCCCGCCAGTCACAGCTGGCCAACCCGCTGCTCGGCGATTCTCCGGAAGAGCTGTACCCGATCTGCACCCCCGGCGCCTCGGACTCCGCGTCCTTCGACGAGGTTGCCGAACTGCTGTGGCTTTCCGGCCGCCCCATCACGCACTCGATCATGATGATGATCCCCGAGGCCTGGGAAAACCACGCCACCATGGATCCGGCCCGTCGCGCCTTCTACGAATACCACTCGCTGCTGATGGAACCGTGGGACGGCCCCGCGGCAGTCTCCTTCACCGACGGCAACCTCGTTGGCGCCACCCTCGACCGGAACGGCCTCCGGCCCGGCCGCTACTGGATCACCGAAGACGGCCTGATCATCTTCGCCTCGGAAGTGGGCGTGATCGACGTCGAACCTTCCAAGGTGGTCAAGAAGGGCCGTGTGTCGCCGGGCAAGATGTTCCTGGTGGACACCGACTCCGGCCGCATCATCGACGATGAAGAGGTCAAGGCCGAAGTGGCCGCGGCGAACCCGTGGGCCGAATGGGTCAAGGACAACCTGATTGACCTCAACAACCTCCCCGAGCGCGAGCATGTGGTCCACACCGCCGCTTCGGTGAACATCCGCCAGCGGACCTTCGGCTATACCACCGAAGAGCTCAAGATCCTGCTCGGTCCGATGGCACGCACGGGCGCCGAGCCGCTCGGCGCCATGGGCTCGGACACGCCGGTGGCTGTGCTCTCGAAGCGCCCCCGCCTGCTGTTCGACTACTTCGTGCAGTCCTTCGCCCAGGTCACCAACCCGCCGCTGGATGCCATCCGGGAAGAACTGGTGACGTCGCTGACGTGTGCCATCGGGCCCAATGGCAACCTGCTGGATACCAAGCGGGTCAGGCAGCCGCAGGTGTCGCTGCCGTTCCCGGTGATCAACAACGACCAGCTCGCCAAGATCGCCAACATTGAGAACGCCGACGGCGACCGCGTGGCCATGAAGGTGCGCGGACTCTACCGCCCCGAAGGCGGCGAAAACGCGCTGCGTGCCAGGCTCACCGAAATCTGCGAGCAGGTTTCCGGCGCCATCAACCGCGGCGTGCAGTACGTGGTGCTCTCGGACCGCGACTCGAACGCCCAGTGGGCGCCCATCCCGTCGCTGCTCCTTGTCAGCGCCGTGCACCACCACCTGCTCCGCAGCGCCAACCGCACCAAGACCGCCCTCGTGGTCGAAGCCGGCGACGTCCGCGAGACGCACCATGTTGCTGTGCTGATCGGTTACGGCGCCTCCGCCGTCAACCCGTACCTGGCCATGGAATCCGTGGAACAGCTCATCAGCAGCGGGGACGTCGTGGGCGTGACTGCTCAGGACGGCGTCTACAACCTGATCAAGGGCCTCGGCAAGGGAGTCCTGAAGATCATGTCCAAGATGGGCATCTCCACTGTGGCGTCCTACACCGGCGCCCAGACGTTCGAAGCCCTGGGCCTCGGACAGGAGCTGGTGGACGAATTCTTCGCCGGAACGCACTCCCAGCTCGGCGGCGTCGGACTTGACGTCATCGCTGCCGAAGTCTCGGCGCGCCACCAGATGGCCTACCCGGAGGGCGGCATCGAGATGCCGCACCGTCCGCTTCTCGGCGGCGGCGAGTACCAGTGGCGCCGCGACGGCGAGCCCCACCTTTTCAACCCTGAGACGGTCTTCCGGCTGCAGCACGCCACGCGTGAGCGCCGCTATGACATTTTCAAGGCCTACACCAAGGGCGTGGACGACCAGTCCGAGAACCTGATGACCCTGCGCGGGCTGCTCAAGTTCAAGACCGGAAACCGTCCGCCGGTGCCGCTTGAGGAAGTGGAGCCCGTCTCCAGCGTGGTCAAGCGTTTCTCCACAGGTGCCATGAGCTACGGGTCCATTTCCCAGGAAGCCCACGAGACCCTGGCGATCGCCATGAACCAGCTGGGCGGCAAGTCCAACACCGGTGAAGGCGGCGAGGACGTGGACCGCCTGCTGGACCCGAAGCGCCGCTCCGCGGTCAAGCAGATCGCGTCAGGCCGGTTCGGCGTCACCAGCCTCTACCTGAGTAACGCCGATGACATCCAGATCAAGATGGCGCAGGGTGCCAAGCCCGGCGAAGGCGGCCAGCTCATGGCGCAGAAGGTCTACCCGTGGGTTGCCCGGACGCGTCACTCCACCCCTGGCGTCGGACTCATCTCCCCGCCGCCGCACCACGACATTTACTCGATCGAGGACCTCGCGCAGCTCATCTACGATGCGAAGCGCGCCAACCCCTCGGCCCGGGTGCACGTCAAGCTCGTCTCCGAGGTGGGTATCGGCACAGTTGCCGCCGGTGTGACGAAGGCGAAGGCCGACGTCGTACTGGTCTCCGGCCACGACGGCGGAACCGGCGCCTCGCCGCTGAACTCGCTCAAGCACGCGGGCGTGCCGTGGGAGCTTGGGCTTGCTGAGACGCAGCAGACCCTCATGCTCAACGGGCTGCGGGACCGGGTGGTGGTGCAGGTTGACGGCCAGCTCAAGACCGGCCGCGACGTCGTCATTGCTGCGCTGCTGGGCGGCGAGGAATTCGGCTTCGCCACCGCGCCGCTGGTGGTGGAAGGCTGCATCATGATGCGGGTCTGCCACCTGGACACCTGCCCCGTGGGTGTGGCGACGCAGAACCCCGAACTGCGGGCCCGCTTCACCGGCAAGCCCGAGTTCGTGGTCAACTTCTTCGAGTTCCTGGCCGAGGAAGTCCGCGAAATCCTCGCGGAACTCGGGTTCCGGAGCATCGAAGAGGCGATCGGCCACGCCGAGGTCCTGGACGCCCGGGAAGCGATCAACCACTGGAAGGCCGAGGGCCTGGACCTCGACCCGATCCTGCACGGCCTCGAATTCGATGATGACGCGCCGCTGCGCAACATGACCGGACAGAACCACGAACTGGACAAACACTTCGACCAGCGCCTGATCACCATGGCCACCGAGGCGCTGACCGATCGCAGCCCGGTGAGGATCGCCGTCGACGTGATCAACACCGACCGCTCCGTGGGCACCATGCTGGGCCACGTTGTGACCAAGACGTTCAGCACGGACGTGCTGGCGCCGGACACCATCGACATCACCCTGACCGGCACCGCCGGCCAGTCGCTCGGTGCGTTCCTGCCGGCCGGCATAACGCTGCGCCTGCTCGGCGACTCCAACGACTACGTGGGCAAGGGCCTGTCCGGCGGGCGCATCATTGTCCGCCCGGACCGCACCAACGTCTTCAAGGCGGAGAACAACGTGATCGCCGGCAACGTGATCGGCTACGGTGCCACCAGCGGCGAGATGTTCCTGCGCGGCCAGGTGGGCGAACGCTTCCTGGTCCGCAACTCGGGTGCCACCGCCGTCGTCGAAGGCATCGGCGACCACGGCTGCGAGTACATGACCGGCGGGCAGACGCTCATCATCGGCCGCACCGGCCGCAACTTCGGTGCCGGCATGTCCGGCGGCACGGCGTACGTGCTGGACCTGGAGACCACCCGGGTCAACAAGGACGCCCTGCAGTCCGGTGAGCTCCAGCTCCGGGAGCTCGACGCCGAGGACCGTGACATAGTGCACGGCCTCCTGGTCAAGCATGGCGAGGAAACAGAGTCTCTGCTCGCCGCCCGGTTGTTGGAGAACTTCGACGACACCGCCGCCCGCATTACCAAAGTGCTGCCGCGTGACTACGCTGCAGTCCAGCAAACCCGTCTTGACGCCATCGAAGAGGGTCTTGACCCTGACGGCGAAGAGGTATGGTCTCGAATCCTGGAGGTGACCGGTGGCTGATCCACGCGGATTTCTCAAAGTACGCCAGCGTGAAACCCAGCCGCGACGTCCCGTTCCGGTCCGCATCATGGACTGGAAGGAAGTGTACGAGGCCCAGGAAAAGGGTGTCCTGAAGGCACAGGCGGGCCGCTGCATGGACTGCGGCGTGCCGTTCTGCCACCAGGGCTGCCCGCTGGGCAACCTGATCCCTGAGTGGAACGACCTCACCTGGCGGGACAAGGGCGAGGAAGCGATTGAGCGGCTGCATGCCACCAACAACTTCCCGGAGTTCACCGGCCGGCTTTGCCCGGCACCCTGCGAGGCGTCCTGCGTGCTGGGGATCAACCAGCCCGCAGTCACCATCAAGCAGGTTGAGGTCTCCATCATCGACGAAGCCTGGGACAACGGCTGGGTTGAGCCGCTTCCCCCGACGCGCCTGACCGGCAAAACCGTTGCCGTCGTCGGCTCCGGCCCTGCCGGGCTTGCGGTGGCGCAGCAGCTGACCCGGGTGGGCCACACTGTGGCCGTGTACGAGCGCGACGACAAGATCGGCGGGCTTCTCCGGTACGGCATCCCTGACTTCAAGATGGAGAAGGAGCAGGTTGACCGCCGCGTCGAGCAGATGAAGGCTGAAGGCACCCGGTTCCGCACCGGCGTTGCCGTGGGCACTGACGTGACCTGGGAACAGCTGCGCCGCCGCTACGACGCCGTGGTGATTGCCACCGGCGCCACGGTTCCGCGTGACCTGCCCATTCCGGGCCGCGATCTCGAAGGCGTGCACTTCGCCATGGATTATCTCGTACCCGCAAACCGCGTGGTGGCGGGGGAGACCGTCGAGAACCAGATCAACGCCAAGGGCAAGCACGTGGTGATCCTCGGCGGCGGCGACACCGGCGCTGACTGCCTCGGCACGGCGCACCGCCATGGGGCAGCGTCGGTGACCACACTGGCCATCGGCAAGCAGCCGCCGTCGGAACGCGCGGGGCACCAGCCCTGGCCCACGTTCCCCACCCTTTTCGAAATGGCCAGCGCCCACGAGGAAGGCGGCGAACGCACGTACCTCGCCTCCACGGTGGAATACGTGGGGGAGAACGGCAAGCTCACCGGCGTGAAGGTCGCCGAAACGGAATTCGTCGACGGCAAGCGTCTGCCCAAGGCGGGCACCGAGCGGATCATTCCCGCCGACCTCGTGTTCCTGTCCCTGGGCTTCACCGGACCCGAACCGGCAGGCATCAACGAGCAGGTCAAGGCCGACTTCGATGGCCGCGGCAACGTGGCCCGCGACGGCTACTACATGACCAACACCGAGGGCATCTTCGTAGCCGGCGACGCCGGCCGCGGCCAGTCGCTCATTGTGTGGGCCATCGCTGAAGGCCGTGCCGCAGCGGCCGCCGTGGACAAGTTCCTCATGGGCAGCACCATCCTGCCGGCCCCGGTGGCGCCCACGGACCGCGCGATCGCGGTGCTCTGATACGGCGTTTCCACGCTCCGGCGTTCGCCGCAGGTTCATCTCCACTACAACTTAACCAATGCAGCAAACTACTAGGGTAGGTATATGAGACGCGCTAAGATTGTGGCCACTTTTGGCCCGGCAATTGCCAGCTTCGAAAACACGCTTGCGGTGTTGGAAGCCGGTGTGGATGTCGCCCGGATGAACATGAGCCACGGCGATTACTCCGTGCATGACAACACTTATGAGAATGTCCGCAAGGCTGCGGGACAGCTGAGCAAGCCCGTAGCGATCATGGCTGATCTGCAGGGTCCCAAGATCCGTCTGGGCCGTTTTGTGGATGGCCCGCACGTACTGGCCGAGGGTGACACGTTCACCATCACCACCGAGGACGTTCCGGGCACCAAGGACATCTGCTCCACCACGCTCAAGAGCCTCACCGAGGACGTCAACGTGGGCGATGCCCTGCTGATCGACGACGGCAAGGTGGCGCTGCGTGCCATCGAGGTGGACGACGTCAAGGTTGTTGCCGTCGTGACTGTGGGCGGTTCGGTGTCCAACAACAAGGGCATCAACCTTCCCGGCGTTGCTGTCAACGTCCCCGCGCTGAGCGAAAAGGACGAGGACGACCTCCGCTGGGCCATCCGCCGCGGCGTGGACATGGTTGCCCTCTCGTTCGTTCGCGATGCGACGGACATCAGCCGCGTGCACGAGATCATGGACGAAGAAGGCCGCCGCGTGCCGGTCATCGCCAAGATCGAGAAGCCGCAGGCCGTGGAGCAGCTCCACGAGATCATCGACGCGTTCGATGCGATCATGGTTGCCCGTGGCGACCTCGGCGTGGAGCTTCCCCTGGAGGAAGTGCCGATCGTCCAGAAGCGCGCCATTGAACTGGCACGCCGCTGGGCCAAGCCTGTCATTGTGGCCACCCAGGTGCTGGAATCCATGATCGACAACCCGCGCCCCACCCGTGCGGAGGCCTCGGACTGCGCCAACGCCGTGCTGGACGGAGCTGACGCCGTCATGCTGTCCGGCGAGACCAGCGTGGGCAAGTACCCGATCGAGACCGTCAAGGTCATGGCCCGGATCATCGAGTCCACTGAGGTCCACGGCCTGGAGCGCGTCCCCCCGCTGGGCACCAAGCCCAAGACCCGCGGTGGCGCCATCACCCGTGCCGCCGTCGAAATCGCCGACCAGCTGGAAGCGAAGTACATCTGTACCTTCACCCAGTCCGGTGACTCCGCACGCCGGCTCTCACGCCTGCGCCCCATCAAACCGGTGTTCGCGTTCACGCCGGTGGAGCACGTGTGGAACCAGCTCGCGCTGACCTGGGGCATCCAGCCGGTGCTGGTTCCCATGGTGGGCCACACCGACGAGATGACCGCCCAGGTTGACCGCAGCCTGCTCGAACTGGACCTGGTGGAAGACGGTGACCTGGTGATCATCGCTGCCGGTTCCCCTCCAGGAAAAGCCGGTTCCACCAACTCGCTGAAGGCGCACAGGGTGGGCGACCTCGCCGACTCCTCACGTGTGGGCGAAGAAGGCGGCGCACCCAAGGAAAAGCTCGGCCCGTGGCCGGAGAGGAAGAAGAAGTCCTAACTTCTTAGGCTTCCGCACAAAAGGGAGGATCCCCGCCACTAGGCGAGGATCCTCCCTTTTGCTTAGTTTTATGGGGCCGGCGGCTAGTTGACCTGGTTGATGATGGTCTCGGCGACCTCGCGCATGCTCAGGCGGCGGTCCATTGAGGTCTTCTGGATCCAGCGGAATGCTTCCGGTTCCGTCAGGCCCATCTTGGTGGTCAGCAAGCTCTTGGCGCGTTCGACGAGCTTGCGGGTGGCGAACTGCTCCTGCAGGTCCGAGACTTCGCTTTCGAGGGCCTTGATTTCCTCGTGGCGGGAGAGTGCGATCTCCAGCGCCGGGATGAGGTCCGCGGGGGTGAAGGGCTTGACCACGTAGGCCATGGCGCCGGCGTCGCGGGCCCGCTCCACCAGTTCCTTCTGGCTGAACGCCGTCAGCAGCACCACGGGGGCGATGCGGGCCTTGACGATCTTCTCAGCGGCGGTGATGCCATCCATGACCGGCATCTTCACATCCATCAGGACGAGGTCCGGCTTGAGCTCCTCAGCCAGCTGCACGGCCTTCTCGCCGTTGTCAGCCTCGCCCACAACCTCGTAGCCTTCGCCGCGCAGGATTTCGATGATGTCGAGGCGGATGAGGGTTTCATCCTCGGCCACAATGACGCGGCGCGCCGGTTGGGACGTGGGGTTTGACTCCGTCTGTTCAGTCACGGGATCTCCTTGGAAAGGTACGGCGGGAACATCACCATCTTAGGTGCGCCCGCGGCCGTACTTTGATCTGCATGGGTTGGTTGCGGCGTCGGCGGCGCGATTCTGGAATTCAGCCTATCTGCATGTAGAGTAATTCCGCGTACGTGAAGTGATCGCGTTGCTCACAATCAGCTGTGGGCGTACCCTGTTGCTCCATGTAATCCGCGCCCGAGTGGCGGAATTGGCAGACGCGCCGCACTCAAAATGCGGTATCGAAAGGTGTGTGGGTTCGAGTCCCACCTCGGGCACAGTGTTTTCGCAGGTCAGAGGCCTGTTGGGCGCTCAGGTGTGTACAAAAACCCCAAAAGTGTGTACACGAGCGTACCGTTTTTCTATGGCCAGCATCAGTACACGCACCAAAAAGGACGGTTCCAAGTCCTACATGGTGCGCTGGCGGGATCCGAAAAATCGGTCCAACCAAGGGCTCACAGTTGGCACGCTTGTTGAAGCTGAGACGCTCAAACGGTTGCTGGACGCCAATGGCCAGTCCTTCGAAATCGCGCAGCACGCCATCCTTACCAGCGAGAAGCGCACACCGACGGTTGCTGAAGTCATCCAGGAACACATCGACCTGCTGATCCGACCATCCAGTGGAACCACGAAGACGTACCAGACCATGCTGGACCTGCATATCCGGAACGTCATCGGCCACGTCCCCGTGGACAAGCTCGACTACCGTCTGATCGCCCACTGGGTGAAGTCCATGATGGCCAAGGGCAAGGCGCCGAAGACCATCCATAACGTGCACGGCCTGATCTCGGCCGCCATGAATACCGCAGAGATGCTCGGATACATTGCGAGGAACCCCTGCCGCGGCGTGCAGCTTCCCGGGATTGAAAAGGCCGAGGATGAGGCCATGTTCCTCACTCATGCGGAGTTTAGCCTCATCATGGAGGGGATGGGGGAGCGGTACAAGGCCTTCACCAACTTCCTGGTGATGACCGGCACCCGATTTGGCGAGGCCACCGCCCTTACTGTGGCGGACGTTGATCTGCTGTCCAAGCCGCCCACCGCTCGGATCAACAAGGCTTGGAAACGGGACGGCCAGAACCAGTTCTACATTGGTGCGACGAAGACAGGTGCCGGCAAGCGAACCATAGGGTTGAACCCTGCGCTTGTGGAATTGCTGATCCCGTTGGTGGCGAGCAGGCCCGGGAAGGAACTTGTGTTCACGACGCCCAAGGGCGAGCGCATCATCCACAAGCTCTACTGGCACCACTACTGGGTGCCTGCCGTTCGCACCGCCCAAGCGATAGGGCTCACGAAAAACCCACGAATTCACGACCTCCGCCACACGCACGCATCCTGGCTGATCCAGGACGGCGTGCCCTTGTTCACCATCTCGCGCCGACTCGGGCATGCCTCCACGCGGACTACGGAGCAGGTGTACGGGCACTTGATGCCGGAGGCCCTGCAGGCTGGTGCTGACGCGACTGAGCGGTCGATAACGGCTTTCCTGCGGTGATGGTCATGCTACTCAGTACGGCGGAATCCGTTCCCGGATTGGCTTGACTGACGCGCAGCATCGGTCATGTAGGTCGGTCTCCATACGGCCATGAAAGTGGAAAGTAGCGCCTTCTTTTTGGAGTTCCCGTGGAGATTGAATTTTTTGAGCCCGCCGAAGCGGCCGCGCTGATGCGCTGCACAGAGTCATGGCTGCGCGACGGCGCGGCCAGTGGACGCTTCCCCCACGCATGTTGGGGCAAGGGCAAGATCATTTTCACTTCCGAGCACATCCTGGAAATCGCAAAGTTGAGTGAGATCCTCCCAGGAGGCACTGTTTCCTCGCTCTCCGGCGATGGGCCGGTGACGAAGGAAAGGCTTATCGGCACCCGGTCCAAAGTCAGACTGGCTGCGGCGCAGTAAGTAAGCGTGACGTTTCTCGTGGTGGCCATGGTTTAAACAATTGAGTCAACCAGTGGCACCCGAAGTGGATGTCCCCAGAGTGCTAAGAGTGCGGATGTGTGGCAGGCACCACGGACTCGGTTACCCGCCGTAGATAGTGGCCAAAGCTAGCGTGGAACAACGACCTATAACCAGAAGGACCATGAAGACCACCTGTTCTGCCGCGGAAATCCTGTCTGCCGTGACTGCCTTGATGTTGGCCGGGTCATTGGTAGGTTGTGACGCTGCGGCCAACGCTTTCGAAATCATTGAGGCTGCTCCAGGCGTCGCCGCCGATGCGCCGGCCCCTGCCGGTGACGCCGCCAACGCCCTTGTACAACTGGAGAGCATTCCCGTGAAGGGGCGGGCCCCAAAGACCGGCTACACCCGCGATGAGTTTGGACCCGCTTGGGCTGACACCGACCGCAACGGCTGCGACACCCGCAATGACATCCTCGCCCGCGACATGACCGACGAAACGTTCAAGCCCGGCACCAACAACTGTGTGGTCGTAACAGGAACCTTGGCTGACAAGTACACCGGCACCACGATTACCTTCACCCGCGGCCAGGACACCAGCTCCGACGTTCAGATCGACCATATCGTTCCCCTCAGCGATGCCTGGCAAAAGGGCGCACAGCAGCTCAACGCTGACCAGCGCAAGGAACTCGCCAACGACCCGATGAATCTCATGGCCGCCGACGGCCCTACCAACGGTGCCAAAGGCGACAAGGACGCCGCCACGTGGTTGCCGCCGAACAAGGCGTTCCGGTGCGAGTACGTGGCCCGCCAAACTGCGGTCAAGGCCAAGTACAGCCTATGGGTCACCAAGGCCGAACATGACGCGATTGTCGGCATTCTCGAAGGCTGCAACTAAACCCATCGGCGGCGGCCGAGTCGGCGCGGCGTCTTTAGTTTCATGTGCGGAGGACAGAGGTTTGGCTTTTTTACTCGGACGACGACAGACATGAAGCGGTGCGCCGGCCATCCGGTAAAGGCACAGGATGAGCGCACAGGCGACTATCAATCACGAGATTTTCGGGCGTGACGTAGAACAATATCAAGGGTTGCCTCCGGACCGTCTGCATGTCAGCGGATGGTAGGAGGCGGGCTGCCAACCCGGATCGCTCAGTCCGCGGCAGCCGAAAAACTGGGGTCAGATGGGCTGCCGAGCTGATAGGGCGAGCTAAATGATATGGTTCGGACCAATGTATAGGGGGCTGAGTTGGGGAAAAAGGCGGCTAAACCTGGGCTAAAGGTTATCGATCTGGTTACGTCAGACCATGGCTCAAAGGACTTATGGCAGGGCCGTGCTCAGGTCTTTGTGAAAGCGCCGCGAAAAGCTGGGCATGCTTTGATCTTGCATGAATTCCTGGCGGCTCGACTCGCCAACTCCCTTGGTATACCCGTCCCTTTTGGCGAAGTGTCCGACGTGATGAATGGTCGCGAGGCATGGACATCCGCCGTGGCAGGTCGGACGGGGAAGTTCTACGGTCCCCCCGATCTCAGCGAGGTCTACTCCAAAGAACCCCACATAATGGCTGGCGTAGCCGTGTTCGACGTCTGGATATACAACCCTGATAGGGTCTCTGAAAATCTCGTTTGGCACCCCAACATCGGTCTTTGGGCCATTGACCACGAGGGGGCATTCCTCGGCGAGCATCGGAGTGACCCGGCGGAACTCAAAGAACTTGCGGATCAGGGCTTCCTCTATCCGGGCCGCAAGGCCATACCTTTCAAACCTGAAGATTGCTCGGCTTGGACTAAGCTCATTTCACGGCAAGGCGCAGCCATTGCTGCTCACGCGCTGGACATCTGCCACACTCGAGCGTTGCTGACGCTGGACGCCAAAGCTCATTACTTATGCTTCCTCGAGCGGCGCGCCCAAAACATAGCAAAGCTAGTGGAGTACAGCTTGGAACTAAGGGCTCACCCCGAATCTTTCCCGCTTCCGGGTGGCGCATACACTGAGCCACTCCATTAGAACGTGTGTTCGATTACGCTGTAGTTTACTAACGAACGTTGGAGGTGTTTCCCCTGCACGCAGAATGGTTCCTCATTCAGTACACCCATGACCTGCGGCGCCACGAGCCCCGGAATGTCGGAATAGCTGTTAACTCTCCCGCGGGGTGGCACCTTCGGTTCGTCGGCGAACGTCCGGACGGAGGCTTCGACGGTCATAAGTTGAAGAGCTTTAAGCTGGAGCGCGATTACTTCGAATCATGGGTGAAGTACTACCGGCGTTCGGCGGAATCAGACACGTGGGAGGACGCGCTGACTCTCCAGCAGCGACGACCGCATAACTTCGCTATATCGTCGGGCGGGGTGCAACTCGAGACAGAGACGAATTGGCAAGATTTCACAGCTCGTCTATTCGGAGAACTTGTCGCCGATCCTGCTCCAAAGCCGGGTGATGACTTCGACAGTCGGGTAAGGAAGCTCTTCCGTGCTGCAAATATCACGCCGCAGGAGAACGTGGAGTTGGAGGGACTTTGGACACCCGGCGGCCCGGTCCATCGGATCAGGTTTGACTTCGGCGTTCAGCAAGGCCAGGGCGGCGGCATCATTGAGAAAGTTCCGCTTAGAGACACCCCCGTATTCAGCTTCAAAGGCAGACGAGATGCCGTCCAGCTGCGAGATCCTAGAACGAAATTCATAGCTATAACCGAATGGACAGGCAGGGAAAGCGAAGACAAGATGGATGCGCTGCTGCACCCACTGGAAGAAATCGCCCAAACAATAAACCTTGAAGACAGCACTGCCGCAGATCAACTCGTAGAAGCGCTGGCTCTGTGACCGAGGCTCGCGGCGTCGCACCCACGCTTTAGGGGTTCGCTAAGTGGTTCCTGCATAGGGCATCCGGCTAAACCTTGCCCTATCAAACCCTCGCGGGTACTGGTGTTCCCGGTACGCCCGCAGGGGCACTGTGACGTTCACAGTATCTGGATAGACAACTCTTACGACAGCCCTGCTGGATTTGGTTCGAGCATCAGAACGCCCCCTCTCTGGACATGTCCAGAGAGGGGGCGTTCAATTGAAGCTGTGGCGCCTGACGCGCCGCGGTGGCTGCTCAATGGGAGTCACCACTCGCTGTCCGCTGCGAGGAGGGGCGGTATGGACCAGCAAAAATCGCAAGAACAGGGCCCAGCTCAGGTTGCGGCCGAGGCATTCGTATCACTGCGGCTACCGAGCCACCTGACGCTGGAGAGGCTCATCGTAATCGTGGCCGCCCGACGACGGCGTCGAATCGAGATCGAAGCCACAACGATCCTCAACGGCACGTCCGTCTGCGGTCTCTGGTTGTCGACGGATACTCGGGAAATCATTCTGCACGCCGTCACTGACTCCGCACTCCATAGGCAGCAGTTCATCCTTCATGAACTTGGACATATGATCCTGCGCCACGATGAGTTGGGGATTTCCTCCGACTATGCAGCCAGCCTCTTCCCGAATCTTGACGGAGAGATGGTGTCACGAGCTTTGGCACGGAGCAGCTTCGTCGACGACCTGGAAGCTGCAGCTGAGACTCTCGCAGATCTTCTGGCCGGCGCTATCCGCGACAGCACCTTGGAGCCAAGGTCCTTTGAACAGGTCTTCGGGTGATCCAGGCAGTCACGGCCACGGTCATCTGGGGCCTCGTACTGTGCTTGCTGCCCGGCGCGCGCACGAGGAAAGACCACAGCATCCTCGTTGCAGCCGTTGCAATTGCAGCCGCGCTCAGCTTGAATGTCGACCCAATTTATCTCGCAGGTGATCGAGCCCTTGGCGGCCACAACGTCCTGGATCTTCTCGCGAACATTTTGATGGTCGTGGGAATTTACTTTCTTTCGCAGGCAATCCTCCGGGCCGCAGAGCTCAACGATGCACCGGTGCGCAGAGACCGTCGCGGCCTCCTAATCTTGGCTCTAGTCTCCGTGGGGCTGGTCCTCGCATTCCTCCTCATCGAAGCACCCGTATCCTCAACGAAATTCATGTTTGATTACGGGGACCAGCCTGCTGCCGCCCTCTATTCCGCCATCCAGTTCGTCTATATCGGGGCAGTTGTCGGCGTCACCGGATACGTGTGCTTCAGATTCCGACGGCGGATGGCCGCTTCCTACTTTCGCGTCGCCTTCACCCTGATCGGCATTGGCTGCTTCCTGGCTCTCGTCGTAGTGTTCTCAGTCTTGGGAATGGACCTAGCCCATCTTCTCGGAGACCAGTCGACCATGCTGCAGTTGGCGGCCATCTACGACACCAGTTTTGTCGGGGCGATGTTCTTCCTGTGTGCTGGACTGGCCCTGCCACCAGTAGCACGCCGGATCGTTCAGCGAACGCAACATAAGACCCAGGCTGGCTTACTCGAAGACCTCACATCCACTTGGGAGAAAGCGACCGCTACACGCAAGGATGGACGCCTGACGACGCCCGCTGGAGTCATCGAGCGGGGAGACCCAGAGACGCGGCGGCTTCATCGGATGCTCGTCGAGATCGAGGACGCTCTCCTGATGGATCCCGCTGCTGCTAATTTGCTGAATGAAGCTGATTTTCAAACATTGACTCGAACAGAGCATTACCTTGCTTCCCATGGGGACACGCAGGGTGGTCGATTGGGCATGGCGCGACGGGGGAGGGGGAAGAACCCAAGTGGCAGATGATGCCGTCGAACCCTCGGAGTCGCCGCAGGCCAAGCTCGCTCGCAAGATCAATCTCTTGCTGGATTTGTATGAGTCCCGAGGAACAGGGCCCTTGTCCTTCAGGGAAGTCAGCGAAGCGATGTCTCAACATGGCACGCCGTTGTCGCGGTCAAGGTGGGCCTACATGCGAAGCGGTGATAGCTCCCTGGCTACGGACAAGGATCTGCTGCAGAACCTCGCCGCATTCTTCGGCGTGGATCGACGGTACCTTCTGGATGACTCATTAGAGATACCCGAACTAGTGGAAGCCCAACTCAATCTCCTTAGATCAATGCGGGAGGCTCGCGTGAAAAATTTCGCAGCAAGGCAATTGCAGGAGTTGTCTCCCGAGACGCTGGCTCGGCTGAGGGACGTGATCGACAAGCAAGGCAGGAGCGAAGATGAAGGCTCCTAAAGTGCTAGGCCCGCTAGCCCTTGCAGCTATATGCGTTTCTTTAATAACATCCCTCGGTGCCGCGTACTTTGCGCGCCGGGTGGTGGTGCCGAGCACTACACGACGGGAGGATCTTTCTATCAGGAAGGTCTTCTCCGGCGAGGATGGATCCCTGAGGATCGAACTGCCAGCGACCCTATTGACGAGAGCGCCAGGCCGATACAGCTTGTGGTTCGGCAACGGGAAGGGCCACGCCTGCATAGGGGCCGTAATAGCCGAGGACGCCAGCGGGGGAACAGTGACTCGGCTCGTGGAGCGAGTCGACTCCGGTGACCTGCACGCTGCTGCCGCCGGCATCTGGAGCGGGTACGCGTACTCCAAACCAGAGCAACTGGGCCTGCCTTTTGAGGACGTGGAGATCCAGGTCGACGGCGGCATGGCGCCTGCATGGAAATTCGCGCCCACGTCCGCCGGTCCGATGTCTTCGACATGGGCCATCCACGCGCATGGAATGGGTGGAAAACGGGCAGGCGCCCTACGCGGTGTCCCTGTTGCGAGCAGACTCGGCATCACATCGCTGGTCGTGTCCTTCCGGAACGACCGCGAAGCGCCGCCGTCGAACGATTCCCGGTACTCACTGGGTCAGAATGAATGGTTGGATGTCGAAGCAGCCATAAGGTACGCCGTGGACCATGGCGCTGAGCGGCTCGTATTGTTTGGATGGTCCCTGGGCGGTTCCATGGCCCTGCGAGCAGCAAATCTCTCAGCCCACTCTGATCGGATCTTCGGCCTGGTGCTCGTAGCTCCAGTCCTGGATTGGGCTGAGACCCTGACGTCTAACGGGAGTGCCAGTGGATTGCCGAAAGCTATCGCCAGGGCTGGGCTGAGATTGTTGGGTTCGAATGCAGGCCGCTGGGTCACGGGCCTCAACCAATCCATTGACCTCTCCGCGCTGGACTGGTTAACCCGCGCTGGTGACCTAAAGACACCGACGCTTATATTGCACGGGGTCGATGACAAATCGACGCCGGTCGCAGTCTCTGAACGATTCGCCGAACTACGACCAGACCTCGTTCAGTTGGTTCGCTTCGATGTTCCGGGGCATTCACTCGAGTGGAACGCCGATACCGTGAAGTGGGAGTCGTCCGTTACCCAGTTCCTGAAGTCGCTGCCCGCTGACTGAAACGTGGCCGCAAGGTCCGCAAGCTCCCTTTCGACCATATCCGGCCGCGCCTTGTACGTTCCCGAACCGAGGATGACTACGCCTGCCTCGCATAGAAGACTGAGGTGTTTGCGGACAGAGGAAGCAGAAATGGTGAGGGCTGCAGCGACCTCACGGCAGGTCGCCGGGCCGTGGGTGATCAAATAGCGAATAAGGCGGCTTCGCGTCCGGTTCATCAAGATGTTCGCCATGGAGACCACCAGGTGACGAGGGAATTCCTGTACCCCGCTGTAGACGGGTCTACAGCAGAACGATACGCTCATCCACATACGGATGGAAGGACGAAGCCCCGCTTATTGCATGTGGACTTGGCCAAGGCAATACTGGGCAACAATTAGTGACTCGCTGACGATAGTCAGGTCTGGTTTGGGAGGTGAATCGTGTCCGGAGACGAAGAAGGTCTCAAAGGCGCGGAACTCTCTCCCCAAGCCGAACTTGCACGGCGCCTAAACCTGCTGCTCGACGTCGTCGTTGCAGAGCGAGGACAACCCGTCACGTTCCGCGAAGTCCAGCAGAAGCTGGCGGAGAAGGGCATCAAGCTTTCCAGAGCCCGCTGGTTCTACATGAAAGACGGCACAGGCAGGCTGGTGAGCGACCCCGCGCTGCTAGGCGCCCTGTGCGACATCTTTAATGTGGGTCCAAATTACCTGATGGGCAGCGACGCCTCAGATCTTCCCGAGCGCATTGATTCCCAGCTTGAGTTTGTGAAATCTCTCCGCGCTGCGAGGGTGAAGACGTTCGCGGCGCGGACCCTTGGTGACGTGTCGCCCGAGACGCTTCGGGCAATCACAGAGTACTTGAATAAGGACATTAGCCGTCGGCCGGAAGGGGAGAGGGCCGAGGCCAGTCCGCAGTTGGACGCGGATGAGGCGCCGGAGCGCGCGGACTAAACGTCCGACTCATCTTTCCAAAGCACTGAGGTTACTTTTCCAGCAAGTACTTAAGGTGAGCGTCGAGCAGTTCCTTGATCCGGACAGGGTTCGCGGAATACCTCGGTGACCGTCCGTGTCTACGTCCAGGCTCGACGTCGACCATCACCACGCCTGCCTCTTCGAGCGCGGCCAGATGCTTGGCCACGCTGGGATCGCCCGCGCTGACAGCAGCGACGATGTCCCCGCGCGTCGCAGGCCCAGTGGCCGTCAGGAATCGAAGGATTTCGTTTCGCGCCCGGTTGCCGAAGGTTGCGACGGCAGCTTCGACGTCGGCCGACCAGGCGGCGTCATGAGGCTGCGTAATTCTCGGCATAAGGTCATTCTTCCCGAAGGTAGCGCAAAAAGTAAGAACAGCACTCTTGACGATACTTTAGTTATCTTCGACAATAATTCCTGTAGCTTCTTCTGATCGTTGTTGGATCTCCGTATCCACTAACTGAGTCGCCATTTGCGCGGCTCTGCGAACTACTCGATCTGAACAGTCAAAGCGGTGAAGCCATGGAAATTGAAGCCAAGGCGTATCAATCTACAACGGGATCAGAGACGGGCGCTGACGTTGATGTCTCCTTGCGAAGCGCACCTCCGCCGGGAGAGCCCGTAATCCAGATCGACCGGATCATGGTCGCGGTTGATGGGGTGCACCGCTACGTCGTGTCTCGCCTGGCACGGATCGGGAGATCCTGTGATGTGGATGACGTCATGCAAGACATCCGGGTCGCCGTTTGGGACGGGGTTACGCGGGGACGTTACCGGGAGCTGCCCGGCATCCCATTTGAAGCGTGGGTCCAAGGTGTCTCCAATAAGATCTGCGCTGCCCATATCCGGCGCGAGCTTAGCCATCAAACGTTGCCTTTGCTTGTTGACTTCACGACGACGGAAAGCTCACCGGAGCTTCTTGCTATCGTCCGTGCGGGAGCGGCAGGAGACGACGTCGAGAACTATGTCGATCAGGCCTGGGCGCACGCCATGCTGGGCCTGGTCCAGCAAAGCGTCAGCGAGGAAACCTGGAGGCTTGCCGTATCCAGCCTCACAGGGCCGAGGCACTACGGACCTCCGTCTCCCAAAGACAGGCGTCGATGGCATGCCGTAACCGTCGTTCGGCAGACCGCTAAGACAATCAACACGGCATTGAACTGCCACCCCGAACCTGGACTAAACGTGGAGGATCTCTGCCGCTGCGCTGCCAACTGCCTTCCCACAAACGTCCTCCGGAGCGTCGCGGAAACCATAGTCCGTCCCGGCCTGCGAGGATTCGATCGGTCCGTACAGATGGCTGCTCTTGCCTGTGAGCTCGGCGTCACCGAGAGGTACATCGCGGTGAATATCGGGTTTGCCCGGCAGCTGTACCAGGCAGCTTGGCGCGTGCTTCAGCACGAAGTGCATCGACCGGCTGTCTAGGTTTTGGGTTTCGGACATCGGGTTGCACGATGCATTGGTTCCGTAGAGTTGGCCGCCGGGAGTGGTTGGCAGCCGGGCTGGTTGCCCTGCTCATGATTAGTGCAGTCTTCCTACTTCGGCCTGCAGAGAGCCCCAGCGGATGGATCCCGCCGACCACGTCCGCAACCGCACCCGCACCGGCGAAGCCATCAACCAATGCCACTGCACCAGGCACTACGTCCGGCGTTCCTGACGAGCCTGTCGTTACGGCGGAGGCATCGCCGGATGGTTTGCCACAGACGCGCGATTACCGGGCGCTCGCTGTAGCGGTAGCAAAGGGAATCTATAGCTGGGACAGCCGTTCGTCGTCGTACTCAGATGTATATGCCAAGGTGCGGTCTTGGTGGGAGTTGCTGCCCGATGGATCGAATCCCTTATCTGTGCTGGTCCGGGAGTTTGAAGGGACAGGTGTGACAGCGGGGACGTTCACCACTCTGGCAGAACAGTCCGCTCGCCGAAGCGGCACCGCTGAGTCGTTGCGCTGCGATCTCGAGTTGGCCAAAGTTCACGAGTATCCGGCCCCGTGGGAGGGCCTTCACGTGTGCACGGTGACGGTGCAAGTTGTGGACGAGTCTAGTAACGGCAGGAGTGCCTATGCGGCACCCGTCACGGTGATGGTCAACTGTCCTCCTGCCGCCACCGCTCCATCTGGGCACTGCGCCATGGTTGCCTTCTACGCGACCGCAGAGCGAATCGTCTACTAGTGGCTGGACTGGTGGTCGTCGCAGGTCTCATGCGGCGCCGTGCATTGGTGAAGGTCGTATCGGCGGTTGCTTTCCTCGCTCTGTTTGTGGGCGCCTTGGCATTTGCCGGAGGCGTGGCGGCGCTGACTGGTACGGCGCGCCAATCCGCAGTTGCCTGTACACCAGTGGGAACCGAGGCGGCCACTGAGCCTGGCGTGGCTGGTACTGGCTTGGAAGTTCGGAACGCTGGGGACTTGCCTTACGAGCTGACGCCTCGGCAGGAGAGCGTTGCACGAACATACATCGCGGTCGGCAAGCAGCTTGGAATACCGCGCTCCGGGCAGATCATCGCCATCATGATGGCGATGCAGGAGTCGAGTCTGCGCATGCTTGCGAACCCCAGCGTTCCGGCTTCCCTGCATTTCCCCAATGACGGCGTTGGACGTGACCACGACTCCGTTGGATCAGCACAACAGCGTCCGGCGGCAGGCTGGGGGACAGTTCAGCAGCTGATGGACCCCTCCTATAACGCGCGCGCCTTCTACGGTGGGCCGTCGGGACCGAACCGTGGCAGTCCTCGAGGACTCCTGGACATTCCCGGTTGGCAGGCAATGGACAAAGGTCTGGCGGCCCAAGCCGTACAGGTGTCTGCTTTTCCCGAACTGTATGCACGCTGGGAGCCGGCGGCCACGGCAATCGTTGCGGCACTTGAGGGTGGCACGGCTCCTGCATACTGTGCAGATTCCTCGCCCGCGCCGCGGCTTGGGGGATTTTCCCGTAACTTGAGCCAGCTGCGTCAGGACATTCTGAGATTCACCCAGGAAGGTTTGGGTGGGCGCTATGTGTGGGGCGGCACTGCGTTCAAGGCCTGGGATTGTTCAGGCTTCGTGCAGTGGATCTATCGACAAGCTGGAATCGAGCTGCCGCGAGTAGAACAGTGGCGAGTTGGTGCCCGAACGGAGGAGCCCCAGCCAGGAGACTTGGTTGTTCAAAATCCGCAGGGACCCGACGACTGGGGCCACGTCGGCATCTACGCCGGCGACGGCATGATGTGGAGTGCCCTGAACCCGGCTGTGGGGACGCTGTTGCATCCCGTGAGTTGGAACCCCGGCGCTGCCTATTTCGATCTGCTGCCGCGTTGACGGGGCACGTCGGATAAACGCAGCGCCCTGGGTTCCAGATGAGTTCAGGACGACCCGGCGGTCCCAACCAGGCACGACCAAGCAGCGTTCGTAAAAAACCGCGGCGCCCGGCTCGTGTCATGGGGAAAATCTTGAGCATGGGCATCCCTGAGGCGGGTTGCGCTATCCTTCCGGGTTCACTCTTAGAGTGTCTTCATGACTGGTCACATGTATGCGTGGCTCCCTGAGCGCCATCTCGGGGTAGCCGCGACTCTTTCGCACGCTGACGAGCTAATTGGACAAGTCGCAGATCTGCTTTTCGACTACCAGACCCAACCAAGTGGTGTATTGCAACTGGCGGAGGTGCCCAACGGCCGGATCAGCCAAATCATTGTGGAATGGGTGGCCCCGATCCCGGGTAAGGTTCCTCTGCTAGTGGCTGACGCTTTGGTAGCTTTCCGGGCCGCACTCAAGCACACATTGTTCGCCGAAGTTGAATTCCTCGACGGCGCACCCCTCGACGAGAAGGCCGCCAAGCTTGTCGAGATGCCGGCCTCGGATACTTATAAGAAGTTTGCCGAGTGGACGAAAAAGCGCGCCCGGAACGGTCCGCCATCGCTACGCCCCGGTGGCGAACTCGCTCATCGGATTAAAGCCTTGCAGCCCTTCCATCGCATGTACAGGCGGACCTCCACCCGTTGGCGCGGCTTGTGCTTCACACGAACCATGTGAAGCACAGGACACCGGCAATCACGGCTGTCAGGCTGGCGGCCATGATCAGGGATGCCCAGAAGCCTCGCTCGCTGCGCAATCACTCCCCGCTGCCGGAGGAGCCCACGCACTGGCCACATCTTCGCGGAGACCCGCTCGGCACCAAGGTCCCTGTCAGCTTGTTCCCGACCGTCGGGATCAACCGGCAGGGGACGAACCGGTGGCCGGTGCTGATAAAGGAGCTTGATGAGATCTCGCGTTGGGTCCGAAGGCAGGCCGTGCCGCGCCTGGTCACGGGAACGGAACCGCCCGCACCCGCGCTTCCGACGCGCTAAGAGATCGCTGTCGCTCATGAAGATGAGCGTGGAGCGATGTCCGTGGGGTCAACGAAGACCACCGTCGATCGCTATCAGCTGCGTCTCCGGGCGGTGTCAGCGCGGATAGATCTGGCTGACTTGATCAGCAGGCCGACGGTTTCCCACATAGGCAGCAGGTTGTGGCGTGGCTGGAACAGTTGACCGACGACGAGGTAATGGAGCGGGTGGGGCGGCTTGGAGTTGCCTTCAACTACGAGGCTGACATCGTTTTCCGCAACGTCGAGATCATAAATGGTCTGCGAGATGACTTACTTGCGTTCGGAAATGAGTTCTAACGAGCCCCGCACGACCACGATCGGCGCCACGGGCTGCCGACGGTCTCCTGCGTTCCAAAATGACTACTCCACTGGTCCTGCAGTGATGGTGATGCCTTCGACGTCTCCGTCTCGACTCTGTTCCTGCTCATACACCCGTCCGCAGGCGACGCACTCCTCCTCGAAGCTGACGAAGCAGGTTATCTCACCGCATTCGCAGGAGACGCTCCACATCCCGCACATGGGGCACCATCCTGCACTGACAGGGGTGGATTCCGGCTGAGGCCACTCCTCCCAGCCCACATTGCCGTCAGGGCAGTTCGGATTGCCACAGTCCCCAAACTTCATTACCTCAGCGATGTATTCGTCCCAAGACGGGGGAGGAGGCGAGTTTGGGGCAAGGTCTCTGACGTCGATCTTGGGATGCGCGCCGTCGGCCCGGGCCCTCGCTCCTCCGGTTAGTCCGTTCAGTGCGTACAGAATGCCGTGACTGACTTGAAGGTCTTCGATCTTCCCTACGAACTCATCGATCATGCCGATACCGAGCGGCTTAGCGTAGTGCTTGCACTCCACAGCGATTGTGACCGTTGTTTGTATCACCTGCCGTTCGACGAAAATATCAATCTGGCGGGCTACCTTGCTCAGTGCACCAATGCGCTTCACATTGTGCGTCACTGTCGAGTCGTCCATCCTGTCCAGCAGTTCCCTCACGTCTTTCTCGTACCGCTTCCAGGCTGGCCCATCTTCGGGCTCGAGTTCGTGTTCATCGTCAGTAGAAGTCATGTGCTGATCTTGCCGGATCCGGGTAAAAAAGACCCGTCGAAACACGCGCGAGGTAGGCGGAGCTTTCGCATCTGCAGTAAAGCCCGGAGTGCTGAACTCGGTCGCTGCTGGCTGTCGAGGGGCAAACCACCTGCACTGACCTTTCATTCCATTCTTGGCGCTCTCACCCTCGGCGGCGCTCCGGCCAAGGCTGCGAGTGCCGGTGATTCCCGGCCAGCCTCAGGATTCTGTTCCATCCGCGGTCACGCGTCCTCGCTTTCGCTGGCTCAATGGGGATAGCCCGCGAGCGGAGCCTAGACGCACCTGCTTGGTTCCTGCGCGTCAGGTCCCGTCCGTACAGGTCTCGCCTGGCATATGCCGTTCCTAGAAGCGCGTCGCGACCACATTGTAGAACTGGAATCTGCCGTTCCAGTCACGGCCGGCTACGAGGACGCCCGGCGCATCGCTACTTCGAGGACGTCGCTGATTTCACGCTGGATCAGAATGGGCACGCCGAGGCCGTCGAAATTCTGGCTGGAAAGCCATTGGATAGCCTCAGGCCGTGACCACTCGTCGACCCCTATGTAATCCGAGACAGCAACAGTCGCAGTTCGCGACAAACCCATTGACATGAGTACCACTTCGCTGGCGCGGGACACTCCAAGTTCGAGCATCATCGCGTAGTCTGGACGTTTGCTGGGCTCCAGACCCAGCTCGGAAGCATAGACCTCTAGTAGATCTGCGTAGCAAGCGAGATACTTGGGTGCGTGAAATCGTGCGATCGACTCGATGTCTCGCATGACCTCACGAATGGCCGTGGCGACCGTCGCCGTCTTGCTGGTGGAGATTCGCTGTTCGATTAGGCGTGCAAGGGGCATGCCCTTCATCCAATTGACGACGAGATTCGCCAGTTGCCATTTGCGGCGATCTTCCCCTGACTGGGTTGCACCGAAGACGTTCGTCATCGTGGATCCGATTCGTACCAGCGCCTCTTGAAACCGCGGCCGGGCGTCGGGTTCTTCGGGGAGGGGAAGTTCCAGTTCCACAGGGCTCATTCCCGACGCCCGGAAGCTCGCGAGTAGTCGCTCCATCGAGATCGATGCGATACCGGTGTGCCGGGTAAGGACTTCCGGCGGAACTGTTGATTCAGTTGCTACACGCGAGATGGCAGACGCGATCTCGCTCCTTTCCGACTCAAGCGGTACACGCGACAGGAGCACCTCGGTGGACTGGCCCTCAAGATGCCGTGAACATAGGTACGCGAAGAGGCTTTCGGCTGCGCTGTCGTCGTGTACTTCATCAACGGTGCGGACAAAGGCAAGCAGGCCAGATGCATCAGCTAGGCCAGCGCTGACCGCCCTAGCGATCGGTGATCGCTTTCGCACGAGCGGCAGGTTGGGCCAGATACTTTCGTCGTCCGTGTCAATGCAGACGACGTTGCCCTCAAATTCCTTGCCCCAGCGGCCGGCCCGGCCGGCCAAGTTCCAGAAATCCCCTTCACGGAGCGGGTTGCCGGTTCCCTTTTTCGGGTTCCGCATGAAGATTGTCCGGCACGGAAGATTGACGCCTTCGAGAAGGGTGGAAGTGCAGATCAGGTAGTGAATCCTGCCCTCTCCGAAGAGTCGCTCGATTTCCGATCGTACTACGAGCGGCATGTTCCCGTAATGGAAGGCCACGCGCCGCTCCAGGACATCTGCGAGCAGGTACTTGCTATGAACGGCCGTCTTGATAAGGTCACGCAGATCGTCGATCTCCGTGTCGGATTCGGCCATGGGCGGGAGTTGTTCGAAGACTGCTTTCGCTACTTTCTCCGCCTCGCTGGGGCCATTGACGTAGATCACATTGCCGGCAGTGTTTCCCGCCAGGGAGTGCGCCACCAGAGCGATCCGCATTGGAACGGTGGTAGCGCGTTGCGCCAACGTGATCTCACCGAGGCGATGGCGGTTGCCGTCCGAGACGAGGGACACGGCTCTTCGTTGAGGCTTACGGGCAACGTGCTCGACCCACACCAGATTCTGGTTGACGGTCACGGTCTCGGAAACGAAGTAGCTTGAGCGGCGGTGGGCGGGGGCGTCTTCAACCAAGAGTTCAGGATTCGAGCTCAGCGGGCTTGCGAACAACACCTGTGCTCTTGGGCTGCGCCGAACCGTACGCTCGACGGCGTGCTGAAGAAGTACCCCGCGTGCATCGCCTGCGAGGGACTGCGCTTCATCGACGAAGAGGAGGTCCACCTCGAGGGATGGGATGAGCTCCAGCACCAGGTGGAGCCGCTCCTGCGTGACCACGAGAATCGTACGGTGGGACTCTTCGAGGTCCGGATCCCACGGCATGGTGAAGACGCCAACGTCCGAAGGAACTTCTTGTCGCAAATCGCGTGATACTTCCTCGATTAGAGCTCGCGTCGGTACAAGGTAGACGAGGGTGAATGGGGCATCGGATCGTGCGACCTCTAAGAAGCGCTCCCGGATGATTCGCGACTTTCCAGCAGATGTCGGAGCGGACACGCTCAACCAGTCGTTATTCTCGACCGCGCCCCAGAACTTTTCCTGGAAGGGGTTCACGGGCAGGACTCGTCCGTCGGACAGGCGCACTGAGTAGCCAATTCGGCTTCGAACGACCTCCATCCGTAGGGCTCCGGGCAGCTTGAGCCAACCGTCTGCGGGAACACGGTTCCGGGACTCTGCAAGTTCCACGGCCATGTGGTTCCCACTGCGTTCGAGTAGGACTGCGGCGGCGGCCTTGTGAACGTCTTCCGCCTCGGCTGACAACATGCACGCGGTGGCGATGCGGAGCACTGCAGACTGGGCGCGCTCTGATTGAGCGGATGTTATCCCACTGGCGTACAGCAGGGCGAAGCCCCAGTCGATCGGCGGGACGTCCTCGTCCCACTCAACCGAGGGAAACTCTGTCCGGATCGTAAGCCTACGGGCAGCCTCAAGCACGTCTCTGAACTTCTGAGAACCGAAGACGACTTCCTCAAGCCGGGTGTTGTCGCTCACAAAGCCCCCATCCGCTCCAGCACTCGTTTACGGAGTGCAGCGACGTCAGGCATCGGGATGCAGAAGAGATCGATGTTCACGCCGACGATCTCGAACTCTTTGAGCCTATTTCCGACAGTGTCGTGCCATCGGCCGACGGCCGTGGAGAGTGCTAAATGCTGGGCGTCATCGAGCGCCGCCAAATTTGGGTAGTTGTCATGGTCGAATCCGACCAAGCAGACTCCGTTCCATCTCACTTTCAGCGTCTTCGGATTGGACTCATCGAAGTATTCCAACAGGTGCGCTGCCAATTCGATCTGGGCGACGTTCAGATGGTCGCGAACAAGAAGCAGGTCACGCTTTCTGGACTGGACACCGTCAGCGCGAAGATACGGAGAGATGCTCTCAAAGCAATCTTTAAATGCAGCAGAACTCGACTTGTAGAGTTTGGATTCTCCCCAATAGATGTCCAGGACACCGTCATCTGCCAAGTTTGCGTGGATTCCGTCGGAACCGTGAACGTGCATCTCGGTGCTGGTTTTGAGAGCCATCTTTGAGATCAGCTGTGGTCTCTCTAGCACACGCTCAAGCAACAAGAAGAGGAGTAGCTCACCGCCTTCTCCGGAGCCTGCCGACTTCACGAAGAGGTCTCGAGCTTGCTCATTGAGACCAACTAGGGCTGCCGTCGATCTCGTTCTCGCGTACTCGGCCAGAGCCCGGTCAATTTTGGTACGAGGTATGCAGAAGTCGACAGCTGCGTCAGCCATCGCCCCCGCGAGCTGCTCCACGGCCGGATTGCCGTTGGCATCATGCGCTACGAAGTGCGTGCGGACGAGCGTTGAGGTCCCGGGAATCAGGAAACTTTCCTCGAATGGCGGCAAAAGCCCGATCAGGGCACCGTCTTCTCCGCGAACGAGTTCCCGAAATTTCTCCACTACCGCTGTTTCATCGACCATCGCACCCCCCCTGTGCTCGCTGCGCTATGCCTATGACTGGGCATGTACGGGCAGATTGCCCATGCGAAGACTACCCTAGGCCAACCCGTCACTAATGGTCTGAAGCTGCGGCGCTCTTTGTGTCAAGGATTTTGCGCTTCTCGGCGTCTTGAGTAGGGCGTTGATGTTCTCGAGCTCTTGCGCTTGGTATGCGAAGGTAGCGAAATCGTCTGGTCGGTTGCCGATTTGGAAGGCAGACAAGCCCGGCGGCGTGGCGGCATTAATCCCGGAGTCAGCAGAGGCCGGGGCAACCATGCTGTCGCTCTTTCTCGTATCCTCTTTCAACGATCACTGGGGTCATTGCGAGTCGGGTGCTCTGCCGCTTATTGGAGTGTGATCACCAGGTGTCTGCGATGGTCGAAAAGTGAGCCATTTCGCGGCCGGGCGGAGTTCAGCGGTCGTTGCAACAATTTATGGTTCGGTCGCCGGTGAAGTCAGTCTAGCCAGGTGCTCTACGGGACTCTGCCAACCCAGGATTTCGCGTGGTCTGCGGTTGAGTTCAGCGGCGACCTTCGTGAGGTGTTCGGGGCTGTGGACGCCGAGGT
This sequence comes from Arthrobacter sp. 754, assembly GCF_040548695.1. Taxonomy (NCBI): domain Bacteria; kingdom Bacillati; phylum Actinomycetota; class Actinomycetes; order Micrococcales; family Micrococcaceae; genus Arthrobacter; species Arthrobacter sp. 754. Next base: position 220,678 of record NZ_JBEPSC010000003.1, read on the forward strand.
CTGTTCCTTTCGGGAAGTACTGCCGGAGCAGGCCATTAGTGTTCTCGTTTGAGCCGCGCTGCCAGGGGCTCGCGGGATCACAGAAATAGACCGGAATCAGCGTCTGCCGCGTAAAACTCTGGTGGCAAGCCATTTCAGTCCCCTGATCCCAGGTCAAAGAACGGCGCAGGTGCGGCGGGAGCGGGTTCATCGAATCAGCTAGCCGATCGCGCAGATTCTCAGCACCACGGTTTCCTGCCAGGTGCACGAGGATGATGAAGCGAGTGGTCCGTTCGACCAGTGTGGCGATGGCCGAGCGGCCGCCCTTCCCAATTATTAGATCGCCCTCCCAATGCCCCGGTACTAGTCTGCCGATGACTTCCGCGGGCCTGTCCCGGATCATCACCATGTCCGGGAAACGCCTGGTCCGGTGCTCCTTTCGGCGGCGCGGCCGGCGGCCAGTCCGACCGCTGCGCAGCGAGACTGCAGGGTCCACGGCCAAATCCAGGCTTCCACGCCCATAGAGAGCTTGATAATCGGGCAGAAATCGCGGCTGGTCTTAGACGGGAGATAGGAGCGATCTTTTTGACGTCGCCGGACTTCAGAACAACTGAGTGGCCGTGCCGCCATCGAGTGCCGGAACTACGGCTGATTCCGACGATTCGGCACGCTTCGGAATTGCCCATTCCCTGTTTCATCAGCTGATCATAGTGAGCCCGTGCAGCGTTCTTTGGAGGGGCACCCCGTGACTTTCGTGGTCGTTTCATATCTGCCAGTTGCAACTCCTAAAAGCTCAGGTGTTGCAACGACCACTAGACGCCAAGCCGTCATAATGGCTCACTTTTCGACCGTCACCGACAGGGAGTCATGTCGCTTCCTTCCGCAGCTTCCATGAACCCGTGAGCTCATCTGCTCACTCCATGGAACACAACGGACGGAGCACCAATGTTTTTCGCAGCGGTGGACCCTGGGATCACCCCAAACGCGAGCTTTCCCTTCCTGGAATCGCTTAAACAGATCGGTGGCGGCATCCTCGTCGGCGCCTTCATCATCATTGCCATCGTGGCTATCATCGGCGCCGCGATGCTGCTGGCCGGCAAGCTTAGCCAGTCGTCACGCCTTGCCTCGGGCGGCGGCGTGATCCTCCTTTGGACCGGCCCGGTGGCAGCCATTCTCGGCGGCATCAACGGCTACATCCTCTGGTCGCAGACGGCCTTCCCGCTTGGGTTCTAGCTCATGCCTGTTGATTGCGACCTCAATGGATGGTGGCCGCCCGGATGCGGTTTGGTCTCCCAAGCGAACGACAACGCCCTGGGCGCAGTCACGTCCCTCTTCGCCAACATCCTCCAAAACATGGCGTCCTGGCTTTGGGCTTTCATTACTGGCGCCTTTTCTGTGTCGGACGTGGACGACTCCCAGTGGCTCTCCATTGAAGGGCTGACGAGCTGGTGGGTCGTCGTCATGATGACGCCGCTCGTCGTCGTGATGATCCTCCAGGTCCTGTCGGGCCTGATCAGCCAGCAGCCAAGGCGGATCGGCCGCGCGATTGTCGGTGGCGCTGCCGCCATTCCACTCGTCGGGGCTGCCGTGTATCTCGTCCGGCGACTGACGCGGGCGAGTGACTTAGCCTCAGCCGCGCTGCTCGAATCGATTGGTTCGGACCCATACCTCGTGTTCATGAGGCTTTTCGGATTTGAACGGGCACCAGAAGGAAGCGGTCGGGAATGGAACCTGGTCTCGCTGGCACCTGGGATGACAGGAGGCCCGGCCGGCGCCGTCGTCGTTACAGTGATGGCAGTTATTGTCGTGTGGATCCTTGCCTTCATCCTGATGTGCTCGATGATCTTCCGCTCCTTTGCACTCGTCGTGTTGGCAGCCGTGGCGCCGGTGGCCCTGATGCTGCTGCCCTGGGACAAGACAAAGTCCTGGGCACGCCGCTGGTGCGAGGTGGTCATTGCTTTGGTGTTGGCGAAACCCTTAGCCGGAACGGTCTTGGCCGTTGCAGTGAAGCTCTTTGCAGAGTCCAAGTCCTTTGCCGGATTGGCAGCCGGCACGGTGGGCATGGCACTTGCCTGCGGCGCACCTTTGATGGCCCTGCGCTTGGTGAGTTTCGCAGGCGGGGAACTCGCGGCAGCAGCCCAAACGGCCGGTGGCGGCCACGTCCTCTCCCGGAGCAGCAGCCTTGCGGCTCGCCAGATCAGTCGGCAGACAGGTGGTCGCCTGACGCTTGCGGGCCTAGTAAATCGATCCGCCATGACCCGGCCAATCAGCTCAAGCCGTAGCATCTTCCCGACACAAGCGTTGACACCCGCTGTCCCCTCCGGGGTGCCCTCACCCAAGGGTGACGGAGGCCAGTTGGCCCTGAGAACCGGGCAATCGATCGGAGCGCCGAACAGCGTGCACCCACCGGGGTCGCAGCAGGACTTAGTGCGCACAGAACCCCATAGCGCAAGCGGCACTGCCCCAGCACCTGCGCGGCAAACCCCGCCCGGAGACGCCGGATCGCGAGCGCATCCCAATGCAAGCGCACCTGCCCCTTCGAGGGTTCCGCCTCCGAAACCCCAACCACCAAGAATCAACCCTCCGAACGGAGGTACCCCACATGTCTGAGGATGCGCGTGCCCTTGAGGCCGTCAAATTCCCGAGATACGAGCGCCGCGGGTTCTTCCTCGGCCTCAAGTGGTACCAGCTGCTGATCGTTGCAGGAGGAGGGGCAGTTGCCATCGTGGCTTCTGCGAGCAGTGGGCCGGTTGGCCTTTTTTCCTCCGGACCCCTCTGGCTTGGGCTTATGCTGCTCGGGCTCCTCCAGTATTCCCGCATTCCTTATCCCGCATGGGCGAAACAGCTCGCTGTGTTCTTCTACCGGGCAGCGGCAGGACAAACACGGTTCCTTGCAAAGCCCGCGGCCCCGCGACTTGCTGGCCGGCTCGCTCTTCCGGGCGGTCTCGGCAATCTGGAGATTCGAACAACGGCAGGCGGTGAATGCTTCATGGTCGACCGCCACGGCAGGGAAGCAATCGCGGTGCTGCGCTGCAGCACGAGATCCTTTGCACTTCTGGATGCAGACGACAAAGCCTGGGCGGTCCAAGCGTGGTCACGTGTGCAAGCCGGCATGGCGCAGCGGCCAGGTGTGGCCAGGATCGCGGTCCAGGATTACACGGTGCCCTATCCTTCGTCGGCGCTCTGGGAGTTCTACAAAGACAACGCCATGCCGCCACAAGCTGGCGAGAAGGCGGTGTGGGGACAACGCGCGTATGAGGACTTGTTGGGCGCAGCCGGGTCGACCATGAGCCACGAACTCCTGGTCGCGGTAGTCCTGGACACAAGCAAGGCTCGTCGGCGGATCAAGGAGTCGGGCGGGGGTCAGACAGGCCTGGAACGCGTCCTGCGGCTGGAAGTTGACGCGATGAAAACGTCGCTCGGTACCCACAGCGTGAAGGTAGAGGAGTGGGTTGGTGAACCCGGACTGCTCAGCATCATCGGTGCCGCATTCGATCCCGCTGCTTTACCGGCCGCCAAAGCGCCGGCGGCGGCAGCACCGCCGTCGGACGAACCGGCAAGTAAGGCGATGGATACCCTCCACCGCCACGGCCCGATGGCCGTTGAGGAACACTGGACCTACCTGCGGACAGACACCGGGTTCCACCAAACCTTCTGGATTGCTGAATGGCCGCGCCAGAAAGTCTTTCCGGGCTTCCTGCACCCGCTGATCTACGTGGGCGAATTCCGACACACGTTCACGGAAGTCATACGGGCAGTGCCTACCGCTGAAGCCCTGCGTGACATCCGCTCCGCGCAGGAAGCGCACGAAACCCGCCGCCGCATCAACGCCCGCTTCGACAGGCCTCTCACCCGTGAGCAAAAGGCCGAGGAAGAAGAAGTGATCCAAAGGGAGGAAGAGATTGTCGCCGGCCATGGTGACGTCCGCCCGGCTGCCTACATCACCGTCACGGCGACCTCGCTGGAGGACTTGGCACGGCATCGCCAGGAACTTGAGTCCGCTGCCGCAGGAGCATTCGTTGAGCTCCGGCTTCTCTACGGACAGCAATGGGCCGCGTTTGTCGCGGGCGGCCTGCCGCTTGGAAGGGGACTGCGTTGAAGCAGGCAGTGAGAAGCTTCGAGTACCTACCGTCGGGAAAGAATCGGAAGGCACGACGGCGGCCGGCGCTGCCCGCTGAAGGGTGGCCGAGTGCATCGATAGGGGATAAGCGGCGCGACCCCCAGGGCTTGCCCCTCGCCGGAGACTGGGGGAGCAACGAGCCAAACTCCCTGCGGGGTCCGCATCGCTTGCGGCCCGCGCCCCACCGGGCATCAACCATGACGTTCGCGGCCGCCTACCCATTTCTTACAGAGTCGGGGCTGGGGCACGAGGGAACCTACATCGGCACCGACGTATTCGGATCCGGGGCCTTCTCCTACGATCCGTGGATCCTTTACGACAAGGGGATCATCAGCGGGCCTTCCATTGTTGTTATTGGGACAGTCGGCACAGGCAAGTCCATGTGCGGCAAGTCGCTCGTGACGCGGTCAATCACACTAGGGCGAAAGGCAGCCGTCGCGTCAGACCCCAAGGGCGAGTGGGTTGCAGTAGCGGAGGCTGTTGGTGGCAAGGTCATTTCCATCGGCCCGGGCCGCCCTGCAAGGGTGAATCCCCTCGACGCCGGTCCCCGCTCCAATGCCCTTACCGAGGCTCAATGGCAAGCGGTGGTGAGGCAGCGGCGTCGTTATCTCCTTGGGGCTTTGGTCTCGCTCATGCGGCAGGGCACGCCCCTTCGGCCCGTGGAGCACACAGCCTTGGACATCGCCCTTATGGAAACCATGGCCGAGAATTCAAACCCGACCCTGCCCATGGTGCTGGACCACCTCCTCAAACCGTCGAATGAGATGACCGCCCTGGTGGGAACTGACGGAGCAACCGCCGTGAGCCACTCCCTGAGGCGTACCGTATCCGGTGATCTCGAAGGCATGTTCGATGCTCCATCCACTGTGGCCTTCGACGCTGACGCACCCATGATGGTGATGGATACGTCAGCACTGATCGGAGCATCTGAACAGGCCCTCTCGCTGGCCGCGGCCTGTGGTGCCACGTGGTTGGAAGCGGCGATCACCAATCCCGACGGCGGTAAGCGGCTTGTGGTGTACGACGAGGGGTGGCGGATGCTCGCGGATCCGTACATGTTGGCAAAGATGAGCGAGCAGTGGCGGCTCGCCAGAACCTACGGGATCGCAAACCTGCTCATCATGCACAAGGTCGCCGACCTCAACGAGATCGGTGACAGCACGAGTGGACACAGACAGAAAGCACTGGGCCTGCTGACTGAGGCCGACACCAGGGTCATTTACCGGCAGAAGCACGACGCGATGCGCCTGACCAAGGAAGCGCTCGGCCTGACCGAAGCGGAGTGCGAGCATGTTGAGAACCTTCCGAAGGGCGTCGGGCTCTGGAAAGTGGGCAACCGCTCCTTCATCGTTGCCAATCGAGTGACCACTGACGAGCTTGCTGTTTTCGGGACAGACGACAGGATGCTGTGAGACGGCCAATGAGCTCGCGGGCGGCAAGCGACAATCCATTAGTCAGCGCTGGCCTTGTCAGCGCGGCAGCCTACATAGGTCTCTGCGCAGTGGTGCAGGCAGCAGCGCATGTCGCTGGCTCTTTGCAGTGCGGCACCATGCCGCCGTCGCCCTTCAACCCTGCCGCCGCCGTCGGACTAATCGCCAACAGAATGGAATGGATCATTGTTCGCCGGGCTGATTGTGTGCTTGGCACAGACAGCGTCTGGTGGGTTCTGGCCCCGGCTCTACTGCTGGTTGCTGCGCTCGCCGTCGGTGCGGTGGTTCTTTGGCGTCGATGGAAGCAATCGGGGGGTTGGCTGCGCCAAGACATCCTGAACCGCGACGGCGTTGCCCGCCGTGCGGAGATTCTTCACGACTTTGGGGCGAGGGCCGTGCGGAAACGAGGGAAGTTCACGCGTCCAGGACTCGCAGACCCTTCGGTGCAGGACCTGTCGTGGACGCTGGGCCGCTCACGGGGCGTCACCGTTCATGTCTCCACGGAGGAGTCGATGGTGATTCAGGGTGCGCCACGATCCGGCAAGGGCTTGTACGTCGTCATCAACGCCATTCTTGATGCGCCGGGGGCAGTCGTCACAACATCCACGCGTGCGGACAACCTCGTTGTGACGATGAAGGCGCGGGCTTCCGGTGGGCGACCCGTGACCGTCTTTGACCCACAGGGTATGTCGGGGATCCCGTCGTCGCTTCGCTGGTCGCCGGTACGCGGGTGCGAAGACCCTGACATTGCTACCCGGCGGGCGCTAGTTATCACGGCGGACACCGAAATGAAGGGCGAGAACGCTGCCTGGCAAAAGCGCTCGCTGATAGTTCTTCAGTGCCTGCTCCACGCTGCGGCGCTGTCTGGCGAGGGAGTGACGGCTTTCCGACGCTGGTCTTCCAGCCCGGTACTGGCGCGCGAAGCTCTCGAGGTGCTGGGCCAGCCGGGCGCGGCGCTGGGTTGGCAGGCCGACCTGATGGGCATCCTGGAGGACGACCCGCGGAATACGTCGAACTCGTGGATTGGGGTTTCGGCGGCGGTGGCGCCTCTGTCCTCGCCCAAGGTGCTGGCCGCGCTGAATCCGCAGGATGCGTCTGAAGAGTTCAGTCCGAAAGCCTTCATCCGGGAGCGGGGAACCCTGTACCTGATTGGCACTCGGGCTGGAGCCGCTGCCGCAGGGCCGTACTTGTCCGCGCTGATTGACGACATCGACAATGCAGCGCGGGAAATGGCCTTCGTATCGCCAGGAGGACGGCTGGAGCCACCTCTTTCCTTGATCCTCGACGAAATCGCCAACCTGGCCCCATGGCCCGGGCTGCCTGTGGCGCTGTCCGACGGCGGCGGTATCGGGATCTCAACGCTCGTCGTTTTGCAGTCGTTGTCCCAGGCCCGCTCGGGCTGGTCCATTGATGAGGCATCGACCATCTGGGACTCGGCGATCATCAAAGTGATCTTTGGCGGCGGATCTGACGAACGGGACCTGCGTTCGCTCGCCGGGTTGCTGGGGGAGAGGAGCCTCACCCTCACCACGCGGTCATGGTCTTCCGCTGGCCGGCAGGACGGGGAGCAGATACGGGAAAGTCCTGTGATTGCTCTGGACGAGATTCGGCGCCTGCCCGCTGGCACCGCGCTCATGCTTGGGCGGCGGACTCGACCGATCCTGCTCGATCTGCTCGAGTGGCACAAGCGTAAGGACGCAGGGGAGCTGCGCCGCTTGAAGGCGGAGATGGAGCGCATCTTGGCCGACGGGCACAGGGAGCGTCAGCAAAAGACAAAAGGGGCGCCGGATGCGCAGCCATGACGAGACCGAGGAGTTCGACGTTCCGTCTGCTGGCTCCTTCGGGGACGACGAGATCACCGCACAGTTGTTTCGATCCGCTTTTGGTGCTTCAACGGCTTCCAAGAGCGTGACCCGCCGATGGCGGGAAATGACACCGGAGCAGTCCCAGGAAGTCTGGGGTGCCCTTTTCGCCTGGGTGAGATGGCTCGTCGCGACCTATCAGCTGACGACGTCGGTCATTCCCGACTGCTGGTGGCGACACCCCGAGATTGTGGCCGAGTTGTATGCGCTTCACCGCGCCGAGCTTGCCTCCTACACCCAAGATGACCCGGGCTTCGGCCCTCTTGCCTTTCACGAAAGGCTCCCGCACGCCGTCGAACGCCTGCGGATGCACACCCGGACTGTCGGATGCGTTGGGCTGCAGGCACACAAGGAGCCTGCACTTCGAATCCTTTCTGGTGATGACCCTGACTTTGTTGAGTGGCGGAAGGCTGCTCATCAATTGGTTGCTAACTTCTGAGTCATGTCGCTCTTGAGGTGCTTAACCATGAACGGGTGTCTGCGCAGCGATGCTGCGGTCCAAGAAGCATGAAGGGTGGCTGTCGTGGCCGCTACACCTGAAGTTCCATCTACCATTTTGCCTGACCAGAGCTCTCCGGAAGCCAGCGTCGGCGCACGCCGTATGGCGCCCGAGGAGCGCATCGCCTCATTGATGGATGGTCTGCACTCGATCCTTGAGGAGGCGGTCGAGTCACCTTCACATTGGCAGGTTCTGCTCGACGCCTCAGCCAATTTGTGGCGGTACTCCGGCGGCAACGTCGCCTTGCTCATGATGCAGATGGCGCAGCGGGGCACGGACGAGCCGACGCTCGTCGCAGGGTACAAGGAATGGGAACGACACGGCCGCACTGTCCTTCGGGGCGAGCATGCCCTGTGGGTTATTGCTCCTCGGACTGCCCGTGTGCAGCAGATGCTGCTGCCCGACGGTACGCGCCAGCGCATTCCTCTGGGCGACAAACTTCCCAAGGGTGCTATCGACGAGGGGAAGAAAACCCTCATCACGGGTTGGCGCGGACAGGCAGTCTTCGACGTTTCGCAGACCCAGGGGGCTCCGCTGCTGGTTCCCCGGCTGAGTGATGCCCCGGCCATCGACGCGCCGCACCTATGGGAGTCGCTGGCTCGTGTTGCCCGCACGCATGGCTTCTCGATTGAGGTCGCCGATGCGCAGTTCGGGCTGACGAGCGGTTTCACCGACTTCGCGCAGCATCAGATTCAAGTAGGGGGCTGGCTGAATGCGGAGGAGCGGGTCGCCGTCCTGGCGCACGAGCTCGGTCATGTTTTGCTGCATGGGCCGGATGACAAGGTGGGAAAGCTGTACGGGAGCAGTGTGGACCACCGCGGCCTCGCCGAAGTCGAGGCCGAGTCTGTGGCGTACACGATCCTCAAGGCTCATGGCATCGACCGGGGTCCGCAGTCTGCAAGCTACCTGGCCGGCTGGGCTGATGCAGTGATTGAAGCGGAGCACTCAACCGCTGTGAACAACTCGTCTGCGAAGCAACCCGCCTCGCGGGTGGATATTGCGAAGTCAGTTTTAGGCCGCGTCACGGCGGTAAGCAAGGACATCCTCGAATCCACGAATCCGCCGGGTTTTGGCGGGAAGGTTCCCACTGCTGAAGTCTCGCCCCGGGTCCAGGGCGAGGACTCGTACGTTGCTCTGCAGCAGCCCGGCGGACCATCCCGAGGGTTGGAGATTTCCGGCCCGTAGGGCGGCCGCGAAGTGTTGGACGGGAGAAACCCGTCTGCGAAAGAAAGGGCAGAAGATATGAGTACCAAGATTCCGGTCAACATTGCCGGAAACCTCGTCGCGGACCCTGAGCTCACCTACGGTGAGTCCGGGGTAGCGCATACCAAACTGCGCGTAGCGGTGAACCAGCGGATTCAGGGAGCAGACGGAAGCTGGCACGACGGAGACCCGGTCTTCCACAACGTCTCCGCGTTCCGGGCGCTCGCAGAGAACGCTTCGAACTCCCTCAAGAAAGGGGACCCGGTAACGGTTTCGGGTGAACTCGAGTTCCGCGCGTTCGAAAAGGATGGTGAGCGACGGGAAGCCCGTCGGATTGTTGCTGAAACGATCGGTCCTGACCTTCGGTTCGGGACAGCCGCTTACCAGCGCTCCCCGCGGGCGGCAGCCGGCCCGGAAGCTGCGGTCGACGCGGGTCTGCAAGCGGCGCCTGAAGCGGCCCAACCTGCTTACAGCATCGCTACGAAAGGTCCCGTGGCAGTGCCCCCTTTAGGCGGGCCGGCGCGGGCTGACATAAGTATGTAGCTGACTGCTGCTGGAAGTGTGATGGTCTGGTCCTCAATGGGACCAGGCCATCACCTTGTCTACGCTCCGCATGTACGCTCAGACGCTTTCGGCCGCCGCTCTAAGACAGTCGACGGAATTGTCCAGGCTTCACCTGCACCAGGATCGGCAGCGCGAGCTGGACCGGTGGGGCGCCGACCGGCTTGTCGAGAAGATCGTTGATCGACGTCTGTCCTCTCCGCTCCCCTGAGGGATCTCTTTCCATGCCCACGACCCTAGGCACGACCGCGAGCCTTGCGTTTCTTCGACACGCGCGGCGCTACCCGATGATTACCTGAGCGTCGCCGGGATGGCTGCCAACTACAGCGCACTACTGCCCTTCCACTCATCAGGCTTTACACGCCTGATGCTCGAGGAATGCGCCCAACCCATGTGGTATTTGCCGGAAGTATCCAGCCACTCGATGAGGCCGTACTTGTGGGTCCACCCGACGGCTTTGCCGTAAATTCCGCTGACGTACACAAGCGGACGCCCATACTTCGGGAAATCTCGGATGGGTGCGGGGTCGTCTATCGGCCGGCTTGCTTCGGCGTCCATGCGAATCATCATTCGCTCGACATCTTCGGGGGAGCCGGACTTGATCATGGAGCTATTTTAGAACATATGTTCGAATGTATGAATCGACCGAGCGTCGTGACAGTAGTTGCCGCTTAGGGGTGCCGGCCCTCAGCGGGTGCCCAAGCTAAGCAGTCGGCGGCTCGAATGAAATACGCCTCTGGCCATGGTGTGCTGGGCATTACTTGAGTGGGGTCGGGGGCGATGAGCAGGACGGATCCTGGCCATAGTGGTTCGGGTAATGCTTCTATCCAGGCATGCTGAACGTGGTTGAAGCGGTTCCACATGATGGTGACCCACGCGCCCGTGGGTTGCACCGCGTCGACGCTGAGGAGGGTCACCTCTGCCGTGGTCCCGCTGGCCAGCTTAGCGTTGTCAAAGGATCGCCATTTGTTTGCTGCGTTAGCCAGCCAGGTCCGCCGTCGGGCGGATCTTTTCCCCCATAACAGCGCCAGCACTAGAACAGTTGCCAGCAACAAGCTGCCAACGATGACCTTCATGACGAGAGGAAGTTCCGTGGCGGTCAAGGCTATGAATGAGAGGGCAAAGACTATGAAGACAACCGCGCTGGCTATCACTAGTCCGGTTGTCGCTACCTTGGGTCTTACCGCCGGATTGACGACCATTCGCATTACCTCCTTACCAAGATTAGAGCTGCCAGCCGGCACTTGTAAGGACGACTTGCTGAGAAATGGCTGAATCCACAGGTGAGTCATCTAGCTGGGCGGTGCCACGGCGACGAGCATTGTTGATTGCTGCACTGATTCGTTCACGCTGGCCCCATTGTTCCCATTCGTAATCCGCCGGAGGCGGGCCCAGGGGGAGGGGAGAGTCCGGCAGCGCCCACCTGTCGCGAAAGACGGCAACGTCACGGACCAGCTGCCAGGTTTCGCCGCTGGTGCCTTCTCCGACGGCTTCGAGCAAAGCACGTTTCCACTCAGGATCGGCTGTCAGCGCTGCCATGCTCACGGTCTCCGTCCTTTGGGAGATACGTTCCTTGACCTGATGAATCATCGCCGCTAAGTCAGGGCGTGGAATGGTGAGCTTTTCAACCAGAGGTTCCTCAACCGCCGTCGTCCTTCCCTTCATGAATCGGCGTAAGCGCATGCTGAGGACAGCGCAGCGATCATTGGCACTGCTAGTTTCCTGGCGGAACTGGTTCAGCATGCGTTCGGTACCCTGCCGGCTGACGGCTGTGGCTTTCCGCCATGCCGCGACAGCTGCGCCCCACGACGGAGATTGTTCGAATTCCTGCGAGGCGCCGGGGGCATTTTCGTCCAGCCACTGTTTTAGATCCAGCCCTGCCGCGATCTGCGCGAGATAGTCATACTCCGCGTAAAGCCGCTCAAGGCTGTCCGCCTTCCTCCGCTCCGCGTCACGCATCTCGTGGGCGGTACGCTCAGCGCCTTCCGCAGCGAGTACCTCGGCGAGGATGCCCCGCCATGAGAGCTGCAGTGATGGATCGACAGCAGGGTGGTCGGCGTCGTCACCTTCGCTGACGTAGGCAAAGTTGCCGGAACGGCCACGCGTCATGCTCACATACAGCAGCTCGCGGGTCAGCCGGCCCTGAGTGACTACCGTGTGGCCGGTGTCCACGGTAATGCCCTGGGAACGGTGGGCTGTTGTTGCATAGCCCAGCTCGACGGATGACTCCAGATACGCTCCGGGGAGTAGGACACTCGCGCCTGTGTCCCGCCGCCGCGCCAGCAGCCAGCTGTCGCGACAGTTGACCTGTTCGACGTCGAACAGCGTGCCATTCCTCACGAAGCTACCGTCGCTGTCGACGAGCTTTCGGTTATTTCCGCGGGTGATGATGGCGTCACCGGAACCGGCACGTAGGCCATCGCTGAGGAGCACCGTCTGATCGGGGTCCACTTCACCCTGGGCCACGCGGTCCGCCTGCGCCCGTTCATTGAGCATGCCGACCGTTTCATTGTCGGCGGCAATGAGGATGGATGACTTGCCTGCTCGGGCATCTGCCTGCCAGGCGAGGTAGGCCTGGTCAGCCATATTCAGGTAGGTGCCGTGCCGGATCCTTCCATGGTGCGCGTAGTCGGCTACGGCTGAGTAGTCACCCTTCCGAAGCTTCAGCGATGCTGTACGCTCCCACTCCTCATGGAATCTCCAGATCGTGCTCAGCCGTGTTGCCTTACCCTGCCGGTCCAACCAGCCAAGTACACCGCCGGCGTCGATGGCGTCCAGCTGTCCCGGGTCTCCCACAAGGAGGATCTTGGCGCCGGCGTCCTGAGCTTGCTGTACGAGCGCAGCGAGCTGGAAAGTCGAGACCATCGAAGCCTCATCGATGATGACCAGCTGATTCCTATGGAAGCACCATCGTTGCTGGGTGGCAGCGAGCCACGCAGCCTCCTGCGCTAACTTGATGCCCCGGCGCTCGCCGGCAGGGGCCGTGGTCAGTTGCGACTGCACATCGAAGAAGCGCCAGGCCCTTGAATTAGCCCCCTGGCCGGCCGACTCGTGCAGCCATTTCGCGACGTTCTCCGTAGCCATCGCTAATTCTCGGCCCAGCACTTCGGCGCTGGCAGCTGCCGGGGCGAGTCCTACAACGCTGCCGGCGCCGTACTCGGCTTCCCATGCTGCCTTCACTGCACTCAATGTTGTCGTCTTTCCCGTGCCCGCTGGCCCCACGATGGCATCGAGGCGGTTGCCGCTCAGGACGACGTCGGCAACGGCGGCTCGCTGATCAGAGTGAAGCACTCGGCTCTCTGGCTGTTGGACTTGGTCAAGGAGATCCATGATGACGTCGGCGCGGAGTGCCGGGCCGCCGTCGTCGTCCCTTGCTTCCATGACCGCGTCCTCGCAGGCGAGCGTGGACGTATCGGTGTAGAGGCGTGACCCGTGAAAGTCGAAGACGCTTCGTGGCCCATGCTGGACGTCTGCCTCGGCGTGGGCCGGGACGGTGTACCGGTAATCATTCAGAGGCACGGATTGCTGCTCGGCTGCGGTGGCGATGGCGTCCATGAGCGTGCTCCTGTCCGCCGCCGTGCGGCAACGCACCTGGGCACAGACGCGTTCGGCTTCCGCCAATAGATTCCAGCGGTTCCAGGTTGAGCGTTTGTGAGCGACCCGCTCACGGGTCAGGGTGGCGACCGCGGTGATCCAGTCAGGGGTCAAATCAGTGAAGGCAAATGGGGCAATTCTGGAGCGGTTGATCGTTGCCGCGATGACGTCGTCCGGTGTGAATCCTTTGGCGGAGGCGCGTGCCTTCCATTCACTGGATAGCTCGTGCAGGGGAGTGGGGAGCTCGGACTTGGGAACGCGTGTGGCCAGGGTCGCTTGCTGCCGCAGCTTGATGACCGTCGCTGTGGTTGGCGGATGGCCGTGTTCCTCTGTCCACTCCGCGACGAGGCGGTCTGTTTCCACGTTGATCAGCCGGGACCGGTTGGAGAACTCGCGGATGAGGTCCTCATCGATCCCGGTGAGCTGCTGGCTGGGATTGCCCGTGTTGATGACGGGGATGCGGATGTCCGTGTCGCTGCCAAGGCGGCAGTGGAGAGCGTCGAATAGGAGTCCGTTGTAGTGTTCGCTGGCGGCGACGGCGGCTTTGTACAGGGTGCGGGAGTCGAGGGTCGCCCAGGCGCCGTCGGTGATGCGTTGAATGCGGTTGGCGATGACCAGGTGGGTGTGGAGTTGAGGGTCGCCGGTGCGGGATTCCCAATGGTCGAAGGCGGCGGCGATGGCTCCCTGTGTGCCGACGTGGGCGACGCCGTTTCGTCCGGCGCGAGTGTGGATGACTTGCTCTTCCAACCGTGCAAGGGTTGCTTCCACTGCTTCGTGGTGCACGCGGAGGATCAGCTCTTGCGTGCTGCGAGGGCTGAGTGCCCAGAGGACTGACACTGACTTCGGCACGCTGAAGGTCAGGTCGAAACCAACGACGGCGTGCCTCACCACTGGTGGGCCGGTTTTGTTTTCGACGGCGGTGGGTTGGCTGTGGGGGCGGCCCAGTGGTGCGTTGGTGTCCGGATGTACGGCTAAGTCGAAGACTGCTTTCGCATCTGTTTCCGTGACGACGTCGCTGGCCGCTCTGTTGATGCCTGGCAGTCCGCTGCCGATCCAACGGCCTTCAGGCGTCCCGGCCTTCATGTAGTAGGTGGTGGCGTCCGGGGGAGCGGCGGTGAGGTCATCCGTCATCGTGGTCTTGAACAGGTAGCGCAGACCTGATTGTGCCGAGAGGCGCGCGATGGACATCGTCATGGCCGCGCCGCTCTTGCCTGGCGCTTGGATGGATGCCATCCGCGTCGGTTGAGGATGTCCAGCGTTGCGGTGTCTAGGGCGACACCTTTTGCGTTCGCGACCGAGACCAGCCAGGCTGCGAGATGCGCGAGGTCCTGCACGTTGGTCCGCTGCGCGCGCTTCAGCCGGGCTACTTCGAGCTGGAGGACATTGTTGCTTTGACGCTGCTCGGAGTTCTCCGCCTCGAGCCGATCAATCTCACAGGACTGGGAGCGGAGCTTGGACTGGAGAATCTCGACACGGCGCTGGCAGATCTTCGTGCTCGTTTCCAGCTTGCGCTGCAATGCCTTCAGCTCGTCCTTGATAACTATGGCTCCGGAGTCAGCCGCTACCGGCACGGCAGGACGGCGGGCAGTTCGACGCATCCTGTCCCGCTTCCTGTTGCCGCAGCGCGTGGAACAGAAGCGCTGACTTTTGCGGGAAGACTTGAAGCTGCCCGTGCACTCTTCGCAAATCTTGACGGTCACGATGGTTCATCAGTCCGGGGCCGGGTTTCGACATGACCGGACGTGAGCTGTCCTCACGCTTATGACCTTGGATGCCAGAGGTGTGAGCAGTTGACCTGTGATGGGCAGGTGGGGGTCTGCAACAACTGTGGCATCGGTATCGACGCTGGGCGTGTGGAGGATGAGGCGGACCGCTGAATAGCCCCACACAGCTCGTGGTACTGCTGCCGCAGATTCGAGGACAGGCAAGGCTCGGACAGGCGGAGGCCGCGCAGCTTGGATTCTTAATTGTCCAGACGCGATCTGGACAATTGCGCAACACGCTGTTGCACAATTGTCCGGCACCCGCCGACACAAGCTCAGCAAACAGGGACGGCAGTCAGATTTGAATCTAAGACTCTTCACTGGGCATGTGCAGAAATGGCTTTCGCACCCTATTCTGACGGTCTTTCAGCGTTTCCTGACGTCAGTTTGGGGTGTACTTCAACTGACTACCGCGTCATTTGGCCGCGCGTTGGTGTCTTCTGGATAACGGTCCGATCAGACAAATTCTGCCCGGACCCTGTTGGAGATGCTCCCTACTCCTTCGACTGTCACGGTGATGGTGTCGCCGTCTTTTAGGAAAAGTTGGGGGGCTCTGCGGTATCCGACTCCGGATGGTGTGCCGGTGAGGATGATGTCTCCAGGCTCCAAGGTGGTGAATTCGGAGATGGTGGCGATGAGTGTGGGAATGCTGAAGATCAGGTAGGAAAGGTCGGATTTTTGTACGACTTCCCCGTTCAGGGTTGTGCTGATGCCTGCCCTACTAATGTTGGCTTCTGCAGGGGTGACGATGTATGGGCCGATCGGGGTGGTGTTGTCCCAGATCTTGCCCTGCAACCATTGGTGGGACTTGTTCTGGAAGTCGCGCATGGTCACGTCGTTGGAGACGCAATAGCCAAGGACGTGGTCCATGGCGTCCTGTTCGTTGATGCGGCGGCCTGTCTTGCCAATGATGACGGCGAGTTCGCCCTCAAAGTCGACCTGGGTGGATTCCGGGGGCAGGACGATGTCGTCCGCTGGTCCGATGAGAGTGGATGCGTATTTAGGGAAGAGGACGGGAAAGGCGGCCGTGCTGACCTCGTCGGCATGGTCTTTATAGTTCAGGCCCACGCACAGGATCTTCCCGGCCCGTGGTGACGCAGCGCGCAGTGTGACTTCCGAGACGCTAACCCGGGCTTCGGTCAGACGGGCGGCACTGGCAAGGAGATCAGCGGATGTTTCCGGTCCAACGTCGGCGAGCCCGGCGAGCGGGATGAGGTATTCGCCGTGGACTTCGCCGAGGTAGTGCTGACCCTTGTATCGGTAGTTTGCGTAGGC
This sequence comes from Arthrobacter sp. 754, assembly GCF_040548695.1. Classification (NCBI taxonomy): domain Bacteria; kingdom Bacillati; phylum Actinomycetota; class Actinomycetes; order Micrococcales; family Micrococcaceae; genus Arthrobacter; species Arthrobacter sp. 754. The sequence goes on from NZ_JBEPSC010000003.1 coordinate 236,964, forward strand.
CATTTTTTCTCTTCCTGATCTGGGCTAACTGTTTTGGGCAAATGCGCGCAACGTGCGGGAGGTGAAGGTTGTTCATCATCGGCATCCGTGCCGCCTTCGGTTGGTTCGGCGCAGGCGCTAGCCTGCCGGCTGCACGGCGAGGGCTACCGCGAGCTTCATGATCTTTTCGGCGCGGCCCAGGCGGGGCAGGTCGGAGCCGTCGCGGATGACGCGGCCGTTGGCTTCGAAGTCGGCCATGAAGTCGGTGGCCCAGGCGACGTCGGACGGCGTGGGGCTGATGACCTCGTTGATGACGGGGGTCTGGTCGATGGCCAGGCAGAGTTTTCCGGTCATGCCCATCATCACCGTGATGCCGGTCTGCTCGCGCAGGATGGGGTGGTTGGTGCCAACGGTGGGGCCGTCGATGGGGCCCGGCAGGTTGCCGACGCGGCTGGCTACCACGAGCTTGGCGCGCGGGTAGGCCATCGCCTCTGCAGTGGCGGCCATGCCGGTGTCGCGGCGGAAGTCACCGGAGCCGAAGGCCAGGCGGAAGGCGCCCTGTGCCTTGGCGATCTGGTTGGCTTCCTCGATGCCGATGGCGGATTCCACCAAAGGGATGACGGGAGTCTTGCCGTCCATGCGGTGGAAGCTTTCGGTCACCTGGTCGGCGGATTCGGTCTTGGCCAGCATGACGCCAAGGAGGCCGGGGGTGCCGCGGAGGCCGGCGAGATCGTCTGCCCAGTACGGGCTCGTGGCGTCGTTGATCCGGACCCAGGCCTTGCCGCCTGCGGTGAGCCAGTCAATCACGTGGTTCCGGGCCTGGTCCTTCTGGGAGGGGTCCACGGCATCTTCAATATCCAGGATGATCGAGTCGGCGCGGGACTCGGCCGACTGGTCGAAGAGCTCGGGCTTCATGGCATTGACCAGGAGCCAGGAGCGGGCGATCTCTGCGGGGATATTGCGTTCGGGGGTGAAGTTTCGGAACGCATCAGTCAGTGCTGTGGAGGAGGTGTGTCCGGTGCTTTGGGGCATGTAAATCGGCTGCGTCATAGGTCTCCCTGCTAGGTCAGTTATGTGATGGTGCGGTGGATGTCATGCGGTAGCAGAGCCCGTCTTCGGCTTCTTCCGGGTCGACCCACACCTCGATCCCGCGTGCGGCTTCGTACATAGTGCGTGGTTGTGCGGCGTCGCCTGCGATCCAGAGTGCTGTGGAGTCTGGCATGGCATCATCGATGGTTCCGGTGCGGATGATCCTGCCGTTGTAACGGATCTGAACGGTGGCTCCGATTAGCCGGTTCCAATGGATGTATTGGCGGAGCATCATCCGCTCTCGGAAGGCAGGTCCCTGCTGCTCGCTGGGGCTGGTTGATGGTGTCATGGTGCGGTCAGGGCTGATGCCACGGCTTTGCCCAGTTCTTCAGTGGTGGCGATACCACCCATGTCCGGAGTCAGGGCATGTGATCCACGGGCCAGCACGGTTTCCATGGCGGTGGTGATGGCGGCCGCGGCTGCGGGTTCTCCGAGGTGGTCCAGCATCATGGCGGCGCACCAGATTTGTCCGATGGGGTTGGCGATGCCTTTGCCGGCGATGTCCGGGGCGGAGCCGTGGACGGGCTCGAAGAGGCTGGGGAATTTGCGTTCGGGGTTGATGTTGCCGCTGGGGGCGATGCCGATGGTTCCGGTGCAGGCGGGTCCGAGGTCGGAGAGGATGTCGCCGAAGAGGTTGCTGGCGACGACGACGTCGAACCAGTCGGGGTGCATGACGAAGTTGGCGGCCAGGATGTCGATGTGGTACTTGTCCACGTTGACGTCACTGAAGTCGTTGGCCATTTCCTGGACGCGTTCGTCCCAGTAGGGCATGGTGATGGAGATGCCGTTGCTCTTCGTGGCGGAGGTCAGGTGTTTCTTGGGACGGCTTTGGGCCAGGTCGAAGGCGTATTTGAGGATCCGGTCCACGCCGGTGCGGGTCATGACGGTTTCCTGGACCACGGTTTCGCGGTCGGTGCCTTCGAAGATTTTGCCGCCGATGCTGGAGTATTCGCCTTCGGTGTTTTCGCGTACGACGTAGAAGTCGACGTCGCCCGGGACCCTGCCGGTCAGGGGGCTGGGGACGCCGGGGAGGAGTTTGACCGGGCGGAGGCTGACGTACTGGTCGAAGTGGCGGCGGAACTGCAGAAGGCTTCCCCAGAGCGAGATGTGGTCGGGGACGACGTCGGGCCATCCGACGGCGCCGAAGAAGATGGAATCGAACTGGTTTAACTGGTCGAACCATCCGTCGGGGAGCATCTTCCCGTGCCTGGTGTAGTAGTCGGCCGAGGCGTAGTCGAAGTGCTCGTATTTGAGGTTGAGGTCGAAGGCTGAGGCTGCGGCGTCTAGGATGCGCAGCCCTTGGGGCACGACTTCGGTGCCGATTCCGTCTCCGGGGATGACTGCGATGCGGTGGGATTTCGACATCAGGATCCTTCTTCGTCGGTGAGTTGTGTTTGGTGTTAGCGGTCGACAGGGTGTGCCGGTTCGCGGTTTTCGAGGACGTCGATGACGGCGTGCGCGGCGGCTAGCCCAGCCCGGGTCCGGGCCTGGGTTGTCTGGCCGGCGAGGTGGGAGGTGATGAGGATGTTGTCCAAGCGCCGGAGGGGGCTGTCCGCGGGCAGGGGTTCGTTCTCGAGCACGTCCAGAGCGGCGCCGGCGATGGTGCCGTCGTAAAGCGCGGTGGTCAGGGCTTCTTCGTCCACGAGTGAGCCGCGGGCTGTGTTGATGAGAACGGCGGTGCGTTTCATCGCCTTTAGCCGGGACGCGTCGATAAGTTTGCCAGCGGACTGTCCTGCGCGGGTGTGCAGGGAGAGGTAGTCGGCCTCGCGAATGACGGTGTCGAGGTCGGTGAACTGGACCGAAGTGCTGTCGAGGTCGGGGTGGATGGTGCTGACCATAGCGGTCATGCCGAGGGCGATGCCGAGGTTTGCGGTGGCGCGTCCGCTGGGGCCGTAGCCGATGATGCCGAGGGTGGAGCCGCGCAGTTCATGGCCGGCTTCGCGGGGCCAGTGTCCTTGGCGTACCGCGGTCGTGACCTCCAGGAGGCGGCGTGCGGTCATGATGATCAGTCCGATGGTGAGTTCGGCGACGGAGTGGTGGTTTGTTCCGGGGGCGTTGCAGACCCGTATCCCTTGTGCGGCAGCGGCCTGGATGTCGATGGAGTCATACCCTACGCCGCTGCGTGCGATGACTTTCAGGGATGCGGCGCCGGTGAGCATGTCGGCGGTGACCGGTTCGCTGGCAAGGATCGCACCGGAGATGCCGTCGAACAACGAGCGGCGTTCCTCGTGTGTCCGTGGCCCCCGGGAGGGCGCGTAGACGGGTTCCAGACCGTGTTCGCGCAGGAGCTGGTCAACGGTATCTCCCGGGTGGAGGTAGTCGGTGGTGATCAGGATGCGGGCGGCCATATGCAGGTGGGCTCCTAATTTGGTTCGTGCGGAGGCGCTGCCGTCAGCGGCTGTGGGTTTACGGTTCACACGGGGCAGGGCCGCCGCGGTGTGCGGCGGCCCTGCATGCTGCGGTGTTAGTGGACGTCAACCTTGTCCGCTTCCACAGCGGTCGGTGTCTTTGCTTCGATTTCCTTCTTCTTCTTCTTCTGGCCTGCGGCGTGCAGGGCTTCGCGGGCCTGTTCGGGGTCGTAGTCCCTTTCCCACTTGCCGACGACGACGGCTGCCATGACGTTTCCGAGGACGTTGATGAATACCCGGCCTTCGTTCAGGAGCCGGTCGATGCCGACGATGAGGGCGAGAGCAGCGAGCGGGATGCCGCCGACGGAGCTCAGGGTGCTGGCCAGGACGATGAAGGCGCCGCCTGCGATTCCCGCGGTGCCCTTGCTCGTAAGCATCATGACGCCGACCATGACGAGCTGCTGTTCCCAGGAGAGGTCGATGCCGACGGCTTGGGCCAGGAACACGGAGGCCATGGTGAGGTAGACGGCGGAGCCGTCGAGGTTGAAGGAGAAGCCGGACGGGATGACGATGCCGACGGTGGATTTGCCGACGCCCATGGCTTCGAGCTTCTTGATCAGCTGCGGGAGGACCGCTTCGCTGGAGCAGGTGCTCAAGGCGATCAACAGTTCGGCCTTGAAGTACCGCATTACCGTGAAGATGTTCAGACCGCAGGTACGGGCGATGATGCCCAGAACTACCAGGACGTAGAGGATGCAGGTTCCGGTGAACAGCAAGACGAGGTAGCCGAGTTGCTGCAGACTCTGGGTGCCGTAGTTGGCGACGACGGCGGCCAGTGCACCGAAGGTGCCGATGGGGGCGAGGCGCATGACCCAGTTGACGATCTTGAAGATGACCGTGGACAGAGCTTGGATACCCTTGGTGAGGAAGGCTCCGGCTTCACCGGAGACATTCATTGCGGCGCCGAAGATGATGGACACCATCAGGGCGGCGATGATGGTATGGCCGGTCAGTGCGCCGAACAGTGATTCGGGGATGATGTTGCTGACGAACTCAAGGCCGTCGAAGCCCTTGTTAGCGGCTGCTGGAACCTTGCTGGAGTCCAGCTGGGACGGGTCAATGTTCATGCCTTCGCCGGGGCGGAAGACGTTGGCGACGACCAGGCCGATCAGCATCGACACCAGCGAGAGGGCGAGGAAGTAACCGAGGGCCTTCACGCCGATACGGCCGGCCTTGCGCAGGCTGTCCATGGAGGCGATGCCCAGGGAAACGACGCAGAACACCACCGGAATGACGATCATCTTGACCAAGGCGATGAACCAGTCGCTGAGGGGGGTGAGCTGTTTACCGACGGAGGGCAGGAGCAGACCGACGGCGATGCCCAGGACTGCACCCAGGACGACTTGGAACCAAAGTTCGCGCATCAGCCGGCTGAACCGGGATCGCTGCTTGGGCGGGTGGGCGGAATGTTGCGGGTTCTGCATGGTGTGGGACGACATCTTGGGTGCTCCTTTGCACGACAGACAGAGAAAATTTGAGAGGTGCGGTCCCGGGCAGTATCACTGGCCGGGACCGGGGCACTACCGGAGTGGTTAGCTGTGCAGTTCGCGCAGGACTTTGTAGAACTCGGCCTTGCCTTCCAGGCCAATGCCCGGCAGGTCGCCCGGGGCTACGCGGCTGTTGACGATGACAGCGTCGTCGGTGAAGCCGCCCGTGGGCTGGAACTCGCCCGGGTAGGATTCATTGCCGCCGAGCTTGAGGGCTGCTGCGATGTGCAGGGAGAACTGATGTCCGCCGTGCGGGATGCAGCGGCGGGAAGACCAGCCGTGCTGGGCGAGCATGTCCTGGATCCGGCGGTATTCGGTCAGGCCGTAGCTGAGGGCCGGGTCGACCTGGATGAAGTCGCGGTCCGGGCGCATGCCGCCGTAACGGATCAGGTTGCGGGCGTCCTGGAGGGAAAAGAGGTTTTCTCCGGTGGCGATCGGGTTTTTGTAGTGCTCGGAGAGGGTGGCGTTCAGTGCGTAGTCCAGCGGGTCGCCGACTTCCTCGTACCAGAACAGTCCGTACTGGTCGATGGCTTTGCCGTATTCCAGCGCCGTCTCCAGGTCGAACTTGCCGTTGACGTCCACCATCAGGCGGGACCCGTCGCCGTCGAGGACCTCGATCACGGCTTCGATGCGGCGGAGGTCTTCGGCCAGGTCGGCGCCGCCAATCTTCATTTTGACCACGTCGTAACCCTTGGCCAGGAAGCCGCGCATTTCGTTCTGCAGGTCTTCAAGGCTCTTGCCGGGAGCGTAGTAACCGCCGGCGGCGTAGACGAAGACGTCCTTGTCCGGGTTGCCGTCACCGTAGTGATCCGAGATCCACCGGTATAGCGGGACGCCGGCGATCTTCGCAGCCAGGTCGTGCAGGGCCATGTCTGCTACACCGACAGCGACCGAGCGTTCGCCGTGTCCGCCGGGCTTCTCGTTGGACATCATCAGGTCCCACGCCTTTTCCGGCGAAAGCTGGCCGTCCTCATCGAGAAGGTCCTCGGACGGGGCGTCCATGATGCGCGGAAGGATGCGGTCCTTCAGGATGCCCGTAGCGTTGTAGCGGCCGTTGGAGTTGAACCCGTAGCCCACCAGGGGCTTGCCGTCGACGAACACATCGGAGACGAGCGCGATGATCGTGCAGTCCATCTTGGTGAAGTCAATGAACGCGTTCCGGATCGAGGAACTGATGGGGATGGTGCCCACGTGGGCGGAAACGATTTTCATCTTTGAAACTCTCCTAAGCGAATCTTATTTCTTATAAGACTCGGATCGAGGCCAATCCGAGGTGCGAGGGCTATGCGGCCTGTCGAACAAATATCTTATAAGAACTGCGATCAAGGTTAGCGGCGGGTGACGGGCCGCACAAGTCTTCGGAGGGAATTTCTTATAAGATGTGGATGGGAGCAGGGCGGCTCCACCGTTAGTGAGAGATTTGGAGCCTCAGATGAGCACCACGAACGTCTTTTCCAGTAAGGGCAGTCTGGCGTACAGCGAACTACGCCAAATGATCCTCTCTGGCGGCCTTGCACCCGGCTCACGCGTCTCCCAGTACGAACTGGCGGACAAGATGCAGATGAGCATCACGCCCCTGCGCGAAGCGATCCGTCGACTCTCAAGCGAGGGCCTGATCATCATGGATACCCACCGGGACTCCCGTGTGGCTGACGTGAGCGCTGCAGAGGCCCGCGAACTGCTCGAAGTCCGACTCTCCCTGGAGCCGTCAGCGACCGAGCTGGCGGCACACCGCCGGACCGAAGCTGACATCGTCGCCATGCGGATTGCAGCGGAGAGATTGCTGCCGGTCACCCGGGTCTGGGGCGAGGACGCCATCACGGCACACCGCGATTTCCACCGGGCCGTCTACGCCGCCTCCCACAACAGCAGCATGATCAAGCTCCTCGACGACCTGTGGGACAAGTCCGACCGCTACCGCCGCCTCGGCCTGGAACTTCCCTCCGGTGATGAACCCCGCACCATCGACCTTAACCAGCACCACCAGATCCTTGAACTTGTCGCCTCCGGCGATGGCCCCGGCGCAGCCGAACTCGCCCGGACCCACATCGCCAACAGCCTCACAGCCTCAGTAACCGGAGCCCTGGAGGAACGCGAGAACGTCCAAGGTGTAACCCTGGAGAACACTGCCTGATATTCGCCGATGTTCAGGAACAGGCTACTTCTAACTGCCCTTGTACCGCACGGACTATTCAGCCAGAGATGTAAAACCTCACGGAACTGGGCTACATCGACGGTGCCATTGAGTCTGGTGGAACGGTTGATCGCACGCCTGCGCTGAATTCCGGTCGTTAGCCCAGCGGAGCGATGTTGGCCCTGCTCATCGTTGACGCTGAGGCACCTTCCTGCCGGCAGCCATAAGTTGGCTTGGCGGTGACTTGTTTCGACATGGCCACCACCAGGCGAAAACGCGTCCCGAACGTCATACATGGGCTTCTTCAAGGAACAGCGGGAACAATGATGCCGTGCCCAACGTGATCCAGCGTCGATGGGAGTGCGGAAAGCGCTGGGAGTGCCTGAGGTTGAATTCGTAGGACCAGCGGGCGTAAACCTCGTCTTCGCGGCGAACATCTTCGATCACGCGGCCGGAACTTGTGGCGACTCTGATCCGTCCACGGCTGGGGTCAATTCAGGTTGTCCACGGCTGGAAGTTGGGAGCCGTTGGAGTAGCTCTCTGGCAACAGTAGCGGTGAAAAACTAATGAGAATTGCCCCCGGCTGTAGGTGGGCGGACTCGACTTCGAGTTCAAATGTAGATCAATTCCGGTTGTTCAGAGGACCCGGCAGGGGACCGTGTGTCAGCTTAGGGGTGCCTCAACTGGATGGAAACTCCGGGGCGAGACCGCCAATAACTTGGCCAGTCACTCCCGTTAGGCAAGAGGCGCACCACGAATCGTCGATCGTGAAGTCGGCGGTGATCCGCATCACCGTGTCACTCGCGGGTCGACGCCATATTGGGCTGGGATGTTCAAATGATCGCGCAGGGTGGCGCCGTCATAGTCCCGATGGAACAGACCTCGGTCTTGGAGGATCGGCACCACGCTGTCGACGAAGGCATCGACTCCGCTGTCATAAATGTCCGGGGATACCCAGAAGCCGTCGACGGCGTCGGATTCGAACCATTCCTGCATGTGGTTGGCGGCTTCGGCTGCAGGACCGACGATGACGGGGTGGTAGTCGATGACGCCGTGCGCGAGTATGTCGCGGACGGTCCAGCCTTCACGCGCGATCTTCAGTGCGTGGATCGAGCGGGGGTCGGCCGGTGATGGTCGAGCTTCGGACAACTGCGCAGCGGAGAGTGGTTCATCTAGGTGTGCGGGATCAAGGTACAGGCCGAGCATTCTCCCGAGATACGCCGCGCGTTGAGGGAACGTTCGTCCGCTCAATGTGATGCGGCGATCGAGGCCTTCTCGCTTAGCGGGGGTGATCGTGGTCATCAGGCCGGCGAAGAACTTGATCTCGTCCGGGTTCCGTCCGGCGCGTTCGGCTGCTTCACGGAACGCGGTGCGCTGTGCACGCGCATCGTCGATCGTGAAGGCCGCGCCGATGACGGCGTTTGCCCAGCGTCCGGCGAACTCGTGGGCGTTTGGACTGCCTCCGGCGTGGAAGATGACGGGTTGCCCCTGTTCCGACGGAGGAATGTACAGGGGCCCGCGGGAGGCGACGTGTTCGCCACCAAGGTTGATCGGGGCGACCTGCTCCGGGTCGGCGAAACGGCCCGTGGCCTTGTCGTGTACCCAGGCGGTCTGGCCCCAGCTGCCCCAGAGAGCCTGCACGAGTTGGACGGTCTCGTGTGCTCTTCCGTAGCGTTCCGGGCTGGACGGAATATGTTGGCCGTAGTTGGCGGCGACGTCTTCGCCGCTGGACGTGACGGCGTTCCATCCCGTCCGTCCGTGACTCAGGACGTCGAGTGCTTTGAACTGTCGGGCGAGGTTGAATGGTTCGTTGAAGGTGGTGGAGCCGGTGGCGACGAGGCCGATATGGCTGGTTTCGCGGGCGACCGCTGCCAAGGTGACCATGACGTCGAGGTTGAAGTTGGGTGGCTCGTTCGCGATGTCGCCGACGTGGGTGGGGCCGTCGGGGAGGAACAGGAATTGGAGTTTTCCGCGCTCGGCGGCCTGGGCGTGCCGAACTTTCGCGTCGAAGCTCGTAAAGCTTGTGGGATCGACTCCTGGGGCGCGCCAGGCGCCAGGCAGGTTGCCGTACCCGTTACCCAAGTGCAGGCCGATGAGCATCTGTCTGGTCATGATGTTTTCTCTCCGTGTGTAAATCTGAGCTGTCGTTGCTGTCGAGTGCGCTCTAAGTGTGGGCTGTGTAAGAGGACCCGTTGTTAGGGAGTCCGCGTTCGACGGTGCAGTCCGTACTGGTGGTCGATGCCGAGATTCTCGCGGAGGGTCTCGCCTTCGTACTCGGTGCGGAACAGGCCGCGCTGCTGCAGGATCGGAATGACTCCGTCGACGAAGGACTCCATTCCCTCGGGAATAACACCGGGGATGACCCAGAAGCCGTCCGCGGCATCAGCTTCGAACCATTCCTGCAGGTGATCGGCGATCACTTCGGGGGGACCGATAGGGGAAGTGTGGTAGTCGATGACGGCGTGGTGGAGTACTTGACGCACGGTCCAGCCTTCCTTGGCGACCTCAAGCGCTCTGGGCGATCGCGGGTCACCGGGGTTGGCCCGCGCGACGGCCAACTGATCCGCGCGCAGTGGGGCGTCGAGGTCGATTGTCCCCAACGGCAAGCCGAGGAGCTGGCCGAGATGGCGCACCTGCTGCTCGATGTCGGGTTCGATCAGCTTTCCGCGTCGAGCAAGAGCCTCCGCGTGGGTCGACGCGATGGTGGGCATCACTCCGACGAAGAACTTGACATCATCAGGGCTGCGACCGGCAGATTCGGCGGCGTGGCGCACTGCTGAGCGCTGATGCCGGGCCTCCTCTATGGTGAAGACCTCACTGATAAGGACGTCGGCGTAGCGGCCGGCGAAGGCGAGGCTGTGCGGGCTGGCGCCGGCGTGGGCCATGACCGGCTGGCCCTGCATGGAGGGCGGGATCTCCAGTGGGCCGCGGGAGGAGACGTAAGTTCCTCTGAGGTTCACGGGCGAGATTTTGGACAGGTCGGTGATCCTCCGGGACTGCTGGTCGCCGATCCAGGCATCCTCTTCCCAGCTCCCCCAGAGCGCCTGGACGATCTGAACGACCTCGTCTGCGCGGGCATAGCGAGTGTCACGGTCCTCGATCGCGCGCCCGAAATTCGCGGCGGCCTGAGGTGACGAGGTGGTCACGGCGTTCCAGCCCATGCGCCCGCCGGAAACGACGTCGAGGGACTTGAGCACGCGGGCGATGTTGTAGGGCTCCTGGAAGGTGGCGCTGACAGTGGTGACGAGACCGATCCGCTCGGTAGCCAGGGCGATGGCGGTAGCCACGATGGTCGGCTCGAGGGTCTGGTTCGGCGCGTGCGCCTCACTGCGCTGGGTCTGCGCGAGGAAGTCGCCGAGGAAAAGGAAATCGAACATGCCACGTTCGGCGGCCTGAGCGGCGCGCACCAGGACGTGGATGTTGTCGTAGTCGTGGGGATCGACCCCGGGTTCCAACCACGCGTAAGGGCTGGCGCCGTAGGGAGTGGCACTTGCTGCGGCCAGATGCATCTTCTTACGGGACATCGTCTACTCTCTCTCGCACTGGATCGTAGCGACCTGACGGTTGTAAAAGGTCAAGGGGCTCATGTCGTCGTAGCGCTGGTGGTCTATGACTTCGAAGAGAACGAGCTCGTGGTCACCAGCCGGCACGTGTTGGTGGGGCCGAACGACGAAGGTGGCTGCCGCCTGCGGCAGGGTGCGTGCCTGGGCGGTGGCGTGATCTAGAGTGATGCCGTCGAGCCGGGCGGGGCCGGACAGGCGAAGCTGAGACACGAGGGCGAGGTGAGACTCTCCCAGAATCGTGATACCCAACTCTTTCGCTTGGCGAAGCCGGGGCCAGGTGGTCGAGGTATGGGTAAAGGCCATGGAGACGAGTGGCGGGTCCAGAGAAAGGCTGGTGAAGGAGTTCGCGAGCATCGCCTCGTTCTGGCTGTTGACCTCGGCGGCTATAAGTGCCATTCCGGTGGGGTAGGCGGCGAAGGCGTGACGCATGGTAGCGGCTGACGAGGTTTGCAATGTCGATATCTTCCCTATCGGATGATCGAGGGTTTCGGAGCAGGCGGGGTGATGCTCAGTGCCCAACGGGCACCTGGGGACCGCTGGAGGCGGGCTTGCGGATGAAGAATGCGAGCGGGATTGCGATAAGCGAGAGGACCGCTCCACAGACGAACGCGGCGTGGATGCCGTCGGCCGTGGCCGCGATGACGCTGGCCCCGTCTTCGATTCGCGGTGTCGATGTCGCAGTCATCACCGTGAAAAACACCGCGATGCCGACCGCGCCGGCGAGCTGCTGTACGGTGCTGACCGTGGCGCTGCCGTGGGAGTAGAACTGCGGGCTGAGCGATGCGAGCCCCGAGGTGAACAAAGGGGTGAATGCGAGGGCCAGGCCGATACTCAGCACGATGTGGGCGACGAGGACCGTGACGATGCTCGAACCAGCGCCCAGCGTCGTCATGAACCACAACGCACCGCTCACGATGATCGAGCCCGGAACAACGAGTACGGTCGGTCCGACTTTGTCATAGATGCGCCCGACGAACGGCGCGAGGAACCCCATCACAAGTCCGCCGGGCAGCATCAGCAAGCCGGTGGTCAGGGCATCGAGTTCGAGCACGATCTGCGTGTATATCGGCAGCAGGGTGAGAGTGCCAAACAGTGTGGTCGTGTAGATCGCGATCACGGCCATCGCGAGCGTGAAGCCCGAGCTCGTGAAGGTGCGCAGGTCAAGCAGTGCGCGGTCTGTGCGTTGCAGCTGCAACTGGCGCAGGATGAAAAGCGCGATGCCTGCTGCGCCAAGGGCGAGGGGCGCCCAGCTGGTCGGGCTGGAGATTCCTGCCTCGGTCTCGCCGATGTGACTGAGGCCAAAAACGAGCCCGCCGAAGCCGGTGGCCGAAAGAACGACCGACACGTAATCGAGCGGGGTCTTGCGCGGCTCGCTGACGTTGGGTATGCGCAGGACCCCGACCACGAGAGCAAGTACGGCGACCGGCAGCACGATGATGAACATCCAGCGCCAGCTCAGCGCGCTCAGGATGAGGCCCGACACGGTCGGGCCGACCGCGGGGGCGACAGAGATCACGATCGAGACGTTGCCCATCACGCGTCCGCGTCGCTCTGCGGGGACGAGGGTGAACACGGTGGTGAAAAGCAGGGGGATCATGATCGCTGTACCCAAGGCCTGCACGACGCGTGCGCCGACCAGGATCTCAAAGCCGGGCGCGATGGCCGCGATGAGTGTGCCGATACTGAACAACGACATGGCGCTGCTGAAGATCGCACGGGTACTGACGCGCTGCAGCAGGAAGCCGGTGATCGGAATCACGACCGCCATGCTGAGGAGGAGGGCGGTGGTGAGCCACTGCGCCGCGCTTGCCTCGATGTCGAAATCGTCCATGAGGTGAGGAAGTGCGACGCTCATGATCGTTTCGTTCAGGATGACGACAAACGTTGAGGCGAGCAGCACACCGATCGCGAGCCGATTGCGCCCGTCGACCTCCTGCGGATGAGTATGCGCCACATGAGGAAGCGATGCGGTGGAGGTGCCTGACATAGCTACGTTCCGTTCATTGAGAGGTTGATTTTGAGGCGACGACACCCGGTCATCACGCTGGATCGACGAGTCAGACCTGTGGTGACACACCATCGGCGACCAGCAGCGTGCTCTATAGTGGAGAGCGTCTCCCATTAGGTGAACGACTATACGGAGACACTCTCCGTTTTGTCAAAAGTGAGGCAACCGTTATGTCCAGGACCGCTACGAGCAGCGCCCGCGCCCCGCGGGCGGATGCCCGACGCAATCGAGATCACATCCTCGACGCCGCCGAGCAGTACTTCTCTAAGCACGGAGTGGGCGGCTCGCTCGACGCGATCGCGAAACAAGCAGGCGTCGGCGCGGGAACCCTGTACCGGCATTTTCCCAACCGGGAAGCTCTGCTCGCGGCCTTGCTCGCCGCGCGCGATGAGGCGTTGATGTCCCGCAGAGACGAGCTCCGCACCAAGGCGGCTAACGCGGCCGACGCACTCGACGGCTGGCTCGAAGCGCTAACCGAGTGGGCAGGCGCGTTCGACGGGCTGCCCGACCCCCTCCGCGCTGCGGCGGCCACCAGCACATCCCCTCTCGCAGTTACATGCGAAGGATTCATCACAACAACCGAGGAGTTCTTGCACGCCGCACAACGAGATGGAAGTGCCCGGAAGGAGATTCGGGCACGGGATCTCTTCTTGGTGGCACTGGCCACGAGCTGGGTCCGCGGAGCGGCTTTGGCCGATGGCACATCCGCCGCGGCCCTGGCCGGTATCACCAGAAACGGGTGGGAACTGAACTCGTCCCACACACGCGGGGTGTCAGCGACGCCCGCCGACTAGAACGTCACATCATATGGGACGGATCGACAACATTAAGGGAGAACACCATGAACCGAATCGGAATCATCGGCAGCGGATCGATCGGAGCCGCCGTAGCACGACTGGCCGTAAGGGCCGGCTACGAGGTCCTCATCGCAAACTCGCGAGGACCGGAGACACTTGCCGGCCTGATCGAAGAGCTCGGCCCTCGGGCGTAGGCCGGCGACGTCCGCGCCGCAGTTGAGTTCGGCGACATCCCGGTCCTGGCCGTGCCGCTGGCCGCCTACCCGAACCTGCCTGTGGAGGCCTTCGCCGGGAAGACGATCCTCTCGACCGGGAACTACTACCCCCACCGCGAAGGCCGCATCGAGCAGCTGGACTCCCTCGAGAACACGACCGCCGAGTACGAGCAGTCGCTCCTTCCGAACACGGTGATCGTTAAGGCCTTCAACAACATCCTCTTCCACTACATCCCGAACCTCGCGCACTCCACTCCCCGGACCGCGCTGGCAATCGCCGGTGACAACGACGAGGCCAAGACGCGGATCGCGGCGATCGTGGACGCCCTCGGCTTCGACACCATCGACGCCGGAACGCTAGCTGAGTCATGGCGCTTCGAACCGGACTCCGGTGCCTACACCCCGATCTACGCCGCCGACCTGGAAGGCATGAAGCGGGACTACCTCGGGGAACCCCGGAGCGCCTGTCTCCGCAGAACGCCTCGGGGAGCTACTCGCCGCTTCACACCGCCCCGACGTCGCCGCGCGACAGTTCTGACCGCGACCTACTCAACAGGCCAGGAAAACACCTCTGGCACCCCGGAAGAGCGCCCCGACGCGGGACTCTCCCGGGGTTCAGGTCTAGTGGGCGGCGTAGCCGCCGTCGATGATCAGTTCCTCACCGGTGACGAATCCGGCCTCGTCGGACGCGAGATACAGGATGCCGTAAGCGACGTCTGATGCCTCGCCGATGTGCGGCGGCAGAATTGAGTTGGCGGCATCCGCAGCCTGTTCTTTGGTGACGCCATAGTTCTTGATGAGGTTTGTGTAGATGGGCCCCGGGTGGACGGAGTTCACCCGGATACTGTCACCGGCGAAATAGTTTGCCGCGTGCTTGGTCAGGGATCGCACCGCACCCTTTGAAGCCGAGTAGGCGGCGCTGGCGCCATCGGCCGCCCCTGAGATGATTCCACCCAGCGACGACACGTTCACGATGGCTCCGCGCCCGGCGGTCTGCATGCTGGGAATGACGTTCTTCATTCCCAGCCAGGTGCCGGTGGTGTTGATCGCGAGTACCTTGTTCCACTCGTCGAGTTCAGTCTCGAGAAGACCCTTGGCGAGGGCGATGCCGGCGTTATTGACCAGGATGTCGATGGTCCCCCACGCAGCAGTGACGTCCGCGACCACGCTCTTCCAGGACTCGGGAGAACTGACGTCGAGCGTATGTGTGAGCACCTCCGCTCCCGTGGCGGCAATTTCCTCAACCGCACGGGCGAGTGCATCCTCGGAGATGTCGGTCGCGACGACCTTGGCCCCCTCGGCTGCGAAGAGCTGAGCGGTGGCAAGACCGATACCGCTGGCAGCTCCGGTGATGATGGCAACCTTGCCTTTTAAGCGTGACATGTGATGTTTCTCTGTTCTCTCAATATGGTCTCGCCGATGACGAGCCATGCGGCTATGTGGCCGCTCGTTTGTCGGCGGGGTCGCACTCGGACGCGTCCGGGCCGGGTTCCAGCCAGGAGATGAGCGCGGCATTCGGATCGCCGGCCAGGAATGTGGCGCGACGTCGAAGTGATCGGACGAAGGATCGTCCCGGGATCGTGTGAGGGCTTATGACCCGGCCAGCCGCAGCGGCCCCTGCCTATTCAGGCTCTCGAGATTCACTCGTGTGCCGAACGGTTGATGGCGACCGTCTCGTCTAACGAGGGCATTGCCTCGAGTGAAGCGAAGCGCTCGCCCAGCTGGTCACGCGTCACGGGCGCCTTGTCTTTCTCAGCCGCGGCAATAGCCTTGGCGAGGTCTTCCAGGCCCAGCTCGGTGCAGTAGGCCGGGGTGCCGGGCTGCTGACGCCACGAGTCGGCAATTACGCCGGCGTCGAAGGGGTCAAAGCCGGTGTCGTCAACGAGGCCCATGACCGTCGCACGAGCCTCGGCGGAGTCCGCAGCGACAGGGATTGCAATTCGGCCAGGAGATCCTGCGGGGAGTCCCTTGGTCTGCTGGGTACCGGCCAGTGCTGCATTCCATGTCTTAACCACGGGGCGCCCGAGCTGTTCCTGGCTCCATGCGCTTTCGACCTGACCGGCGTCGACGGCTGCTACCGGCCCGACCATGGATGGGTAGTAGTTCGAGGTGTCAACGATGATCGCGTCCGCGGGTGCCTTGGTGAGCAGATCGGTGAGCTTGGGCTGGACGGAAAACGGAACCGACAGGATGACCACGTCACGGTCCTCCACTGCACCATCGAGTTCTACGGCATGTGCGCCCGCGGCGACGACCTCGGTGGCAATAGCCTCGGGTCCACGAGCATCGGCCACGTTCACATCGTGGCCGGCCTCGCTCAGTCGGCGTGCAAGGTTCCCGCCGATAGCTCCGGCGCCGATAACAGTAATCTTCATCTGGTTTTCCTTTGTCGCAGGATCCCATGGAGAGCACCAGGGGATGTACACTAAGTCATGTACATAAAAAAGCGTAACACGATGTACGTGGATATGTGTACATGATGTCGGTTACAGGGAGGAATGATGCTGTGGCAAGTCGTTTAGCAAACCCGTTGACCATGCCGGATGAACAAGACCTGGACCTGTTCGCGGTGATGTCTGCGCTCGTCGACCCCACCCGCCGCGCGATCGTGGAAATGGTTGCCGCGGCGCCTGGAGAGGCGTGCAGCAGGTCGGACTTCGGCGTTTCGAAATCGGCACTGACCCGGCACTGGCGCGTTCTTCGAGAGGCGGGCGTCATCAAGCAAGAAGCCCAGGGCAATCGGCACAGGAACTGGCTCCGCAGAGAGGAGCTCGACCGACGCTTCCCTGGCCTGTTGGACTTGGTAATCGCCGCGGACGCGAGTTCCAAGACCGATTCACCTTCGAGTCACTAAGAATCGCACCCGGAAGGCTCCATGCGCTGTTGCGCACGTGTCCCCTCCTGTGGGGGTTGTATGGCGCGCCCGCATTCCTAACGGCAAGCGAGTGGGGCTGCGGATGGCGACTGGCGCCTGGCTTCCGCTCTGGAGCGACTTGGAAATCAACAGCTTTTCGACGGCTACTGGTACCTTCGCGAGCTCCGGTCCGCGGAATTCTGAGGGTGGCGATGTCTTAAAGTTGCGTCTCAGCAAAAACTGTCTCAGGTTGGTGACCATGAGGAGTTTGTCAGTCACAGTGGCCGAGTGAGACTTCTTGGATACACCCGATGTCTAGGTTGACGCTGCCGACGATGACGATATCCGGGGGTTGTAGCTTCTTTCTTTCATTGGTATTTCTCCTCGTTTTTGTGGAGGTCTGGTGTTGCCCAGACTTGCTCCGGCGATGCCGGGCACGCCGAAGTCGGAGCCGCTGCGTCCGGTGCCGGGCTCCTGGTTGATGGACTCGATGATCGCGCGCCGGGTGGGGTCGCTCAGCGCGGACACGGCAAAGAGGTTGAGATCCTCCTCAGGCGGGGTCATGAGGGTATTCGCCAAGCGACTGGCCGGCGTGGTTGCCCTATCCATCGGGTGGCGATCCATCCCAGACCATAGATGTACACATTTAGGCGTACATCTGCTAGGCTTCTTGTACACGGATGAGTGTACATCCGGTCCGCACCTGTCGTGTGGGACCAACCAACGAAGGAAACACCTATGAAGATCACAGTTATCGGCGCTGGAGCTATCGGCGGCAACCTCGCACGTCGTCTCAGCGAAGCAGGACACGACGTTCTCGTCGCTGACGCCCGCGGACCGGAAGTCGTCGCTGAAGAAGTCCTCGCCGCCGGCGCGCGTGCTGCCGAGATGGACGCCGCGGTCACGGACCGCGACGTAATCGTGCTGGCGGTCCCGTTCTCGGTACAGCGGGATCTCGCAGATCTCCTGGCCGGTGTGTCTAGGGACACGATCGTGGTCGACACGTCGAACTATTACCCCTACATGATGGGCCCGGTTGAGGCAGTAGACAACGGACAGGTCGAGAGCGAATGGAGCCAGGAGCAGCTCGGGCGCCCCGTGGTTAAGGCATGGAATGCAGCACTCGCCGGTACCCAGCAGACCAAGGGACTCCCCGCAGGATCTCCTGGCCGAATTGCAATCCCTGTCGCTGCGGACTCCGCCGAGGCCCGCGCTACGGTCATGGGCCTCGTTGACGACACCGGCTTTGACCCCTTCGACGCCGGCGTAATTGCCGACTCGTGGCGCCAGCAGCCGGGCACCCCGGCCTACTGCACCGAGCTCGGCCTGGCAGACCTCGCCAAGGCTATTGCCGCGGCCGAGAAAGACAAGGCGACGATCACGCGTGACCGTCTCATCGAGTACTTCGGCTCTTTCGAGAAGATGCCGTCTCTGGACGAAACTGTCGCGATCAACCGCGCAGCACATAATTAGCGTCTGCCAAAAACAGGGCAAACATCAGGCGACGTCTATACAGGAAGGCCGTAATCATCACAGGAGCGGCCGGGGGGCAAGGCAAGTTTGAGGCTAAGCTCTTCGCCCTTAGGGCACGAAGGTCGTCGCCACGGACCTCACGCGCTGTTAGAGAGACGGTCGCAGAGATCAAATGAAGCGACTGGATCCAAGGCAGCCGTCGGGCTCAAGCACAACATCGTCACGAAGAGCGACTGCGTCGACTTCGTTCCAAAGGCCGCTGAGGCGTTCGGCAAGGTGGACACCCCTGATCAACACCGGCCAGACACAGGATATGTGGGACATCGACGCCGGCGAGACGATCCGCATCCTCGACGTCAACATCCTCGGCACGCCGCTCGAAGCTGCGATGCCGAGATCAAGAAGAACGGCACGGGTTCGATCGTCAAGATCTCGTCTGCAGCCGGTCTCGTGGGCGGTGTCAGCGGTGGCCCAGCGGCGTACTCGGCTATCAAGGAGGCTCTGCGCGCGATCACGAAGAAGATCGCGCTGGACGTTGCCAAGGCCGACGTCCGCCTGAATACGGTCCGATCGCGGCTCACCCGCACCCCCATTATAGAAGCCATGTCGAAGGAAACCGCCGACGCGGTCCTCTCGAAGATCCCGATCTTCGGCGCCGATCCGATCGACATCACCTACCGCGTGCTCTTCCTCGCCGAGCCGCGGGTTCGTGACCGGAACCGACGCCGACATCATCATCGACGGCGGCCACGCCGCCCAGTAAAGGAGACACCATGATCCGACACATCGTTTTATTCCGCGTCATCGAAGGCACACCGGCGAAGCGCGTGCAGGAGGCCATCGATCGACTTGAAGCACTCGTCGGTGTCATCCCCGGCCTGCGCTCTTTAAAGGCAGGCATCGACATAGGTATCGAAGGAAACTTCGACTTCGGCCTCGTCGCCGAGCTCGATGACCGCGCCGCCCTGGAAGTGTTCTCGGCCGACCCCACCCACATGGAGGTGGCCATGTTCATCCTCGAGTTCCGCAAAAACACCGACATTGCCATCCTCGACCTCGAGATTTAACAACGCGGGGCCCCCGAACTAGCGGTTCGGGGCCCCGCTTGTGGCGATGGCAGACAAGGCGGGTTTCGGATCCCAGCAGAACTGTGACAGAACTTCGCCCGCAACTGCCGAAAACTCGATCGTCGTCGTCAGCGAGGCCAACGCGACGGTGAGTCCCCACAGCGTCACGGAAGCAGCCGAAGCTGCCGCAGAAGCAGCCGAAGTGCTCGCCTGAAGTGCCGCTGGACGTAATTCGCAGAGCTGCGCAGCGGTCGAGGGGGATCTTTGTGCTCAACCCCGCGCGGGCCCGAGCGCTCGACACGGAACTCCTGGTGCTGGTGCGATGTGATGTTCGTTAACGAAGGCGCGTTCGAGGTCATCTTCGGCCAGCGCGTCCCAGAGAACCCGGCTCTGCTTGGGGGGCCATGGCCGGACGAAAGGCGCCGACCTTCCTCGTCGTAACTCTCGGAGGTCGAAGCGCCCTGATCTGGCTCAGCGGAGAGTCGACCCAGATCCCAGCGCCCTCGGTGAATGTGGTGGACACCACTGGCGCCGGCGACACTTTCGTGGGAGTCCTCGGTAACGCCCTGACCAAGGGCGAGTCCCTCCTCATGCCGCGAACAGGGCGGTCTGCCAGGCGTCCCTCTCGACGCAGTCCCTCGGTGCAACCTCTGGCATGCCCACGGCCGTCGTCGTCCGCGAACTCCAGGGAGAACCCGCCCCTGTCTACGACCAGTGAGAACCAGCGCTCAGGCTGTTACGCCGTTTCCGGGAAGGTACACCTTGCCAGCTAGCATCTGGGCTGGGGCAACTCGTCGATATCGTGGTCCTTGCTGCCCTCTCGGTGGACCTTTCTCTTCCCCCCATGTAGATTCCGTCAAGCCATGGCGACATCCGGATATGGGATAACGACGACCCCGGCACGGAAACGCTCATTCCAACCTTGCTTGCCGGGTGTACGAGGAGACGGTCTCTCTGCTAATCGTGTATCACGAGCAAGGAGGGCTTTCGGTACACCGAAGCGACGGCCCGCTGCGGGGTGAGAGTCTTTTTCGCCGCCTTGTTCGCTCTTGTTCGCCTCTCGGGGATCCGGCACTGCACCACCGTCCCCGGCCCGGCCGCGGCAAGGATCCCGGACATCCTGGGCCGGGACTTCACTGCTTCGGCCCCGAACCAGCGCTACGTCGGGGACATGACCTACCTGCTGATCAAGGGCTCCAAGCCGTGGTACCTAGCCACCGTCATCGACCTGTACGCCTGTACGCCTGAACGCCTCCAGCGCGTCCCGCCGTACCGGCCCACGTTCGCGGACCCGTATCGGAAGCACCTGCCCAGCCGCCGGGCGACCGAGCCCAGGGCCGGTTCAACAGCTCCTCCGCGAGACCCCTGAGCTGGGCTACCAGGGCAGCGGGAACCAGCTGACCCCGTACCTGAACCAGGGCCGCACCAGGATGAGCGTCCCGGACCTCTTACCCCGCCTTGCCTCCCCGCCTCCCTCTAAGCAGACCGGACAGGCTCACCGTCGGACAGCAAGAGCGCCTCGACCAGCTCGCCGCCTCCTGCCCGGCGATCACCGCAGGGCTCAGCCTGGTCCAGGCGTTCGCCGCTCTTTTGGAGCCCAACGAGGCCAATCCCACCACCGCATCCTCCTCGCCTGAACGACGTTGGGCTCCACCACCGAAAGCGTGCCAGGGTAGCAAACTTTACTGACCCTCGCGGTTGGCCAATACGTTCTCCGGTCCACTGGGGACGATCGGGAGAATGATTCGCGAGGGACGTTTGCGGTCGTGGTAGAGCCGCTGCTGTGCGACGCGGATGGAAGTGCCCTCAGTCACGGGTTCCCCGGTGTTGAGGTTGCGGTCCCAGCGGGGGAAATTGCTGGAAGTCACCTGCACGCGCAGGCAGTGGCCCGCCTTTATAACGATGGAGGTCGACCACAGGTCGACATCGACCTCGTCGACACGCTCCGATTCGGTATGCACACGTGTTATCCCGTCGGTGATATTGCGCGATATGCCAGCCCCGTCGACCTCGCACAGCCGCACTACCCAGTCGGTGGAGGGACCGTCCGTGGAGGCGAAGATGGTTGCGCGCACGCGTCCGGTGATCTCGAGGTCAGCCTCAAGCGGATCGGTGGTGAAAACCAGAACGTCGTCACGGGCCTCCACGACGCGCTGGTCGAATGGGCCTGCGGGGAAGTCGGAGGCCATTTGGATGCTTCCACCTCGGGTGATGACGGGGTCAGCCGGGTCGTAGGTGAAGCCCAACCCGGCCTCGTCAAGCTCGGGCACTGACCATGTCAGAGTCTTGTCCTCGTTGAGATACAGCGCCGTGTCTTTGGCCCGTGCGAGCGGCCAGTCCTCTTCGGACCTCCACTGGTTCGTACCCATAACGAAGATCAGGACACCGGGTTCGTGTGCGTGGGTGGCGGGCATGTCCTTTAGCCAGTGGTCGTACCACTCTCGCTCGATATCAGTGACCGTCTGTCCGCCCGGGGTCTGGGCGGAAAGGCCGAAGTTGATTTCACCGACCTGGCCTCCATTCCAAGGCGATGAGAGGCTGCCATGGTGCCAGGGCCCGATTACGAGGCGAGCGGTACGGCCGCGTGCCCGCAGGCCGACGTAGTTGTCGATGTCTCCTTGCAGAAAGAGGTCGTACCAGCCCGCGAACCCCAAGGTGGGAACGTCTATATCGTCGTACTTGCTTGAGACGCGTGTGTCCTCCATGGTTGTGGGATCCGCCAAGGCTCGGGTGACCCCGAGGTCCGGCTGACCTGTCGCCGCCAGCGCCGCAGGGGCACCTGCCGGTAGCTGCCAATACGTGCGGGTGGCGAGAGCGTCAAGGTCGGTGAACGTCGTCCCCAACTGCCTCATCATTGCGTCGGCCTCGAGCCCGGCCTTCGGGATCTGGCCCAAGGCGGTAAACAGTCCCCAGAAAAGGTTGTTTCCGAACTCGATCGCCCCGCCTCGGAACAGTAAGCCGTTGTCCGGGTCGGCGAAAGTTGTGGCAGGGACGATGGTCGCCAGATGTGGGGGACGGGCAATCGCGGCGCTCCACTGGGTGCTGCCGAGATAGCTGGGGCCAAACATGCCCACCCTGCCGTTGCTGCCCGGTAGAGAAGCCGCCCATTCAACGGTGTCGTAGCCATCCTCGCGTTCGTGTTGCAAGGGATGCCACTCGCCGTCGGAAGTGAAGCGACCCCTGGAGTCCTGCGTGACCACCATGTAGCCAGCTCGCACCAACGTCCTGACGTCGAGCTGGCCGGTCTCCATCAAATTCTTGTCGTAAGGGTGGCGGGCAAGAAGAACAGGGAAAGGACCTTCTCCCTCAGGGCGGAAAACGTTTGCTCGCAAAATGGTGCCGTCGCGCATCGTGGCGGGAACGTCAAGTTGAAGGGTGATTTCATGCATGTGCTTGTCCTTCTGAAGTCGACCGCATCCACTACGATCCCGTTTCGGGGTCGTGGGCGGCTAGTTTATGAATGGTCGAAGCGATACCGCGACATCTTCGTTGGCAATGACGGCCCGCTGTAGTACTAGGAGTAGGTTTCCTCAGCGAGAGATGAATCCGCCGTCGATGACTAGTTCTGCTCCGGTGATGAACTTTGCCTCGTCCGAGGCAAGGTAGAGCATGCCGTACGCGATGTCGGAGGCCTCCCCGGCGTGGGGCGGCAAAGGAACAGTTCCGGGGTTGGCCAGCGTTTCCCTGGTGAACCCGTAACCACGGGTCAGGCCGGTATCGATCGGACCCGGATGCACCGAGTTTACCCGGATGCTGTCCTTTGCGAACCACTGGGCAGCGTGCTTTGTCAGGGACCGGACCGCACCCTTCGAGGCGGAATATGCCGCGCCCCCG
Organism: Arthrobacter sp. 754; assembly: GCF_040548695.1. Taxonomy (NCBI): domain Bacteria; kingdom Bacillati; phylum Actinomycetota; class Actinomycetes; order Micrococcales; family Micrococcaceae; genus Arthrobacter; species Arthrobacter sp. 754. The sequence continues at coordinate 259,872 of NZ_JBEPSC010000003.1, forward strand.
CCGTCCCCGGCGCCACCACCGATAATCCCGGCGATCGACGAGACGTTCACAATGGAACCGTGGCCGGCGGCCTGCATGGTGGGGATTACACTCTTCATCCCGAGCCAGGGTCCGGTGGCGTTGATGGCCATGACCTTGTTCCAGTCCTCCAGCCCGGCGTCGAGAATACCCTTTGGCAGGGCAATGCCAGCATTGTTGATCAGGATGTCGATCGTGCCCCACTCCGCCAGGACGTCATCAACCACACGATTCCAGTCCTCAACGGAAGAGACGTCGTGAGTGCGGGCGATTGCCTCGCCACCGTCAGCCGTAACTTCATCGACCGCCTGCTGCAGTGCCTCCGCGGAGATGTCCGTAGCCGCTACCCGGGCCCCTTCGGCCACGAAGAGCTTGAGGGCGGAGAGCCCCAGTCCGCTGGCTGCACCCGTAATGATGGCGACCTTGCCGGCCAATCGTGACATATTCATATTCCTTCTCTGATAGGGGATTCTTCAGCAAAGCTGCCGTTGTCGCGGCAGGTCAGGCTTCTCCTGAGCGTTTCCGTGACCGGGTGTAGGCGTCGAGGGATACGGCGGCGAGTACGATCACGCCGAGGGCGACCTCTTGTGTTGCTTGTGGAAATGCGAGGATGTCGAAGACGTTGTTGATGGTTCCGAAGATCAGGATGCCGACGAGGGTTCGCCACATGGCGCCTTCTCCTCCGAGCAGTGAAGTTCCGCCGATGATAACGATCGCGATCGAGTTGAGTGTGACTCCGACGGCTACGCCTGGCTGTCCGACGCCGATGACCGATCCTAGGACGATGCCGGCGAGTGCGGCGAGCATGGCTGTCAGCACGTAGGTACTTGCCCGGAGTGAGGTTACGGGCAGTCCGGCCAGCCGTGCGGCTTCGTTGTTGCCGCCGATCGCGTAGATTCCCCGGCCGTACACGGTTTTGGACAGTGCGAACCATCCTGCTGCGACGAGGACGGCTAGCAGCCAGACGGAGAGCGGTGCTCCGAGGAAGTCCTCGTCGGAAAGGAAGTCGTAGCCGCCCGTTGCCATGGAAACCGGTTTGGAGTTTGTGTACAGCAAGGTCAGGCCGCTGAACAAAGAGGCGGTGGCGAGAGTTGCGATGAACGCGTTCACTTTCGCTTTGGTGATGAGGAGGGCGTTGATCAGGCCGAGGAGGAATCCGATCGCCAGCGTGATGAGTATCGCCGGCCCCGCAGGCATCATGTGGGACAGCGTTGCGTAGGACACCCCGCCGATAGCCAGGACGGCGGCCACCGAAAGGTCAAAGCCTCCTGCGATGATGATGAACGTCATCCCTACCGCGATAATGCCGACGGGCGCGTTCTGGGTCAGGATGTTGACCAGGTTTCCCGGGTTGAGGAAGCGGGGATTGAGGATGATCGCTGTGATGACGAGGATGATGAGCACCCAGACCATCCCGAGGCTTGCTGCTCTCTCTCGCAGGTTGAGGCTTTTGCCTGCTGTCACAGCAGGAATAACGGTTCCTTCCGGGGTGGTGTCCCGGTCGATGGTGGCGCTCATGCGTGCTCCTTCAATCCAAATGCTGCTTGCAGTACGTCTTCCATGGCGATCTGTTGATCGCCGGTCCGCTCAAGGAGCCCCATGCTGCGGCCCTTGGCAATTACGAGCACCCGGTCGGACACCGCCAACACTTCTTCAAGCTCGGACGAGACCATGATCACGGCAACGCCATCGGCCGCCATCACGCGTAAAGTCTCGAGGAGTTCGCCCTTGGCGCCGACGTCGATACCGCGTGTTGGCTCGTCGGCGAGCAGCACCCGGGGTCGGTCGTACAGCCACCGTGCCATCAGCAACTTCTGCTGATTGCCGCCGGAGAACCTGTCGCTGCGTTCACCTAATCGGGCTACGGGGAAGTTCAGCCTTGAGGCTGCCTCGGCGACCATGGCACGGAGCTTCTTGCGGACGATCACGCCCCCGGTTGAGGCGGAGCCAAGATTGGAGAGGGCAATGTTGTCCGCGGCGCTGCGGAGCAGGACTAGCCCTTCTCCCTTGCGGTCCTCGGGGATCAACCCGATTCCGAGTTTGCGTGCGGCGCGCACAGTCCGCGGCCAGGCAGGCTCTGCGCCCGCCAGGCGGATGGTTCCCCGAGCAGTGGGTTCCGCACCGGCGATCGCCCTAAGCAACGTCGAACGGCCAGAACCCACCAAACCGGCGATGCCAAGTATTTCCCCGGGCCTCACGTCCAGGTCGATATTTTCAATGGCTCCCGGAACGGTGAGCCCAACCACCTCGAGAATCGGGGCAACGCCGGGCTCGATGGGTCCGGCGTGTATTTCCACCGGCTTGTCCAGCAGCACCCGGCTAAGCGTCTGGTCACCTCGCTGGTCACCGAGCATTGCGCGCACGAGTTCGGCCCGGGTTTTCTCCCCGCGCTTGCTCGTGGTGATGGCCCGGCCGTTCCTGAAGACCGTTATCCAGTCGGCGAGCCGTTCGATCTCGTCGAAGTTGTGGCTCACGATCACGATGGTGACGCCGCGCTTGCGTAACCCTTCGATCGCCTTGTAGAGCGCCTCCCGTTCCTCGACGGCGAGCGAGGCGCTCGGCTCATCGAAGAGGATGACGCGAGGTTCGACCACGAGGGACCGCATGATCTCGAGCAGCTGCTGCTCTGCGACCGAGAGGGTGCCTACGGGAACGCCGGCAGGTATGACCCGGACGTCCAGCTCAGTACACAGTTGTTCGTAGCGGCGACGCATTTCGCGGCTGGAGAGAACTCCGAACCGGGACAGGACGGACCCAAGAAATACATTCGCTGCTGCATCCAGATGCGGGATGATCGTCAGTTCCTGATAGATGGCTGAGACGCCGCTGCGGCGTGCGGCGCGAAGGTTTCCCGGTTCAAGCGGTTCACCGAAGACTTCGACGACACCTCCGTCAAAGTCGACGCGACCGGCGATCGCACCCAGGGCCGTGGACTTTCCCGCTCCGTTCTCGCCGATCAGTGCATGTACTGTTCCTTCATGGATCTCAACGTCCACGTCGATCAATGCGCGGGTGGCACCGTAGGTCTTTGATACCGCTTTAAGCGCGACGGCGATAGCCGGGTCCGATTGTGAAGGCTCCATTGCCGGGTCTACTTTCTGTACTGGGCCGGGGCGGCGTTCGAGGGAACGTCGCCCCGGCCCAAGGCGGGGCGACCTGCGGTGTTAGCGCAGCTCGGCGGGCAGTTCTGAGATCGTTTCCTTCGTCACCACAAAAGGATTCTTTGCAGTGCCAATGACCGAGTCATCCACAAAACGGGAGCCCGCATCCCCGCGCTGCGCGGCCGCGATGGAGCTGAGGTTTGCCTTCATCTGGTTATAAGGAAAGAGCATCGTGGAGAGCTGGACGTTGCCGGCTTCTAATTGTTCGATCTGGAACTTGCCGAAACCGACGTCCGCAACATGGATCTTTTCGGAAAGACCGGCGTCTTTTGCGGCCTGGATGACGCCTTGGGTTAGGTCGGGCGCGGACGCAGACAGGATGAGGGTAGTGTCAGGATGGCCCTGCAGGTATGTCTGGGTCTTGTTGTACGCGTCAGTCGTGGTCCAGTCGGTGTAGATCGTGTCAATTGAATAGTCGGTGTTGTCCTGCGCAAGCTTTGCCATTGCGGCTTCTGTAACGCGCGTCTGAGTGTTGACCGCCGGGCCAAGAACGGCCACCACCTTCTGCTTACCCGGGTTAGCCTTTGCTGCGGCCGCCAACCAGCCGTCGACGTAGTCGCGGGTGGTGTTGCTGCCCACGAAGTTCAAGGTGCCCGGGACCCAGACCTCGTCAACTGACTTACCGCTCTGATCTGTGCCGTCGTCGCAGAGGGGCGATCCTGAAATCGACGTGAGGATATTAGCCTTTGCGAAATCCTCGGTGAGGAGCTTGCAGGACATCACGCCGTCGAGGGCCATAACTACCGCGGCGTCGAAGTTTCCGGACGTCATCGCTGTCTGCATTTGGTTGAGCTGCTTGTTCGGGTCATATCCTGCGTCAAATAAGGTCATGTCCATACCAAGTTCATTCGCAGTTTCCTTCGCCGCCCGCTCCTGCTCCAACCCGAACTCATTGGCGACTCCCGGGATAAAAACAGCGACCTTGAGGCCCTGGCCGGTCTTCAGGTTCACTTTCGTGTCGTTGCCGACATCGATTGCGACCGAGCCGGCTGGACCCTGATTGCCCGGGTCGCCGCTGCTGTTTCCCGCGCAACCGGCCAAGGCGAGCAGTACCGCTGTGGATCCCGCGGCCAGCATGGCCCGCGACTTTGGTGTACGCATAATTCTCCTGATTGCTTGTTCCGGCGCCGTAGGCGGCCGGGATATATGTGATGCCGCGGGCTTCTTTGCGTCGCGATCGTGGCGTGGTCCGCCGACTCTGCTTAAGGGAGTGGCAGCTACCCGGGGCTAGCGCAGTTCGGGGGGAAGTTCGGAGATTGTGTCCTTCGTGATGGTGAAAGGACTCTTCGCCGTGCCAATGACCGAGTCATCCACAAAACGAGGGCCGGCATCCCCGCGTTGAGCCGCCGCGATGGTCTCGAGAGATACCTTTATCCCGTTGTATGGGAAGAACAGGGTTGAGAACTGGATGTTCCCCGCCTCGATCTGTTCGATCGAAAACCCGCCGAAACCCTGGTCTACGATGTGGATCTTGCCGAGAAGGCCCGCGTCGTCTACGGCTTCGACGATGCCCCGAGAGATGTCCGGCGTGTACATGGACAGGATGAGGGTGGTGTCCGGATGGCCCTGGAGGTAAGTCTGGGTCTCGTTGAACGTGCCTGTCGTGCTGTAGTCGGTGTAGAGCTTGTCGACCGTATAGTCAGGGTTGTCCTTCGCGAATTTCGCGAGGGCAACTTCAATGACTCGCGTTTGGGCGGCGACAGCGGGACCAAGGACAGCAACAACCTTCTGCTTGCCGGGGTTCGCCTCGGCCGCGGCGGCAAACCAGCCATCGATGTAGGCGCGGGTGTTGTTGCTGCCGACGAAGTTCATGGTGCCGGGCGCCCATACCTCTTCAACCGATGCTCCGGTCTGATTAATGCCGTACTCGCACAGCGGCGTGACGTTGTTCACCACCAGGATGTTGGCCTTGGGGTAATCCTCGGTGATGGTCTTGCACACCACCGTGCCGTCGAGCGCCTGCACCACGGCGGCGTCGTAATCCCCGGATGCCAGCGCCGTCTGCATCTGGTTTAGCTGTTGACTCGGGTCGTAACTCCCGTCGAACAAGGTCATCTCCATGCCGAGCTCCTTGGCCGTCTCCTTCGCGGCGAGCTCCTGCGCCTGCCCGTACGCATTTGCTACGCCCGGGATGAATACGGCGACCTTGAGGTTGGGGCTGGCCTTCAGATTGACCGTCATGTCGTTGCCGACATCGATCGCAACAGTGGCAGCGGGGCCTTGGCTGCTTGCGCTCTCAGCGCAACCAGCCAGAGCCAGCAGCACCGCCGTGGATCCAGCAGCCAACATAATTCGCGACTTCGTTGTTCGCATCTTTGCTCCTCGCGTTTCTTTCGCATGCTGTGAAGCGTGCGTCCCCTGGCCTCCCGTTTATCCGGCTGGCGCCGTTGACGACCGGAATACGGGGTGGCCCGCCAGCTTCTTTGCTCGGCGATCTTGGTGGGTGCTATGCCGACGGTACTTGTGTCATAGCTCACCCGTCAAGAGAAAACTTGCGCTATTTGTGAATCACTATCGTAATGCGCGATATGGAACGATTCACCTAGTCATCGTCAATAATCGCCGGTCATGCGTGCTCGTGGGCTTGCTCCTTGCTGGTGGACCCCAGGCAGGCTAACCGGGTAGAACGTCACCTTCCGCCGTTGGCGGTCTCCCAGTTGTAGGTCATCCAGACCTCGAATCCCTCGACTTTGCTGATCAATTGACGCTGGTTCACACCATCCGCCCCCAGCCAAAGGATCCTGTCGTCGGCCGTGACGGCGTCAACCATCCCTGTCCGGACAAACCGGCCATACTGTCTTATTTGTACGGATTCTCCAATAAGGGGAAGCCACTCATCTTGCTTGTGGAATGTCATAGTTGTGTCCGTTGAATAGTGGTTTTCGGCTTGTGGGGCCGGTGAGCAACCCGCTGTTTTGAGTCCGCGACTTGCTCACCGGCCTTCGGCGAGAATGGCTCGCCGCCCGGAGGAGGCCTCCAGGATCAGCTTTAGGTCCTCTTAGTGGCTGGCAACATGGACCTTCGTGGGATCTGTCTCCGTGTCGACTGCATGCAGATCGGTGATGCGCTTCGGTGCCAGCACCGCCCAGACGATCACGAAGACAGCGATAATCACGGCCGATGCGATGTAGATACCGGCAAAGGTTGCCTCCGGAATGAATCCGTCGGCGCCGGGGACCAGCACATTCAAGATGATTGCGACGGCGATCATCGCTCCGACGAACTGGATGATGTTTTGCATGCCAACGGTCACTGCCATGTTGTCCTGGCGGCCAGCGGCTGCAACGAGGGTGTATCCCGTAGTCAGGCAGCTGAGGATCGTGAGCGCGTACAGGAACACCCACAACCAGGACAGCCAGACGTGGCCGTGGGCCAGGGCGAGTCCGAGGAAGACGAGGACCGCAGCAGATCCGGAAACAACCAGGACGGTCTTCGGTCCCAGGCGCCGAAGGCCCCATCGGGTCCACAGGTATCCCAATGCCGCCCCGGGAATCATCGCGAGGAGTACGTATGAGGAGTCCAGGGCAGAGAGGCCATGGCCGTACCCGGACGAAGCCGGGGTCTGCAGCCATGCCGGCAGCACGATGAAGATGCCCTGGCCAACCAGGCTGATCAGGAGGATTCCGGAGTAGCCAATGAGAGTCTGCCGGATATCCATGTTGCGGAATGACACCAGGGGTTCCTGGGTGCGTCGCTGCTGAATGATCCAAGCAGCCAGTGTCACGGCACTGACGAGGAATGCTCCGAGCACCAGCGGTGAGGTCCAGCCCTGGCCGGGCCCTTCAGCAATGCCAACGAGGAGCGCCGTGACCCACACGCCGAGCCCCAGCGCGCCAAACCAGTCCAACTGGACCACAGCACGGGCGGCGGCAGGTGTCTCAGGTGACTTCAGAGCCAGGATCAGCATCACGCCGTACAAAGCAAAGGTCACCCAGAAGACGGTCTCCCACGGCAAACCCAGTCCAACGATGAGTCCGCCGGCAATAAGTGCGAGCGGCACAAGGACTGCCATCACTGTCGAGAGCACCAGCGAGACCAGCCGGATTTGTCGGGCGGTAGCACGTGGACGCAGAAGTCCCCAGCTCAGTGGAATCGTGACCGCGAGGCCCATGAGGAACCGGCCCGCGACCAGAGGCCAGAAACCGTCGGCGGTTGCACCGAGGGCGCATCCCACCAGTGCCAAGACGATCAGTGCGATGAGAACCTTGCGATGCCCGAAAATATCACCCATCCGGGCGGTCAGGCTGACGGAAATCACGCTGCCCATCATCAGCGCGTTAAGGACCCACCCGATTTCCGAGCCCGTCAGGCCTGATTCAGTCGCGATCACCCCGATGAGCGGGGCGAGGATTCCGTACTGGATGTCAAGCGTTATGCCGCTCAGCAGGAGTAGGGCAATGATCGGTGTGCTTCGGCCGGTGCGGGGCTCGACCGCTATTGTTTGTGTCATCTTTGACCACCTTTTGTTTATATCCAGCAGCTGCTGGGATCGTTCCTGACGCGAAGAGCAGCGCATATGACTGGATCATTGGTTCGATCTGCCGACCACGTCGACGCCATGCGTTGTGCTCTGCGGAAGAATCCGGCTTCTTTGCCGGGCCAGTGCAGGCTTCAACGTTAAGTTGGAGGGACCCCGGCCCGGCATGGCAATGAACGCCGTCCGCATGGGAAAGTACGCCAAGGTACGTTTGCGTTTATCAGGACAATGCGGGCAGGCTTAGGCCCCGGATGTGACGTTGGTTTTGTAGTGGGAAGCTTCCCGGTAGGCCGTGGGCGGCATGCCCTTCCACCGTTTAAAGGCGATGGTGAAGCTCGCAGGCTCTGTATAGCCAAGCCTGCGGGATATGCGCGCTACCGAAAGATCCGTATTCGAGAGCAAATCGGCGGCAAGGTCGCTCAGGGTCTTGTCCCGGAGCTGGGCGAAGTCGTCCCCGGTGAGTTCAAGCTTGCGCTGCAGGGTGCGAGGAGAAACTCGAAGTGTTGCGGCCACGTTTGCCAGTTTGCGGTTAAGCTCAGGGGCCGCCTTTATGGTCTTTGCGACAGTGTCGGCCCAGTCTCCGGTCGCCCTGAGAGTGTCGACGATCTGGGTATCCGCCTTGATCCACGCCGCGTGCTGAAAGGCGTTACCGAAAGGAAGCTCCTGTGCTGACGTTGCTGGGTCCCACCATAGCCGCAGCGTTTCGGCGCCACAGTCGATCACGCAGGGAACGTTAGCCGCAAGTTCGGGGGAGGCTTCCGCGAGAGGGAATTCAATCTGGGTGAAAGGGAAAGGGCTGCCATAGAGCCAGGTGAAATTCCGGGCAATGAAACAAAGGTCGCGGTAAACGCTGAACGGGATCAGCTCTTCCGGGGCATCGGGGTAGGTGAACTCCATCCCGGTTACTGCGCCATCCGGTGTCCTCAGTGACGCCAGTTCGAACAGCGCAGGGCCATAGTCAGTGGTACTCGCAACGTCTACCCACGCCTCGATGGTCGGCGCAGTAGCAAGGGCCAATCCTCTCACCCCGAAGGCGCCCAGTGAGTAAGCGCGCGCTGCGCGCACCCAGAGATCCACACGATCTTCTGTTAGACCAACGAACTGAAGCTGGAAGGCCAATTCCTTCCTCGCAGGAATTGTCCCTCCCGGACGGTTCACCGCATCGGGGTCAATTTCCGCATGCGCGAGCGCGCTCTGCCAATCCAGGTCCGCATCCTCAAGCAGTCCACGCAGTATGTGCACGCTAAAATTTGGTACCCGAAGGTTCTGGTATGTTCCCCCTTTCACCGTCGCCACCTTCTGCCCCAGGCATACCGGGGCGACTTAGCAAGTCCAGGACGGGATGGGGGAAGCATCTCTCTCCTCTTCTTTGTGGAGGGACGGGCTCCTGCTCGAAAGCGCATCGGCAAATCCGAGTATCAGAAGGCTCGTGAAGTCACGTCAGTAGCTTTGCACCTTCGGGGGCTTACAACACGCCAAAGAGCGCGTTTGGCGCGGTTTCCCATCTACTTGGCGTCGCTGGTCCTGCCGGTCCAACGCTGCGGGCTCCTAACGTTGAAGCTAAGCAAGGCCTCGCAAGGGAGCCGAAACAAAGCAACGAAGGAGAGGAAACGAGATGACGCGCGAAGAAGCCTTCACACTCTGCCCTTCAGACTCCTATGTGGAGCTCTACGGAAACCAGTGGCTCATCGTTCCGTTTGCACCGGTCGCACAGCCTCAGTTCTTTGTCTGTACACCAGGCCAACGCAATGCCCAAGCACGGTAATTAGCCCTGCGTTCCTGCCCGGAGCCGCAAGGCCTATGGGGATCTTTCATCTTGTGGTTGAGTGAAGCATGGCTGCCCAGATTGAGGATTATGCGCTGCTTTCGGATCTCCACACCGGACCCCTTGTTTCCCGGCAGGGCAGTGTGGACTGGCTCTGCTTCCCGCGTTTCGACTCGCCCTCTGTCTTTGCCTCCCTGCTCGGGCACGAAGACCATGGCCGGTGGCTGCTAGCCCCGAGTCCGCCGGAGGCCGCTGTCGTGGACCGTCACTATGTGGACTCGACCTTCGTACTCCAAACAACGTGGCAGACCAATTCCGGAAAGGTCTTGGTGACGGACTTCATGCCTGTGGGTGACGCCCAGCCATCACTCGTCCGGCGGGTAACCGGACTCAGCGGGACAGTTCAAATGCGTCAAGAGATAAGGATTCGGCCCCAGTACGCCACCGTACTGCCTTGGGTGAGCAGGATCCGCGACAGCGCGGACCCCGGCGCCGAAATACTTCTCGCCATGTCCGGTCCGGACGCTCTGTCTTTGCGGGGCACCCCCCTTCCGCAAGCAGAAGACCACCGGCATGCGGGGGAGTTCACGGTCCAGCAGGGACTGAACGTGGACTTCCACCTAACATGGTTCCCTTCCTACCGCGACGTGCCGCCGGCCATCAATATTGACGCAGCCCTGGACGACGCCATCCACTACTGGACCACGTGGGCGGGCAATTGCCGCTACGACGGGCCCTATCAGAGTGTGGTCAAGCGTTCACTTCTGGTTTTACGGGCTCTAACCCACTACGAGACGGGCGGCATTGTCGCCGCTCCTACCACTTCCTTGCCTGAGGAGTTTGGCGGACCACGCAACTGGGACTATCGCTACTGTTGGCTGCGCGATGCATCCTTGACGCTCGAAGCCATGTTAACGCACGGCTACGAATCCGAAGCCCTGAAGTGGCGCAACTGGCTCCTGCGGGCGCTCGCGGGCGATCCAGAGGAACTGCAAATAATGTACGGCGTAGGGGGCGAACGCGACCTGACGGAAAAGGAACTCCCCCACCTGCCTGGCTATCAGGACGCCAGACCCGTTCGAATCGGCAACGCAGCCGTCTTCCAGCATCAGGCCGATGTTGTGGGGGAGGTGATGGTGGTACTGGAGAGGCTTCGCCTTGCCGGAGGTAAGGAGGACCATTTCTCCTGGGCCCTGCAGCGCGCCCTCCTTGGATCAGTGGACAAACACTTCGAAGACAAAGACCTGGGTCTGTGGGAAATGCGGGGCGCTCCGCAGTACTTCACGCACTCCCGCGTCATGATGTGGGCAGCCTATGACAGCGGAGTACGGGCTGTCCGGGACCATGGACTGCCTGGACCGCTGGGGCACTGGGAGCGGCATCGGGATCGACTGGCGGCAGAAATAGCGGACCTCGGATTCAACCGCAACCTTAATTCCTTTACCCAGACATACGGGGGCGAGGAGACGGACGCGGCCCTGCTGGTCTTGCCGCAGGTCGGATTCCTCGGCTACGACGATGAGCGGATGCTGGGAACAGTCGCCCAGTTGGAGAAGGACCTACTTACCGCAGGGGGCCTGATGATGCGCTACCGCACCGAGACCGGCGTCGACGGATTGGCGCCGGGGGAACATCCATTCCTTGCCTGCTCCTTCTGGCTGGTGGAACAGTACGCACGCTCGGGCCGACTGGCAGACGCCAAGCACCTGATGGGCGACCTGGTGGGACTTTCCAATGACCTCGGCCTGCTCAGCGAAGAATACGCCATGAACGAAAAACGGATGGCGGGAAACTTTCCACAAGCCTTCTCCCACCTAGCCCTGATACGGGCCGCAGACGCCATGCGCAGCGCGGGCGTCTAAGCCTTGGACCTTCCGCTGTTCTTGTATCGGGACGCTTCCCTGTAGGCCGTCGGCGGCATCCCATTCCACCGTTTGAAGGCGATGGTGAAGCTCGTTGGGTCCGTGTAACCCAGAGTGCGTGATATCCGTGCGACAGAGTGATCCGTTTTCGAGAGCAGATCGCCGGCGAGGTCACGCAGGGCTTTGTCCCGGAGCTGGGCGAAGTCGTCTCCGGTGAGTTCGAGCTTGCGTTGCAGGGTACGGGGCGAGACCCGCAGTGTTGCGGCCACATTTGCCAGTTTGCGGTTGAGCTCTGGCGCGGCTTTTATGGTCTTCATGACAGTGTCGGGCCAGTCGCCGGTTGCCCTTAGATTGTCAAGAATCTGGTGATCCGCTTTGAGCCATGCTTCGTGTTGAAAGGCGTTACCGAAGGGGAGCTCCTGTACCGACGTTTCCGGAGCCCACCAGAGCCGCAGTGCATCCGATCCGCAGTCGATGACGCACGGGACGAAGGGAAAAATCTCAGGGGAGGCTTCTGCCAGAGGGAAATCGATCCGGGTGAAGGGGAAAGGGCCGCCGTACATCCATGTGAAAGTTCGGGCAACAACGCAGAAATCGCGGTAGACGCTGAACGGGATGAGCTCTGCAGGGGTATCGGGATAGGTGTACTCCATACCGGTCACAGTGCCATCCAACGTCCGGAGAGGCGTGATTTCCATCAGGCCGGGGGCATAGTCTGTTGAGCTGCCGGCTTCTACCCAGGCCCCAATGGTCGGCGCGGTAGCGAGGGCCAATCCGCGTATGCCGAAGGATCCTAATGTGTAAGCCTGTGCGGCCTTCACCCAGAGGTCGACACGATCTTTTGTGAGAGCCACGAACTGCAGTTGGAAGGCCAACTCCTTCTTCGCAGGAATAGTGCCTCCCGGGCGGTCGATCGCGTCGGGGTCGATTTCCGCGTTTGTGAGCGCAATTTGCCAATCAAGGTCCGCGTCCTTCAACACCGCGCATAGTCCGTGAACGCTGAAGTTGGGTAGTCGCAGATTTTGATAAGAGCTTAGTTTCACTTCTGCCTCCTTTCACCGTTGAGGAAGAGGCGCTCCAGCATTTCAGGGCCTCAGTGCGACGAGTATCAGCGGCCCAGCATGTGAAGCACGTCACCAGCTTTGCATCCCACGCCATGTATTCACAAGTTGCCCGAGCATGACGCAGTTTCCCATCTGTTTGGCATGCCTTGCCATGCCGCTTACCTCACCTGCGCACCTAACGTTGAAGCCCTGAGCAAGGGCCGGCAGTGAAGCCGGCGCACTGATATCAAAGGAGATCCGGTGAGCTTATCCATCACCCAAAGCCTTGAACCGGCAATAACTGCCGACGAATTCAAGGCGGCATTCCGCAACCATCCCGGCGGTGTCGCTGTCATCACGGCTGATGCGGGGAACGGGCCGGTCGGCCTGACTGCAACGTCTGTTATTTCGGCCAGTGCCGAACCTGCGATTCTCGCATTCTCAGTGTCGGAATTTTCGTCCAGCACTCCGACTATCCTCGGCGCAGACACCGTCATCGTCCATTTACTGGGCGCTGACCAAGTGGACATCGCCAAACTCTGCGCCACCAGCGGGATTGACCGCTTTGCTGACACCTCTCTCTGGTCGCGACTGGAGACCGGCGAGCCCTACTTTGTGGGGGCCCAGGCCTGGATCCGGGGCAGGATCATCAACTCGATGGCCGCCGGCGGGTCGTCCATCGTGGCCGTCGAGGCGCTCCAGGCGTCACCGGCGCTGTCAGCAGACGCGGCGCCTGCAGCCCCGCTGGTCTACCACAACCGGCGCTGGCACGCCCTTGGGGATGCATCCCAGATCTGAACCGTGACCCTGCCGGTCATAACAAATCCAACCCGTTCCACATCCAATTTCATCTTCCCGAAAGGACGGCGATTATGAGCATCGCATCCAACGAAACTTCCACCGGCTCTTCCGTTGATCGCGACTTCGTTGCGGACTATACAGTCGAGCGTGATAACGGCCCAATGGTCGGAGGCGACAACGCTTTCAAGGTGGCGATCTTCGGCGCGAACGTGTCCACGGGGCAGGGCGGCCTGAACTTCGCCGACAACAGCATCAAGCTTGGCAACTGGGGCGAAGTGCAGCATCTCGCGCAGAAAGCGGACCGGTACGGCGTGGACGGATTCATTCCTATCGCGCGCTGGCAGGGGCTCGCCGGTCCCGACCGGCCTTGGGGCCGTCAGTTCGAGACTTTCACCTGGGCCGCGGGACTGGCCGCGGTGACCCAGAACATCCAGATCATCGCCACCTGCAACGTGCAGTTCATCAACCCCGTGATGGGCGCGAAGATGGTGACCACCATTGACCACATCAGCGGCGGCCGCATGGGGCTCAATGTTACCGCGGGCTACTTCAAGCCTGAATACGACATCTTCGGCGTGGAGCTCCCCGAGCACGACGTGCGCTACGAGCTCGCCGACGAATGGATTGAGATCGCCGAGCGTCTGTGGGCCAATGAGGAGCAGGAGTTCGACTTCGACGGCAAGTTCTTCAATCTGAAGGGTGCGCAGGCGCACCCAAAGCCCGTGCAGTCCCCCCGCCCGATGGTGATGAGCGCCGGTTCGAGCCCCGCAGGTCAGGAGTTTGCGTTCAAGCACGCAAACGTCTTGTTCGCATCGGTGGCAAGCGTCGAGCACAGCGGCGAGCTCACGCCGAAAATCCGTCAGAAAGCCGACGCGGCCGGTCGCGAGGACCTCGGCCTGTGGGCGGGCGCGCACATCATCGTCAAGGACACCGAGAAGGAAGCACGCGCCTACGCCGACTATGTGACAGAGAGCACCGACTGGGAGAGCGCGCTTCGCTACCGCGAGATCATCCGCAGCGGCACCCAGAGCTTCAACTGGGATGAGTACAAGCAGTCCGAGGACTACAAGCGTGACGAGTCCGTGAGGGCCTTTGGCCGCGCGGCGCTCATGCCGATCACGGGCACTCCCGAGATGGTGGTCGAGGAGTTGCAGAAGTTGCAGGCCTCGGGCATCACGGGCATCTGCACCGGCCTCGTCGACTATGACGAGGGCCTTGACCGGCTGAACGAGCAGGTCTTCCCGCTGATGCGCGAGGCGGGCCTGCGCGCCTGACGACCAAAGCGTCCATCCAGAAGGAGTGAACACAGATGACTTTTCCTGATCCCAAGAAATTCCAGCTCGTCGTCGCGGGACCGAACGAGTCCGGTGAAGCCGACTTCCTCGAGGTCGGCCCGGCCGCCGAATTCGACTTCCCCGGCGTGGCAGCAGGTGCCTTTTACTGGGCCGTGGACGGAGGCCACAGCAAAACGAACTTTGGGGCCCCGCCAAGCAGGGTCGCCCTTGCGGGACCCAATGGATCCACCTTCGGTATCAGCAGCTTCCCCGCGCACTCTTCGGGGGAAGTGGACGCGGCGACCCTGGACGAAAGCATGAGCGCCACTGACGATGACGGCGACGCCGGCATGCATGCGAGCGACACCATCGACTACGAGGTGGTTATCTCGGGCAAGGTGGACCTCGTACTCCCCGGCGGGAAGAAGCGCACTCTCGTTCCGGGAGACCTGCTGGTCATGGCCGGTGTGCCCCATGCCTGGAAGAACCCGTATGACGAGGATTGCGTCTACGTCGTGGTCACGGTCGGTTTCAACACCCCTGAGGCCGCATCATGAGCCTGACCTCACCCGGCAAGGCGCTGCGTGCAGTCTTTGACAGCCCCGAGACGGCCCTGGTGCCCTTCGGCGCCTTGCCCCTCCACGCACAGATGGCGCAGCACGCGGGTTTCGACGCATTCCAGCTTTCCGGTGGCATGTCCGCCTGGTGGCAGGGTGTCTCCGACACGGGATGGCTCACCCTGACCGAGGTGGTTGAGCATGCGAAACGCACTGCCCGCGCCGCTGACATTCCCATCTATTGCGACGCCGATACCGGCTTCGGTGCGCCGATCAACGTGCAGCGCACGGTGTCCGAGTTCATTGATGCGGGCGTGGCCGGGATCCACATCGAGGATCAGCGGGAGCCCAAGAAATCTGGCGGTGTCGCCGGGATCGAATTGGTGTCGGACGCCGAGGCTATCGGACGACTCAACGCCGCCGTCGATGCCCGGGACAAGTTGGACAGGGACTTCGTCATCGTTGCCCGTACCGACGGCTACGGTGCCGCCGGCGGCGGCGTGGACGAGGCGATCCGCCGCGCCCAGCTCTACAAAGCCGAGACCGGCGCGGACGTCATCTTCTACGAGGGATTCCATACCTGGGAGCAGGCCGAACTCGCGCTGAAGGAGACACCTGGGCCAGCCTACGCCGTCGGTGTTCCGCTGATTGGACGCAAGACCGTCGCCGAGATGACAAAGATCGGACAGGCTATCCAGCCCGTGGCCTTCGTGCTTCCCGGAGTCAAAGAGGTTTGGCGCTTGCTGATGCAGGTCAAGGAATCAGGCGAGGCCACACCCATCGGCGAGTACATCGACCACTTGAACGATGGCCCCGACAGCATCGGCTGGGGCGCCATGTTCGGCCGTCCCTTGACCGACTACGTGCGTGAAACCGAGGACAGGTTCCTTCCGCAGGAATCGCGCCGCAACTATGACAACAACGTCCACGTTGGAGATAGCTACTAATGAATGAGGAGAAACTGATGATGAAAGACAAAGCCGGACTCGTCACCGGCGCGGGCTCGGGCATTGGCCGGGCAAGCGCCCTTGCGTTCGCAAAGAACGGCGCCCGCGTAGTGGTGTCCGATATTGATGAGGCCGCCGGTCGGGAAACGGTCGAGATCATCGCAGCATCTGGTGGGAAGGCTGTCTTCTTCCAGTGTGATGTCAGCGACGAGGAGCAGGTCAAGGGCCTTGTCGATGCGACGGTGTCGAACTTCGGGCAGCTGGACTTCGCTTTCAACAATGCCGGGATGAACGGGGTCTTCGCACCTATTGGGGAGACCGACAGCGCGACCTGGGACCGGGTCATGAAGGTGAACCTGTACAGCACCTTCTACTGCCTTAAGCACGAAGTCAACGCGATGCTGAAGACCGGTGGCGGTGCGATCGTCAACACTGCTTCTGCTGCGGGCCTCGTAGGAATCGCCAACAACGCCCCGTACACCGCCTCGAAGTTCGGCGTTGTCGGGATCACGAGGAACGCGGCCATGGACTACGGCCCCCTGGGCATTCGTATCAACGCCCTCACACCCGGATCGACGACGAGTCCCATGATGAAGAACGCTTTCGAGCAGAACCCGCCCGAATTCCGGGAAAGGATTCTGTCGGCGATCCCGATGCGCGACCTGGCCGAACCCGAGGATCAGGCAGATGCCGTTGTGTGGCTCTGCTCTGACCAGGCCCGCATGGTTACCGGAATCTCCCTGGCGGTCGACGGCGGCTGGCTGGCCGGCAAGTAAGTGGCACTGCCATCCGGTTCAAAAGAAATGGAGCAACTGAAAATGACTAATCTTGATTTCAACGGCCGGGTGGCAATCGTCACGGGCGCAGGACAGGGAATGGGCCGCGAGCACGCAAAGATGCTCGCCTCCCGCGGGGCGCGGGTCGTCGTCAATGACGTCAACGCGGCGAACGCAGCCGAAGCTGTGGCCGAAATAGCCAACGCAGGCGGCACCGCAGTGGTGGACAGTCATAACGTCGTCACCGAGGCGCCGGAGATCGTCCAGACCGCACTCGACTCCTTTGGGCAGCTCGACATTGTCGTGAACAACGCCGGGATTAATGCGTTCGGCCGCTTCTGGGAGATGGAAGCCGACACGTGGTGGCGCATCTTCGACGTGGCCGTCAAGGGCGTCGTCGGAGTCTCACGTGCTGCCATGCCGCATCTCATCGCCTCAGGCACTGGGCGGCTTATCAACATCTCGTCAAACGGGGTCATGGGCGTGCCCACGGACTCGGCCTACAACGCCGCCAAGGCCGCCATCTGGGGTCTCGGCATCACCCTCGCGGCCGAGGCCCGCGAGGTGGGAGTTCAAGTCACCACGCTGATGCCGGTTGCCTTGACGCCGATGACGGAGGACGCCTTCCCTAATCCCGTCATTAAGGACGCGATGCGCACGACCGTTCCGGCAAGCTCGGTGTCTGCCTTCGTAACGTGGTTGGCACACCAGGACACGGCAGTTTTCGGCGAAACGTTTGAGATCGCCGGAGTTGCTGCCGGTCGCGTCGCGATTGCCGGCATGCCGCGAATGAAGGTCGAAGCGCCCACGCCGGAGAGCTGGGCCGACAGCGGAGAGCTGCTCATGAAGGACGGCGAGCTGCGGGCATTCCGCAACGCGAGCGAGTCGTTCCGCGACCAGATGGTGTACTTGGCGCCGGAACTGGACGAGGTCCTCCCCGCCAACGCGGCAGACGTCTCGAGGTGACCGCGTCGCTGCATAACCGTCTCTTACCGGCAAGATCACGGCCAACACTGGCTCTCAACTCAAAACAAGGATTCTCATGAAGATCGGCATTCTAGGAGCAGGTTCGATAGGCGCGACACTCGCCCGCAAATTGAGTGGAGCCGGCCATGATGTTAAGGTTGCGAATTCCCGCGGCCCCGAAACCATCAGTTCCGACATTGTGGCATCGGGGGCACGACCAGTAGAGGCAAGCAGCGCTGTCACCGACGTCGATGTCCTCATCACGTCCATGCCGCTCAGCCGGATGCCCGAGGTTAGAACCCTTGTCACCGACCTCCCGGCCAACGCCGTCATCATCGACACGTCCAACTACTACCCCCTGCGTGATGGGCGGGTGGAAGCCTTGGAAGACGGGCAGGTCGAAAGCGTCTGGATTACCGAGCAGCTCGGGCGCCCGGTTGCGAAGGCCTGGAACGCCATCACGGCCGAGTCATTCGAGGCCTATGGAAGAAAAGATGGGGATCCCGAACGGATTGCCATCCCTGTGGCCGCGGATCGCGATCGCGACAAGGCGGTAGCAATGGCCCTCGTCGAGGAGACCGGGTTTGACGCGGTCGACGCCGGATCCCTGGCGGACTCCTGGCGCCAGCAGCCCGGAGCGCCCAGCTACTGCACCGACCTCTCGCGCGAGACGCTACCGGAGGCCCTTGCTGCCGCTGAGAAGGCCCGGCTGCCGCAGCGACGGGACATCGCGCTTGCAGCCATCATGGAGCGGTTCCCGGACTATTCGAAAGTCACTGCGGACTACCTTGTCCGACTGCATCGGGCCATCTACAGCTGAACTCGTGACAAATCACCGTCGGCCGCAGGCCAAGGAGCAGAAGTGAACCTCAAAGAAGATGTAGTCATCATCGGGGCTGCCCGGACTCCCCAGGGCCGGATGATGGGCCAGCTCGCCTCGGTTTCCGCCGTCGAGCTCGGCGGGGTTGCAATCGCTGCCGCTTTGGACAGGGCAGGCATTAGTGCTGATGCTGTTGACGCCGTTGTCATGGGCCATGTGATCCAGGCAGGGGCCGGCCAGAACCCTGCACGGCAGGCAGCGGTAGCCGGGGGGATACCGCTGAGTGCCCACGCCGTCACCGTGAATAAGGTGTGCCTGTCCGGGCTGAGCGCGATCATCGAAGCCAGCCGGCTGCTCCAGCTTGGAGAAGCGGAAGTGGTCATCGCAGGGGGACAGGAATCGATGAGCAATGCCCCGCACCTGCTTCCCGGTTCCCGGGCCGGGCATCTCTACGGGGATGCAGTGCTGACAGACGCCCTTGCCCGCGACGGACTCACCGATGCCTTCGACCAAGAGTCAATGGGCCTCAACACTGATCGTGCCAATGACTTGCTCGGCATCGGGCGGGCCGAGCAGGACAAGGCCGCTGCAGACTCCCACCGGCGGGCAGCAGCGGCCCAAGGTTCAGGGTCCTTCGATACGGAAATAGTTCCGGTCAAAGTGCCGCGTCGCCGGGGAGGACCTGAACTGGCAGGCAGCGACGAGGGCGTCCGGCCGGACAGCAATGAGGAGTCCCTCAGCAAACTTCGTCCGGCGTTTTCCCCCGCGGGTACCGTCACGGCCGGCAACGCCTCACCGCTCACGGATGGCGCTGCCGCCGTCGTCCTGACCACGCGCGGCTATGCGGAAGCCCATGGTTTAGAGATCGTGGCGGTACTAGGGGCCCACGGTCAGATCGCCGGCCCGGACATTCACTGCCGGACAAACCAGCCCAGGCCATCGCCAAGGCGCTCGGAGCCGCAGGTTGGAGCGCGGAGGAGCTGGACTTCGTGGAGATCAACGAAGCGTTCGCTTCCGTGGCGCTCCACTCGGCGGCGCAGCTCGGAATTGGGATGGACAGGGTCAACGTCAACGGCGGTGCCATTGCTCTCGGACACCCCATCGGCGCCTCAGGGGCACGCGTCGTCGTCTCGGCCGTGTACGAACTCCAGCGCCGCGGAAGGGGCAAGGCCGCGGTGGCCCTCTGTGGTGGAGGCGGGCAGGGCGAGGCATTGCTCCTGTCCCTGAGCTGATAGATGACTGGAGTATTTGAGCTCATGAAGGAGGCTGCGTCGAACAACGGCAACACGGAGGACTGGGCCGCCGAACTGCAGCAACTTCGGGTCCTTGTTGCCAAGCAGGAGTTGAACGAGAACATGATCCGCTATTGCCGGGGCATGGACCGCAAGGACCTTGACCTGGTGAAGTCCACCTACTGGCCTGAAGCGACTGAAGATCATGGCATGTTCGTGGGCCTGTCCCATGATTTCTGCGACTGGGTGTATTCCATGCGGCGGGAGTCCGCCCACAAGGCCAGTCACTACGTAACCAACATACTCATTGAATTGAACGGCAACCAGGCCAGGCGTGAAACGGCGTTTATCTACCTGGCCATACCGGCCGACGGCGGTCCTACCGACCTTCTTTTGGGCCGTTACCGGGATCTGTGCGAGCGGCGCCAGGGGGAGTGGAAGGTGCTCGCGAGGACTTGCGTGTGGGACGGGGCGCAAAGACTCGCTCCGGAAGCGGACGTCGCCGAGCTGTTCGGCATTCCGCCCACGTCCAACTTCGGCGACCGCTATCCGCACGACCCGACCTATGCCACGGATTGGGGAAAAGCATCCCCGGTCCAGACTACGAATGCAAAGGAGCATCTTAATGACTAGCGATCAAATCCTCGCTGGAAAGCACGTCCTCATTACCGGCGCCGGCCGCGGACTCGGCGAGGCGTATGCACGCGCAGCCGCAGCGGAAGGCGCCCGGGTGGTTGTCTCCGACATTAATGCTGAAAGCGCAGAGGGAGTGGCGGAATCAATTAACCGCGAGGGCGGCGAAGCATTAGCCGTCGCGGCGGACGTCACCGATTGGGACAGTTGCCAGCGGCTGATCGCTGCTGCGGTGGAGCGCTTCGGGAAGCTGGACGGCCTGGTCAACAACGCCGGCTACCTGGAGACCGTGACTGCCGGGCAGGAGACCCACGAGCACATTCGCCGCCACGTCGACATCAACGTCTGCGGTACTTACTTCATGTCGGTCCACGGTCTCGCAGCCATGGAGGGCAAGGGGTCGATTGTCAACGTGACCTCGGGCGCGGTTGTCGGTCTTCGGATGATGAGTGCCTATGCCGCAGCCAAGGCGGCGATCGCCTCCTTGACCTTCGCTTGGGCCACCGAGTTCGGCGCCGAAGGTGGAGACATCCGGGTCAACGCCATGGCACCCCACGCCGACACACCGATGATGACGGCAGGGACCGAGGCGTACACGAAGTTCTTCGGCGGTAACCCTGTTGCGCCGCCGCCTTCCACGAACGCTCCCGTGGTGCTCTATCTCCTGTCCGACCTCAGCAAGGGAGTCAACGGCCAGGTGGTCCGCTTTGCGAACGGGCATGACCTGATGCTGCTGTCGCACCCCGCCATCGTCGACTCCGCCCTCACCCGCGAGACATGGACGCCCCTTGACGTCAGCGCAGCGTTCGATGATGTGCTGCGCGCCAGAATGCAGCCGTGCGGCCAACTGACGTACATGGACTCCCGCATCACAGAGCCCGAGCTGACGGAGTTTGCAGGAGTCAGCCAGTGAACCAGCGGAACGAACCCGCCAAGCGCACCGTCGACGTCCTGATCGTCGGAGCCGGTCCGGTCGGGCTTTCGGCGGCAATCCTCCTGGGACGGTTCGGCGTCGACACACTCGTGGTCGAGCGACGGACCGAGCGGTCGCGCCACCCCAGGTCCCGGGCGGTCAGTTGCCGCACCATGGAGGTGTTTCGCGAACTCGGCCTCACCGAGGAAGTTCGGGCAGCCGCGCTTCCCGGCGGACCACGCCGCCTGCTCGGAAGCGATGCCGTATCGCCGTGGCGTTCAGTCGTCACCAGCAACGCGCATGCGGATGGACCCGCCGACACCAGCCTCGGTCCGGAGACCCTGGACGTAGTGCTGTGCTCCCAGGACGCGCTCGAGCCCATACTGGTTGACGCGGCGCAGGCCGAGGACAGCGTCACCCTCCAGTTCGGCAAGACGGTGTCGACGGTGAACGACACAGGGGCAGAGGTCCTCGTGTCCGTCACCAGTGACAAGGGCCCCGAACTCGTCGCCGCAAAGTATGTGATCGCAGCCGACGGCGCAGCCAGCCAGGTGCGCACCGCCTTGGGGATCGGGACCACCGGGGATCAGGACCTGCAGACGGCGGTGAGTGTGCTGTTCCGTTCGCCTGTCATCCAGCGGCGCACGGGCGACCCGTCCAGCTTCATCTATCTCGATAATCCGGACACGATCGGGGCTGTGGTGATCGCTCCCGTGGACGCAACCGACCGCGTGGCGATGCTGGGCCGCCCACTGGTCATGGACAGGATGCCCTTCGAAGACATCGACTGGACGACGCAAATACGCGACGCAATCGGGGATCCCGATGAGACGGTGGAGTTGATGGACGCCCGGACCTGGACCGTGGGCGCTTGGGTGGCCGACCGCTACCAGTCCGGCCGGATCCTGCTCGCCGGAGACGCAGTGCACGTCATGCCTCCTTACGGCGGGTTCAACCAGAACACCGGCATCCAGGACGTCCACAACATCGCATGGAAGTTGGCAGCCGTCCTCAAGGGCTGGGCGGATCCTGCCCTCCTGGAGACCTACGAAATGGAGCGGCGGCCAGTCGCAGTGTTCAACATGGCCGAAGCTGTGCGCAACTTCCGATCCATTGTGGGCAACTCCGATGAAGGCCCGCGCTCCTTCCGGCCGGAGAACTTCGTACACCCCGGCCTGGACATCGGATTCCGCTATGACCAGGGAGCGGTTGCCGGAGCCACATCACTCGATGCCGGCTGGCCCGTGGGCACCTTCACCCCGACCGCTGCCGTGGGTGAACGCGCACCGCATGTCTGGCTTAACGCCGAGGCCACTGTCTCCACGCTTGACTTGTTCGGACGTGATCTGACCATCCTCGCTCGTTCCGGTTCGGAGCCTGCACAGGAGGCAGGGCGGCGTGCAGAGATCCACGGCATTCCCCACCGCTCGGTAACGTTCGGGCTCTCCGGGGACTTCATCGCTGCCGAGGCCGCGTGGGCGGCCGCTTACCGTGTCAACGGGGACGAAGCCATCCTTGTACGGCCCGACGGCCACGTACTTGCCCGCCTGGACGGCAACGACCCCGGAGCCGTGGACCGCGCACTGCTTGCCTACGCCGGCCGGACAACAACTCCATGATTCCGGCGGAACTTGACCTGCCGCCGCCGGAAGGTAGGTGACAGGGCTCGACACATCACTATTCCCGGCGCCATTTTTTCAACGTCTACTATTGAGAACTTGCGCCATTTGTATATAAGGTTCATATTACGAGAGTATGGCCAGCGGTCGGACAATTCGCGAGTAGCCGCAACTCATCACTCAATTACAGAAATAAGGAGATTCACGATGGCGTGGATAACGTTTGATGACTACAAGGACAAGTACCAGCACATCAAACTGGAGCGTGATGAAGACGGCATTCTGCTGGTCACGTTCCACACGGATGGCAGTGACGTGGTCTGGGGTGTAGGAGTCCATGATAACGTTTCATCGCTCTGGGATGACATCAGCAGGGACCGGGGGAACCGCGTTGTCATCATTACCGGGGCGGGCGACACCTTCATCGACAAGGAAGCCCCGATTGAAAACAAGAACTGGGTCACACCCGAGATCTGGCTCGGCCTCCATCACGACGCCAAGCGCCTTGTGCTGGGCCACCTCGACATCGAAGTCCCGATGATCGCCGCAGTAAACGGTCCTGCAAGGTACCACAATGAGCAGGCGCTGCTCTGCGACATCGTCATCGCTTCCGAGGATGCCGTATTCGCCGATCATGCGCACTTCTCCCAGGGGAACATTCCCGGCGACGGGATGCAGATTATCTGGCCGCTGGTGATTGGTTTGAACCGCGGCCGGTACTTCCACCTTACCGGCCAGGAGATCACTGCGCAGCAGGCCTACGAATGGGGTGCAGTGAACGAAGTGGTGCCCAAGGATCAGGTAGTCACCCGGGCATACGAGCTCGCACGGATGCTGGCTGCGAAGCCTACGCTGACGCTGCGATCCACCCGGATGCTCATGGTGAACGAGCTCAAGAAGACCATGAATGACGCGGTCAGCCACGGAATGATGACCGAAGGTCTTGTTGCCATGGGCGAAGGCTGGAATCCGACTCCGCTCACCGGACCGGAACTCGCTGCAGGCGTCAAGACGCCCGCCTGACACAAACGGAAGCGCCGACGACTTGAGATGTCGTCGGCGCTTTCTGCTCTTGTTTAACTGCGCTAACCAAGGGCGTTGGATGTTCGCCACGCGAATCGCTGTAAACGACGAAACCGTTCCTGGCAGGAACCAAAGCCCGGCCAGGAACGGTTGCGTCTGGAAGATCTGTCAGGAATAACCGAAGTGGCGGGCCCGCCGGGCCCACTCTGCCGCATCGATTGCTTCCATGATGGGCAGGTAAGCGCCGCCTTCTGCTTCACCCTCGAGCAACTCACCACGCGCCAGGAGGGACAGATTCTCGCGGAAGCCTGCCACGGCCCCGTTCACGGTGTTTATGACCAGCAGCATCTTCACGCCGGCGTCTTCGAGTTCCTGGCGCTCCTCCAGGGTGGGATTCTTCACGGTCACCATGACGTACTTGCCAGGGACGACTGCCGAGAGCTTGGGCAAGTCGAGAAGGGGATAGCCGCACGGATAGAGCATGTCTGCGCCGGCGGCAGAATAAGCAGCCATGCGCTCAGCGAGATTGTCGAAGCCAAAGCGGCTGGCATCCGAGCGGGCAACGATCACCGTGTCCGGGGACGTCCGGGCTTCCACGCAGGCACGGATGATGTTGCTCATCTCCTCGACGCTGCGAAGTTTGAGTTGCGGCTTCCAGCGCTCTCCGCCGTCTTTGGGTGTCCAAAAGTGCTTCGTTGCGGGCACCATGTCTTCGACGAGCAGGGCTGCGACGCCGGCTTGCTCGGCAAGCTGAACGCCGCGGAAGGCTTGGAGAGGTGATCCTCCTGCATCATCGAAGTCGAGAATGAGTGGCAGATCGGTTATTGCCGTGACGCGCCTGCCGGCCTCGATGAGTTCGCCCTGGGAAATAAAGCCGTTATCCGGCACCCCGTAGTGGAAGTTGGAGTAGGTGCCGCCGGCGATGAGCACGACGTCGAAGCCGGCTTGCTCAATCATCTTCGCCGAGAGTGCATCGTAGGCTCCCGGCGCGATGATCATTTTGGAGTCCGCAAGCAGTTCCCGGAGTCTTTGTGCGGGTTTCATGGGCTTTTCCCTTCTTTTCGTCGGAGTTTATGGCTACGACGGGAAAGAGTTTTCGCGGGACGTAGCGGTGTTACTATCGTATCACGCTAACTACATTCACTATTTGAAATGCGCCGACAAGGGAGTCAGCACCGTGTTGCTCTCTCCTCATCAAACGATCCAAAGGAAGACCATGCAACAGACCAAGCCCCAAGAGGCAGTAAGCAACAACACCAATGAACCGAGCGTTCACGTCAGCAACTCCGGAGGAGTTCGCGTCATAACGATCACCCGTCCGCACAAGCGCAACGCGATTGACCGGCCCACCGCCCTCGCGCTTGCGGCCGCGTTCGATGAATTTGATGCCGATGATTCTGCCAGCATCGCCATCCTCACCGGTGCAGGCGGATATTTCTCGGCCGGCGCCGACCTCGTATCGGTTGCAGCAGGGGATGTCCCGGTCATCGACGGACGCGGCTTCGCCGGCATCACCCGCCGGCCGCCGGTGAAACCTGTCATTGCCGCCGTCGAGGGCTACGCCTACGCGGGAGGATTTGAGCTTGCCCTTGCATGCGACTTGATCGTCGCCAGCTCAACGGCGTCGTTTGCCCTGCCCGAGGTAAAACGGGGACTCATCGCAGCCGGCGGCGGGCTGCTCCGCCTGCCGGACCGTATGCCCTATCACATCGCAATGGAACTGGCGCTGCTGGGGGAGCCCATCACTGCGGCACGCCTGGCCGAGCTCGGCCTCATCAACAGGCTGACGGACCCGGGCAAAGCGCTCGACACCGCGCTCGAACTCGCCGGGAAAATCCAGCTCAACGGCCCCGTGGCAATGAAGACCGCCAAGCGCATCATTACGGAGTCGCGGTATGCGGCGGCGGAGGCGCGCTTCGCTGCCCAGGAAGAAATCGTTGCTCCCTTGCGAAGCGGACCGGAAGCACGTGAGGGCGCCCTGGCTTTCGTGGAACGGCGCGACCCGGCATGGGTTGCCGCTGCACAGGCAACGCGGGCCACTGAAGCACCGTAATCAGGATTCTGGCATGGCTTCCTACGTCATTGGCGTCCTATGCCGTGTCGCTCAAGGTCCGCCGGCTCTTAGCGTTATCTCAGAACAAACGTCGGATGATCACTGACCTCATCGGACAACCGGTGGGCCTCCCGAACTTCTACGGGGCGCCCGTGGCTCCCGGAAGGCCCGACCGCATCGCCGCGGACGACGCCTCGATAGCCGCGGGACCACCGTTCAGCACAAAAAATGAAAGGCCAAGGCAACGATGCCCGAAAACCACCAGAAATTGCACTTCGGACCGGCGCGTACAGAACTGCACGTAGGCGTTGATCTCGACCGGATGCGCCGTGAACGCGCTGACCGTATGCGGGCACTGATGCGGTCGAAGGGCATACCGGCGCTGCTGCTCACCGGCGCGGACAATGTGCGTTATCTGACGGGTTTTTGGTGGGGGGAATTCTCGCTCCAGGTCGGCTACGCACTGTTCTTCGCAGACGACGAACCAATCGTGTTCGCGCCGGCGGGATCACTCCAGCAAATGCCCGACCAGGCTCCCTGGATCAAGCACTGGCGCCCAGCCATCTCCTGGCTTGGCGGTGTGGCGCCCAGTTCTGCCATTGCCGAACTGTCAGCTGTTTTCGCGGCACAGATTCGCGATGAGCTCGCCGCACGTTCCCTCGCGGGCGAGCGTCTCGCAGTCAGCGAAATCGATGAGCCAGGCATGAATGCGCTGGCCGATGCCGGAATCGAGACCATCCCCGGGCTCCCGCTGTTGCTCGAATGCTCAACGATCAAGACAGCTGACGAAATTTCCTGTATCTCGATGGCAGCGAGCTTGAGCACTGCAGGCTTCGAGGCGACACGGGCCGCGTTGCGGCCCGGAACCAAGCAGGCCCAGATTGCCTTGATGGCCCGCCGCGCCATCGAAGATGCCGGCGCGGAAGTGGGAGCTGCCCGTCTGCTCTCCGGTCCACTGTCATTCCCCCGGGGGATCAGCGGCGGAGACCGCATCGTTGAGCATGGCGATCTCGCGTACCTGCTCACCTGCGGAACTTCCTACATGGGGTACACGGCGTGCCTCTACCGCCAGTACGTCGTCGGCCGCGCTCCCACCTCAGCCGAGCGCTCCTCCTACACAAAGCTTACGGACCGCCTGGATCTGGCGATGTCGCTCATGAAACCAGGCGCCAGCACGGCTGACGTGGCCGCCGTACTTGCACCCGCGGAAGACCTCGGCTTTCCGTCCGAGGCGGAATGCTTCAGCATCGAACTCGGACACGGGATCGGCCTCGTCAACGCAGGATCGCGGGCAATCCACTACAACCCGCCGACTATCACGCGCTCGTGGTCACTTGCCCATCCTGAGGAGATCAAAGAAGGCATGGTCATTGCCATCGAAGGGATCGAAGGGGAGCACCGGGTGGGAGGTGTACGTCTCGAGAACCTCGTTGTCGTCACGGCCAACGGTGCGGAACTGCTTGACCACTACCCGCGCCTCGACATGGTCCAAACCGCCGGGTGAGCATCCCAGCCGATGTGGAAGCAACACAGCGAAGGTTGCCATGAAGCTCATAGTTGAAAAGCATGTCCCTATCAAAATGCGCGACGGCGTTACTCTCTCCGGAGATGTGTATCGGCCAAGTGAGGGGGAACCCCGCTCCACAGTGCTGATACGGACGCCTTACTGCAAAGATGACCCAGCACATGCCAACACGTGGATTAACGTTTTGCGCGCCGTGGAGTGCGGATGGGTGGTGGTGGTTCAGGACGTACGGGGACGGTTCCGGAGCGAAGGCCAGTTCGTGCCTTTTGTGAATGAAGCCGACGATGGTGTGGACACTATCCAATGGGTACGTGAACAGTCATGGTCCGACGGCAACGTGGGTATGGTGGGCGGCTCGTACGTAGGTCTCAGCCAATGGTTGGCGGCGGCGAGGAACCCTGAAGGCCTCATTGGCATCGTTCCCGCTGTGACCGCTGACGACGTCCATTCCGGCTGGCTTTATGAGGATGACAACGTCGTGTTGGGATTCCTTGCACACTGGGTATCAGTTCTCCTGGCGAGCAGCGGAATCGATGAGGAAAGCCGGCCGCGGATCGCAGCCTTGGAGCGGAACGTCGCAGAGGGGCGCATCCGCACCTTCCACCAACTGCTCGAGGAGGCCGGTGATTTCGCGCCCTATCTGCAGGACTGGCGGGATAGAAGCCGTTCCCTGGTGGATCCCGAGCTGGCCGGGCGGGTTGAAGTGCCAGCTTTCGTCATCGGAGGATGGTTCGACATTTTCCTTCCGGGAACGGTAGCCAGTTTTGTCCGCCGGGAGGCCGCCGGCACGAGGAACGCCCATGATCGACTCCTGATAGGACCTTGGGCGCATGGCCTGATGGGCGGCTGGTTCCCGGCCCGCTCGTTCGGGCCGGCATCTTCGTTCGACAGCCTTGACCCGACGTCGCTCCAACTTGGTTGGCTGGAGGAAGTGCGTGATGGCCGCAACCACTCTAAGCATCCTGTGACTGTTTTCTCCATGGGAGCTGATGAATGGCGGTGCTTCTCAAGCTGGCCGCCTGAGGGCGCCGAGCGGGTGCAACTTCGACTGCGCCCCAGCAACACAGAGGATCCCACGGCCATCATGGCTGCCCTGACGGCGTCGTCAGTGGATTCCCCCGTCCCGACGATCGGAGGGCGGACATTTTTCCCCGGCTACAAAGTGGGTGCGAACTCAGGTCCGCGCTTGTTGGAGGCATTGCATGCCCATAAGGACGTGCACGCCTTCGTTTCGGAGCCACTGGATGACGATATCGAAATCATGGGCACTGTTATTTGCCGGTTCACGGTGACCGCAGTTGGCCCGACACCGGTCGTCGTCAAGCTGGCAACGCTCGACAGTACAGGTGCCCCTGAGTTGCTGTGCGAGGGATCGTCGTACAGCAGGACGGGCGATGGAAACGCGGAGTCAATCAGCGTGAATTTGGGTTCCACTTCGGTTCGCGTGGCGAAAGGCATGCGTTTGTGCGCCTACCTTGCCACGTCGGATTTCCCCCGCTTGGAGGACGGGCCCCGGACATCCTTGAACGTTTGTGCGGAGGAGGGGCCCGTACTGGAACTTGACGTATTAGGGCTGGGGTGAGTCGCCTTCTTCGTCGTCCAGGCGGCGGGCTTCCATCATGGCATCGAGGCACTGCTGGAAGTGCTCCTCGTTGGTAAAGCGATGAAGCGGGACCGTAATCGACAATGCGGTGCGGGGGCGCTGCGATCCTTCGAAGATTGGAACTGCCATGCCACAGACGCCCAGGACGTATTCCTGGTGGTCCAGTGCGTAACCACGTGACCTGGTCAACTCAAGATCGGCCAGGAATTCAGGAAGGGTGGTGATCGTGTGTTCGGTTCGTCTGGTGAGTTCACCATCGACGGAGCGGACCCGTTCCATTTGTGAATCCGGACCGAAGGCGAGGAGTGCCTTCCCGGAGGCGCGTGCATGGATGTCGCCGGAAACACCGACCCGCAGGTCGGCCACCCTGACGGCGTGGCTGCCTTCCTCCACGGCAACCACGGTGACGGTGCCTCCCTGCCATGCGGACAAGTAGGCGCTTTCGCCAGTCGCTTCAACCACCATTTTCAGGAGACGGAGTGCCAGCGGAGAGGGACGCCAGTCCTCTTCCACCCGCGAACTTAGATCCAGAATTTTCCCGGCAGCGAGCTTGTAGGTGCGCTCGTTACGTTCCAGGTAACCGGCATGTACAAGTGTCGCCAGCAAATGCGACGTCGTCGCAATGTGCAGGTTGACTGCGCTCGCGATCGACTGAGCCCGCATCGGCTCCTTCGACGCCGCAACGACATCAACGATGTTGAGCGCACGGGCAACCGACTGGACCAAGTCCTTCGGTGCTTCGGTGTCGGTGGACGTTTTAGCGGCTGTCTTAGCTGTACTTGCCATGCGGAAATCATACGCACATGGCGAAAGAAGGGCCACAAGGCCACGACAAGGGTCCCTGCCCGCAGGGGCAGCAGTTTATCCGTTGACAGCAGCCAGAAGGGTAGCGTAGTTATTACATTATGAAAGCAACTATCACAACGAGAGAGTTCGGGGATGGTGGCAACGGTGCCACGCCCGGCGCCGCGAAGGACCTTGGAGGCCTCCCGGAGGTCCATTCCGCAGGTCCTGTTCCAATCGGAAGCGTGGGACAGGTGGGGATCCTCGTGTCGGACCTCGACGAGGCCATCGACTTGTACGGACGCGCCTTCGGCATCGAAGAGTGGAATTGTTACCACTACGACCAGGAGTTCATGCCCTGGTCGCGCTTTGGCGCCGAGGAAGGTGCTTTCGCGATGCGCCTCGCCATGGGCGGTTCCAATCCGCAGATTGAACTCATCCAGCCCTTGGCCGGCCCAAGCATCTACCACGAGTTCACCGAGCAGGGCCGCACCGGCCTCCACCACCTGGGTGTATTCGTGGACAACCTGGATGCGGCGATCGCGCTTATGGAGGGAGCCGGCTACCGGGTTACCCAAACAGCGCGCGGTTATGGCCAGGGCGGCGATGGCGGATTCGCCTACTTTGACACCGACCGTGATCTCGGCGTGGTGGTCGAGGCAATAGAAATTCCGGCTACCCGAAGGCCGGCGACCGTGCGACGGACTGGAGGAATGTAAATGTTGGAGAACAAGGCTGTTTTGAGCCCCGTGCGCATCGATAACCCGTTGAAGGCAGAGAGTGTAGCTGTGGTTGGTCCCTCCCGGGATCCCTGGAAGACCTCAGGGCGGACACTCGATTACCTATCCCGCCTCGGATTCGAGGGGCGGTACTACGCGGTCAGCAGCGTGCACAAGGAAGTGCTCGGTGTACCCACGGTGGAGACGCTCTCCGACCTCCCCGAGGTGCCCGACGTCGCCGTCCTCGTGGGGCCCGCCGACAGGGTCATCGAGGATCTGCGCGAATGCGTCGCGCTTGGCGTCCCCTTCGCGGTCGCGTTCGCCGCCGGCTTCGGTGAAACAGGCCGGCATGACCGCGACGAGCTGCTCCGTGCGGAATTGGCTAAGGGCACCACCCGACTCATCGGCCCTAACTGCATCGGCTTCATGCACGTTGGCCGGTCACTGACCGCAACCTTCTCATCTGTCCTGCAACGCGGCGCAATTCCGGCCGGTCACGTGGCGATGTTCAGCCAGAGCGGCGGACTGGGAAACGCGCTCATGCAGTCCCTCGCCGCACGCGGCGCCAGCGGATTGAGCGCCTGGGCCAGCTCCGGGAACGAGATTTCGACGGGCTTTACCGACTGGGCGCAGTGGCTGGGCGCTGATCCGGACACGCATGTCCTCACCTGCATCGTCGAGAGCTTCAGCGCAAACGATGATCTCGAGGCCGCTGCAACCGCTGCGGGGGATCGCGGTGTCCCGGTCATCATCCTGAAGCTGGGTCGGTCCACCCGCGGCGCGATGAGCGCCCAGTCCCATACCGGCAAACTCGCAGGCAGCGGCCGCGTCGCTCTAAGCGTCCTCCGCCACCGTTTCGGAATGGTGTGCACCTCGCCGGAGCAGCTCCTTGACCTGACCGAGACCTTCGACGTCTTCCACGGGCGGCTCTCCGGCCGCGACCAGGAGTTGACCGTAGTCACCACCTCCGGCGCCCAGGTAGGGCTTTGGAACGACCTGGCCGACGACCGCGGCCTGGCGTTCCGCGATCTTGAACCGGAAGCGCTCCACTCAATAGGCGAGGCGGTGGGCAGCAATCACCTCGGCAATCCCATCGACGTCGGAGTACAGTCCACAACTGCTGACTACCTGCGCATCGTTGAGCGGGTTCTCGCCACGACGTCCGGCGGATGGGTCATCGTGACGGCGACCCGGCTTGCGCACGACTTCGATGAGCTGGCGGCCGGTCTCGCCGCTATGACCATCCCGGCGGGAGTACGTGTCATGGTGGTCCCCCTGTCCGAGGACGACCGGG
Organism: Arthrobacter sp. 754; assembly: GCF_040548695.1. Lineage (NCBI taxonomy): Bacteria > Bacillati > Actinomycetota > Actinomycetes > Micrococcales > Micrococcaceae > Arthrobacter > Arthrobacter sp. 754. The sequence continues at coordinate 291,736 of NZ_JBEPSC010000003.1, forward strand.
TCACTGCTGCCCAGGCAGGAGTCCTGCGCAAGGCGGGAGTCCTGTCCCTCCCCACAGCCGGGCGGGCATTGGATGCCGTCGCGGCCGCATCCTCCTGGGCGCAGGTCCAACGCACCCGTGCCAATCGCGGCGAGCTGGTAGGGGCGGCGCTCAAGGCGGTAACAACGGGCGGGACGTGCAACCTGACCTGGCGCGAGGTGGCCGAATCCCTGGCCAAGTCCGGCGTTCCTGTACCGGCAAGCCGCGCCGTCCGTGATGTCGACGGCGTCGTCCGGGCTGCCGAGGAAATCGGCTTCCCGGTAGCGATCAAAATCGATGATGCCGAGATCCTTCACAAGGCCGACGCCGGAGGCGTCTTCATAGGCGTCAATGACTCCGACAGCGCGCGCGCGGCAGCCTCCCAGCTCACATCCATCCAGGGGGAGGCCGCGACGATCTCCGTCCAGGCGATGGCCCCAGGGAAGACCGAAGTCCTCGTGGGGCTCCGGCGCGATCCCGAGTTCGGTCCAGTCCTCGTCATCGGGGCGGGGGGAGGCATGACTGAGGCGATTGACGATATCAGTATCCTTCCGCTGCCAGTGTCCCGGCCGGAGGTCCGCCAAGCTATCTCTGACGCGCGCGTGGTGGCCACCAGCCTTCGCGGGGAAGCCGGCGGGAAGACCCTCGACGCGCTCACCGCTACGGTGATGGACATTCTTGCGTGGGCGGAACAGCAAGGAAACATCCACGAGTTCGAGTTCAATCCGATCCTTGCGGACCCGGCAACATCAACCGTCACGGTGGTCGACGCTGTTGTATCGGTCCCCAGCGCCTCGTCAGGACCAACACCATGACCGCCGCCACCACGGGCGTACCGGCAAAGCAGATTACCGATGAAGACGTCGCCTACATGAAGAGCTTCATCGGTGAGTCCGCCGTTGTTGTGCAATGGAACGAGGAGGCCAGCACCGACTCAATCCGCCACTACGCATGGGGGATCGGTGACGAGAACCCGCTGTGGCTGTCGGATTCGTACGGGCAGACAACGCGTTACGGCAGCCGGATCGCACCCCCTACATTCCTCTACTCCGTGTGCGACGCCGAAGTCGCGATGGGGATGTCGGAGGGCATCCAGGCTATCCACCTCGGTGCCGACCTCGACTTCCGACGACCGATCCGCTTGGGCGAGCGGGTCCGCGCCCGAGCCTTCGTGGAGGACGTCCGTGAACGCGTGGGCCGCCGCTCCGGCCGCCTGGTGGAGCAGGTGGGGCGCACCGATTACTTCGTCGGCGAGGAACTTGTGGGGATCGTCCGCAATACGATCGTCTGCGTGGCTCGAAGTTCCGAGGGCCAGCGGATGCACGAACCGCGCGACCCCCATGTCTACACGGACGAGGAGAAGGAACAGATCCGGGCCGCGATCCTGGCTGAGGAGATCCGCGGTCAGCGCACGCGCTTTGCCGAGACGGTGTCCGTCGGTGACGTTATACCGCAGGTAGTCAAGGGGCCGCTCGACCTCATCACCATGACCGCCTACTATGCCGGAGCGATCGGTACCGCCGGCTACCGCGGCGTCGAGACCCGCGTGCGCCAACAGGAGCGGGTGAGGAACGGGGACCCAAGCGCGCCGACGAACCTCGGTCCCGAGCACTTCCTCTCCGAGCCCTTCCCAAGCCTGGGGCACCAGGACGCCGCCATGGCGCACGCCATCGGCATGCCGGGAGCGTACGACAACGGCAATCAGCGCGTCTCGTGGATGGCACACTGCGTGACCAACTGGATGGGGGACGACGCGGATCTCGTATCGCTTTCGGTGCGCATCAAACAGCCCGGTGTCTTCGGTGACACCCAGTGGATCGGAGGCGAGGTCACCCGCGTGTTCCGGGACGAGGCCCACGGAGCGTGCGCTGAGGTCACGATGAAGGCCATCAATCAACTGGGTGTGGAGACCACGAGTGCCGTGGCGGTCGTCTCGCTGGCCGAGACCCGGAGCAGTTGACCCACGTCCGGTCGAAGCGTGAATAGCTGACGCATTTTCCCGCCTTATTGGCGTCCATTGCCATGCCGGTCAGGACCCGGCGGCTCTTAGCGTTATTTGTGAACAAAGATCGGCGAAGTAGCCGACGCACTGACATCAAAGGAGATCCGGTGGGCTTTTCAAAAGTACAGAACCAGGATGGGTTGTTCCATCCAACGAGTGGTGACGCCCAGTGACCAGTGAAGACGCGCGTCCAGGGAGCGAAGCCATGTCAAACAACCACCTCCAGAACCCCGCGGGTGAGACTGAGGAATATTCCGTCGTCGTCATCGGCGCGGGCATGGGGGGCATCTACGCCCTCCACCGGTTCGCCGACCTGGGACACGACGTTCACGGCTTCGAAGGAGCAGACGGCGTCGGGGGCGTCTGGTATCACAACGCCTACCCGGGCGCCCGCGTGGACTTGGAGAGCCACAGCTACGCCTTCATGTTTGATCCCGAGTTGTACGCGGGATGGGACTGGAGCGAGCGATATGCCGCACAACCCGAAATCCTGCGGTACTTGAACTACGTGGCGGACCGCCTCGATGTGCGCCGCAACCTCTCACTAAGCACCTGGGTGACGTCCGCCGATTGGCAGCCCCAGGAGAACAAGTACCTCATCAAGACCAATACCGGCCGAACGGTTTGGGCTCGCTATCTGGTGATGGCGACAGGACAGCTCTCCAAGCCGCGGAAGCCGGACTTCCCGGGACTCGACGATTTCGAGGGGGAGTGGTATCAAACCGCACATTGGCCTCAAACCCCCGTTGAGATTGCCGGCAAGCGCGTGGCCCTCATTGGAACGGGGTCTTCGGGTGTGCAGGCTGCTACGGAAATGGCCAAAACAGCCGCGCAACTCTACGTCCTGCAGCGGACCCCGAACTACTCGATCCCCGCACACAATGGACCGGCGGACAGGAGGAAGAAGGCCCGCCTCAACAAGAAGGTTCTGCAACTGCGTGACGAGTCATATAACTCCCCGGTCGGTTATGTTATGCAGGGCTTTGCGGGCAAGGCTTCCGACTTCTCGGAAGAACAGCAGCAGCAGATTCTCGAGTCCAGATGGGCCTTCGGGGGCCAGACCCTGCTCGGAACTTTCTCCGATCAGGGGACGAACATCGATGTCAACAACGTCGTCGCAGAGTTCGTCCGCGGCAAGATCCGCGACATGATCGACGATCCCGAGACCGCCGAGAAGCTCATGCCTACCTCCTACCCGATTGGCATCCGTCGGCTCTGCATTGATACCGGGTATTACCCGATCTTCAATCAAAGCAATGTCAGTCTCGTGGACTTGAGAAGTGATCCGATCGAGCGCATCACCAAGACGGGGATTAAGACCCGGAACAATGAGTACGAGGTTGACCTGATCGTCTTTGCCCTCGGCTTCGAGGCCTTTACGGGCGCCCTCGACCAGGCCAACGTCCGCAACGAGCACGGCCAGCAGCCGAGCGACCGGTGGAAGCATAAGCCGCAGACCCATCTGGGGGTGATGACGCATGGATTCCCGAACCTGTTTATGCTTACCGGTGCGCAAAGCCCGAGTGTGCTCGCAAACTTCTTCGTGGGGAACAACCAACACGTTGATTTGGTGGCCGACATCATTGCGCAGGCCGAAAAGAAGGGCGCAGTCCGCATCGAGGCCAGCCTTGAGGCAGAGCGGGAGTGGGGCGATCACTGCAATGAGATTGCGGCGCCGCTCTTGCGCCGTGCCGTGGACAACTACATGGTCCATGTCAACAAGTACGACGGCTCGCGCTATTTCATTCCGTATGCGGGTGGCTTCGACAAGTACGTCAAAAAGGTTCAAGAAGTTGTCGCCGACGACTACCGCGGCTTTGTGTTCACAAAGGCTTTTGCACCTGGTAATTCAGGACAAAGCACGAACGAAAACCGAAGCCTTGACGCGGTCCTCACGGCAAAGTAGATAGACAGCCATCGGGCTCCCCGGAAGCCGGACTGGTCATCCAGTTCAGGCTTGCGGGGAGCCTTCTTATTCCCGCCCTCTGGTTGCCGACATGCGGCGCAAGGGCTTTTGCCGGCCCCGCGAGAGGACACACTTTTGGCGCGGTTTCATTCCTTGTTGGCGCCGATGGCCATCCCGGTGCAGCCCCACCCGCACTTAGCGTTGATTGTGGGCGAAGTCAGCAAGAAGGCTACGCACTGAGATCAAAGGAGATCCCGTGAGCTTCCCCGGACGTGAAGGAATAGCAATGAGCAACGTACTCGAAGGCAAGACCGCAATAATCACCGGTGCCGGCTCAGGCATGGGTTTGGCAACTGCCCGCCTTTTTCATCAGCAGGGCGCAAACATCGTCTTGGCGGACTTCTCGGGGGCCCAGGAGAAAACGGCTGTGGAGCTCGGAGACCGAACGGTGCCGATCCAAGCTGACATTTCAAAAGCTGGAGACGCGAAAGCAATGGTTGATCTGGCAATTAGCGAGTTCGGTGGCCTCGACATTCTTTGCAATATTGCAGGGGCAAATGCTCCCATGGTGCAGCACCATGAGGCGCTGGAGTCGGACTTCGACAAGATGATTAACGTAAATCTCCGGGGCGCTTTCCTCACAATGAAGTATGCAATTCCCGCCATGCTCGAGCAGGGCGGGGGATCGATCGTCAACGTGGCCTCGGCTGCAGCCTTGATGGGGACGCCTCTCTACGGCGGTTACAGCGCAGCCAAGACCGGCCTCCTCGGGCTGACCCGCACCATCGCCCTCGAATACGCGGAGCGGAATATCCGCGCAAACTCCATCTGCCCTGGCCCCATAAGGACTCCAATGATGGAAGAAGCTCTGGCGGAAAACCCTGCCGCCGCCGACTATCTCATCAATATGGTTCCGGCACGTCGCGTCGGAACCGCAGAAGAAGTAGCCAATGCCGTCCTGTTCCTCGCCAGTGAGCAGTCTTCGTACATCACCGGCGTCGCACTGCCTATCGATGGCGGCCAGACGGCCGCGTAACTGCCCAGACGTATTCGGCCCGGGAATGGTCAAAGAGCGATAGTTCCCACACGGGCACCGAGAGGAAGAAAACCCATGACCCAAAAATTTATGACCCGGCCGAAGGTCAGCGCATTCGGCAACGACCCTTTGCTGGTGAGAAGCACGTTCGCACAGTTTCCGTCAGGAGTGGCGGTGCTCGCGGTCGAATCCGGCGACGAGAAGCATGCACTCGTCGCGTCATCGTTCATGGTTGGCGTGTCGCTCGAACCGTGCCTCGTCGCGGTAGCTGTGCAGAAGTCGTCGGAGACATGGGAGCAGATCAAGGATGCGGCTTCACTTGGGGTTTCGATCTTTGGCAAGGGGCAGGGACATCTGACCCGCAAGCTCGCAGGCAAGGACCGTGCTGCACGTTTTGAGCAGGTGGCTATCGACGTCGGTGAGGACGGGGCAGTGTTCATAGAAGATGCGGCGTTGTGGCTCGAGTGCTCGGTCCACGAAGTTTCAGAGGCCGGCGATCACTGGATGGCGCTGCTTGAGGTGAAGAAGCTCGGAGTGGGCGAAAACGAGCCGCTCATTTGGCACGGCGCCAAGTTCCGCGAGCTCGTCAACGCTCAGTCGATCGACGTCGTGTAGCAGACAGAGCGGTTGCTGTGCGTTGGAATGACAATATGAGCGTCGTTGATGCGGCGTCCGGCGGGAGGTTTCCCTCGCGCGCTGCGCATGACATCCCAGCGGACCGGACCGTGATAGCGGCCGTCATCCAGTGGCGGGACAAGATTGCACTGTTCAGAAGAAGCGGAAATCTTGGCCACGACAGAGGCCTTTGGCACTGCATTACCGGATTTATGGAAGCCGGGGCCACGCCTGAACAGCAGACCCTTGAAGAGTTGTTTGAAGAAGCCGGTCTGCAAACCAAAGACCTCCTGGGACTCCTGCCGGGACCGGACTTGGTGGTGGCTGACGGCTTGGGCAATCCGTGGCTCATCCATACCTTCACTGCCTTGACGTCCCGACGGCGGCTGAAGATCAATTGGGAAAACGATGCCTACCGGTGGACCGCTCCGCACAAGGCCAAGCGTTTCACTAACCGCGTGGACTGGCTGGACAACGTACTCGATGCGACCGGTCATGTCCCGCGTACCGTTCCGGCACCTGAACCCGGGGCATCCCCGGGATGGATCCTGCGTGCCGCTCCAGGTCAGGAGGCCTGACGATCCCCGTGGTTGAAGTGGGCAGCCTCCTGGAGGATCAGTTTCAGCAGGCCGGGGAAGCGCACTTCCAGGTCATCGCTGCGCAGCCGGCTCATGCGGCGGACACCTACGTCATGCTGATGGATCACGCCAGCCTCACGCAACACCCGAAAGTGGCGGGTCCCGGCAGACTTTGTCACTGGCAGGGCAAAGTCGGTGCACGGGATGTCCTCGTTGCTGCCAGCCAGCTTGATGACGATCCCCAGCCGCACCGGGTCAGTCACGGCAGCCATCAGGCGGAACAGGTCCAGTTCACTTACGTCAGGGTGCGTGAGGGGGGTGGAAGTTCGGCTGGCCATGTGCCCAGTCTATCGCCAAAACCGCCTATGTTTACGCTGACGCGAACATAGGATACGTTTAACGCCAGGCCCACCCACCAGTGCGTGCCATCAACGGGCCGTAGCTTTCAGGTTCCCGCCCCATCCACGACTCTCGACTGAGGAAACAAAAAATGCCCACCCTTGGAATCATTGGCACCGGGAACATCGGTGCTGCCATCGCTCGTCTCGCCGTAAGTGCCGGCATCCCCGTAGTGCTGTCCAATTCCCGCGGCCCGGAGACTCTTGCCAGCCTCGTCTCAGAGTTGGGTCCCCTGGCTTCCGCAGGCACCATCGAGCAGTCGGCGGCGGCCGGAGACATAGTTGTGTTGTCCGTGCCGCTGACCGCGCACACTGCTATTCCTGCGTCCCTGCTTGAAGGCAAGGCGGTGCTCGACACCACAAACTACTACCCGTTCCGGGACGGAAGGGTTGCAGAGCTCGACGAGGAAAGGGTGACTACTAGCGAGCTCCTGCTACGGCACTTTCAAGGAGCCGGCCTGACGAAGGCCTTTAACAACATCCTCGCGCACCACATCCCCCAGCTGGCGCGCCCCTCTGGCGCCCCCGATCGTACCGCCCTGCCCGTGGCTGGCGATGACGCTTCCGCCAAGACCAAGGTCATGAGCCTTATCGAGCAACTGGGCTTCGATGCAGTGGACGCCGGTCCGTTGGCTGAGAGCTGGCGTTTCGAGCCGGAAGCCCGTGCCTACACCAAGCTTTACCTGGCGGACCCCGCAACCCCGGACGACCGCATGCTCGAAGCTCCCGCCGCGCCGGTGCCCGCTGAACGGCTGCGTGACGCACTGAAGCGCGCCGAACCGGTTCGGGTTGCCGCGCGCACCTTCTAGGAACCATTCCACGCCTGCTGGCCTGAGTGGCACGCCTTTGACGGCGGCACTAAGGTCAGCGGCGCATGCGGGTTCTTACACGGTGCCGACGGAGGCCGTCCCGGTAGCGGGCGCGCCTGACGCAGTTTCCCAACTGCATGGCGCCCAAGATGCTATCCGTCCAGCAACGCCTGCTTTTAGCGTAGTTTCTCACGAGGGCCGCAAAGAAGCTGCCTGGCGTTTGGAATAGAAAGTCTGGATACATGTCCCTCACAGATGCTCAACTGACTGAGTTGTATGACAAACAAGCCCTCCATGACAACCTCATGTTGTATGCGAGGGGCGCCGACCGGCACGACCGCGAGCTGATGAAATCCACATATTGGCCTGATTCATTCGATAATCACGGCGGCTATGTCGGAAACGGCCAGGAGTGGGCTGATGCAGCCATGACCTGGCACGACAAGATCCACAGCTGCAGCCACCACATCTCCAACGTCCTGTCCGAGATCGACGGCAACCGGGCCAAGCGCGAAAGCACGTTCATCTGCGTGGTCCCGTTCAAGGACCCCGAGGTGACAATGTTCCAGGCCGGCCGCTACCGCGACTTGTGCGAAAAGCGCGACGGCGTGTGGAAAATCCTTCACCGCACCTGCATCTGGGACTGGATCGACGTCCGGCCCGTCAACTCGGACTGGGACATCGTGGGCGTCCCCCGCGTCTCGCACTGGGGAGCCTGGCATCCCGAGGACCCGATCTACAAGGACTGGGTCGACAGCCCGCCGACCGAATTCTCGCGGTAGCCCTGCACCTGCTCAGCTGGCTTTCCATGAACCACCTAAAAGCGCCTGCCGGTCCTCTACTGGGCCGGCAGGCGCTTTGGCGTTTGCGGTTTTAGTTGGCGTAGGGGTCGGCGATGCCGATGTATTGGGTGGTGGTGTATTCGGCGATGCCCTCTGATCCGCCTTCGCGGCCGAGGCCGGATTGCTTGACGCCGCCGAAGGGTGCCGCGGCGTTGGAGATGACGCCGGCGTTAAACCCAACCATGCCGAATTCAATCTGTTCTGCCACACGCAGGAGACGGTTGAAGTCGCGGCTGTACAGGTAGGAGGCGAGGCCGTATTCGCTGGCGTTGGCCAGCCGGACGGCGTCCTCTTCCGTTGTGAAGGTGGTGACGGGGGCGACGGGTCCGAAGATTTCCTGGCCCAGGATCGCAGCATCGTTGGGCACGCCTCCGAGGACCGTGGGCTGGTAGAAGTAGCCGGGACCATCCACGGGTGCGCCGCCGGTGACGGCTGTTGCTCCGGCGTCGACGGCGGCACTCACCAGTGCGTGCACGTCGTCCCTGGCGCCGGCGTCGATCAGCGGGCCCACCTGGGTGGCGGGGTCGGTGCCGCGGCCGGTGGCCAGCGCGCCCATCGCCGCGGCGAACTTGGCCGTGAATTCGGTTGCGACGGATTCGTGGACGAGGAAACGGTTGGCGGCGGTGCAGGCTTCACCCATGTTCCGCATCTTCGCCGCCATCGCCCCTTCGACGGCTTTGTCGAGGTCCGCGTCCTCGAAGACGATGAAGGGGGCGTTCCCGCCGAGTTCCATCGAGGTGCGGAGCACGTTCTGGGCGGCGTCGGCCATCAGCCGCTTGCCGACCGGGGTGGAGCCGGTGAAGCTCACCTTCCGGAGGCGGGAGTCCTTCAGCAGCGGCCCGGAAATTCCCGACGCGGAGGAGGAGGCGACGACGTTGAGGACGCCGGCGGGCAGGCCGGCGTCGAGCATGGTCTGCGCGAAGTACTGCGCCGTCAGCGGGGTGAGTTTGGCGGGTTTGAGGACCATGGTGCAGCCCGCCGCGACGGCGGGAGCGACTTTGCGGGTGGCCATCGCGAGCGGGAAATTCCAGGGGGTGATGAGCAGGCATGGACCCACCGGTTTGTGCTGGACCAGGATCTTGTTTTTGCCCTCGGGGGTGGTGAGGTAGCGGCCGTAGTCGCGGACGGTTTCCTCGGAGAACCAGCGCAGGAACTCTGCCCCATAGGTGACTTCGCCGCGGGCTTCGGCCAGGGGCTTGCCCATTTCCAGGGTCATCAGCAGGGCAAAGTCCTCGGCCCGTTCGGTAACCAGGTCAAAAGCCCGGCGCAGGATCTCCGACCGCACCCGGGGTGCGGTCCGCGCCCACGAAGCCTGGACGGCATCCGCGGCATCCAACGCTGCAATCGCGTCATCGCTTGTGGCGGAAGCGAGGATGGCGAGTACCTCACCGGTGGCGGGGTCGTGCACGTCAAACGTGCCGCCGTCGGACGCGTCCCGCCACTCGCCGTTGATCAGCAGGCCGGTCGGAACGGAAGCGAGCAGGCTAGCCTCCCGCTCGGGAGAAATGGCAGGGAACATTGTGGAAACAGTCATAAAGGGAAGTCCTTAACAGTTGTAGGTTTCGGCAGGCTCAACCGCCGTTGGCCGGTTTCGACAGGGCCGAGACTGGTGGGGAGGGTTAGTAGGCTTTGACCCTCTGCTCAACCACCAGGTGGATGAGTGCAAACGTTTGGTCTTCATCGATCGCGTGGAGCGCTGCTGCGATGGCGGCAGGAATATCGGCGTCGCGTTCCACCTTGATCCCGAAACCCCCAAAGGCCTGTGCCATGAGCGCGAACTCCGGGTTTTTCAATTGGGTGCCCGAAACACGTTCGGGGTAATGCCGCTCTTGATGCGTGCGGATGGTCCCGTACTCCTGGTTGTCCATCACGATGACCAGGGGAGTGGCGCCATACTGGGCCGCGGTGGCCAGCTCCTGCCCATTCATGAGGAATTCGCCGTCTCCGGCGATCGTCACTACGCGCCTGCCGGGGTATTCCAGTGATGCGGCGATAGCGGACGGTATGGAGTAGCCCATGGACCCGTTGCGGGCGCTGATCATGGAAGCGTAGCGCTGGGTGGGGAAGTAGCGGTGCGCCCAGTTGGTGTGTTCGCCGGCGCCGAGGGTGACCATGGCGTCATGCGGGAGGGTTGGGACGAGGTTGGCCATCAGGGTGTCCATCCGTGCCGCACCGGCCGACGGCGTCGCCGGGGGAAGAGCGGCGAAGGCTTCCTGTTCGGCGCGCATTTTCGATGTCCAGTTCACCCATTCGTCTTTGACTGGAAGTTCGATTTTGGCCAAATCGCGGATAAAGACGTCCGGTTTGGCCAGGATCTGGTAGGAGACGGGCCCGGAGCGGCCGCGGAGGGAGGGGTCGATGGTGACGAGGAAGTTCTTTTTGGTCCAGTCCTGGCGGCAGAGGAATCCGTCGGTAATAACATCCCCCGGCACGGTGCCCACAAAGATCAGCAGGTCGGTTTCTTCCAACAGGTCATAGGTAGGGCGGGGCCGGCCGTAGCCGATTGGGCCGACGTAGGAGGGCGAATCAAAGGGGATGGTGCCTTCGGTGCGCCATTCGGCGGCGGCCGGGATGTGGTGCCTTTCCAGCCAGTGCGTGAGCTGGTCGGCGCCTTCCTGGGTCCAGTCATTTCCCCCGGTGACGAACAATGGCTTGCTCGATGCGGCCAGGGCATCGGCCAGCGCGGCCGCGTCCACAGTGGTCATTCCACCGGTGGCGACCGGGATGGGTGGATGGAGTTCGGCGGGGATCTGCTGGCGGATAACGTCTTCGGGCAGGCCAACGACGACGGGGCCTGGCCGTCCGCTTATGGCTGCGAAGAGGGCTTCGGCGACGATTTCCGAAGCGCGTTCGGCATGGTCGAGGACCATCACGCGCTTGGCGCCGGTATCGAACCAGGCTTTGATGTCGAACTCCTGGAAGGCCTCACGATCCCGGTGGGCGAAGGGGATCAGACCCACAAACAGCACCATGGGGGTGGAGTCCTGCCACGCGGTGTGCAGGCCAACATGGGCATTGGCGGCGCCGGGACCACGGGTAACCATCGCGATTCCCGGCAGCTGGTTCATCTTGCCGTCAGCCTCGGCCATGTAGGTGGCGCCACCTTCATGACGGCACACGATGGTTTCAATGGACGAGTCGTGGAGTCCGTCAAGAACGTCCAGGAAGCTCTCACCTGGCACCACATGGGCCCGTTTGATGCCGTGGGAGGCGAGCGTATCAACAATAACGTGCCCGGCGGACTTACGGGATGCCTGCAGCAGGTCCCCTGGCAACTCGCCTTGCTGGGCAGTTAATTGAGTCATGGATAAAACCTTTTCGCTGGATGCCGCGTCTTTGCGCAACAGGATTCAGTGGGGGATGCGATTACAGGAGGATGCTGAGCGGGCTCTCAATGCGCGTCTTGAAGGCGGACAGTAATTGGGCTGCCACCGCACCGTCGATAACCCGGTGGTCCGCGGAGAGGGTGCAACTCATAACTGTGGCAACTGCCAGCTGGCCGTCGCGCACCACCGGGCGTTGCTCGGCCGCCCCCACGGCCAGGATTCCGGCTTGGGGCGGGTTGAGAATTGCGGAGAACTCCCGCGTCCCGTACATCCCCAGGTTGGTCAGGCTGAAGGATCCGCCCTCGAGTTCCTGTTGCCGGATCCGGCCGGCGCCCGCGCGTTCTTTGTAGTCGCCCATGGTTCTGCCTATAGAGCTGAGGGAAAGGCTTTCCAAGCCGCGGACCACCGGTGTCAGCAGTCCGTCTGCGGTTGCGATGGCTACGGAGACATCCACTGTGGAATAGCGACGGATGGCGTCTCCTTGCCATGACGCGTTCGCAGCTGGCACGTCCACAAGGGCACCTCCCAGGGCTTTCAGGACAAGATCGTTGACGGTTGTTTTCTGTCCCTGAGCGGACGTGTCCTGGTTAATTTGCTTGCGTAGAGCCAGGAGTGCGTCCATTTCGACGTCGATGGAACCGTAGAAATGGGGAACGGTAGTCTTCGACTCGGTCAGCCGCCGTGCGATGGCTTTGCGCATGCCCGAGAGGGGCTCGTCCTGGAAGTTTTGCACCCCCGGCGCCTGCTGCGCTTCCGCTGAGGACAGCACGACAGTTTCTTCCGGCTTTGGAGTTGACTCGGGGGTGGCTGCCTGCTGCCTTCCGGCAGCTTCAACATCGCCGCGCAGGATCCTGCCGTTGGGTCCGGAGCCCGCCAAGGCTGAAAGGTCGACGCCCATTTCTTTTGCGCGCTTTCGGGCCAGGGGTGACCCGAAGATGCGCGTGTCCCCTCCTTGAGCATTGCGGGACGGTTCCTGGCTCGCGTCCGGAGCCGCAGGCCGCGTATCCCGCCGGGTTGTTGGTGCTTCAGTGTCCTCGGGCACGGGATGCTCGGCAAGGCTATGTGAGGCGCCGCCGGCCGAGGCGATCTGCTTGTCTATGGACGCTTCGTCTTCCCCCGCTTCCACGAGCACCGCAATGGGCTCACCGACGCCCACGGAAGTTCCCGGCTGTATCAACAGCCTTCCGATGGTGCCCGGAAATTCAGCCTGTAGTTCAACAGTGGCTTTTTCAGTCTCAATTTCGGCGATGGGCTGTCCGGCGGTAATGGTATCGCCTATTGTCACGAGCCAGTCCTGGAGTGCTGCCTCGGTGGCGTCTGCGACGACGGCCGGCATGGTGATGATGGTTGCCATGATGAATGTCCTTCGATGGATCGGGTTCAGGAACGGCCGAGGTTGCGGGCTACTTCGTCGAAGCCGGCAAGGACGTCGTCGAGATCGGCGTTGGCGGCAGCCTCAAGGACCTTCGAGATGCTCGGCGCGGCTTCCTTCCCCGTAACCCGTTGGATGGGCTGGTCGAGGTAGTCGAAGAATCTGCGCTGGATCTCGTCCGAGAGCCAGCCGCCATATGAGGTGCCGCGGGCACCCTGTTCGACGATCAGCACGTTGTTGGTTTTCTGGATTGAGGCGCCGATGGTGTCCCAGTCCAGGGACGCCCGGTCAAGCCAGCGCAGATCGATAACTTCCGGGTCCAGATCCGGGCGTTGCTCAGCCGCCTGCAGGGAAACGTCCACCATGTTCAGGTAACTCAGTACGGTGACGCCTTCGCCTGCCCGCCGCATGGCAGCTTTGCCGACAGGCAACTCGTAATCAAGATTCCCTTCGGGAATGCTTCCCTTGGTCCCGTAGAGGTCGACGTGTTCAAGAACGAGCACCGGGTCCTGGAGTTCCAAAGCTGTATTCATGAGCCCGATATAGTCGTGCGGTGTTGACGGCGCTACGATGCGCCAGCCCGGGTTGTTGGCAAAGATGCCTGCCGGGTCCATGGAATGCTGGGAGCCATAGCCGGCTCCCATTGCCACCTTGGAGCGAAGCACCACAGGCATGGAGGACTGGCCGCCGAACATGTGCCGGGCCTTGCCAATCTGGTTGAAAATCTGGTCAGCGGCTACCCATAGGAAGTCCGAATACATGAACTCCACGATCGGCTTATAGCGCCCGGTCATGGACAGGCCGCCTGCCAGGCCGGCGAACGCGTTCTCGCTGATTGGTGTGCCCAGGACCCGATCGGGATAAGCATCTTTCAGGCCGCGGGTAGCCCCGTTGGTGCCGCCTTTGAGCCGGTGCACGTCCTCACCGAGGACCAGCACCCCGGGGTCCACGTCCATCCGGCGGCCGAGGACATCTGCAATGGCGTCCACGAAGCGGCGCTCCACCGTGCCGGCTTCTGTCTGCTCTTCGATGGTTGTCAGGGCCGGATCGCTCCTGATGTCGGTATCCACCCCTGCCGGATCCGGCCAAAGAGTGGGGCGGATCCGGCGGGCGCCTTTCGTGCTTTCCGGGTCCTTCTCCGTGATGTCGTCCACAATCCGGGTGATTTGCTCGGTGATGTGCGAGGTGAGGTCACTCAATTGTTCGTCCGTGAGGAGTCCGCGACGGGTCATCTCTGCGGCCAGTTTGGCCAAGGGGTCGCGGTCACGCCACTGCTTCTCCTCCTCCTTGGTCCGGTAGCCGAAGGCGCTGCCGGGGAAGGGGCCGTTCTGGTGGAAATAGCGGTAGGTTTCCGCCTCTATAAGAGTTGCTCCCTTACCGGCGCGCATGTAATCCACGGCTGCCTTCTGGGCAAGGTAGACCGCGAGGGGATCCATGCCGTCTACGCGCCAGGACCTGATTCCGAAGCCGGGGCCGCGAGCTGCCAGCCGAGGTTCCCCTGTTACGTCGGAAACGTGGGTCGAGACAGCGTAGAGATTGTTTTCGATGTAGAAGCACAGCGGCAGGCGCCAGGCAGCGGCCAGGTTCATGGTCTCAAGCGTTGACCCGATGTTCGAGGCGCCGTCACCGAAATAGGTTACGGTGACCCCCATCCCATCTGCCTGCCCGCCGTCGTCCTGGATTTCTGTGTCATGGCGCTGTGCCCAAGCATTGCCAGCGGCAAGCGGCACTCCGCCACCCACGATGGCGTTGGTGCCCAGCGCTCCGGCCTCAAGCCACTGCAGGTGCATCGACCCGCCCCGCCCACCGCTGAAGCCAGCCTTGAGACCCAAAATCTCGGACATCGTCCGTCGGATGAACTCCGTGACCTGGTCGTTCTTTATCCCGTCGATGATCGACATACCGTTCGGGGACAGATAGGCAAGACCCTTTGCCAGGAACTGGTGATGGCCGCGGTGGGTGCCGTTCACGCCGTCGGCTCCCCGCAGCGCCAGAATGGATCCCACCGCTGCGCCCTCCTGGCCGATGCTGGAGTGGGCGGGGCCGTGCACCAAGCCCTCTGCCGCCAGCTGCAGGACAACTTCCTCAAAAATGCGGATGGTGTGCATCTGAACCAGCATGGATTCGAGCAACTCGGGAGCTGCTGCGTCCCAGTCATCGCGGGTTGTGCGTAACTCTGTGCACTCTGTCGAGTAGGTCAAGGGCGTAGTGGTTGACATCTTTGGCTCCCATGGGGCGTACGTGCATCGTTTTCGCGTTCGTCCAACCATAGGTGGACGAATGGATCCAATGCAAGGAGCAAAGCTACTATTTGTGCGCCAGACATCCATGAATGGATCCATTCAGCCTCAGCCCGTATGCTGTAGGTATGTCCACCCAAGCTGTTCTGTTGAAGAAGTCGGGTGCTGCAAGCCAGCGCATCGCAGACGAACTAAGTCAGAGGATCCTCGACGGGGACCTCGCGCCTGGCACGAGGATCCGGCAGGAGCAGATCGCAGAAGAGTTCGGCGTCAGCAGGCTGCCGATCCGTGAAGCCTTGCGAATTCTTGAATCGCACGGACTCGTAACACTGGTCGCCTCATCTGGAGCCTGGGTCAGTTCCATGAACCTCGCTGAGTGCCAGGAGACGTATCTGATCAGAGAACGGCTTGAACCGCTCGCGCTGGGCCAGGCCATCGACAGCGTCAGCATTGAAACCTTGGATCGGCTCACCCAGTTGGCCAGCGAGATGGAGAACTGCCAGGTGGTGGAGGACTTCGTCGAACTGGACCGTGAATTCCACCTGTTGAGCTTTCAGGATGCGGGCATGCCGACCTTGCTGGAGATGGTCGAGCGGCTCTGGAACACCACCCAGCATTACCGGCGCGCGTACGTGCAGCTGATCGGTCCCGAGGGACTGGACGACACGCATTTGGAGCACAGGCTCCTTGTGGCGGCCATCCGCCGTCGTGACTCCCGCTCTGCGGAGGAATTGCTGGCCATGCATGTCCGCAAAACCCGCATGGCCCTGCTTGATCACCCTGAAATATTCGATCGCTAGAAATAGTTGTTGGAGAACCACATGAACCAGGACGCCGAACAGCAAGACATTGCCCTCAAGGAACGGCGCGGACTGCCGGGTATCCGTGGAACGGACCACATCGGGTTTACAGTGCCCGACATGGAGCAAGCTCACGAATTCTTCGTCAACGTCATAGGGTGCCAGCATGTCTACTCGCTGGGGCCGTACCCGCAAGACCCCGAGTTGATGCGGACAAAGCTCAACGTCCACCCGGAGGCGACACTGGCGGAGATACGCTTCTACCGCTGCTTCAACGGGGCAAATTTTGAGGTCTTCAACTACTCCACCCCGGATCAACGGCGGGAACAGCCCCGCAACAGTGACATTGGCGGTCATCACCTCGCCTTCTATGTCGAGGACCTCGACGTGGCTGTCGACTATCTCAGAAACCAGGGGATCCAGGTGCTCGGGGAACCGACTTCAAGTTCAGGAGCCAGCAAGGGCCAGCGTTGGGTCTACTTCCTGGCGCCGTGGGGAATGCAATTCGAACTCGTGTCCTTTCCGCAGGGAAAAGCGTACGAATCACAATCCCCACTGCGGCTCTGGATGCCCTAGGGAGACCTGGCGCTACTGCAATCCCGGGCTGAGCCCGTGCCGCAGATCAGCTGGTCCTAACCCGCGCAGAGTTTCTGCGAGCGGCCAGCTGCGGTGTCGAGGGCTTCAATGTAGCGAGTGAGCGCATCGCGGTTGTGGATCAGAAGATCGATTTCTGGGACATCCGCGCGCGCTCATGCAGCCACCAAGCCCTGCTCTTCGTAGTACAGCAGCGTGCGTGCCGGAACACCTGACCGCTTTGCCAGTCCTCCGATACGCCTGGCATTCCTTCGCTGGGGAACTGCGCCGGCACTATCACTAGTGGCATTGCTTAAAGGGCCACAAGGTCAGAAGTATCGCATTATGAAAGTTAGATAGGATATACGAAAGTTTCTCTTGACGCACGGTCTGAATCGAACTAGCTTCGACGTACCGACCCGGCCGCACGAAGAAGAGCGTCTGGCGGGATCCACCTGTAACCCGGTCGCCTTTGGTGCCGGCGGAAAACACCCAGGAGAACACATGCGGACAACGAAGTCGCAGGCCCTGCTGACTACTGGATTAAAGGCGGAACAGGACGTGCCCATCGTCCAACCCGCAGAATCCAAGGAGTTCGGGCCAGACCAGAAGAAGCTGCTGCACCGCACTGTCGCCGGCAGCGTCGTCGGCAACATCATCGAGCAATACGACTTTGTGCTTTACGGATCGGTTGCCGCCCTGGTCTTCGGCAAGCTGTTTTTTCCGACCTTCGATCCGACTGTCGCCCTGCTTGCCGCGTTCGGGACCTATTCCGTCGGTTTCATTGCCCGCCCGCTCGGTAGCCTGGTGGCGGGGCATGTCGGTGACCTCCGCGGTCGTAAGGGCGTCCTGGTTGCCATGCTGCTCATCGCCGGGATTTCAACGACCGCCATGGGACTTCTTCCGACCTATGCTGTTGTTGGGATCTGGGCACCGTTATTTCTCGTCACCCTGCGGTTCGTGCAGGGCTTCTCGTTTGGCGGAGAATACGGTGGCGCCATTCTGATGGTCAGCGAGACGGCTCCCCGGGAAAAGCGGGGCTTTTATACCGGATTCATCCCGGCATCGTCAGCGGTAGGCGGGCTGCTTTCAACGGGGGTGCTCTTCGCTCTGAGTTTCATGCCAGCGGAGACGTTCGAAGCGTGGGGCTGGCGCGTCCCTTTCCTTGCGTCGATCATCCTCGTCGTGACTGGCCTCATCATTCGGCTTCGGCTCAAAGAGACCCCGGTATACAAGAACGCCGAGACGCAGGGAAAGATCACCCGTAAGCCCATCCTCGAAGTGATAAAGGCCAACCCAAAGGAGCTTCTCCTCGCGGCGGGAATCAGTTTCGGATTCGGCACGCTCACCTATGGCGTAGTGACCTGGTTATTGAGCTACATCACCAACAACCTCAAGCTTGACGCGGGTGTGGGTCTCATTGCGCTAACCATCGCTTTCGTCTTCTACGGCCTCAGCGACTGGGTGAGCTCAGCTATCTCTGACCGGGTAGGTCGACGGCCGGTCATACTCACAGGTGGAATTGCTTTTGCCGTCTGGTCATTTCCGATGTTCTCGCTGATCGACACAAGGAACTCCATACTCATCACGCTGGCGATGGCAGTTGCACTTATCCTATGCGGAATGATTTACGGCCCGCTTGCCTCGCTGATCAGTGAGCTCTTTGCCACCAAATTTCGTTACAGCGGCGCATCGATGGGCTACCAGCTCGGCCAGACCCTGGGCGGTGGATTCTCGCCCCTGATCGCAACGGCCCTCTACGCAGCAACACGGACTTCCTTTTCGGTCGCGCTCTATCTCGTGATTGCCGGGCTCATCACCGCCGCCTGTGTGTTCTTCCTAACGGAAACCAAGGGACGAGACCTCACACAATAACCGTCAGTCAACTGTCACCGGCTCTGCCCTCTCCGGCTGGGAGCGGGCAGAGCCTGGACCAGGAGCGGATCGGTGGCCACAAAATGGCGCATATTCGGGCGTTGTTGGCGTGGATGGCTATGAGCGGCCCGTGCGGGTCGCTTTTAGCCTTATATGAGAATGAGGCTTAAGCGGGACAACCATCGCACTGCCACTAAAGCCGGGCTTTGTTGTGGGATTGACCATGATCCAGTGCTCCACTTTCGTCCGCTCTGCCATAACCCGCCATGCTCGGTTTGAAGAGCAACATCACTTTCGGAAGGTCTTTCGACGGCAATGAATTACAGTTCGGATAATTCCATCACTTTCACGATCCAGCGACGCGCAGAATTGGAGCACCGCCTCGATACTGCGGTGGGCAAACTGCTTAAGAATGCGAAACTGCGGAAGCAGGGCATGCTGGTGACGCGTAGCAGCCCTGAGACCTTTACCGTCAGCCTGAGTGAAAAAGTACCGTACGGCACAACCATGGAGAAAATGAGCTGGTAGTGACGACAGCGACTGCCGACGGAGTCGGGTTTCGGTCCCGGCGGGGCCCCGTCCTTATTGCCCTGATGGTTGCGTCTGGCTTGGTGGCGATTGATTCGACGATTGTTGCGACGGCCATACCTTCAATCGTGCATGACGTGGGCGGCTTCACTTCCTTTCCCTGGCTTTTCTCGGCCTATTTGTTGGCACAGGCTGTCTGCGTGCCCGTCTACGCCAAGCTGTCTGACGTTGTCGGCCGCAAGCCGATCATCCTCTGCGGTATCGGTCTTTTCCTGCTCGGTTCGATCCTCTGCGGAGTTGCGTGGAGCATGCCCGCCCTCATTGCGTTCCGCGTGTTGCAGGGCCTGGGCGCGGGAGCAGTCCTGCCGATGGCAATGACCATCGTCGGCGATATCTACACGCCGACTGAACGGGCTAAGGTGCAAGGCTACCTTGCCAGCGTTTGGGCACTTTCGTCAGTCGCGGGCCCAACCTTAGGCGGCTTGTTCGCGTCGCTAGGCATCTGGCGCGGGATCTTCCTGCTGAACATCCCACTCTGCCTCCTGGCTGGGTGGATGCTGATCCGAGCGTTCCACGAACGCATCGAGCGCGGCAAACACCATGTGGACTATTTGGGGGCAATACTGCTAACTCTTTCCCTTAGCCTGCTGATCCTCGGGGCTCTCGAGGGCGGCCTGGCATGGGCGTGGAACTCCGTCACCAGCATCTCCGTGTTTGGAGTCGGGGCGCTCCTGTTCGCGGTGTTCGTTCTCGTCGAGAGGAGGGCAGCCGAGCCGGTGCTACCGCCGTGGGTAGTGTCCAGGCGTCTGCTGGCCACGACGTCGATGATCTCTTTCGGTATTGGTGCAATCATGTTCGGCCTTACTGCCTACGTGCCCACGTTCCTCTTAGGATCCCTCTCGACCTCCCCGGTTCTGGCCGGGCTCGCCCTGGCAGCACTGACTATCGGCTGGCCGATCAGTGCTTCACAGGCTGGCCGGTTCTATTTTCGCATCGGATACCGGAAGACGGCACTGATCGGTGTCATGGTCGCTGTCATCGGTACATCGGTCCTAACACTCACGGCCACTTCCCCCAACGTTCCGGTTGTGGCGGCGTGTTGTTTCGTCGTCGGACTGGGACTGGGGCTGGTAGCCACCCCGATCCTCATTGCCGCCCAGTCAAGTGTCGAATGGAATGAGCGCGGCGTAGTCACGGGTACTAATCTCTTCTCCCGTTCGATTGGAAGCTCCATCGGCGTCGCCGTTTTCGGGGCAGTAGCTAACTCGATATATGCCGGCGTCCCCGGCGGTGATTCTGACCCCCAGACAATTGTGTCTGCGACTACTGCAGTCTTCGTGGCCGTGCTGGTCAGTGCCATACTCACCGTTGTCGCCGTTATCGCTATGCCCGCGGTCGGCGGCACCAAGAGCACCGGCCTCGAGGCACCTACCGAGGCCGGTGCGGCCTCCGCACATGGTTAGAATCCTTGGCGCTATAGATCTGTGAACTTGCCGAATTGGACCGCCGCCGATGTTCCGGCCTTCTACTCAACTCCTACAACAATCCTGCGTTATGGCAGTTCGAAGGGCAGTGTTTTGTAGGCGGTGTCTTTGTTCATGTTCCAGCCGGCGACGATGCCGGAGCCGATCATTTGGTCGCTGAGGCGGGCGAGGCGGTAGGCGGGGTCGGTGTCGAGTGCGAGTTGGAGGAATTGGTGGGCTTTGCTGCCTCTGCCTTCCCACCAGTTGATGTAGCCAATGGTCGTGAGGACCGGGGCTGCGTGTTCTGCACTGGTTCGGGTGTAGGCGTGCAAGAGCAGTTGTTGTGCCCATTCGATGCGTGACCACTTCGGGGCCTGGTCGGTTTGGGCGAACAAGATCCGCTGCATTGGCTCGTCCACTCCTGGAATGTCTGCGATTAGCCGGTCGCGGATCGCCGGGAACTGCAGGTTCGCGACCAGGGCGTGGCAGTCGTCGTCGCTCGGGAAGGTCTTGGAGTCGAGCATGTCTGCCCAGAGTTGCCGGCCCTGTTGGAGCGCGGTGTCGGTGGGTTGGGATGCGATAGTGTCCATGTGGTGTTCGACGGCGATCGCTTTGGCTGCTGCCTGGCTGGTGGTTGGCAGGGTGACGCGGTCGGTAGGTTCGACGAAGCTGCCGCGATAGATGAATTCGGCGTTGATCGCGCTGGTCTGGGTGGAGTTGACGGGCAGGGCGAGGCTGGTGCCGGGTTCGCCGTCGTAGGGGGAAAAGGTTTCGTCGCCGACGAAGAGTCCGTCCCGGATGGTGATGCCCTGTTCGGCGAGGACCCCGGTGAGAGCGGCGATGGTGCCGGCGTGGGGTTTGGCCTGTCCGTGCTGGGCGGTTTCGCTGGTGTAGACGGCAAAGAGGATGGACGTGGCGGTGGTGTCGCTGGTCAGGTAATGAGCGACGGTGCGTGCGTAAGGGATTTCCTGACCAGTCTCTCGGGGGAGGTCGATGCGCAGTGTCGCACCGATGCTGTTCTCGTTCAAGGTGATGCAGACCAAGCTTTCCTGTGGCCAGAAGCCCAAGGTGTGCCCGATGAAACTGAGCACATCTGATGGTGTTGTGATCGTTAGCTTTTCCATGATCCCTTTGTTTCCCTTCACCCTTGTGTTGCTGTGCTTTTGCGGTTGTTGGTTGTGGGCGTCGTTCTGGTAGGGGACCACCCGCTGGGCTGAGGGGCCGAAGTGCAACTTGGGGGACCGGCGCCGGGGCCGAAAACTTCAGCTGGAGCCAACGCTCCACCGGTTCGATGACGAAGTTTTCGGTTCGGGGTCGGCGCGGTAGCGCCCTGGTTGCGCGGAGGACCCGCCCAGCGATCATTGGACATATCAGAATGACA
The DNA here is from genome assembly GCF_040548695.1 of Arthrobacter sp. 754. Taxonomy (NCBI): domain Bacteria; kingdom Bacillati; phylum Actinomycetota; class Actinomycetes; order Micrococcales; family Micrococcaceae; genus Arthrobacter; species Arthrobacter sp. 754. The sequence goes on from NZ_JBEPSC010000003.1 coordinate 313,498, forward strand.
AGCAGCGATTGAACTTCTGCCTGTCTATCGATGCCGAGTAACCAAGCGGCATGACCTACCAAGATATGGACGGTTCAGAACCCTCGCCGTGACTGTGGCTGGGCATGCGGAGCCTCCACAAAGGTGGGTCGTTATCGGATTCTTGTAGCGCTGAGGTCTGTTGAGGTGCGAGGCGAATCTCTCATGACAAAGAAGAACCGCATCCCGTCGTTGCGGGTTGAGGGTTGCGGGCTGCGGTCTTCGGCTGAACGCTTCGGCGGGCGCGAAATGGGGTGTGGGCATTGTCCACAGTCTTGGCCTCGGATCGGGTGATACTGTCCTCGGACTGCTTCGAATTCCGCATGTTTTCGCGGGCTCCCAGTGTTTGCAAGGGCTGGAAGGTAGTTCGAGTCCCACCTCGGGCACGGTGTTTCCGCAGGTCAGTGGCTTTTTTGCTTTTGAGTGTTGACAAACCTTGACGTGACTCTGCATGAGTCGTATAAGCGGGTGTCCAACCGGTCGCGTTTTGCATGACAGTTCTGCCGTGCCGTCCTCGCCCCAAGGCAAAGTGCCAACACCATTCGGCAGTTATGGTTTAGGCTTCGTTTTCCTGGCAGTCTCATAGTCCTCGGTAAGTGTCGAGGGGATATTGGCCTCGTCTGCAAATACGTTGAACCTCGAAGAGACGGTTAGGTTCCTCTCGGAGGCTTTCAATGATCCAGCAGGCCATGGCTGTCGCCATGCCAAGGTCCAGCAGGTTCACCACTGGAAAGCGGTCGACGGCCTGTTGAAGAAGCGAGGTTTCCCCTGTCAATTCATCGACGGCGAGGTAGCCCGTAATCGTGCTACTGGTGACGTGGGTAGCTTGAGAGACTCGAACGAATTCAAAGCGCAGCAGCCCACTTTTCGGTTCCCGGGTGTTAGCGGCCAATGCCGAATTCCAGGCACAGCTCACGTTCCGGCGGCAGCAGGGACTAAGGCATGAGTTCACCGGAATTGATGTAGATTCGCCAGCACCCAAGACCGCCCGGCTTCGGTGTTGAGTCCGGTTTTGCTCCGGTCCACGAGGCCGCTTTGGATGCGTCGTATCAGAAGGGGACCTGACCGAGGAACAGCGCTTTTGACAACGAGCGTTCGGCGCCAGGCCGCCTGGATACATGTCGGGGAAGCTGTGATCGATTCCCCGATCGTCCGCGATCTGGTGCGGTGTAGCCGGCGGGATGTACCGCATCAATGCCAGCGGCGACTTCCCAGGACGGTCACCGCGGCGGTGATGGCGATGCCGAGGCCGATCGGGACGCTGAAATGTGTCTGGAGCAGGATCGCTCCGATGGCGGCCCCGGCGAACATAGCGAGGACAGCGCCCAGCCGTCGGTTGAATAACCGGGGCCGTTGCTTGCCCACAAGCGACTCCCCGGCGAGGGAAGTCATGGTGGAAGTAATGACCACTGTGGTCATGTCTCGTACGCCCAAATGCCGCGCAATCAGGGCCTGGGAGCCCATGTGCATGGCGATAACGGCGGCAACAATGACACCAATGGACTGCCGGCCGACGTCTTCCACGATGAGGGAGACGGCGGCGGTTCCCGTCAACGCGATACAACCCGCTGTGAGGAGGAGCGTGACCCGGCGGTTCCAGCCTTTCGGGCTTGACTGGAGCGTAAATCCGGCAACCGCTGCGCCGAGGAGAAAGGCACCAAGTGCTACCAGTGGGCCCAAAGCTGGCAGGTTCGGCGCCCCGGCCAACGCCATCGCAAGAATCACCACGTTGCCGGTCATGTTTCCGGTGAAGACGCGGTCAAGGGCAAGGTAGCCGACCGCGTCAACGACACCTGTAACGAGCGTGAGGGCCATCATGAGCATCAGTCGGAACTTTTCCGGAGACGCATTTTCTTGCAGGGTAGAGGCGGTTTTGGTACCTGGGCTGGCTACGGCTGATGTCATGGTTTAAGGGATCTTTCATCGTGAGGGATGGTCTTTATGACCCCCCGACATGCTTATGGGTGGTTTTAGGCGGACCGGCTGGCGACTACGGCGATGCCGTCGCTCCGGGGATCTGCGCCGGCGGCTAGGGCGCTCAGCCTTCAAGCTTGGAATGCTCGCCCAGACGGTGCCATGAACGGTTGTGGTAGACCAGTGCGTCGCCGGGTTCGCCCGCCTGGACGTCACGCATCACGCGGGACTCCAAGGCGTGAACGGCGATGGTTGTGGAGGTCCCCACCTCCATGCGATTGATGACGGCGCAGCGCACCCAGGCGCGGACGTCGTCATACACTGCTTCGCCGGTTGCAAGGGGCGACCAGCGGTGCGTCTGGTCAAACCGGTCGGCTCCAGGGGTCGCTCCAAACTTCGCCAGGTCGACGTCGTGTGCGTCCAGCAGGTGCACGACGACGGTATCGGCGCGCGAAAGCACTTCGGACGCAGAGGACAGTGCCGAGACCGAGAAAATCAGCAATGGAGGTTCCGCACTCACTGACACGACCGACGATACCGTCAGTGCCACCGGTCCTTCGCCGGCATCGGCCGTGATGACGGCGACACCTCCCGGGTGCCCACGGAACAGTGCCTTGAATTCGTCAGCCGAGAGGGAGGACGGGAAGCTTTGCTTGGGAGCCTCGAGCCAAGTCTCTGCGGGGTAGGCGTGAAACATCGCTAGGACACGCTGGGGGCGGAGCGGGCCAGTTCCTCGCGAATGATGTTCGTCCCTGCGCTGAGAGCACTCAGCTTGGCCAGTGCGACGTCCCGGGGGAACGGTGCCATGCCGCAGTTGGAGCTGGGGATGAGCTTGTCCGCATCGACGAACTGGAGGGCCATGCGGAGGGTGTTGGCGACCTCCTCCGGGGTCTCGATGGTCTCACTTGCGACGTCGATTGCCCCGAGCATGACTTTCTTGCCGCGGAGGAGCTCGATGAGGTCCATGGGCACTTGGGAGTTCTGGGATTCCAGCGAGATGATGTCGATGCTGGAGCTTTGCAGCAGCGGGAACGTTTCCTCGTACTGCCGCCACTGTGAGCCGAGCGTCGCCTTCCAGTCATTGTTCGCCTTGATCCCATAGCCGTAGCAGATATGCACGGCGGTCTCAGCGCGCAGTCCTTCTGCGGCTCTCTCAAGCGCAGCCACTCCCCAATCCTTGACCTCATCGAGGAAGACATTGAACGCGGGCTCGTCGAACTGGATGATGTCAACGCCGGCCGCCTCGAGTTCTTTCGCCTCCTGGTTCAGGATCGTGGCGAACTCCCAGGCCAGCTTCTCGCGGCTCTTGTAGTGGTCATCGTAGAGCGTGTCCACCATCGTCATTGGACCGGGAAGAGTCCATTTGATCGGCCGGTCAGTGGTTGCGCGGAGGAATTTTGCGTCGTCGATGAATACCGGCCGCTCACGGCTCACTGGTCCGACGACGGTCGGTACGCTCGCGTCGTAGCGGTCGCGGATGCGCACGGTCTTGCGTTGTTCAAAGTCGACCCCGCTGAGATTCTCGATGAAGGTCGTGACGAAGTGCTGGCGGGTTTGCTCGCCGTCGCTGACGATGTCGATGCCGCGCAGGCTCTGCTCGTGGATGGCGATGCGCAGCGCATCCTGTTTGCCCTCGAGCAGCGCATCTCCCTCCAGCTTCCACGGGGACCAAAGAGTCTCCGGCTGTGCGAGCCACGATGGTTTCGGCAGGCTACCGACGACGGTGGTGGGCAAAAGTGTGTTCATGATTAACGATTCTCCGTGGGTCAGTTGACGAGGGCAGGGTAGTTGGCGGTCCACTGGTCCAACAGATCCTTGTGGGGCGTGATGAAGTGCTCCTCCGTGTACTTCGCCTGCGTGATCGCGAGCTGACCGCGCTCGACGCGGTCGTAAGCGATCTGGGTCCGCGAGTAGTCCTGCTCGCCCAGGCTCGGCTGGTAGACGGCGGCGGCGGCGGAGTTCGCGTTGTAGATCTCCGGGCGGTAGATCTTCTGGAACGTCTCCATGGTGCTGATGGTGCCGATGAGCTGCAGGTTGGAGTAGTCATTGAGCAGGTCGCCCCGGAAATAGAAGGCGAGCGGCGCAACGCTGCCGCGTGGCATGAAGTAGCGCACCCGCAGTCCCATCTTTGCGAAGTACGCGTCCGTCAGCGAGAACTCGTCCTGCTGGTACTCGACGCCCAGGACCGGGTGACGGTTCCCGGTTCGCCGGTACGTCTTGCTTGTGGAGACGCTGATGCAGACCACTGGCGGCTGCGGGAAGCGTTCCCGGCCTACCGGGGAATCGAGGAAGTGCTGGAACAGCTTGCCGTGAAGATCGCCGAAGTCGTCGGGCACCGTGGGCTTGCCTGAGTACCCGGCTGCCGCCGGCAGTACGACGCTGAAGTCGAAGTCTCGGACGTAGGAGGAGAAGTTGTTGCCGACGATTCCTTGGTGGCGGACCCCGTTCAGCAGGTCGACGATCTGGATATCGAGAACCTCGAACAGCGGGAACTGCTGATCCGTGCCGTCCGCGGTGAACTGAATCTGCACGGAAACGATCTCAAGCTCGAGCGCGTAGCGGTCCCGGTCCGGGTTGTCCCAGTCTGCGAGATCGTTGAAACGGCGCCGAATCATGGTCAGGGCGTTGCGGAGGTTCTCCTGGCGGTGCTCGCCCCGTGCCAGGTTGGCGAAATTCGTCGTGATCCGGGAGCCTTCCGACGGGGAGTAGTCCTCGTCGAAGCGGGTGGTGGTGATGCTGAAGGTGAAGTCGTCTGCCATGGGCTGCCAATCCGTTGATGATGGCCGGAGACGGCCTTTCAGAAGGGGATGTATCCATGCTGCAACCTTCCGACGGGTATCAAGTAACTAGTGGTTATTATGCATTCATATAGTATTTTCCTATGCCTCAGATTTCGAGCGGATTGACCCTGCAGCAGCTGCGCTACTTCATAGAAGTTGCAGCTGAGGGGTCGATCTCCGCGGCTGCCGATCTTCTCTACGTAGCGCAGCCGACGATGTCCGCCGCGATGAAGGACCTTGAGGCCCGGGTGGGCCGTGCGCTCCTGGTTCGCTCCGCCCGCGGGGTCACCCTCACCGCCGACGGGGTAGAGTTCCTCGGCTATGCGAGGCAGGTCGTCGAGCAGTTCGCTCTCCTCGAGCAGCGTTACCTTGGTAGGCCACCGCGGCGACGTCTGCTTGGGGTGTCAACGCAGCACTACTCGTTCGCGGTGGACGCCTTCGTCCGGATGGTAAAGGCCACTGAGGTGGCCGAATACGAGTTCTCGCTCCGTGAGTCCCGTACCTGGGACATCATCGAGGATGTCCGGACGCTCCGCAGCGAGATAGGCATCCTCTACCGGAACGATTTCAACCGGAAGATCATCGACAAGCTGCTCCGCGAATCCGGGCTCGCGTTCACTCCGCTTTTCCTCGCCGATCCGCACATCTTCATTTCACGGAACAACCCGCTCGCCTCAAAAGAGCGAGCGACTCTAGAAGATCTTGCCGGCTTGCCGCGGCTGACCTTCGATCAAGGTGCGAACAACTCTTTTTACTTCGCCGAGGAGATTCTCTCCACCTTGTCCAGTAAGCAGGAGATCCGGGTCTCTGACCGTGCGACGATCTTCAACCTCATGATCGGGCTCCACGGCTACACGATTTCGACGGGAATCATCAGTGGGCAGCTCGACCCGGAGATCGTCGCCATCCCGCTCGACGTTGACGAACGCATCGAAATCGGCTGGATCGGCCACGCCGCGATTCCGCTCACCGACCAAGCGCAGCGCTACCTCAGTGAATTGCGGGCCGTCGTCGCTGAATTCGGCGTAGCGCTACTCGGCTGACTGCAGTTGAGCGGGCGGTCTACCCCTTCGGTGATTGGACGTGTTTGTTGCAGCCGGGCGGGTTGCTGGTATCGCACATGCCCGTCGCCGTCGCCGTCGCCGTCGTTGGCATGGCCGGGGCGGACGTCAGCTAGGAAACCGGCCTGTTCCAGGTGGTGACGATCCAGCCCGGGGACATCACGCAGGGCTTGTAAGGCCGCGGTGCCGTACTGGCCGCCACCTGTGGAGGCCGTTGAGCCGCAAACTGATGTTGCCGCGATTCTCTGGTCACCAAAGTTGATCAGTTTGCGGCTTCGCTGAACCTTCCCCCGCAGGCCTCACAAAACTACGGTGGCAGTTATCACGCTCTGATGAGATGTATCGGCCGAGTTATGACTGCGTTTGTTCAACTGCGCAAACACTAAAAGACTGACTGGGACGTACCAAACACATCCGCTACGACAATCTCACCAGCGCGGTCACCGCCGTGGTGTTCGGGCAGGGCCGGCAGGGCTGGGAGAACGACCGGTGGGTGTTGTTCCGTTCGTTCTATGGCTTCGATCCCATGCGAGCACTCTGAGCACTCCGACACCGGTGAGCCCGCAGCCTCTGCCGAGTCAGCCGTCCAGCACGCGAGAGCCGGGTACCACGATCACCACAGCCACGAGCGATTTCGGCCACACGTTCTTCGATGCCAGAAAGCAGGCCATCTATATCTGGGAGAGTGAGGAGAGCATCAGGCCGGAGTGTTACGACGACAGCGCTGAAGCGTGGCCACCAGCGCGCATGTGATTTCGATGTTCGCCTTTGACTGAGGCTGACGTATGTTCCAGTCCCGCTGTATAAGCCATCTCGCCTACGACGTCGTAGGCGAGGAGTTCGAATTTGCAGTCGGAAAACTGATTGGCAAGGGCGGTGAACAAGTTGTCCAGCTCCTGCTGTCCGGAAGCACTGCGCCAAGCACCCATGACACTCACGGGTTCGTTGCGGGACCAGAGTGCCCTGCGCGGGGCGGCATCACCGTTGTGGATGGCCAGTTCAGCCTCTGACAGCTCGGTTCTTACCTATGCCAGGAAATCGCTGCGATCGCTCATGCCATCAGCATGATTCGCTTACAGCGGCTACTGCCGGCCGTTCCAGGTCACTCCATCCGGCATGGAATTGTGCTGGTCCTCCGGTGTGTGTTCGGCGGAGCTGCGGAATTGGTTTGGCGGGGTACGGGACCCAGGCGCCCGCGAATCCTGTGATCCGGAGGGGTCCTGTTGGGGCCGGTGTTTGTGCGCCGGTCAAGGACCTCGTTTCGGTGCATAGCACTCTCGGACTTGGCCGGGGTCATTTCCGTCGCGATAGGTTCCATGGTTCCGTTCAGGCTCAGTCCTTCCCGCCAGTAGCACCCGGCGTGTCAGACTAACCACGGATCCACTGATATTCAGAAGGTCCTCGGCGGGACGGGTTAGGGTGCCGGTTTTACGGTGAGGGTGCCTTTCATGTTGCCGTGGAAGATGCAGTGGTAGGTGTAGGTTCCGGGCTCGGTTGGTGCGGTGAAGGTGCCGGTTCCGACCTGGATGTTGGCATCAAAGGCGTTGATGGTGTCGGCTGTGATGGTGTGGGCTTCAACGTCTTCGTTGATGACGGTGATTTGCGCTCCGGGGCTAACCGTCTCCGCGCCTTGGTATTTGAAGCCCTTGATCAAGATTTCCGCCGCGGCCTCAGCGGGTGAGGCCCCGGTAGGGGAAACGGGGGGAGCGGGCTCTGTGGTGGCGGCAGGCGTTGGGGGGAATTGTTCCGTCAGCGTCGGTGCTGCCGTGGTGCCGGTTCCGGACATGCCCCCGCAGCCTGACAGAACCAGGATTGTTGCTGCCGCGAGTACGAGTGAGCTGCCGGTTCTGGTACTTGCCTTCATTGGTGGACCTTTCGGTGGGAGCCCGCCAGTGCGGATCCCTGGTTGTGCACGGACTGATTCTTAGGGGTGTTCGATCCAGCAGGCGAGGATGGTGGTGGAGAGTTGGTAGGCCAGGGCGTTACGGGTGATGTTCTCCGGTCCAAGGGTGGCGGGCAGGTCGGCGGCGTCCACGTGGAGGATGAAGCTGTCTTTTTGGAAGACTGCTGAGCCGTCGGCGGTTTCATAGGCGGGGAAGCCGAGATTGGCGAGGCCTTCGATGGGCGTGGCGTTTTTTGCCAGTGCCTGCATCGCGTCGAAATAGGTCAGTGCCGTGGCCTTGTCCTTGGCTTCCTTGACGGAGATGACCAGGTCCCCTTCATTCAGGTGGTAGGTGCAGGTGAAGGTGCTGTCGGCCCAGTCATTGATTGTGTGCGGGTCCTGCTCAAGGTCCAGGATGGCGGTGAGGCGGTCCATGGGCTGATCCCCGCATACCATTTTTGCGGCGTCGCTGGGCCCCTCGATCGTGGCGGCAGGGGCTGAGGACTTTCCGTGGTGTCCGCCGCCGTGACTGTCCGTGTGCCCGTCCCCGGTCGAAGCAGTTGAGGCTACCGGTGTCGGGGGTTCCGGTGGTGCGGTAACGGACCCGGCCGCTGTTGCGCAGCCGGAGAGCAGCAGAGCCGTCAATGCAAGTGAGAGCAGCAGAGGCTTGTGCTGTTTCATCGTTTTTTCCATCCTGGCCGCCCCGTCTGTCGGTGGCGGGCCGTCGTCAGGCTTTGAGGGTGGCGTAGATGACGTAGTTGTCATCAAACTCCCCGGTGGCGGGGTCGTAGCCGTCACAGGTGATCAGCCGAAGCTCGGACCCGGGAGTGTTCCCGTAGACCTTCAGGGTGGGGAACCCGTTTTTGGGGTAGAGCTCGCCGCGGTCCACGGTAAACACGGCGGTGCTGTCGTCGGCCCGGGAGACAGTGATTTCAGCGCCGGGGGTGAGTTTGCGCAGGTCCGCGAAAACGCCGCCGCGACCGTTGGGGGAGTTGACGTGCCCGAGTACGACGGAGGGTCCGCGTTCCCCAGGGGTGGGGGAACCGTCGTACCAGCTGGCGGGGGCCCCGTTACCGGTGTCCTCCGGCACCTTGAGGGAACCGTTTTCCTCCAGTCCAAGGTGGATCAGGTCCGTCCGGACCCCGATTGAGGGAATGGTCAGGGTGACGGGAGCCGACGCGGACATAACCGGCGGGAGCTGTTGTGTGTCCGCGGCGGGGGCCGGGGCGGACGCAGACGGTGGAGCGCTGGGAGTGGTAGGGGCAGCAGGGGCTGAGACCGGGGCCGAAGGAGCCGGTCCGGCGTCGGGGGTGGTGGCGGGTCCGCCGGCGCAGCCGGCGAGGGTGAGCAGGAGCAGAACCCCGGCCGCCGTGGAGGCCAGGGGGCCTCTGCGGTGGCCGGGGTTCTTGGGTGTCACGGTAGTGATCCGATCAGCTGGTGCTTAGGCTGCTGCGGAGGTGCGGCGGCGGACGGCGTAGGCTCCGCCGGCGAGGGCGACAAGTGCCAGGCCGCCGCCGAGGGCGAGGGCTCCGGTGTCGGTGCCGGTTTCGGTGGGGATGCCGGTTGCTGCTCCGCCTGTGGGCATTTTCATCTGCCCGGCGGTCAGGGTCCCGCACAGGGCGGGGGAGGTAGCAGCGAGCGGAAGTTCAGGGACAAGGTCGCTCTTGGCTGCCTGCGCGGCAGGGCTCAGCGTTGCGGGGTCAAGGCCGTGGACCACCACAACCGCGGTGCCCGCTTTCAGGGCGGCCTTGGTCTCAGCATTCAGTTCGAACGTCCGGTCAACGGTGTAAGCAGCGCCCTGGCCGGCGACCTTAAGATCAAGGCCTGCTGCCGGGCTGGTGTCACCACTGGTGGACAAGGTGGTGACGATGCCGCCGTAGGACGGGGCGCCTTCGGTGGTGTTAACAACCTTGTCGCCGTTCGTATCCGCCGACGGTGCCGGGCAGACGCCCTTGGCGCCGCCGTGGATGTGCTGGACGTGCGGGTACGGGGCGTCCATAAACGTCGCTGCCAGGCCGGAAACGTTCAGCACAACATGGGCCTGGTTGCCCGTGACATCAACAGTGACGCTGCCCGAAGCTGAGCTGCCATTCAACTGGCCCAGGGTGGACTGGTAATGCTCAGCGCCGTCATGGGCCATGACCGGGGCAGCTGAAAGGGCAAGGGCGCCCAAAGCCAATGTGGGAACAGCCATAAAGCGGAGTGTCTTATTCATTGCAATTTCTCCTCATACACGCACGTGTGATGTTGGCACCCCAAGAGAAGGGGACAACAGTACTTCGCACCCGCTCCAGAAAAGGATGGGTACTGATGTGGCCGGGTTCACATGTTTTTGCAGGCCACCGCCATGCGGACGGCCAGATACGACCTCCAAGCGGTCACCGGATGACGGATCAGGGGGCCGGCGCACCGCGGCGCCGGCCCCGGGAAACCGGTCCTGATCCAGCCCGGTTGCTGTGCAGCAGGACGTACCCGGCCACCGCCAGGGCGCCTGCGGCCGCTTCAGCGACGGCAGTAACGGTCTTCGCCGTGTACCAGACCGGTTCATACATCGACGGCAGCGGCCCGACAGCGGGGACTTGGACATATCGGTACAGGATGACCGCGGCCAAGGACGATAACGCCACCACGGCGGCGGCAGCGAACGCCATACGGGAACCTTTGAGCAGCACGAACACCGCTGCCACGGCCGCGGCCCCGGCCTGGACCAGAAAGAGTGTGCCTTGCCCGATCCCGCCCGGGGCGGCCTGCTGATAATCCGGCGCGAGCTGAACATGGATGACAGCGCTGACCACCAAGCCCGCCGCGGCCCCGGCCCGCAACACCCACAGAAGCCGGTCATGCCGGTTCAGCTCGGGGCGGCTCATTTGACGACCAGCATCCCGCTCATTTGCGGGTGGAAGGTGCAGATAATCTCGTACTCACCCGGGGCGTCCGGGGCCGGGAAAATCCCCGTTCCACCTCCGGGGACCTCAATGTCGACCCCGCCCTTGCCCTTGACCGTGAAGGTGTGGGGGGCGCTGTCGGCGTTCGTGACCGTCACCATCGCACCCGGCGTCACCGACACCGGAAGCTCATACGTGAAATCCTCAATAGTGATGACCGCGTCGGGCGCCGGCTCCGACCCGCCGGCAGAGGGTGCGGCGGAACTGGCCGCCGGCGGAGGCGCGGACGAATCCCCGCCTTGAGCCGCGCACCCGGTGACGGCCGCCAGCGACACAGCGGCGACTACGGTCAGAATACGGTTGATCGTTCTCATGACAATCCCCTTCAAGGGATTCTGTCCTGCAACACACCGGACGGCGCGCCCTTCAGGAAACTACCCCACACCCGCTATTCGTCACCCGCACTCTTAGGGACTGCCCTGACTTGGGGTTCGAAAGAGTTCATCACGCCGCCCAGTCGCCAGCAATACCTGCGAAAGTGAAGCCTTTCCGCTACCTGATGCTCCTATGGTCATCACATTTCCTAATTCTGTATTAGCGGCTCCAGTTTTGATCTTCCGAAGCCGCTGAAGCGGCGGGTTTCCTGACAACCCGGCGCCGGTGGACACCTTAAAGTTTCCTGGTCCCGGAGGCCTCGCAAAAGAGCGGCTGCCACTCGGCGCATTGGATGTCTTGAAACCCGTCATACAGCTTGGCTTGACCTTTCCCTGTTCGAAGGACCAACGGCTTACCGGTTCCTGCGGAGTGTCTGCGACTTCCGCAGGACTTACAGGCTGAAGCTCTTTGTGGTGCGAGCCCATCAAGGGGCGACCTCCCTCTAACTTCCCGAGCCGCCGAGCTCTTGAATAAGACTGAGGCCCCCTGGATGAGCCGGTGTCACGAACGGCTAGTGAGATGGCGGACCAACGAGTCCTGGAATTAGGTCGCCGCGTGCCCCGAACAGGCTCACCCATGACAGGGAGAAGAGTTAGGAGCAGGAATTGAACGTGTACTGCGGCCTCGACTGGGCCGAAAATCACCACGACATCGCGCTCGTCAATGAGGCCGGCGAGCTACTAGCAAAACAACGCATCACCGATGACGCCGCCGGCTACAAGGCCCTGCTGGAGCTGCGCGCCGAGCACGGAGACAACCCGCGGGCCCCGATCCCGGTGGCGATCGAGACCAGCCACGGACTCCTCGTAGCCACCTTGCGAACAGGAACACGACAAATCTACGCGGTGAACCCGCTCTCAGCCGCCCGATACCGGGACCGGTACGCGCTCTCCGGCAAGAAATCCGATCACGGCGACGCCCTGGTTCTGGCCAACATCCTGCGCACCGACATGGCAGCCCACCGGCCCCTGCCACAGGACAGCGAACTGGCCCGGGCCATCACCGTCCTCGCCCGTGCTCAACAAGACGCCGTCTGGGCCCGGCAGCAAATAGCCAACCAGGTCCGCTCGCTCCTGCGCTACTACTATCCCGCCGCGCTACAGGCGTTCCTTTGCAAACAAAACGGTCTCACGCGTGAGGATGCCCGTGTCATCCTGACCCTTGCCCCGACCCCTGCCCGGGCAGCAAAACTAACGACAACACAGCTGCAGTCAGCTCTCCGCCGAGCAGGCCGCAGCAGGGGAATCGAGACGGAAGCAGCAAAGCTCAAAGAAATTTTCCGTGCCAACTACGCCCGGCATCCCCAGACCGTCGAGGACGCCATGGGTATGCAGCTGTCATCCCTATTGCTGCAACTTGATGCTGCATGCACAGCAGCAGACCGACTCGCCGAAGCTGTTGAAGAGGCATTCCTGCAGCATCCCGACGCGCAAATCCTTCTGAGCTTTCCAGGCTTAGGCGTCCAACTCGGCGCACGAATACTCGCCGAAGTAGGCGATGACCCCACCCGATTCATCGACGCCCGAGCACTGAAGGCCTACGCCGGATCAGCCCCAATCACCCGCGCATCCGGAAAGAAGACCTACGTCGGCCGACGATACGTCAAAAACCACCGGCTCATGAATACAGGATTTCTTTGGGCCTTCGCCTCACTCAACTGCTCCACAGGCGCCTACGAACACTACCGACGGCGCCGAACAGCCGGCGACTGGCATGCAGCTGCCCAACGCAACCTCTTCAACCGCTTCCTCGGCCAGCTCTACTACTGCCTTCAAAGCCGGAACCTATTCGACGAGCAACACGCCTTCGCGTCTGCAGCCTGACCAGAACCTCATCAAACAAACCAAGACTCTTCCCAACGGCCGGGATCGGTCGTGATGCTGTGCTGCCGCCCTGCGCCTACGACATCTCGGGGAACTTCTTGGACAGGGGTTACCGGGATGCGTGATTTCCCCATTAGCGGACCTCCAGCGGAAATGGCGCAAGCAGATGTGTACCAACTAGATGGCCGGTATTGTCGCTAAGTAGCGAGGCTGACGTTTAGAAAAGAGCTGAGTATGCGTGGAATAGGGCCCTTTTCGCCAGGGCATAAGCTGATAATGACCGTCGGGACTTCTGCCCTGACTGTGGTCGCGCTCATCATGCTCATTACCCACGTAGTGACAGGTAGCGGCGAGTGGCCGTTCTATGCGTTGTGTGTGCTCGCTGGGCTAACCATGGTCGTTTGGGTGAGAAAGGCGTCGACTACAGGTGCCGGCGGATGACTGCTTTCGGGCTGACACTCTTCGCGGTTGGCGGCGTTGGTCTCTTTGCTACCGTTTTGTTTTCCCTCGTTGACAAGCAAAAAACCGGCATCCTATTTCGGCAGAAAAAAGTTGTACTACCCGTGGCTTTCGGGTCAGGGGCACTCGGCCTGATCGGCATGCTGATCGTTTATCTCTCGCAACAGCCTTGAATAGCAGGACTGGTACTTGACGCCTTAGCACCGTGAGATGTCTTTTGCCTTAGCCTCTTCAGAAGCGGAAATGTAGAACCGTCTCGGAAGCTGGTGGCTCTTCAGAACTCAGAATCGCAAAGGTGGCCGTGGCCCTGCTCGAGCTTCCCGTCGTTGCTTTGGACCGGGAACCGCCGTGACTTTGGGCCCTATTCCCGGGGCCGGTGGATGTGTCATGTTTCTGCCCATGCCATACTTCGTGGAATACGTCACGGTGCAGACGGTTGGGCGTTCCGTTCTCCCCTGCGTCAATGTGGGCGATGCTCTAGCCAGGGCGGAGGATGCTTTGCGGGGTTTGACGTGCTCCTCGGCAGTTCTGCGGCATACCCCGGGATCAAATACGGCTTTTGGTGCGGGCAATGTCGTCGCGGTTTACACCCCTGCTGAAGGCTGGAGGATGCACCAGGCCTGTCCTCTGTAGCACTCGCCCAGGAGCACGCGCCCAGGTCTGCAGGAATTTTGTGCCGCTTTGTGAGATGTGGCCATTGGGTGGCGAAGGGGGCTTGGGGAGTGTGACGCCAGGTGCCAACAAGTTTTTCAATCCACCAGGAATGTACTGGGCTCAGCCATACCAGGTGTCGCGGGATCATACAAGGTCGATATGGGCCCTGAGCCGTTGGAGTCCATCCCTGATTCTGGATTTGATCGTAGGCAGCGGCGCAGAGAGCTTCACCGAGATTTCCTGGCAGGTCAACGAGCCGAAATAGGCAAGGACAATGGATTCGCGCTGCAGGTCCGAGAGGCATGCCAACGAAGCGGTGAGGATCTGGGCGTCCACCTTCTCTGCCACGGCATCGAGTACGCCGTCGTAGGCGCTCGGCGCGGTCGCTGCCCATCGATGGTCACGATTGCGGCTGCTTTGGGCTGCCCGAACTTTATCAACTGCCCTTCGGTGGGCGATGGTCATCAGCCACGCCATCGGAGTCCCGGCAGCGGGGCGGTATTTCGCTGCATCCTGCCACACGATAATGAATACTTCCTGGACCACTTCTTCACTGAGCTCCCGGTCAATGACCACGCGCCGGACCAATCCCGTGACCTGTCGGCATGTGCGGCGGTAGAACTCACTAAATGCCTGATCATCACCCTGGGACGTGCGCAGCAACAGACTAGCAAGAAAGTCCCGGGCCTGGCCGGTCGCAGACGCAGTATCCTGCTCAGCTAAACGGTCCACGGCTCCTCCGGATCTGGGAACCGAGAACCACCGGTGGGCCGCGCAGACAGAGCGGCCAGATGCTCTGCTGTAGTGTTCACCACCCGGGACCTGCGGCAGCTGGAACAGAGGACGGCCACCGCGAGAGTGCCTGCCTTCCGTCCAGGCACGGACGGCGAATCAAGCTCGAGGTGCAGGTCGGTGTCACACGTTGGGCACCAGGGGCGTTCCCCCCGTGGCTCATGCATGCCCCGGGGAACGTAGCTGCTTGACGTTGTGGTCATCGTGGGCCTCACACCAAGGCCGGGTAGCTGGTCAGGATGTAGTCCGCGGCCGCAGGGCCCTTCATGCGCAGGGCCTGTCCTGAACCGGCGCGATCACGCATCGCAGCCCAGAAGGCGCGCTCAGCGCGCGGGGTGTTGCCGGACACACTGCACCAGCTGGTGTAGAGGCCATACAAGGAGTCCGGGTCAAGAGTCGAATCTGACCCCTGTTCACGATAGGTGGCTTCCTGGAGGAACTGGTCGAACTGCGAATACGCCATGATGGCTCCTTCAACAAGGTGCGGGGGTCCGTCTTTGGGCACAGCTGCCTCAACTTCCCGGCGCCGGGGGCCGGAAAGCCCCTGTCAGGAGCCGGTTCTCGTGTTTTCGGGCATCGCCAGACCGCTGCCGGTCAGGGCTAGGATGCCCCCGTGGGCGGAGATGAGTGAAACGGCCATACGTTTGGCCAGGACGGCCGCCTCTCTGTCCCCTTCGACCGCCGAGATAATGGACCCTTTCGTCAGAATGTGGCAGGACCTGGCGAAAGCCTCTGGCTGGTCCAGACCCGCTTCCTCAGCGAGTGTTCGCATGAAGGCCCTTACCTGGGCCAGATAGCCGATGGATGCCTCTCCCAAGGAATGGGTAGGGCCCATTTCCAGCATGGTGCTCACGAACGCACAGGCCTGGAAGTCATCCCGCCGGAACCACCCGTCCAGAACATCGAAAATCGTCAGTAACTGGGCTGCCGGGTCCTCGGAGCTCGTTCTGCATTCGGCAATGATCTGCTCGACCGTGAGGTTCTGGTGGCAGCGTTCCAGGAAAGCGAGTACCAACTCATCCTTGGAGGTGAAGTGTTGATAAAACGTGGCCCTGGCAACCCCTGCACGCAGAATTAGCTCGTTGATGCCGACATCGCGGATGCCCCGCTGCGCGAATAGTTCGTAGGCGGCCGCCATGATACGCTCCCGCGCGCCAACAGGAGAGGGCTGTGAAAGGGCAGGAGTGCCAACCGGGTCGGCTAAAGAGCTCTGTGAGTGTTCCATCACAGCAGACACTACACCCTAACCAGACAGACAGGTCAGTACACTTGTCAGGTAGTAGCTCAACAACGCCGTATCAGGACCGCCCCGTGACCGGCTCCACAGCCTGTTGATTTGATCGTTCTTGGCGGCATTCTGGATCCCCGCTGTCGCCCTCAGGACAAATCGTCGGGGCGCAGCACCGCATCTTCATCATCCTCGACGATCTCGTCCAGATCCATTGTTTGATGTAGCCGATGGCTGTGAGGACCGGCGCTGCGTGTTCCGGGCTGGTGCGGGTGTAGGCGTGCAGGAGCAGTTGTTGTGCCCATTCGATGCGTGACCACATTGGGGCGGTTGCAGTCTGGGCGAACAGGATGTGCTGCATAGGTTCATCGACGCCGGCGATGTCGGCGATAAGCCGGTCGCGGATTGCGGGGAACTGCAGATTGGCGACGAGCGCGTGGCAGTCGTCATCGCTGGGGAAATCCTTGGAGGCGAGCATGTCGGCCCAGAGTTTCCGGCCCTGCTGGAGAGCGGTGTCTGTTGGTTCGGTCCTGATGGTCTCGATGTGGTGTTCGACGGCGGCCGCTTTAGCCTCTGCCTGACTGCTGCTCGGAAGGGTGATCCGGTCGGTGGGTTCGACGAAGCTGCCGCGGTAGATGAATTCGGCGTTAATGGCGCTGGCTTGTGTGGAGCTGACGGGCAGGGCGATGCTGGTGCCGGGTTCGCCGTCGTAGGGGGAAAAGGTGTCCTTGCCGGCGAAGAGCCCGTCCCGGATGGTGATCCCTTGTTCGGCGAGGACGCCGGTGAGCGCGGCGATGGTGCTGGCCTGCGGCCTGGTTGAGCCGGTTTGGGTGGTTTCGTTGGTGTAGACGGCGAAGAGGACGGCCGTGGCGGTGGTGTCGCTGGCCAGGTAGTGGGCGACGGTCCGTGCGTAGGGGAGTTCCTGCCCTGGTTGGCGGGGGAGATCGATTCGGAGGGTCGCGCCGATGCTGTTCTCGTGCATCGTGATACAGACCAGGCTTTCCTGAGGCCAGAAGCCCAGGGTGTGCCCGATGAAGCTGAGAACATCTGATGGTGTTTTGATCGTGAGCTTTTCCATGATCCCGTTTCCTTCACCCTTGCGATTGCTGTTTCTTCTGCGGTTGTTGGTTATGGGCGTCGTTCTGGTAGGGGACCATCCGGTGGGCTGAGGGGCCGGAGTGCAACTTGGGGGACCGGCGCCGGGGGCGAAAACTTCGTCGCGGAGGGTGTGTTCGTTCTTCTGGAAAGTTTTCGGTTCCGGCGTCGGCGCGGTAGCGCCCTGGTTGCGCGGAGGACCCTCCCAGCGATCATGGGGACTTATCAGAATGACAAGCAGTTCGTGTTTGTACTTGTCTATCGGCGCGAAAGTATCGAGCGGCATGACTTCGACCGATTTAGCGGCTTTCACCCTCTCTTTAGCGGATTGTTCACGAATAGGTGGAGTTGGCTGGAACTGTCCTATTCCCGAAGTGCGACGCATAGAATCTCTGGTACGAGGAGAACTGGCTTTTCGTGTGCCTAATGGGGGTGCGGGTTGGGTTTTCGTTACCGCAAGTCAAAGCGTTTTGGACCTGTGCGCATCACGGCTTCGAAGCGTGGCGTGAGCGCTAGTGTTGGGGCTGGCCCGTTTCGGGTGACGAAGTCGGCGACAGGCCGTACAACGAGTACCGTGAGAATCCCCAAAACTGGGATCTCCTATGTGACCAGCAGCTCGAACCGCCGCCCTGTAGTGAAGCCCGGTGCACGGGGATCCAGTCCCGCTGGCGGCTCGGCCGGTCGCGTGCTGATTGATGACGAAACCTGGCGGCAGCTCCTGGCCCCCGATAGTACGGCTGCGGCATCGAAGTTCCAGCGAAACTTCGTGCGCGCAGCTGTCGCCCGCGTAACGGGCACGCGTCCCAGTCTCATGCACCTGACCCTTGGACAGGCAGCGAATGTCCTTAACTACATCGGTGAGAGCCCTGCAAAATTGAACGCCGGCGGCCGGGGCGTAGCTGGGATCGAGAAGGCTGGTGTAATTGCCCAGTGGACCTTGCTTGGGTTGCTGCTGTTGGTCGTGACGCTTTCTTCCCCTGCGGGGATACTGCTGGCTGCGGGAATTGTCGGGCTATTGTTCCTGATCCGGAAGCGGCGCAGGCGCCGACAGGCGTGGGAGGACGAGACGTGGTCTGGCAACTCTGATGTGTCTGCCCCGACCCCGGCCGTCAGCGCCGGAGTTGAAGCTTCAGGTAATGCCACTCCGCCTCATCCGGTTTCCTTTGAAGCGGCCACGCCGGCCTCAGGGCGGAATCACGCTACGACCCCTAAGGGAGAGCCTTATCATATGTCGCTTGGTCGCTCGGAGTGGCCGAATGTCGAAGTTGTGGGCGAGCATGCATACGGCGAAGGCATAAGGGCTGCCTTGCGTGCCAGTGGTGCCCTGACCGCTCAAAGGAGCGAGGGTGAAGTTGAAAGTCTTCAGGTAGAACTGGTGGCGGAGCCGGACAACCCCTATGACTCGAACGCGATCAGTGTGCGTTGGAATGGGCGAGTGCTCGGCTACCTGAGCCGTGAAGACGCGGTCCGTTACGCGCAACCAGTAAGGAGAATTATTGCCAGCGGTCTTGTCGCCGCTAGCGCTGCTCGGGTCTGGGCCTACGACGAGGGGGATCAACTTCGCGCCCGTGTCACTGTTGCACTGCCGGAACCGGCAATGATCGCTCCGCTCAACGAGGCCCCGACGGGCGTGAACACACTACTGCCGTGGGGGTCTGGAATTCAGATCCTGAAGGAGGAAAACCATTTCGACGTTCTGTCCCGCTACGTCCCATCCGAAGGTGTCGGACTCTTGTTCGTGACTCTCCACAAAGAGATCTACACGTTGAAAAACGGGACTCAGCGGCCCTTTGTCGAAGTCCGTCTCAACGGAGAACGGGTCGGGGAACTAAGCAATGTCACTTCGGCGCACCTGCTTCCGCTTCTCGAGCATACGGAGGCTGTCGGCGAAACGGCCCTGGCCTACGCGAAAATCACCGGTTCGGCCCTCGCCGCGCAACTCGTTCTTCAGGCCGCCAAAGCAACCGAGATCAGCAATGACTGGCTCGCCACAGGGCCTCACACGGCCCCGAAGCTTCTCCCTCAGGCTGCGGACTATGTCCTCCCACCTGCCTACGTCGGGTAAGAGACGCTGCTCTCTGGCTGTTCTTAATCGCTAAGACTTGCATCGCGGGCCAAGGCTAGATCCTGATGCCGGAAGCGGTCCTCGAGTGCGTCAATTCTTTCAGGGCAAAGAAGAACGGAGTTCCTTCGCTGTAGGGTGCGGTCGAGGGTTTGATAGTTCTGAAGGGCCGAAATTGGGGTGTGGACATTGTCCACACTTTAGGGCTCGGATCGGCTGGAACTGGGCCGGATTGCTCCGGAGTCCGCATGTTTTCGCGGCTTCCCGGTGTTTGCAAGGGCTGGAATGTAGTTCGAGTCCCACCTCGGGCACGCATTTCCCCTCGTCAGAGGGGTTTTTGCTTTTAATGTGTTGACATTAACCCTCCGCGGGTCCCTCTGACACCGGCCGCGGTCTGTGCCTGGCGCCGCGGTGGCCTGTGCAGTTGTGTGGGTGGCGGGGTCAGGGTCCTGGCTGGTGGGCCCTCCGCCTGCTGGCTTGTGGGGGGATAGGTCCTCGCTTCTCGGTTGTTCATGCGGCCCTTGTTGGCCATCACTCATCCATTGCTCCGAGTTGTTCTGACGACGTGACCTGGCCGGGATATTCTTTCCGCTTTTCCATCCGTCAGGTGCTCCCCGCGCTTGGCAGGCTGGCCGGCGGCGTGTTTGTCGGGCTAAACACGTGTTGACAGTGTCAACACTGTTTCAACGGGCCGCCGGTAGGCCCTGAGCGCCGGTGAATCGAAGTTCGTCTGTGCCGTGCTCCCTTCGGCTGTGCAGCAAGCTACTTCGGGCGGTCCCCATATAGATGAAATCGGCGCTGGTTCCGACGTGACCGCTTGCCGGGATTTCCGCGAAACTCATCGCTGAGCGTAGAAAAGATGGGGCTGGGGCGGATCACCGTATCTGTGCCGGGGGCATTTGGCCGCGGGAGTCTGTGAAGCCCATGGCTCAGCGGTCACCGGACCCAGAACCGGTGAGGAGTGACGGTGTGTGGGACCGTAGACCACCTACCGACCCGATGTTTTCCCAGGCCAGAGGCTTTTTAGGCTAAGCGTGTGGACAAACTTCCGGTGAAGTGTGGACACGCGTACGACATTCCCAGCCCGGTGGAGCGTCCAATTAGCCGGACCGGGGAAGTTCCATCATAAAGACCAGCCGGGCAGCTGGCCGGACTGGACGTAACCATTTTGGAACGCCGAGCACTTGATGAGGGCGACCAACTGTCAGCCGGAATCTAAGACTCTTGGCCAAAGGGGGTGTAGAAACGCCTTCTGGATCCCTATGCTGACGGTACTTGAGTGACAGCCTGACGTCATGTTGACGTGCGCCGCACGCTGACGGAGCCTTGGCCCACTGTGGCTTCCCGGTCAGCCCCCAGGGACATCAAGGCAAAGTCTTTAGGCCTAAACAGCCTTGGCAGCGCGCCCGCGTGTTGTGGTGGGCTCAACAGTCAGCTAACGTATTCGGAGGAACCATCCCAGTGGGTACACATGCGTCCCGGTGATCGGGATGATACTTGCTCATCCTATATTTCGGTCGGCGCTCGGCCCCGGAAGGTCTTCAATTGTCGTCTACTACCAAGGGGTCCTCCATTGCGGGACGGACCAGTCCGGTGCCAAGGCCTGTCCTGATTTACTTCTTCGGGGCCTTGGGCGGCATTCTCTTTGGGTACGAAACGGGGATCATTGCGGGAGCCTTGTCCTACATCTATAAGACTCCGGGTTTTCCCCAGAACGCGCTCACCACTGGCTTGATCGTCGGCGGAATTTCCATCGGCGCCATCATTGGAGCGGTTACCGCAGGGCGGCTGTCCGACCGCATCGGCCGTCGCCGCGTCATCCTGGTTCTGGGGGTTGTCTTCATTGTGGGTTCATTGGCCTGCGCCGTCGTACCGAACAACGCTGCGCTGATTACCGGTCGAATCTTCCTCGGACTCGGGGTGGGTGGATGCTCAGCGCTGGTGCCGGTCTATCTGTCCGAAATGGCACCCGCGAAAGCGCGCGGCCGCTTGGCGGGCCTGAACCAACTGATGATCGTAACCGGCCTTCTACTTGGCTACTGCGTCAATTTTCTCCTCGCCCAAACGGAAAACTGGCGGATCATGCTGGCCAGCGGCGCTCTGCCCGCACTGCTGCTCGTCGCCGGCCTTCCCTTCCTGCCCGAAAGCCCCCGTTGGCTGATGACCAAAGGACGTACAGAGGAGGCAGCGCGCCTGTTCCATGCCACACGGTCCGCAGAGGAAGCGGCATCGGACATCGAAGCGATTACCCGCGTGGAAGCCAGAAGCTCGCACAGAGAACTCCTGGCCAAATGGGTACGTCCGTCCATCATCGTCGGTGTTGGTATTCCCATTCTTTGCCAAGCTACCGGACTGAATATGGTGACTTACTACGCCCCCACAATTTTCGAAGGCCTGAACCTGCCGCACGAAAACGCGCTGATGTTCACGATCATTCTGGGAACGATCAAGGTAGTCTCCGTGGCGATTGGACTGCAGTTCATCGACCGAGTCGGCCGCAGGACCCTATTGGTCACTGGAAGCGCATGCATGGCAGTCTCCATGTCAGCAATGGCTTTCGAAGCGAGTAAGGGTGATCAAATTAACCCGATGTCAATGCTGATCGCCATGGCCGTCATGTTTGTCAGCTACTCCTTGACCTGGGGCCCAGGTAACTGGGTCGTACTGGGCGAAATCTTCCCCCTCCGCGTCCGGGGGGCGGCCATGGGCATGGCCAGCATGGTCACATGGTTCGCGACTCTCGCGATCACCTTCGGCTTCCCCCTGCTGCGCGAGTCGATGGGCTTAGCCGGGACGATGGTCCTGTTCGTCGCATGCAACATCGTCGGATTCTTGTTCTGCCTGAAATTCGTCCCTGAAACAAAGGGACGCAGTCTGGAGCAGATCGAACAGGACCTCCACGACCGCCATGATGCCAAAGCCGCCGCGACTGCACACTGAGCTCGCCCCGCCCCAGCCCACGGCAAAGCGCGTACGGAAGGGAATCGCCCGGTCCGCTGCAGCCTCCTCCCCGCGCCCACTAAAGCCGATTCGGGGAGCTCAAGGGGCAGGATTGTAGATATCTCGATATGTACTGAAACCATCGACCACAACGTCCCACTAAACGGGACTAAGATGTTCCAAGGGCTACAGGGATAAGTCGGACAGGCGCACAGGTTCCCGAACCTATCGACCACTTTCGAGATCACTGCGGAACGCAGGTCTTCCTGCACTTGAACTAACGGAGAGGCAACGATATGGCGTCCACCACGACCATGGGGAAGGGGTCCCTCGACCGCGGGTTGGAACTGTTCAACTACCTTGCCCGAAACAAGGAAGCTTCCACGGCCGACTTGGTCAAAGCCCTGGGCATGAGTCGCAGTGCAACATATCGGCTGGTGGAGCGGTTGCATGAAGATCAGTACATCATCCAAACCCCAACCGGCCAGTGGAGACTCGGGCCTTCAATCGCCCGGCTCGCAATGGCTGCGGTGCAATCCGTCGAAATGATGGACGTTGCTCCTGACTTACTCCGGGCGTTGGCTCAGCAAACGCGCGAGAGTGTAAGCCTTGGGGTCCTCAATGGTCATGAGATTGTCTTCGTCTATCGCGAGCTTGGACCCCAATCAGTTCGGGTAAGTGCCGAACTGGGAGCCCGCCGTCCGCTGCACGCAACTTCTATTGGTAAGGCCTACCTGTCAGGCATGGGAGAGCATGAGCGGTCAAAACTCATGCGCGAGCTTGAGCTCACCGGCCATACTCCCCATACCATCACCTCAAGGGCGAGGCTGGAGGACGACATACAGCTCTCGCTAAAGCGAGGCTGGACAGAGGAACACCAGGAGTTCGATCTATCCAGTACCTGTTGCGGCGCCCCGGTTTTCGACCACGCAGGGCACGTCGTGGCAGCGATCAGTGTGGCGGGACCTGCCAATCGAATGCAGGAGCAGACTGGTACTTTTGGTCCCTTGGTAGCGGCAACCGCGGCCGCGATTTCCCGCCGACTGGGATATGAACCTCGAAAGTCAGGCGCGGAGGAACGCGCTGTCTAAACCTCTTCATGTGGCGTCGTTCGTCCAACGAAAGAGGGGCCACTTTAGGGATGGCCAGCAAGAACTCCTCCCCGTATGGCTTCACACCTGCCCCTATGGATTTCGAGCCGACAGCTTGGTCAAAAGTCCCTGGAATTGAGCGATTGGGGTCCTTTTTAGGGTCCTCGTCTGGTCCCCTTGAAGGATCCGGTAGGGGCGATGACGCTCGTAGGGTGACCGGCCCGGTCTGTGAGCCGTCGCTTTCCCGACCCGGCGTAATGCCCTGCAAGGTGATTCAGCCAGCGCTAGGCGCCAGTCGGAAATCTTATCGCACCCTGACGTGCGCCTTTTTGAGGAGGCTTTATGGGACGCTATTGACCTCGGGAGGCTGCACGGACGTTTCAGCCGTCTTCATGGTGGAACATCCGTCTGCCGCCTCCGTAGGTCAGGCGAAGCCAGAGTACGCGTCGATCGTGCGTGTAATCGACGACGACGACGCCGCATGCGATGACGAGGTCGTTGTCGAGGACTTCAATTTCCTCGCCGCGGCTGAGGCTTCTCCAATGGGACATATCGAGAGTCATTGTTGTGGCAGGCTTTCCATGGTTTCTTCTCTGTTGCTGCATCCGTGGTGGGCGTTTCTTCCAGGGCGATCTTAGGGATGGGTGGTAATCCGGCAGCTGAAATTTCGTTCTTCACCCGGTTGGACAAGCATTTGTCCGGGGCTTGTGAGTACTTCCCCGCGATGTGCCGCGGGAACGGGCAGGCCTGCCCACGGCTCAAGGCACACGAAGTCCGCACCCGCCTGCTTCCACACTGTGAACTGCGTAAAGTCGCCGAAGGCCAGGTCCAGTAGCGGCCCGTCCGGCGAGACGTACCGGACGATACGGCTCTTAACTGACTCAAAAATGATCGCTCCGTCAGCGAAAAGATCTTCAGTCACTGTAAGGACCTTTTCATGCACAGGTGTCGGATGCCGGGCAGCGGTGAGCTGCACCTGGGCGTCGACCCGCCGGATCGCGTCGGTTTCCTCCTCATGGAATAGAAGCTGCCATCCCGGGGACGGGTCCCACCGGAAGGCCGGGTGCCATCCGAGGGATGCAGGCATGGGCGCACGGCCCGTATTGGTGAGTGTAAAGGTGAGGTCGAGTGATGACCCGTTGACTGACCAGCTGGTTTCCAACGAAAAGGGAAACGGGAACATTGCTTCTGTTGCCGGACTGTTGCGGAGCAGGAAGCGTGCCGTGTGGGTGGTGGTTTCCAAGACAGTGAATGGGTTGTCTCGTGCGAATCCGTGCTGCGTCATCGGGTAGCCTCGGCCATCGTGGTGCAGGACGTCATTGGCGAGCCGTCCGATGATCGGGAACAGTACGGGGGCGTGTCGCGGCCATTGCGTTCCTGCTGTCCAGAGAAGTTCCTTGCCGGTGCTGTTCTGGAGGGAGACCAGCTCCGCGCCGTGGGAGTCCAGTCCGGCGCGGAGCTGGTCGGTCTGGAGGTGGACTTTCATCAGTCCGTTTCCGGGCTGGTGCAGAAGTCGCAGTTGTCCGGGCATTGCAATGGCGGTATTTGGTCGGCGCTGTCTTCTTGCCGGGTGAGCAGGAGTTCTGCTGTCATGGTCATGCCGAGGGTTGTGGAAGGTGCAGCTGCCCGTTGACCCGGGTGGGGACAGTGAGGTTGCCGTTCCTGAGTTCGTCCGGGAGGACGATGGCGGGGGCGTCCTGGTAGGTGACTGGGCGCAGGAACCGGCGGACGGCGGTTGCTCCGACGGAGGTGTGCAGAGAGTTGGTCGATGGCCAGGGCCCGCCGTGGGTCTGGGCCCAAGACACGCTGACGCCGGTGGGGTAGCCGTTGTAGATGATCCGGCCAGCTCGTGACCGGCCGATTTCTGTGAGCCGGCGCGCCAGGTCGTCATCGCCTTCGCCTTCGCCCAGGTGGATGGTCAGGGTCAGGGATTCCTCGATCATCGACAGTGCCTGTTCGAGTTCGGGCAGCGTCCCGTAGCGGACGATGATGGCAGAGGGTCCGAAGCATTCCTCAACAGTCTCCCGGCTCAGCCGGGAAGCGTCGATGCTGTAGACGACCGGGGTGACACGGAATCCGCCCCCGGCCGGGACCTTCCCGGTGGCGACCCGCTCCACGTCCTCCTGATCGTTCAGAGCACCGGTGATGGCGGCATAGCTCTCGAAAATCCTGCGGTTCAGCAGAGGTGACACCGTGCTGACTGAGAGGTCGTCCACAAGCCTGGCAACCAGAATGTCTCCATCCTCACCGTGTGGGACGAAGACGACGCCCGGCTTGGTGCACAGCTGCCCGGCCGAGGTCGTGATGGAGGTTGCAAGGCCGGCCCCGATGTCGGTGCCGCGCTCGGTTGCGGCGTTGGGGGTGACGATCAGGGGGTTGATGCTGCTGAGCTCGCCGTAGAAGGGGATTGGCTGTGCCCGGCGGCTGATGGCGTCCATTAGCGCGGCGCCGCCGCCGAGCGAGCCGGTGAACCCGACTGCTTGGATGAGGGGGTGGCTGACCAGGGCGGTTCCCGCTTTTTGACCGAATACTATTCCCAGGGTTCCTTCGGGCGCCCCGTAGTTGGTGGCCGCGGCGGCCATGATGTCGTACGAGATTTTGGATGTGCGGGGGTGTGAGCTGTGCGCTTTGAGGACGACAGGGCAGCCTGTGGCAAGCGCCGAGGCGGTGTCGCCGCCGATGACGGAGAACGCGAAGGGAAAGTTGCTGGATCCGAAGACGGCCACGGGGCCGAGGGGCTGGAGCATGCGGCGCAGGTCCGGGCGCGGTCCCATCGGGGTGTCACCTGCCGTGTCGATGGTCGCCTCCAGATAGCTGCCTTCGACCAGGACCTCGGCGAAGAACCGCATTTGGTAGCTGGCCCTTTTGAGTTCCCCGCTGAGCCGGGCCGGGCCTATTCCGGTCTCTTCATCAGCGGCCTTGATCAGTTCTTCGGCGTTCAGGTCCAGGCTGTCCCCGAGGACGTGAAGCAGCCCGGCCCGTCCGGTTCTGCCGATGCTCTCCAGGTAGGCGAAGGCCTTGCCCGCGCTCTCGACGATGCGGTCAACGTCAGCCGGGGAGGTTTCTTTAGCTACCGGGTCCAGTTGTGTGCCCGTGTAGGGGTTGGTGCCTGCAATGGTGGTCATGTGCTGGAATCCTTGACTCTAAGGGGAGGGATCAGTGGAGGAGGGTGGCGGGAACCGTTGCGGCGTTTCCCGGGTGCATGACGGGCACGCCTTCGACCTGGGGTGCGCGCCCTTGGGCCAGCATGCCGCCGTCGATATTGAAGGTCTGTCCGGTGACGAATGCTGATTCTGCGGAGGCCAGGAAGATGACACCGGCGGCGATGTCTTCGGGTGTTCCTGCCCGGCCCAGCGGGATCTGGGCCGCGCGCAGGTCTTTCCTGCCGTCCCACATGGGAGGTTCTCCCTCGACGGCGATTGCGCCGGGGCGCAGGGCGTTGACGCGGATTCCCCATGGGGCGAGGTCGACGGCGACGGCGCGGGTGAAGGACTCCATGGCGCCTTTGACGGAGTCGTAGGGGATGTGATTGCGGTGTGCCCGTTCCGCTCCGTGGGAGCTGATGTTGATGATGGATCCCTTTATTTCCTTGGCGGCAAGGGCGCGTGCTGTGCGCTGTGTGCAGCCGTAAAGCATGTTCATGTTTTTGCTGACGAACAGTTCCCAGTCGGCTGGCTCCACTGACAGGAAGTTGCCCCATGCGGTGTCGCCGCAACGGACGTAGGCGTTGTTGACCAGGATGTCGACCGTGCCGAGGGCTTCCTCGGTCTCCGCGAACACCCGGTCGACCTGGGTGAAGTCGGACATGTCGCCGATGGCGGCGAATGCTTCCACGCCGGCGTTCCGCAGCTCCTGCACGACGGCCTGGGCCGCGGCCGCGTCAACATCGTTGACGGCTACGCGGGCGCCTTCGGCTCCGCAGCGGATGGCTATGGCACGGCCAATGTTCCGCCCGGCTCCGGTGACGAACGCGGTGCGGCCGGTGAGGGACCCGTGCCCGGTGGTGATCTCGGGGGAGGCCCAGGTGGTGTTGGGGGGCTGGTGATTCATGACTTCTCTTTCACGGGGAGGTGATGTCCAGTGTGTGTGAGGGCAGCGCCCACATCCGCACTGCGTCTTCGTTGATGTCTACGCCGAGGCCGTTCCCTGTCGGAATTGTGACCTGGCCGTTGCGGGCCAGTATCGGTTTCTTGAGGACGCCTTCACGGAATGGGTTCTCGCCCCGGTCGTATTCAAGAAGCGGGGGGTAGGCGTTTCTTTCACCGAAGGGCGACCCCGGGAGGGTGGACAGCAGTTGCAGGGTCGCGGCCATCAGAATGCCGGTTCCCCAGACGTGGGGGGCGACGCGGAGGTTCCACGCGGTGGCCATTTGTGCGATGACCTTGGCTTCGGTGAATCCGCCGCAGACCGAGAGGTTGGGCTGGACGATGTCGATGCGTTTCTCCGCGATGTAGTCACGGAAACCGAACCGTGTGTACAGAGCCTCGCCTGCAGCCAAGGGGAGGTCGGTGTTGTTGCGCAGCATCGCCCACCCGTGTGTTTCATCCGGTGGCAGTGGCTCCTCGATCCAGTAGGGATTGAAGTCCGCGACTTCACGCAGCGATGCCAGGACGGTGTCGACCGTGGCGTTGGCGTTGTAGTCCACCATGACCATCCCGTCCGGCCCCAGGAGGTCCCTGGTGATGGCTGTGCGCTCCACATCGTCGCGTACGCCTGAACCGACCTTGATCTTCGCGGCAGTGAACCCTTCGTCAACAGCTTCTTCGATGTAGGCCCGAAGGATCCCGTTATCGTTTGATTCGTGGTAGTAGCCGGTGGAGGCGTAGGCGGTCACCTCATCCCGGACCCGTCCGCCGAGGAGGGCCGAGACGGGAACGCCGTAGGTTCTCGCGGCAGCGTCCCACATCGCGGTGTCCAGGGCACTGATGGCGGCAACGTGCAGTCCGCCCTTGGTCAGGTGATATCCGGCGTTGAGCCGGCTAAGCCATGCACCTTCCCTCAGTTCCAGTGGCTGGCCGATGACTCCGCGTGCCAGGTCCTCTAAATAAGCAGCAACGATGCGGGGCGGCCCGAAGGACTCGCCCCAGCCCGCGACGCCATCAGAGGTCGTGACCTTGACCAGGGTCGCAGTTCGCACTGCGACCCTGACCTTGGAAGTGCCGAAGCCGCCGTCCTTCAGCTTGTGCTCCAGGGGAAAGATTTCGATCCGCTGGATGGTGCTTTGGTCAGTCATCGTCTGCGGCGCCCTTCACCTGTCCAACAATCTGGGTGGGGTTGACGAACCGAAGCGCGATCATCAGCAGCACCGAGGTCATGACGGTGTAGATGACTGCCATCGCATCGATGGTCTGGGCACTGCGGATTCCGGTGGAGAACGCGGCAGAGTACAGGGCGACGATGAGCGTTTCGCTCTTGGGCCCGGCCACAAGGAACGTCAGTTCGAACATCGCGACGGTCCGTACAAGGATCAGCACACCGGCTGCGAGTATGCCCGGGGTGAGCAGCGGCACCAGCACCATCCGGAACATCTTCCAGGTGTTTGCCCCGCACATGCGCGCGGCCGATTCCAGGTTCCGGTCCAGCTGACCGATGAACGGGGTCATGACCAGGATGACGAACGGAAGGGCCGGGACGAGGTTGACCAGGATGACTCCGGTGAGGGAGCCGGCGAGCTGGAGCTGGTACATCAGTGTCGCCAGCGGGACGCCGTAGGTGATGGGAGGGAGCATGACCGGCAGCAGCATGAGCAGCATGACCAGCTTCTTGCCGGGGAAATCTCGGCGGGCCAGGGCGTAGGCAGCCGGCACACCGAAGGCGAGCGAGAGTGCCAGGACGCTGAAGGTCACCTGGAGCGTGGTGATCAGAACGTTGCCGAGGTTGAAGTCCTGCCAGGCCTGGCCGAACCATTCGACCGTGAAGCCGGCGGGGAGCGGTCCCTTGAACCAGGTTGTTCCGAAGGCGTTGACGATGACGGAGAGGATGATCCCGGCGAGGTTGACGAGAAAGAATCCGACAGCGACCCAGACCGCGATCCGGAGTAGTGAGCGTTTGTTCCCCGTGGGTGCAGCTGAGGGTTCGGTTGCCCGACGGGACGTGCTGGGGGGAGTGGTTGTGGTTGTCATGATCAGCCTTTGCCTCCTGCTGTGGATCCTTCATAGAAGCGGCTGCGCAGGATCAGGACCGCACCGATGATGACCATCTCCACGACGCCCATGATGACCGCGATGGCCGAGGCGAGGGAGAAGTCGTATTGTTCGAACGCTGCCTGGTATGCCGCGATGGACAGAACACGCGTCGATCCGGTGGGTTCGCCGACGAGGTTTGCCGAGGGGAAGACGCCGAATGCCAGAACGAACGTGAGACAGAAGGTCATCGCCAGCCCGGGTGCGAGCAGCGGCATCACGATGTACTTCGTGCGCTGCCACTTGGTTGCACCGAGTGTCGCTGCGGCCCGCTCCAGTGTCGGATCGATGCCGGAGAGATAGGACAGGGTCAGCAGGAACGCGAACGGGAATCCGGTGATGATCAGGGAGAACAGCACGCCTGCGTAGTTGTAGATAAGGCGTACCGGCTCATCGACCAGTCCGAGGCCCATGAGGACCTGGTTGAACCACCCTGTGGGGGAGAAGTAGCGCAGGAGGCCATCGGCCACGAGCACCGTTCCGAGGCTGACGGGCAGCACCAGAACTGCCGTGAGGAGCCGCTTGCCGCGGAACTTCCGGCGCATCTGCATGGCGATGGGTACCGATGCGCCGACGTTGATCAGCGCGGCCGGCAGTGCCAGGCCCAGTGTCTTCCAGATGGTGGAGGACTGGAACGGATCGGTGAAGAAATTCACGTAGTTGGCAAACGGTCCGCCACCATTGAGCGGGTCCATTGAGATGCTGACGCCGTAGAACATCGGGTACACAAACAGTGCGCCGAGGAGCAGCACCGCCGGGAGCAGCAGGACCAGCAGGGGGTCGATGCCGCGGTCCGCCAGTTTGTGCCGGAAGTTCAGCTTGGGGGTACCTGCCCGGTCGGTCTGGGCGGTCATGAGAAGACCTCGACTTGTACGGCCGCTGCGGCCTGGACGACATCGTCGGAGCATGCGTCGCCGGTGAACAGGAGCGCGCTGTAGGGGGAGAAGCCGACCTCAAACGTATCCCCTGCCCTGACCCGGTCCTTAAGCCTAAGGTGGATGACCTCGCCGGCCTCGGTGACGCCTTCGACGACGAAGGTGTGTCCGGAGAACTCCACGACGACCGCCCGGACCCTCAGGGAATTTCCATCCACCGCGCCGAGCTGGAAATCTTCGGGGCGGATCGCCATGATGGCCTTCCCGGCCTGGATCGGGCGCTGGGCGGTGACCTGGAAGGAGTTGCCGTGGGAGCGGGTTCCGACGATGCCCTGCTGGCCGGCGGGGGAGGTTGTTTCCACTGAAAACAGGTTCCGGAAGCCCATGAAGGAAGCGACGTAGGTGTTGACGGGCCGGTTGTAGACCTCTTCGGGCGGCCCGACCTGATCGACCTTTGACCGGCGCAGGACCACCACGCGGTCAGCGAGGGCCAGTGCCTCTTCCTGGTCGTGTGTCACGTAGATGGTGGTGAGCTTCAGGCTCTGGTGCAGCCGGCGGATTTCCGTGCGCATCTGGAGCCTGAGTTTCGCGTCCAGGTTGGAGAGGGGCTCGTCCATGAGGACCAACCGGGGGCGAAGGACGACGGCGCGGGCGATCGCCACACGCTGCTGTTGACCGCCCGAGAGCTGGCCCGGGAGCTTGGAAGCGTGCTCCTGCAGGTCGACCATGGCCAGGGCCTCATCGACCCGGGAGCGCATCTCCTGCTTGTTGACTCCGCGGACTTTCAGGCCGAAGCCGACGTTGTCGCGGATGCTCAGGTGGGGGAAGAGTGCATAGTTCTGGAAGACCATGCCGAATTCCCGCCGTTCCGAGGGGAGGGTGTCGATGCGGACGTCGTCGGCCCAGATGGCGCCTTCGCTCAGAGGCAGCAGGCCGGCGAGGCAGCCAAGAGCCGTGGATTTTCCGCAGCCGGACGGGCCGAGGAGGGCGATGAACTCGCCGCCTTCTATGGTCAGGTCGAGATGGTCCAGGGCTGTCACGTCGCCGAATTTCCGGGTGACACCCTGCAGCCTGAGTTGTCCAAGCTGGGGTTTGGTATTAGTGCTGTTCATGTCTTGGTCTCCTAAGCTATTCTTCGCCGGTTACTTTTTCTGCACCTTGGCGCCGCCGATGTTGCGGTCCCAGAGGTCAAAGGCCGAGACCATGGCGTCGGCTTCGAGCGGGATCTCCAGCGGCTGGCTCTTGATCAGGTCGTCATAGAGAGGGCGGCCGAACTTCTTGATCAGATCCTGGCTTTCCTGGGGAGCCATGGACAACGGAACATCCTTGACCGCAGGTCCCGGGTACAGGTATCCGGAGTCGTAGGTGAAGGCCTGCTGCTCGGGCTGCAGCGCGTACTTCATGAAGTCCATAACGACGGCCAGTCGCTGGCCTTCGATGCCTTTGGGCGCGGTCATGAAGTGTCCGTCGCCGACCCAGGTGAAGTTGTCGAAGGCGCTGACTTTCATGTCTGCCGGGACCTGCCCGATGGCGCGGGGATTGATGTCCCAGCCGGTGGTGGTGGGAATCATCCAGCGGTTGCCCTGGGCCAGTTCGGTCATGGTCTGGGCGGTGCCGGTGGGGTAGTAGTCGATGTACTGGTTCAGCTCGGCCAGGTAGGCCCAGGTCTTTTCCCAGCCGTTGACGGGGTCTTTGGGGTCCTTGTCGCCGAGCATGTAGGGCAGCCCCATCAGGAAGGCGCGTCCGATGCCGGAGTTGGC
Source organism: Arthrobacter sp. 754 (assembly GCF_040548695.1). Taxonomy (NCBI): domain Bacteria; kingdom Bacillati; phylum Actinomycetota; class Actinomycetes; order Micrococcales; family Micrococcaceae; genus Arthrobacter; species Arthrobacter sp. 754. The sequence goes on from NZ_JBEPSC010000003.1 coordinate 345,434, forward strand.
GGGCCGGGCGTAGAAGAACTTGTTCGGGTTGGCCTTTGCCCAGGCGAGGAGCTCCTGGGGGGTTTTGGGCGGGTTAGGGACCTTGGCGGGGTCGAATTCGAGGAGGGGACCTCCGGGGTAGAAGACGAAGGAAAGACCTTTGCCCTGTGCAAGCTTTTGGAACTTGGTGACGTTGGCGTCGTAGAGGGCGGCGGGGTCGGGAAGCTTGTCTTTCTGCTGTGCGAGGAGGTCGTACCAGACGTCCTGTTTCAGGCCTGATGCCATGCCGTCCGAACCTGTCAGGACGAGGTCGATGTCCAGGCGGCCGGCTTTTTGCTGAGCCTGCAGCTTGCCGACAAGTTCGGGGGCGTTGACCTTTTGGAAGGTGAATTCCTTGACCAGTTCGGGGTGTTCTTTCTGGTAGTTGTCAAAGATTTTCTGGCTGAGCTGAAGGTTTCCGGCGACGTCGACAACGTTGATGGTCAGCGGCTCGGTGGGCAGGGTTACGTCGCCGACGGGTGCATTGGCGGCGCTGGGCGGTTTGGGTGCGCTGCATCCGGTGACCAGCATGGCGCTGGCCAGTGAGATGGCGGCAAGTGTTTTCAAGTACTTCAAGGGGAGTCTCCGTTGTCTCGTGCCCGTCGTCGTCGGCGGGCTGAAGTTTGTTTAGACGTCAGCTGGTTCGCTGGCTGTGGGGCGGGGGATCGGGCAGGTGAGGTGATAGCCCCGGCCGGCGTAATCGAACCCTTCGAGCTCGGTGACGGGGACGCCTGGATGTTGGGCCGCTGCGTAATAGGCGCGGATCTCCTTGATCAGGCCCGTCCCCTCGTCGAAGACATACCATTCGTCGCCCCGAAGAATTGTTCCTTCACGGGTCTTGTAGTGTGTCCATTCGATGACCGCCTGATGGGAGCCGGGCGCCACGACAAGGCGGTCGATGGTCCATGCGGAGCCCTTGTCTGCGACCAGCTGAGCCCAGCGTTCTCCGATCTGGCGGTTCCCGCGCCACGCTCCTCCGTACATGCTGGGGGGAAAGTAGTGGACCCCGTCCGCGGTGAAGCATGCCGCGATTTTCTCGACGTCGGCTTCGTTGCACCCATCGAAGTAGGTCCTGATCAGAGCTTCGTACGTGGCAGCGAGGTGCGATTTATCCGCGTTCATCGTGATGCCTTCCATTCCTGGTACTCCGCCATCGTCTTCTCATTCGGGGGATAGACGCCCAGCAGGGACTCTCCATTGTGTACGCGGGTGTGAAGGTACGCTTCGCGGGTTTCCTGTTCCAGGGCGTCGTCGGCGATGACAGGAGCCAGCGCGCGGGGAACGATGATCACCCCGTCAGCGTCGCCGACAACGATGTCACCGGGATAGACCGCGACGCCGGCGCAGCCGACGGGAACCTGCAGATCTGCCACATGGAAGCTGGTCAGGCGGGTGGTTGCGGTGATGGCCCGGGCATAGGTGGGAATGTCGAGGGTTTCGAGGACATAGCCATCGCGGAATGCGCCGTCGGTGATGAAGGCCTTGGCCCCCCGGTGCATGGCGCGGGTGACGAGCATATCGCCCGCGGAGGCTGCGCTGATGTCGCTGCGGCTGTCAATGATCATCACGTGGCCGGGCTGAAGCTGTTCGACCCCTGCCCACTGGAGATTGTCCTCACCCGAGAGGCCCTCAAGGGTGTCCAGGTCCTCACGGGCGGGGATGAAGCGCATCGTGAACGCCTCTCCGGCGAACGGTTCTTTCACCTGGCCCACCGGTGCCACACCGACCAGGAACTGTTGACGCAGGCCGTGCTTGAACAGCTGGGTCGCCAGCGTGGCGGTGCTGACCTTTTTCAGGGTTTCGAGGACCTCCGGGTCCACCTGCTGGGAATCTTTACTCAATTCCTGCTCCTCAATCGCTTCAAAGTTTCATTTATTAGGAAGCCGTCTCGCTGAATGGGATTCCTGTTACACTCGATGCTAGGGCAGGAAATCAGGAAACTCCTAGTGAAATGTGAGGTGGAGCACCGGAATGACTGAATTTATCGATGAGCGAGACAAGAGCGTCCCAACATTCCCATCCAGTGGGACGACGCAGGAGGTGGGTGATGTGAGAGACCAGGCCGCCGCGTCCGCGTTGGACCGCAGCCTTTCAATTCTTGACTTTCTGGCGACGACGCGGGGAGCGACGACCGGGGAGATCGCGGCCGCCGTCCGAGTCAGCCGCAGCACGACCTACCGGCTGGTGGAGCGCCTGAGGCAGCGCGGCTACGTTGACGACATCGGACACGCAGGTGTCTGGCACCTCGGGCCGGCAGCGGCCCGCCTTGCCCTTGCCGCCGTCCAGTCAAGCGACGTCGCCCAGATCGCACCGGAATACCTGAGAATGCTTGTCCAACAGACCCGCGAATCCGTCAATCTAGGCGTTCCCCGCGGCACAGAGATGGTCTTCATCTACCGGGACAAGGGCCCGCAAACCGTTGCGGTTCATGGCGACGTCGGAGCCCGGCGCCCCATGCACTGCACCTCGGTCGGAAAGGCGTACCTGGCCGCTCTCCCCGAGGATGAGAGGGAGCGGATCCTCTCCAAAATCGTCTATCACCGCTTTACCCCACACACCATCACCACGCGCGAGGCTTTGGATGAAGAAATCCGCCGCACCATCGAACGCGGCTGGTCCGAGGACCATGGTGAAATCGATCCTTCTAGCACCTGCTGCGGCGCTGCCATCCGCGACAACATGGGACGCCCTGTGGCCGCCATCAGCGTCGCCGGCGTAACCGATCGGATCAGCCCTGAACTTTCGCGGATCGGCGCCGTAGTGGCCAGTACCGCCGAAGCCATATCCCGCCGTCTCGGCTACGACCCGGCCATCAACTACTCCGGCCAAGCAGCAGGAACGAGAAAATAGATGAAGATCGCACGAATCGCACACCAAGGGGCTGACCGACTAGCAGTCGAGGACGAGGGGGTTTGGCGCTTTCTGAGACAAACGGACCTCGCTGCCATTGCAGCCGGAGAGGTACCTGAAATAGATGATTCCCTGGATCCATGCCAAGAGCCTGACTTTTTGGCTCCGTATCCCGGTGGAGCAATATTCGGAATCGGACTCAACTTCGTGGATACCATCCGTGACATGGGTTTCGCCACCCCCCAGGCGCCCTATTTGTTCCCCAAACTGGCTTCCAGCATCACCGGTCCAGGGAAGCCCATCGTTGTTGACGAAGTCCTAACGACCGAAGTTGACTGGGAAGGCGAGCTCGCAGTCATTATCGGGAAGAAGGCGCGCAACATTCCTGAAGACGAAGCGCTATCTGTGGTCTTCGGATATACGGCGGCGAACGACATCTCCGCCCGCGACCTGCAACGCTCAGACTCGCAATGGGTCAGAGGTAAGGGCCTGGACACTTTTTGCCCGATCGGGCCTTTCATCGTCACCAACGACGAAATTCCCGATCCCCAGAACATCAGGATCAGGACCTGGGTCAACGGGGAGACTGTCCAGGACGGAAACACCCGCGACATGCTTTTCGGTGTGCGGTTCCTCATCGCGTATCTCAGCCGCCATTTCACCTTGCAGCCTGGTGACATGATCCTCACCGGCACGCCCGCCGGATGCGGCGGCTTCATGAGTCCGCCACGCTTTCTTTTCCCCGGGGACCAGGTCGCAGTGAACGTCGAAGCAATCGGCACTCTCACCAACCCAGTGACGGCCGCGCCGACAAGAGGTTTGCGCACCGAGCCGGGCCTGCCCCGTTTCGATGGAAGCCTACCAGCGACATAGTGCCCGCCCGGCACAGGGCCTCTGGCACGGAAGTCCAGGCGCATCGGCGCTGTTCACGCCTAATTGCACTCAAAGCTGCGTACTGCACTTCCAGTGCAGTATGAGCACTTTATGGATGAAAGTACAACTGCCCTTGCCACCGCCATTGGTGGGCGAGTACGGCAGGAACGACAGTCGCGAGGCTGGACCCTCGATCACCTCTCAGATGCTGCGGGGGTGAGCCGCCGCATGCTGGTCAACGTAGAGCAGGGTGCAACGAACCCGAGTGTTGGGACCTTGCTGCGGATAAGCGATGCGCTAGGTATCGGGCTGCCCGCCTTGGTCGAGTCGCACCGCCCTAAGCCGGTGACCGTTACCCGCAATGGTGAAGCTGCTGCCCTGTGGAGCTCCGTTTCCGGTGGCCGTGGCGTGCTGGTGGCCGGCACCGAGTCACCGGATGTTGTTGAGTTGTGGGACTGGACATTGGGCCCGGGGGACAGGCACGAGAGTGAGGCCCACTCGCCCGGCACCAGGGAGCTGTTGCAGGTACAACATGGAACCATCACCGTAGTAATTGCCCAAGAAATCTTTCTTCTCAATACCGGTGATGCTGTTTCGTTCCCCGGGGACATCGACCACTCCTACGCAAACGCCAGCGCGGAACCGGCGAGGTTCTCCCTGGCCGTCTTCGAGCCGGGCGTGGGGTCCGGGCTCAGGGCGGAGGCTACGGATGCGTGACCCCGGCACGCTTCAGGAATTTTTGGACCGTGCCTGGGTTGACCCTGCAGTCTTCTCATTGCGGCCGGACTACTGCGTTGTCCTGTTGGCGGTAGACGGGCTGGTACCGGGACCAAGCGTTCAGGCAAGTGAGACGTTGCTGCAGGCGGCGGAGGCCTCGACCCGAAAAGCACTGGATGGCCGGGCAGTGGAGGACCTTCCTCATATTGCTGCATGGCGGGAGGCCTACAAGTTGTTCGGAGCCAAACCGCAGCGCACCCGCAACAGCCTCGAAGCGCTACTGCGCCGGGCAGACGCGAACCTCCCGCGGGTCAACCGGCTCACCGATATCTACAACGCCGTATCAGTGCTGCACCAGATCCCCTTGGGCGGGGAGGACCTCACCGGCTACACCGGGGCACCCCGACTGGTACGCGCTGCCGGCACGGAGCCGTTCGACACCGTCACCGGGGGAGTCGGGGTGGTCGAACACCCTGAGTCCGGCGAGGTGGTGTGGTGCGATGACGACGGTGTGACATGCCGGCGCTGGAACTGGCGCCAGGGCCGGAGAACCCAACTCCGCGAAGACACCACAACAGCACTTTTTATCCTCGACTCGCTCCAGCCCATGTCTGACGAGGCGCTCAACGCCGCGGCCGACGACCTCGCCGGTCGACTGGATCGGCTCGGGCCGGATGTCAGGACCGCCCGCCGTCGGATCGCGGCGCCCCCTTCAATCCAGGAAGGGAACTGACGTGCGCATCCGAAGCGATTTGGACGTCCCGGTCCCGCCGTGGGGACTGGCCGTGATGGCGATCCTGTCAGTCCAGTTGGGTTCCGCCTTGTCGGTGGACCTGATCGAAGCGGTGGGCCCGGCCGGAAGAGCATGGCTGCGGCTGAGCATGGGAGTCCTCATTCTCCTGGCGATTGCCCGCCCGCCGCTGCGCTCCGTCCGCCGTAGCGACATGCTGCCGCTGCTCGGTCTCGGTATCACCACCGGGCTGGTGACTATAGGGTTCCTCGCCGCGATTGAGCACATCCCGCTGGGCACCGCCGTCGCGATTGAATTCCTCGGCCCGCTGACGGTGGCCGCTGTGCGCAGCCACAACAAAATGGCCCTCATCTGGCCGGCGGTGGCGCTGCTCGGCGTCGTGCTCCTCACCCAGCCGTGGCAGGGCGACGTCAACCTGACCGGCGTCACCATCGCGGCGCTGGCAGCGGTCGGGTGGGCCGCCTACATCCTGGTCACCCAGCGGATCGGTGACCGCTTCACCGGAATCGGGGCGCTCTCCATGACCGTGCCCATCGCGGGCAGCCACAGCAGCCGTCCTCGGCATCCCGCAAACTGCAGCCCACCTCACCTTCGGGATCCTGGCCGCCGCGGCCGGGCTCGCCATCCTGCCGCCCGTGCTGCCGTTCGCGCTGGAAATGTTCGCCCTGCGCAGAATGACACCCACAGCGTTCGGCACCCTCATGGCCCTCGAACCGGCCGTCGGAGTCCTCCTCGGACTGCTCATCCTCCACCAGCAGCCCTCGGCCATGCAGGTCCTGGGCATCCTGCTCGTCGTTCTCGCCGGCGCCGCGGCGCAGCGCGGGGGACAACGGCGCCCAAAGCTGAGCACCCGTCCTGATACAGCAAAGGAGTCAGAGACATGTTCACCGGCCTGAGCGCTTTCCCGCTCACACCACTGGCACACGAGGCGGTCGACGAAGCCTCGTTCATCCGCCTGATTGAACGGCTCAGCGAAGCCAAGGTCGACTCCATCACCGCCCTTGGTTCCACGGGTTCCTACGCCTACCTGAGCAGCGAGGAGCGAAGCCGGGTTGCGCACCTGGCTGTACGGCATGCCGGCGGGACGCCAGTGATGGTTGGTGTCGGGGCGCTCCGGACCTCTCAGGTCCTGACGAACGCGGAGAACGCCGAGCGGGCCGGTGCCTCTGGCCTGCTGCTGGCGCCGATGACCTATCAGCCCCTGACTGAGAATGATGTGTTCGAGCTCTTCCGGACAGTCACGGCGCATTCGTCGCTGCCGGTCGTCATCTATGACAATCCGGGCACCACGCACTTCACCTTCACGACCGAGCTTTACGGACGCATCGCCGGACTGCCGGGCATCGCTTCCATCAAAATCCCCGGCGTGCCAGGTGACCCGCAGCAGGCTAAGGCACGGGTGGAAGAAATCCGTGCGATCGTTCCCAAACACGTGACGATCGGGGTGTCAGGTGACGCCTATGCGGCGGCCGGACTGACTGCGGGCTGCGATGCGTGGTACTCGGTCATCGGCGGCACCTTGCCCGACCTGGCCCTGGAGATCACCCGGGCCGCACTGGAAGGGCGAATCCCGGATGCGTTGGCCGAATCCGAGCGCCTTAGACCGTTATGGAATCTGTTCGCCGAGTTCGGTGGGAGCATTCGTGTGGTTGCGGCCATCGCCGAGCAACTGGGTTTGGCTCCCACCGCCTGCCTGCCGCTGCCGATCCAAGGATTGAGCAAGGACCAGCGCCACCGTGTTGCCGGAGTCATCGATGCGCTCGGCCTCCACAGGTAGTACGGGCGCGGGAGTTTCAGGCGCGACGAAACTCCGGGGCGGGGCACTGGCCCGCTATGTCTTCGCCGCGACCCTGGTTCACAGTGCTGACGGGGGAGCGGTAGTCGCTATCGTGCTGCTGGCCCACTCACAGGGGCTGCCCGGCTGGGTGGCCGGACTGCTGGGTGCCTCGATCACCGCACCGCATCTGCTGGGACCCTTCATCGGCCGAAAGCTCGATACTGCCCGTGACGGGTGCAAAGTCATCGCCTTCTCCGCCGTCCTTCATGGGCTGCTGCTCGGGGCTGCAGCCTTGCTCATTCCAGCCGGAGCCTTCTGGACGGCGGTGCTGTTGTTTGGCTCCGGGGTCTTCGGGCCGATGCTCACCGGCGGGATCAGTAGCCGGCTGCCCTCCATCGCCGGGCCGGAACAACGCAGCCAACGCAGGGCGCAAAGCTGGGACGTCGCTACGTACGGGCTCAGCGCGACCCTTGGCCCCGCCACCGTCGCCTGGATAGCGGCAATTACGGACCCGCTGACCGCCGTGATGGTCCTCGCCGCAGCGGCCGTGCTCGGAGCCGGAGCCGTCCTCGCGCTCCCCAAGCAAGAACCACCTCACGCGGCAACCAAAGTGCCATCGCCGGCACAGACGCTCTGTCTGATGTGGAAAAACGGTCCCCTTCGCCGCACCCTTGGACTCACCGTGGCAGTGGCGTCTTCAGTCGCCGCCTTACCCATCTACGCAGTGGCCATCGCTCCTGCACTGGGCGGGGCCCCGCCGCCGGATTACTCGTCGCCGCCTATGGGGGCAGGGAATTTTCTCGGATCAGCCGGTCTTATGGTCCGGCCGCTTCGCGGTGGCGCCGACCGGCTCATGAGCCTCCTGGCTGTCTTCGTAGCCGTAACGCTGACCGCAGTAGTCTTCACGCCAACACTGGCCGCTTCACTCGTCACTTTCTGCTTCGCCGGGGTTGCCAACGCGCTGTTCTTTGCAGCTACTCTCGCAGCCCGCAGCGAATTCGCCCCCTCGAATCCCGCGGCCAGATCTTCATTTGGGTCGGAGCGCTCAAAATCGCGGGCGGGGCAGCCGGAACCGCCGTCGCAGGAGCGACAGCGGGTGCTGCCGCTTGGGCGCCGCTCGCTCTGGCCACAACACTCACCGCTATGGCCGCGGCCGGGTGTGATCGTTGTTGGTCCGACCTACCAGCTCCTGATCGACGTTCCGCGGGCAATTGGTGCTGACGTGACTGAGGCTCGCCTCCGCCGTGAGAACGATTGGCAGCTCGATCTTTCTGAGATCAGGAACGCTCTGCGGCCCGATACGCGGCTCGTGGTCGCGAACTTCCCCCATAATCCCACGGGGTCACTTACCGAGCGGGCGGTCTTTGCGGAACTCCTTGATCTGGTTGATGGAACCGAGGCGTTCCTGCTCAGTGACGAAATCTATCGTGGGATCCAGCTTGATCCGCTGCGCCAGCTTCCATCTGCTGCTGCCATGACTCCCAACGCCATCACGGTCGGGGGAGTATCCAAAGTGCTTGGCATGGCCGGCGTCCGTATCGGCTGGACCGTTACCCAGAACGCGGCAGTCACCGTCAAGCTCCTCGACCACCGCTACTGGACCACCTTGGCCACCAGCGCCCCAAGTGAAGTCCTCGCTATCGCCGGTCTACAGGCAGCACCGGCCCTTCTGGACAGGGCCAACAGCCTCGTACGGACCAATTCCGCGGCCCTTGCCTCGTTCGTTGCCTCCACGCCGGGCTGGGACTGGATCCCCACTGTCGAGGGCACCTGCGCATATCCTTGGCTGACCGACTCGAAGGCACAAGCTTTCTCAGAATGGCTTGTTGAGCATCACGGAGTACTCCTCGCCGCGGACATCATGTTCCAGCACACCGGGCAGCACCTACGCTTTGGTCTGGGGCGGGCACAGTTCCAGGAGGGGCTTGCCACGCTCGCGCAAGCATGGCCGCGGTGGAAGGACGCCGCCTCGTGAGAAGCCTTAGCGGCCGTCCGCGAAGAAGCTTCCTACGATGATGGCGAGAGCCTTGGCCAAACAATGTTCGCTAACTGCTGTCAGCCGCAATTCAGAGCCCGTCAACTTCATGGATCGACGGAGATCCGCAGGCAGTCCCGACGCCAGCGGAGAGATCCCTCATCGGGAGTAAGGGAGGACTTTTAGAACCTATCCCCCGCCCATGTTGCCGCGCCGATAACGGATATTCCGTCAAGATACGGTCCGCGCCGGCTGCGGCACGCCAACAGGACCGGTAGGGGAGCAGTCCACTCCACCCTGGCGCGGCGCAGGTACTGGTAGACGGTCCCCCTGCTGATGCCGTAGCCCCACGCCGGGACGAGGCTGACTCCGGCTTTGAAACAACGCGCTAGCCCTCAAGGCTGGATCGGTTCAAAGCCTTGACCACCGTGGCCCACCTGCGGGACCACCGATCACAGCGCAGCAGCGCAGCGTCAGACGTCTCTGAGGTCCAGTACGGGGCAGGGGCCCCTTTTCTGCATCCGAACTTTCAGCGGGCGTGCCTGGTGGCCGAAGCGTCTATCTGGGTGGCAAGCCCAAATATTGAGTAAAGTGCAGTTTTCTGCGGGCCTGTACGACATAAGACGCCAACGAGACCGCGAGTTTCTTAAAACTCTGGTGTGGCACTCAGTTTTGGTCTATCCTTCAAAACATGGAGACCACAACGCGGACTCGACGTCCGTACGCCAAGACGGTGGAACGTCGTCTTGCGGTCGCACGTGCCGCTCTGGATATCGTTCGTGAGAAGGGCCACCGCGCCTTGACGACCGCGGAGGTAGCGTCGCGTGCTTCTATGAGTGAAACCGCCATGCTGTATCACTTCCCGTCGCGCGAACATATTTTGGTGGCGGCCATGGAGTTGGCCGACCAGGACAGCCGGACGTTGCTAACGGAAGAGTTCCAGGGAAGCCATGCACTTCGGGATGAGTGGCCCCCACCCGAGCTCGCGCGGCTTAGCGGGGAGGATGAGTCGATAACTCGCCTCTTTCTCGCGTTGAGTGCCGAGGCCGTGAATCCGGAACATCCGGCACACGCGTACTTGAAGGACCATCGGGAGAACGCTGTCCTCGAATTTGCGGAGGGTGTGAAGAGGCGCCAGGCGAACGGATACGCCCTGCCTGGTCCGGACCCAGTCAGCGTTGCTCGCCAGATGGTGGCACTCTGGAGCGGGCTACGCATGCAATGGCTTGTCGATCCATCCTTCGACCTCGCTGCGGAAGTGTCCCAGGGTTTTCGGGCACTCACAGGTCAATCGGTCATGGACGCCAAACAGAAAATTGGTGACCTCATATCGAAAATCTGATTCCTTAATTTCTTTAAACATCAAGAAAACGTCAATATGAGGCGTTCTGTACGCCCCCATAAATGCTACCCGTGAAAGAAATAGACGGCGAGTATAAATCAGCATAGCCAGTGACGCTTCGGCGTCCTGCAGCTTGATAACTCCGTATTACACGTACGTGGACCGGCCTATAAGAGCCTCGACATTCGCTTTTGCATGCCCTCATAAAGCTACAAAAAACTGTTACAGAAAGCCTCAAAATTTCTGCGGCAACCGGTTGTTTTATCGTTTCAATAATGCTTTGCTTGTGATGCTGATCACCGAGTTGCGCGAATTGGGGATTCAGCCCTCACGCATATTAATGGCACTTTCCTATTTTCCCTGACCGACAAAGGAGTCTCCCAACATGATTTCACTTTTGCCCCGAGCCGGATCGCTGACACGTGCGGCGTCCGCCTCTCTGGCTGTTGCAGCACTTCTGGCTACCGCTGCCTGCTCATCCCCGGCAGGAGACCCGGCGGCCGGGCAGACGGCCTCCCGCAATGAGGAGCTCAGCATCGCAGTGCAGGCGCAGCCGGCGTCCTTGGATCCGGCACAGCTCGCCGAGGGCCAGCAGTCCTACATCTGGGCATCGATCTTTGACACTCTGTTGATGGTTGATAAAGACGGGAAGGTCAAGCCCAACGCGGCTGAAAGCTGGAAGTACTCGGAGGATCTGCGCACTCTCACTCTCAAACTTCGCGGCGATCTGAAGTTCAGCGCAGGGGATCCGGTTACTTCGAAGGATGTTGTTGGGACACTGGAGCGGACCCGGGCAACTCCGGGCCAGCAGCAGTCCAAGCTCGCCAAGGTGACATCCGTTTCGGCGCCTGACGATTCAACGGTTGTCATCCAGTTGTCCTCACCGGAACCGTCACTCCTGAACTATTTGGGGCAGGCCACCGGGGTTATCGGGGATCCTGACACGTTGCCGGCTGAGACGACCAAACTACGCCCGGCGGGTTCGGGTCCCTACGTTCTCACAGACGCGACGGTGGACGGCACCGAATACGTGCTTGAGCGCAGGGAAGATCACTGGAACTCGGCCGCCTATCCCTTTAAAACGGTCAAAGTCCGCGTGATCCAGGACCGGACCGCGCAATACAACGCGCTCCAGGCCGGCGAGGTCAAGGCAGCCCTGATCCAGGCTCCGCAGCGGAAGCAGGCCGAAGGGGCCGGTTTCACCGTCAAGGAAGTCCAGGCCACGGCTGCGCTCCTTCTCGTACTGGCTGACCGCAAGGGCGAAATCGTCCCCGCACTTGCTGACGTGAAGGTCCGTCAGGCCATTAACCTGGCATTTGACCGCGAACAGGTCGTAAAGGCGCTGTTGAACGGAGTCGGGAAACCGACGGTCCAGGTATTCAACCCGAATGGGGACGCCTATAATTCCGAGCTCGAAGGCACCTACAACTTCGACCCGGCCAAAGCACGCAAACTTCTCGCGGAAGCAGGCTATCCGGACGGTTTCGCCATGACGATGCCCAGCACCGTCATCTCCCAAAACTTCGAGCCCGTCATCACCCAGGCCCTCGCCGACATTGGAATCAAGATCACCTGGGAGCCCGTCCCCCCGCAGAACACCGCCTCATCGATAGCCTCTAAGAAGTATCCGGCGGTGCTGTGGTTCGCAGGACTTAACGAGGCTGGGCGCGAGGTAGGCGACATGTACACGCCCCAGGCGTTCCTTAACCCCTTCAAATGGCAGGATCCTAAATTCAGCAAGCTGCTGGAGGACGTCGCCAACGAGGGAAACGAAAGTGCCCGCTCGGCCCTGTACAAAAAGGTCAGCGAGTACACGGTGAAGGAAGCCCTCAACGCACCGATCGCCTACGTCGGCACGCTCTGGGCGACAGCCCCCGGAATCGATTTCCTTCCCTCGGTGGTCGTCTTGCCCACGGTTCGTGACTTCGCCGTAAGCGGCGGCTAAGTCCCTGACATCAAAAGGTGGAGGGCCCGACCTTCCACCCCTTACCCCGCAAACCGGTTCAACCGCTTCCGGATCATCCGGCTTCCAGGCCCTGCCTTCGTTGCAACCCGCTGCCGGGCACAGCTTCAGCCACCCATGCATTACGGTGCATCCACACATATGGGCACCAACCGCCACAAGGCGGCATCACACACGACAAAGGAGTTCGAAGATGCCAGAGGAAATGTCGCGAGGAAGCTCATGATCACCTATGCCCTACGACGACTTGGCGCGGGCATCGTGCTCGCGTTGCTCGTCACCCTGATCACGTTCTTCCTCCTTAGCGGCTCCCTGGAATCCGTGGCCCGCGAACGCCTGGGCAGCGCAGCCACACCGGAGTCCATCAAGGGCCTGATGACCCAGCTCGGGTTTGACCGGCCGGCTATCGTCCAATACCTGGATTGGCTCGGGTCGGTCCTGACTGGTGATTTCGGAACGTCCCTCTTCACCAGCCAGCCGGTCGCTCCGGCCGTGGCGTCCCGTCTGGGTGTCACGCTCTCCCTGGTCGTTACCGCACTGATTATTACCGTGATTATCAGCGTCGCGCTGGGTGTCTGGGCGGCGTCACGCGGCGGTGTGGCTGACAAGGTGGCCCAAGGCCTCTCCTTGGTGGGTTACATCGTCCCGGGGCTGCTCATCGCCATTGTCCTGGTGACGGTGCTGGCTGTGAACCTGAAGCTGCTGCCGGCGACCGGCTTTACCCCCTTCGCCCAGAACCCCGCAAAATGGGCGGCATCCATCACTATTCCTGTGATCGTGCTGGTCATCGGGGGAGTGGCGAACATGGCCGCCCAGGTCCGCGGGTCCATGATCGATGAACTCCGTAAAGACTACGTTCGCACCTTGCGGACCCGCGGCATCCCGACACGCTCCATCGTGCTCCGCCATGCCCTGCGGAACGCGGCCAGCCCTGCACTGACCGTGCTGTCCCTTGAATTCATCCAGATGCTGGGTGGAGCGCTCATCATCGAGAACGTGTTCGCGCTTCCCGGCTACGGCCAGTACGCATTCAACGCGTCCCTGCAGGGCGACATCCCCATCATCATGGGCATCACCTTGTTCAGCGTCATGCTCGTGGTCACTGTGAACCTCATCACCGACGTAGTCAACGGCTGGCTCAACCCGAAGGCGAGAATCAATTGAGCATCGAAGAACTCAGCATCGATCCAGGGCTGGCAGCCCCGCCCCGGAAGTCGCCGCTGCGAAGACTCCTCAAGGACCCACAGGCCCTCATCACCTCGGCCCTGCTGCTGGTCATCATCGTCCTCGGCCTCCTCACACCCTGGATCGCCCCGCACGAAGCCAATGAAGCCCAGCTCAATGCCATCAACGCCGTTCCAGGGACGCCTGGCTACCCGCTGGGCGCAGACCAGAACGGTCGCGACATCGCGTCCCGGCTCCTCCATTCGATCAACACGAGCATCATTGCAGGCCTGATCGGCGCCAGTGTTGCCCTGATCATCGGGGTCACCTTCGGTCTCATCGGCGGATACTTCGGACGGCGGCTGCGGAGCGCAACCGAGTGGGTCTTCAGCCTCATCATGACCTTCCCCGGACTGCTGCTGCTGATCATCCTCATGCCGGTCACCAAGGGCGACTACCGCGCCACCATGCTCATTTTCGGTGTGCTGCTCTCACCCGGGATCTACCGCATCGTGCGGAACCTCGTGATCGGTGTAAAAAATGAGCTCTATGTGGACGCTGCACGGGTGTCAGGCCTGTCCAACCTACGGATCCTGGGACGGCACGTCCTCTTCGTCGTCCGTGGACCCATCATCATCGCCGCCGCGTTCCTGGCCGGATCCGCGATCAGTCTTCAGTCGGGCCTCGCCTTCCTAGGTGTCGGGTCGAACCTTGTTCCCAGCTTCGGCGCGATGATCGCGGACGGTTTCACCAACCTCTACGTTGACCCGACCCAGTTCGTCTGGCCCAGCGTTTTGCTCGGCACGCTCACTGCGTCCCTCGTCCTCCTGGGCAACTCACTCCGTGACGCGTTCGAAGGCGTGAAACTGAAGCCGTCCAAACTGGCGACGCCCCACGTTCAGGCCCAAGCCAGGAATGCCGGCGATGGAACCTCAGATGACCTGCTGTCCGTCGAGGACCTGGTCATCGCTTATCCGACGCCGTCAGGTCAGCTGAATGAAGTCGTCAAAGGTGTCACCCTCAGCCTTCGTGCTGGGGAGACTCTCGGCTTGGTCGGCGAGTCCGGGTCCGGCAAGACCCAAACAGCTTTTTCCATCCTGGGCGTGCTCCCGTCCGAAGCTGTGATCGTGCGCGGCACGATCGAATTGGAGGGCCGCGGTCTTCTCGGCCTCCGGGAACGGGAACTGCGTGAGCTCCGTGGGCGGGAGATCGCCTACATTCCCCAGGAGCCCATGTCGAACCTGGACCCCTCCTACACCATCGGCGCCCAACTCGTGGAAGGAATCCGCGCCTCGGCACGGATGTCCGGCGCAGATGCCAAGGCCAAGGTACTTGCCCTCCTGGAGCGGGTAGGAATCCAAAACCCGCAACGAACCTTCGATTCCTACCCGCACCAGATCTCCGGTGGAATGGCCCAGCGCGTCCTGATCGCCGGCGCGGTGGCGAGCCGCCCCAAACTGCTCATCGCGGACGAACCGACAACCGCCCTCGACGTTACCGTTCAGGCCGAAATCCTGGATCTGATCCGGGACCTGCAGGCTGAACTGAACATGGCTGTCCTGCTCGTGACGCACAACTTCGGGGTAGTCGCCGACATCTGCGACCGGATCGCCGTGATGCAGAACGGGCAGGTTGTCGAATCGGGAACGGCACTGGAGCTGTTCCGGGAACCCAAACACCCATACACGCAGATGCTTCTGGGGTCGATCCTCGATGAGCATACTGTCCGGACTGACCCGCCCGTGCCTGTCGCGGCGGCCTCTGGGGAGAGAAACTGATGACTACGCCACTTTTGGACGTGACCGACCTCCGCGTCGCCTTTGCCGGCCGCGGCTTCCGCGCCAAGGCCATCGAGGTCCTGCACGGGGTGTCCCTGAGCATAGGTGAGGGTGAGACTCTGGGCGTGGTGGGAGAATCCGGATCCGGAAAGACCACCATCGGCCGCGCTGTCTTGGGCCTGGTGAAGCCCAGCGGAGGAAGCATCCGCTTCCGTGGAGCGGACATCACCCACGCCAGCCCCAAGGACCGCCGCACCCTGTCCAAAGACATTCAGGTCGTCTTCCAGGACCCCTACACCTCGCTGAACCCTTCACTGACTATCGGGGACACACTGAGCGAGCCGCTCGTGGTGCAGGGCGCCTCGGCCAGTGATGCACGAGCCCGCGTCCAGATGCTGCTGGACCAGGTCGGCCTCCCACGTGACGCTGGAGAGCGGTTGCCGCGGGAGTTCAGCGGCGGGCAGCGTCAACGCGTCGCCATTGCCCGCGCCCTCGCCCCAAAACCCAAACTCATCGTCTGCGACGAGCCGGTCTCGGCCCTGGACCTGTCCACACAGGCCCGGGTGATGGATCTTTTCATCGACATCCAGCGCAGCACGGGGGTTGCCTATCTCTTCGTCTCCCACGACCTGGCCGTTGTCCGGCACATCAGCCACCGCGTCAGCGTTGTCTACAAAGGGGACATCGTCGAAACAGGATCCGCGGACGCGGTGACATCCGCACCGGAGCACCCCTATACGCAGAAACTGTTGCTGGCGGCACCGATTGCAGACCCGGTGGAGCAGGAGAAGCGCCGGGCAGAACGCCACCGGATGGCCGAAATCCATCGGGAACAGAACGTCCAGGCGGGCGTCGCGTGATGGGGGCAGCGCCGATACTTCCCGGTTTCCATCCTGACCCGTCCATCTGCCGGGTCGGTGAGGATTACTACCTGATTAACTCAAGCTTCGAGTATTTCCCTGGCGTCCCGCTGTTCACCAGCCGGGATCTGCGAAGGTGGGAGCAAATCGGCAACGTCCTGGACCGCGAAAGCCAGCTCAACGTAAGCCCCGGCCTCGCCGGGGCGGGCAAAGGCATCTACGCACCGACCATCCGTTTTCACGACGGACGGTTCTGGATGACAACGACCAACATCACGGACGTGGGCAAAGGACATCTCATCGTTCACACCGAGGACCCCGCAGGCCCCTGGAGTGACCCGGTCTACACCAGTGGCGCCATAGGATGGGATCCGGACCTGTCATGGAACGAGGAAGGGCGCTGCCACCTCGCGTGGGCTGACCCGAGGGGCGGCATCGCGCACGCAACGGTTGACCCACTTACCGGCCAGTTGCTTTCGGAGACGGAGCTGATTTGGCGGGGGACTGGCCTCTCCCACCCTGAGGGCCCCCACCTGTTCCGGAGGAACGGCTGGTGGTACCTCCTGGTGGCCGAGGGCGGAACGGGCCCGGGCCATGCGGTAACCATCGGCCGCTCCCGCACGGTCACGGGCCCCTACGAGGCCCACCCCGAGGGCCCCATCCTTACTCACCGCAGCACTTCCCACCCGGTACAGAACACCGGTCACGCTGACCTGGTGGAACTCTCTGACGGCAGCTGGGCAATGGTCTATCTTGGCGTGCGGCCGCGCGGAGAGTTCCCCCGCTTCCACGTAAATGGACGGGAGACCTTCCTCGCCGGGGTGGACTGGACCGGCGAGTGGCCGGTGGTCATTCCGGATGGCCACGAGGAGCCCCAGCCCACAACATCCTTTGTTGAATATTTCGGGGCGGTCGAACTGCACCCGCGCTGGATCGCCCCCGGCGTCTCGCCGGCAACTTTCTGCCACCTCGACGGAACCGGGGGAGTGACCCTGAACGCAGGCCGCAAGCCTGAGGACCGAGAAGCCGCAAACCTGCTCGCGGTACGGGCACGGGACGCCGAATGGCAGGTAAACGTGGAAGCACCGGCCGGTGATCTGTCACTGATCGTCCGTATTGATGACGCGCACTGGGCAGGAATAGAGCGCCGTGGCGACGTACTTTCGGCCCGTGCCGTCATTGGGCCGATGGACCAAACGCTCGCTTCCAGGAACGGCATCCCCCCCGGAGTGCCCCTTGCCCTGCGGGCAGTGGGTAACCCCCAACAGCACGGTGTGCGAACTGGGCCTGACCGCCTGGAGCTGGGATACATGCAGGACGGCTTCACAGTTCTGGCAGCTATTGATGGCCGGTACCTCTCCACCGAGGTGGCAGGAGGGTTCGCCGGCAGAGTCATCGGGGTGGAAGCGCTGGCCGGGCAGGCTCGAGTGGACCGCTTTGAGTACTCAGCCGGTGCGCCTGAACCCGCCGCCACCCCCGAGTTTTGAGAGGTACAACCATGAACGAAACAACCGAACCTCCAGACCCGCTGCGTTGGGCTATCGCCGGGGCCGGAACCATATCCCGAAGCATCGTTCCTGACCTGCAACTCATTCCCGGCAACCGGGTAGTCATTGTCTTCAGCAGAGACAAAGCCAACGCAACCCGCTTCGCGGCGGAGTTCGGGCTGCCCCGCTGGACCGACGACTTCGCAGCAATGATCAGTGATCCCGCCGTTGACGTGCTGTACCTGGCAACGCCCTTCGCGACCCACGCTGCCATGGCCCGTGAGGCGCTGCTCGCCGGCAAACATGTGGTCGTCGAAAAGCCCATGGCCCTGAATGCGGCCGAGGTCCAGGAGCTGTTCGCCCTGGCCGAAAGCCTGGGCCTGTTCCTCATGGAAGCCATGTGGATGAAATTCAACCCTGCCTTCCGGCACCTCTTCGAGCTCCTGGATTCCGGGTTGATCGGGAAACCATCAAGCCTCCGGGCGGGTTTCGGCTTTCCCTTGATTGCTGATGGCGGCAGCCGGTGGGACGTGGCACGCAGCGGCGGGACACTGCTGGACCAAGGGATCTACCCCGTGACGCTGGCTCACGCGATCTTCGGCGAGCCAACAGGCATCCACGCGGGCGGACGCCTCCGGGAAGACGGCCTCGACTTCGCCGAGCACTTCACCCTGGACTTCGACGGGGGCCAGTTTGCCCACTGCGCAAGTTCCATGACCGAATTTGTCGACCCCTCGGCGTCAATCAGCGGCGCCTTGGGATGGATCACGATCCCGGGCATGTTTTGGACATCGACGACCCTTCAGGTCCACGCAGGCGCCTGGGCCACAATGTTCGCCCCCCAACCGATGGAGCACGAACGCGAAGGTAACGGGTACGTTCCCATGCTCAGGGCTGCCGGGCAGGCCATCCGTTCAGGAGCCACCGAACATCCGATACATCCCGGATCAGAAACGATTGCCGTATTCCGCACCCTGGACACCATCAGCCGGCAGATAAACAATTCCGTCTCACGAACTGAAGTCAGCGATTATGCCTGACGCAGAAGATGTGCGGTTGACCGCACCGGCCCCAAACGGCACGGCGCAGACCCCGGACCCTAAGGGCCGGGTCTACGCGGAAACCGAGGCTCCCCGTCTGCCCGAGGCGGCCGGGCCGCTGCCTGCCCCGTCCGGTGACCCGCTCGAGCCGTCCCGCCAGCCTGTATCAGGGGCGGGAACGGTCAGTGCGGGCACTATCGGCCTCCTGATCGTTGCGACCTTCGGCGGGGCTATGGCGTTGATCGTCCCGATGGCGTTCACGCTCGCGCTTCGACTCGATGCGCTGGCACCGGGCCGGCAGGAATTGCTCGGCTACACGATCGGCATTGGGGCCGTCTTTTCACTCCTTGCCTCACCCCTCACGGGAATCCTGAGTGACCGGACCCGCAGCCGTTGGGGCCGCCGTCGTCCGTTCACGGTCGGAGGGCTCGTCCTGGGGCTCGCCGCGACGCCCATCATGGCGTTCGCACCCGATCCGTTCACCCTGACAGTGGGATGGGTGTTGTGCACGATCGGGTGGGGCACCGCGGTGGGTTCGATCGGCAACTACCAGGCGGACCGGCTGCCCCTCCATCAACGGGGGAAAGTCTCCGCGCTCACCGTACTGGCGATGCACGTTTCACCGGTGGCCGGAATCCTCCTCATCGGAGTCGTCAGCAAAGAGGCCCTTTGGGTTTTTGCCATCCCTTCGCTGGTCGGAGCCGTGTGTGTGGCCTCCTTCATCATCTTCGTGAAGGACCCAGACACCCGGGGGGTGGTGTTCTACGAACCGCTCTCACTCAGGGGGTTCCTTGCAAGCTTTGTTTTCAATCCGCGGAGAGAGCGGGACTTTGCGTGGACCTGGCTGGGCAGATTCGTTTTCTTTTTCGGGCTGTCACTGACGACCAGCTTCAGCACGTTTTTCTACGCCCAGCGCCTTGAGATTGAAGTTTCCATGGTCGCCCCGGTCGTGGCGGTGGTCTCGGCAGCCAGCGTTCTCAGCGCCACCGTGGGGTCTCTGGGAGCGGGCTGGTTGTCTGACCATTGGGCCAGGCGTCGGCCGTTTATCATGGCCGCCACGGTCCTGTTCGCCCTGGGCGCCTCGATCACCGCCTTCGCGAACGATGTAACCACCCTTGTCGCGGGCACGCTGTTGTCCTCGCTCGGGATCGCGGTTTTCAGCGCGGTGGGCCAGGCGCTGGTCCTGGACGTCCTGCCCCACAGGCAGACGCAGGCGGGACGTTTCATGGCCATCACCAGTTTTTCGCAAAAGATCCCCGGGGCGATTGCCCCGTTCGCCGCCACGCTGCTGCTGTCGCTGGCAACCGCGGGAGATGAGAAGAACTACGTCCTGCTCTACCTCAGCTCTGGGGCACTGGCGCTGACCGGCGGACTCATCACCTTGCTGGCGGTCCGTTCAGTCCGCTAAGAGCAGCCAACACCGCAGCGAACCCACGACAAACCGGAACAACCGGCAGCCCCTTGTCGCACCACCACGTCCTTATCACCCAACCATTTTGACCATTCCTCAGGAGGAAATTCAGTGCTTAAGCCCCGTTCCACCACCACCCGTGAACTTGTCAACCTCGATGGCCTCTGGCGCTTCGCTCTCGACGATGCCGGGATCCGCCAGCCCTGGACAGGAACCCTGGACACGAAGCTTGAGGCCCCCGTCCCGTCCAGTTACAACGACCTCTTCACCGATCCGAAAATCCGTGACCAAGTGGGGTGGGTCTGGTATCAGCGGTCGGTACGGGTGCCGCGCGGCTGGGCAGGGGAAAGAGTGCTCCTCCGCCTGGACGCAGCCACGCACGAGGGCAAAGTGTACGTCGACGACGTCCTTGTCACCCGGCATGTGGGCGGCTACACCCCCTTCGAAGCCGACATCACCGAACACGTCTCCCCGGGCGGTGAATTCCGACTCACGGTCGGTGTGAGCAATGAGCTGACCAGTGCAAGCATTCCCCCCGGCAGCATCACCGTGACCAAAGACGGGCGCCGCCAGCAGACGTACCTGCACGACTTCTACAACTACGCCGGCCTGGCCCGCTCGGTCTGGCTCTACAGCAAACCAGAGCGCCACATCGAGGATGTCACGATCGTCACCGACGTCATCGGCGATACAGGCGTGATCGACTATTCCGTGGCGGCGAGCCATGAAACCGGCGTCCGCGTCCGGGCACTGGACGCGGCCGGACACGAAGTCGCTTCCGCGGACGGAAGCGAAGGAACGTTCAGTATTGAGGATGTCACTTTGTGGCAACCGGGGGCCGCATACCTTTACGACCTGGTCGTGGAGCTCCTCGACGATGGTGAGGTAATCGACAGCTACATGCAGCCGTTCGGTGTCAGGACTGTCGAAGTGCGCGGAACCCAGTTCCTCATCAACGGAACACCGTTCTACTTCACCGGGTTCGGCAAGCACGAAGATACAGCGGTCCGCGGTAAGGGACACGACAACGCCTACCTGGTGCACGACTTCCAGCTGCTGGACTGGGTCGGCGCGAACTCGTTCAGAACCTCGCACTACCCCTACGCCGAAGAAGTGCTGGAATTCGCCGACCGCAACGGCATCGTCGTCGTCGATGAGACAGCCGCCGTCGGACTTAATCTGGGCGTCCAGGGAGGACTCACAGGTATCGGGCCGAAGCCGACCTTCTCCCCGGAGACCTTCAACGACGAAACGCAGGCTGCCCACGCCCAGCACATCCGCGAGCTCATCGCCCGCGACAAGAACCACCCCAGTGTTGTCATGTGGAGCATCGCCAACGAACCGGCCTCCAACGAGGACGGCGCACGCGAATACTTCGAACCCCTCGTTCAGCTCGCACGGGAACTGGACCCCACACGCCCCCTGACCTACGCCGTTGTCATGTTCGCCACCTTCCAGAATGACAAAATCGCCGACCTGTTCGACGTCATCAGCATCAACCGCTACTACGGCTGGTACGTCTTCACCGGAGACCTCGCGACCGCCGAGCACTACCTCGAAACCGACCTCCGTGGATGGGTGGAGGCCTTCGGCAAACCCATCATGATGAGCGAATACGGCGCCGACACCATGCCCGGACAGCACTCCGTCTGGGACATGCCCTGGAGCGAGGAATACCAGCAGAACTACCTCGCCATGAACCACCGCGTTTTTGACAGGATCGACGCCTTCGTCGGGGAACACGTCTGGAACTTCGCGGACTTCCAGACCTCCAACGGCATCCACCGTGTGGACGGCAACCGAAAAGGCGTCTTCACCCGCGACCGTAAACCAAAAGCCTCGGCACACGCACTGCGTGCCCGCTGGACCGGCCTCGGCGGGATCAAACCCTCCGTCAATGAGGCAGCCATCCTCCTGGACGGGCAAACGGAAAGCCGCCCCGTCCCTGCCCTCGAGGGAGCGAAATGACCGACACCATCAAACCGCTGACCGGCTCGCGCTCCATCCGGGAATGGCTGGACCATCCGGTCGGTGGTCCCCTGCTGCGGGGAATGCTCACCGACGCCGGACAGGACGAAGCAGCCCTGACACCGATCGGACACTTCGCCCTCCAGCAACTGGTCGAACTCGGTGCCGGCCAGTTCCCCCAATCACGCCTGGACCACCTGGTGCTCGAAGCCAACGGGGGAGTGGCCCCAGGCGAGGACACTGAGGTCGATCAGGCCGGTGCCCAGACAGGGCCCTGGGCGGAGCGCATCTCGGCGGGACGATTTGAAGGCCAGACTGTTATTGTCACGGGCGCGGCCTCCGGCATCGGCCGGGCCACCGCCTCCAGGATCGTCCGGGAAGGCGGTCGGGTCATCGCGGTGGACATCGCCGCTGACCGGCTGGAGGCACTGGTCACAGCCCACCCGCAGGCAGAAATAGTTGCGGTGCAGGCCGACATCACCAGGGACGACGACATCGCCCGGATCGTGGAAGCAGCCGGGACCCGGATTGACGCGTTGGCAAACGTCGCCGGGATCATGGATGACATGACCCCGCTGCACGAGGTCTCCGATGCCGTGTGGAGCAGGGTGTTCGCGGTCAACGTCGATGGGATGTTCCGCCTGACCCGCGCCGTCCTTCCCTCCATGATCACGGCCGGACGGGGCTCCATCGTCAACGTTGCCTCGGAGGCTGCCCTGCGCGGGAACTCCGCTGGACTGGCCTACACGGCCTCCAAACACGCCGTTCTCGGCATGACCCGCAGCACCGCATTCATGTACGCACCGCAAGGTATCCGTGTGAATGCGGTCGCCCCCGGACCCGTAGCTACAGGCATTGAGGCGAACTTCAGTTCGGAACTGGGCGCAAAGCGGCTGGGACCGTTCATGCAGATGATCCCCCCGGTGGCAGAGGCCGCACAGCTGGCCGCTTCCATCACTTTCCTGCTCAGCAATGACGGAACGAACGTCTCGGGGGCCGTCCTGCCCTCAGACGGTGCCTGGTCAGTTCAGTGAGTACACACGGTTAGGCACTCCGGGGGAGGGGCTGGCATACCGGCCGACCCCTTTCCCGGAGCGGCATAAAAGGCTTGGACGGAGGAGATGGGTGTGTTCCGTCGATTCCGTGTTCGCGATTACGAGGAGTTCCTCATGTATGAAACCTTCTGCTGTCACTCCGTCACCATCAGCGTGAGGGACAAGGATGGTCTGGACGTAAGTCTTGACCAGGCCGTGACCCACACCATGAAAAAACGCGCTCAAGGAACGCAGACGCGGCATCCTTGTCATTCAGGAGGCGCCCGGTCGACTCAGCGTGGCCCTCACCGAGGACGTTCCTTTCGGCATAATGAGAGAACGTCCATCCTGGCGCGCCCGATGATCAGGTGTTGGGTGAACACAAAGCAAGGACACTAAGGGTGACGGCCGGACTGGATATGTGGCAGCCCGAGGACGATTGGACCCTGCTTGTTGGCCTGAGGATCGAGATTCACGAACAGGGAAGGATCCTCGATGGAGGCCGTGTGGAGGACGTGACAACGAACGGGCATGTCCTCTGGCTGGAAATGGACGGGCCGAGGTGCCGCCGCATTATTGAGAAGAGCCCTGTACGACACGTGAGGGTCCTTTGAGGGAGCGCCACTTCCGGGATAATGCGAGCACCTGCACGTCGAGGAACGGGGGCGGGTCCGTAGCCAGGAGGGGGTTACCAGCCATTGGGTCCGGCATGCACGTGCCATACATGATTCCCCCTCAGCCGTCAACGGGGAATCCGGCGCTTACCCGTCCTGGGGCGAGGCGATGAGCCGCATCAGCGTCTCCATGATGTGCAGCGTAGGCCGCTCGGGATCGAGAAGATACTGTATCCGGAGTCCGTCAGTCATCGCCATCACCATCGTCACCTTGTCAGCGGCGCTGAGTTCCTCGCTGTCCTGAGTGGTGGCAAGGCGTTTGGTGGTGAAATGCTGGCGCATTCTCTCGCGTCGGGCGATGAAGAAATCGTGTGCCGGGTGGCTGGGATTCGTTGCCGCGATCGTGATGGCCAGCCAATTACGCAGGTGTTCGGGATGCGCGAATTCCTCCTGGAGAACGCCGCTCAGAACCCGTTCCTTAGGCACTTTTGATTCAATGATGCTGCGGGCGAGGTCCAAATCGTCGGCGTCGCGTTGGGCGAGGGCGGCCAGGAGGAGATCATCTTTCGTGGCGAAATGCCGGAGCAGCGCGGCGTGGGTCACGTTCGCCCGGGCGGCAATGTCCCGAAGGGAAGCACGCTCATAGCCGTGCTCGGCGAAACTCGCTAAAGCGGCACGCACGATCTCCGCACGCCGCGCCGGAGTCGACGCGTAAGGGCCGCGGCGCCGCGTGGCGGTCTTCTTCCCGGCGTCTGTTTCGGAAGTGGTGGTCACAGGAATGGTCCTTTGTGTCTGCCGGCAGAGCGGCGCAAGCGCGTCTTGCCAATTGTAACCATGATGGCTACTATTCTGAACAGTAACCACAGTGGTTACTGTTTACTGGGTGCGGCTTCCGCCCGCCTGTCCGTCTGCGATGCGAGCAGGCGAAGAGCCACCCGATAAAGGAGTCATTGGTGACTACGAACGAGCGTGAGGCCACAGGCCTTGTAGACGGCATCGCCGCAGCCCAGCCGGTGCCAGGTAACCAGCCCCCCACAGGTGAGGCGGAGAACACTGCTGCGGCCAATGCCGGGGAGCCCCAGTCACCCGTGAGTCGGAGCTATATTTTTTGGCTGATGCTGGCCAGCTTTGGGGCATCGATGGCCATGATGGTGCCGCTGTCCTACGGCATCGCGGTGCGGATTACAGAACTGGCCCCGGGTCAGGAGGAGATCCTCGGATATATCACCGGCACTGCCCAGCTGATCTACCTTGTCCTCAGTCCAATGGTGGGCATCTGGAGCGACCGCATGCGCTCCAGGTTTGGGCGGCGCACCCCGTTCATCTTCCTGGGCACGGCGATTGGCCTGGCCGGGCTGATCGTGATGGGCTCGGCTCCGAACCTGCTGATTGTGGGCGCAGGCTGGGTCCTGGGCATGACGGGATGGTCCATTTCCGGTGCGGCCATTCAGAACCTGATGGCCGATAAGCTGCCCGAGCAGCAGCGCGGCCGGGTCTCCGCACTCACCGGGCTGATGACACAGATCGCGCCCGTCCTGGGCATCGGAATCGCTTATGCGGTGTCGTCGAACACGCTGCTGGTCTTCGTTGTGCCCGGTGTCATCGGCGCCGTGCTCCTGGCGCTGTTCCCGCTCATCAAGCCCGAGGGCAGCTCCAAGGATCTCGTCGTCCATTCGGACGTCACGGCGAAGTCGCTGGTTGCCAGCTACGGCTTCAATGTGCGCAAGTACCCCAACTTCGCCTGGAACTGGCTGGGCCGGTTCGTGTTCTTCATGGGCCTGTACTTCAACACCACCTTCGGCACCTTTTTCTACGCCCAGCGCCTCGAGCTCCCGGTCCGGGAGGTCGCCGGGGTTGTTGCGACCATCGGCATGCTGGGCGTCGTCGCGGCCGCCGGGGGAGCGCTGCTGGGCGGGTTCCTGTCGGACAAACTCAAGCGCCGGCGCCTGTTCGTGCTCATCGCTGCGGTTCTCTTCGTCGCAGGAGCGGTAGCCGAGGCCTTCGCGTGGTCCTTGCCCCAGCTGATCCTCGGCGCGGTTCTTATGCAGACGGCCATCGCGGTGTTCGCGACAGTGGATCAGGCCATCATCTTCGCCATTCTCCCGAACCGTACCGAGACCGGGCGCTACATGGCCGTCGTGGCCTTCGCGCAGAAAATTCCCAGCGCCGTCGCCCCACTCATCGCATCCCTGATCATCACGTTGGGCGCCGTGGGAGCGGAGAAGAACTACACACTCCTGTACCTTTCCGGCGCTGTCCTTGCCCTCCTGGGCGGCTTGGTCATCGCGTCCAAGGTCAAATCAATCCGTTAGAAGCGCCGCCGCACCACAGGAAGAAGGACCACGAATGGGCGAAGTGCCCTACGATCTGACCGTTGACAGTGGTGGCGATCAGTTTCCGGTGACGGGATCTGCCCCCAGGCTGTCCTGGAAACCCGCTCTCGACGGCGCTGCCCGGGAGTTTGAGCTCGAAGCGTTTGTCGACGGCGCACCACAGCATCCGGTAACGACCACAGGCCACCTGTATGTTGCGTGGCCGTGGGGGCCGCTGCGCAGCCGGCAGAGGGTGCAGTGGCGTGTGCGCCCCTCCGCGGTGACTGCAGACTGGTCTGACTGGTCTGCGTTCGAAGTCGGCCTCCTCGACCCGGACTGGAACGCCGCGTGGATCTCCCCGGTGGAGACAGAGGCCCCTGGTTACGGCCAAAGACCCGCGTATATCCTCACTGCCGGATTCGAGCTGCCCGGCGACGTGAAGTCTGCCCGCCTTTACGCGACCGCTCTCGGTGTCTACACCGCTGCGGTCAACGGGCAGCGGGCAGGAACCGCTGAGCTTTCCCCCGGATCCACCTCGTATGACCGCACGCTGTATGCGCAGGCATCAGATGTGGCCTCCGCACTGAAGCCTGGGCATAACCGGGTGGAAATTGAACTCTCCGACGGCTGGTACCGCGGCCAGGTCGGCGCATTCCGCCTGCCTGCCGGCTGGGGCACCACCCTCGCCGCCCGCGCCGAACTGCACATCGAACTGGCCGACGGGTCTCATCAGGTCGTCCTCACAGACGATACCTGGACGAGCGCGGCGTCAACGACGATCCGCGCGGACCTCATGGACGGTCAAACCGTTGACCTCACGCTGCCTGCGGCGGCACCGGCGAGAGCCCTCGTCGGCGTCGTCGAGGGACCGGCCATCGGTTGGTCACCGGCCCCGCCGGTGCGCGTCATCGACTCCCGCCCGCCGGAGCGCATCTGCGAGCTCAGGCCGGGTGTGTGGGTCGCCGACTTCGGCCAGAACGCATCCGGGTGGATCCGACTCGAGGACCTCGGCCCCGAGGGCACAAGGACCGTGATCGAGTACGGCGAACACATTGGCCCGGACGGCGACCTCTCAACCTCCCACCTCGACTCCCACCGGCCGGGAGAGCCGGCGCGAATCTTCTCCCAGTGCGACGAAGTCATAGCCGGGCCCGCAAGGGCGGTCTTCGAACCGCGCCACACGGTCCACGGTTTCCAGTACGCCCGCATCAGCCGCGAGGGAGCGGCCCTGGATCCGTCAACCCTGACAATGCAGGTCGTCCATAGCGACCTGGAGCGGACAGGTCAATTCTCCTGCAGCAACGAGGACCTCAATCACCTACACCGCATCGGCGAGTGGAGCTTCCTCGGAAACGCCGTGGATGTACCGACCGACTGCCCCACGCGCGAGCGTATGGCCTGGACGGGTGACTACCAGGTGTTCGTCTCCACGGCCACCCGACTGCGGAACGTTCACGGGTTCAGCCGGAAGTGGCTGCGCTCCGTGCGGGACGATCAGCTCCAGGACGGACGCATCGCCAACTTCTCACCGGACGGCCGCCGGATCAAGAACAATCTCGATGACCAGTTCGCCATGATGACGGGATCCGCCGGCTGGGGGGACGCGATCGTCGCCGTGCCATGGGAACTGTACAAGGCATACGGCGATGACACAGTGCTGGCCGAAAACTGGGACGCCATGGCCCGCTGGGTACAGTGGGCCCTCGAAAAAGCCGCCACGACCCGCCATCACACGCGCGCCCAGACCTCGCCCGAACCGGAGCCGTTCGAGCAATACCTGTGGGACGGCACTTTCCACTGGGGGGAATGGACCGAGCCGAAGCAACGCGACGCAGACGGGAAGCTGATCGACCCTATCAAAGACAACCCGATGGCCTGGTTCATGGAAGACAAAGGCGAAGTCGGAACGGCATACCTCTACCGATCCGTGACCACACTTGCCCGTATCGCCCACGTGCTCAACCGGGCCGAAGATGCGTCGAAGTACACACAGATCGCTGATGCGGTTCGTGACGCCTGGCGTGCCGCCTACCTTCGCCAGGACGGGACAACCGCCACCGACACGCAGGCCAGCTACGTCCGTGCCCTGACCTTCGGACTACTGCCCGAGCACGTCCGCGGGAATGCGGTCGATCGTCTCGTCGACCTCATCCGCTCCGCGGACACACACCTGGGAACAGGATTCCTCTCCACCGGCGATCTCCTCCCCGTGCTCGTCGACGCCGGCCGGGCGGACGTCGCCTACGAACTGCTCCTGCAGCGCACGGCCCCGTCGTGGCTGTACATGGTCGACAAAGGCGCCACGACAATCTGGGAAGCATGGGAAGGGGTCGACGACGAAGGCAACGCATACGAGTCCCTGAACCACTACAGCAAGGGAACTGTGCTCCGGTTCCTCCACGAGTACACCCTGGGCCTGCGCCAGGACCACGGGTCGGCGGCCTGGCGCTCCATCATCATCGCTCCAACCCCCGGTCCGGCCCTCACGTGGGCCCGCGGGTGGTACGAAACACCGAACGGAACGATCCGCGTTCATTGGCAGCTCGACGGTGAAGAGCTCCGCATCGACGCCGACATCCCCGCGGCGACGTCCGCCCGTGTTGTCTTCCCGGACGGTTCCGAATACACCGCTGGCCCCGGCCGGTTCCGTGGCGCGGGGCCCATCACGCCGGAAAACACCAAAGTCCCAAGCCACACAGCCACCGCAATTTGAAGCGTGCCCGTCCGCTACCACGGCCGGACCACTACAACAATCACAGAAGAGGATGACATGACGACTTTCCCAGACGGCTTCCTATGGGGCGCCGCAACCGCAGGCCACCAAATCGAAGGCAACAACGTCAACAGCGACTGGTGGGTACGCGAGCAGACCACACCCGGAATGGAACTCTCCGGAGACGCCTGCGACAGCTACCACCGCTACCGCGAGGACATCGCCCTCCTCGCGGATGCCGGCCTGAACTCCTACCGGTTCAGCCTCGAATGGTCCCGGATCGAACCCGTTTCCGGGCACTTCTCCAAGGCAGAGCTCGCCCACTACCGCCGCATGATCGAGTACTGCTTCGAACGGAACATCACACCTGTCGTCACCCTGCAGCACTTCACCACTCCCCAGTGGTTCGCGAACGAGGGCGGCTGGCTGGCCCCGGACGCATCGGAGAAGTTCCAGCGCTACGTCCAAGCCGCCACAGGCATCCTCGACGGCGTTGAGTGGGTGGTCACGATGAACGAACCAAACATGCAGGCCGCCATCATGACCGCCATGCGCCGAATGCAGCAGAGCCCGGAGGCCCAGTGGCAGAGCCCCACCGTAGAAGCGGAAGGAGAGCAGAAAAAGACCCACAGCGAATTCCTCACCTACGCAGATCCCGAGATAGGCCGTGCCTTCACTGCCATCCACCACGCCGCCCGCGACATCATCAGGGCCAACACCAATGCCAAAGTCGGATGGACCATTGCCGCCGGTGCACTCACCGCAGCCCCTGGCGGGGAGGAGAAACTGCTTGAGATCCGATACGGCAAAGAAGACGTCTATCTGGAGGGCAGCCGCGGCGACGACTTCGTCGGCGTTCAGGCATACTCCAGCCAGGAAGTGGACGCGAACGGCCTCGTCCCGCACCCCGCCCACCCCGACAACACGCTGGTAGGCACCGCATACCGCCCGGACGCGCTCAGCATGGCCGTCCGCCACGCCTGGGAGATCACGGAAGGTGTGCCCGTCCTCATCACCGAGAACGGCATCGCGACCGCCGGTGACGAGCAGCGGATCAGGTACACAAGGGAAGCACTGCACGGCCTCCACGAGACCATGACCGAGGGCATCGACGTGCGCGGTTACCTCCACTGGTCCCTCCTGGACAACTTCGAGTGGGGACACTGGGAACCCACCTTCGGCCTGATCGCCGTCGACAGGGACACCTTCGCCCGTACACCGAAGCCAAGCCTGGCATGGCTCGGCAGCGTCGCCCAGCACAACGAACTCGACGTCGAGGTCCTCTCATGACCACGGCTTTCGCCGACGTCTCCACGACACCCGTCGCTGACCTCCTGTCCCTGACCGGGCGGCAGGCGGTCGTCACCGGGGGTGCGCAAGGGCTCGGCAAAGCCATAGCCTTCCGGTTGGCTGAAGCCGGTGCCAACGTCCTCATCGGCGACGTCAACGCAGACAAGGCCCACGCCGCAGCAGTCGAGATCACTGAACGCTTCCCGGAGCGGGCGCGTGGTGTCGCTATGGACGTCACCGACTCCGAATCAGTCCGGGCCGCCGCCGAAGCCGGGGCCGAAGAGTTCGGAGGGATCGATATTTGGGTGAACAATGCCGGGATCTTCCCGAGCGTCCAAGTACTCCAAACACCGGATGCGACCTGGGAAGACGTGTTCGCCGTGAACACGCGGGGCGTTTTCAACGGTTCCCGCGAAGCTGCACGCCGTATGAGCGCCGGCAACAACGGGGGAGTCATCATTAACATCGTCTCGACCGCCGGATTCGCAGGAACGGCGCCAGGACTCTCTGCTTACGTCGGATCCAAACACGCCGTCCGCGGCATGACGAAGCAGATGGCGCTCGAATTCGCTCCGCTCGGAATCCGTGTTCTTGGCGTCGCCCCTACCTTCGTACCCACCGAAGGCAACATGGCCGCTGCTGCGGCACACCCCCGGACCGAATCAAGCGGGGCGATGGCGGTCATGACCAACAGTCTCATCGGCCGAATGGGAACCCCGGACGACATCGCTCGGGTTGTCCTGTTTTGTGCCAGCGACCTGTCCACCATCATGACCGGTAGCACGCTCCTCGCGGACGCGGGACAAACAATTTGAACCCACCAAGCTCGGTGCCGGCACACAACGTGTTGCCGGCACCGAGCCGGATCGTTCCCGGGTACCATCCCGGGAAAGTACTCGTCCAGCAATTCATACCCACTCCGGCCGTCCAGGCCGTCTCCGGCAGGCAATGACGGCGAGCCGGAAAACGTAGCCGGCTCCCCGGGGAAGGAACGGTAACAGAACTTTGACGGCAGAACACCATGAAGCGGCTGCACTGCAACACAACCAAGCGGCTGCACTGCAACACAACCAAGCGGGTAAGGTCACCGCAACTATTTACGACATAGCCAGGTTAGCCGGAGTGAACCCGTCCACAGTCTCCCGGGCGCTTAACAAGCCGGGAAGGGTCAGCACGCGAACGCGGAAGCTCGTCGAGGCTGCCGCCGTCGAGCTGAACTACCAGGTAAATCCTATGGCCCGGGCGTTGCTCACGGGCCGGACCGGTACCCTCGGCTTGATCGTCGCCGACATCACCAACCCGACGTTTTTCAACGTCATCCGCGGGGCGGAGAGCACAACTGTCTCGCGTCACTACACCTTGATCCTGGCCGAGTCCTCCGAGTCCGCTGCCACCGAGCTGACTGCGGCACGCCGGATGATGCCAACTGTGGACGGCCTCATTCTGGCAAGCCCCCGCATGGGCGATGAGGACATCAGGACGCTCGCCCGGGAGAAGCCTGTGGTTGTCATCAACCGCGAGGTGGAAGGCGTCTCGTGCGTCACCCCCGACGTGGAAAAGGGAATTAGCCAAGCCATCCGAAGCCTGGCAGCTAACGGACACAAGAACTTGGCCTTCATCGCAGGGCCCCCGCAGTCGTGGATGTCTGCCAGGCGATGGGAAGGGGTGAAGGCTGCCTGCGAGTGGTCCGGGATCCGGTCACTGTGCTTCGAATCCAACGAACCCACCGTCGAGGGTGGCCGCCTCTTGGCGCGTGATATCCGAGCTAGCGGCGCGACCGCGGTCATGGCCTACAACGATCTCCTGGCGATCGGACTCATGCAGGAACTTCAGGCCGCAGGAGTAGCTGTGCCAGACCGTCTCAGCGTCGTTGGCTTCGATGACATTTTTGGCGCAGACTTCACCACGCCGCCACTGACCACTATCCGTTCACCTCTCAGGGAATGCGGTGCCCTGGCCGCCGTACGGATGCTGGATCTTGTGAACGGCGTCCCGGAAGCAAGCGGGACCCTTCGCGCAGAAACCGAACTGATCCTCCGAGGCTCCAGTGGACGGCTTCTCGCGGGCTGACCTACGCACAGATCCTCGAGAAAGGTTTCCGGCCGCGGTTGAGTCGAGATCGCCGTGCGGGAATACCACATATCCGGGTCGGTCGGGAACGTGCTCTCCGTAGTGGATGTCTACGGCGCCCAGATGCACGACGTCATCGTTATTGACCTCTGGCGCGACGCTATCGCCAAGCTTTGAGGGGCGGTGCCGGTGCACACGAACGACGCTAGCTAGCTAGCACTCCTACTATGTTTTGTCTCGCTCGGTAGGT
Organism: Arthrobacter sp. 754; assembly: GCF_040548695.1. Taxonomy (NCBI): domain Bacteria; kingdom Bacillati; phylum Actinomycetota; class Actinomycetes; order Micrococcales; family Micrococcaceae; genus Arthrobacter; species Arthrobacter sp. 754. Next base: position 377,691 of record NZ_JBEPSC010000003.1, read on the forward strand.
TTCCAGTTTTCGGGTCCGCAGGCGTCAAGCGACTCCGTGGTCGCGGGTGTGTATCTTGCTGGCCATACGGTGGTCTCTTCGTGGCACGTCCCGACTGTTCCAGAGCTGTCCAAGGTTGCGCCCGTCAGCATCGCCCCGTGCAGGTCAGCGTGCCCGAGCTTGGCAAGCTCAAGGTGAACATCCGTGAAATCGGCGCCGCGCCCATCAATGCCTTGCATGTCTCATCCTACAAACGTCGCACCCCGAAAATTCCCAGTGGCAAGTGTTGCTTGGCGGAAATCGACGTCCTTGAAGTAAGTTCGCTAGGCGCGACTCCGCGTCAAATTAGCAAGGCGCGTGTCGGCTTTTGAGACGTTCGACTCGTCCAGGGTGCCGTCGGTGAAGTTGGAGTCTGAGAAATCGTCCCATGTCAGAAACTGGTTAGACGGATCATGCCAACCAGATCAAGGCCGTTCAAACGCCTGGCCAGCCCCTGATCGTCGGGCTGTGAGCGAACGAAGCGAAGATTCTCGATTCGGATGGCTTGATCGGCAAGTTGCTTGGCTGCAGCTAGTTCGCGCTGCGCCCGACCGTCATCAATGGATTCCTGTCTGTTTGCGACGATGAGCCCAGACATTGTTCAGCGTTGCCGGTCGGCTGGCGAAACCTCGCCGGCTTGGGATTCAATCGATCAAGCAGGACTCTCCATCATTGCGCTCGTGGGCTTAACGCGCGGACGGCGTGGGGGCGGGCTCGTGGATGTATTCCAGTGGACGGTAATTTGGTTGCCCTTCGCGTTTGGCCTTCGCCAGTTCTCGCCTGATGCCTACGGGATCGCCACCGCTATATCCCTAGCGGGTGCGCTGGCGGGCGCGCTGGCATTTGTTACTGCGCGTCGAGGACGCATCCCTACGGCCGGCCCGGCGTGACACCCGGACTTGGCGCCCCTCGAGGGGACTGTAACGGCTTCAGCCCCGTGCGCAGTTATTGTAGGGATGTTTTCGTTGCGGCGACATCGTAAAGGCGGCCTGACCTGCGAAAACGCCTAAAAAGCCGTGTTCTCGTATCCACTCTTACTTCCATGATTTAACAGCCGATAATGGAGATTCCGTCAACCTTGGCAAAGGCTCGCACAAGTTGCACTGGGTGACTCTGTTCCGTCCATAGTTGGGGTCAATTCGGGTTATCCACCGCTGGATATTGGCGCCCAGATTAGCTCCCGGAGCAGCAGTAGCAGTGGATAACCCATGAGGATTGTCACCGGGTGTTGGCGCCGACGGAACTTTGGGGCTCAAAGCGGCGGCCTGTGTTAGGTTGAGGTGTACTTCGACCGGACGCACGCACGTGCCTTTGCTCCCCCTGCTTGAGGTTGCTCGGCGCTCATTCAGCTGATCGCTGACCACATCTACTCAGACTGAATCGCGCTCTGATTCCAAGCCGTGCAGTGTGAGTGAAGGCTGGTTCGACAGTGCTGCAGTTCCTAGGCCTGGTTGCACTCGGCGCACGTAAGCGGCTCGCATTGCCCGGAAGCACTCAAGGATTGCGGGGTGCCCCGCCCTGCCCTTCAGGGTAGCGAAAAGTACCTCTCGATTGATCAAGGGTTCCAGGGGCCTGATGATCAGTCCGTTGGTTGATCCAACGAGAGCAAGCCCGGGTAGTACGGATACCGCTAGCCCGGCTCGGACCATCTGTAGGACCGTTGTGGTGTCTTTGCAGTCACAGGTGATGTTGGGACGGAAGCCTTCCGCCAAGCAGGCGTCAACGATCGATGAGTGGTAGTACCGCGCCGATCTATTGAATGCCCAGTCCTCCTCAGCAAGGTGCCGAAGGGGGACGGTGTCCAGCTTGCGGTACGGATGCTTTTCGGACATGACGACGTAAAAGTCGTCTACAAAGAGAGGCTGGTAAAGGACTGCCTCGTTTCGGGGGTCCTGGTGTGACAAGTTGTCCAGGATGGCAACATCTGCTCGTTTGGTCATCAAGTCCACGAGTGCTTCTGCGGGCTCGTGCTCGACCATTTGGACCTTCAGCAGGGTGTGGGTCGAGCGCAGCAGTGCCATCGCCGGCGGAAGCACAGTTGACGAGAACGACGGAAATGCGGAAATCCTGATGTCTCCAGAAATTGAATTCTTCGTGACCGCAATCTCAGCGTCGATCCGCTCGAGGGACTCAAAGACTTCGTGGCTCTGTTCAACAAGCCGTAGTCCCGCCCCCGTGAGCTGTACACTGCGTCCAGCCCGCTCGACGAGGACCAGCCCAGTATCTTTCTCCAACTGGGAAAGCTGCTGGGAGACTGCCGGCCTCGTTAGTCCCATCGAGTCCGCTACGGCCGAAATCGTTCCCAAGAAGGATAGCTCTCTCAAGAGACGAAGCCTCTGAACATTTATCACGGTGGTCGACCTTTCCAGCGAGACCCCTCGGTATGTCTAGGGAAACATTTTCTATCGCATTAGGCAAGAAAAAGACGCTTGTGCCGACTCATTGGACGCCCTAGCCTTTTGTTTACGCCAAGCGGTGTGATGTGGATCAACTCCAGCACCGGTACGCTCCGGTCCCATCAGCGACCGAACTCCACCGCTCATCACTCCAATTTTTGAGATGGAAGAACCAATGAACCGATCCCAAATCACCCAACTCATCCTTGCCGCAGGGCTGCTAGTAAGCGCCACCCTGGCCGGATGTTCCACCCCGACTTCTCCAACGGGAAATGCTGCTGAAACATCGTCCGGCAAGCTAGGCCCGGGAGTTGTCGATACATCCGAGGTGACGGGCGCCATCGCCTCCGATCCAGCTCTGGCAGCGCTCCTACCCGCAGACATCAAGGACCGGGGAACCCTCGTGGTAGGTAGCCCGGCGACGTTCCCCGCCCTCAACTTCTATGCGGCAGACGGCACGACCCTGGTCGGGCATGATTGGGATCTCGCCGTTGCAGTGGCCAAGCGCCTCGGGCTGCGACCGGAACATGCCGACATCGATTATGCGGCCCTTATCCCCGGCCTAAAGTCCGGCCGCATCCACACTCTCAACGCCGGCATGAGTGACACGGCGAAACGCCAGCAGGAGATCGACTTCGTTGACTATCGAATGGACGGCGTCGTGTTTCTTGTCCCGGAGGGGAATCCCGACAAGGTCTCCAAGCCAGATTCCCTGTGCGGGCTCTCGACTGCCGCGGTCACGGGCACCATCACGGTCGACCGTGCACGCAAGTGGAGCGACAACTGCGTAGCAGCGGGCAAAAAACCGATCGGTCTCACGGAGACCGAAGACACCTCGCAGATGCAGTCCCAGCTCCGATCCGGACGTATCAACTTCCTCCCCGGCGATCTGGCCACTCTGAGCTATATCGCCACCTCCGTCAATGACGGTAAAGCTTTCGACCTGATCGACGACGAAATTATCGACATGAAGCCAACAGGATTTGGATTTAGCAAAGAACGAAAAGAACTGACGACTGCCGTTCAGCGTTCTCTGCAGTCACTCATCGACGACGGCACCTATTCCAAGATCATGAAGGCATGGAACCTTCAAGACCTGGAAGTTAAGTCTTCGGTCATAAACGGCGGCAAGTAGTGCAATGACAATAACAACGCAAAAACCAGAAACCGAAGTTCCCGTCGTTCCCCTGCGGCACGTGGGCCGGTGGGTAACGGGGGCGCTTATCCTCCTAGCCGTGGTCACCTTCCTCTGGGCAGCGGCCGGCGGCCGGATCGACTATGCATCAGTTCCCGGTTTCCTCTTCGCTCCACGCCTCCTGGAAGGGCTTGCTGGAACGGTGGTCCTGTCCGTCGCTTCCATGGTTGCCGCGGTTGTCTTGGGGACAGCAATTGCCCTGCTGAACCTCTCGGAGAATCCCGTTGCGCGCTGGTTTGCAATCGCCTGGATATGGCTCTTCCGCGCGATCCCGGCTCTCGTGCTGCTCCTGCTTCTCTATAACGCCGCCTTGGTCTTCCCGCGGTTGACGCTCCAAGTTCCTTTCGCGGCAGGTCCATTTCTCGACATCTCAACGAATGACATACTAACTGCAGCCACGGCAGCATTCGTCGCGCTGGCTCTGAACGAATCTGCCTACATCGCTGAGATCGTGCGCGCCGGAATCACAAGCGTCGACATCGGACAGACTGAAGCTTCCAAGTCAATCGGCCATACCCCCTTTCAGCGGATGTCGCGAGTGATCATTCCGCAGGCCATGCGAGTGATCGTGCCGCCTATGGGCAATAACTTCATCGGGCTCGTCAAAGGCAGTTCCATAGCGTCCGTGATTGGCTTTGTCGACCTTCTCAGAGGCTCCCAGATCGTCGCCTCTTACAACCTGCTGGTGATTGAGCTCCTGCTGGCAGCCACCATTTGGTACCTCATCGTGGTCGCGGTCCTGACATTCCTCCAGGCGCTGCTTGAGCGCCGGATCCACGGAGGAAGTACCCGAATCAACATGAGAAAACGAATTGGGCGCGGTCTTTCCACGCCACCATTCATGAGGGAGAAAACAGATGACCCACTCACCTGAGAGCGACGCCGACTTCATTCGCGTCAGCGGCCTTCAGAAAAGCTACGGAACGACCAAGATCCTTCGCGGAATCGATCTGAAGGTACGCCGTGGGGAAGTGGTTTGCATCATTGGCCCCTCCGGCGCAGGCAAATCCACCCTGCTTCGCTGCATCAACCGGCTGGAACGCCCCGATCGCGGCTTCGTCTTCAACCGCGAGCAACCCGTTGGGTACGAAATAAAGCACGGGAAGTTCCACGAGCTCAACGAACGGGCAATGTCAGTTCAGCGCTCCCGCCTCGCAATGGTCTTTCAGCACTTCAACCTGTTCCCGCACATGACGGTGCTGCAAAACCTTGTCGAAGGCCCTGTCACTGTTCAGCGGCGGCCTAGAAAAGACGTCGAAAAAGAAGGGCTGGACTTCTTGGCGGCGCTCGGCCTTGAGGGCAGGGGAGACGCCTACCCTTCCCAACTCTCCGGCGGACAACGGCAACGAGTGGCCATAGCCAGAGCAGTCCTCATGAACCCTGACTGTCTTCTTTTTGATGAACCCACGTCAGCACTCGACCCCGAGCTCGTAGGCGAAGTCCTTAAAGCCATGACGCTCCTGGCTGAAAGAGGCATGACCATGCTGATCGTCACGCACGAGATCGCCTTCGCACGTGAAGTGGCTGACCGAGTAATTTTCCTTGACGGCGGAGTCGTGGCTGAAGAAGGTACGGCTGCCCAGGTGCTGACCAATCCACAGACCGACCGGGCCAGGCAATTCCTCCGCCGAACCCTGTCTTAACCCTAGCCGCCAACCTGCACAGGCTTTAGCGTAAGTGTGAGTTTCATATAGGGGTAGTTTTTGACCTCTTTACCTAACGCTTTTGACCGTGCATTCTGAAATAAGTACTTGCAATCTCTGTCCAGGCAGTCCATCTGCAGGCAGAAGGACACGAACCAGAAAGAGAAATCTCATGGCTACACTCACATTCATCGGCGTCGGCCGAATGGGCTCCGGAATGGCGGCCAGGCTCCTCGGCGCCGGGCACACCGTACAGATCTTCGACCCGAACACCGATGCTGTTGACGCTCTTGTGCAGCAGGAGGCAATTGCGGCCTCATCGCCGGCGAAGGCTGCCCAGGGCGCCGAAGCTGTTTTCACCAGCCTGCCCAACCCAGCGATCCTCAGGGACGCCGTTGAGGGACCGGACGGCGTGCTTGCCGGTGCCGCTGCAGGTGTCACCATCGTCGACTTCAGTACCGTCGACCCTGAAACCGCGCGCGCTCTCGCTGCGACCGTGGAGGCCCAAGGTGGTCACTTCCTCGACGCGCCCGTCAGCGGAGGAGTCGCTGGCGCCGCCGCGGGAACCCTTCTGACCATGGTCGGGGCCAGCGATGAGGACCTCGCGAACGTCCGCCCCTACCTCGAGAAAATCGCCGCACGCATTGTTCACTGCGGTCCCGTTGGGTCCGGGCAGCTGACAAAGCTCAGCCACAACATGCTGGTTGCCATCAACACGGTGGCGGCAGGTGAGGTACTGGCGGCCGCGGTGAAGGCTGGCGGCGACCTTGAAACCCTCACCGAGGTGTTCGGAGCCGGTCTAGCAGGCAGCAAGATGCTGGACCACTTCGGCAAGACGCTCTTCACGGAGGAACGGCCGCCGCTGTTCGCGCTTGACCTGATGCACAAGGACATCAGCCTGTGCCTGAAGGAATTTGGGCAGTTCCCAATGCCACTCAGTCAGCTCGTCATGCAGACGTATAACGCAGCGCGGGCGAAGGGGCTGGGAGGCCAGGATTCGACTGGCGTCAATGAAATTTACGAAGAGCTGTTCGGCCTGCAGCTGATTGCACAAACCAAGGAGAACTAACGCATGACCGCGCAAACGAACCTCGTGCTTCCCACCAAGGGATCAACCGGCCTTCTGATTGACGGACAGTGGATCGATCCGAAAGACGGCGGAACCCTGGAAGTCCAAAACCCCAGCAACCGCAGCACTGTTGCCACCATCGGACGCAGCACCGCAGCCGACGTTGACCGTGCTGTCGCCTCTGCGGCAGAAGCCTTCAAGTCCTGGCATCTGTTGCCAGCCCGTGAACGCGGAGCATTCCTGACCCGCCTCGGCAACGCCGTAGCTGAGAACGCAGAGGACATAGCCCGTCTTCTCGCTTCTGAGACCGGTAACGCGATCCGAACCCAGTCCCGCGGCGAAGTAGCCTCCACCGTCGAGGTGCTCCGCTACTACGGCGGCACCGCCTCAGAACAAAAGGGCGAAACACTTCCCCTCGGGCAAGGACTGTTCAGCTACTCCACCCGCGACCCCCTCGGTGTTGTCGCAGCCATCATCCCGTGGAACTCCCCGCTGGTGCTCGGTGCCGTAAAGATTGGTATGGCCCTGGCCACCGGCAACACGCTGATCCTCAAACCAGCGGAGGACGCACCCCTGGCCGTCATCCGGGTTTGCGAACTCGCCGCTGAAATCCTCCCCGCCGGCGTTCTCAACCTCGTCACCGGGCGCGGGTCCGACGCCGGCGCAGCCCTGGCCGGGCATCCGGACGTTGCTAAAGTCTCCTTCACCGGTTCCAGTGAAGTCGGCCGCGGCGTCCTGCACGCAGTAGCAGACCGCATCGGTCACGCAACTCTGGAACTTGGCGGCAAGAGCCCCGCAATTGTCTTCCCGGACAGCAACACCGAGGAGACGGCAAAGAACATTGTTGCAGCGATGCGTTTTGCCCGGCAGGGCCAGTCATGCACTGCCGGCTCCCGGCTCTTTGTCCACGCCGATATCTGGGATGACTTTATGCCCAAGGTCATCGCTGCAGTGGAGGACCTCGTCATCGGTGACGCCCTCGACGAGGCCACCGACATGGGCGCGGTCATCAACACCACCAGGTACCAGGAGATTTCCGAATTCGTCCGGGAAGCCGAAGAGCAGGGTGCACAATTCCTGACCGGCGGCCCCTCCGCTGGCCTGGACGGGACGACGCCGCTTCAGCTGAAACCCACCGTCATCGCCGGCGTGGACAACACCTGGCGGATCGCCCGTGAAGAGGTTTTCGGCCCCGTGCTGGTCGCCATCCCCTGGCAGACCGAAGCTGAAGTGACCGCATGGGCCAACGACACCCACTACGGGCTTGCCGCCTATGTTTTCACCCAGGACCTGACCACAGCCCTCCGGATGGCAGAAAACGTCGACGCCGGGTGGGTTCAGATCAATCGAGCCGGCGGGCAGCTCCCGGGCATGTCCTATGGTGGCCGCAAACAAAGCGGCATCGGTGCCGAGTACTCCATCGAAGGAGCCCTCGAAAGCTACACCCAGCGCAAGAGCGTCACCATCGCTCTCTAAAGGCCGGCGGGAGAAGGTGCGCAGGACTCCCCACCCGCCTTCTCCCGCCATCCACAGGCCATACCGGCCGTACGGCCCGAAACGCCGCACAAGCCCTTCCTACCCAGCCTGTTCCGGCAATAGCCCCGGACTGAAAGGACCCATCATGAGTCAAGGTGTAATCGAACCGGTTCCGGTTGACACCAAGGGCAAAGTCTCAGTCAAAGCCGCCGCCAGTTCATTCATCGGAACGACCATCGAATGGTACGACTACTTCCTCTACGGGACGGCCGCGTCACTGATCTTCCCCCGGGTGTTCTTCTCGGACCTGGAGCCGGCCGTCGCCACCCTGAGTTCGCTGGCAACTTTCGCTGTGGCCTTCCTGCTGCGGCCTGTTGGTGGCGTCGTCATCGGACACTTCGGCGACAAACTCGGCCGCAAAAAAATGCTGATCCTGACACTGATGATCATGGGCCTGTGCACCGGCCTCATTGGGCTCATTCCCGAAGAGGACGCTATCGGCATATGGGCCCCTGTCCTCCTGATCGTCCTTCGTGTCTTCCAGGGCTTCGCCCTCGGCGGCGAGTGGGGCGGCGCCGCCCTCATGTCCGTCGAACACGCACCCGACGGCCGTCGCGGCCTCTTCGGGGCAACAATGCAGATGGGTGTTCCCGCCGGGCTGCTGCTCTCCACCGGCGCCTTCGCCGCTGTCTCAGCTCTCCCCGATGAAGCGTTCTTCAGCTGGGGGTGGCGTGTCCCCTTCCTGGCCAGCTTCCTGCTCCTGGTTGTCGGCATGTACATCCGCCTTGCAGTTTCCGAATCCGACGCCTTCAAGAAGGTGAAACAAGAAGGCCAAGTCGCCAAGCTGCCCATCCGCGAAGTCCTGGCCAACGACAAGCGCCGCACCCTGAACCTTGTTTTCCTGCAGAGCGCAGCAAACGTCGGCTACTTCCTGATCACCGTTTACTCGCTCGTTTATGTGACTGAAACCCTTCACCTGCCCAGGACCTGGGCTGTGACCGGCCTGCTGATGGGTGCCGCCGTGGACCTCTGCCTCCAGCCCGTTTTCGGATGGCTCTCAGACCGCTTCGGACGGAAGAAGGTGTACGGAGCAGGATCCCTGTTCCTCGGCCTCTACGCCTTCCCCTTCTTCTGGCTCCTGGAATCAGCCTCCGAGCCCCTCGTCTGGATTGCACTCATCCTGGGTCTTGGCATCGGACACGCTTCCACCGGTTCCCTGCACGCAGTCATCTACGCCGAGCAGTACCCGTCCCGCTACCGCTACACCGGTTCCTCCCTGGCCTACCAGCTCTCGGGAATCATCTCGAGCGCACCGACACCCCTCGTCGCAGCATGGTTGGTAAGCACCACCGGTGAATCAAAGCTCGTCGCCGTATACGTCGTCATCGCGGCCGCCATCAGTGTCACCTGCACGTTCCTGCTAAAGGAAACGTACAAGAGCCGGATCGACCACTAGCCATGACAAGCCAATCCGTTACTCCCGCGCTCGACGAAGCACCCACCGCCGCCCCAGTCGCCGACGAACGCCACCTCGCTGCCGTGATGGAAAGCCTTGACCGGCTCATGACCATTGAAATTAGGCCAGCAGACGGCAAGCTCCCCGCCGGAATCGTCTCGGGCCTGTACGGCGCATGCCGCGACTATTTCGGAGAGCCACTTACCGGGCTTGCTGAACGAAGGCTGCACGCTTCTGTAGTAACCAATTCAACCGTGCTCATCGCCACCGGGGCAGGCATCGGCCCCTGGCTTCCAGAGGGTGAGACGGACGGGCCGATGGGGGCTGCGGTACTCGGCCGGGCTATTGCCTCGACATTGAAGGCCAGAATCGTCTTCGTCACCGAAGCCCGTCACGAGCCCGCGGTCAGGGCAGCCATCGATGCCCTCACCTACCCCCAGGGTGCCCGCCCGGAAATCGAACTGGTAGAGGCCGGGGAAAAGGAAGGCCGACAGGCAGCCCAGCGGCTCATCACGCTGTACCGGCCCACAGCCGTGATCTTCATCGAAAGGGATGGCCCCGGTACCCAAGGACGGTTTCACGGTGTGCGGGGAGACTGTCGCTCCGCCAACGACGTGGCCCAACTCCACCACTTGGCCAACCTGGCCAACAGGTCTTCGGTCTTGACCATCGGCATCGGGGACGGCGGCAACGAAATCGGATTTGGCGCCCACCGGCGCCGCATCGCCAGCAGGCTCCCGGGCGACGGCACCTGCCGGTCGGGCTGCGACTCAGGGATCTACACCGTCACCAAGACCCAGGTGACCATCAGCGCATCAGTCTCCAACTGGGGAGCTTACGCCCTCACCGCCGGTCTGGCCGCCAGCTTCGGCGACACCGAAGTATGCCATACCCCGGAAGAAGAAGACCTCCTGCTCCGGGCTTGCATCGCAGCAGGAGCACGAGACGGAGCCACCGGATCCACGGCACTGCAGACAGATGGAATCCCGCTGGAGACCCATCAGCACGTCATCGCCCTCATGAAGACCATCGCAGCCACTACCTTGGCACGAACCACAACAATCGGGCCTCAACCAACTCCGGTCTTCGCGACACCCGCAGCACCACATAGGAGCCGTTTTGTCAGCTAACCAAGCCACAGTGTCAACGGTCAAAACAGACCGCTTTGGCAACCCCATCGACCCCATGGTCGGTTACGCACGCGGAACCATCATCGACTCCAGCATTGCAGAAGGCCGCCGCCTGAGGCACGGGCAGGCCATCGCTGCCCAACGGGTGCGGGCCTCAGGGGCAGATGCAGTGGCGGTCTACACCGGCAACCAACGAGACCTTCCCCTCCGGCCTGAGGACCTGGCAACGTATGCCGAGGAATGGGTCGGTCCGGGCTTGTTCGCCGATGAGCTAAAGGACGCAGCCATCAGTCACCTCGGCGGACGCCCGGATGACGCAGCGGCCGCGTTCAACAGGACCACAGCTGGCATCATCGCCGCTATCTGCGCTCTCGCCGCCGACCAGCCGGTCGTGTCCGTCGTCCCGGCAGGGGCCCGGTCCCACGCGTCCGTGCCGCGGGGAGCGAGGCTTGCCGGCGTTCTTTGTCACGAAGTCGCCATCGACCAGGACTGGCGCGAAATCATCCGCGCCAGCCGTCCGGCGCTGGTGATCGTCACCACCGTGACTTCCAGTCTTGAACGGCTGGCAGACCAGGACACCCTCACTGCCGTCGGCTTCGCCCAGGCCGAAGGAGCCGTCGTCCTCCTCGATGAAGCCTACGGCGCCCGCCTGCGAACCGTCCTCCACGGCGGCGTGCCCTCCCTGCAGCTCGGTGCGGATATCAGCATCACAAACTGCGATAAGGCCGGACTGGCCGGTCCGCGTGCAGGCATCATGGTTGGCCGTCCCGATCTGGTCGCTGCCGCCTCGGCAAAAGCCTCCGAGGTCGGGGCAGAAGCACGCGCTCCCATCGCCGCCGGCGCCCTGCGCTCACTCCAAGGTTTCAACCCGCAAGACCTCCTCACCGAATCGGCATCGGGGCAGGAAATCTCCGACGCACTGGAAGCACGGTTGGGTGCTGTTGTCGAACGAAGCGATCTGGGCCCCATGATCCACGAGGACGATGTCCACGCGATCGCTCTGCAGAGGTCCGGTCTCACCGAAACGACCCTGGTGCCCGCCGAGACCACGTCGGCCCTTGGAGCAATTCTGCTCCGCGAGCATGGCATCCTGACTGTCAACACACACGGTCAGCCAGGGGCACGGGTTTCCCTGCGGCTAAAGCCGACTCTCGACGCCCTGCGCAGAACCGGCGGACCGCTGAAGGTCGCATCGGCAGTTGACGAGTCCCTTGATGCGCTAGCCGTCAAATTCAACGACACCCACGCCATGTCCACCCTCATCCTTGGGAGCTAAAATGCCTGAACTGACCACCTACGAACCATCTGCACTGAGCCGGACACTGTCCCCGCAGGACAGAAGGCTCGACCGCATCGTTAACGTCGACATCGGCGGTCGAGGTGTGGAGCACCTTTATGAAGCTGCCTTGCAAACGCAGGACGGCTGGCCCCTGGTGGGGCGGGCCGCTGATCTTCTCGCCGCCGTTCCCGACAAGTCCACCGTACTGATGACAACAGGATCGGTCTCCCGCGCCTGGATCTCACCGACCATTGGAGAGAACGACGGACCGGCCGGCGCCGCGGTCATCGCCAGGGCGCTGGCCTTGGGCAAACGCGTCACCCCGATTGTTCTCGCAGAGGAAACCCTCATTCCGTCGCTGGGACCGATCTTCGAAACGGCCGGCCTCACGGTCCTCCCGCCGGACAAGGCCCGTGAAGCCAACATGGGCGGGACGCTGTTGGCTGTTGCACTTGTTCCGTTCACAACCAACGACGACGAGGCTCCCGCGGCGGCACGGCAGGTCCTTGAAGAATACGAGCCGGCCCTGCTGTTCTCCACCGAACGCGTTGGCCGGAACAGGAACGGCTTCTACTACAACATGCGCGGCGTGAACTTCGGCCAAGACCGGGCACGCGTGGACCACGTGTTCGACCTTGCCCATGACTTGGGCGTCCCCACCGTGGCTGTTGGGGACGGCGGCAACGAAATCGGAATGGGTAACGTCTCCGATGCGGTTGCAGCACACATCCCCCACGGTGCAGACGGTTCCTGCGCCTGCGGTGGAGGGCTGGGCGCCACCACCAGGGTTGAAGCACTGGTGACGGCGGCCTGCTCCAACTGGGGCTGCTACGCTATCGCTGCCGCACTGGCCACCCGCCTCGGCAACCACCGGCTCGTCCACACTCCTCACCTTGAGGCTGCCCTGCTTCGCCGCGGTGTCGACGTCGGCCTCATTAACTCTGTCGTAGGAATCGTCGACGCCAAGGTCGACAACATCGAGATTTCCACACACCTTGCGGTCGTGGAACTCCTCTCCGCCGTTGTCATGGCGAGCCTGGCTACCACATAAACCACCCCTCATCAGGATCAAAGAAGACCCAATGCCGCACCTGACCGAAGACCAGTTCCACGACCATGCCAACGCGGAAGGTGAAACCCACCGACCGGAAAACCACTCCGAAGCATCCTCCTGCCTAGCTGCTTGGATCACAGACTGGGACGCACAGTTCAGGCGGCTTGCAGGACTCACCGGAGACCGGGCGGATGTGCTGATCCGTTGGATCGGCGCGTTCCCCCTCTCATACCGGGAAATCTTTACTGCCGCCGAAGCGGTCGGGGACTGCCTTTCCATTGAAGGATTGCAGGACACCAACGGACGCCCGGGCTACGTCCTTCGGTTCTCCCGGCCACACTTCGCGTCTGGCAACGGGAGATTGAAGATCATCACCTCGGCGGAACTATCCCTCGAAGACATCGTCCCGCCTCTCCGGCATCTGGGCATTCTGATCAACGATGAAAGGCCTTACCGGCTGGCTCCGGAGGGACATCCAGCGGTCTGGATTTACGATCTGGGCATCAGCACCACAATCAATCAGCCCGACAGCGAAGACCTTCGCACTCGGGTTGAACAGACGATGCGGGCAGTATGGACCGGGCAGACAGAATCTGATGCCTTCCACGCGCTCGTTCCAGCAGCGGGTTTCTCGTACCGTGAAGCTCTCCTGCTTCGCGCCTACTTTCGGTACCTCAGACAATGCGGTCTTAGCTTTTCACTGGAACGCGTCGCCCATGTCCTGGCCGTACACAGTTCCCTAACGGCGGACCTTCTTTCATACTTTCGTGCCCGCTTCGCACCTGACGAGGACCACGAAGGCCGACCAGCAGAGCCGGCCCTAAACGCCATTCTCGAAAAACTCGACGACATCACAGCACGGGACGACGACAGAATCATCCGTTCCTACATGGAGGCCATCCAGGCAACTATGCGAACGAATTTCTACCAGTCCCTTCCGGGAGGTGAAGCCAAAAACTACATTGCCCTGAAAATCGCTTCCGGGCAGCTGCCGCTGTTGCCGGAACCTCGCCCCGAGCACGAGATTTGGGTTTACGCGCCCACAGTAGAAGGAATCCACCTCCGGTTTGGCTCCATCGCCCGAGGGGGTCTTCGCTGGAGTGACCGCCGGGAAGACTTCCGCACTGAAGCTCTGGATCTCGTCAAGGCCCAGGTCGTCAAGAACGCTGTAATCGTGCCAACCGGCGCAAAGGGCTGTTTCTACGTCAAAGCTGCCTCGGGGACAGGCCCAGTGGACAGCCCTGAGCGGGACGCCTACAAACTCTTCATCAACGGATTGTTGGATCTGACCGATAACGTGATCGCTTCGGGTAACGGCCGGACTGTCCAGCCACCGGACGATGTCGTAACGCATGACGCCGAGGACCCCTATCTGGTCGTGGCCGCCGACAAGGGAACGGCGCGCTTCTCGGATCTCGCCAACGAGATTGCCGCGGGGCACGGGTACTGGCTCAACGACGCTTTCGCTTCCGGTGGGACAGCCGGCTATGACCACAAGGCGATGGGAATCACCGCCCGCGGCACTTGGGAATCAATCAAACGGCATCTAATGGAGTCCGACGTCCCGTGGGAATCGGCCGTCATCGACACCATTGGGATTGGCGACATGAGCGGGGACGTCTTCGGTAACGGCATGCTCTACACAGATAAGATCGCGCTAAAAGCGGCTTTCGATCACCGTGACATCTTCCTGGACCCGACACCGAACCCGGAGCTGTCATTCCAAGAGCGAGCACGGCTATTTGCACTTGACCGCTCTTCCTGGAACGAGTACGACCGCGGCGTCATATCACCAGGAGGAGGCATATTCTCCCGAAACGCCAAAATAGTCCGTATCTCGCCACAGGCCGCAAACGCACTCGGATACGAAGGGCCCGTCACACTCACGCCCGAGGACCTCATCAAGGTAATCCTGAAGGCGCCCGCCACACTGCTCTTCAACGGCGGCGTCGGCACCTACATCAAGCACAGTGAAGAATCCGACCTTCAAGCGATGGACAAAGCAAATGACACCGTCCGAATTAGCGCGAACGAGGTCAGGGCAAAAATCATTGGCGAAGGCGGAAACCTCGGGGTTTCTCCCCGAGGAAGGGTCGAAGCCTCCTTAAGCGGAATCCGGATCAATACCGACGCGGTCGACAACTCTGCCGGAGTTGACTGCTCCGACCACGAAGTCAACATCAAAATATTGCTGGATTCCGCTGTCGCGGCAGGAGATATCGCCGCCACCGAACGGACCGCGCTACTCAGCGGCATGACCGATGATGTGGCACAGTCAGTCCTCGCCAACAACTACGAACAAAACTTTGCGCTGGGAACGACCGCGGGACACAGCAGTTCGATGACCCATGTCTACCTCCGGGCAATGAAGTTCATGGAAAGCAAAGGCCGACTGCACCGCCAACTGGATGCCATGCCAAGCGACCAGGAAGTCCTCCAGCGTCTGGAGCACGGCAAAAGCCTGACAAGGCCAGAAATCAGTATTCTGCTGGCCCACATGAAATCATCCCTCAGCCACGAGATCCTTACCAGCGGCATCCCGGACGAACAGTGGGCGCAGCAGGAACTGACGGCATACTTTCCCCATCAACTGCTAGAACATGCCCAGAAGCACTTGCAGGCGCACCCGCTGAAAAGGGAAATCATCGCCACGTCCCTTGCAAACAGGATCCTCAACCACTCGGGTATCACCTTCGTCTTCCGTCTCTGCGAGGAGACAGGAGTCAGCGAAGCCGATGCCGTGCGGGCCTACTTCATTTCAGCCGGGATCTGGAACCAACCGGAATTCTTCAGTGTTATCCGCAGCCTTGACGGACACGTGCCGTCATCAACCCAAGAACGCATGGACCGGATCATGCGGCGCCTTCTGGACAGGTCCAGCCGCTGGTTCCTCAAACATCAAACAGGAACCCTGGATGTCTCGGCAGAAATCGAACGATACCGCCAGCCCGTCGCGAACCTCACTCGCCAACTGCACACACTGCTGCAGCCCAACCAGCTTCAAGACATCCAAGCCGGCGCTGCTGAACTAGAAGCCAAGGGAGCACCTGCCGCCCTGGCACACCAAGCTGCTGCGTTGCTTTACCACTATCCGCTTCTGGACATCACCCGCTCGGCCGCGCCCGCAAGCGTAGCACCAGCCGCGCTGGCCGCAACGTACTTCAACCTCTTCGAACAAATCGACGGCCGACGCCTCCTGAGCAGAATCGACTCACTGCCACGCACCGACCCTTGGGAAACAATGGCACGGGCCGCGCTCCGCGAAGACTTCTACGACGTCCTCATCAGCGCAGCCGGAGCCCTGGCTACACCGCGCGATGACGTCTCGGAGCAGAGAAGCGGCCCCGCCATCGCCAGCCGTCTCGGACTCATTGCAGAAGCTCTCACGGAACTCACCGGCGAGACCTCGACCAACAGAAACTTCGAAATCCTCACCATCGTCCTTCGCACCCTTCGCAGTCTCCGAACGGCCGCCTTCAGCACCCACTGACCCGCCACGCAGCACGCCACGACCCGGCACAGAACAGGATCCAGACTTTGACTCTCCCACTGAATGCCAACAAGCCAAATGCCAAATCACCCTCGCAACCGCCTTCCACAGACAGCTGCGACTCAGACTGCCACTTTTGCCAGGGCCCTGAAACAGACTGACGGACGGGCCGTCAGCTGTTGCCGGACCCACTGACCGCTGTCATCGGCCACCGCACTGGCCCACCAAACCGCTCTCATTCGCCGGGGAAGCCTCACAACCAAAAAGAGGAAACACAATCACTGCAACGAGCTCTGACAGCGCGCAAGAGGTCCGCAACGACCGGCTGACGCTGCGCTTTCTAACCACCCCGCAAGACATGGACGAATCCGGCCGGCAAGTCCAAGCAGGCCGCGTACTGGAATGGATCGACCGCGCCGGCTATGCCTGCGCCTCCGCATGGAGCGCCAGCTACTGCGTAACCGCCTACGTTGGAAATGTGCGCTACGACGGCTACATAGGGCCTGGAGACGTAGTTGAGGTCGATGCCCGCGTCATCCACACCGGCAACTCCAGCATCCACGTGCTGGTATCGGTGCACGCTCGTGCACTGCACGAAGCGGATTACACCCGTGCCATGCACTGCATCCTGGTTCTGGTGGCCGTTGATAAGCAAGGAAAACCCCACCCCGTAAGGCGCTGGGAACAAACGACACCTGACGACAATATTAGACAGCGACTTGCTTTGGAGCGTATCCCTGTCCGTCAGCGCATTAAAGAAGCCATGCTCGCGGAATACTACTCAGATCAAGGGACAACACCGAAAAGCACCCTGCGTTTCGTCGCAGGACCAGAAACGGCAAACTGGGCGGGAAATGCCCACGGCGGCACTGTCATGCGCTGGATAAGCGAGGCCACCGCTACCTGTGCCGTTCTCCTCAGTCCGCATGGAGCCCGAGCCACAGGTACTCAGGAGGCATCCACTTCCACCACCCAATCAAGATCGGGTATCTGGTCGAAGTAGAGGCAAGAGCCATCCTGGTCGACGGTCAAGACGTCCAGATCAGCATCCTCGTGCGATCAGCACCAACGGTCAGTCCAGAAAGCACTGCACTAACAACGCGCTGCATAATGATCTTCGGAATCGACGAACGAATCCCATGCCTGACGAACCTGCCACAAAGAACCGCAGAAGACCGCCGACTTGCAGCCCACGCACGGGAAATCATGCGTATGCGAAGCGAACTCACCAAGATCGGCAGTCATCTCATCGGGACTGTCCGATTTTCGGTGGATCCACGGTTGGCATTTAGTTGATTCTTCCGTCGAAGCTGATGGCGAAGGCGTTGAGCGCCGGCTTCCATCGTGTGGCCCATCGTGCCCTGCCTTTGCCTGTGGGGTCTAGTGCCCTGGTGGCGAGATAGAGGCATTTCAGGGCCGCCTGCTCAGTGGGAAAATGGCCTCTGGCCCTGACCGCGCGCCGGTAGCGGGCGTTGACGGATTCGATGGCGTTGGTGCTGCAGATGACCCGCCGGATTTCGACGTCGTAGTCCAAGAACGGCACAAACTCGCTCCAGGCGGTCTCCCACAGCCGGGTGATCGCGGGGTATTGCTTGCCCCACTTGCCGAGAACTCGACGAAGCGTTCCTTCGCTGCGGCCTCGGAGGATGCCGTGTAGACCGGGCGAAGATCACGGGACATTTCGTCCCAGTACTGCCTGGCCGCGTAGCGGAAGGTGTTGCGGATCAGGTGCACGATGCAGGTCTGAACGACGGCCTGCTCCCAGGCAGTGTTGATGGCCTCGGGCAGGCCCTTGAGCCCGTCGCAGACGGTGATGCAGACGTCCTCGACGCCGCGGTTCTTGATTTCGGTCAGCACTGAAAGCCAGAACTTGGCCCCTTCGCCGCCGTCCCCGGCCCACAACCCGAGGATGTCGCGTTCGCCGTTAACACGGACACCAATTGCGACGTAGACCGGCCGGTTCGTCACCTGCCCGTCACGGACCTTGACGTGAATCGCGTCGATGAACATCACCGGGTAGACCCGGCGGTTTCCAGCCATCGTTGCGAATTAAGTGGTTTGGAGCTGGCGTTTCCATCGTGCCATGAGTTGGTACGGGGTGCGGTCATTTAGGCATTCCCGTGGCCGGTCGTTTAGTTCGATGCTGACTTCCCGTAGCCGTTCATCGGTGATCAGGCCCAGATCGGTGCCCTTAGGAAAGTACTGGCGCAGCAGGCCGTTCGTGTTCTCATTCGTCCCGCGTTGCCACGGGGAATGCGGATCGGCGAAGTAGATACGAAGTCCCGTCTCCCGCTCTATTCGTTCATGGTGGAACATCTCGTTGCCCTGATCCCAAGTCAGCGTCCCCCTGAGAGCTTTTGGAAGGATCGCAAACGCCTGGATGAGAGCATCACCGACGATCTGGGCTGTCCGCCCACCCCGGATCGGGACGAGGACTGTGAGCCTGGACTTGCGTTCGACGAGCGTGGCAATGGCCGAACGCTGACCGGAGCCAATGATGAGATCGCCTTCCCAGTGCCCTATGCGGGTGCGAGTCTCGACGACTGCAGGGCGTTGGCTAATCGGCTTCATGTTGGTGGACTGCTTCAACGCCCCTTCACGGGTCCTGCCGCGTCCACGTTTATGGCGGTACGTCCGGCCTGTGCGAAGTGTGAGGCTGTCCTGCGCGGCGATGAGGCCACGGTAGACGGCTTCGTAGATGGTCTCGGCGCAGACATGCCAGGACCTGCGTTTGGACCAGCGGCGCCTGAGCCAGCGACTGATCTGCGCGGGTGACCAATGCTTATCAAGCTTCCCGGCCACGACGTCCCGGAGCGCCTTATCCAGAGCGAGGCGGCGTTCTCTAGTCCTTAGCCTACGTTGATGGGCTTGGCCATGGGCGTACCAGGGTTGGTAGCGGCCATTTGGCTTGCGGTTGCGCGAAATCTCCCGGTAGACGCTCTGATAGCTTTTCCCGATCCGAGCGGCGATTGCTTTCACTGACTCGCCGGCGGCGAGGCCATCTGCAATTTCGATCCGGTCATCCTGGGTCAGGTATCGGCGGCTGATCGGCCTGTCTACAAAGTCCACGCTGCCAGCGTCGATGAACCACAGCGAGCCGCAGCTCAGCGACACGCCGACCTGTGATGAGGCAGCAGAGCCACTGAGCCCTTGCCGGATCAGCTCGAAATACCGACGCTTGACTTCAGGCGACATCTTGTTCGGGGCGTACCTGGGCATTGGAATCCCTCACGATCAGGATTCGCAACGACCGTTAGACACTGCCCCCGGTCCAGGGGCCGGTCCTGCCACTCTGTCATCTCCCCGATGACCTTCTCCGTGATGCGCGAAATGGTGTCCTTGGAGACCGTGGCGCCGAACACCTCCGCGAAGTGGGCCGCGATTTCCCCGGTTGTGAGCCCCCGTAGCGCTCAACGACAAAACGATCTCATCAACACCGGTCAGCCGACGCTGCCGCTTCCGCACGATCTGCGGATCGAATGTGGAGCCGGTGTCCCGCGGCACATCGATCTCCACGGGCCCGATCTCGGTCAGCACGGTTTTCGTTCGGGTACCGTTGCGGGAGTTCCCGCTCCCGCGCCCGGACACATCGTGCTTTTCGTATCCGAGGTGTTCGTCAATTTCCGCCTCCAACGCGGTCTCCAAGACGTTCTTCGTGAGCCGGTTCAACAGCCCATCCGGGCCGACGAGGTCGATGCCCTGCGCCCTGGCCTGGGCCAGGAGCTGCCGCGCTAACTCTTGCTGATCCACATCAGTCGCCATGGAATCCATGGTGTCGCCCATGATCAGTCCTCCCCGCCAGGCAACGCCCGGCGCGTCAGGCCAACCCTGGATCCACCGTTATTCAGACACTCCCATCCGGGAATAGCGTGAGTAACGACCGCCTTTGGGGGCCAAGCAGCAAAATAGGGCGTCTTGAGGGCACTTCCGGCGTCTCGCAGTTCCTCCCAGTCCGGCAGCTCGCCGGTGACGTGGAGGCGCTTGCCGCGGATGGTGGAGGTGGCCTGCTTCAGGTTCTTCCTCAGCTGGGTATTGCCGACTCCCGGCGGGCGGCCGAGGCTCCTGTACTTCCACTCCCGTGGGTTAACGCCGGTAGTGGATATTTCGTCGTTCTGGTCTCAGCCGGCACATCCTGGTTTGCCTTTGCGTGTTAGCCATTCTGGGATGTCGTCGTAGCCGACCAGCCGGTAAGGGGAGGGCGAGACGAGAACGCGCGGGACTGGTTTTGGATCAGGCGAGTTAGTGAACTCCGGCGCCCAGGCAGGCGCGCGAGCTGGTTGGATCGGGCATCGAAGTGGGAAAAGAGCGTGTGGACAATGTCCACAATTTAGGGCTTGGACCGTGCCGTACGGCGTTCGGACCGGGCCGGATTCCGCATGTTTCCGGGAGTTCCCAGTGTTTGCAGGGGTTGGAATGCAGTTCGAGTCCCACCTCGGGCACGCATTCCCCCTCGTCAGAGGGGG
This sequence comes from Arthrobacter sp. 754, assembly GCF_040548695.1. Taxonomy (NCBI): domain Bacteria; kingdom Bacillati; phylum Actinomycetota; class Actinomycetes; order Micrococcales; family Micrococcaceae; genus Arthrobacter; species Arthrobacter sp. 754. The sequence goes on from NZ_JBEPSC010000003.1 coordinate 398,360, forward strand.
TTTTGCTTTTAATGTGTGTACATTGACCCTCCGCGGGTCCCTCTGACTGTGGCCGCGGCCTGTGGCTGGCGCCGCGGTGGCCTGTGAAGTTGTGTGGGTGGCGGGTTCAGGGTCCTGGCTGGTGGGCCCTCCGCCTGCTGTGATGTGGGGGCTATTCGCACTCTTTCTGACTTGTTCCGGTGGCCGGTGTTGGCCATCACTTACCCATGGCTACGGATTGTGTGGACGACATGACCTGGGGGAGATCTCTTGAAGAGTTTTCGCTGCTTCCCGTCTCCTTAACGCAGATCGGTGGCGCGGGAATGTGATCGGTTGTCCGGCTAAAGGGGGGTGTGGACATTGTCTACACCCTGTACACGTGTGGCCATTGGGCCTTCTCGGCCGCTCATCCCATTTTGGATGACTTTCATTCATGCTCCGCGCCGGCCTATCAGAGACATGACCAGCCGAGACGAGGGAAATCTCCCTGTAAGTCTTTTAGTCACTGGCAGGCTTACCTATGGGTAATGAAACGTGTCAAGCTGTTCAATTACAGTGGACCCATGAAGACACTCCGAGTTGTTGTGCCGACCCCGCTGTCCGAGGAACTGTGCCAGCTTATTGAGCGGACCGAGCCCAGGTTGGAGGTTGTCCGGGACCAGGCCTTACTACCCGTGCAACGCTACCCCGGCGACCACCGTGGCGATGAAACCTTCACGCGCACCCCGGAAGAGCAGTCCCGGTTCGAGAACCTGATCGACTCGGCAGATGCGCTGTATGGCGTGCCGGATCAGTCGTCGTCGCAGCTCAGGCGCACGGTTGAGGCGAACCGGCGGCTGCTGTGGGTCCACACGACGCCTGCCGGAGGCGGCGGCCAGGTGCGGGCTGCGGGCCTGGGCCAGGAGCAACTGGAGCGAATTGCCTTCACGACCTCTGGCGGCGTCCACGCGGAGCCGCTGGCAGAGTTTGCGCTGTTGGGAGTCCTGGCCGGGATGAAGGAGCTCTCCAGGCTTCAGAACGATCAAAGGAACCGGACTTGGGGAGAGCGCCGCACGCTCAGACAGCTGTCGTCGGTCACCGTCCTTGTGGTGGGCCTCGGGGGCATCGGCAGGGCCGTAGCCGGAAAGCTGACCGCCCTGGGCGCGCGTGTCATCGGTGCCCACCGTAGGCAGGTAGAGGTGCCGGGCGTGGAAAGGATCTTCGCCATGGAAGAACTTGCTCAAGCAGTCGCCGGGGCGGATGCCATCGTCGTCTGCCTTCCAAGCACGACGGCGACACACCAGGTTCTGAGCCGTACGGTCCTGGAAAGCGTCAAGCCGGGAGCCACGCTGATCAACGTGGGCCGGGGGGCAACGGTGGATGAGGCCGCCCTCGTCGGAGCCCTGGCAGAGGGCAGGATCGGATTTGCCGCCCTCGATGTCTTCGACGCCGAGCCGCTTCCGGCGGACAGCCGGCTGTGGGGAATGCCGAACGTCCTCATCAGCCCGCACGCCGCCGCAATCAACGACGACGAGGAACGGCTCATCGCCGAGCTGTTCGCCGCGAATGCGACCCGGTTCCTCGACGGCGAACCGCTGCTGAACCGCGTCAACACCGTCGAGTTCTACTAAGCCATGGCTGCCAGGGTGGGGATCCGGGAAGTCGCAGCGCTCGCGCAGGTTGCGCAAGGCACTGTTTCGCATTTCATCAACCACCCGGACAAGGTGTCCCAGGAAAAGCGTGAGCGCATCCAGCGGGCCATCGACGAACTGGGTTTCGTGCGCAACGACGCCGCCTCGCAGTTGCGCCGTGGCAGCAGTGCAACCATCGCGTACATTGCGCCGGACATCAGCAACCCCTTCTTTGCCACCATCGCCGAGGGTGTGGAGCAGCGTGCCGCAGCCGACGGCCTTTCGGTCTTCCTGGCCAACTCAAACAGAAGCCGGGAGCGGGAGGACGCCTATCTGGAAATGTTCCAGGCCCACCGCGTCCGCGGCCTCCTGGTGGCATCGCATGGCCCCATCGAGGACCGGCTGGCCCACATCCGCCGGCTCGGCACGCCGAGCGTCCTCGTGGGGCAGCGGGCCCTGGCCAGCGAACAGCCGTCCGTGTCGGTGGACGACGAGTTGGGCGGATACCTGGCCGGGAGGCACCTCATCGAGCAGTCTGCCAGGCGCATCGCATTCGTGGGAGGGCCCTTGGGAGTGCCGCAGATCTCCGACCGGATCGAGGGCGCCAGCCGCGCAGTGCGCGAGTGCGTTGATGCCACTCTTGAGGTCATCAACGTGCGCAGCCGCACGCTTGCGGTAGGCCGTGAAGTGGCAGCGGAGATCGCCAGGCGGTCCCCGGAGCGCAGGCCCGAGGCAATTTTCGCTGCCAACGACCTCCTTGCTCTGGGCCTGATGCACGGACTGGTGGTGGACAACGGGCTTCGCATACCGGCCGACGTCCTCCTCGTCGGGTACGACGACATCGAGTTCGCCGAAGCCTCGGTAATCCCCCTGACATCGGTCCGGGCACCCCACGAGGAGTTCGGCATAGCCGCCGTTGACCTCCTGCAGGCGGCCATCTCCCAGGACACCGAATCGGCCAGGCAGATCGTCTTCAAGCCGAAACTGATGGTCCGGCCCTCCACTCTGGCCTAAGGTTCGGGGACCGCCGACGTAGTGCCTCCGGCCGGTCCAGCTGGCTACCGTGGGGACGTTTCCTGGTCCTCCAGGGGAACGCGATCGACGGCGGCCGCCGCACCTTCGAAGAGATGCTTACCGCTCCCGATCTCCACGGGGCCGCGCCCGGGAAGCTGCACGGTCGCCGTCGCACCCGTGGGCACGGTGACGTCCACGCGCAGGGTCCCGCCTTCGATCTTCCAGGAGATGGCCGCCCGGCCATACGGCGTCTCATGTTCCGCGGAAGCGTGGGTGAGCCCGCCACCCGGCTGTGGCCGGAAAACGACGTGCCGGTAGCCCGGCGCTCCCGGCGCCAGGCCGGCCACCACGCGGTGGAGCCAGTCGGCCACGGCTCCCAGGGCGTAGTGGTTGAACGAGGTCATCTTGCCGGGGTTCACCGTGCCATCAGGCAGCATGCTGTCCCAGCGTTCCCAGATCGTGGTGCCGCCCTGCATCACGGCGTAGAGCCAGGAGGGCGCCTCTTCCTCCAAAAGAAGGCTGTATGCCGAGTCCGAATGTCCGGTCACTGTGAGGGCATCGGAGACCAGCGGCGTACCCACAAAACCAGTGGCAATGCGGTGCCCGGCCGCCTCGACGAGTTCGGCGAGGCGGCGGCCTGCGGCGGCTATCCCGGCGTCCGGCAGCAGGTCGAACCCGATGGCCAGTGAATAAGCTGTCTGGGCGTCGCTGGTCATCCGTCCGTCGGGGCCCACATAGGCGCCCCTGAAGGCGCGGCGGATGTCGGCGGCGAGCCGGGTGAACCGTTCCTCGTCTTCACGCCGGCCCAGCACCCCTGCCATCCGCGCCATGCGGTCCGCAGAACGGGCGAAATATGCTGTTGCGACGAGGTAGCGGTCGGTACGGGCATCAGCCGGGTCATGCGGCGGGGCGGACGGATCGAGCCAGTCTCCCAGCTGGAATCCCTCATTCCAGAGCCGGTCCGGACCAGCGAGCCGCTCTACCAGTTCCACCCAGCATTTCGCGCTCTTGTACTGCGCTTCCAGGACACCGCGATCACCGAAGCGCTCGTACAGAGTCCAGGGCGTGAACGTCGCGACATCGCCCCACGCAGCACCGGGGCGGATGGGAGTCCACATCGTGTGCGCAGGGATGACGGGGACGTACCAGGGCACCGTTCCGTCGGGAAGCTGCTCCGCCGCCACATCCTTCAGCCAGCTTGAGAGCATGCCGGAGACGTCGTAGAGGTACGAGGCGGTGGGTGCGAAGACCTGAATATCGCCGGTCCACCCGACGCGCTCATCCCGCTGCGGGCAGTCGGTAGGGATGTCCACGAAGTTGCCCCGCATGCTCCAGACCACGTTCTCGTGAAGCCGGTTGACGCGCGGGTTCGAGGTCACGAACCAGCCTGTTCGCTCGAGGTCCGTGTGATAGACGCGGGCCACGACGTCGCCGCGGGCAACGGCAGCGTCGAGGTCACCGGGCCATCCGCTGACCTCGGCATACCGGAATCCGTGGAAGGTGAACCGCGGCTCCCACTCCTCCACCGGTCGGCCGGCCATGACGTATTCGTCGGTGGACTTCGCGCTGCGCAGCGGCCGGGTATAGATCTCGCCGTCCTGCAGTACCTCTGAGGTGCGGATGAGGACTTTGTTGCCCGACTCGCCGGAGACCCGGATGCGGAGCCGGCCCACCAGGTTTTGGCCAAAATCGAGGACCTTCTTGCCGCCCGGAGTGGTCAACACCGCCACCGGGGCTACTTCCTGCGTGCACCTGACAGGGGGCCCCTCCGGAGCTATCAGCGTGCCGGGATGGCGGTGTGCTGCGACAACATGGTGCCAGCCGGTGTCGTCGAACCCCGGCCGGGACCAGCCGTCGAGCTCAAGCCGTGCGTCGTACAGTTCACCGTCGTAGTTCCCGCTGCGCACGATGGGACCCGACGCCGCGCGCCAGGAGCCATCCGTGGCGACGACGTCCACCGAGCCGTCGCGGTACCGGATTTCAAGTTGGGCAAGCAGCGACAGATCCGTGCCGTAAAGATTCTGGAATCCGCCGTACCAGCCCAGCCGCCCCCGGTACCAGCCATCCCCCAGCCAAGACCCGATGACGTTAGCCCCGGAAGACAGGTGCCCGGTGACGTCGTAGGTGTAGTACCGGAGCCGGTGGTTGTAGGTGGTCCAGCCGGGCGACATCGCGTCGTCGCCTACGCGCTGGCCGTTGATTTCGACTTCGTACAGCCCGTGGGCGGTGACGTAGAGACGGGCGGAGGCGACGTCGTTGCGGACGTCGAACTCGCGCCGCAGCAGCGGTGGACGCCGTTCGTCCGACGCCGGGTCCTCCTCCCAACCGGCGCCGATGGCCATGGCCGTCCAGTCGCCCGGCTCCAACAGCCCCGCCTCGACGGTGCCCGGTTCGCTCCACCCTGAGCGGGTGCCGTCGGCGCCGGTGACGCGGATCCTGACGCTTGCCTGCTCGCGCGAATTGAGCGGCAGGGAGGGCCACGGCTGCAGGACTGAATCGGTGGAGCCAAGGGATGGTGAGGTGTAAGCGTGAGACCCGCGATCCACCCGTACTTCGTAGGAGGCCTGCGTCCAGCCGGCCACCGCCTGGGTTTTCCAGGAGAGCCTCGGCGCGGCAACGCCCGTGCCGAGGGCGTCGCGGTGGTGTTCGAACGTTGGTGCACCAACGGTGATGCTCATGAATTCTCCTGATGGGTGGGGCCTCTCGGCCCGTGTCCGGGAAGTGCGGAAGCTGGGAGGTGGGGAATGCGTGCAGTATGCTGCCTATCATGTCCTGGTTCTTGACACGTTTCAATAGTTTCTCACGCATCCCCTTGTTCCGGGGGATTAGCTGTTGATACGGGTCAATGACGCCTTCACCATATTCCGGAGCGCTCTGCGCCCACCTGAAAGGACCACTCAATGACGCACCCCTGCTACGCGGTGCTTGAGGTAGTACTGACCGGGCCGGACGAACCCCTTCCAGCCGATCGTGTGCCGTTCTGGGCCGTCTTTGAGCACGAGTCCGGAGACGTCAACAACGTGCCCGGATTCTGGGACGGCGGCAACCGCTACCTGGCGCGTTTCGCCCCCGAGCGGGAAGGAAACTGGACCTGGCGCACACGTTCGGAGGCCGCCGGACTTTCCGGAATGACGGGCACTGCCACCGTAACGGCGCCGGCACCTGCGGAGCACGGGCCGGTCAGGGTGGCCGCAACGTTCCACTTCGCCCACGCAGACGGCACACCGTTCCGCCCGGTCGGGGCCACCGTGTACAACTGGCTGCACCAGCCCGAGGAACGATTCGCGGCCACGGTCGACTCACTGGCCGCTTCCGGTTTCAATAAACTGCGCTTTATGGTCTTTCCGCAGGCGGGCGGCTATGTGGAGCATTTCCCTGATTTGCTGCCGTTTGAGCGCAGCGCCGACGGCCGCCACGACGTGACCCGCCCGGTGGTGGCTTTCTTCCGTCGCCTGGATGCCGCCGTCGTCCTTCTGCAGGCCCGGGGTATCCAGGCCGATTTGCTGATCTACAACGCCTATGACAACGGCCACTTCGGACTCGACGGACTGACCGAAGCCGAGGATGCCGTGTACCTGCGCTACCTCGTCGCGCGGCTGTCCGCCTACTCCAACGTGTGGTGGTCGCTGTGCAACGAGTTCGACATCCTGGACCGCCCCAACGCGAGATGGGATGCGGCCGGGGAACTCCTTGCTGACGCGGATCCCCATGAGCATCTGCGGTCGATCCATAACTGGATGCGCTTCTACGACTACAACCAGCCGTGGGTCACGCATGCTTCGCTCCAACTCGGACAGGCGACCGCGGACTTCGGGCGCGCTTCGCTGTTCCGGGACGCGTACCGCAAACCGGTCTTGCTTGACGAGATCAAGTACGAGGGCGACGTTCCCGAACGGTGGGGGCACCTCACGGCCCGGGAACTGGTGCACCAGTTCTGGATCACCACCGTGTCGGGATGCTATGCCTCCCATGGAGAGAGCTTCGTGCTCGACGACGGCAGCCTCCACATCGTTGAGGGCGGCCTTTTGCGCGGGGAGAGCCCGGAGCGGCTCGGGTTTCTGCGCCGGTTGCTGGACGAGGTGGATGGAGACGGCCTGGATCCCATTGACAACTGGTGGGATGCGGCGTTCGTGGCCGGTATCCCACGGCGAGAGTACTACCTGTATCTTGGTCGGACAGCTCCAGCGTCGTGGACGTTTCGGCTGCCGAACACAGGCATAGGGATCCAGCTGGAGGTAGGTGACCGCTTCGAGGTTGACGTGATCGATACGTGGAACATGACCATAAAGCCGGCGGGCCGGACGTTCGAGCTGACGGAAGTCCAGCGAAATGACACGTTCGCCTCAGACGCGGAACCGGTCCAGCTGCCGGAAGGCGAGGCGCTCGCGCTGCGCATCCGCCGGGTCCCGCAACCTGCCGTCGCGGGCTGAAAGGGACAACAGATGCGCCGATATTGGGAAGATTTCACCCCGGGGTCCGGTCGCCGCGATGCCCGCGCGGATACGATCAGTGACACACGCCGCTTGAGCCTGAACGGAAGCTGGCGGTTCAAGCTGTCGCCGACGGCGGCGGGCACCGGTGACGGATTTATCAAGCCGGGGTTCGACGACAACGGCTGGGATACCATCGGCGTTCCGTCCCACTGGGTCCTGGAACCGGTCACACCCCTTGCCGGCGGACCCGCCCGGTCGCTGCGCGGCACGGACGAGGGCCCGCTTTACACCAATACCGCACTGCCCATGCCGCTGGACCCGCCCAGGGTCCCCACCGAAAACCCCACCGGCGACTACCGGCTGGTCTTCGACCTGGCCGAGGACTGGGGCCGGGCCGTTCTGCGGTTCCAGGGAGTGGACTCATGCGCAAAGGCCTGGCTGAATGGCCAGGAGCTAGGCTTTTCCACGGGAAGCCGGTTGCCCTTCGAATTCGACGCCCCCGTGGTTCCGGGCAAGAACGTGCTTGCGGTGCGTGTGCACCGCTGGTCATCGGGCACCTACCTGGAGGATCAGGACATGTGGTGGCTGCCCGGCATCTTCCGGGACGTCGAGCTCATCGAACGACCTCCGGTCGGTGCGATCGACGACTACTTTGTCCACGCCGGCTTCGACCACCTGACCGGACAGGGGACCCTCCGGGTGGACGCCTCATGCCCTGCCCGTGTGGAGGTCCCGGAGTTGGGCATCAATATTGATGCCGGCAAAGCAACCACGGTGCCGGTGCAGCCGTGGAGTGCCGAATCACCGCGGCTGTACCGGGGGACGCTAACCTCTGAGGGCGAGACAGTTGAGCTGAGCATCGGATTCCGCACGGTCGAGATTATTAACGGCGTGCTGCTGGTCAACGGCAGGCGCGTTTTCTTCCGGGGAGTGAACCGCCACGAACACCATCCGGACACCGGGCGGACGCTCGACCGGGAAACGATGGTCCGCGACATCGTCCTGATGAAGCGGCACAACATCAACGCGGTACGCACCAGCCACTATCCGCCCCATCCCGACTTCATCCGGCTCTGCGACGAGTACGGCCTCTGGGTGGTGGAGGAGTCCGATCTGGAGACCCACGGTTTCATTTACGCCGGCTGGGAGGGCAACCCGCCGGCTGATCCCCGCTGGCTGCCCGCAATGCTCGACCGTACGCGCCGCATGGTGGAGCGGGATAAAAACAGCCCCAGCGTGGTGGCCTGGTCCCTGGCGAATGAGAGCTGGGTGGGAGGGAATTTCGATGCCGTGGAGACCTGGATCCGGCACCGCGACCCGTCGCGTCCCATCCACTACGAACGCGACCCCAGCTACCGTAACTCGGATTTCGCATCCCTGATGTACCCGTCGCTGGAGCTGCTGGCACAGATAGGCCGGCGCGAGGATCCCCGTCCTGCGGGAATCGACGACGACGACGACGCGCGCCGGCGCTCACTGCCGTTCCTGCTGTGTGAGTACGCCCATGCGATGGGCAACGGCCCCGGCTCACTGCTGGACTACCACCGCATCCTGAAGGCACACGAGCGGTTCTGTGGCGGCTTTGTGTGGGAGTGGATCGATCACGGCTTCACACACCGGGACGCCGCTGGCCACGAATTCATCATGCACGGCGCGGACGTTGATTATCGCCCGAACGGGGGCCGCTACTGCCTGGACGGGCTGGTCTTTTCGGACCGGACACCGTCGACGGGCCTTGGCGAGCTGAAGAAAGTGCTCCAGCCTGTGGAGATCTCCGTCGGTGAGACGATCGGGATCCGAAACGACCACGATGCCATCGGGCTCGACCATCTCACGTTCACGTGGCGCCTCGAACTGGATGGCCTACCGCGCGGCACCGGCATCCTGGACGTCCCGGCCGTCGCCGCGGGGGAGACAGTCACTGTGCAGTGCCCGGTCGCCCCCGGTGACGAACCTGGCGAGTGGTGGCTCACGGTCGAGGCTGCACTGGCGGACACCACCGCGTGGGCTCCTTCCGGGCACGTCGTGGCATGGGCGCAGGCGGCGTTGGCTGTCCGTCCTCGACCGCGTGCCGCGGGCCGGCCACGGTACACGGGGGTGGGCAGACAGCCCCAGGCCTCCTGCGGCGAGCTACGGCTGGGTGAGGCAGTCTTCGATGCGTTGTCCGGCAAGCTCACACGGCTCGGACGGCTGGAGTTCGACGGCCCGCAGCTCGACGTGTATCGTGCACCCACCGAGAATGACCGCGGGCAGGGCAGCAACAACAACCTCGCAGCCGTATGGGCCGCGGTAGGCCTGGACCGGATGCGGCACCGTACGGACCTCATCGAGTCCGATGGCGAACGCGTCCGCGTCGCGGGCAGATGCGCCGCAGCAACGCACCCGCACGCGATCGAGTACGTCTTCGATTGGAGCGCCGATGGAACGGGACTTCGACTGGAGGTTTCCGTAGAATTCACGGGGCCCTGGGCAGACACGCCGTACCAGCACCGGCACATCGTCCTGCCGAGGCTGGGGCTGCGGCTGGGGATGCCGGGTGCCTACCGCGACGCTAAGTGGTTCGGACGTGGCCCCGGGGAGTCATACAGTGACTCGCGGGAGGCGGCCGCCGTCGGGACCTACTCATCCAGCATCGACGCCCTGCAAGTCAGCTATCCCGTGCCCCAGGAAAACGGCAACCATGTTGACACCCGGTGGCTGGAGATATCAGCGACGGGTCTGCCGACGCTGCGTGTTGGCGGTGAACCCGCTTTCGACTTCACGGCACGGCGCTGGACCAGCGAGACCCTTGAAGGGGCCCGGCATCCCCACGATCTTGCAGATTCCGGCAAGGTGTGGGTGAACATCGACCAGGCGCAGCTCGGGCTGGGGTCCGCGGCATGCGGTCCTACTCTGCCCGAGCGATACCAGATTCCACAGGAAGGGAGCTTGTGGAGCGTCCGGTTTCAGGCCTGAAGCCCGAGTCGACGCGCGGGCTGCGGCCTGACCTGTAAGCAACTTCAGGCGACCGGTGAAACGCCCGGCGCTGCACGGAGGGTTCGGATTAGCTCAAACAGGTCAACCGGACCTACCTGGCCGCCCTTGAGCAGCATTTCCGAGCCGTCCAGCCATGCGACCGGAGATGCGACCCTGCAGAGGACCACGTTGCCGGTAGGGTTGGCCGCAATCGACAGGGAGCCCGCGCCGAGCTGCCGGAGCACGTGGCTTGAGGTGTCCCCGCCGCAGACAATCACCCGGTGGTCGCCGCTCCTGCGCAAGGCGGCTTCAATGACCGCCGACAAACGGGACGACAACGTTTCCACCAGGGTGCCGTCGAAGTTGGGGCCTGCTGCGTCACCGGTGGTGACCACCACGCTCCTGCCCGCCGACAATTCCTGAACGACGCGATCAGTCAGCGGGACGTCATCCTCAACGGATAAAGCAAGGACGGTCCAACCCTTATTCCGGGCATCCTCGATCTGCCGCAACGTCTGGCGCGATTGCGAACCCGAAACTGCCAGCACAGGCCCGTCAGGGTTCAACGCAAACACTGCCTGCTCCCGCGTAGCGATATCACGGTCGAGGGCGGCGGCCAGGCCACGACTGAAGCCGCCGGAGCCAATGACAAATTGGGGCTCGTTCGATACTGAGTTGGCTGCGACGGCTGCGGAGACCATTTCAATGTGCTGGTCCGTCATAGCGTCCAAAACGGTGGCTGCCTCAGTCCGCTGTCGCAGCTTCATTGCTACGCTCTGCCGATCCGTGTACTCAGTGAGGTGCAGGTTGCCGATGAGCAGGGGAGTCTGAAGCGACAGGTGCTGGGCGAGGTCGGACTCGCGCATAGGCGTCACCGGATGCTCCGACATCGTCGGCTGCCGGTCAAGGCGGTAGATCTGGCCCGCCTCCGCGGCGAAGTGATGCCCGAACGCTGTGTAGCGGCCGAAGTCAGGCTGCGCGAAAAGGGTGGGTATTGTGGTCCGGCCGAACACTTCCTGGGCGACTTCGATCACGCGCCCAAGGCTTCCCGCGGTTGGTGAGGAGTCGGCCGTGGAACAGGCCTTGTACTGAACAATCTGTGGCCCGAGCGACCTTAAAGCCTCAAACGCAGGCCGCACTTCGGAATCCATTCGGTCTGTTGGGAGCGAACGCGCCACCCCCGCCACGCCGACGGCGTCAACTTCCGCCGCGGCTGCCTGCAACTCAGCCTGGCCCGGAAGCCTTAGGAAAAGTCGGCTTGTCCAGCCCGCGCGACTGAGTTGCAGGAGTACGTCCACGCTGCCCGTGAAATCGTCGCCGTAGAAGGCGAGCCGCAGGTCAGCCACGCGGGGCTCCAAATGTTTCTGCGGCGCGGCGGAAATCCGCCGACCCTGCGAGGGCTGTCGCGGTCGCTTCGCCGCGTCTGGCGGAATCCCACGCGGCACGCATACTCCTCACTCCGGCAGCCGGCCCGTCGGGGTGGCCGTGGATGCCGCCGCCCGCGAGAATGAGGAGGTCATCCGTGCCAGTGGCCGCATAGGTCGCGTGGGCAAGGCCCGCCCACTGTCCGGACGATAGCACAGGAACTGTAGGGCTCTGCCCCAGCAAAGGTTCGCGTACCGCCGCAATCGAGTCGAGCACTTCGCTGTCGTTCTCGTAGAACTTGTTACTGATTCCATTTGTGTGGAGATGGTCCACGCCCGAGAGCCGGGCCAACTTCTGCCAGGCACGGAAGGAGAATCCCAGCTGGTCCGACCGGCTGATGGCACCAAACATAGCTCGGTGCCCGTGGATAGGGACCGAGGCATGGCGGCGCAGGAATTCAACGCCGGACAGCCCAATCATGTTGATGCAGGCCATCACACAGGTTCCACCGGCTTCGACGACGAGGTCGTGGTTGGCTTCTAGACGGCCGATGTCGTCGGTGATGTTAAAGGCATACATCGGCATCACACCGGTGCGGTCAGCGTGGCGCTTCAGGACCGGCATAACAGCGCGCACCCGTTCAGCAAGGGGAGCGGACGGGCCGTTGCCCTGCAGTTCATCATCCTTCATGAAGTCGACGCCGGCGCCGGCCAGCTCTGCGACCACCTCGGCAAGCTCTTCGGGGCTCAGGCCGATGCTTGGCTTGATGATCGTCCCTATCATTGCGCCGGAGGGCCGGGACATCAGCCTTCGCGTTCCGGCGAGCCCAAAGGCCGGTCCGGGATAGCGCTCCGCGAAGGCCTCAGGAAGGTCAAGGTCCACAAGTTTGATCCCCGCAAGCTCCTTTATTTCGAACAGATTGCCGGCGACGGCGGCCTGCAGGTTGGGCAGGGACGCGCCGAAGTTGGAAAGAGGGAACCGGAGCCTTACCTGGGCGCGCCGCCGTTTGGCCGGATCACCGACGGCTCCTGGCAGCGGGGACGCGCCTGTCAGCGGTATCTCCGCCAGGTCAACTACCTGCGCGGCGAACCGGGAACGCAACTCGTCGGACTCGCGTGCGACCCTGATGAACGTGCCGGTCGACTGCTCGCCGGCCAGTACTTCTGCCGCGTGCTGGAGATCGAGGGATGTCTCAATGTGATAAGTGGCAACTACGTGTTGCGGTCCCGTTTCCGCCCGATCCGCGCCGGACTTCACCGGGGCTATGCCAGGGGCTATTTTGGAGGCCATTTGTATCACCACGCCAGGGGGAGCCAGACGGACATTTCGGATGCCCCGCGGTTCCCCCAGGTGAAGTAGGGAATCAGCCGCACAGGCGCGGTGATGAGTTCTGCATCGTCGAGTTCGGCGTACAGCCCCGGGCCTCCCACGGCGGGCAGGATCACTGCATCGCACTCGAGCGCCACCACGCGGCGGCCCTCGATGTCCATTCCGACGGGCCTGAAGCGGGTGCCGCGCCGCAGTGCGATCTGTTCCAGCCTGACTTCATCGGGCAGGTCATGACTCTCCAGGCAGTAGACAATCGGGCCGCGTGTCACGGCAACCTGATTGGAGATCTCCTCTGCCAGGCGGTGTCCGCGCATCATCTTGACCGGCATCGGCAACGCCAGCGTGACGCTGTCGCCAGTTTTCCAGTCGCGGTCGATCGTGGCGTACGTTCCGGGAACGACCACCATCGCATTTTCACCATTGACGGTGATTGTGGCGTTTTCGCTCCAGCCGGGGATCCGCAGTTTGAGCGGGATACCGCCGCCCATCGCTGAAGTGACCGTGAATTCGACACGCTCCTCCCACGGCTGCTCGGTCACTTCCCGAAGTCCGATCCCACGGCCATCAAGCTCCACATGAACGTCAGCGCTGCCGTAGAGATGAACCCAAAGGCCCTCAGCGGAGCTGGACATTGCGCGCTCGTGGAGTTGTGCCAATGTACGGGCGATATTCGGCGGGCAGCAGAAGCAGCTCATGTATTTCGTGCGAAGCCGCTTGTCAGAGTCCGGTGGTGCCGGCACCGGCCGTTGGACGGTTTCACCGGGCATCCGTAGTGGGAACGGAAGTTCCCGGACCTGCCGGAGTGGATTGGTATAGAAGTAGCGTGTGCCGTCGAGGCTGATGCTCGCGAGCAGGCTGTTGTACGAGATGCGTTCGATGACGTCGGCATAAGCGGCGTCGCCAGTTAGCGCCAACATCCTTTCGCTCCAGAAGATCATGCCGATGTTGGCGCAGGATTCGTTGTGGGCGGTGGTGTTCGGCAGCTGGAAGGCGCGTCCGTATGCCTGATGGACGCGGCTGATATCGCTTTGGACAGGGTTGCCGTCCGGTGACGCCCCGTCGTATAAGGCTCCGCAGCCGCCGGTGAGGTACAGCTTGGTGTCTACGACGTCCCTCCATAGGTGCTCAAGCACGTCCTTTAGCTCCTGGTCGCCGGTCTCAGCAACCAGGTCTGCCAGCCCGGCGTACAGATAGTTGGCGCGGACGGCATGGCCCGCCACGACTACCTGGTCCCGGACCCGGACACGGTCCTGGTTGTCGTCGCCCCCCTCAAAGTCGTCGCGAAGAGAAACAAACGATTCCGCCAGGCGAAGGTAGCGTTCCTTGCCAGTGGCCCGGAAAAGATCAATCACGGCCATGTAGTGAGAGGGGCAGATCGCGCTGCGCGCGAGCTGGTCGGTGTGGTTGGTGGCCAGGTCTTCAAGGAACTCCGCCGCCCTCTCAGCCGCATTGAGCAGGACCGATCCGCCTGTCACGCGATGGTGGCGGACACCGACGGTAATGAGGTGGCCGAGGTTGTACGTCTCGAAGTTGAAGCGGTCGGACAGCGCCTGGGCCTGCTCGTGATTGCGTTCGGCAATGCGGGTTGGCGTGTGGAGGTAGCCATCCTCGCGCTGCACGGACGCGATTTTCGCTGCGATCTCATTGATGGTTGCCTCCAGCGCGGCGTCCGGGGAAGTCTCCAATAGGCTGATCGCTGCTTCAAGCCATTTGTAAAGGTCCCCGTCGAGGAACGGGGGGCCTTCGTGCCGGCCGTCCGCCTCGCCCGCTGCGATGAGGAAATTCTGCCAGCCCGGGCTTACATCGGGATCGGACAGTGACTGCCACATCCCAGGAACTGTAACCGTACGCGTGCGCTCCAGCTCGTTACCCCAGAAGCCACCCACCCACACGACATTTGCTGCATCAAGTGCAGTGAGCGGCGCATGAAGCCGATGCTGTGTACTGCTTTTCATGGTCTCGTCCTCATCGTCGAACCCTCGTCAGGCTGCTGCCAACAATCATTCTGAGTATTCTCTCAAACTCGAATGAATATTCACAATAGACGAATAATGTGATACGCTCAACACGAACCAGGGGCTGAATAATCTCTCACTCCTGATTGAAAACGCATCGGTCAGAGGTTCGCTGTCACGGAATGGCAGCCGTCAAGGAGGACGTCATGAAAGCAATCCGAAGTCGTCGAGTCATGGTGGCAACGGCCGTCGCACTCGCCCTAACTCCGCTCGCTGCGTGTGGTGGAGCGCCACAACAGGCCGGCAGCACGGGCGGCCCCACGGGCACGGACCCAAGCAGCTTTACTATTCTGACCGCGAATGAGAACAAAGCCCTTCCGGCGACGTTGGATGCCTTGGCCAAGGGTGCCTGCTCGGCAGAAAACGCCGCGCTGCCTATCGAGCACCAGAAAGTGGCGCAGGCTGACGTGGTGCAGAAGCTAACCCTCCTGGCCGGCCAGGGCGCCTTGCCGGCGCACTTTATCGCGGGCACAGCCATGGTCCGGCCGGACGGTGACCTGGGCAAGGGGAATCTCGTGCTGGATTACAAGGCAGCCCTGGAGACGCTGGGCGCGGGGGATCAACTCCTCCCCGCTGCAGCGGCCACAGTTGAAAATGTCTACGGCGGCATGGTCTCCCTCCCGTATCAGTACAACGTCGAGGGCATCTGGTACAACAAGAAGATCTTTGCGGCCAATGGAATTGTGGAGCCCAAGACTTGGGATGAACTGACCGCAGCCAACACCAAACTTTCGGCGGCCGGCGTGATGCCGATGACCCAGGCCGGCGCCGCTGGATGGCCGCTTACGCGCCTTATGGGCATGTACATTTTCCGCAACGCGGGGCCCGATGCGATGAAGGACGTCAGGGACGGCAAGGCCAAATTAACTGATGCCAAGTACGTTGCAGGCGCCCAGGCCCTTGCCGACCTCGCTTCCTCCGGTGCTCTGGGCCAAGGGTTCTCGACCCGGGATGCCGACACCTCCTCGAACCTTTTCCTCACGGGCAAGGCAGCCATGACTTACGACGGCAGCTGGTTACTGAGCTCTATCAACGACCCCAAGAAAAACACGATTGGTGACACCAATATCGGCTTCATGGCTTTCCCGGCAGTCAAGGGCGGCTCTGGCAGCATTGATCAGTTTGCGGCCAATGCGGGTGCCGTCATGGCCATGTCACCCAAGCAGTTCGGGCCGAAGGTCGGCCAGTGGCTTCGTTGCATTTCTGAGAACTATGGCGCCCAGGCGCTGAAGGATTCAGGCACGATCTCCGGTTTCAAAGTCAACGAGGACGTCAAGAACCTCCCCACAATGACTGCCCAGATCCAACAGAAAATCTCTGGGCTCAAGGACCCCGTACTCTGGTTCGAAGCCCTTTTGGACCCGAAGAGTAACTCGCTGGCTTCGTCCAACGTTGGTCTCCTCACCACCGGACAGATGTCCGCCCAGGACTACATGAGCGCCCTTCAGAAGAGTGTTGACGCGGCTCGATGATTCGGTTTCGCCCGGCCGCCCCCTGGGTGGCCGGGCTGCCAGCCGACGAAAGGTATGACATATGAACTCGGTGTTCGGAGACCGAAAGACGATCATCATCCTCCTGGCTCCAGCCCTCCTGCTGTACACCCTGCTGAAGATCGGGCCTGTGGCCTGGTCCCTTGGTCTCTCATTCTTTGAGGGAAACACCCTTCGCGGCTTTAAATTTGTCGGAGTCAACAACTTCACCAAGTTCTTTACGGACGACGCCGCCCTCCAATCCCTCGGGGTCAGCGTATTCTTCGCCCTCGTGGCGACTGCAGGCCAGATCGTTCTGGGGTACCTGTTGGCACTCCTGTACGTGTTCGTCCTGCGCAAAGGCTCGTCCTTGCTCCGAACGATCGTCTTTTTTCCGGCGATCCTGCCAACCGTTGCCGTTGCCCTGTTGTTCCGCAGCTTTGTAGCAGTCGGAGAAAACCAGGGCCCAGTCAACGACCTCATTAACTTCTTCGGCGGCGACAGTGTCGAGTTCCTCGCCACCACATCAGGCACCATGGCCACTGCGCTTGCCATGACGTTGTGGGGCTCCATGGGCTTCTACGCGATATTGCTCTACGCCGGGTTGCTCGACATTCCCGATGAGATTATCGAATCAGCGAAGCTGGATGGTGCAAACGGTCTCAAGCTGGTGCGGCATATCGTTGTGCCCCTCTCGCTTCCTATCCTGCTTTCCTCGATCATCTTCAGCCTGAATGCGACATTGAAGGTCTTTGACAGCCTGCTGGCTCTGAACAACGGCGGTCCTGGTACCTCGACTGCGCCACTGACTCTTTACATGTACCGGACAGCATTCGAATATGCGGAGTACGGCTATGGCAGCACGATTGCTTTGGTGCTGACGCTTCTGTGCCTCACCTTTACCCTCGCGATTTTCCGATCGTCCCAACGTAAAGCGGAGGACTGAGATGACCGTCCAACCTCAGGTTCAAACCCCTCCAGTCACGGCGCTGCTGCCGTCGGAGAAACCGCTGACGAACCGCCGTCGCTCCCGCCACGCTCTCAAGCGACTGCCAGTTTGGATCATTGTCACCATTCTGGTTGTGGTGGTGCTGTACCCGCAGGTCTGGATGATTCTTGGTTCGTTCAAGACTCAGACGGAGTTCCTTTCGAACCCCGCATTGTCACTGCCGGAGACCTGGGTTTTCGACAACTACACCACGGCGCTCAGCAACGGCAACGTGTCCAGAAACTATCTGAACAGCATTCTCGTTACGCTTCCGTCGGTAGCGCTTATCGTGCTGATCGGCGTGGCGGCTGGCTACGCCTTGGAAGTGCTCGTCTGGAGAGGCCGAAAGGGCACGCTCCTCTACATCCTGGCCGGCATTATGGTTCCCGGCCAGATGATCCTCGTGCCCCTGTTCACCGTGTATTTCAAGGCGGGTCTTACGGACTCACTTTGGCCGCTAATCATCACTTACACGGTGATGGGCTTGCCGCTGACCACTTTCCTCATGGCCGCCTACTTCCGGTCGGTCCCTCGTGAAATCTTTGAAGCAGCCACCGTGGATGGGTCCGGGCCCCTGCGCTCCTTCTTCGTGATCGGCTTACCGATGATGCGCAACTCCATCCTGACCATCGGGCTGGTTCAGTTTTTCAGCGTCTGGAATGACCTGCTCATTGCCTTGACTTTCACCACCAGGCCGGACCTGGCAACCATCCAGGTAGGGCTGCTGAGTCTCAGCGACCAATACGGCTCCACGCAGTACGGGCCACTTTTTGCAGCGGTGAGCATCAACATCGTGGTCCTGCTGATTGTGTTTGTATTCCTCAACAAGAAAATAATGGCCGGCATGGCTGCTGGTTCAGTGAAGGGATAGCCAAAGAATGAATGAACATCCGAGGATAGCCCTTCTGCACACCGGAGCGGTGGTTATTGGCCCGTTGATGGACTTGGTGACGCGGGAACTTCCCGGGGTTACCACGATCAACTACCTGGACGACCGCATTGTCGCTGACCTCAGCGACCCCAAGGTGTCGGACTCCGTACCCCGCCGCGTTGCCGCACTCGCGAAGGCCGCAGTGGACGCTGGGGCCGAGGCGATCATGCTGACGTGCTCCTCCATCTCCGAACTCGCCGCGCCGGTCTCCGCTGAGGTGGGCATTCCCATCCTCCGGATTGATGAGGCCATGGCCGAAGAAGCGGTTTCCCGAGGATCCCGGATTACCGTGCTGGCCACCCTCCCGACGACCTGCGGGCCCACCTCCCGACTCATCGCCGAGCGGGGCCGCGCGGCCGGGCTTAGTCCTGACATCCGGAGCATTGTTGTCGAGGGAGCCTTTGCCGCTGTCGTGTCAGGCAACCGGCAGAGCCATGACCGGAAGATTGCGGACGCGATCCGCCGGGCCGCAGAAGATTCGGACGTAGTGGTGCTTGCACAGGCCTCTATGGCGAGTGGGGCCGAAGGCTGCCAGGTGGGGGTGCCGGTGCTGACAAGCCTCGAATCAGGTGTCAAGCGTCTGCGCCAGCTGCATGCTGCCCTTCCCTCTAAGCGGTGAGCTCCGGGCCGGGAAAATCGGTACCAGTCGTGTTGCCACCGACAAGGGCCTGGGCGGTGTGGATGTCCGTTATCAGTACGTTGACCCACCCGCCAGCCAGGGCGCCGCGAATTGGTTCGCGCTTGCGCAGACCGCCGGCAATGCCGATACGGCGGGGGATGGACATGAAGTTATCCACTGGAATCGAGATGGTCCGTGCAGCCAGGTCCCCGGTGACGGCCGTTCCGTCGGCGGTGAAGACGTGGTGACAGATATCGCCGACAGCTCCTTGCTTGAGCAGCCGTTCGAGGTCTTCAGGGGAGAATGCGTTTCCACTTTCGGCGAGCAGGTTGGAAGGTTCAATGCTGCCGATGCCAACTATGGCCATGGTGAGCTCATTCCAACGCCGCGCCACCTCAGTGAGTGCGACCTCTTGGAGGAGGCTATCCCTTATGGCTTGGTCGGCCACCACGCCGGGGGCGGGAACGTAAACGGGTTCCGCGCCGAGCATTCGGGCAAACTCGCCGACGAGGCGCTGGGCCATGTTTTGTACTTCGGGAGTGCCAATGCCGCCGAGAAGCTGAACAACCTCAGTTGCGCCGCCAGCGTTAAACGGCCTCATGCGGTCCACAAGGGCGAGCAGGGTCTGGCTCCAGGAAGAGATTCCGATGCGGTCCCCTCCTCCGAGGGTGGCTTCGAGGTAGCTGCCCGCCGCCGCCCCGAGCGCGGAATGCACAGCCCGTTCGTCGTCGTCGCTCTCTATATCAACGACGACCGCCTCAAGGAGGCGGAATTTCGCTTCCAGCCGCTCCTCAAGATCGGAGTAGACGCCGGGGGAAACCATTACGGTCGTCCTGACGATTCCCTGGGTGACAGCACGCTTCAGCAGCCGGGAAACCTTGGCTTGGGAAATATTCAGTGCCGTCGCGATGTCAGCCTGGCGGATTCCCCGCTCGTGGTACATGCGGGCGACCTTAGTCAGGAGACGGACTTGCCCGTCAACGTGGGCGGCGTTTCGGCCATTTGCCACGGGAGGCTCCGATCAGGGTGGAGGTACTGCCGGACGCCTCCCGCGGATCGCCAAATCAGGGAACGCCTCCATGCAGATTTGTAAAGAGTGTATCAGAATTCGGAAGTGATATTTTATGCAGATTTCGCAGCAACCGGGGACCTCAAACCGCGCCAACGTGGTGGCGGGCGACCGTTCCCTTGCCGCTTCACTCAGCGCGGCCCTCGGCACGGGGACCAGCGTCACGTCGCTGGAGTCCGGCCAACGTCCCACGGCGGGTGCGGAAGTAAGCGTTGAGGTGTTCGATCGCGTAGTTGCCGGCGTCGATGCTTCGCATTTCCTGCTCACACCTACGGCCGTGGTGCGCGTACGCTCGCTCGAGCAAGCTTCAGCCGTGTTCGGTTACGCGCATTCGCACCATCGCTCCGTCACCCTGCGCTCCGGGGGGACCAGTCTGTCCGGACAAGCATCGGGTGATGACCTGTTGGTCGACGTGCGGGGCGCTTTCCGGAACATCCGGCCTGCGGCGGACGGCGGTACCGTTACCGTCCAACCCGGTGCAACCATCCGCCAGGTCAACGCAAGGCTTCTTCGCTATGGCCGGAAGCTTGGGCCGGATCCGGCCAGCGAGATCGCGGCGACTGTAGGCGGCGTGGTGGCCAACAACTCCAGCGGTATGGCGTGCGGCACTGAGCATAACTCCTACAGGACCATCCGCTCACTAAGGTTCGTGTTGCCCGGTGGGACGGTGGTCGATACCTCTCTCCAGGATGCCGACCAGCGGCTAGCCGCCGCTGAACCAGCACTGCACGCTGGCGTGTCACAACTCCGCGACATGATCCACGCGGATGCGGATCTGACGGCGGAAATCCAGCGCCAGTACCAGGGCAAGAACACGATGGGCTACGGACTGAACTCCTTCCTCGACTTCGACACACCGGTGGAGATCCTGGCCCATCTCATGGTCGGCAGCGAGGGGACACTCGGCTTCATTGCCGAGGTGGAATTCCGAACGGTGCCCCTCTCGCCGTGGGCTGCCACCGCGCTCGTCCTTTTTGAGGACCTGGAACACGCCACTCGGATCCTCCCAGTCCTGGTGGAGACGGGTGCGGCGACCATTGAACTGATGGATTCCGCATCGCTGCGGGTCATTCAGAACGATCCTGCTACGGCCGACCTCATCACGCAGCAGGGCGTCGGCTCTCGCTCGGCCCTCCTCATCGAATACCACGGGCGGGATGAGGACGAACTTGGTCGGCGGCTGGCGGCCGCGAGGGATGCCTTTGCCTCCGCCGGAGCGCCTTCGTTTGAGCCGACCACTGATCCAAAGAGACGTGCGCATCTCTGGCATGCAAGGAAGGGTCTGTACGCCGCCATCGCCGGAGCCCGGCGCCCCGGCACCACGGCGCTGTTGGAGGATATTGCGGTGCCGGTCCCACTGCTCGCGGCGACATGTGCCTCCCTTCAACGCCTGTTCGCACGCCACGGGTATGACGACGCCGTGATTTTCGGGCATGCAAAGGACGGCAACATCCACTTCCTTATTACGGAGGATTTCACGGCCGACGGCGCGGTCGAACGCCAACGGGCCTTTACCGAAGACCTGGTCGAGCTGGTACTGAGCGCCGGCGGCACCCTCAAGGCAGAGCACGGCACCGGACGAATCATGGCACCATTCGTCGAACGGCAGTTCGGCCACCGGCTCTACCAAGTGATGCTGGACGTTAAGCGCCTCTGCGATCCTGCCGGAATCCTCAACCCCGGTGTGCTCATCGGCGATGACCCGGAAGCCCATCTCGGGCACTTGAAGCTGACTCCCGTCGTCGAAACCGAAGTGGACCGATGCGTGGAATGCGGCTACTGCGAGCCGGTGTGTCCAAGCAAGGACGTGACAATAACGCCGCGCCAGCGCATTGCTGTCCGCCGTGCAAGGGCGGCGGCGAGTGCGCGGGGTGACGGTGCCCTGGACAATGAACTGGCGCGCGCCGAGTCCTACAATTCAATAGAAACCTGCGCAGTTGATGGGATGTGCCAGACCGCGTGTCCAGTATCGATCAATACGGGCGACCTCGTTCGTCGCTTGCGTGAGCAGGACGCATCGCAGGCAACGCAGGCGGCGGGCCGGGCAACTGCTGCACGATGGGCACCGGTGACGCGGATGGCTGCGGCCGCCCTGACTGCTGCCAAGTGGCTGCCGACGCCCGTCGTACGCGGAGCCAACGACGCTGCCCGTTCTATTCTCGGCACCGACCTGGTGCCCGAGTGGAGCGGAGACCTTCCGGCCGGTGGCACCAAGCGAGCCTGGTTGAGCGAGCCAGTAGCACCCTCCATGCCTGCCCGGGCCGTGTTCTTTGCCTCATGCGTCGGATCGATGTTCGGTCCAGCAAAAGGCAGCATTGGTGCCGGGGAGGCATTCCGCCGGCTGTGCGACCGGGCCGGCATTGGCCTCGTTGTCCCGCCCGATATCGAGGGTCTGTGCTGCGGAACGCCGTGGAAATCCAAAGGCCTTTCCGAGGGGTTTTCTTCCATGGCCGAAAGGACGGTAGCCCGTCTGATCAGTGCATCCGACAGCGGACGACTTCCGATCGTCACTGACAACTCGTCCTGCACCGAGGGCCTGCTGCACGCCTTGGACCAAGTTCGCGGTATCGACGGCGTCTCGGCCCAGTTGCGGGTCATCGACTCCGTGGACTTCGCCGCCGCCGAAGTACTTCCAAATCTTCACGTGCAGAAGCAGGTAGGCCTATTAGTCCTCCATCCCACCTGCGCGAGCACGCGCCTGGGCAGCAACGAAGGATTGCGTGCACTCGCCAACGCTGTCTCCGGGCGGACAGTAATTCCGGATTCCTGGGGGTGTTGCGGTTTTGCCGGTGACAGGGGGATGCTTCACCCGGAACTGACAGCCTCTGCCACCAGCGACGAGGCCGCGGAAGTTATGGCTGGCGGCTACGATGCCTATGCGTCCTGCAACCGGACTTGCGAGATCGGGATGAGCCGTGCCACTGGAAAGGATTATCGGCACATTCTCGAAATCCTCGAGGAACGTACAAGGCCTCAGACGCTGCAGGCCTGATCCGCCACCCACATGTTCGAACAACACACTAAAAAGAGGGACACGACATGCGTATCGCAGTCACGGGCAGCTCCGGCAAGCTGGGACGGGCCACGGTTGACCACCTCCGCAGCGAGGGGCACGACGTCGCCGGGTTCGACCTCACCGGAACCGTCGGTGTGGGCTTCACCAGGGTTGACCTCACCGATTACGGACAGACGCTTGACAGCCTGATAGGCGTCACCGGCCGGCACGGGGGGCTGGATGCGGTTGTGCATCTCGCTGCTATCCCGGTCAACGGAATCGTTCCCGATGCGGCGACATTCCAGAACAACATGACGGTCAGTTTCAACGTAGTCCACGCCGCCATGCGATCAGGGATCCGGAAGATCGTCACCGCTTCCAGCATCACTGCGATGGGATATCCATTCGACGAGCCTCCCGCATCGCTGCCCATCGACGAGTCCACTACGGCCGCGTACAACACCTACGCCCTCGCCAAGGTCGCGGAAGAGGCAATGTGGGCCCAGCTCGTTCATTGGGAGCAAGACATGAGCATCACTTCGCTCCGCTTCACCAATGTGGTGGCGCCGGGGGAGTATGGAACCTTTGCCATGGCAGCGGATCCGCTCAACCGCCGCGACCTTCTATTCAGCTACGTCGACTCCAGGGACGGGGCGGCCGCGGTGGCCCTCGCGCTGGTCCAGGCAGCGCCTGGCTTCGAGGTGTACGACATCGCAGCCTCCGATACTGGAAGTGCACTCCCAACCGCCGAGCTCGTGGCACTTCACTTTCCAGGAGTACCGGTCCGCGCGGGGCTGGGCGAATATGAAACACTGATGTCCATCGATAAAGCCCGCAGAAGGCTTGGATATGAGCCCGTACACCTGTGGCGCGACGAATACGCTGCGCACCAAGGACGGCAGAGGACGCACGTCTAACACAGCCACTGCAGGGAACGGCGCCAGCGCATTCCCCCCCAAAGGTCTGGCGTCCCAGCGATCGAACTCATTATTCTTGGTCGCGGGTTGCATGGACGACAGGACTTGGCAGGAAGCTCTCGGAGATCTCCGCTGCGCCGTGCAGGTCAAACTAGTCTGGCGGAGCGGGGAAATGTGATCGGCAGTCCTGCCAAAGGGCGTGGGGACACTCCTGCATGGATGCGGCCAGAGCTACCTCAGATGAATGTTCATGGCGATCCTCCCGATGACTGCCGGCGAGCGCACGTCTATGCCGACCACGTTGACAATTTCGAGGCCCGGGGCCGCTGCTGACTGATGAAGTCAGAGACTCTGTCGGCCTCAGCATCTGCAGCGACGACCGTGCCGTTGATGCGGCGGTTCAGGTGCCAGGGGTTTTCATCCTGGAGCGCTGCGGCGAGGAGTTCCTGGGGGATGTTCTGGTACGCGACCGGCCGCAGGAAGCGGTTGATCGCGAGGGTTCCGACGGAGGTGGTGCGCGTGTCAGAGGTGGCGGGGAAGGGCCCGCCGTGGACCATGGCGTGGCCGACTTCGACGCCGGTGGGCCAGCCGTTGACGATGATGCGGCCCACCTTCTGCTCCAGCGCCTGGAGCAGGGGTGCCGCCGTCGGGTAGTCCGCCTCGGTGAGCTGCAGGGAGGCGGTGAGCTGGCCTTCGAGCCGGTTGACGGCTTCGAGGAGTTCCTCCACGGAGCCATAACGGATGACCAGGGACGCGGCGCCGAAGATTTCCTCATGGAGCACGTGGTTGGTGACGAAGTCCCGGACCTGGGTGCCGAAGATGGTGGGGGCGGGGGCGTTTTCGGTGGGGCCGGCGGTGCCCTGCCCGACGACGTAGACGCCGGCGGCTGAGCCGAGTGCCTCGGTTCCCTTGTTCCAGGACGCAGCGATTCCTTCGTTGAGCATGGTTTGGCCGGCGCAGGCGGAAACAGCGCGCCCGACGGCGGCGGCGAGTTTGTCGCCTGCCTCACCGGCGGGGGCGAACAGGAGTCCGGGGGAGGTGCAGAGCTGGCCGGAGCTGCCGGTGACGGCAGTGACGTACTGCTGGGCCAGGGCGTCGATCTGCTCAGCCGAGCCGCCGAGGGCGCCTTCGAAGACGAAGACCGGGTTCAGCGAGGACATTTCCGCGTAGACGGGGATGGGTTCAGGGCGGGCTGCCGCAGTGCGCATCAGGGCGACGCCGGCCGCCTGGGATCCGGTGAAGCCCACGGCCTTGATAGCGGGGTCGGCCACGAGGGCCTGGCCAACACTGGATCCGGGGCCGTAGATCAGGGAGAAAACGCCCGGGTGCAGGCCCGCGTCGGCAACGGCCTTAGCGATGGCCTGGCCGACGAGTTCGCTGGTGCCGGGGTGGGCGTTGTGGGCCTTGAAGACGACCGGGCAGCCTGCGGCGAGGGCCGAAGCGGTGTCTCCGCCCGCCGTCGAGAAGGCCAGCGGGAAGTTGCTGGCGCCGAAAACGGCGACGGGGCCGATGGGGAGCTGGCGCTGGCGGATGTCTGCCCGCGGCATCGGGGTGCGGTCCGGGAGGGCAGGGTCGATGCGGACGCCGCGGAAATCGCCTTGGCGGACCACCCCTGCGAAGAGCCGCAGCTGGCCGGTGGTGCGGGCGCGTTCCCCGGTCAGCCGGGCCGCGGGCAGGCCGGTTTCCTGGCCGGCGCGGATGATGAGCTCCTCACCGATGGCTTCGATGTTGTCCGCGATGGCTTCCAAGAATTCTGCGTGGGTTTCGGGATCCAGGATGCTGAACGATGGGTAGGCGGCCTTGGCTGCGGAGGTCGCCGTCGTCAGCTGTTCCTCGGTGATCAGTGAGTAGGCGGGGTCGAGCTGTTCGTTGGTGGCGGGATTGAAGCCAAAAGCGGTCTTGCCGCTTCCGACAACGGGCTGCCCGGCAATCAGGGAATGTCCGGTAAGGGTCATGGTCGTCGTTGCTCCTCAGCAGTGTTTCTTAGCAGAACGCGAGGGAGCCGTCAGGTCTCGTTGGCAGTTGACGTTCCCAGTGGATGTAGTCGTCCTCCGTCAGGGCGGCCTCGTCGATGTCGATTCCCCAGCCTGGGCGGTCCGGCCGCAGTTCAAGGTGGCCGTCCACGGGAAGGTACGGGTCGGGGCACCATGCGGTTTCTTCGAGCTTGTACTCCAGAATGGAGAAGTTGCTGCAGGCGGCCGCGAAGTGGAGGTTGTGGGCAACAGCGAGCGGGCCCATGGGATTGTGCGGTGCGACCGTGGTGAAGTGCGCTTCGGCGATGGTGGCGATTCGGCGCATCTGGGAGATGCCGCCGACGACGCAGATGTCCGGCTGGACGATGTCCGCCCCGGCTCCGGAGAGAAGGCTGAGGAATTCGTTGGCAGTGTAGAGGCTTTCGCCGGTGGCCAGCGGGACGGTGAGTTCTGCCCGGAGCCGGTGCCATGCAGGAAAATACTCCGGGCGGATGGGCTCTTCGAAGAACAGCGGCTGGTATGGGGCCAGCGCATTGCCGAGCTGGATCGCCTGGTAGGGCTCGAAGATCTTGGCATGGGCGTCGAAGGCGAAGTCCCACTCATCGGGGCAGGCTTCCCTGACGGCGCCGAAATAGTCGGCAGTCTCCGTGACCACCAGCCCCCATCTGCGGTTGTGGAGGTCTCCCCGGAACGGGCTGAGTTTGAACGCGGTGAACCCGTAGCGTTCGTTCAGCTCCTCGGTGACCGACCGGCACTCGGCGGGATCCGGGGCTGAGTAGACGCCGGCGTAGACCGAAACCCTGTCACGCACCGCACCCCCCAACAAGGCATAGACCGGCACGTCGAAGGCCTTCGCGGCAATGTCCCAGAGGGCGTGATCGATGGCCGAGATGGCAGCCAGCCCGATGGCGCCCTGCGGGAACCGCGCCTTGCGGATCAATTTCTGGGTTACGAACTCCACGCGCCGCGGGTCATCGCCCTTGACCTGTTCGAACATGTAGTCCAGTACTGGGACAAGCGCCCAGTCCGGACCGTGGTTGTAGGCTTCCCCCCACCCTGAGATTCCTTCATCGGTGTCCACTCGCAGGAGCAGCCGCGGCCGGTTGCCGACGCGTTGCATGAAGGTCTTGAATCCGGTGATTTTCATGCGGTCACGGCCGCTTCGGCGCGCGCCCGCTGGCTGAGCCCGCTGCCGGGCAGGAGGTCATGCATGCTGCTCCATTCGGCCAGAATGCCGGCGATCTCGATGCGTGCTGATTCGCTGACCTCATGGCTCGGAGGCCTTATAGAGCGTTCGCACAGGCCCAGCTGGGCGAGCGCTTCTTTCACGACGCTGACGTTGTTGGCGGACCTGTCTTCAGCCCGCATCTCCTCGAACCGGGAAATCCGTGCCAGCAGACTGCAGGCCAGCGGATAGTCCCCCTTGCGAAGTGCATCACGCAGCGAAAGCGACAGCTGCGGATTGACGTTGACCAGGCCGGAAGTGAATCCGGTGGCGCCGTGGGCAGCATAGGACAGGGCATACGGTTCGGCCAGACCTGCGATCCACACAAAGCGGTCGGCTCCGGCCAGATCCCTGATGCGGGCAAACTGTGTTGGGTCCGCCACCGCGTACTTGATCCCGATGATGTTGGGGCAGCGGTCGGCCAGCTCGACCAGCATCGCCGCGGTCACCCACTCGTTGCGGATGTACAGCACAAATGCCATATCAGGGGAGGCCGCGGCAATCTGGGCATGGTAGTCCACCCAGCCTGCGGGGGAGACATGGGGGTGGACCGGCTGATGGATCATCGCCATCCGGATGCCCATCTCCCTGGCGATGCGCACGTCCGCGTTCGCCGTCTCGACGTCGTAGCCGATGCCCAGGAGGAGCGCGGCGTCGTCACCCACAGCCTCTGCCGAGGCCTCGATCAGCTGGCGGCGTTCAGCTGCCGTCAGGGCGTAGAACTCGCTGGTGTTGCCGTTTGGGGTAATGGTGGTGACGTTGTTCTCTACCAGCCGGCGCAGCAGCATCTTGAAGGCCGTAATGTCCGGCACGCCATCGCGGTAGGGGGTTACAGGGATGGCTACGACGTCTGCCAGTGCTTCCCGGAGCTCGGAAAATATCATTGCTTTCCCTTGGCGATCTGTCCGACGGCACGGACCTCGAAACTATGGATGTGATTGAGGACGAGCTCCGCGGCACGGCCGGCGTCGCCTTTCCGCGCGGCGGCAAGGATTTCAGCGTGCTCAGCCGCCTCCGTCTCCCATGAAGGCTGCTGGATCCAGGCGTTGACCGAGATGAGGGCCGTCTGCTCGCGGAGCCCGTCGAGCATGTTCATGAGAACAGGGTTGCCGCAGTTTGAGTAGAGGAGCTGGTGGAAGTCCCGGTTTGCGAGGCTCCGCTCGGCTTCGTCTTTAGCGGACGATGCGCGGTCCAGCGCGTCCTGCGCAAGTTCCAGGTCCAGGCCACGCTCCACTGTGCGGGCGACGGCGACCGGCTCCAGGAGTGTGCGGACGTCGAAGACACTTCGCGCCATCTCCTCATCCACCACGCGGACAGTGGCTCCCTTGTATTCGCTCATCGTGACCAGACCGGCACCGACGAGAGTCTTTAGGGCTTCCCTGACGGGGGTCTTCGAGATTCCGAAGCGGCGCGCCAGTTCCGTCTCGACAAGGGCCTGTCCTGCGGGAAGCTCGCCCGTCAGTATCGACCGCCGGAGTGCCTCCACTACGAGGCCGGTCCGGGACGACGCTGGCAGCAAACCGATGGGCATGACTTCAGTGCTCACAATAAATTCCTTTCCATGCAACTCATCATATCAGGTGCATCGTATGTAGTATATGATGTATGAGAACGACGACGATCGAACCTTCCCGGCCTACGCCCTATGAGAGGAACGCAATGATGCGTAAGAACGAGAGCTCATCCACCAGCAGGATCCTCACCAGAAGGACCGCCCTGTCCTTGGCAGCTGTGCTTGCCAGCACCATGGCTCTGGGAGCCTGCGGCACCGGCGCCGACACCGGCAGCGCCGAAAAGGGTGACGTTGTGCTGGAACTGTGGGACACGGATACCAGGCCTGAGCGAACGGAGAACCTCAAGGCCCTGATCAGCATGTTCGAGGCCAAGAACCCCGGCATCAAGGTCAACTACCTCGGGTTGCCCACCGACTCCTACATGCAGAAGATCAGCACTGCCATCGCCACCAAGGCGACACCGGACATCATCACGCCCAAGGCCTCAGACATCTCAGCGCTCGTCGCGCAGGGCGCTTTGGCCTCCCTCGACAACGACTTCAAGAGCGGCGGGTGGGAGGACAAGATCTCGCCGGCGATGGCGGAGTCGTCACGGGCTGCCTCACCCGATGGAAAGCTGTACCTGACACCGGCGACCAGCCTCGCTGACGTCGTCTATTACCGCTCTGATCTGTTCAAAAATGCTGGGCTGTCCAGCCCCTCAACCTGGGACGATTTCTATACTGCGGCGCAGAAGCTGACCGACAAGGCGTCGGGTAAATTCGGCTACACGCTCCGGGGTGGCAACGGGTTCTTTGCGCAGTTCATCCAGATGGTCTACCCGCAGGCCGGAATAGACAGATTCTTCCGCGAAGACGGCACGTCCACCCTCAACGACCCGGCTATCGTCGCCGCAGCGGAGAAGTACGCAGCCCTGTATGCCAAGGACACCGCATCCAGTGACCTGACCGCCGACTTCAAGACCATGGTGGCCCAATTCGGCGCCGGCGGAGCGGCGATGCTCAGCCACAGCATCGGTTCCTACCCCACCCACGTCGCAGCCCTCGGCGCCGACAAGGTGGCAGCCGTCGCGCCATTCCCCTCTGCCTCCGGCAAGACCGTTCTGACCGGCCGCATGACCACCGGTTTCTCCATGTTCCAGGCCAGTGCCCACAAAGAAGCCGCCTGGAAGTTCCTGCAGTACACCATGAGCGCTGAAGGCAACAGCTTCTGGGCCCAGAAATCCGGCTACCTGCCAGGCAACACTGAAGTGGCCAAGGAATCGTGGGTGACTCAGAACCCTGCAATGCAGGCATCCGTCAAGGCACTCGAGAACAAGGACGCAGTCCTGCTGGAACAGCCCTACTACCTGCCTGAATTCAACTCAATTACTACCACCGAGATGCTTCCGGAATGGCAAAAGGTTCTTCAGGGCCAGCTCTCCATGAAGGATTTCCTGA
The DNA here is from genome assembly GCF_040548695.1 of Arthrobacter sp. 754. Lineage (NCBI taxonomy): Bacteria > Bacillati > Actinomycetota > Actinomycetes > Micrococcales > Micrococcaceae > Arthrobacter > Arthrobacter sp. 754. The sequence continues at coordinate 428,199 of NZ_JBEPSC010000003.1, forward strand.
CCGCCAGCGCCGAGAAGCTGACCAAAGCCCAGCAAAAGTACATGAAGAAGTAGCCCGATGACCGTCATCACACCCACCCGCCCTCCACTGGCAAAGCGGCCCGCACGGCCGAGGCAGTCAGGCCTGAGACGCCTTTATCCCTATCTCCTTATCGGTCCGGCGGCGATACTGACCCTGGTATTCCTGGTCTATCCCGTCGGCAGCGTCTTCTACTACAGCCTCCAGCACTCGAATGTGACCCAGCCTTGGAACGACGGCTTCGCCGGCCTGGACAACTTCATCACCATGGGTTCCGATCCGCTCTTCTGGCGGAGTCTTGCCTTTACCGCCCAATGGGTGGCCGTGGAAGTGGGGCTGCAGTTCATCTTCGGGCTGGCACTGGCCCTGTTGATCAACAAGACATTCATCGGCCGCGGCCTTGCCCGGGCGCTCGTGTTCTCGCCCTGGGCCGTTTCCGGCATCCTCACCACTACTATCTGGATCCTCATCTACAACCCCTCCACCGGGATCGGCCGCTACTTCGCGGACATCGGCATCGGCGAGTACGGGGTGTCCCTTCTTTCGGGGAGCGGCACCACGTTCTGGGCCGTCGTGCTGGCCGAGATGTGGAAAGGCATTCCGTTCTTCGCGATCCTTATCCTTGCCGACCTCCAGTCGGTATCCCTTGAACTCTACGAATCTGCCGAGGTGGACGGCGCCGGCACCCTCCGGAAATTCATCTCGATCACCTGGCCGCATATCCGCCAGGCCATCATCATCGCCACACTCCTCCGGGCCGTTTGGGAGTTCAACAACGTAGACCTTCTTTACACGCTGACTGGCGGCGGGCCTGCGAGTTCGACAACAACCCTCCCGCTCTACGTCGCACAGACCGCCATCCACGACCGCGACTTCGGCTACGGCTCGGCGCTGACCGTAGTGGCCTTCCTGATTCTGACATTCTTCTCGCTCGTCTACCTGCGCATCACCAAGTCAAAAGAGGATGAAAAATGACCTCGCTGCTTCCCACGGCGCCCCGTACGCCGGTCCGGCCACAGGCCGCCAGTACACCAGCAGCACGGCCGATGAGTGCCCTGAAAAAGCGCGAGCGCCGCATCGACAGAATCCTGACCTACGCTCCGCTGACACTGTTCCTGATCTTCACGCTCGTCCCGTTCTATTGGATGTTGCTCTTTGCGTTCCGGCCCGCCGGCTCCACTTCGCTGGTGCCGTGGCCGATCACCTTCGACCACTTCGCCACAGTGTGGAACGGTTCAGGCTTCGGGATCTACTTCCAGAACAGCCTTTTTGTGGCCGGGATGAGCCTGCTCACCTCCACCGTCATCGCACTGCTCGGCGGATATGCCCTGGCCCGCTTCCGGTTCCACGGCAAAACACTGTTCCTGGTAGCCATGCTGTGCACCCAGTTCGTGCCTGGCGCCATGATGCTGATACCGCTCTTTGAGATCTTCAATGCTATTGGCCTGACCAACAACCTGTGGAGCCTCATCATTTCTGACACGGTTTTCCACCTGCCGCTGTCTTTGATCCTGATGGCCGGGTTCATCCGCAACGTGCCGATGGAACTCGAAGAGGCTGCCTGGGTGGACGGCTGCACCCGCATTCAAGCCTTCCGCCTAGTGGTCCTTCCCTTGCTGAAACCGGGCATTGTGGCGGTCGGTTCCTTCGCGTTCATCAGTGCCTGGAACAACTTCCTGTTCGCCATCATGTTTATGAGCACGCAGAGCCGTTTCACGGTACCGGTGGGACTGAGCTACCTGTTGGGGGAGTTCGGGGCGGACTTCGGCGCTCTTGCAGCTGGGGGTGTCGTCGCCATCATCCCGGTGGTCCTACTCTTTGCCTACGTTCAGAAATTCCTTGTCCAGGGCTTGAGCGCCGGCGCTGTCAAAGGCTGACGGCGACCGCCAACGGCTGAGGCCGCCCCAGGAGGCGCCTTAATTGATGGATCATTTATCCGGAGGGATGCCTTACGTCCACAAAGGTGGGAACACAATTGCCTCTGCCGCCGCCCCGGATCTCATGAGGTGGACGAAGGAGGTGTCTGCCGCGCAATCAAGTCGACCACAACATGGAACGGGGCGATCCGGCCGTAGTCCAGGCGCCAAACAAGAACCGCGTTCCCTCAGCGGGGCAACGCGGTTCGGATTTGGTTTGCTCAGAACAGCGAGATGGAGCGTGTGCACGATGTCCACACTTTTGGCCGGCGGACTTAGTCGGATTTGAGTGTGATCGGGCCGGAGACGTCGGCCGGGTAATCCGGCCGTACGCAGGGAAAACTGTGGCGACAGTTCACGACTTCTACGACGAATCAACGCCCGTACTGGCCGCATCCCTGAACAAGCGCGCTCCGGGCTACGTCTCGCTTGGGTTCCCTGATCCGCGCAAGCTCAAAAGCAGATGACATCGTCCCTAAGACCGCAGGAGCCGGCGTCTGCGTTGCCACAGCACTACGGCGCCGTATGCTCGAGGGGTCACCTTCGGGCGGCCGGGTACCTTTCCCGGCAGTGCACTACCTGATGCCGCTTAGTATCATCGAACATGGACATGAACCTGCGTGTTTCAGACGACGGTGAACGCCGTCCGGATGAGCCTACTGCCAACGCTAATACCTCCAAATCAGTTCTTCTTGGTCAAGTTGCCGGTTCGGAGTTCCAACGTCACGGGCGTAGGCAAGAAATCAGCGCGGGCCTGGACTTCGTGATGAACCACGACGCCGAGCTGTTGAAGCGCCTTGAGGATGCCTGAGTTCTCGCCCGGAGTACGACGACATCATTGGCTGCGGGTTGCTCTTCTCTGCGACGCAGTGCCCCGTCACAACCGTAATGGCTGTGACGGCTCGTCCCCCCTGCACGTCCAACAAGAGACGGACCTGCAATATAGCACTTGAGTTGTAGAACATGTGAGTTACGATCGACTCGATGTGGAGTGTTCGTTGACGAATTCCACCCGCGCGCCTTGGTTGTCGGGGTCTGGACAAGGGCACGCAGGTCAGAGAGGTTGCGGGCGAGCCGGTCCGTGGTGTGCGCAACCAGGATGTCCCGGTCGCGGACGAACCGCAGCAACTCCGTAAGCTCACGTCAGGCGGTGTCCCGGCCGGAGGCCTTGTCTGTGAAGACCCAGCCCGGAACCTGGCCATCGAGCTGGCGTTTCTCGTTCCGGTCCAGCGTGCTCACCCGCACGTACCCGATCCGTCAGCTTGGGGTGTAGTTCAATCGGGATTGAAGTTCCGGCGGACTGCACCTGTTCCCGGAAAGCGTGAACTTGGAGGTGTCCGGGGCTCACGTGTGTTTGTCGTCGGCCAGCCTGTTGCTGGCCTTGGCCAGACATGGAATCGCCCTCGACCAAGCCTCGGTCGAGGGCGATCCCCGAAGTGCGGGGGCATTACATGGTCACGTCAGCAGGAGAAGGACGCCTAGGGCCTGGAGGCGTTCGCCTGGATCCCGCTGTGTGCAGTCTCGGAGAGCAGATGCTCACCCTCCAGCACTTCGGGGTCTGCCGGTGCGACGGTGGGACGCCCTGCCCGGCTTCCGGTCTCCGGGAGCGTGAAATAGACGATGAGACTGAGGGCGACAATGGCGATCATGTAGACCGCGACGAACATGGGCTGACCGGCGCCGACGAATGCAGCGGCGATCAGTGGTGCGGTGCCACCGAAGACGGCGATCACAATCTGGTGCGCGAAACCGATGCCTGATACCCGGACTGAGGCCGGAAAGAGCTCTGCCTGAATGGTCGGGTAGACCGACTGCCAGATACCGAGAACTACCCATCCGGAGGCCGACACCAGAACGTATACCCAGAAGCCGGGCTGGTTCAGCAGCAGGAGCATGGGGTAGAAGAGAACGATCATGCCGATGGCGCCGATGATGGGGAAGATCTTACGTCGGCCGAGGCGGTCGGAAAGGTATCCGCAGACCGGCACGATGATAACGAGCAAGGCAAGCCCGATAACGCTCCCGGCCAGGGTGGAGGACAGGTCCCGGCCGGTGGTCAGCTTGGCGTAGGTGGGAAGGAAGGTTGCCCAGGTGTAGTAAGCCACTGCAGGGGCGGACAGTGCCGCTGCCTGCAGCAGAGCCTTCGGGTGTTCGCGGAGCAGGTCCATCAGCCGCGCCCAGGCGGACTTTTGATCGACAAGGGCGCTTGCCTCAAACTCAGGGGTCTCATCCGAGCGGGCCCGCAGGATAAGGCCGACGACGCCGAGGACGCCGCCCGCGATGAACGGGATGCGCCAACCCCAGGCGGCCAGGTCCGCCGAAGAAAAGGAGGATGTCACCATTGCCGCCGCGCCGGTCGCTGCGAGGGTCGCGAGGCCACTCGCCATGTTGGTGAACGAACCGAACAGGCCCCTCCTGTTCGCGGGAGCGTGTTCCACCATGAATGCGATGGCGCTCTGCCCCTCACTACCGGCGGAGATGCCCTGGATGATGCGTGCAACCAGAAAGAGTTAGCTGTAGCCGAGCACTTCGGCAACGAGCGGCGCAGGCAACTCGCTGACGAGCGCGGAGGGATGCATTGCGTGCGCCCGCGAGGTCTATCCCGACCTCGCGGAGCCGTTCCATGAGGGTGTTGGGGTGGATGTGTTGCCCGGGCCGGTAGCCGGGGAACAGCCATTCGCTGCCTGAACTGCTGCCGGTGCGCAAGTTGGGTCGTGCGGCCAGGTGCTCTGTGAGCACTGACGCGAACGGCTCGGGTACTGGTCTTATTCGGGGCCTGCTTGTTTCCGGACTCCTGCTCATCGTGTTCGAGCGGAATCGCGCCCTGCCCGGACGGCCGTCTTGGCAGCCCGGTTGGGGTCGCCGAAGTGGACAAAAAGGGTGTGCACAATGTGCACACTTTGGGCTTCGGACTGGGTCGTACTGGGGGCAGACCGTGTCGGATTGGCGATGTTTCCGCGGGAGGCCAGTGTTTGCAAGGCCTGGAGTCCGGTTCGAGTCCCACCTCGGGCACAGTGTTTCCGCAGGTCATAGGCCTGTTGGTCATTGCAGTGTGTACAAAAACCGCCAAAGTGTGTACACGGGCGTACCGTTTTGTGTGTGGCAAGCATCAGTACCCGCACCAAAAAGGACGGTTCAAAGTCCTATATGGTGCGCTGGCGGGATCCTAAGACGAAGACCGCCCAGGGCCTCACTGTAGGCACTCTGACCGAGGCGGAAACGCTCAAGCGGCTATTGGATGCCAACGGTGAGTCCTTCGAAATCGCCCAGCACGCCATCCTGACGAACGAGAAGCGTCCACCTACTGTCGCTGACGTCATCCAGGAACACATCGACCTGCTGGTCCGCCGGTCGAGCGGAACAATTAAGACGTACCAAACCATGCTTGACCTCCACATCCGGCCAGTCATCGGTCACGTACCAGTGGACAAGCTGGACTACCGGGTCATGGCGCACTGGGTGAAGTCGATGTTGGCCAAGGGCAAGGCGCCCAAGACAATCCACAACATCCATGGTCTGATATCCGCCGCCATGAACACCGCCGAGATGCTCGGCTGCTTACATGAGGAGGGCGGTTTCTAACCATCGTCGCAACGGGCTCGATCTGAAGGTAAACAGTATCCCTGTGGGCGCTGGCCGGCCAAACACCTGCTCACCGGTATCGCTACGTGCGGCGTAGGCGGGGCTCCAATGCGTATCGGCAAGCAGAACGCCGGACGGCGCAAGGACAAGGTCACGGGGGAATGTCTACCAAGCCCCGTTGATGAGCACGACGATGAGCTGCCAATGGTAGCGGCAATTTTCCTGACCACGGCTACGCACATTTCCTAGCGCAGCAGGAAACCCCCGTCAGTCATCACGACTGGCGGGGTCTCCTTGTTCCGCAGCGGCTCTACTTTGCCGGATATTCCCATTCCCAACCAGCGGCCATAAATCCCTGCTGATGCACCAAAACACCTGTGGGAGTCGGTACGTCGAGAATTATGGTTCCAGTGGCCTTCTCGCCCGGACCCAAAGCTGACGGGAAACGTTCGGTTTCCGGAAGGCACATCATCGCCGAAAAGCTGGAAAGGCTGCCGTTGAAGGTGGTTCCGTTCTCGGCGATAGCTTTCCATCCGTAACCGGCAAGACCGAACTGGGGAATCACTGACTCTGCAAGTGCCGGATCCGTCTCCATCGAAACGTTGAGCGCTATGAAATGACCGTTCTCGGGAGCCGTGGCGTACTCGTTGGTGCAGGGCGCATCAACCTGAATTGAGTTGATTACGAAGCTTGCAACGGTCTTGTCTTTGTCGGTCACTGAGGCGCCTTCGCCTGGCTTTTTGACGAGGTTTCCGCGTGAGGATTTGGCCCCTGACGCGGCCTCCGCTGTTGGGCTGGCTGACGATGAGGTTGTGCCGCCCGCGGGCTTAACAGTAGGCGCGGGTGGTGAGCTTTCTGATGTCCCTCCACATCCTGCGAGTAGCAGCGCTGCGACAGGCAGGGTGAGTAGTGTTTTCTTCAATTGTTGCCCACATTATGTGAGATTTGAAAGAGTTTGCTTAGCGTAAATCAGGGCTATGACATTTTATGCGCAGCATCCTCAGTGATAAGTAACATTGTTGTAATAAATACCTCCCGATTATGGAGACATCAACTGTGACCCGAACGCCGGGTCCTCGGCATGGATGTGCCGGGCGGCGTTGACGAGGTGCGCATCGACCCAGTCCCGTCCCGTGACCGGACTGGACTTCCACCGGTAATAGCCTTGCTTGCTGAATCTCAACACCCTGCAGGTCACCGCCACGGGAACACCGTCGGCGGCAAGATCCGTGACCAGCGGGTAGATCATTTTGGGTTGATGTCCCTGGCCAGATAGGCAGCAGCCCGGCGCAGAATCTCGTTCTCCTGCTCCAACAGGCGGTTCCGCTTCTTCAGCTCCCGCATCTCGGCCGACTCCGTCACCGCCGGGCCGGCCCCGGATTCTTTACGGTCGGCGATGGCAATCCAGCGCTTCAACGTCGTGACCGAAAGCCCGAAATCCTTCGCGATCTGCGCCAACGGCGCCTCACCCTTCCGGGCCACATCAATAACATCCTGGCGGAACTCCGCCCCAAAAGCCGTAGGCGTGGTCAACATCCTTCCACGAGCACAAGCTCGCCAGGTCAAGGAGTCAACAAAACCGGGGGCAGTTCCTTCCGCACGGTTCAGCGGCTGGCCCGCAAAGCCGGCGTAGAAGGGCAGATCAGCCCGCACAGCACAGCCTGCGGCAAATACCTTTGCCACGATCGCCCTGGACAACCCGGTCACGGCACAAGCTGGCGAAAGGAGCCGGCTATGACGTCGTCCGGGCAATGGCGTAAATTCGACCAGGTTTGCTTTAGCTTCACTAACCGGCTTCAGCTAGTTATTCCGGGTGTGCCCGATCGCCGGCCGTGATGCCTTGGTCCTTGCCGTAGCGCCACAGGATGGCGTCCATGATGCGCAGTTCGGAAATGGTTGTCTGGACCTTTGAGCGCTCACCAGTGAGGCTTCGCCTCTGACCGCATGTCAGCTCACGGCCGGTATGAATGGCTGGATGTGTGTGCCGTTGAGGAAGCGGTGTTCGATGGTCTGGAGGTGTTGTCGTTTTATCGCGTCGCTGCGGCCCAATTCGATCAGGTCGCGCACATTCTCTGCCTTGTCGAGCCCGAAGCGTCCCCGACCGGTGACGTGGTTGATCCGGTGCCATCCGTTGTTGGTCAGTAGTGACGCCTGGGCTTCGACGGCCTGCACCTGGCTGGTCATGAGGAGTTCAATCAAGGAGGCTCCCCAGCCGACGACGCCACCCGCGCTGCGCCGCGCCGACACCACAAACGGGGTCGAGGTTGTGCCGATGCTTAAGATGTCCACATCGGCCGGCGGGACACTGAGAAAGTGTGTGGCCTCGGTAAGGGCGACCAAGGCGGGCGAGTTGGCCCAAACGCCCCCGTCGACATAGCGGGCGTCACCGGCTCGCAGAATGGTAGCGGCTGCGAAGAGCGTGGGTGCGGCCGCGGTTGCTAGTGCCACGTCGACCGCAGTCAGATTCACATCAAATTTGAATCGCTCGTGGTGGGCCGTCTTGAATAGATACACCCGGGACTCGGTCATGTCGTAGGCGGGAATCACCAACCGGCAGGTCGACTCCCCGAACTTGCGTTCCCCAAATGCCGACATCAGAGCGCTGCGGAGGCGCATCGCGTCGTGCTTGGGGCGGAAGAGTTGCCGGGCGGCGCGGAGCCTCTGGCCGACAACCCCTGAGACCGGAAAGATGTCATTGCCTCTTTCGGCGTAGAACTTGCAGAGGTCCCGCGCGCTCAGGCCCAAGCCCAGCCCAATGGCGATGATGCCTCCGGTGGACGTCCCGGCGATCAGATCGAAGTGGTCACGACATGCGCGGCTCGTCGTTTCCTCCAGAGTCGCAAGCACGGAGGCGGTGTAGGCACCCTTTATTCCGCCACCGTCCAGCGCCAGGATCCGAAAGGGTCTGGGTGACATCCCCATGTCTGAATATTGGTTCACTGCTCGCCCCTTTCCACTACCTGTAGACCACGAAGGATGAGCTCAACGGCTTGGCGAGCGTCGGTCGTAACCTTGAGTTCTTCGTTCTCTTGTTCGGACAAGCCATTGGCCAGGGCTGTCGCGAATCCCGTAGCACCCCGGCTCGTGATCTCCTTAGCCACCTGCTCCGGCGTCAGCATTGGGAATGCAGCGTGGTGATACTCGTCCCGCAGTTCCCGCCAACCGTTGACATGGTGCTCGCACCACGGCGATGTGAACTCTGGCCGGTCTTCGCCGTGCAGGATGTCGATGACCGCCCGCGTCGCCCCTCCGAATCCGCCTAGCAGATAGAGCGGTTTGTTGGCCTGCAGGGTGATCAGCGCCTCCTCGGCGACGCCAGGTAGAAGTCCGACATATCCGTTGAGCTTTCCACCCATGGCCACACGTGCCGACGCGGCGGCGGTCGAATCGAACCGCATTTTTGTCAGGCCCCGTGCACGGTTGTACCGCCACCGCGGCACGTCATCGGGGTATCGTCCGCTCTCGTCGACTGCGAACTGGTCCTCGACGTTCAAGTCGTCCGGTGGCGGGACCTGTGTCAAAGTCATTCGGTTCCCCTGGTACTTATTCCGCTGGTCTTCGGTCAACTCCTCATACAGCGGCCATGCCAGCCAGTTTTCGACTGGTTGTAGGGAGCGCCCGAGATCGCGCGCCAGTGGGGAGTGGCGTTCCACCAACTCCATGAGGCGCCCGACATAGTTGACGGCATCACCAGGGGCGCACCCACTCGGCCCTACCGCACCATGGCCGAGTACGCCGCCATACAACAACCGGTGACCGCTGAGCAGCAGGTACAGCGCCAAATCGTGCGCCATCGTCGCAAGGTGAAGATCGCTCCCCCCATATCGATCCGCATCTGGTGCACCCGACAACGAGACGGCAATCGAGTCGGAGCCCTTCCCTGGCTCCCCTCGCGCTAGACGCTCCAGAGGAGTGACCAACTCCAGGCCCGGTCTGGCGGTCGTGACCCGGTCCACCTCCTCGCGTCCGAGCGGTGGATCCGGGTAGAGCACACGGATGATTTGTGCAGGAGTGGCCGCGATCGTGACCGCCTCCGGATGTGTTCCGAGAATCACGTCCGAGGATTCCGCCGACCGCCGGAGCCGGGACAACTCATGTTGGTAGCGCAGTGCCTCCACGAGCGTCACCAGCATCACCGTCGACGCGTCCTCCGCTTCCCACACTTCAGGGCTCCAAGCGTCGGCCCTATCGGTCGTTGCGGCCAGCGCGGCACGCCAACGAACCGTCGGCGCGTTACCTACATAGGGGAAGAGCCGTACAACCTGGGACTCGATCGCATCGACCACAACAATCGGTCGTCCGGCGGCCTTAGCAGCCAAAACCTCCCGACGGCACCACTCACGACTCGAGTAGCTGTCAGTCAGAACGACGATCACTGCGCTAGCGCGACGGACCGCCTTCTCTATTTCGTCGGCGAACCGCGCCCCCACTGGAATGTCGCTCGAGTCGTACCAGGCTTCTAGCGGAAGGGAACTGTGCGCAGCCAGAAGCGCCGCGACCGGACCGCGCCACTCCTCCCGCGGAAGGTCCCGCTTCGCATGACTGACGAAAAGCTCCACGTCGCAGGGCGGAAGCGAGTCGACATCGCCAGATTCAGATGCAGTGCGGCCCTGCATCAGCCGCAGACAGCTGATCGCCACATGAAACTCAAGATGCCTCCGATCCTTCACGTCAAGCCGAACGAAACTGCGGTCAGCGAGGCGCTCCGACATTGCGAGCGCCACCCCCTCCAGGGCAACAGGAAGCACCGAGCACGCCGTAGACACGCCTGGCGGGTAGGTTTCAAGCAAATCCTCGATCAACTGAGTCCACGAATCAGCCACGTCCCGGTCCGCTGCCGTTGCCCGCCGCGCCATGCGCGCATCAACAAGGACAATCACCAGGGAACGCTCACTGTCCAAGGGCATAGGCTTTACCGGCTTGCCGTCGATGCTAGAACCGAAACGGACAGGAATGCGAGGACCCCAGTCGGTACTTGGCCCACTCAGCAGATCGAACAAGTGCAGCGCCAACTCACGCCCCAACCTCGAGGCGGGATGAAAAAGCACATGAACCCGCAACGGAGCCAGATGATCGTCGAATCGATTCTGAGCCGCCGTCATTTCCTACCGCCTCGCTCGCAGTTTCGTGATGGCGCGAGGGCCCACCGTCGGCAAGCGTCGCCGATTCCATTGTGGCTGACCCTAATGGCTCTTACTAGTCCCGTAATGAAAGACGGGCTAGCTGCGACCTGCCGGTTGCGACCGCGCCAAAGGCTTGGGTGGGATTCCCCTGAACTCGACCACAACAGCCGGTCCGGCGCAGCCGCCTCGAAGTGACGGCATGAGTGGCAGGCCCGGTCTCGATGGCACCTTAGAGGACGCCCTTGGCACAAACGTCGCGGGAGTCAAACCGGCTGGCGGACACCACGTGGGCGACTCTTTCTACGCGGTTTCTCATACCATGCCGTTCGGCTCAGAACTCGATCGGACGCCGCCCGCCTTTGGCGCCTCGATGTAGCCAACGAGGCGGCTGCGGGTTCCACACCATCCAAGTGCGGTGGGCCCGCGTCGCAGAGCTCAAACACGACCGATCCGGCCCGCTGTCGTAGGGACTTTTCCGCGGGGAGTGATTCGTGTTGACTCGAATAAATTGCCGCCGAACGAAGGGCTTGCCAATGGTTGCGCCGACTGCGCCGCTGAGTCGGATGCGACGTGTCTTTCTCATTGTGGTTGACAACGGTCTCGAACTTGCGACGTACGCCGATGTGCCGGTGTCGACGGGTCTCGGCGAGTTTCTTGACATGGTCGTCAAGTCGACCCTTGAGCACGACGTCGACCAGATCAGCCGCCTACAGAATTCCTCAGATTGCGTCGTTTTCGACGACGCAATGCAGCAGCTACCCAACGACATTCGCGTCGGCTCAATTCCAGCGCCAGGAATTCTATACATCATTCCGAAGGCAGCGACGTCCCTGGCCGACCTAGGGCGTGTCTCCTAAATCCTGTGGCGGCTGGCTGGAATGCTTGAGGGGTGTCGCGAACTTCTGTCTTGAGTGATGATCAGTGGTCCCGGATCGAGCCGTTGTTGCCGAGTTCTGACGGGATGCGTGGGCGTCCGTTCCGGAGCAATCGCAAAGTCGTTGAAGGCATCATTTACCGGTACCGATGTGGGATTGCCTGGCGGGACCTTCCCGCGGAGTTCGGTCCGTGGCAGACGGTTTGGAAGCGGCACCGCCGGTACGCGTCCGACGGAACGTGGGACCGGGTCCACGGACAGCTTCTGGCCGAAGCGGACGCCGCCGGAGTGATCGACTGGACGGTTTCTGTGGACTCGACCATCAATCGAGCCCACCAGCACGGGACGAACCTTCCCCGCGCCACAGGGGGAACTCCCGAATTACAAGAAACTGTTTGCTGAACCCCCGGATCACGCCGCCGGCCGCTCCCGCGGCGGGCTGAGCACCAAGATCCACCACGCCTGCGACGGCAAAGGCCGACCATTGGTAATGATTCTTGGCCCCGGTCAGGGCGGCGATTCGCCCATGTTTCCGGTCGTCATGGAGGCAGTACGGGTTCCCCGCCTCGGCGGAGGCCGTGCCAGGACCCGCCCTGATGCCGTGATGGGCGACAAGGCTTACTCGTCCAGGGCAAACCGGGCACTGCTGCGAGGACGTGGCATCAAAGCCGTCATCCCCGAACCCTCGGACCAAATAGGACACCGCAAACGACGCGGTTCACGCGGCGGACGCCCCGTGAACTTCGATGCCGAGACCTACAAAGGCCGCAACACTGTGGAGAGATCCTTCAGCCTCTTCAAACAATGGCGCGGTATCGCCACCCGCTACGACAAACTCGCACTGACCTATCGAGCCGGCGTCGTCCTCTACGCCGTTGTCATCTGGCTACGCCAATAAGGAGACACGCCCTAGGCCTAGTGGACGACGACGAGGGTGCAGCCATAGAGCCATTAAATCTCAAGCTGCACTTCTTCCGAGAACTCGCGTACCATATCGTTCGCCTCAGCGACTCGGCTGGCCCTCGGCTGGCGCGGTTTCTTGCTGGTCCGGATACCTTGTTTGAGCCCGACCCCCTACCGACCTATGACGCGTTCATCAGCTTCACTGCACCGGACTTCCTCATAGCGTCCGACCTGACGCTGAAGCTCAATAGTCGGGGTCTGAACTGTTTCCTGGCAAATACGACCATTGCCGCCGGGTCGCTTTGGAACGATGAGCTACGGATAGCGCTCAAGGCGTCGCGTAATCTTGTTCTTGTTGCATCAGGCCAAGTCGCTGGGAGCTCGTGGGCGCTCAGCGAGATCGGTGCGGCGTGGATCCTGGACATTGCGATTATCGTCGTGCCTGCGGGGGACACGCCATGGGTCCCCGCTCCTTTGCTCGCCCGCGATGACGTGCGGCTCGTCTCGCTCGACGACATCACCACCCTGACAGGTCTCGTCACAGGCTGGAGGGCCCGATGAATCGCGATCTCTACGCTGTGCTGGTCACGTCGTCGAACGGGATCACGCCGCGAGTAAGCAGAAATGACACGCACTCACTCGTTTCCGACGTCGTACGCAGCCTCATAGCCGTGAACGACCAGCCGATGACCCCGGAAGACATGCACCTCAAAGCGATTCCCGAGGATATGACCCTGTACGAGATGTTTTCGTGGGACCAGCAATGTATCCCGTCCAAAGCGCGCGTTGGCCAGATCCCGAAGCCAGGAGTGTTTTTCGTGGTTGTGCCGATGCTCAATGGGCAGGAGGGCGGAATATACGCGCTGATGTTGCTAGTCAAGCAGCACCTATCGCGCGACGACGGGCCGGCTAAGTTCCAACGCCATATCGCAGGACCGTGGGCACACTGGTCTCCACAACCGCTGTCCACGTTCGATGTCCTCATTTCAGCGTCCGACGTCGATGATGCGGTGGCGATTGATATTGAGACCAGGCTCGCTGAGAGCGGGTTGTCAACCGAGCGATCAGTGCGGCCATCGACAGCCGAACTAGGCGACGAATCGCTTCGTCGACGACTCCTCGAATGCCAGATATTTGATGGGCCATGCCAATGCGGAGACCACGGCCGGGTATGTGCACCTAGCCCAGGACGCGCTCCCGGCCAAGTACGCGCGGGAGCGGGCGGGACAGGCGTGAGCGCCCCGGCGGTCGTCACGCTGCGGCGCCAGGGAACACCCGGACCTGCTGGTGGCCTACGCCGAGGCGGTCGCACAGCTACCGCTCGGCCCGGAGGCCTTCCTCAAGGGCGGCCTGGGCAACGTCAGCGACCGAGTACTAGCGCCCTGATTTGCGCGGGCAGTCGGTTCACAGCGGTCTGGTCGTCGACCTCGACACATTGTCGGGCCGCCATCGATGGAGGCAGCTCGGCTTTGGCTAGTCCCGATAGCACCGCCACGAACGGTTTGGTGAGCACCCAGCAGGCACCAGCCTCGATCGCGACGCGGGAGGTCCCACAAGACCAGCAGATCGATGCCGGCAACGGCCAGCTCCTCCACTAGAGGACAGCCAGGAGGAAGTCCACGTTGAGGTGACGCTGGAGTACCGAGAAACCTTCGTGGAGTCGCTGCCTGCGGCCATCAAGAAGCTGCTGGAAGGTAGCGACCTTGCCGCCGTCTTCGATCGCGTAGTCCGGAAAGAAATTCCCTCCCTTCGGGACGCCGTGCAAGATCTCAAGGGTCAGGGGGAACATGGCGAACTCGATGGTCGCGCGCTGATACTTTCGTGAGCACTGAGATTGTGCTGGTAACCGCCGAAGAACTCAAGTCATTGCGGGACAACCGGCTTACCGAGCTGTTACTCACGCTGGGCAGGAAGATGTCCGCTTCGGCAACCGTTCCGACCCCGGCGAACCGGAGGAATGAAGTGGCGATCATAATTGACCCAATGGCTTCGCTAACGCTCGGCCAGACACTCGGAAACCTCATTTCGTCCCTTGTCGAGGCCCAAGCCCAGGCAGCGCGTTCGACGGTGGAATTCATCAATGAAGTGGGCTTCATTGAGACAAAGCAGCCGGGGGAAGTACCGGGTCTGCGGACTGTCGAGTTCACCTATAGGAAGCGTGATGAGAACAACGTGGAGGCTGATGTGGGCGTTGTAGATGATCCGGGTCTTGTCCCATGCGCCAGCCTTGCCGGCGTACTTCATCTTCGTTACCGCGTATCGGGCGTAGTCGTCCTGCTGGACGGCCAGACCGGTGGCCACCTCGTTCAGCGGGTGAGGCTCTAGCGACTCGTAGCCGATATGGAGGGCGGAGAGTTCGCGGCCGGCGGTCGCAAAGGCACGGAACCGGTCAGAGCCAGGAACCTGCGGGATGCGCGGCAGCATCTTCTTCAGGTCAGCGGCGAACCTCGTCCGGTATTCGGGGGAAACGTATCCATATCCCGCTGGCAATACCGGCTGGCTCATCCGCTGGTCGAACTGACCAACCATGCCGGCCAGGCCCGAACAGCTGGAGGAACTCGGCCCGTTCCTGGCCCTGTGCGGCGGATAGGAAAGCGATGGGGAGCCGGTATTCTGCCAGACCTAAATGCGACCGTGGAGCCACCGTTAAAAGGACATTCCCTTCTCACCGCCTAGAGATGATGTTTGGCCCTCGCGCGGTGGACAGCTCATAGCGCAAGATGGTCACGGTGACTGTTTCGGCGTCGGCAGAGTCATCTCTTGTTGTTGACCGGACGTTGTCTTGGGGGTGCGGTGATGCGGGTGTTCGTGAGTTATCGGCGGTCGACAGGGCGTTGGGTCGCGCGTGCGCTGCGGCAGGCTCTGGAAGCGCGGGACATCGAGGTGTTCCTCGATGTGGAGGACATCGACTCGGGGCGGTTTGAATCCGTCATTCTCAACCAAATCGAGTTGTGCGAGCACTTCGTCGTGTTGCTCGATGAGTCGACGATGACCGGGCTCGGCTCCTCCGGGGACTGGGTAGGGCGCGAGCTGGACCGGGCGTTGATGTTTGGGAAGAATGTGGTGCCGGTATTAGTCGACGGCGCGAGTTTGAGCTCGGTTTCGCCGGATTTCGTACGTCGTCGTGAGCTGCTTGAACTCAACGCACTGCAATTGTTGGACACGCTGTTCGACCAGGCCGTCAACGTCTTGGTCGAGCGATTTTTGAAGCAACCCAACTTGGAGGAAGTACGCCGCCGCACAGCCGAAGAACATTACGACAGAGGTCTGGATGCGACGGACCGAGAGGACTGGGCGGTCGCGGAGTCGGAGTTCGAACAAGCGGCAGCTGCGCAACCCCGGCCGGAGTATCTGTTGGGGCGGGGTGTTGCGCGTTTCCAACAGGGCAAGACCGGTGCCGCGTTAACCGATTTCGACGCCGCCATAGCCGCGGATCCATTCAACTTCGACCTGATGAATGAAAAGTACGACGCTCTTCAGAGACTCGATCGCCTCAGCGAGGCGTTGAACCTGGTGACGTCATGGCGTGCCCAGGCCAGAGAGCGTGCTGTGACGTTTGCACGCCGGATAGTCGACCGCCTTGATAGCGGCGAGGACCTCGCGACTACGGTCCACTCGGTGCCCGAACTGGAACGGCTGTATGACATCCTGCCTGAGTACGAGGCGGTGGGTGCGTCGTTGGCGTGCCTTATCGAGCACCTTGAGGATGAACTACAGACAAGGCTGACTGACGAACTCGCAAAATGGAAGCAGGCGCATCCATTGGCCGGACACTGACCCGCAGAGGGGATCTCGCGGGCAGGAGTGGAAACGTCCACGCAACATGTTGGGAATCCATCAAGTGAAGGCCAATTTTCCTTGACGTTTGGGAGTACATACCAGAGCGATAACCGTACCTATCCTGTGCGATCTTCATCGACACGTACCAAGGTTCGAATCGTAGCGATTTCTACGACTCGTTCTTGCTGTCTAAAGGCTTTCCCCCGGCACCCCATTCGTGGGGAAGGACCGGGCCGCGATGATCTCATCGATGGCGTCGATAAGTGCTGGCGCCTCACATACCAAGGCGAGGATGCGGGCGTACTGGACGAGCAGGATGCGCAATCGCTCTAGCTCGTCTCTCAACTCATTGGCTCGTTCCCATGCCTCTTCGTGATCTGCCATCGATCTCTCGGTCGGGCGCAGGCTTTCCCACCGCTGTAACTCCGGGTGCCACCTAGCGAGCACGGGGCGGAGGACCGCGTTCAAGATCCAAATGGCCAAATGCCCCAGCCGGTACTCGCCGATTTCGGGCGCTCGAGCAACCGCCGGCCCATACTTCCGCAAAACTTCGCGCGTCGTTCCGAAGAGCGAGTAAAGGGAATTTAAGGCCTCTCTCAGAAGTCCTTCGCGACGGCCTAGCGGAGCCACGGCTATTCTGGTGACGAGCTCCACGTAAAGCTCCCACGCCGCATCGCGCTCGGCTACGTCCGGAACCCATTTCCCGGACAGCTTGGCTGGCCCCCAACCTAGCTCGACACCCACTTCTTTAAGTGGCATTAAGCCTCCCCCTATTTCAGGGCCTAGCATTCTTTTCCTGGCTGGCTCCAAGACCCTACGCTTAGTGTGAAAGGACTGCAAGACTATCCGTCATCCAACCAGCATGCTCAAGTCCGTGAGCCTTCAATGACAGTCTCTACCAGTAATTCGATGCCAGTCTCTACCAATAAACGGTCCGACCATGTATACATCTCATATGCCAAGGTTGGCCCGGACGGCAGCACGCGGCGGTCGAGAACGGGCTCAATACCTTCGGCAGTAGTGGAGGCTTCAGCCACTCTGCGGGGTGTCAGTCCAAACGTGGATCCACTTTTTTCAGACACTCCCGTACCTCCGGCTCGTCGCTGATTGAACGTGGCCGCTAACCGGTTGCCGAGTCATGGCGGAGTGGGGTTGCCACGACCGTAGTCTCGGTCCACACTAGGATCCAGACTTCGTGATGAGTAGCGGGGGGTCAGTATGTTGTTCCGACGACAACCCCGGGATAGTTCGACGAGTCCGCGGATCTTCATTAGTTATCGTCGTGTTGACTCAGAACAATACGCTTACAAGTTGCGCGATCGGCTGATGGGTGCTTTTCCACGTGCGCAGGTCTTCATCGACATTCATGCGATACTTCCGGGTCAAGATTTTCCACTGAAGATTGCAAAGGCAATTCGTGATACAACCGTCTTTCTTGCACTCATCGGATCGGACTGGGAGGGGATGGAGTCAGGAGGCCGCCGTCGCAGGATCGACGACGAACGTGACTTCGTTCATGTTGAGGTGGCGACGGCTCTAGAACTTAATGCGCACGTACTACCCATCCTGATCGAAAGAGCAGACCCGCCCTCGCCGGAGACCCTGCCGCTTGACGTCGGAATGATTAGTCGGATCAACGCGCGGCGGCTTCGGCATGCAACCTTCGACTCGGACTTCCAGATCATCGTTGAAGATATACGCAAGATCCTGAAAGCCCCCAAGTCTCCGGCAAGCAAATTTCCGACCGAGCTGGTCGGCCAATGGATTAGTACGGGGATGGGAGACGCAATCCTGCAGTACGACTTCTATTCCAACGGCACATATCAACATGTTGGAATCTTGAGGCAACAAGTGCAGAAAGGCACCTTCGAGATGGAGGTCTTCCATGAAGGCGCAGCGACCGTCTCAGGTTCTTCCATAACTCTTGAAGCCTTCAGGGCCACTGCTAGCCGCCGTCACCCAGACTTTTCCACCGAAGACTACTCGGACCAGCCTCGCCGCGCGGAAACCGTATCGTTAACCTGGCGACTGCAGCCGAGAGGCGGGGAGAGGTTCCTTGTACTTGGTGAGGGCTCGGCACCCGCCGTGGTATACCGCTACTTTGAAAGGCCGCGGTCGGCAACCCGAGCCCGGCAGGCTCCTGTTGCCCCCGCCGCTCCCGTCGGTGCAGGAGATACAGCGAGCGGCGCCATGATCGATTGGTTCCCTCTGTTCAGCGAAGAGCGCAGTGCCCGGTTCAACGCGTTGACGGGTTGGAAACTAATGAGCAGTCCCGGCGAAACGGTAGTCTACCTATTTGATCCTCAAGGCAGCGTGCACGACGTCGACATCAGTAAGATTCCGAAAGACGGCCAGTTCAAAAGCTTCCAAGCGAACGGTCGGCTGCTGCCCATCGAAATAGGCTGGTACGCCGGCGGCGTGCACGATGGCATCCTTCGCGACGGGACCTACGGCAAATATGAGGTGGCGGCCGGTTATATCGGGCGTTGGGTCAACGCGTAAGGGGCTCTACGAAACGCCTCCAGCCTTGACACCGCCCCGCCCAGTCAGCAGAAGGGCACCTATGGACGAAGGATGTCGCTAAAAACGGCCCAGCATTGGATGAAGGGGCTCCTCCCAGATGCTTACTTCCTCACCGGCCGACGTTCTCGTGAGGTACCGGAGGATGTCGGCGAACGTCTCGCTACCGCCTTTATGATTGCCGACGGATCTCGTCCAGCTATCCCCGCCCTGCGCCGCGTTAACAGCAGAGAGACAGCAATGCAACACCAATCAACAAGCGCAAATCGCATTGCTGGCCGAGATAACAGGCTCGGATGCGCCGCGAGTTCACCGCCGAATGGGACCAGCGCTATCCGGCCATCGTGCGGCATTGGGAAGCCTCGTGGGCTGAATTCGTGCCGTTCCTGGAGGACTACGTGGAGATCCGGCGGGTGGATGCTGGAAGCGCTGCGGCTATTTGCCCGTGGCGAGGCCAAGGAGTTACTCACCCTCTACGAGACTTTCATGGTCACCAACAACATCATCGACAGCGCCGAGCCAGGTCCTGGCCCAGCACGTCGCGCTCACCAGCAACGACTTCACACTCGCCGCGCTCTTCCGGCCAGCACCGCCCTTGGTGGTCCTGAACCTGACGGCGGACACCGGCATAGCAACCGGAAACCATGGCGATAGCCTTATCAGCCCCCCTGGCGGCCAGCAATCCATCACGATCGAGGAGACGACCAGACTATTCACGGAGGTGGCCAACCTCGAACTCGGCTTCAGCTGATACCGACAACGGAAGGCAGGCTCTGGGCGACGGATCAGCGGCAGGGGGTCACGGCCAGTCGCAGTGCCGAAAAACGGCACGGCATACCTGAACTATGGAGCCTCAGTCCACCAAGACTCCAGCGGCCCATTAGAGTCGACCGGGTAGCCAAGTTCAAATTGCAGCCTATTCTAAGGCAAGTAGATTTGGTCGAGTCCAAGACGTTGTTGCTCCGATGATGGGAGGCGGCCCCCCGCTCTAGTTTCAGCTACGTATCTCCATGACGTCGTGTCTGTGTTGATTAAGGTCAGGACCCCTCCAACCCCGGCGCAGGCTAAGGAGAGGCCGGAGGGTGCAAAAGCAAGCTTGTGTATTTGCGAAGCGGGCACTTCGAGACGTGCCATGATTCCTCCGCTTGGAGCATCCATGAGCAATAAACGTCCGCCTTGAGTAACGCCAGCGACTATGCGTTCGTCAGGGGAGCAGGCGACCGCGTGGAAAGTCGCGGTCTCTACTGACCAGAGATCGGTCCGGGTCTCGACGTCGCGGAGGAGGAGGCGTCCGGAGCGGAATGCAACGGGAACGAGACGCCCGGAAGGAACCATGTAAGAAGCCGGCCAGTCCTTACCGGGCCAGGTGACTTCGTCGATGAGTTTGCCTTCTTCGTAGATCTCGACTGCTGGTGTCGCTTCTGGTCGGAGCCGTGTCTGCAAACCAAAAGTAGCCGGAAGGTCAGTCACTTCAGTCTTATCTGTATTGAGGTTCCATATGTAGGAAACCTCTTTGTAGCCTTCCGCGATCAGCTTCCGACTTTCACTGAATGCAAGTCCTATCGGGGTTATGGGGAGGCTCACGCTAGGCCCGGGAAACCAACCGGAGATGTCCCACGTGGAAATCGTGGGGCGTTCTGATGTTGGCCGAGATGGATTAGCTACCCATGCAACTAGCTGGCCATCCGGAGAAAAAGCTACAGCCATAGCGGCTTGAATCACACTGGGAACGTCCAAGGCGCTGAAGGGAACCTGACGCGTAAGGGTTGATGAGGCGCTGGTCCTCAACTGACATTTGTCAGTCCCCCTGGCCACGACCCATGAACCGTCTTCACCCACAAGAAGGTCACTGAGGCCGCGGGGCAATCCTTGTTGATCAAGGACGGGCGTTTGTGGCGACGAAAGGGCCCAGACTAGAAGCCGCCCGCCCGTCGCGACAGCAACGTGCTCGCCAGGTGCGTCGATAGCCAATCCATCCATAAATCCGGGAGGCCCTTGCAGTGCGCCCTCAAGGCTTGAACTGTTGTAGGGTACTGGCCAGACTGTCACCGCTCCGCCATCCAGTTGCCCTACCGCCATTTTTTTGAAACTCGGGGTGATGGCTCTTGGCCCTGGACGTGCAAGAGTAAACAGTTGGCCCTGTTTCGTGAGTTGCCCTTCAGAAAGGTCGTAGCGCAAGAGGTCTGCCCAATCGCCGATCCATAGCTCATCTCCTGTCCACCTCATCGCTAAAAGGTGCCGGCAGGAAAGTTCCCGAAGCTCGCCGCTCTCGACTGTGCAGATGATGACTTTGTTGTGGGAAGCGCAAGCGACATGTACGAGGGTTTCGTCAGGAGCAATCAATAAGACGGGTTCATCCATGACCTTTATAATCCGTTTTACGTCAGGACCATGGCAGGCTACAAAACCGTCAAGATAGCCTGCTGCCAGACCACCCTGACTAATACCGAGTGCGGTGGGGCCATGGCCGGGCCGAGGGCACGCCAAAGTCGCATGAGTCACGGGTGCGGCCGGGGTCAATACGTCAATCATCCCGTCTGCATGAGCCAACACAACTTTTTCAGTTCCAGGTCCAGGGAAAGCAGCAATGGCGGTAACTATTCCATGTGATCCCTCCACAGAAGTAGTCCCAGACGAGTACTCCAAGAGGCTAGATAAGGTGTTACGAGTTTCCGGGACGTCGTCAAGCTCATTAGCTGTCGCAGCCATCTGCAATGCTAAACTCGCATTTGTTTCGATCATCATGTCGGCATGTTGTGCAATTCGGCGCGCGAGCCCCTTCCTGTGCTCGCGCCAATGCAAACCGACCAAATATGCCTTTGGTATATCCCGCACTTTCGAGGAGAAATCCGCAATTTTGTCCCTGAACCACTCATCGTTAATGCTGAAATTCCGAGACTTGGCCTCGCGGAAATCCACCCACTTAGGCATGGACTTGGTAGTCAACAATTCCGGCGGGAGACAGGAAGTGCTCGCTGTGAAGCGAGACAGCACCGCGTCCCAGCCGATCTCACCACTACCGATGCCTAGCAGCAGGCGCTCGGGTCCGCGGGCACTTAGCCAATGCTCGATCTCGGCCCGGACCCAGTATGAGGCAGCTGCTTCGGGGGATGCGAGATAAATAAGCCAGTCGGAGGCGTCAAGGTGAGCCATAAGTTCCGCGGCCAAATCAATGGTGGCGGGCTGCTCGGAAACGTCACGGAAAACATTCAGGGCACGGGGGCTGTCCCACGGTTTGCCGAACGTCACCAGGCCTTGTTCGACAGCTGCCCCTAATTGTGCCGACGCTACTGTTGAATATGAGATGAATACGTCATGATCATAACTATCTGCTTGGGGCATCAGTACCTCCAGTTCATTAAGTCACCCCAGAGGCTAACGGTCCTCAGTTAACTCCTTCGCTAATTCATTCCTATAGGTTACCTAATGCGCGTTACTGTTCCGTTACAGCTATTGGATGATATCTGCGAGTTGGGCAATAGCTTTTTCCGCGCGCTTTAGTGCAAGAGGGAAGCGCTCGGCGTCAATGAGCGTTTTCCCGTTCGTGGCTCAACTGAATTCTCCGCAGGGCAGCTTTCACGCTCTTGGTAAACCAGCCTAAGGCGAGTCACGAAGGCGTCAACCGCGAACTGGGGTATAACGTTTCCCGAAGGTTCGCACGACACCTGAGATTGCGGCGTAGGCTAAACGTCTGCCGCCTTCGCCGCTGTCCGTTCAGATCTTTTATGTCCGCACCGTCAGCTCCCCGACGATGAGTTGACGCAGGCGCTTTATATGCTCGTCGTCAGAGTCGACTTTGGCAATCACTGGACGCAAGCGTCAGCCTCTTCGCTGGTGGTAATTTATGTCTGATCCAGGACGGAGTGCCCTTGTTCACCATCTCGCGTCGGCTCGGACACGCCTCTACACGGACCACAGAGCAGGTGTACGGGCGCTTGATATGCGCTGCACAGAGTCATGGCTCTGCGACGGTGCCGCCAGCGATATTACCTATGCTTGAACCGTTCGAACGAGTGCCCCTTACGGAAGCAACGTGTTTCAAAGCGGTTCAGCCCTGACGCATCGCGGAGCCCCGTCGTTGCTCTTCACATACTTCGTCCACGTCCAGGGACATATCCAAATCACTCCCGAAGCCCCTCCTAAAAGCCGACAACCGACGTTCGCTTAGTCCGGCAACTCGGCGAGGGAGCAACATCCGAGGGAAGCGGCGTTGAAATCGCTCCAACCGCATGGCGCAGGTACGGGTAGACGGTCTCCCTGCTAATGCCGTAGTCACGGGCAAGGAGGGCTTTCGGGGCGCCGGCGTCGACGCGCTGAACCAGCCCCGCTGCCCGTTCCGGCCTTTGTAGGCGCCGCGTTGCCTGGCCAGGGCGATGCCTTCTCTCTGGCGTTCCCTGATGAGTGAGCGTTCCAATTCAGCGAAGGCACCCATGAGCGAGATCATGAGGCTGGCCATGGGGAGTCCTCGCCTGTGAAAAACAGGCTCTCTTCAACAAACTCCACCCGCACGCCCTTGCGTGTCAGGCCCTGGACGAGACCAGGGATAGACAGTAACGCTGCAGTAACGCATTCCAGAATGTACTGGCTACAAGTGTCATCATTGACGGGACCTGCTGCTGGAAGGTCGCAGGCACATGAAAGGCGTCAGGAGGAGATATGTCGCTGAACCTTGACGTGGAGAAGGTTCCGCTTGAAAGCATTCCAGCCATCAAAAGGTACCTTCACAGTAAAGGGTATACCGCAAAAGTCATACTTGACGATGTTGCCTTTGAACG
The DNA here is from genome assembly GCF_040548695.1 of Arthrobacter sp. 754. Classification (NCBI taxonomy): domain Bacteria; kingdom Bacillati; phylum Actinomycetota; class Actinomycetes; order Micrococcales; family Micrococcaceae; genus Arthrobacter; species Arthrobacter sp. 754. The sequence continues at coordinate 451,690 of NZ_JBEPSC010000003.1, forward strand.
CATTAGCAACCTTGTAACGGGGGACAAACGGTATCAACTAACACCCTTGAGCGAACTTCGATACATGGAAGGGCTCCTAGATTTGCCTTTGGGCTACATTGAGGAGTTTGGCTTTATACCATCTGATGAAACCCGCATTTGTGTTTGTGGTCGGGTCCCAAGTGCCCTAGATGTAGTGCACACGGCATTAGCCCATGGTATCCACAGCAAAACACTCCTTCGGGACACCATTTATGGGAACGAGAACATATTCGAGATGTCCAGCTCTGGGCGTGAATTTGCATGCTTGAGTTGCGGTAACCGGCATCTCATGGCGGTTTATCACCATAAACGTAATTACATGTACGCCTAGGGCAAGGGGAACATAAGGTCGATAAACACCGATTAGAGAGGGGTAGTATGGCCGGATCAGGTTCCGTGTTCCTCAGTCATGCCTGGCTCGATCAGAATGAACAGCGCATGGCGGAGAACCCGCGTCGCGGGTTGGCTCCGATGCTGCGAAACTGTCTCATGAAGCTAGGAATCAATGTCTTTTTTGACGATGCCGATATTGACGACTTCGATGCGATCGAAGCCCGAGTTCGGTCAGGAATGGCCGAGTCAGTTTTGTTTGTGTGTTGGTACTCCGACGCGTACGCCAGCCGAAGAGCATGCCATTGGGAGCTTACGGCTGCTGTAGCCGTAGATCCGTCTCGCGTCTTCGTTGTCAACCCCGAGCCAACCATGGAACACATCTTGCCGACGTCGCTGCGCGCAAATCTGATTGCGGCCGCGCCGCGGGTGGAGGACACTGAGGGCTGGGCTGCGCTTGCCCGTCGAGTAGTAGACCGTGCTAATGCGACGCACGGCACCTTCACACAGCTTGTAGATGCGGATGCCGTCCCTTGGTATGGCGACCCGCCTTCAAGGTTCAATCGGTTCGTGGGCCGCGCGTCGGAACTCTGGGCGCTAGATGGGTTGCTACGGCCACCCCCTACTGTTGCTGGTGGCGCACCCGTACCTCCTGCTGTCGTCGTTCAGGGCATGGGTGGATTAGGCAAGACCGCACTAGTAAGCGAATACGCCAACCGATTCGCTGCGGCCTACCCAGGCGGAATCTTCTGGCTCCGGCTTAGCATCCCAACCGAGGGTGAGCAAGGCGCAAAGCAAGTCCAGCCTCTACTCAAGACTCAGCTCGGACTTATTGCCCGTCAGTTGCGCCCCCTCCAGATCCTTCCGGGTGACGCCGATCTTGCTGACCAGCCTCCGAATCAAGACGATGTCATCGCCGACCATCTCGGCTCACTCGACGGGCCCTTCCTATGGGTTGTCGACGACCTCCCAGCCGGCCTATCTGCCGACGAGTTCGATTCCGTGCTGCCACCGATCAGAGGGGGCCGAACCGTAGTCACTACCCAGGGATCGGCCTACCGACACATGCCCAATCTGCCGCTCAAACTTATGGACGACGAAGAGGCCGTCGAACTGCTCCTGGCTCAGAGGTCTAAGGCCGAGGAAGCGGACGAGAACGACGCCCTCGAATTAGTTGTGAAGCTAGGTCACCTCCCTTTGGCGATCGAAGTCGTCGGCGCCTTAGTCGCCCTGCCCGGTTCTTCCGCCGGCTCCCTACTCGCCGAGCTCAATAAGCCGGGAGCCGAACTGGCCTTAGTCGAGGAAGCGGCCGCCAATGCCTGGACTTCCGTTTCTCCAACTGGGCACACGAGCAGCGCGATGGCCACCTTTGCGCCGAGCATTCGCCGGCTTAGGGAGGAAGCCTTCATTATGCTCGCAGTGGCAGCAACAGCTAACGTGGGGCCACTGCCTGTGCACACTTTAGTGGCGGTAGTGCGGCACTTCATTAGCGGGGAACTAACCAACTCCGGGACTCGCCAAGCGCTAGGTGAGTTACTCAATCTTTCCTTGGTTCGCACTTTAGATCCAGACACCATCGAACTGCATGGCCTCGTCGGCTTCTCGGCGCTCCAATACATCCAAAAACTTGAGAACTTCCACGCCGCCGTCATTGAGGACCTGTCAATCCAAATCGTTACCGATATTGGGGATGTCGAGGACATCTCTACTCATGGCGATAAACGGCGGCTTGCCGCCTTCGGAGTATCTCTTGCGCTCCGGTCAGCATTACCGACCGACACGTTTGACCTTCGCGCGTTACGCGTCTTGGGTCGCTTTTTGCATGTCGAGCAGCGCTACCCGGAAGCGGCGCAGATCCATGCTCTGGCGGTCGACAAGACGCATTTGAAGAGTGGCGGAGCGGAAACGCGGGAATCACTTATCGTCGCTGCAAATCTAGCGCTCGATCTCGGAAAGGCCGAGCCTGGTTCTACGGTCCAGGATTTTGAGGCGATACTTGCTGCATTGACGCGCCTCTTTGGATCAGATGATCGCGACACGCTAACCGTCCAACATAACCTTGCGAACGCAATTTTCGCTGTGGAGCCGGAACGTTCACGACGGCTCCACCTCGATGCTTACGAGCGCCGCCTCAGGACGCTCGGTCCTGACGATCCACACACGCTATTCTCGTTACATAGCCTGCTCTCGCAGGGCATTACTCCAAGCCCCTATCCAGACGCAATCGCGGCATATACCGACCTCGTTGCCCGGCGCACTCACGTGCTCGGCGAGGACCACACGACGACTTTGACCAGCGTCAGCAACTTCATCGAACGATTGGTAAAAGTCGGAAATTGGGCAGAGGCGCTGCCGTTAGCACGCAGGCTCGTGGAACGTTGCAGCGCCCTCTACGGCGTGGACCACGAAGCTACATGGGAGGCTAAAGCCCGTTTACTTCTCGTACTGTCAGGCTTGCCCGATCCACCAGACGACGAAATTTACACTCAATTAGTGACTTTTCACTCGCTCCCAGAATCAGTCGACGTCAGAGCCGTGGTTACCGGACTCGCGACAGCGGGAGAGATGCTGCGCCGCGCGGGGCGGTACAAACGCGCCCTCGATCTGCTCGAGGCTGCTTGCAATGCGGCTTCACGTCTGCCGGATAACGACACCGCTGCGCTGCTGGCCGAGCACAACCGCGCGGCGCTTATGGGAACAGCGGGCGCACCTGCGGACGCCACAGCCATCTTCGATGACCTAGTCCCGCGGATGACACACGCACTCGGCGACCAACACCGGCTAACGCTTCGAGCGCGGCGCCAGCAACTCATCATGCTGGCGAGAAGCGGCGCGGCCGGCGAGGCAATCCCACGCCAGCAAGATTTGGCTGAATATTGGCGCGAGCAGACGGGGGAGCACAGTGCGTTCTACGCCGAGGCCCTCGGCGATCTCGCTGAATCCTTCGGCCTACTGGGCCGCGCAGACGAGCAGCACAAGCATCAAGAACTCCAGCAGCGGGCAGCGACAGACGTTGGTGGGGAAACTGGGTGGGTGTAACCGAATTGAATCCTCAGCACGACCACCGGTTGAGAACGAAGCTCTCCAAATCTCCATTCGTGTTTGGCGATCGAGGGCGCGCAGATCGTCGAGGTTGCGGGCCAGTCGGTCCATGCTGTGCACGATGACTGTGTCGCCGTCGCGGGCAAACCGCAGCAGTTCCGTGAGTTGCGGCCGTGCGGTGTCCCTTCCGAAGGCTTCATCGGTGAAGACCCTGTCCAGAACCTGGCCTTCGAGTTGGCGTTTCTCGTTTTGGTCCAGGGGTGCTGACCCGCACGTACCCGGTTCACGTTGGGGGTGCAGACGCTCCGCTTTTGGCTTGTTTGTCGGGGCATGATGCATACCTTTCAGGGCACCCGCCCGCAGCTGGTGACGGAAGACAGCGATGATGTCATCGTCTTGCCGCGGAGTGCTGCGGTCGGACTCAGGGGTGGACCGGTGTCGCCGCCCCTTTCCCGAGCACGGTGGTCCACGGGCGGGCAGCCCATGACGTCGCTACGCCTCCGGTGACGTAGGTGACGTAGGGATCGGCAGCCGCAAATGCTTTTGCGGCCTCGAGTGGCTTCTCACCCGTGAAGATCATCAGACCGCTGAAGGGTCCGTCGCCAACGGCCCCGCCCACTAGAAGCTGACCCCGTGCGACTGCTTCCCACGCGGCCCTGAGGTGGTCTACGCGGTACTGTTCGCGGGTTTGAAGGTAGTTGGCATCGTAGGTGTATTCGAGAACGGCGTGCATGGGTGTCAGTCCATTTCGTTGATGGTTGTGAGCGGTTATATGTTTTCTGGTTGGGATGTCCCAAGCTGAGAGACGTTGGGCCCTTGTTCTCGGCCAACGTTGCAGTCTCTGCGTTGTCTGTGCTGCCGACGTCTAATCGTCTGGGAGCATGAGTCTTATCGCTGGACTGCCCCAAGAAAAGTCAAGCGGTTCGCCAATCGCGTCGCCTGGTTGGACCTTGTGCTGGAAGCAACCGGTTTTGGAGCTGTGGCAAGGGGACTACAGCTCCCACGTCACCAAAATTGCACGGCCGCCCGCCCGCCTTTTTGAAGGAGCCGAGGGACGGATTCGCCAGACATATTGACTAGAACGAAGAACGCGAATGACTTGCGCCGCTTGGAGCGATCGGAAACGTAGCCGCCCAAACGGGCTTGCGGTCGCGTTCACAATCATCCCGACCGGGACTGCCCCGGCTTTTGTTGACTCGGGGTCTTAGGCCGCTGTGAGCGCGGTCCGGTTGATTGTTTCATATTCGATTGGCGTGAGTTTTCCCAGCCGTCTTTGCCGTCGCCGGCGGTGATAGGTCCGCTCGATCCAGCTCGTGATAGCCAGCCGGAGGTCCTGCCTGGTAAGCCACCGCTGACGGTCCAGGACGTTCTTTTGCAGCAGCGAGAAGAACGATTCCATCGCGGCGTTGTCCGCACACGCACCGACCCTGCCCATCGATCCTGTGAGCCCGTGGTGCCGCAGTGATTCAACGAAGCGACGGGACCGGAACTGGGACCCGCGATCCGAGTGCACCACGGTCGCTGCCGGGCGGCGTGCCCGGACTGCGTTCTCCAGCGCTGACACCGCCAGCGAGGACTTCATCCGTGAGTCCATCGAGTAACCCACGATCCGGCCGGAATAGACGTCCTTCACCGCGCAGAGATAGAGCTTCCCCTCGGCAGTGGGGTGCTCGGTGATGTCCGTCAGCCACAGCTCGTTCGGCGCCGCGGCGGTGAAATCTCGCTCGACCAGGTCGTCGTGGACCGGGCCCTGGTCTGGGGTTCAGGCCACGCTTCTTCGAGAACACCGACCAGATGCCGTGGTCCCTGCATAAGCGCTGGACCCTGTTCTCGCCCGCCGTGATGCCCTTCGCCGGGAGTTCGTCGGCGATGAACCGGGACCCGAATGCGGGGTCGTCGGCGTGGATGTCCAGGGCGGCGTTGACCAGGTGCGCATCGACCCAATCCCGTTCCGTCACCGGGCGCGCCCTCCACCGGTAATAGCCTTGCTTGCTAAATCCCAACACCCTGCAGGTCACCGCCACGGGAACACCGTCGGCGGCAAGATCCGTGACCAGCGGGTAGATCATTTTGGGTTGATGTCCCTCGCCAGATAGGCAGCCGCCCGGCGCAGAATCTCATTCTCCTGCTCCAACAACCGGTTCCGCTTCTTCAACTCTCGCATCTCAGCCGACTCTGCCGCCGCGGTCTCTGCCGTGCCGGATTCCTTGCGTTCGGCGATGGCAATCCAGCGCTTCAACGTCGTGACCGAAAGCCCGAAATCCTTCGCGATCTGCGCCAACGGCGCCTCACCCTTCCGGGCCATATCAATAACATCCTGGCGGAACTCCGCCCCAAAAGCCGTAGGCGTGGTCAACATCCTTCCACGAGCACAAGCTCGCCAGGTCAAGGAGTCAACAAAACCGGGGGCAGTTCCAAACTGGGGGGCAGTCCCTTCTGTGGGCGTGCGGGTAGAGACCGGACGGCTTGTCGATTTCGACGGCGAATACCTGGGTAGCAGGGAACCGGGCAGCGGCTATACCGCAAGGATAACGGACTGTGCGGGCTCACGGAGATGAGCCATGCTGGGTCCGCTCCGAGACAGCCTTCGCTGCTGTCGCGGGTGAACCTACACCGGCATCGAGCGGGGACGATGTGCCGCTTGGGGGAGCTGGATGCTCGGGAATGGCTTTCCTCCCCGAGTTGCTGCTGATGCAAACGGTCCGAGATTTCCGGTTCTGTTCTCGGCCTGTTCGGTTGAGAGCCGGCGAGCGGGGCGCGCGATGAGGGCGCCTTGAGAATCAGCAGAATCCGAAGCCGGTACGTGTACCCGATCACTCCAGCACCGAGGGGCTGAGCAAGGACCAGGCTGAGGCCCCGCTCCGGCGCCTCGGTGTCGCTGCTGCTGTTTAGCATCACTTTCAGTAACGCGACAGTAACGCAGCAATGCCTAGGATCAGCACAAATTCCATACCCATTGCCGTTGGTGGTGATCGAGGCAGCCTGCTAGCCAACGCGGGAGTGTATGCAATGGCGCTGCCCGAGAAGACGGCAGCAGCCTATCGGGTTCGGGCACGTGTCGTTTAGGGGCCACGTGCGTTTTCGCCATTGACGCCGATTCTATTTGTTGCGACCTTATGAGGAGTACCAGCCATGTCCGCAGACGATTCCACCCCAACATCCCCCTCGCAACCTTTTGAGCCGCTTCAACCCGCGGGCGCACAAGCCCCCGAACTGATTGCTGTCTTTGCGCCGGCCGCGCACATCCGCGCTGGCGCTTCCGGTGTGGCCTCACCGGAAGCTGATGTGTCCCCCTTGCAGTCGATTCTTGACGTGCATGGGGCGGTCCTCCGCCCGCTGTTCGGGCTCAGCGAGGATCGGCTGAGGCGGCAGCAGGACGACCTCGAGGCGGCGTTACCCTCCAACTCTGCGGTCGAGGTACCTGACCTGGCAACGTACTACCGCGTGGAGGCGCCGGCTGATCAGCTGGAGAGCCTGGCCGAAGAGCTGCAGGCCAACGATTTGGTGGAGTCGGCGTATATCAAGCCGGCGGCGTCCGCACCGAAGCTTGATATGGAGGAAATGCAGTTCAACATGATGCAGCCGGATCGAAGTGATGCACCGCCTGCTACGCCGATGTGGGTTGATCGGCAGGGTTATCTGAATGCCGCACCCGGCGGTGTGGATGCGAAGCTTGCCTGGACCATCCCCGGCGGTGGCGGCACCGGTGTTCGGGTGATCGACTGCGAGTGGGGCTGGCGTTTTACCCATGAGGACCTGCAGGGCAACCAGGGCGGCGTCGTCGCCGGCACCGGAAGCACCGATACCAACCACGGCACGGCCGTGCTGGGCGTCATCAGCGGCGACCGCAACGGAATCGGCATCACGGGGATCGCACCGGACGCGGTCATCAGTGCCTCGTCCTTTAATGACCAATCCAGTTCGGCCGCGATTAAGGCGGCTGCGGATAAGCTCGTCGCCGGGGACGTGCTCTTGCTCGAGATCCACCGTCCCGGACCCAATACGCCTAATCCGCCACGCGGTCAGTTCGGCTTTATTGCGATCGAATGGTGGCCTGACGACTTCGCCGCGATCCGGTACGCCGTGGCCAGGGGGATCGTCGTGGTCGAGGCGGCCGGCAACGGGTCCCAGAACTTCGACGACGCGGTTTATGGCACCCCACAGGCTGGATTTCCGGCGAGCTGGCGGAACCCTTTCAACTTGGCCAATCCGTCCTCGGGCGCGATTGTCGTTGGTGCTGGCGCACCGCCACCAGGGACGCACGGAAATGACAATGGCCCTGATCGTTCGCGGCTGGCTTTTTCCAACTACGGTTCCAGGGTTGATGCTCAGGGCTGGGGGGTCGAGGTCACGACGACTGGATACGGCGATCTGCAGGGAGGGGCGAACCCTGACCTCTGGTATACCGACGGCTTCAATGGAACCTCTAGCGCGTCACCGGTTGTTACCGGGGCAATCGTCGGAGTACAGGGTGCGCTCAAGGCCCGTGGCATCCGACGGCTGACATCTCCAGAGGCGCGTCTGTTGCTGCGAAACAACGGTTCCCCACAGCAGGACGCAGCCGGGCGTCCCGCAACGCAGCGGATCGGTAACCGTCCGGATTTGCGCACCCTGCTTCCGGCTGCCGCCAAGTTTGCGTGCCGAAGCGCGGACTTCGACGGCGATGGTCGCGCGGAGGTCCTGGTCACCAGCCCGTGGGGAGTCGGTCTGCTCAGGCAGAACGGCGCCACGATGACGGCACCGATGATGCAGCCCAACGGCACGCGTTTCGGTGGCTGGCTGCTCAACACGGCCGACAATTTCCTCGGACCGGTGGCCGACTACGACGGCGACGGACGCGCGGAAGCGTTCGTCAGCAGCCCGTGGGGGATCGGAATCTGGGAGCAAGCCGGTGCCAGCATGACTGCGCCGACGATGCAGCCGAACGGAACCCGTTTCGGCGGCTGGCTGCTCAACACCCGCGACAACAGCTTCGGACCGGCAGCGGACTTTGACGGCGATCGGCGCGCGGAATTGTTGGTGACCAGCCCCTGGGGGCTCGGGATACTCGAACAGGCTGGCGCGACCATGGCCGCACCTATGATGGCACCGAACGGCACGCGTTTCGGTGGCTGGCTGCTTAACACGGCCGACAACGCGTTTGGGCCGGTCGGCGATTTTAATGGCGACGGACGGGCGGAAATTCTGGTGACCAGCCCCTGGGGTATCGGTGTATTGCGACAGAATGGTTCAACGCTCGACGCAGTGATGATGGCACCGAACGGCACCCGTTTCGGTGGCTGGCTGCTTAACACAGCTGACAACAGGTTTGGGCCGGTCGGCGATTTCGACGGCGACGGGAAGCCGGAGATCCTTGTCTCAAGCCCGTGGGGGATCGGGATCCTGAAGCTCGCCGGCGGAACGTTTTCCGTACCGATGATGGCGCCTAACGGCACCCGTTTCGGCGGGTGGCTGCTCAACACAGCCGACAACAGCTTCGGCCCTGCGCGCGATTTCGACGGTGACGGGCGTTCGGAAGTCTTGGTCACGAGCCCGTGGGGAGTCGGCATCCTCAAGCAAAGCGGTGCCGCCATGACCGCACCGATGATGCAGCCCAACGGCACCCGCTTCGGAGGCTGGCTACTCAACACAGCCGACAACCGGCTGGGGACGGCGGCGGACTTCGACGGGGACGGGCGTGCGGAAGTCCTCGTCAGCAGCCCCTGGGGGCTGGGAATCCTGGAACAAGCCGGCACCACAATGAGCGCGCCGACGATGCAGCCCAATGGCACGCGTTTCGGTGGCTGGCTACTCAACACAGCCGATAACGACTTCGGTCACGGCATCTGACCACGTGGGGTGGGAAGACGGTCTCCGACACAGGAAAGGAAGGTAAAGGGCCAGCTAGGAGAACTCCACCAGGGCATCGAAACCGCCAATAAGGAGCTGCTGGAGTCGTTTGCGGCAGTTCATCACGGCGCAACGCGCCGGCGGACGTCGAGATTAGCAGGGGTGGCGACTCGGGTGCGGTGTAGATGTTCAAGGCGTGAGGGTCCTGGCTGGTGAGCCTACCGCCTTATTGAATCTGGGTTTGGGTCGTCCTTCCTATGCGGAGATTCCGTGCTGTTGAAGCCACATCTCCAGGATGGCCAACTGCCACAGCGCGTTGGCGTTCACTGGGGTGAAGTTCCCGCTCGGGTCGCTCAAAAGAGTTTCGATATATTCGGGCCGGTAGAGCTTGCGCCGCTTGGCTTCGGGGGCGTAGAGCGCATCCTTCACCATCGTGAGGAAGGGCTCTTCCATGAGGCGCAGGGCGGGCACCGGGAAGTATCTTTTGGGCCGGTTAACGATGGCGGACGGCAGGAGTCGCCGCCCCAGCGCCTTGAGCACCCACTTGCCACCGTGTGCTGCCTTGAATTCCGGCGGGCACGCCGCAGCCAGTGCTACGAGGTCCTGATCCAGAAACGGTACCCGTGCCTCCAAGCCCCATGCCATTGTCATACTGTCAAGACGCTTGACCGGGTCATCAACCATGAGCAGATGGGTGTCCAATCGCAAGACAGCGTCCAGAGCTGTTTCAGCCCCGGGTAAAGCCATGCAGGCTGCGAGCAGGTTGCGGCTTGAGTCCTCATCGCAACAGTAGTCCGGCTCGAGGACCTGCGACATGACAGCATGGTCGCGGTCAGCGAACGCTTTGATGAAAGTCTCCAGGGCCAAACCTCGATGGACGGTGGCAGCCGGCTGATGATAGGCGTAGCCGGCGAATATCTCGTCGGCGCCTTGGCCGGTTTGTACCACCTTGACGTGCTCGGAAACTGATTTGGACAAAAGGTAGAAAGCCGCAACATCATGGCTGCCCATCGGCTCTGTCATGGCTTGCACGGAGCAGTCCACGCCTGCGACAAGGTCGTCAATGCCTACATGTAGCCGGTGGTGATCCGCGCCGAAAATTTGAGCGACCAGATCGGACTGCTCAAACTCGTCGCCAGGCTCTCTTCTCGTGCCATCAAAGCCGATGCTGAACGTGCTTACTGTGTGCTGCCCCGCCTCAGACAGCAACGCAACCAACAGACTTGAGTCCAAGCCCCCCGAGAGGAGCACGCCGACCGGAATGTCGGAAACCATCTGTCGTTGAACCGCTGTCAGCAAGGAGTGATGCAGCGCCTCGCTCCAGTCGTTGAGGCTCCAGCCTGCAAGGTCCGGATCGCGGACGTAATCGGGCTGCCAGTACACCCGGTCCCTTTGGGAGCCATCAAAGTCGACAACACGGATCGTGGCTGCCGGCAGCTTCTCCACCCCCTGAAGGATGGTCCGCGGGGCTGGCACTATTGTGTGCCAGGTGAGGAAATGGTGAAGTGCTGACGCGTCGAGTGTCTGGTCAATACCGCCGCCTGCCAACAGCGCGGGCAAGGTCGAGGCAAAGCGGAGCCGCCCGTCCACTCTAGCGGTGTACAGCGGCTTGATTCCCAGCCGGTCCCTAGCGAAAACGACACGCCGTAGCCGTTCGTCAACAACGGCTACGGCAAACATTCCCACCACGTGGTCCACGAAATTCTCGCCCCACCGATCGTACGCCTTTAGGATCACCTCAGTGTCGCTGGTGGACGTGAATGTGTACCGCCGCTCCAGCTCACAGCGCAACTCATGATGATTGAAGATGCAGCCGTTGAAGACGACGGCGAGTCCAAGTTCTTTGTCCACCATGGGCTGGGCTCCCGCTGCGGACAAGTCAATGACGCTCAGCCGCCGGTGCCCGAGGGAAACCCACCCGTTCGTCCACCTCCCGTCACCATCGGGCCCCCGCGAAGCCAGTGCTGCGGTCATCGCGGCCACGGCTTTCGTTTCCGCGCGACTACCACGGAAGGCTATTTCACCAGCAATCCCACACATGCCTCCACCTCCGTGACCGATGAGTTGCCTGCAGGTTTCTTACACCGGACTGCAGATGGAACGGCGCTGCACTCACCCACGGGGATCGTTCACAATCTCGCCTTGGAGAATCAGTTCCCGCGGCAAGGCAGCTAGTCGTTCTTCGCTGCGGTTCAACATCAGCGCGAGCCGGACCTGCTGCTGCCGAAGGTGGCGTCTCTGCCCTTTACCGGGGCGTCCGTCGCTCCGGTGGATCGAGGTCAGGCGGGCCAGCCTCCGGCTTTGCCTAAACAGCGGTCGAAGGGCGGGGTCCTTCTTGACCCAGTCAACAACGAGCAATGAGGATGCAGAAAAACTTGAGGCATAGTCCAGGATCAGGCTAAGTTCATCCACCGCGTCCTCATAGAGTTCCATCTCAACGAGTACGCAGGCCCGCTGGTAGCGGACGCGCCACGGCAAGAAAGAACCCAAGCTGTCTTCTGCCCTGTTCCCCTCAGGTGTGGACAGAGTGGCGAACTCCAACTGAGCGGCCAATAAGTTTCTCGATGAGGGCCCGCTCCACTCAAGCGTGGACTCTACGCCCGGGGGATGAAGCCCAGCCAGCAACTTCCAAAACTCATAGGTCGTGCCGAACCGGTGCGGAACAATCTGGGCAAGTGTCGACGGAGCGTCCTTCCAGCTGTTTCTTTTTTCGATGACAGCCAAAGGGCCTGCAAGGAGGCTTGCAAGGTCGAGACCATCACGGTCCAACAGGTCCTGCAGGTCATGCTGCCGGTCGCGCATAATGGACCACCGTCTCCACTTGCTGGCGAGCGTTAGCTGGGTTGCTCCGACTGCCCGCGCAAGCTCCACGCCCAACGACAAAGCCTGTGCTAAATCAGATTCGGCAAATCCGTCTTTGGCTGCGCGGGCGTAGTAGCGGTTGATGAATGCAACAGTTCGCTGATACGTGATCTGATACCACCGGGGATCAGCTCTCGTCCCTGGCAAGGCAAAACGGAATGTCGTCATGCCGTCAGCTTTTCCGTTAAGGAGATGGTCAGCACGGCTGAGGTGATTGATGCCCTGACTGAGGGTGTCTAAGTTCGCTGGTTCGTTTCCCTGAAGGTGGCCTAACCGTGCCAGGGCGCCGACGTTGCACGGATCCTCGAATAGCGCCGCTTTGTATGCGTCCATCTGCTCTGTTAGTTCCGTCCGGCGCTGACCTTTGCGCAGCAGGGCGTAACTTTCCCAGGATTCCGTGCCGAAGATCACCACCCGTTGGTCACTTCGCCTCACCAGGCGGCGCGGCTGCGCGTGCTTAGCCAGCGTAAACGCAAGCCAGGCGCCGGCTCTCGATGCAGCTTCGCTGTAGGCCTCTGTCACGGCTCCACCGCGGACTGTTTCACTGATCCGTCGGGTCTCCATCACTTTGCCCTTGGATGTACCCAGGACAACCTTTATTGAAACTTTGCCGCCGTCGGCAGGCAATGCGTTGACCGTTGTCTCGTAAGGTCGAGTGAACAGGCTGTTGACAAGGGGTGTCAGCCATCTGTAGTTGGCAGGCAGTTCCACGACGGGGCTTGGCAGGGTCGCGCCAGGGCCGTCCAGAACAGTCATGGTTCGAGCTCCCTGCCGGGCCTCGAACACTTCATCCAGGATTCGTGCGCGGACAACGGCCCCCGTCCCTGGGCAGCCAGGAGGATCAGACACGTCTTTGACGACGTAACGGCCTTTGCTGCCGAACAGCGCGTGCGCGCGGGTGCGCCTTCCCAACCACGAGACTGGCCGCCAGAACAGGCAAGCCACCGCGGCAAGGGCGGCAACGGCGGCAATGGCTGCTGCGATAAAACCAAGGGCTGACCAGATCCGCCCCGACCAGACGTCCATTCCGGCAAACACTGGTTGAAATGGATCCACCGGGCCCTCCGCCTCCCCAGCGGCCCAGCGCATCAGGGTCATCGGTGTGCCCTCAATTCTGTAGCCAAAGGCCCGGATCAAGGCCACTTAGCGGACTGACTAGTCGATAGAAGATAGAGCGGCACCCGTTACGGGAGCGTTACAGGGTCGATCAGGACCCAAGGGGACGGCCGGGCCGCGAGACCCCTGCCTGAGCGGGCAGCCGGGACGATGCCTTCTGATTCGAACCAGTCCTCGAAGCGCTGCCTATGAACGGACGCGGCCAAATCGAGGCCGTCGGATGGAGGCCCTAAGGTCATTCGTTGATCTGGGTTATGGACTGGGGTGTGGTGATGCGCTAATGCTCTCATTTCCGTCAGCGCGGGTACTGCAGGTCTTCCATTGGAATGGCTGCCGTGAGTTGGCTCCGACGGTCGTGCGTCGGACGTAACGCCGCAGTAACGGGCGGGATGCTGAAGTTTTCAGTACGAACCCAACAGGTGTGTCTTTCTAAAACTGACCTCGAGGAGGTAGCCATGGCCCCCCGACTCATCGAAGTTCGCCAGCCGAAGCCCAATGACGTTATAGGTAGCGACTTCACGGTTGCCGGTTTCGGGACCGGATTTGAAGCGACAGTCCTCTGGCAGCTGCTGGACGTGAGCGGTCAAAGCGTAGCCCAAGGGAACATCCAGGGCGCCGGTTCCATGGGAGTCGTCCGGGACTTCGGCCACGAGGTTTCAGTCGGCGGTTACACCGCCCGCGCGGCCCACATGACACTTCAGGTATTCGGGGAGGATGCCTCCGGTATCCATCCCCCGGGGACGGACCTTAACATTGTTCCCGTCACGCTGTTTACGGCTTTGGAGGGCTTCAAGCTCTACGAAGTCGTGGCCGGCGATAACCTGACCAAGATCGCTCGCGAGCAGGGCCAGAATACGACCGTCGAGGACATCTTCCAGGCCAACCGGGACCGAATCAACAACCCTAATCTTATCTTTCCGGGTCAGATCTTCCGTATACCGCTGCTCGCCTGACATCGGTCTGCTGTCTGCTGTCGCTTCGCCCCGGACCGGGCGCCCAGAGGCATCGCCTGTTCTGCAGGGGAGACGGAAAGTAGTGATTGGGCGCCGCCGGCAGAGGAGATGCCGCGGCGGAAAAGCGCGTCGTCCCGGTACACCTGCGAGCTGCAGAATTCCACCAAGAATTGGAGTTGAGATTGATGGACCGGCCACCAAGGTTGAACACTGTGCTAGCCATGAGGTCGTCCCATATGAAATTGCATCAGGGCGGGCGATGGGATGATCCACGATGACCGGATGGCCTAGGGCCGACCAGCCGGACGGTGAAATCACGCTGGTCCTCGATCAGCGCAGCACACTTGATCCGGACGATGACCTCCGCGATGGGTTGTCCGCGATCGTTCGCGAGGGCGACCACCTCTGGGTCGCAAACGACGAGACGACCAGTCTCGAACGGCTCACAATTGAGGGCGACCAGGCTCACGCCCATCGCAGCTTTGACCTTAATGATTTCCTCGAGCTGCCTGGGGACGGGGAGATCGATATCGAAGGCCTCGATGTTGAGGGTGACACGCTGTGGCTGCTCGGCTCACACAGCTCAGTCCGCAAACGGGTTAAGGACAAACACAGCCCTGACCAGGCCCGGGAAGCTTTGGCGGAAGTCGAGGTCAGCCAGCGCCGGCGGGTGCTGGCCCGGCTCTCCATCAAAACACTTCTTGGTTCCGGCGATGGCCGGACCGGTGAGCAGCAACGTTCCGCTGGGTTCAACCTTGGCGGGGGCACCGGCGGGGGATTGTTGGATCTGCTGTCAGATGACCCTCACCTTAAATGCTTCATAGGGGCGTGCCCGATCCCGGGCAAGGACAACGGGATCGACTTTGAGGGCCTCGCCGTGACCGGCGGCCGGGTGTTCGTTGGACTGCGTGGGCCGGTGTTGCGGGGGTGGGCGGTGATTGTCGAGCTCGACGCCGGCGACGGGCCAGGCATCGAGGTGGAGCCGATCGGTCCCGGGGGTCGCCGTTACCGAAAGCATTTTCTCGATCTGCGCGGGTTGGGTGTCCGGGATTTGTGCCGTCACGGAAAGGACCTGCTCGTCTTGGCCGGACCCACCATGGAGCTGGACGGCCGCACGGCGGTGTTCCGCTGGCGGGACGCGCTGACGCCGGTAGGGGAGGCTGTCCTCCACAAGGACGACCTGAAATGCGTACTCAACGTGCCGTTCGGAGAGCGTGAAGACCGGGCCGAGGGGCTCGCTTTGCTAGAGGACGGCAGGTCGGTCCTTGTGGTGTACGACATGCCTGCGGACGAGCGCAAGTCCGGACACCAAGGCGTGCGCGCCGACGTCTTTCATCTCAGGGATTAAGGAACTGTGCGTCATGGAATTCGGGAGCAACAAGTCCGGGGGGATCTGGATCGCCGTCGAACCTGTCGAAGGAGTCTCCACCGGGACAAACCCTGGGCATTGCGGTGGGGTCGTTCTCGAACTTCGGCTGTTAGGTGACTTCCGTCTACGACATGCTGAGACAACGGTGGATCTTAGCCCCCGCGCTGAGCATTTGCTTGCCTTTTTGGCGTTGCGCAACGACGTGAGACGAACTGCGGTCGCCGCCCAGCTGTGGCCGGATCTGGACGAGGCTCAGGCGCGGGCGTGCCTGCGCTCGACTTTGTGGAGGTTACCGAGGCCGTGCGGGCTCCCTCTGGTGGACACGTCCGGTGACAGGCTCCACCTGACAACCTTTGTGCACGTGGACATCAACCTGCTTCGCGATCGGCTGGATAAGTGGTTGTCGGGTGAAGCGCCACCGGTCAAGATAGGTCCGCTCAGGTGGGATCTGCTGCCATCGTGGTACGACGATTGGCTGGTGATCGACCGTGAGCGTCAGCGCCAGACCCGACTCCACGCCTTGGAACGAATGTCTGCCTGGTACGTGAACGCAGAGAGGTTCGACAATGCAATAGAGGCAGCGTTGGAGGCGATTGCTGGTGATCCGCTACGAGAAAGCGCGCATCGTTGCCTCGTACGCGCCCATCTGGCAGAAGGAAATGTAAGCGAGGCCCGTCGCGAGGTGGACAGCTATATGGCACTCCTTGCCGACGCCGGAATCCCGACACAACTCTCGGCGTATATGCACGAACTGATGCTGACCAGCCCGAGTTCGGCTGGCTCCCGCTGAGGTCCCAGGGTGGTGGGAAGAACGCGTGTGAAGTCACATTTCGATGTAGCGATCGTCGGCGGCGGCCCGGCCGGCCTGGCCGCCGCGCAGGTGCTTGGCAGACAGCACAGGCGCGTCGTTGTCGTCGACAACGATCAACAGCGGAATGCTGCAGCGCCGAGTGTGCACATGCTGTTGGGACGGGATGGAATGACGCCGGCGGGGCTGATCCTCGCGGGCCGGAAGGAAATTGCAAAGTTCCCTACCATTTCACTCCTGAATGCTGAAGCCACGAAGGTTCTCATGGAGGATTCGAAGGCCGTGGTTTCAACAACACTAGGGCGCAAGATCGCCGCGGATCACCTGATCCTGGCTACGGGCGTTGTCGATCAGCTCCCATCGATTCCCGGCATCGACACGGCTTACGGCAAATGCCTGTTTCATTGTCCGCTTTGTGACGGTTTTGAGGTCAGGGAACAGCGGTTGGTTGTGGTCGGTGGCAGCGAGCAGGCGGCGTTCATGGCGGCTTACATTCATGACCGCATAAGCCCGGAAGTGGAGCTCTGCTGCAACGGTGAGCCTAGCTTTTCTCCCGAGACGCGGACCAGGCTCCTTAGGAACAAAATCCGAATCCTCGAGGAGGACGTCGTGTGCATTCAGGCTCATTCCGACGGACTGACGCTCAAAATGGGGGACTTCGCAACGAGGACTTATCGTGCGGGTTTCGTATCTCTAAAATACCGCCAGCGATCATCCATCGCCCAAGCACTAGGATGCGCAATGAGGGACGATGGCCGCGTTCGGGTCGATCACTTTCAGAGATCCTCGGTGCCAAATGTCTTTGCCGTTGGGGATATGGCCAAGGCAGCGTCGGCGACTGGAAACATGACCTTTGTGGCCACTGCAATCGCCAGCGGCCTTACGGCGGCCGCATTCCTTGACGAGCACATTTTCGCGACGAGTTGGGACAGTCAGGACATCTCATAGGGTTTTTAGATTGAACTCATTGTTCTTGGCGCCGGCCAGGAATGCGGTCCACTCCTCCGCAGAGAACGCAATCTGCGTTCCGGGGTTCCGGGAACTGCGTACATAGACAGTCCCGGTTCGATGTACTAAGGCGACCTCGAGGCAACAACTGTTCGCACAATATGAAGAGCGTTCGAAGCTCAGTTCGTCATCCACTTCTGCTCCCTAGAATTACGCCGCGCCGCAGATGGCACGTTTGATGTTCAAATATTGGGTCGCCGAAAACACAATCTGCTGTGCCGGCCCCAGGGGGGCGGCCCGGGCCGGGTGTCGCCCTTCGCCCGGGCCGTCGTCGAGGTGCCACCGCCTTGCAAAGGGCGTGGCGTCAGGTGCTTACGGGAAGCACTTGCTCGCGATCTGTTCGCCGGCGACGTAGAGCTTGACGCACACACCGGTGGGAATGCCCCACTTCGTGCGGATGCTCAGACAGGCCCGGACAGCAGTGCCATTCGGGAGGTCGAACGGCAGTGGGATGCACACCTGTCCGATTCCCAGTGGGAGTTTCAGGCAAACCCTGTGGTTGCCGGAAGTAACTGAAATGCATGACGCGCGCAGTTCGAGCTCGCCGCCATCCGTTGCGGAAATCTCGGTTACAGCCCGTGAATCCCTGCCTTCAAACGGCTGCCTCGATGCTTCCAGAGTTGCGGTGACCGCCTGCTCGTCGAACTCGGCGTATTCGTCCTCTGTACCATTTGCCATGGTTCTCCCCTTCGCGACCGTTGTGCGGATCAGAATTGGCCCGCACATGGCATGGTTCCAAAGGGTCGTCACCGGAGCGTCACGCGTCGGCACCCTACGGAGCACGTGGTCGTTTCTTGTGCCCAGGCTGCGGATGCGGCAGATCGGGCTGCGGGATAGTACCTTCACCGGCACCTCATACCGGTGACGCCAGTGTGATGGCGATGTGACACAGAGGCGGGACACTTTATCCATCGCTCCGTCCCGTTATCAGGACGGAGCGGTCACACGGCATGCGGGACACTAATGTGGTCGGGTCGATCCGACCAACGGATGGAGGTGGCAAATGATCCCTGACGATTATCACGCCCTTTATGACCGCGGAGTTCAGGTGGCACGCAGCGCCGAGCGGCCATCTCCGGAGAGCCCCACCACAGGGAGGGATGCGTTGTCCGCTGACGTCCCGGACCTGGTCATCGAGGAGGATGAAACCACGGGGCTCCCCAACCGGATCGTCAGCCGGCAGCCCAGCGGCCGGTTGGCTGCGCCAGGACCTTCGGATCCGGGAGAGGCCGTGCGTCAATTCATCCAGGACAGACGTGCCGTCTGGAACCTTGCGGAAGAAGATGCAGCGGCGGTGCAGGTGCGCTCCGTCAGTCGCACCGGTCTTAAGACCGCCCAGCTGTTCCAAAGTGTCGACGGCGTCGAAGTATTCGATTCAGACGTAACGGTCGCGCTCGACGACGGCAATGGCGTGATCTCATTGTCCGGGCAGTTGTTCCCAGGCGCGGGCGTCGCTGCCCGGGAGCGCCGCGCGGCGCAGGCGCGGACCCCGGAGGATGCGATCGCACGGGCGGCATTCGACCTGACCCGGGTCGTCTACCAGCCCTCCGATTTTGAGCTTGCGGAAACGCAGCCCGACGATACTCCTTACCGGTCCTATGAGTTCAGGGCTGGTGAGAACGAGCGTCGACCCCTATTCGAACGGCCCATCAGGCTGAAGGACGTGATGTTTCCGCTGGGGAATCAGCAGTTCGCCTCAGGCCACTACCTTGAGCTGTGGATCGTCGGATTTCCCGCGTTCAGTTACGTCATCGACTCCGTAGACACTCCCTTTGTCCTGTTCCGCAAGAATCTGGCCAGTGAGAGTGCCCTATTCACCTATCGCGTGCACAACACCGGAGACGCTCTGTTCCGGCCCCATGATGGGCCGGCTCCCGGGTCACCCCACCCCACCGGGATACCCGACGGCTTCCAGGCGGCTACCGTCGCGGAACGCCTCGTCACGCTCGAGAGCCTTCCGGGCCGGGACCCGTGGCTACCGCCGGGCGCAACCACTACCGAAGGAAACAACTGCGTCGCTTACGCTGATTTGAAGGCGCAGGATGGGCTGGGCGCCGGCGACGTGCTGGGAGAAATTTCGTCAACCGACACGTTCGATTACACCTACGACCACAGCCGGGACGCCAGCGACTCCACAAATCTCCAGAACAGCCTCGTGGGCATGTTCTTCCACGTCAACTGGCTCCACGACCGTTGGTACGACGCCGGCTTTGACGAGGCAGCCGGGAATGCCCAGGCCGACAACTTCAGCCGAGGTGGTATCGGAGGTGATCCAATCCTGGCGGAAGGCAACGATTTCAGCGGCACCGACAATGCGAACATGTCCACCCCTGCAGATGGGGCCAGTCCACGAATGCAGATGTTCGAGTTCCTGGGACCGCAGCCCGACCAGCCAACCCGTACCAGCAACCATGAGGCACTGATCACCTTCCACGAGATGGGCCACTACATCACAAACCGGCTGGTTGGAAACTCGAACGGCCTGACCAACCAGCAGGGCCGTGCCATGGGCGAAGGATGGGGCGACTTCTTCGCCATCAGCATGACGTCGCAGCCCGCCGACGACTTCGTCAACGGGGTCTTCCCGGTGGGCGGCTGGACCGACCTCACCCCGACCTTCAATGACAACTATTACTTCTCGATCCGGCGGTATCCCTACAGTGCGGACATCGCGAAAAGCCCGTTGACATTCCGCCACATCAGCGCTGGACAGCTTTTGCCGGTTGGTGCGCCAATCAGTCCAAACGCCGGCGGTTCAAACAGCGCCGTGCACAACGCCGGAGAGATCTGGTGCGCGGCACTGTGGGAGGTGTTTGTGAACCTGGTGGTGAAGCACGGACATGAAGATGCCGAGCGGCGGGTGCTGTTGGATGTGGTCGGCGGCCTCAAGCTGACGCCCTCGCGGCCAACGTTCCTGCACGCCCGCGACGGAATCATCACGGCCGCGGCCGCCCTTAACCCCGAGGACCTGCCCGAAATTTGGGCGGGCTTCGCCAAGCGTGGCATGGGAACCGGGGCCGTTGCGCCGGCACAAAACTCCACCGACCTGAGGGGCGTCGTGGAGAGTTTCGCGGTACCGGTTTCCTAGCGCGTGGCCACCATAATCCGTCCACCAGCCGATCACGAGGAGAGCCATGGTTGTACCAGCGCCGCCGTCGGGCTGTCGCCGCAGGCTAGGCGGGCGGCCGGTGCCCGTATTGCTGCCCCGCTCGGAGGCCAGTTCGCGGCGCCTTGCCGGAACGGAAGTAACCGGGCTGGTCAATGAAGTGTCGGCCGACACCTATCGGCAGGCCCTCGAAGACCTCACGGCGCACCCGACCCGGCATTCCTTCTCCTCGGCGTACCGCGACGCGGCACGAATGTCCGCCGACCGTTTTGCCGCGCTTGGCTATGCCACGCGCGAGGAGCCGGTCGCCGTGGGCGGTCGCAAGACACTGAACATTGTCGCCGACAAGCCCGGCACAGCGCCCGAGGACGAGCGCCGGCTGGTGTACGTTGTGGCGCACCTGGACTCGATCAATCAGGCAGGGGGGGTCAACGCTCCAGCACCCGGGGCAGATGACAATGCCTCGGGTGCGGCGGGAGTCCTGGAGATTGCCCGCGTGTTGGCCGCCGCCGTCATACGGCATGACCTGCGCCTGGTCCTGTTCGGTGGGGAGGAACAGGGGCTCCACGGCAGCCGCATTCACGTGGCCGATCTAAGTGACGCCGACCGGTCGAGGATCATCATGATCGTCAACATGGACATGATCGGTCGACTCAACACCGCCGCACCCTCGGTGCTGCTGGAGGGAGCGACGGTTTCCCAACATGTGATCGACGCGTTGGCACAAGCCGCTCATGACACTTCCGATCTGGAGGTTTTCGTCTCGCTTGAGCCCTTCGCTTCCGACCACGTGTCCTTCATTGACGCCGGCCTTCCTGCAGTGCTGACCATCGAGGGCGAGGATCAGTTGAACACCGATGAGCACACCCCCAGAGACACACTCGCCGGACTGGAAGTTTCGGTGGCCATCAGCATCCTTCGGATGAACACCGCCGCGGTCGTAGCCATGCTCGGTGCGTCGGCCTGAACTGGTTGCCGGTCGTCGCCGCCCCCACATCGATCGAAAGGCAAAGCAAAATGGAAGATCTCATTGGCCGGCTCAAGGCCGCCAACGCTCAGATCGAACGCCGGGATGTCCTGCTTGGCGAGGAAATGCTCGAACGCCGTGAGGCCGCGGCCTTTGTCCCCGAATTGCCTGGCGGAGGACTCGAAGGAGCCCACCCGGATCCCGGGCCGACTATCCAAGTAGGTGGACAAGCTGTCGATCGAATCGAATTCGCGCAGGAGACCATCGTCCTGAGGACCGGTAGGCCCGTGCTGGCCGTCGTCGGTGATGAGGCGCAGCTCGTGATTTCCGATCCGGAAAGCACCATCTGGAAGTCGCGTCTCCAGGATGCTTCAGCGCATTTGGTGAGCGCCGCCCGGGCGGTTGGCCGCATTGAGGTCGAGGGACACAACCTGGCTTGGCTCGGCACCGGTTGGCTTGTAAGACCGGATGTCGTGGTTACGAACCGTCATGTGGCGGCCGAGTTCGGGCGCAACGACGGTACGTCGTTCGTGTTCAAGCAGGGAATCGGCGGTAGTCGGATGAATGCCTCGATCGACTTCCTGGAAGAGATCGGCAGCACGAAGGAACGGACGTTCCGGCTTAATCGCATTCTGCACATCGAGGATTCAGACGGACCTGATCTGGCGTTCGTGAGCGTCACCCCGACCAGGGAGCACTCCCTTGCCGCGCCCATCAGGCTTTCCACACATCCTGAAAACAACGAGATGGTAGCCGTGATCGGATACCCGGCCCGGGATAGCCGAATCCCGGAACAGCAGCTGATGGACGAGATCTTCGGGAACGTCTATGACAAGAAGCGCCTCGCTCCGGGACAATTGACCGGGTCGGATTCGACGTCGCTACGCCACGACTGTTCTACTCTTGGCGGCAACTCCGGATCGGTGGTGATGTCGCTCAAGACCGGTGAGGCGGTGGGTTTGCATTTCGCTGGCCGTTTCCTCAGCGCCAATTTTGCGGTACCGAGCACCATCGTGGCAGAGCGGCTCGAAGAAGTTCTTAGCGGCAAGACCCTGCCGGGCCCCGTTCAGCCATCGGTTCCCGACCGCCGCGCACCAGCAAATCCCCAGGCAGCCGCGGCCCCCAGTACAAAGGCCAGGCTCTCTATCGTGGTTCCCCTTCGGGTGACGGTGGAAGTCGGAAACCCGTACCGGGATGGCGACGACGATCGGGCCGGGGATGGGTCGTCAACAAGGGTTGATACCGACGAGGAAGTATTCACAGAGGCGGTTCCAGCCGACTACCGGGATCGTCTGGGCTACCAGGAAACATTTCTCGGTGCTCCCGTGCCGCTGCCCACGGTAAGGAGCCGGCGGGATGATGTCCTGACCTTCACTGTCGATGGAAACACCGAAGATATGCTGCGGTACGAACATTTCACCGTCATGATGAGCAGGAGCCGCAGGCTGTGCTTATTCAGTGCCGTGAACATCGATGGATTGCAGTCCATCTCGATGCCGCGGGCGGGCTGGCGCACAGACCCTCGCATCCCCCTCGGGGCGCAGATCCGCAAGGAATGCTACGGCGCCGAGCCCAAATTCTCGCGAGGTCACATGACCCGGCGTGAGGACCCGGTCTGGGGTCCCAGTGGTGCCGCATCGAAAGCAAATGAGGACTCCATGCACGTCACCAACGCCGTCCCTCAGATGCAACCCTTTAACGGTGGAGTCTGGCTCGAGCTCGAGAATTACGCGCTCCAGAACGCGCGCAAGGATGACATGCGGATCTGCGTCTTCACCGGTCCGTTCCTGGCGGACGATGACCCAATCCGGTTCGGTGTACGTATCCCGACAGAGTTCTGGAAGGTTATCGCGTTCATCCACGACGAGACGGGCCAACTGTGTGCCACCGGCTACACAATGTCGCAGCAGGATTTCCTGCGTGAAGAGGAGTTTGTTTTCGGCAAGCACAAAACATCGCAGCGATCAATCTCCTCCATCGAACAACGCACGGGACTCTCGTTCGGCCCACTTGCCGCACTCGACCCCATCGAGGACACCGAGGGCCTGGTTTCCGAACTGACCGATGTCCGGCAAATACGGTTCATCGGACGCTAGTGCAAACTGGGGCCAGGAAGACTCTCGAGCAGCACTACGCCTTTGGTCAGGAATCGGTAATCTGCGGGCTGCCAGGGTCGACCAGCAGGCGGTGTTCTTCTCCCGGTTTACCGTGGCCTCACTTTGTGTTTGTACTGTCTTGTATCTCGCCGAGCCGGATAGTTATGTGCACAGGAACAGTGAGGGAAACGGCTCCGTCCGCGCGGAGCGCAGGAGGTGGCTGTACGGGTAGCGTCCTAACCGGTGCTGGCTTTACCTCAACTGCCTGATGTACCTCAACCGGGTGTTGAGCCCCGCCTGCAGGAGAGGGCGGACTCAGGGCCTCCTCGAGCAGGGTCCGTTCTTCGGCTTTTAGGCCGTCGGCGGACTTGCCGAGCCAGGCCAGGATGCTGCTGATGCGGATGCCTTCGTTGGCTATCCACTGGATCTTGAGCTCATTCTGCGTCTTGTCCCACACCGTGCCGTCGACGGTCAGGATGTCGCCTGCCTCGTTGCGGGCCGGCACACCAGAGTGGTGGAGGCCGAGAATTTCCCACTGGTTGTTGTAAAGCGGTGAACCGGATGAGCCCGGTGATGTGTCGGTGTGGTAATGCAGGAATTGGTCGAAGCGGTCGATGAGTTCGTTTTGCTGTAGCGCGAGCTGTTTCTCCTGGCCTTCCGGGTGCTGGATGATGTTAATGGATTCACCCAGCAGGATCTTGCCTTGGTCCTTGGAGGTGCGGTTGAAACCGAAGGTGGCCAGCGGCACTGATGGCGCGGTTCCGTCGGGCCGTGACTGCGCAGCGACCGCGACGATGGTGACATCAAGGTCGGCGTCGGTCCGGAAGAAGGTATCCGGTTCCAGGTCGAACTGCGAAGTAGTCAGCGGAAGTCCGCTCAGACCGTTCTGGAAATTGAATTCCAGTCGGGAGAAACGGGCGGACTGGGCGTCGGGCAGTACGTGGTTGTTCGTTAGGGCCAAGCGCGGTGAGATCATGAATCCGGTGCCGAAACCGCGGATCTGGAAGCGGTCGCGGACGTGGACGCGGCCAACACTGCGAGAGACGGCCGTACCCAGTTCCAGGAACGCGATGCCAAGGAGGTTACTTCCGCCGATGATCCGCTCGAGCAAATGATCGTCCCGGACCTGGCCCTCCGTCGCCGGTGAGGTTTCGGCGGTGGCCCTGAGCGCGTCCATGACCACCGGCTGACGCAGGACGCGCCGGGTGCGCAGCGCTACCCGTTCCGGTGCATCAACGTTGAGGATGCTTCCCTGCGGGGTTTGTGCCTCCGCGATCTTTTCTTCCGTGTCCGCCCGCGGACCCTGACGTGCCTGGAACCGTGCCTGCGTTGCGGTGATCACATCTTCCGGTATTTTCATCAGTCTGCTCCTCGAACGTTGTGGACGCAGGCTAACAATCGGGCTGTTACTGCGGCGTTACCGCGCTGAGGCAATCTCCGCCAAACGTGCCGTCCGTCCCTGCCGCGCCACGATCACGCGGTGCTTGGCCCTGGGGGCACGTCTTGCACCGCGAGCGGAGAGAGGACAAACGAGAAGCGTGTCACCCGGGGGCCCCAGAGCTGGAAGGCAGTGAGGTCGGGCAGTGTTACCAAGGCTGTCGCCACGCTGACGCGCTGAACGAGCTCGGTCCACTCGCGGCGGTCGGCGTCGGAAAGGTCGCGCTCAACGTCGTTGAACCAGCGCCCGTTGTCGGCGAAGCGCGGTCGGAGGCCTTCCACGACCTGGTTCCACGACTGTGTGGAACGGCGGAAACACAGCCCGCCAGGAGCGTCTTCGTTGACGTCCGGTGACCGGACTCGGCGATCAGTTCCGAGAGATGCCGCAAATGGGGCAAACTGGACGGCATGATGCCCTGCTCAGAAGTCCCTGGTCCGGGGAATGACTGTTATGCGGATCAGGGCGTTGTCACCAAGCAACCGGTTCGCCATGGAGGGAACGGGGACTTCACCGACCCACAACCCCTCGACATCCGGCTCCACGTCCACCAGAGGCTTTTCCGCCTCTTCCATGGGTTTCCATAGGCGGACAGGCCTTTCGAGGGTGCTTGTCCACGCGGCCCAGGCCTGCGGAAGCCCGGCTACCCCAGATCCTGGCAGGATGTCGACCACGAGGGCGTCTTCCCAATCGGCCGTTTGCTCCAGGTGGTCGCGCATGTCGATGCTGGATTCCCCATCATCGTCGTCATTTCTGTTCTGCTCTTTCTCTCTGATCGACATGAGCCGAAGGTTCAGGACATGGCGAAGTGTGGAAACTTTGTTCCCATCCTCGTCCAAAGGCCGCGGAGCTGCGGAGGACAGGAAAGTGGTCAGCAGGGGTCGGGGGTGATCGACTGTGTCCTCGCCCTCCTCCAAACGCTCCACCAGTATTGGACAGTGGTGGGCTGCGGTCTGTTCGTGAACCAGGACCGGCAGTCCGCGGATCGTCAGCCCCAGGTCCAGTTGAAACTCCAGATCCGGGTCGTCGTGACGGCCGACGTCGGCGTTGATTAGGTCCAATCTGACCTGAAGGTCCCCGAACAGGAAGCGGTTCAGGTTTTGGTAGCCCTCTTCTGAATTGACGATGCCGTACCTGCCCCCGTGGCTGCGATGCACGATAGCCGAGTGGGCGTTCTTGATCACCGCGTTCTCAAGCTGGACCAGACCGTCACTCTTTGCCCCTACCGCCCGGGAGGAAAGCCCGAAAAGCTCCTTGTAATCTCCGGGATTGGACCCGGCCAGGCAGAAGATTTTCGATACGGAGAACCCGTCCTCGGGGATTACGGTGCCATTGAACCCGCGGCGTGGCTGCTGACCCCTTTGGAACTCCGGAGTGAGGTACTCGTACATCCGGTCAGGCCCGAAGACGTCCGCGCCAAAGAGTCCGGTGAAGTCGCGGAGCCGCTCCAGGAAACCGCCGCCAACGGCAAACCGGATTCCGCCGTGCGGCGTGGCATACGTAAAGAGGCCGGCCACGTACTTCTCCCCGGCTCGCAGATTATGACCCTCATCGTCGACCTCGGCTTCGGGAATGACCCGCTGAAGCAGGCAACGGCAGATGAGCCCGCCCATGGAGTGGGCCACGAGGAAGACCTTCGGGGCGCCGGTTTTGAGCCTGACGAGTTTGATCAAGCCGAAGAGATTTATGGCTGCCTTTTCCAGCGAAAATCTCTCCGGGTTATCTTCAATGCTTGAAGCCGAGACATCGTAGAAGCGGTGGATCCAGACCGTGGCTGCGGGAATGTCCTGGTCCGGGGCCTGGTCCAGATATCGCTTCTGGTCTCCGTGAACCCGCACCTCGTAGTCCATGTCCGACATCAGCCGCAGCATGGGGGATTCGAACTGGTGGAATGTCGGATCGCCCCTGCGGTTGGCTCGAACGTGTACCGAACCGGTGCTGAAGCCGTAGAACGGGTCCTCCACGGCACCCTCTATGTCGCCGCCGGCAAAGCCCCGGACATAGATTATGGGGAGCCTGGGGTCGCCCGGTTGATAGCTCATGGTGCTGGCCTTTCGTGGAGCTGAAAGCAGCGTTGGCCCGGTACCACCGGATTCAGGACGCTGCACGTCCGGCGATTAGAGCACCACAGGTGTTACCGCCCCGTTACTAGATGCGAGCGTTGCACGGAGGGCTCAGTTCATGGACGCGGCACAGCTGCCGTCGGGCAGTAACGCAGTAATAACGGGCATGCTCTTTACTTGATTAAAGAATCCGGGTAAACGGCAGGGGTTCTTTGTTATGCCTGCTGCTGACAGGGAGGAGTCGTCGATGGCCGCGTCGCAGGAGCATATTTCTGACGCCACGCCGATGGGTGCGCGGTTGGTGGCTGACGGTGCGACCTTCCGGGTATGGGCGCCGGGGGCGGAACACGTTTATGTGGCTATAGGTGGGGCGGATGACTACATTCCCCGGGCTCAAGATGAACTCGTGAAGAATGCGGGGACGGGACATTGGACCGGCTTTCTCACCGATGTTGCTGACGGCACAAAATACCGGTTCATGGTGCGAGGACCGGGAGGAAACGGATTGAGGCGCGATCCTCGGGCGCGGGAGCTCGAGCTTTTCGAGTACCCACCGCGCTGCGACAGCATTGTCAGGCCGCTAGACAGCTTCCCATGGCACGACCAAAACTACAGGCCGCCGGAACTCTCTGACCTAATCGTCTACCAGTTCCATGTAGGGGTGTTCTCCGCACGTGACCAAGACGGCCGCGACATCCGCCCCTACCGGGTGGCAAAGTTCCTGGATGCGCTGGAACGCATTGAATACTGGGCGGATCTGGGGATCACGGCGCTGCAGCCGCTGCCCCTGGTTGAGTTCCAAGGGGAATGGAGCTTGGGGTACAACGGGACGGACATCTATTCGCCGGAGATGGACTACGCCGTCGGTCCCGCTGACATTGGCCCGTACTTGGAGCGGCTTAATGCACTTCTGGCCAACAAAGGTTTCCCACCACTAGCGCCGGACGACGTGGGTGGCCAGATCGAGCAACTGAAGGCCTTTGTTGATGTCTGTCACCTGTATGGGATCGCAGTCATTCCAGACGTTGTCTACAACCACGCCGGCGGAGGATTTGATAGCCAAAGCATCGACCATTTTGACTTTCCCCTTTCACCGAATGATCGGAACAACCTCTATTTTTCCGAAGACGGTTACGCAGGCGGAAGGGTCTTTGGCTTCGACCGCCCAGATGTCCGTCAGTTCCTCATTGACAATGCCTCCATGTTTCTGCAGGAGTATCATGCTGACGGCTTGCGGTTCGATGAGGTAAGCGTCATTGAGGACTATGGCGGCTTTGTGTTGTGCCAGGACATGACGCAGACTCTTCACTACATCAAACCCTCGGCCGTGCTCATAGCGGAGTACTGGAACAGCCCGCGCGAAAAGGCCATCTGGCAGCCACCCCACGGAATGGGTTTTGACCTGGGCTACGCCGACGGGGTCCGTAACGCCGTGCGGGAGGTGCTGGCAGAGGCAAGGGGCGGAGCGGATGCCACGGTAAACCTTCGGCCAGTTCAACACGTTCTGGGACGCCACCCTCAGAATGCGTCGCCGATGCTTATGTACAACTGCCTCGAAAACCACGACCTGGTCCTCGATTCGGACGGGGACCACCGCTGGCCGCGCATCCCGGTGCTCGCTGATGCAACAGATTCCCGGTCATGGTACGCACGCAGCCGCTCCCGCGTGGCCGCAGGACTGCTGCTTACCGCCCCGGGGGTTCCGATGCTGTTCATGGGCCAAGAGTTCCTGGAGGACAGGCTCTGGTCTGATAACCCGACGAGGGCGGACCGCTTCATAGATTGGGAGGCAATGGCTACGGACCGAACCCGGGCAGACTTCCACTGCTTCACCCGTGACTTGATCTGGCTGCGGCGCACCCAGTCTGCACTGCGGAGGGGCACGACGAATGCATACCACGTGGATTCATCCAACCGGGTGCTTGCATTCCATCGCTGGATTCCGGGGGAGGGGCGGGACGTAGTCATTGTGATCAGTCTGTCCGAAACAACCCATAGGGCCTACTCCCTCGGGTTTCCTGGTTCGGGCGCGTGGTACGAAGTCTTCAACAGCGATTACTACGATCACTTCCCAAACGGCTGGGTCCAGGGCAACAACGGAATATCCATTGCCCACCCTACGGCGATGCACGGGTTGCCGTCTTCGGCCACCATCACCATCCCTGCCAACACAATTTTGGTCTTTTCGGAATCACGAAGCGAGCGACAGTCGGACCCGGGTCAGCAGGCGTAGCAAACCGCCATTGCGGCCCGGCCAGACAGAGACAGCGACATCGTCCAGCCGGGGGTGCACATATGCGAGCTGAGGAACCATAAATCTAGCTAGCACTTGTGGGTGCCTGCACCAAGCCTGCGCCAACGTCCAGTGGATCCGTACCGGCCTTGAGGGGTTTGAACGTTCCTGAACCGATCAATTTGGACTGGAGGAGCACCGGACTCAGCGGTCCCTGCGCAAGAAGCCGTTCGGCCCAGAGGGCCGTCACTCCGGCGACGTGAGGGGTCGCCATGCTGGTTCCGCTGATGGTGTTGGTGCCGCCGTTGAGCCAGGCGCTGAAAACCCCGACGCCGGGTCCGGCCACGGTCGCCATCGTATTGGAAAACGGTGCCACGGTGAGTCCGCCGGCGCCGTCGGCCAAGGCCGCCACGGACGTGATCCCGAACGCTGCGGCGGGCGGGGCGACGTTGATCTCGTATGCGGGATTGCCGGCGCGTTTGCTTTCGTTGCCGGCGGCTGCGACGACGATTGTGGTCTGGGCGACTGAGGCTCGGGCGTTGAGAAGGTTGGCAAGCTGCTCGAAAAGCCGGACATTGGCTCGGTAGCCTTCGAGGGCGATCGATGTAGCTGCGGGGATCGACAGGCCGTTTTCCTTTACCAGCTCATCCACCCAGCCTGGAAAGTCCATGCCCAACGACATGGAGATGACATGGGCGCCGTTGTCTGCTGCCCACAGCATTGCCGAGGCGAGAATGTCGCTGCTGCCTCCGTTCGGGCCGCCGAGGACCTTGCCGATCAGGGCTTTCTGGACGCCGCGGGCAACGCCGATCCGCTGGCCCGCCAGGTCGCGGCCGAAGATCGTGCCCGCGCAGTGCGTGCCGTGGCCGTTGTCGTCCTCGGCGCTGCCGGCGCCCGTGAAGTCTTTGGTGACAAGGTCGACGCCGGCGAATGCCGGATGGTCGGCGTCGATGCCGGTGTCCAGGACCGAGACGGTCACCCCGGCGCCCGTGAAGGGTGAGGTGTCCGCACCCACAGCCTTGACGCCCCACGTCACGGCAGCGGCCGATGCCGCGTCTGCTTCGAGGGGTTCGATGAGTTTCATTGGCATCGATGGCGCGAAGCCGAGGACCGTGGGATCGTTCCTTAGGGCGTTGATAGTAGACCGTGAGGGGTTGTCGTCGCTTTCCACTGTCAGCCCGGCAGCGCGTTCCGCGACACCCTGGACTGCCGATTCGAGCCCGGGGGCACCCGGCCCGTCGAAGGGGTCACGCGTGGCGCGCAGGGCAGGGGCGCGTAAAATTACGATCTTCTGGTTGAGCTGTTCGGACATCTTGG
Organism: Arthrobacter sp. 754; assembly: GCF_040548695.1. Classification (NCBI taxonomy): domain Bacteria; kingdom Bacillati; phylum Actinomycetota; class Actinomycetes; order Micrococcales; family Micrococcaceae; genus Arthrobacter; species Arthrobacter sp. 754. The sequence goes on from NZ_JBEPSC010000003.1 coordinate 482,245, forward strand.
GCTCCTTTGGCCTCTACGCGGCAGTGTCTGCGTCTCTGACCCGTGGGCTGCCGTGTACGTATATACAGTCACCGGCGAAGAGCCGGGCGATTAGCGGAAACAGTCCCGGACGCAATCCGCCATGGTGTTAGCTCTATACCGTCCGGCGTTACTTCGGCGTTACGGCTTATTCAATTTTCAGACGAGGAACTCGTTGTCGGCTGTGTTGATCAGCCGGAGATCGGCTCTGCTCTAAGTGTGCGAAGCGCGTGTAACAGGTCTGGACAGCTTGGCCAGTCCTTATCTGGTACGGCGCGTTTAGCCCCACGAGCGACGTGTCCACAGTCGCTCCAATCTGTCGACGTCTCCTCTGGGGGCGACGTTATGGAGACCAATCCTTTGAAGGCGCTCACTCGGGGTCATCGGCCACGCTCGCGCGACTAGAAGTGTCAGGCCCTATTGGGTGTTATCGTCCGGATGTCTGAGCCAACACGCATTAGGGGTGTTCCTTGTGCTCTTTTCGGATAGTCAGCTCTCAGCAGTAAAAGGAGGGAGGCGCGCTTATTGACATCATCCAGCGTTTTGAGGATCCTCATTGCTATCTGCTCAAAACAATTGGACCGAACGAAATCAGACTCCTATGGGCGACGACGGCTGTGGAGAATTGAAATTGAATTTGCTTGGATCGTGGCAGCTTCGCCGGGACACGTCGGTCCTGCGTGTAGCAGCACGTCAGCAGCGTTTGATCGCGGCGCTGGCCATGAGAGGTCCAAGCCTCCGGAGCTACCTTGTCGGCCTGTTATGGCCGGAGTATCCAGAGGCGCGTGCTCTGGAGAGCCTGCGCGTGAGCGTCCACCTGGTTTCACGGCAGGTTCCCGGTTTGATCGAAAATGCGGGTTCGATGTTGTCACTGAACGACCATGTTGATGTGGACCTTCACCGTATCCGGGCCCGGATCCTTTCCTTGAGCCAACCCGGGCTCGATGGAGAGGTCGCGTCATCGCTGCACGAGCTGCGTGATGCCGAGGTGCTTCCGGGCTGGTATGAGGACTGGGTGATATTCGAACAGAGCAGGCTGCGGCAGGATCGGCTTCGCGCCTTCACCGCCATCTCGCGGCATGCACTCGCCCGGGGTAATCCTGAGGTGGCAGGGGCCGCTGCAGAGGCAGCACTTGAAATTGAGCCGCTTTATGAGAATGCGGTGCGGCTGCTTGTTGCGGCCGAGATGATGCAAAGTAATCCTGCCGCTGCCATCAGGACCTACGAGCGCTACCGGGGAAAGCTCGGGGACGACATGGGCCTTCTGCCATCCGATTCACTAAGGAGCCTCATTGCTGACGCACTTGACCACAATGCCACTGCAAAAAAAGAGCAACTACTTCGCGCCACCAATTCCTGGCCGGCCGGCGAGCCACTCCTGCACCATTCGTAGGACCTCATCGGGGTCGGCGCTGGCAACTGTGCTTGGGCCACTACCGGGAGCCGGTCCGTAGGTTATCCTCGCGCGGAAACCCTGGGGATGACCTGGCTCATACCACCTGCTGATGACCATCGTCTCTAATGCCGGGACCTCGGGGTCACCGGCCTCATCAGCGGATTCCGACCAACGATCGTCCATCATCATCTAGGCCATCCACTCCCGGTCCGTATCTCGATCACTTTTGGAACGTTCGGACCGTCAAGAACCGATTCCGTTCCCTGCCAGCCAGGGATATGCCTGTCCGGTTGAGGAGTGCACTTCTTCTGGCTGCTTACGATCCTGCTGCATAAACATCAGGAGTTAACTCACCTTTCCGAAATAATGGCTCAATATTCAACTGTTTACCCTGCTCCAGCCCTCCAATAACCCCTATCGGGTCGATCACATGCCACGCAGTGACTGCCTGTGCTCGCTTCGCGAAGATATGTTTTCGCCGGGAGGGGCGCCAAAAGGACGAGAACAGGACACGTGGCTCCCTAGGCGTGAACCCGTCCGAGAAGTCCCGCAATAGGCAGCACAATGAAGACTGCCCCATGGTGGGGAGCGAGGTTGGGTCCTTGAGCAGAAGGACATTTTGGGGGTGTGGACAACGTCCGGACGTGGGGCTTCGGATCGGGTCGTTCAGGATTAGATTCCGCATATTTCCGCGGGAGTCCAGCGTCTGTAAATGCTGGATGTCGCATTCCCCTTGTCCCTTCAGCACTTCCGTCCCACGGTCCAGCTGAGCTTTTGCGCTGGATTCCGCATTTTCCTCCGGACATCCCAGTGCTTTCAAGGGCTGGAATGCAGTTCGAGTCCCACCTCGGGCACGCATCAACCCTCCTCAGAGGGGCTTTTGCTTTTAATGTGTTGACATTGACCCTCCGCGGGTCCCTCTGACTGTGGCCGCGGTCTGTGCCTGGCGCCGCGGTTGCCTCTGAAGGTGTGTGGGTAACGGGTCAGGGACCTGGCTGGGCCCCTCCGCCTGCTGGTGTCTGGGGTTATCGGTCCTTTCTCTGAGCTGTTCTGGTGACCGTTGTTGGCCATCACTCGTTCATGGTTGCGGTTGTGTTGACGACGTGACTAAATCGGAATTCTTCTTGAGAGTCTTCCTCGGATAGCTGCTTTCTGCGAACCAGACAGAGTCCGCTCGTCGCGTGTTTGTCCGCCAAAGGGGGTGTGGACATTGTCCACACACGCCCACGGGCCGCTTTTCCATCTGCTTTTGGCCCGTTCCTCCTGGTTCTGCCGACACCACGTCATGCAGGTCGCTGTTGCGGGCACCATGACCTTGCGCCCCAGACCCTCCGTGGCCGGCGTACGATCCGTCGACAGAGTTCCAGGTGCGTGGGATCCGGACTTTTCTTCCGGGGGCGGTCCTGGTTTGGTTGATCCGTAAGACCCGCCGTAGTTGGACGCGGCCATCGTTTTCCTCCCATGAGTAGGGTTGGGGCCGTTCCCGCTGAGAGGTGTGCCGCACAGACTTGATGTATACGAGGCGGCTGCCGTGCCTCTCACAGACTGGCCCGTCATCGACGGTCATTCCGGTGAACACGGTGACGAGCACGCTGGCGTCACAGGATCGTGGACGAGGTAGTCGGCCGTTGCGGGCACCGGACGTGTCTGTCAGATTTGGCCGTCGTTCTGATACGGAGTCCCCGCCGGGTTTGAGGGTCCGGAGGGCAATTTGGGGAGCCGGGGCGGCTTAAAGTTGCGTGCAGGAATGAGCGACGGGGGAGCGCCGAGCGTAACTGTGGATCGAGAGCGCCATGGTCGCGTGGAGGACCTGCCCGGCGATGATGGGGATCAGAATGACAAACAGCGAAGTTGCACTGGTGGTTCGATACCAACCGCCGTGCCGGAGCGTTGCGCGGCGATGCCGTCCAGGGTCCACTGCGAAGGTCCGGGGAGCTGTAGGAAACCGCGGCCGCGGTCAAAAATGCTTGCTGGCGTGGGAGTCGTGTCTCATTCCGGGGCCGGCAAGTGCCCGGATCGATGACGGAGTTCGCAGAGATAAACGCGTTGGTGTACAACATGTGATTGCCGGCGGCGTAATACACGTGACCATCGGGCTAAGGGCTTTCCAGCCCGAAGCGCACCGGGATCCCGATGAAGCGGACGGTCCGGATCGACCAAGCCCGGAGCACGGCCCCTCCACCGTCCTGGCTGCACAATAATCCTGCAGGACAACACCGGAACTCCACAGGCGAAGGTTGTGGTGGAGCTGAACGGGCAGGACAACGGCCTGGCATCCACCGTGCATCCATCATGGCAAGGTCATTATGTAGTACAACCGCTCAACGCCGTGAGCAGCTCTGCACCCTGGCAAAACATGCAGGGTCAGACCCAACCGCCCGACTCCGCAGCTCGGTCAGGTCGCCCACATCGGGTAATTAAGGATCGCTTAAGCCCTCCACGCGACTCTTAGAACACCAGATAAACGCCAGCCGGTCAAAACAGATCTGAAAGCACTATCGTCCGCACCGGCCCTATTCGATCTAAAGGGGATCCTGATCATGAAGCGGGTTAAAACGTCCAGGATTCACAACGGTCAATCGCACGGTGATCTCAGGGTTTGCATCGGCCTCAGGAGTCCTTTTTCGGAAGGCGGATGGTGGATCACCTTGGGAACCCCTGAGCGTCGAACCTGCGTAGGAAAGGGCGTCCCTACTGTCAATCGCCACACCTGGGGTCCGGAAATCTGGCCTGACTGCTTGGACTGACAGCCCCGTGGACAGTGAAACTGGCGCCCTGACGCGGACTACCCTGCTGAAGGCGCCGCAAGTGCCAGCCGCCGACTCCACCAGCTCGGGCAGTTCCCGGCACAGCCAGGTGATTAAGCATCATATTCGCCCCAAACGCCCCTTGGAACGCCAACTCGATTCAAACCATAGCCGCCCTCGGCCCCGGTCATCGGATGGCCACATCGGGAGTGCCCGGAGGTCCACTACACCGACGCAGCCGCCGGGTGTGCGGCATCAAGCTTTGGGAGGCAGAAGTGACACAAATCCCTAATTCGGCCAACATGGCCCAAGGAGACCTCCTCGTCAGCTGTCTCGCCCTGAACGCCGGCAGCTTCCCGCTGACAAGTGCTCCGGCCGGGTGGACCCGGCTCACGGCCGTGACCACCCTCGCCAACCCGAGGGTCAACGGCTACTACAAGGTGCCACTGCGTCCGAGGCGGCAAGCTATTCCTGGACCACACCGTCGACGACGAGCGGAGGCGGTATCGCGAGGTATTCCGGCGCCTCGGGGCTGGACACCGCCGCCACGTCCGCGTCCGGCGCGGCAGCTTTCTTCGGGAACCGTCCCGGCAGTGACGAGCACAACCGCGAACGCGATGCTCGTGGGCTGCATGAGTGACAACTCCGGCTCGGTCACCCTCGCTTCGCCGGCCGGCATGACCCAGGCGGTCGCGGGACCAAGCGGGGCGAAGACGTGGACGTTCAGCGCCGCCCGCGAGAGGGCAGGTTGGCTTGTGGCGCTTCGGACGAAGACGCCGTAACTCCCGTGGCGCTCGAGGGGCACGGCGCACGATCCATAAAAAAGCCAGAAGCTTATCGCGGCATGAGAAAACGCTCAACACCTAACAAAATAAAGGGAGAGGAACAATGAAGAAATCATCGCCTCGGGAAACAGGGAACGCATGGGGTGAATCAAGGGCGAATGCGGGCGTGCTCTATCGGATGCACCGCTTCGAGGGCCGGGGAACGCGACATGTACGGGTAGCGGCCCTCGCCAACGCAGCCACACGGTCGACCGGGTTTCCCGGAACCCGACGGTCCGAAGGCGGCACCCGTCGGGGACATTCGGCAATGCGACCGTTCGGAGTTTCACTGATTCTGCTCACCGCCTTCCTCGGAGTCCCCGCGCCGGCATCCGCTGAGACCGGCACCACGACCCGGGTCAGCGTCGCCGGCGACGGCACCCAGGCCAACCTCGTCAGTAGGTGGCCTGCGATCAGCGGCGACGGCCGCTATGTCGCCTTCGAGTCGGCTGCGCCTAACCTGGTGCCGGGCGACACCAATAACCGTTTGGACGTATTCGTGCACGACCTGGACACCGGCGGCATAGAACGGGTCAGCGTCGCCGGCGACGGCGCCCAGGCCACTAGCAACAGCTTCCAGCCCACCATCAGTGCCGACGGCCGCTACGTCGCCTTCTATTCGGATGCTGGCAACCTGGTCCCGGGCGACACCAATGGCACCCAAGACGTGTTCGTGCGCGACCGTGTGGCGGGCAGCACCGAACGGGTCAGCGTCGCCGGCGACGGCAGCCAAGCCAACAGCTCCAGCTTCGAGCCCGCGATCAGCGCCGACGGCCGCTACGTCGCCTTCGAATCAAATGCGGGCAACCTGGTGCCGGGCGACACCAATTTCATGACCGACGTGTTTGTGCGTGACCGCGCGACGGGCAGCACCGAGCGGGTCAGCGTGGCCAGCGAGGGAAGTCAAGCCACCGGCCAAAGCTTTGGGGACCCCGCGATCAGCTCCGACGGCCGCTACGTCGCCTTTAATTCGCTTGCGAATAATCTGGTGCCGGGCGACACCAACGGCACCAAGGACGTGTTTGTGCGTGATCGGGTGGCGGGGAGCACCGAGCGGGTCAGCGTCGCTGGCGACGGTACAGAGGCCAACGGCGAAAGCCACGAACCCGCGATCAGCTCCGACGGCCGCCATGTCGCCTTCAGATCGGTTGGAACCAACCTGGCGCCGGGCGACACCAACGGCACTGACGACATGTTCGTGCGTGACCGCGTGACGGGCAGTACCGAACGGGTCAGCGTCGCCAGCGACGGAACACAGGCCAACAGCCAAAGCTATTTGGAACCCGAGATCAGTGCTGACGGCCGCTACGTCACCTTCCAGTCGGTTGCAAGCAACCTGGTTGCTGCCGACACCAACGGCACTGACGACGTGTTCGTGCGTGACCGCGTGGCGGGCAGCACCGAGCGGGTCAGCCTCGCAAGCGACGGCACCCAGGCAAACGGCCAAAGCGTCCTGCCCGCGATCAGCGGCGACGGCCGCTACGTCGTCTTCCAGTCGGTTGCGAGCAACCTGGTCCCGGGCGACACCAACGGCGCGCCGGACGTGTTCGTCCGCGACCGGCAGGGCATTGGTCCCAGCGACACGACGCCGCCGACCCTGACCCTGCCCGACCCGATCAGCACCGATGCGACCGGCCCGGCCGGCGCAACCGTCACCTACACCGCGACCGCCACCGACACCGCCGACCCCAATCCGACCGTGTCCTGTGAACCCGCCTCCGGGGCCACCTTCCCAATCAGGGCGACCACGGTGTCCTGCACCGCTACCGACGCCGCCGGCAACCAGGCCACAGGCAGCTTCACTATCACCGTGATCGGCGCCGCCGGGCAGCTTGAGGACCTTAAGGCATTGATCATTGCCTACCCGCTAAAGGCCACGGTGGAGGCCAGTCTGCTGAGCAAGATCACCGGCACCCAGGACGCGGTCGCCGCCGGCAAGACCGGCTCGGCCTGCAGCAAGCTGGCCGACTTCCTCGGCCAGGTTGCCGACTTCCAGGCGGCCCGCAGGGTCACCGCCGCACAGGCCACCGAACTCACCGCGGACGGCACCCGGATACGGGCAGTTCTTGGCTGCTGAACATACGAGCAACAGAGGGCCCCGGCCGCCTGCCCCGGGGATGGCGCAACCAATGTTGCGGCGGCGTAGGAACCGTTTAAGACTCCGAGGGCGGCCCTGTATGGGCTGGCCTCGGAGCCCGGCCTGCTGGTCGCCCGGACCAAAAGGCTGGCCACTGACCACATTCGTCGTGGTGGCCTCCACGCTGCTCTCCCTGGCGGCGTCTGGCCTCGTTCGACGTCCTCCATGCGTTCCCGCCGTGTCCGGCGAGGGGTGGATCCGGCCCATGCTGGAGCCGTAGTGGGGGATGGGGTGGGTGATCCATGGATCGGCAGACCAGCCGTGGGGGGGGCTGGAGCTGAGAGGGCCCCTCCTGGCCGGCCCGCCTGACCAAAGCCCCATGGTGCTGGATTTTCGGGGACTGATCCGGCGCATCGAGGAACTGGCCAGGGTTCATTCTGATTGATCGAAAAGCCCTTGCGCAGCTGCATCCGTGCGTTCTTGGACGAGCAATGCGGCCAAATCGGAGGTGGCCGTGCCAAGACGAAGGGTCGGGTCGACGTCGCGCTTTTGCTTAACGCTGGCACGGCGGGAAAATGTTGCCAAGCTGACAGCCGGCTACGGTTTCGACATCGTGGAGGAATGTCACCACGTCCCGGCGGCAGCGTTCACCCACGTAATGAACCAGATTCAGGCCCGGCACTGGCTGGGGCTGACGGCCACACCGTACCGGCCGGACAAGTTGCACTCGCTGATCTACCACCAGGTCGGCCAAATCTCACACACGATTTCCCCAGCTGTTCCGCAGCAGCTGCCAACGCAGGCACACGAGATTGCCGAACCGACCCTGACTTTGGAACCGGCACCCGATCAGGCCTGCAGGCAGCATGCCTCGCAGGCAGACAGCGAAGCGCCCCAGGAGAGTCGGCTTCCGGGGCGCTTCTGGGCCTTGCGGCCTATCAGGCGAGGCACCCGCCGAGCGCGATCGTCCCGTCGATGACGGCGATGCGGTCCAGGACCGCCTTGTACTGGGCCTGCAGGCCGGCGACGACGACCTTCTGGGCGGCGACGGCGTCGCGGTTGACCTTCTTGGCGCTCTCCAGGGTCCGCAGCGTTGCGGACTCGGTGACGATCTTGGCGTCGAGAGCGTTCAGGTCGGCCTTGGCGGTGGTCAGGGCCGCCTCCTTGACGCTGATCGCCTCATTGAGCGTGTTCAGCGAGGTCTGCAGTGGGGTGAGCTGGTTCTGCAGGGACAGGATAGCGTTCTCGGCAGCGGTGATCGAGGTGTTCAGCGTGCCCAGCGACGTGACCAGCTTGGCGACCTCACCGTCGAGCCGGGTGACCTCGGCGGTCTCGTTGGTCACCGCGGTGTTGGCGGCCGTGAGCGCGGCCTGCAGACCCGGCAGCGTCTCCTCGAGCACCTTCAGCTCGCCCTGCTTGGTGGTGATCTCCGCCTTGGCGGCGGTCAGGTCCCCGGTCAGCCCCGGCAGGGCAGCCTCGAGCGCAGCGATTTCGGCCTTTTTCGCCGTGACTTCGGCGTTGGCGTTCGTCAGGGCGGTATTCGCGGCGGTCTGGGCGGCCTTGGCGTCGGCCAGCGTGTTGGTGGCGGAGGTGACCTGCCCGTTGGCCCCGGCGAGGCTGGTCTGCAGGCCCAGCAGCTGCTGCTGGAGGTTGCTGCTCTCCTGCTGCTTGGCCGACAGCTGGGAGTTCAGGAGACCAAGCTGGCCCTGCAGCTTGGTCAGGTCACCGTTCAGGGCGGTGATCAGCGCGGTCTTGGCCGCCGCCTGCTGCTCCGCGGCAGCGATCTCCGCCTTCTTGGCCACGATCAAGTCCTGCAGCTCCTTGGCCCGGGGGCCGCTGGCGTTCGCCAGCGCCTTGCGCTCCGCCTCAAGGGCGGCGAGCTGGCTCTTGAGCGCGGCGGCGTCGGCGACCGGGGTCGCTTTTGCGGCGGCGATCTCCTTCTCCTTGGCGGCGATCTCGGCGTTCTTGGTGGTGATGTCTCCCTGCAAACCAGCGATTTCGGTCTGCAGTACAGGGAGCCTGGCCTCAATGGTGCCGATTTGCTGGGTGAGGGTCGTCACGCTCTGATCGGCCAGGCGCAGGTTCTCCTCAGCCTTGACCACGGCGGAGGCCGCGGCGGCGGCGTTGGTATCAGCAGTCTTGGCGGTCGCCTCAAGCGCCGGCAGCGCCGCGCGGGCGTCGGCCAGGTTCTTCTCTGCCGCGTCCACCAGCGCCTGCGCCGCGTCACCCTGAGCGACCAGATTAGCCAGCTCCTGCGTCGCGGTGCTGATCGCGGTCACCTGGTTGTTGACCTTGGTCTGCGCCGACGTTGCCGCCGTGGTCGCGCTGTCCAGACGGGTCCTTGCCGTGGCGAGCTCGGCCTCCTTAGCTGCCTTGTCGGCGAGGGCCTGGGTCCTCGTCGTGTTGAGGCCGGCGAGCTCGGTCTGCGCGGTGGTGAGCTGCGTCTGCAGCGGCGTGATCTGGTTCACCAGCGCCGTCTTCTGGCCCTGGAGCGTGGTCAGCTCGGTGTTCACTGCGGCGATCGCGGCGGTCAGCGTGGCCTTGTCGGCCTCGAGCTTGGTCAGCGACATCGTAACCGTGTCGATCTGACCGACGAGCGTGACGTACTGCGCGTCCAGCAAGGCGATCTCCTTCTCCGCTGCGGTGATCTGCATCGTCAGGGTGTTCTGCGTGGTGACCAAAGCGGCCCGCTCGGCGGTCAGCGTCGCGATCTGCTCTGCATTCTGACGCCCCGCGGCCTTGAGCAGGTTCGGCTGCACGTTCCCGCGGTGTGCGAGCTGGTTCGTCACACCGTTGCAGATGCCCGATACAGGGGCGGTCTCGGCCGAGGCCTGCGGCACGAGAACCAGCATGCTGGTCAGGACTCCCGGCAGGATGACAGCGCTTGCAAGGCGGCGGACAAGGACGGATTTCGCACTGGTGGCGCGCACAGTTACCCCTGGTGATTTCGCGACGGGCCCGGTCGCGACGCGAGCCGAAGTTTCCTTGCTCATGGTGTTCCTTCGTTCAGGCCCGTAGGGGCATGCTGTTATGGGGTGGAGGCTTGGAGAGTCCGCAAAACGGTTTCCCCTGAGCGCGGGTAACCCTGCCGTTCAAGCTGATCGGCAGTGGCGTAAGAGTTTTTGCAAGTGGGTCAGCAGCCTGGGTTCTAGTCCCTTGGTGTGGCGGCCGGCCGGCCCTAATGAAACAAGGCTAGGACGAAACGGGACAGGAAAACCGTTTGCCTGCGTTCAAATGCCTAAACGCTGATTGCGGTCAGGAGCAGACAGTATGTCTGCAATCCCAGAGGTGGACAGGACATGCCCGCAGCATGGACCGCCCCGCAAGTGCGTCGCCGTTCACGCTGGGGGCTTCTGCTGCAGTGCTCGCCTCAAACGGCGCGCAGACAGGCCGCCCTCACCGAGTCGAGTACTTGCTCATATGAAGAGCGCGCGCGTCGCGCCCCGTCCTGGACGCGAACCTGTTATCGGGGCGTCGTCCGTGGCTCACCACGGCCATGGACGATTACTCCCGCGCGGTGTGCGGGAGTAGTTCTTCCTCGGGCACCCTCTGCCCTGAACACCGAGCCGGCGCTGCGGCAAGGGATCTGGCCCAGAGAAACAAGCACGACAGGAACGTCCTCGTCGAGGTTGACGCGGACAATAATGGAAACAGATGAGTAAGCGCAAACCAGTATCGTTGGTGCCCTACTCCAAGCAGGACGGCGTCGTAGCAATCAACGTTCTGAACGCTGGTTGCCGGCTCCTGCGTGTCTGTTGCCTCGCAACGAGGTCCAGCCTGAAAAGCTGTGCACCGTCTCTGTCTATTTTTGAGGGCCTACCAAAAGGCTGCCTCCTTCACTCTGCGGTAAGGCCTGTCCTTGTAGGTAGAGCGCTTTTAGGGAATCGGGTAATTGGTACCCGGGCTTTTCGACGGTTGCTGCATTAGTGTGTGGTGATCGCCGTCGAAGAGGACGCCTGAGGCAGCGTAGTGATGCACTGGCCGCCGAAGCTGGTGTCGAAGTGAACCCGAAAAACGGGATCTTCGTATTGGGTGCTGTGCAAGGGGACTGATGTCGGTTGAGGACCGTCTTGGTAAGGAAAGACTCCGACACGCCCTGCGGCTGACACTGGTCGGGTGGGTCCTCGGGTTAGTGGTGACCGGCCTTGTGTTGTGGAGCCCTCACGTGTTGTTTGGATACCGCAGCCCAACTCTCCACTTAGTACTAGACTCCGTTGACGCGTGCGTGGCCTTGCTGGTGGCATATTTGCTTGCCGGCCGTTACAAAAGGCGCAGAAGGCTTAATGACCTGCTGCTCGCTCAAGGCCTGGTGCTTCTGGCGGCCGCAGGAACTGGCATGTCGTGGCTAACGGGATCATTGACTGGGGATCGCGACGGAAGCCTTAGCGTGTGGCTTCCCCTTGCGCTTCGGTTCATTGGTGCAGCCCTCATTGCGGCCGCGGCACTGGTTAGCCTGAACCGGGAGTCACCGACGAGATGGGGGCTGCGGTCGGTGACCATACCTATAGCTCTTGTCATCCTGATGTCGTTAGTCCTTTGGGCAGGCAGGGCCCAACTACCCGTCGCCGTCGACCCCTCGATAAAGACGGCGGGGCAACCTTTGTTGTTTGCCGTCCATCCTCTGTTTTTTGCTGCCCAAGGCATGGTGGCTCTATGTTTTTTCGTGGCGTCCATCGCTTTTACGAGGCGGGCGGCAAATCGTGATGACTCGCTACTGTATTGGCTTGGCCCTGCTTGTGCCGTTGCAGCCTTCGCCCGCGTTAATTACGCACTGTTCCCATCGCTGTACACAAATTGGTTCTACACCGGGGATCTCCTGCGGACCGGGTTCTACGTCTTGTTGCTATTCGGAGCCAGCCGGGAAATCAAACAGTACTGGGACGCATATGCCCGTGTGGCCGTTCTCGAGGACCGGAGGCGGCTCTCCCGCGAGCTGCATGATGGCGTCATCCAGGAGCTCGCCCTGCTCCGCATGGAAGGACACTCCCTGCCTCCCAATTTTCCGGCGAGGAGCCGGATTCTCGCCGCCTGCGATCGATCCCTGGACGAAGCCCGTGCAGCCGTCCACGCCCTTGGCCATGGCGGGGACGAGCCACTGGGCTTGGTATTGCGCCGGACGACGCGGGAGTTGGCGCAGAGGTACCGAGTGCGCCTGGACATCCAAATCGATGATTCCATCGAAGCCAGTACGGACCAGCAGCACACGTTGCTGCGTATCATCCGCGAAGCGGTGGCAAACGCAGCGCGCCACGGCCACGCCCAACACATGTGCGTGCGATTGGGTAAGGAGGGTGACCGGCGGCATCTGGTTGTAGAAGACGACGGCGGAGGTTTTGACGTAGGCGGCGCCACAGGCGCCAACGCTGGCTACGGGTTGGTCAGTATGCGGGAAAGGGCTCGAAACTTGCCCGGGTTCCTTGACATTACGTCCCGCCCCGGAGAAGGAAGCGTGGTTACGGTGACATGGTAGAGCTGCAGCGCTTACGCGTAGTGATGGCTGATGACCACGCTCGCATCAGGGCGAAGGTCCGCCAGGCGCTTGAAGTGGGAGGCTGGGAAGTGTGCGGAGAGGGCGCCACTGCCGCAGAAGCGGTCGAGCTCGCCCTTAAGCACCGTCCGGACGTAGTCCTGCTTGACATCAACATGCCCGGTAACGGGATCTCCGCCGCCCAGGAGATCAGCAGGACGCTACCGGAAACAGCTGTTGTAATGCTGACCCAATCCGCAGACGATGAGGATCTCTTCGATTCCTTACGGGCCGGGGCCGCCGGCTACTTACTCAAGACTACGGACCCGCTAACACTGACCGACGTTCTGCGGGGGGTTCTAGCCGGCGAGGCGGCCATGTCTCCTGCGCTCGTGACCCGCATCCTTCAGGAGTTCAAAGCGCCCGCCCGGAGGATTTTGAACTGGAAGCCGGCGGCCGTGGCGAAGCTGAGTGCGCGGGAGTGGGAGGTCATGGAGCTTCTCGCTACAGGACTGCGCACCGAGGACGTCGCCAGTAAGCTCTTCGTCTCTCCAACCACGGTCCGAGTGCACGTCTCAGCAGTCCTGCGAAAACTCCGGGTCAAGGACCGGGAGAGCGCCTTCCGTATGTTGAGGGAGTAGCAGAAGCGGTCGCGCCATCCAATTTGGGCATCGCGCGCCCTCGACATGAATTGCGTAGTAAGTACGAACCGAAGTTGTGGAGTGGGTGACGTAGAGACCGGCGCCGGATGAACTGACCATGATCGCCCTTTCTCTGGATACGGCCGGTCTATCCGTATAAAACGCCCACATCCGGCAAATTCCAGGGCGCGGATAACCGGCCTTTCGTCAGATAGTTATTGCCCCAACCAAGTAGTAAGGATTAGCCTGCCGAGCTTCGCGGGGCCTGATTAACGGAGGCCAATGTCTGGGAGATGACCATCACCCGCTGTTCCACGCTGGCGGTTGCGGGGGCTGCCACTTTGATTGCGTGGAAGCCTGATTCCGGAAGCGTACCAGCGGCCGCCAGGCACTCCTCGATCCGGTCGGGGGTCAGCAGCGAGGCGGGCTCCAGGAGGTGGTGGTCCGAAGAGACGTTGGAGTCCTCAGGGCCGGAACCGGCCGGAGCCGGCGGGACGTGGACATCATCCCAGGCCTTGCCGAATCTCGTGTCCACGCTGGCGCATCCGGAAAATACTACGCCGCGCAGGAGGCCCCGGTCATGAAGGTAGGCGATGTGATCGCGGGCGGCTTCGGGCCGGCGCTGCTCGATGACTGACCGGCCCCAATTAATCACGATGCCGGTGGAATTCCCTGTCGCATCATTGGCGCGTTGAACCGCGTCGGCCTCCGCTTCCAGGCCAAGGAAGCCCTTGGCGGGGGCCTGGCCTGGCATCAGGGCGTCGCAGTGCTCCAGGACGAGGCGGGCGCCGGCTGTGTCCCAGTCAGCTAGTTCGATCAGCGACTCTTCCAGGGCAGCGGCCGATGCGGCATCCCTGACGGCGACCGGGGCGGCATGCAGTTCCAGGGCTACGACGGCGGGCCTCCCCAACTGGTGGTTCAGCCGCGCCACCGCGTGCAGCGCTTCTTGAACGAAATCCAGTGCCGCCCGTCGGCCGGACGCGGACGTTGAGGCAAGGCCAAAGCTTTGGTCGGCCTGAAGCCTGGCCATGGTCCCGGGGATCGTGGTCACCACGAACCGGGCATCCTCGGGGAGCTGCTTCAGGAACCAGGCCTCGTCGTCTTTGTGCAGCTTCCCGGTGAAGGGAATTTCCAGGCCGGCCACACCGTCCAGGGCAAGGACGGAAGCCAGGAACTTCCCTTCTGCCACCGGATCCCAACCGCAAAGGCTTGGCGCCGCAGCATAGGCGCCAACAAAGTAGGGGGTTTTTGCCCTTGTTAAAGTCATCATTGTCTCCATGGTTTGGGGGGTCTTACCGGCTGACAGGTTCGCGTGCCTGGAGCATGGGCAGTTCATGCCGGCGGGGGAAGCCTTCCCAGTCGCCCGGGACGAGGCAGGCGAACGCCCCGGTCGAGGCGGCGGTGGCGAGCCTGTCCTGCGGTCCGCGGCCGGTGACGAATTCGGTCAGGTATCCGGCAACGAAAGCATCACCGGCACCCACCGTGTCTACGGCATCAACGGTGGCTGCGGATTGGCGGAACATCGTGCCGTCAATCAGGGCAAGGGCGCCTTCTGCGCCGAGCTTGATAACGGCCTGGCAAGGCCCCAGGGCTACGATTCGCCGGGCCAGCTCCTCGGGCTCGCCGGCGCCGACTGCTATGGCGGCTTCATCATCGCCCGCGAACACGATGTCGGCGAGCGGGATGATGTCCCGGTAGACGCGTCCGGCATCTTCTGCGGACCAGAGATTGCCGCGGTAGTTCAGGTCAAAGGAGACGGTCACCTTGTGGGCTTTAGCCGTGTCCACGGCGTACCTGAGTGTGGCCTCCGCCTGCGGGGAAAGCGCGGGAGTGATACCGCTGACGTGAAGCAGTTCAGCTCCGGAAATGAGTTGTTCGTCGATGTCATCCGGGCTGATCCGGGATCCGGCGCTGCCGGAGCGGTAGTAGCTGACGCGTTGGGTGGCGGGCGTCCGGCGTTCCTTGATCATCAGCCCGGTCGGCGCGGACGGGTCGACGGCGATACGTACGTCAACCCCTTCGGCGCGGATCTCCCGCTCCACCAGGTTGCCCAGAGAGTCAGCTCCGACGCGTCCGCACCACACGGCCTGCACGCCGAGCCGCTGAAGGCCGATGGCGACATTGGATTCCGAGCCCCCGATGCCGAGGCTGAGGGTGGAGGCATGGGCGAGGGGACCGACCTGGTCAGCGCGCATCAGGGCCATGGTTTCACCGAAAGTCAGGACATACGGTGCTGTCTTCACTGGCTGCCGCCGAGTTCGTCTGAGGTTCTGTCCACCAGTTCGCGGACGAGTCTTGCCCTGGCCGTGAGATCCTGCAGGTCCCCGCCCTTGAAAGCATCGCCCAGCAGCGGCCCGCCCAGGCTGACCGCCAGGGCTCCGGCCCGGATCCAGGCGGGTACGTCGTTGATGCCCACCCCGCCGGAAGGGATGACCTGGATGTCGGGGAAGGGCCCGCGCAGCTGGGAGACGTAGCCGGCTCCCACGGTGGAGGCGGGAAAGACCTTGACGGCGGTGGCACCGAGTTTCCATCCGGTGTGGAGTTCGGTGGGGGTCAGGCCGCCCGGGTAGACGGCTGCTCCGCGGCGGACGCAGAGATTGATGATGTCCGGATCGGTGATGGGGGTGACAATATAGGCCGCGCCCAGATCCAGGGCGGTTTCTGCGTCGGCTGCTGCGGTGACTGTCCCGACGCCGAACTCCACAGAGTCGCCGAACCTCGCCTGCAGGCGGGGCAGTTCGTCCCAGACCCCGGGGGTGCTCAGGGTCAGTTCGATGCTCAGTACGCCGCCGAGCTGGAGCGCTTCGATGATCGGGGCGTTCTCCGAAGCATGGGCGGCGCGGAGGACGGCCACAACCCGTGTTGCCGTGAGGATGGCGGATGGGGCCGGGCGGCGAAGAGTGCCCTGGTCATCGAGGCGCTGCATGGAAGTTCCTTTGGTGGTCAGGTGGGGAGATGGTGGGGCGCCCGACGGCGGCGCGTGCCGCCGTCGGGCGTTCAGGAGCGTTTTACTTGGCGTGCTCCGCGACGGTCGCGTTGGCCGTGGCGGGGTTCGCAGCCGTGATGCCGGTGGTGCCGGGCCGGGCATCCTCCGGGTCGGTGAGGTCGCGGTTGAGTGTCTCCGGCGAAAGCCGGGTGGCGATGAAGCTGACCAGCATGGTCAGGGACATGTAGATCGCCACAGGGATCCACGAGTTGCTGAAGATCCCCAGCAGTCCGGCGCAGATCATCGGGGCTACGCCGCCGCCGATAATGGAGGAGAATTCGCGGCCCAGGGTCACGCCGGCGTAGCGGTAGCGGCTGCCGAAGATTTCCGGGAAGTAGCTCATGTGGACGCCCACTACGCCCTGGCAGGCGAGCATGAATCCGACGATGATCACGAGCATGATCGCGACCGGTGAACCCGTGGTGAGCAGCATGAAAGCCGGGGCCGGGAAGAGGACCAGCGCGCCGGTGATGATCGAGACCACCCGGCGTCGTCCAATCTTGTCCGACAGCGTCCCGAAGCCGACGGCGGCAACGCCGCCGCAAAGAGCTCCGATCAGGAGCACCTGGGGGATGAATTTGGGATCGGTGCCCACCACGGTGATCAGGTAGGAGGCCATGAAGACCTGGATGGAGTAGGACTGGGTACTCACGCCGAAGTTCATGAGGATGACGCGAAGGACGTTGGCCTTGCCGTTCCTGGCTACTTCCCGCAGCGGGGCGGGAGGTTCGGTGCGGGCCTGCTTGATTTCTTCGAAGACCGGGGACTCGTCGAGCTTGCGCCGGATGATCAGGGCCGCGATGGTGACGAAGATGCTGGAGAGGAAGACGAGCCGCCAGCCCCAGGTCAGCATGTCGTTCGGGGCAAGGGACTGGGCGGCGATCCACACGAGTGCGCCGAGTGCGGTGCCCGCTGCTGCGCCCACCATGATGAGGGAGGCGAGTTTTCCGCGGGTCCCCGGAGAAGCGGTTTCGGTCAGGAGTGTGGCACCGCCTGACTGTTCGGCGCCTGCGCCGAAGCCCTGGGCTGCCCGGCAGACGCAGAGCAGGATCGGTGCGAGGATGCCCACCTGTTCGAATGTGGGCAGGAGGCCGATGACAAGGGTGGCGCCGCCCATCAGGAGGAGGGTGACCACCAGGATCCATTTGCGGCCGAGGCGGTCGCCGAAGTGTGAGAAGAAGATTCCGCCGAGGGGGCGGAACAGGAAGCCGACGGCGAATGTGGTGAAGCTGGCGAGCAGGGCTGCGGTGGGGGAGATGTTGGGGAAGAACAGCTTGCTGAAGACCAGTGCCGAGGCGGTTCCGTAGATGACGAAGTCATAGAGTTCGAGGGTGGTTCCGATAAGGCCTGCGACGGCGGCCTTCCGGACTTTTGATTGGTCAACTTCCCTGGCGGGAAGATGTGCTGCTGAGGTCATTTCCATACTCCTTTGAATGGATTCCATGCCTGTGCCCGGCCAGAGCCCGGCGGGACAAAGATGTGGGTGATGCGGTGAGTGGTCAGAAGGTGATGAGCACCTTGAGGTTGGTGGGGTCGGTGATGGGGGCAGTGAGGGCTGCCTCGGCGCTTTCGAGCGGGTAGGTGGCGGTGATGATGGACGGGAGGTCCACGGCTCCTGAAGAAGCGAGTTTGATCGCTGTGGGGAACGCGTTGGCGTAGCGGAAGGCGGTGACGAGGTCGATTTCGTAGCGCTGCAG
The DNA here is from genome assembly GCF_040548695.1 of Arthrobacter sp. 754. Lineage (NCBI taxonomy): Bacteria > Bacillati > Actinomycetota > Actinomycetes > Micrococcales > Micrococcaceae > Arthrobacter > Arthrobacter sp. 754. The sequence continues at coordinate 500,098 of NZ_JBEPSC010000003.1, forward strand.
GAAGCCGAGCGGAATTCCGTCCACGGTGGGCCGGGCCTGGCCGACCACCGTGGCACGGGCGGCCGGCGCCAGGGTCTGGATACCGGCAGCCAATGCGTGCGTGTTGCCGGAGCATTCGATCAGGCGGTCCATGTTCGTCAGGTCCAGGGGGGCCGTGGCGGTGTTGATAGTGCGGGTCGCACCGAATCTGGGGGCGAGGGCGAGGCGGTCATCGTTCACGTCGGTCACCACGATCTCTGTGGCACCGTTGGCGGCTGCAACCTGGGACACCAGCAGCCCGATGGGGCCCGCGCCGGTGATCAGGACGCGGTGCCCGGCCCGGACCTGGGCGCGTTCCACCGCCCAGACGGCGACGGCGAGCGGCTCGATGGCGGCTCCGATTTCGGCGGGGATCGCAGCGGGCAGCACGTGGACGGCAGCTTCGGGAACCACCACATGCCGGGCGAAGAGCCCATCGGTGGGAGGTGAACCGAAGCAGGTTCCGGAGGGGCAGAGGTTGTAGCGGCCTGAGAGGCAGGTGGGGCATTCCCGGCAGGGGAGCGCCGGTTCGATGACGACGGCAGTGCCCGCGGCGACGCTTGCGTCGGAACCTGCGGCGATGACCATTCCGGCGCCTTCATGCCCCAGCACCGTGGGTTGGGTGAGGACGTTGGTGCCGTTGCGGCCGTCGGCGTAGTAGTGCATGTCGGAGCCGCAGATGCCGCCGGAGCGCATTTCCACCAGGACGTCGGTGGGGCCAAGGGGCCGCAGGGGTTTGTTTTCGATGCGGATGTCCAGCGCGCCGTGCAGTACCGCGGCCTCGGTGCTGGTGGGAAGTTCGGTCCGGGCGCCAGGGGTGAGGGTCTGGGTGGTCATGGTGTGCTCCGGGTGGTTTGGAGGGAAGAAGCGTGGGGGCGTGATGGTGTGCCTGCGTCTGCCATCGCGGCGATGGGCCCGTGGGCGTGCAACGTGTCGATGAGTTCGCCGGTGCGTTTGATGAAGTCCGCCCGGCCGGCCAGTTTGTCGCCGAGGAGGTGGTGTTCGGCGAGGACGCGTTGGGCCAGTTCCTGGCCGGAGCGGGATTGGGCTGCCGAGGTGGAGAGCAGCGCGCGGGCGGGGTCTTCCATGGCGGCGGCCTGCGGGCCCGGGTCAAACCCGTTGAGCGGTGCGATGCAGGTCAGGTACGCGGCGGTGGTGAGCGCCAGCAGGTGCGGCATGCCGCCGTTGGCCAGCAGCTGCAGTGCCGGGAGCGGGATCCGCTGGCGGAGTTTGACGGATCCGTCGGAGCCCACCTGGCTGGTCCGGTGGCCCAGGGCGGTGTTCCGCCAGCGGGAGAAGAGCTGCTCCTCGTAGGCGTCGACGTCCACCCCGGCCGGCACTGCGACGCTGGGAAGGTATTCGTCCCGCAGTACCGAGCGGGCTGCCAGTTCGATGTGAGGGTGTGCGACGGAGTCCGGAATGGTGACTGCGCCGGAGAGTGCTCCGAGGTAGGCGATGAGCGAATGGGTGCCGTTGAGCAGCCGGACTTTGAGCTGTTCGTAGCCGGCCACGTCGTTGGAGAACACGGCGCCGCCGGCCTCCCAGGCCGGTCGCCCGGCGATGAAGTTGTCTTCCACGATCCACATGGTGAACGGCTCGGCCGGCACGGGGATGCTGTCTGCGTAGCCGGCCTGGGCTGCGACGAGGTTGCGGTAGTGGTCAGTCGTGGCGGGCACAATCCGGTCCACCATGGATGACGGAAAACTGGTGCAGTTGTCGATGAAGGCCAGGGTTTCGGTGGCTTCGGTGGGGGAGAGCAGCGAGGCGAATTCGCGGATCAGCCGCCGGGTGTGGTGGCCGTTGTCCGCGAGGTTGTCGCAGCTGAGGATGGTCACGGGCCCTCCATGGGTCCTGGCCCTTTGCTGCAGGCCCCGGACGATCTGTCCGATGGGCGTCCGGGACGTGCCGGCGTTTGCCAGGTCGTGCCGGATGGCGGGGTCCTGCAGGTTCAGTGAGCCGGTGGCCGGCGTGTAGTGGTAACCGTTTTCAGTGACTGTCAGGGAGACGATGCGCGTCGCGGCGTCGCCGATGACCTGGACCACGCGGTCCGGGTCGTTGGCTGCCGTAAACGCGTCCGTGTGAACCCGGGGAACCGAGAAGTTGGATCCTTCCGGTGAGATCTCCACGACCGTGTAGAGCATGTCCTGGGCGTGCATGGCGTCCGGGATGGCTGAGGAGCGGCTGGAGACTCCGATGATGCCCCAGTCTCCGCCGTGGGATGCAATGGCGGCGTCGGTGTAGATGGCCTGGTGGGCGCGGTGGAAGTTGCCCAGGCCAAGATGGACCATGCCGGGGGCCGGGGCGGCCTGCCGCCGCAGGATTCCAGGCCTGTGGGCGGAGAGCCTGGGAAGGCTTGAAGGAGTCATGGCCTACCAGTCCTTCATGGAGCCGTCGAGCTCACGGGCGATGGGCAGGTAGGCCTGCTTGTAGGGGAAACGGGCTGCCGCGGCCTCGTCCACGTGTACGCCGAGGCCGGGTTCCTCTCCCGGGTGCAGGTAGCCGTCCTCGAAGCGGAAGCTGGACTGGAAGACTTCGGACACGATTGGGTCGTAGCCCATGTATTCCTGGATGGCGAAGTTGGACGTGGCAAGCCCCAGGTGGAGCGACGCTGAGAGGTTGATCGGCGATACGTCCGAGGGCCCGTGCGGTGCGCCCTTGATCTGGTAGACCTCGGCCAGTGCCAGGATCTTGCGGACGTGGGAGATGCCTCCGGCGTGGACTACGGCGGTGCGGATGAAGTCGATGAGCCGTTCGGTGATGAGCAGCTCGCAGTCCCAGATGGTGTTGAAGACTTCGCCGATGGCCAGGGGGATAGTGGTCTGCTGGCGCAGGGTGCGGAGCAGTCGCTGGTTCTCGGCCGGGGTGACGTCTTCGAGCCAGAACAGGTCCACGTCTTCCAGGGACCGCGCGAGCCGGGCGGCTTCGGTGGGGTTGAGGCGGTGGTGGACGTCGTGGAGCAGCTTCAGCTCGGGGCCCACGTGCTCACGGACCGCGGAGAGGATCTTGGGGGCGTGGCGCAGGTAGGCGGACGTGTCCCAGTCCTCCTCGACGGGTCCGGCGCCACGGCCGGCGGGCTCGTAGCTGGCGGCGCCTTTGGTGACGCCGTAGACCTTGTCCAGGCCGGGAACGCCGGACTGGGCGCGTACGGCCCGGAAGCCCTGCTCGCGGCGCTTGTCCACGGAGTCGAGGAGTTCGGGCAGGTCCCAGCCGGTGGCGTGGGTGTAAGTGAGGATTTTGTCGCGGGCCGCGCCGCCGAGCAGCTGGTAGACCGGAACGCCCAGGGCCTTGCCCTTGATGTCCCACAGGGCGAGGTCGATGGCGCCGATGGCGGCCATGGTCACGGGCCCGCGGCGCCAGTAGGCTCCCCGGTAGAAGTACTGCCAGGTGTCCTCGATGCGGTCTGCGTCGCGTCCCAGCAGTGCCGGGGCGAGGTGGTCCCGGAGGTAGCTGGCGACGGAGAGTTCACGGCCATTGAGGGTGGCGTCGCCCCAGCCGATCAGCCCATCGTCGGTGGTGATCTTCAGGGTGACGAAGTTGCGGCTGGGGCTGGTGACCAGGACGTCGACGTCGATGATTTTTCGGGTCATCGGGAAATCACCACGTTCTTCAGGGGTTCGTTCCTGGATAGTCGGGTGATGTTTTCGGCGATCTCGAGGGCGCGGCCGCGGAAGGTTTCGGCGGTCACGCCGGAGGAGTGCGGGGTCATGATGATGTTGTCGAGCCGGTCGAACGGCAGTGCGGATGGCACGCTCCGCCCATCCGTACCGGGGTACTGGTACCAGACGTCGATGGCGGCCCCTGCGATTTTGCGTTCCTTCAAGGCTTCGTAGAGCGCTGCCTCGTCCAGGACGGGGCCGCGGGCGACGTTGACGACCTGGCCTTTCGGGCCGAGGTTTTCCAGTTCCTCGGTGCTCACCAGCGCCGTTGTTTCGACGCTCAGCGGGATGCTGATGAGGAGAATGTCGGATTCACTGAGCGCGTCGTTGAGGCGGTCCGTTGTCCCGGACCAGCGCAGGCCGTTCGCCTGGGGGTCCACGGTACCGCTGCGCGTGATCGCGATCCCTTCGGCACCGAACGCCTGAAGGAGCTTCCATGCTGCGCTGCCGATGTGGCCAAATCCCAGGAAGGTGACAACCGCTCCGCGGAGTGTCTCCGGCTGGGGGATGTCCTGTGAGTACACAGAGGAAGCCCAGATGCCGCTGCGGAGGGCGGCGTCCTGGCCAAGCAGATTCCGGCGGAGTGCCACCAGTGCAGCGGCGATGACCTCGGCGATGGAGCCTTCGTGGTGGAAGGTGTTGGCGCACACCGCGCCCGCCGGCAGGGCATCGGCTTCGATGCCGTCGTAGCCTGCACCGGCCACATGCACAAGCCGGAGATTGGGAGCTTGTGTTCCCATGGCTTCGGTGAACTTGGGTCCTACATAGACGTCGGCGTCTTTGAGGTCGGTAAGGACCGAGTGTTCGTTCCAGCTGTCGTGCCAGGAGGTGAGGGCGCCTGCGGGGAGCGCTGCCTCCAGGGTGGCCCGCTGGGGCATCAGGTTGGGGTCGGCAATGACGATTCTCATGGTTACTTTCCTTGGAGGGCGTGGTTTGCGGTGCGTGCGGCGAAGGTGGAGCCGCGGACGATGAGCTGTGAGCTGAGGTGGACGGCCTCGGTGGCGGACTGCTTTCCGCCGATCTGTTCGAGGAGAAGTTCGAGGGCGAGGGAGCCGCTTCGGCCGATCGGTACGCGCACCGATGTCAGGCCGGGTTCTGCTGCTGCGGCAATGTCGAGGTCATCGATGCCCACCACACTGATGTCTTCGGGGCAGTGGCGTCCGAGACTGCGGGCTCCGGCGAGCAGGCCGATCGCCACGAGGTCGTTGTAGGCGATCACCGCAGTGGCGCCGCTGGCGACGACCGACGCCGCGGCGGCAAGGCCGCCGTCGACCGTGGCATTCTGGTTCCCGACAGTCACCAGCTCGATGCCCCAGTCTTCGCAGAAACTGGTGATCGCGGCGAGGCGCTGGCCGTTCGCCCATGACGACGCCGGGCCGGGAATGTAGGCGACCTTCCGGTGGCCCAGAGCGTAGAGGTGTTCCACGGCCTGGCGGAGGCCCTCGCCTGCCTCCATCAGCACACGTGCCGCATGGTCGGCCTCACCGTTGATCACTACAAGGGGTGTGGTGCCGGCCAGTTGGTGAATCTGCTTGGACGGCAGGCGGGGCGAGCAGAGGATGATGCCGTCAACGCCGGTGGTGAATGACTCGAGGTGGTCCCTTTCCCTGGTGGACGATTCAGAAGTGTCCGCCAGCACCATCCGGTGCCGCCCGTGCCAGGCCTGGTCCTGGATGGACTTGATGAGTGCCGCGAAGACGGCGTTGGAAATGTCGGGAACAATGACGCCGAAGGTACGGCTGCCGGAAAGGCCGGGCACGTCGTAGCCCAGCTGCAGCGCAGCGTCCACAACTTTCTGTCGTGTTTCGGAGGCGAGCCGGCCCGGGTCGCTGAACGCTCTCGAGGCGGTTGCCAGCGATACACCCGCGAGCTTTGCGACGTCCGTGAGTTTGGCCGACATTGGTCCTCCAGTTGCTTCGTTGAAACCCTTGCCTCACAAGTATGGAAAGATTTGTACAACATTGTCAAGGGTTTTCCATGAGCTGGGTCACAGATGTCTCGGTGGTCCGCTGCATGTTCCGTCCGTCGTGGGTGGCGTCGACCACAACGTGGACGGTGCGAATCCGGCCGTAGTCCCAGCACAATCAAAACCGCGTTCCCTCGGTGGGGGAGCGCGGTTGGCGTTTCGGCTGCTCAGAACGGCCACTTTGGGGGTGTGGACATGTCCACTCCTGGCCTCGGACTGGGCTGTACATGGACTGAATCGGGCCGGATTCCGCATGTTTTCGAGGGATCCTAGTGTTTTCAATTCCAGGAATGCGGTTGGAGTCCCACCTCGGGCACGCATTCCCCCTCGTCAGAGAGGGTTTTGCTTTTAATGTGTTGACATTGACCCTCGGCGGGTCCCTCTGGCTGTGGCCGCGGTGGCCTGTGAAGTTGTGTGGTAGCGGGGTTAGGGTGCTGGCTGGTGGGCCCTCAGCTTGCAGGGATCTGGGGGTATTCGGCTTCCTCTCTGGCTTGTTGTGGTGGCCTTTGCGGTCATCACCGATTCATTGATCCTTGTCTTGTTCACGCCATGACCCTCGGTATTTTTCCTCAAGGGTCGACCTCGCCTACCTGCTTGCCATGTGCCAGGGAGGGCGGCTGACGGCGCATTCGTCCGGCCAAAGACGACGGTTGGGAATGTGTGGTCGCCGCACACCGAGTCTGCTCCAGAGCTCACTGGGTGCCAACCGCGCCGTTAGGAGTACTTGGATGGCTTTCGCAGCGAACCGAGCGGTTGCGGAGTTCGGTTTCGTTCCGAACGCTCAGGGGGACCTGCAGCATCCATTGGTCTCAGGATATAAAAATGGTCAGTGACTCGTGACCTCAGGGCTGGCGAGTGTCAGTTCCCACGACCGGTCGAGTTGGCGAAGTTGACCGACCACCATGACCGGAGTGAACTTTTCTGCCGACATAAGTGCCCGCGTGAGCGGGTTGACGAAGAGGGTTTCGACGATGGAGCCGACGCCGCGGCCGCCGAAGGCAAGGTTCTCGACGGCTTTTTCTTCGATGATGTCCACCACCTGGGGGAGTATCTGAAGAGTGAAGCCGTGACGTGTTTGTACTCGGCGCACGACTGCGGCGAGGTACTTCCGGACGAGTTCGCGTCCCACCGTATCGGAGATGAAGTCGAAGACGACGATGTTGTCGCCTATGCGGCTGAGTAGCTCAGGGCGCTGGAGATGTTCGGTGAAGTGCAACTCGATGGCGCGGCGGACTTTGGCCTCGGTGTCGCGGTAGGGATCGCCCCAGCGGGCGAAGCCATCGGACGCCTCTGGACCGCTGGACGAGCGGTACGTGCCGAGATTGGAAGTGAAAACGATGACTGTCTCGCTGAAGTAGACGGTATCGCCTGATCCGTCGGTCAATCGGCCGTCTTCGAGGATCTGCAGGAATTTATCCAGGATCCTCGGGTGCGCCTTTTCAATTTCATCGAACAACAGGATTGAGAAGGGCCGGTCACGGACGGCGTTTGTCAGCTCGCCGCCGGCCGCGTGGCCGACGTAGCCGGGAGGTGCGCCGATGAGGCGCGCTTCGCTGTGCTCGGCCGAAAATTCACTCATATCGAAGCGGATGTAGGCGTCCTGGGCCCCGAAGAGCGTCTCGGCAAGAGCTTTGGCGAGCTCTGTTTTGCCGACCCCGGTGGGTCCGGCGAAGAATAATATTCCCTGCGGCCGCCCGGACGAGTTGCCGACATGCGCGCCGGTCAAGCCCATGGCTGACCGGGTCAGCACGGTGAGTGCCTGTTGGATGGCCCGCGGCTGTCCGAGAACGCGACGGCCGATGCTTTCGGTTCCTCGTTTGAGGCGCTGGAGGAGCAACGGATCACCCCAAGGGCTTTCCAGGATTCCTAGCCGGTAGCTTCTGAGGGCCTCATCGATTCTCGTGGCCCCTATTCCCTGCTCGATTGCCAGGGTGACGACACTGTCTATCTCGCGGAGGCTCATTCCTTGCGAGAGATCCGCAAGGACGGTCTCGGCGGCTCTTGCCGCGGTTTCGACGGCGTCATCCGGATCTTGCATGCGGCGAATAAACAGCGCCGCGCCAGCCTTTCGCAGCCCGAGGGGAGGCAGCGGGATATGCACCAGCCTGACTCCTGACGCGTGAGACAACCAGGTTGGTGCATCCTGGGCTTCGTCGGCCAGCCAGAAGATTCCGCAATCGAAGCGTCCCGGGTTGTTTGCGGGTTGGTCCTCGGCGTCGTTGCTGTTGGCACGCTTTTCTGCGATGGCGAACAGTCCCCGGAGGTCCGGGCCGGCATGGTGTTCCTCGGCCCAGAGCCGGGAAGCATATGCCACGATCACAGCGACTCGGGGGGCGCCGGGCATCCGTGCGTTCTTGGCCAGGTCGGCCAGCCGCCCCGTCGTCGAAGCGGTTGCGCGACCGAGGTGCGTGGAGGAGAAGAAGGATTCCGGATCCACGTCGGCTCCGTGGAATTCCAACCGGATGCCATCCACGGGGTCATGGGAGTAGATGAGGTCGTAGCGACGACCGATCAGGAGATCGATGATTGCCTGCGCTGTCGTCATTACTTGAGCCGAGGTTTCCCCAGGCTTTTGAACGAGGTGAACATCCCTGATGTTTCCAGCAACGATGAATTGTGAAGTCACGGGAAATGCAATGTCGATTTCGCGAACCCAGGCCGGCAGGGCAGGTTCATTCAATAAAGGGCCCATCAAAACCCAAGGCTCGCCCGGGCCAGGCGATGCGCCTCATGACTCGCTCCATCCAGTGGCGAGCGTGTTCCCACGATGACATCCACACTGTCCAGGCTTAGCTCCGGCACGGTAGTGGACAGGTGCTCCCTCAAGGGGCCCAGTGCGGCGAGTGGGCCGCCCAGTACGACTGCGCTCGAATTCAGGAGTGTCACCATGTTCGCGATGGCCACGGTGAGATATCCCAATGCCTCCCGTGTTGTTGGGGCGAGTTCGGGCCTTTCGAACAGCTGGCGGGCTCCCTGCACGTCGAGACCATAGGACCCCGACGAGTTTCCGAAACCCAGACGCGACAGCGTGCGTGTGAGATCCTCGCCGTCCGGTGCACGCAGACGCCCAATTTCCCCCGCCAGGCCGCGGGCGCCGCGCTGAAGGGCTCCGCCAAGGAATAACCCGGCACCGAGGCCGGCACCTAAGTGGATGTAGAGGAAGTCCTCGACCTCGGTCATCGCCCCGACACTGCGTTCAGCTAGGGTTGCCCAGTTCACGTCGTTGTCGACCTTAATTTCCGGGGCTTGGATCTTCAGGTCCTGGACGGGATTGATATGACCGGCAGGAAAGACGGAATCTGCCATGGGGATGATGTCGCCCGTCTTTCGGTTCACGGGGTCCGCAACGGAGACTGCTGCGGCAAGCAACACTGAATCCGACTCCTTCTCGATTGATTTCAGCAGGCCACTGGCGATCTCGATCACGAAGTCACTGCTGGCACCGTGGGGCAACCGCTCTGCCTTGTCGAAGGCGACCGTTCCGTCCAGCCGGACCGAACGAGCAGCGACGAAGGCAGAATCCAGTGCCAAGGCAACCGAGTGGCCCCGGGCGGGGTTTATCTCATACAGCGCGGCAACGCCCCCACGCTTTCCTTCACGTACGCCGGTCGAGACAATGACGCCTGATTCCTCCAGCCGCCGGGCCGCGTCGGAGATCGCGGGCTTGGATATGCCGGAGAGTAATGAAATATCCGACCGGGACAGCGGTGCCGCAGAGTCACTCAAAAGCGCCAGGAAACGGTTCTCCGTGATACTGGCGAGCAATCCCTGCCGTGGAGATGCGTCTGTAAGGGACATGTTCTTCTTTCAGTAAGGAGCCTTTACTCAATCATAGGGGTGGGCTACTATCGGTACAAGGCACTTTAGTAAAGAGTGATTACTGAATCTGAGAATCTAAAAGGAGACACCATGAATGCAACGGAGCAGACGAGCTGGGAGACCCAGCCTGAGGACGTGCCGGCGGCGATCCGCGCGGTGAAGAAGAAACTGCGGGCACAGATCGGCGACGTCAACAAGCTCTTTGCCACCATCGAAGCCGCCGTCGCGGAAGAGGTAGCCGACATCAAGGCAGCGAAGGCCCGCGGCGAAAACGTCTGGCCTGTCGTCAACTACACCGACATTGAAGGTGGAACCGTGCCGCAGCAGACGCTTGACCTGATCCGCCGTCGCGGCTGCGCCGTGGTCCGCGGACAGATCCCGGCACAGACTGCCACCGACTGGGACCAGTCCCTCGTCGACTACGTTGACAGCAACAACTTCGAAGAGAAGTACCGTGGTCCGGCAGATAACTTCTTCGGCAAACTCAAAGCATCCAAACCGGAGATCTATCCCATCTATTGGTCGCCCGCGCAGATGGAAGCGCGCCAGCATGAACATACTGCCAAGGTGCAAAGCTTTTTGAACCGGCAGTGGAAGAGCGAGTCCCAGGGCGTGACCTGGTTCGACCCGGACCAGGACACGATGTACCCGGACCGGATCCGACGTCGTCCGCCGGGAGCGTCCTCGAACGGGCTCGGAGCGCACACGGACTCGGGCTCGGTTGAGCGGTGGCTCACCCCGGCCTACCAGAAGGTCTTCTCCTCCCTCTTCCATGGCGACTTCGCCTCCTACGACCCGTGGGATGCGGCCTACCGGACAGAGGTCGATGAATACCCGTCATCAACGATGTGCAGCGTCTTCCGCAGCTTCCAGGGCTGGCTCGCCATGTCCCAGATGCAACATGACCAGGGCGTGCTGCATGTCGTGCCCATTCCTGCTGCCATGGCCTACATGCTCATCCGCCCGCTCCTGGACGACGTTCCGGAAGATTCCCTCTGCGGAGCCGAGGCGGGCATGGCCTTGGCCGCGGACGAAACATGGCATCCGCTGCTCATGGAAGCAGTCTCCGGGATTCCCGACGTCGAACCCGGCGATTCGGTGTGGTGGCATTCCGATCTGATCCACAGCGTGGAACCGGTTGAGAACCAGAAAGGCTGGGGCAACGTAATTTACATCCCGGCCGCACCGATGTGCGCCAAGAACGCCGCCTACGCCGAAAACGTCGCCGAGCGCTTCCGGCTTGGCGAAAGCCCTACTGACTTCCCCAAGGAAGACTACGAAACCGACTGGGAAAACCGTTTCAAAGAGGACGACCTGAATGAAATTGGCGCCCGGGGCCTCGGAATTACCCGACGCGCTAAGCCGGCAGACCGGGCCGCGTCCCTCTGACGCCAGAGGTATACCAACACTGCAGAAGCCCGGACCGGTTCCACCGGTCCGGGCTTCTGGCTTTGCAGCGGAATTGCGACGTGCGCCATCCTGGAACTTATGGAATCACGTCCTGGGACGCCACGTCGCTGTAGAGGACCGGATCTTGAGTTGAGGCTGGATGAGGCTCAGTTGCTCGGGGAGGTCGGCGTTGCCGTCAGCGAGGCGAGTAAGCAGCATCTCGGTGCCTTTGGCCCCAACCTGCTGTGGGAAGCCGGCAACGGATGTCATGGGGGGAACCTGGCCGGCGGCTATCCGGGTGTCGTCGAAGGAAGCCACAGCGATGTCCCGTCCAGGTTCGAGCCCGCGGCGGCGCATCTCCTCGTAGATGCCTTCGGAGATGATGTCGCTGTAGGCGACAACCGCATCGGGCAGTCGGCCTTGATCGAAGAGCCTGCCGACGGCGTCCGCCCCGCCTTCAGGGCTGATGGCGCTGCGGAGTTCTTCCGCGCTCCAAAGTTCCCGCCCCTTGGCCTCCAAAGATGTGCGAAGGCCATGTTCCCGTTCCGCGAGCGACGGCGCGGGCCGCCCGCCCACGAACGCCACGGACTTGCATCCCAAGGCGGCGAGATGGTCGCCGAGCAGCGACGCTCCCTTGAAATTTTCACTGCCCACGTAGTCAAAGCCAGGAAACCGGCGGGCGAGCAGCACAATGGGAACGTTGGCTGCGTTGACTTGTTTGGCGAGCTTTTCGGGATCGGTGTCGGGGGCCGACAGCAGGAGGAGGCCGTCGACCTGGCGTTCAATCATCGACGCGATGATTTCGCTCTGGCGTTCAGCAAGGTCGCGGCTGTAGCCGATGAAAATGGTGTATCCGGCGTCGTGGGTGATCTGGTCCACCGCCATGGCCAGCTCAGCGAAATAAGGATTGATGATTTCTGTGACTATGAGGCCTATCGTCATCGACCGGTTCTGCCGCAGGTTCGCCGCTTGCCTGTTGTAAACGTAGCCGAGCTGGTTCATGGCCTCGCGCACCTTTAGTGCAGTGGCTTCGGGAATGCGCGAGCTTCCTCGGACGACGAGCGATGCCGTTGATCGTGACACGCCAGCGGCCTTGCTTACGTCTTCGAGGGTGATGCGGGGGGCCATACTGTGTTCCTGCCGGTGAAGTCGATGGGCGGAGAAGCGGCGCTCCCCGCCTACCGACCTTACCAATCAGCGATCCCGGAACCGGTGTTTGGCGCCCCGACGCGTGCTTCTCCTGGAAGGCGTCCCGGCCCCTGCTCCCGGGACGCCGTTCGTCCACCGGCGGTGGCAGCGAGTGACATAAGCCAGACACCCACCGGGGGATTCCGCCGTCAATCAGACGCCAGGCTGTAGAGAGCGAAGTCGGGGAATGAGGGTCACGACGACGTGCACCTACCTGTCGGGGTTAGACGCGGTTGATGAACGTGCCCGGTCGGGCTCACTGCCCTGGGCGAGAATGGTGTCCGCGACACGCAGCGAATTGGCGGCGATGGTCAAGGCGGGGTTCAACGCGGCCGAGGAGGGAAAGAAGGAGCCGTCGACAATCCAGAGGTTGTCGATATCGTGGGCGCGGCAATCCGGGTTGAGCACGCTGGTGCCGGGGTCGTCCCCGGCGACGGCCGTGCCGCATTGGTGGGAGTTGGTTTCGATCCCCATCCGCTGGGTGAAGATCACCGGGTATCCGGCCTTCCGGACAGCGCGGCTGATCCGGCGGACCAGTTCCTTGTGCGGTTCGAGGTTGTTCGGTTCCCACCAGACGTGGATCCTGCCGTCGACGACGCTGATGCCGTTGCTGCGCCGTGGCAGGTCTTCGGTGGTGAGGTAGATATCGATGCTGCGGTCCGACATGGCTTTCAGGATGGGGTTCGGCGCCCAGCTGCGGGCCATTTTCAGCATACTGGCCCGCAGTTTTCCGAGCATTTGCAGGTTGCCCAGCGGATACCGGTTGGTCGGCCCGGCTTCGTACCAGTCGTTCAGGCCCAGGGTCTTTTGCCACATTGTCCGGTTGACTTTGAACGGATTGATGCCGATGAAGAAGGTGCTGTTGTGCACCATGTAGTTTCGCCCCACGAGCCCGGAGGAGTTAGCCAGTCCTTGGGGCTGGTCTTTCGTGGCCGAGCCCAGGAGGATTGCGGCGGAGTTCACTGCCCCGGCAGCGAGGATGAACTTGTCCGCTTCGATTCGGATGATCTGGTCGTTTCGTGTCGCCAGGGCGGCGATGATAGTGCGTCTGTCCGGCCCGGCAATGAGGCGGGTGACCTTGGTGTCGGTCATCAGTGTGGCGTTGCCTTCCAGCGCCGGGTTCACGGCGATCTTTTCGGCGTCGGACTTTAGTCCTGCCTCGTTGGGGGCGCCGTCGCTGGTGGCGCAGAGGGCACGCTTTTCCGGGGTGTCTGCGTCGAGTCCGTTGGCCATGCGGAAGGGATGAAGGCCTTGCCGGCGGAAGGAGTCGGCGAGGGCCTGGATCGCTGGTTCGTGGTCCAGTGCGGGGTAGGGGTATGCCGTGGAGTGGAAGGGCTCGGTGGGGTCCTCGCCGATCTGTCCTCGGACTTGGAAGAGTTCTTCGGCGCGCGCGTAGTACGGTTCGAGGTCGGAGTAGCTGAAGGGCCACGCCGGTGAGGTGCCGTCCTGGTGTTGTGTCTCTTCAAAGTCGCTGGCACGAAAGCGGGGCAGGCATGCGCCGTAGACCTTCGTGTTGCCGCCTACCCAGTAGTAGACGCCGGGTTTGAAGGCTTGGCCGCTGCGGCCGTTGTACCAGGTGTCGGCATTCTTGTAGCGTCCCTTGACGTACACCTCCTCCAGGTCGGAGTTCTGCGGTTCTGCCGGCAGGCGGCCTCCGCGTTCGATGATGAGGACTTTGACGCCGGAGTCTTTCAGGGCGTAGGCCATGGTGCCGCCGCCCATGCCGGATCCGATGATCGCTATGTCGGTCCGGATCACCTCGTCCGGGACTACCGGTTCGGTCGGCGTTCCCGGACGAGGTGCGTCGTCGATGGCTTTCCAGGACACGGTACTCACCGGACCCGCTGTGCCTCGGCAAACTGCTGGATCTGGTCAACAGTGTCCAGGAACCAGTAGTCGCCCCACATAACGGACTCGTCCACGCCCAAGTCCTTGCCTTCGTGGTAGCTGCCGTGCTTAAGCACACCTTCCCATTCCTCGTCCGGGCTCGCCAGGAAGTCGTCCTCGGTGAGGCGGCGGAGGATCTCCACGGCGTAGTCGGCGTAGATTCCTGCCTTGGTGCGGTCCTGGACGAGTCCGGCGAGCTGCCAAATGCCGCCGGCCGCCGCGGCCGCGGCCGAGGTTTCGTAAGGGCGGACGGGCGCATTTTCTTCCCAGTCATTGGGCGGAACGAGGCGGTCGCCGGTTTTTTCGATGTAGAAGTCGGCAGCCGCGACGGCGGTTTCAAGGAAGCGCCGGTCACCGGTGAAGCGGTACACGGTGCCGAATCCGTAGAGCGCCCATGCTTGTCCCCGTGCCCAGGAACCGTCGTCGGCGAAGCCCTGCTGGGTGGTCTGCTTCAGGAAGGCGCCCGTTTTGAGGTCGAACATTCCTTCGTGGGAGGCGGACCCATCACCACGCATCAGGAACCGGCGGGTGGTGAGGCAATGCTCGACTGCCTTGCGCGCCATGTCCTGGTCACCGGTCTGCTGCGCGGCGTACAGGGCCATGTGGATGTTCATCATGATGTCGATGAAGAGGCTGTCGGGCTGGCGGAAGCTGGGCATGTACTTGCCTGCTTCGCGGTAGCGGCTTGCGGTGGTGCGTCCGGCCTCGACGACGATGTCGCGTTTGGCCGTGTCGCCGGTGGCTTCGAACCAGCGCCGGTAGGTGGACCAGAACAGGAACCCGAGGTCATGGACCGAGTCGTCGCTCTTCCGTTCCTCGATGAGCTCGGAGTAATGCTCGGCCGCGCTGCGGAAGCGTGCGCGATCGGCCTCTTTGGCCCGGCGGGCGAGCATCCAGAGCTGGCCGCCAAGGAACCCTTCGCACCAGTTGGTCCACGCCTCGCCGTCGACCACCCATTTGCCGTCCTCGGTGTAGAGCGGGAAGCGGTCCGGGTGCTTGGTGATGAGTCCTTCGAGTTTTGCCGAGGCGGTCAGCCACGCTTTGTCGGCGGCTGGCTGGAACCCTGCAGGGACTGCATATCCGGCAGGGAGGGTGAGCGGCAGCATGGTTGGCAGGACCACCGCCGGGGTGTGCACGGCGGATGTGGTGGTGGTTGTCATGTTAGGTTCCTTCAGAGTTGTCTTAGAGTCGGGCGGCGTCGGGTGCGTCAACCCATCGGGTTTCGCGGACGCCGACCTGGAGCTGGATGGTTTTGAGTTCGCTGAATTCGGCCAGGGCCTGGCGGCCGAGTTCGCGGCCGATGCCGCTGTGTCCGTAGCCGCCGAACGGTACTTCGGGGTAGCCGTCCATCCAGCGGTTGACCCAAACGGTTCCGGCGCGCAGGTCGCGGGCGGCGGTCAGGGCTTCGTTGATGTCGTTGCTCCAGATTCCAGCGGAGAGGCCAAACGAGGTGGAGTTGGCGATGGTGATGGCTTCCTCCAGGGTGTCGTAGGGCAGGACGGAAAGGACGGGGCCGAAGATCTCATCGGTGGCGATGGACATCTGGGCGGTAACGTCAGTGAAGACGGTGGGCTGGTAGAAGCGGCCGTTGAGGCCGGTGTCGAGGCGGTCACCGCCGGTGAGCAGGTGCGCGCCGGCGTCGCGGCCTTCGGCGACGTACCGTTCGACGACGGCTAGCTGGGCGTCGTTGACGAGGGAACCGACGAGGGTGTCGGACTTCAGGGGGTCGCCCACGCGCATGTGCTTGGCACGCTCGACGACGGCCGCGGCGAATTCGTCGGCGATGGAGCGGTGAACGATGAGCCGGCTGCCGGAGTTGCAGCACTGCCCGACGTTGAAATACCCGCCGAACACGCCTGCGTCAACGGCAGCCGTGAAGTCGGCGTTGGGCGTAATGATCTGCGGGTTTTTCCCGCCGAGTTCGAGTTCGACCTTCTTCAGGTCCCGGCCCGCGGCGGAGGCGATGCCCTTGCCCACACCGGTGGACCCGGTGAAGCTGATCATGTCGATTCCGGGGTGCTCGGCGATGGCGGAGCCGACGACCCGGTCGCCGGTGACGATGTTGACGACGCCGGCCGGGAAGCCTGCTTCCCGGATCAGCTGTCCCAGCATCACCGTCGTCGCTGATGTGCTTTCGCTGGGCTTGACCACGGCGGTGTTGCCGGCGGCCAAAGCGAACGGGAGTTTCTGGCTGATGATCAGCAAGGGGAAGTTCCACGGCGTGATCATCCCTACGACACCGATGGGTTCGTGGACCACCATGGCCAGCGTGTCCCGGCCCAGGGCGTTGTGCGCGTCGCCCTGGGTGTTGCGGGCAAGGCTGGCCGCATATTCCCACAGCTCTGCAGTGCCGGCGACCTCATTGCGGGACTGGGTGATGGGTTTGCCGGTCTCCAGGGTTTCGGCAAGCGCCAGGGCTTCGGCGTCGCGCCGGACAAGGTCGGCGACCTTCAGCAATAGCTTGGACCGTTCGGAGCCGCTGGACTGGCGCCAGCCCCGGTCCAGTGCCTTCCGGGCTGCGGTGACGGCGCGGTCGACGTCGCCCTGCGCGCCTTGCGGGAATGAGCTGACTTCCACTTCGTGGGCTGGGCTCAGCCGTGTGAAGGTGGCACCGCTCAAGGCCTGTGTGTCTTCGCCGTCGATGATCATGGGCCGGTATGTGGGCTCTACATCGTCGAGGGTGTAGTTCTTGGTTTCCATGTCGTGTCCTTCTTGCGTGTTGGTCTGCGATGCTGGCTAGCTGTCGGTGAAGTGCGGGGTGCGCTTTTCCCTGAAGGCTGCGACGCCTTCGGTAAGGTCAGCCGTTGCGGCGGCCAGCCCGCCGGCGAGGGCTTCGAGGACGCGCGATGGTGCGCCGTCAGCCGCGGCGTCGATCAGCTGCTTGCCCAACTGAACGGCCAGGGGAGCGCCGGCGAGGATGTCGGTGCTGAGCCGCCCGACGGTCGCGTCCAGATACGCTTTCGGGGCGGCTGCGGTGGCAAGCCCCCAGGCCACAGCTTCCTCGCCCGTGAGCTGACGGCGGGTGAGCACGAGCTCCTTGGCGCGGGCCCTGCCAATGAGTTCGGTGGCCCGCTCCGTGCCGCCCCATCCCGGGACCGTGCCCAGTCCCGTTTCCGGGAGGGCGATGCGGGCTTCGTTGGCGATGACGCGGAAGTCGCAGGCGAGGGCGAGTTCCAGTCCACCGCCGAAGGCGAGCCCGTCGATGACGGCGATGCTGGGCTGGCGCAGACCGGCGATGGCGTCGAAGGCCCGGTGGCCTGTCGCGATCCAGTCCCGCCACATGCCGGCTGCACCGAGGCCGGCGAAGTGGTTGATATCTGCGCCGACGCAGAAGACTTTGTCCCCGGCTGTCCTGACAATGACGAGACGTGCAGTGGAGGCGGCAACATCCCGGGCGGCTGCGGCGAGGTCGTCCAGCATGGTCAGTGTCAGGGCGTTCAGTTTCGCTGCACGGTCGACGAGGATGGTCGCGGTGTGGCCGTCGGCCGAGTACTCAACGCTGACCTGTTCGGTGGCCTGATCCGTGACGGGCGAGGCTTCGGTGCTCACTGCTGGTCCTTTCGCTGGCCGCCGAGTTCGCCGGCAAGATGTTCGGCGGCGCGCATGACGATCGCCCAGATGGTCAGGGTGGGGTTGATCCCGGGGCAGCTGGGGAACGCGGCGCCCGAATACATGTACAGGTTGCGGGTGTCGTGGACGGCGAGGTGCTCATCGAGGACCGTGGCCGAGGGATCGTGGCCGAAACGGGCACCGCCAAGGTCGTGACTGGAGCCGACGCCGGTGAAGTAGGGTCCCTGCCAGGTCTTGGTGGCTCCCATGTCCTTCAGGAGACCTGTCGCCTTGTCCGCCATCCATGAAGCCAAGCGGCGTTCGTTCTCGCGCAGCCGATAGGTCACGCGGACCAACGGCATGCCCAGACCCGAGGAGTCCCGGTGCCGCGGGTCGATTTCCAGCCGGTGCGACGCATACGGCAGCGCATCGGGTTGGATGCGGATGACGCCCTGCTGGGACCAGAGCTTCAGGTGGTCACGGTAACCGGCGCCCCAGCGGCGGACATCCGCAGGCAGGGTTTCGCGGGCGATCTGCAGCGGGAGCGCCTGCTGTTCGGCGCCGAGGGTGGCCCCGCCAATGAAGCCGTGGTCCAGGGAGCGGAACTCCGGGGAAAGGAAGTCGTCCAGGACAACGCCCTGGGCTGCCGGGCCGGTGTGGCGGTTGAATTCGGTGCCGGGGAACATCGCGTCCACATGGCCAAACATCTTGGTCATGTAATGCAGGCCGAGCTGGCCGGTGTTGTTGCCAAGGCCGTCCTCGTGCTTGGAGTCGGCGGACAGGTACAACAGGCGCAGGTTCTCGTAAGTGTAAGCGGACAGGATAACGGCCCGCGCATACTGGCGCCGGACCCGGCCCAGCGGATCGACCCATTCGACGCCGCGCGCAGCACCCGTGTCGTCCATGATGATCCGGGTGACGCGGGAGTGCGTGCGCAGTTCAAAGTTCCCGGTTGCCATGGCGGCCGGTACCGGGCCCAGGCCTGGGTGCCAGCGGTCGCCGCGGAAGGATCCGAGACCGTTGTTCCAGGCGCTGTACCCGGTCGCCGGCCGGCCACCGTAGGACTCTGTGGTGAACCCGACGGGTACAGGATGCGGGTGAAGCCCGGCCGCCTTGGTGGTCTCGGTGAACTTGTTGCCGAGGATGAACGGCCGCGTAGGCGGCAGCGGGAGGGGCTTGCTGCGCTTGACGAACGGGTTGGATTCGTCGCCGGCGATGCCGATCAGGTGCTCGAGCTTGGTGTAGAACGGTTCCAGGTCCTCGTAGCTGACGGGCCAGTCGGCCAGGGTGCAGTCCTCGGGCAGGGCGTTGGGTCCGTACAGGCCGTCGTAGTGGCTCTTGGGCGCGAACTGCCACGGGTGGAAGCGGCGCAGCCAGGACCCGTAGTGCCCGGCGGAGCCACCGACTCCGTTGACCATGCGGCCCAGGGAGAAGGTCGCCTCGCGGCTGTCTTCCTCCTCAGGTGTTTCGCGCCAGCGCGGGGTCTCCTGCTGGAATTTCGGGCCCAGCCCGCCGCGGGTGTAGTAGGCGTGCTCAAGTTCGTCCGGGAGGAACTCATCGAGCGGACGGAAGGGGCCGGCTTCGAGTCCAACGACGCTCAGGCCCGCGTCGGCGAAGACCTGGGCGCTGAGTCCGCCCATGGCGCCCACCCCGACGAGCAGTACGTCCACTTCTTCGGTCATCTGTGGGTTGACGGCATTCTCGTAGCCGAGCTGCTTGAGCCGGTGACCCTCGGCGTCGCGGGGGATTTCCTGCATCGCATCAGCAAGGGTCTTGATGACCCCGCCCTTGGTGACGTGGTCGGTGCTGAGGTTTTCCTCTGCTGAGTTTTCCAGCCAGACGCCGGGGTGCTTAAGGAACTTCCAGCCGACGGCGTCCTTGTTCCCGCCGTGGGCCGGGTCAGCAAAGAGCCCCTCCTGCAAGTGGGCGATGACCAGCCCGAAAAGATCCCGCTGTTCCTTTACGGGAAGTTGGTCGGTCAGTTCGCCCTGTTCAAGCAAGGCGAGCACATCGGTGCGTTCGTCAATGGTGAGCGCTGCGAAGTTCCTGCCGTGTTTTTCACCGGCGTAGCGGTCCAGTGCGCCGAACAGCCATTGATAGCGGGGGAGGTCCTTGCGCCCGTAGCCTTCCAGCGTCAGGTCCAGGTACTCGGTGACGCCCGCTTCGTGGACGTCGGGGCTCTCACCGTCCGAGGGGAACATCGCCTCAAAGAGGGCGTCGGCGAGTTCGGTTTCGTAGGGCGTCAGGATGCGGAGGCTTCTCATGGCAGGGATTCCTTTCAGTGCGTTTCGACTGCGCGTCAGTGCGCGGCCAGGGATGCGGTGCGCTGCTCTACCCGTTCGTGCAGGGGCAGCGTTGGAAGGCGGAGACCGAAAGGGGCCTCTGCGAACAGGGTCAGATCCATGATGCGGAGGTCCTCTGAAACGATCAGCGGGAACTCGCAGCGGTCCAGGACGTCCTTTTGCAGGTCGATGCCGGGGGCGATTTCGCTGACTACGAGACCCTCCGCGGTCAGCTCCATCACGGCGCGTTCGGTGATGTATTTGACCTTTTGGCCGCTGGCCAGGGCCCGGGGTCCGGAGAACGTGACGGCTGAAACGTCGTTGACGAGTTTGGTAAAGGGCCCGTCGGAGCGGATGTCCAGGCCATCGTCGCCCGCACCAATGTCTCGGCGTCCGGCCGTGAAGGCGCCCATAAAGATGATCTCCGGGGCCGAGGAGGTGATGTCGGCGAATCCGCCGACGCCGGCGGTGACGTGGCGCTTCTTGGGCAGGTGGTGGACGTTGACGTTGCCATGCCGGTCGATTTCCAGGAACGACAGCAGCGAGCGGTTGAACCCACCGCCTTGCAGCAGCGTGAACTGATCGATGCTGGGCATAATCGCATCGGGGTTCTGGGCGCATCCGAACGCGAAGTCCAGCAGGGGAATACCGCCGACAGCGCCCTGCTCGATGACCCAGCTGACTTCCCTGCCCTGGTTTTCTTCAACGAGGACGTGCGGAACGAGGGCTGAAACTCCGAAGCCAAGGTTGACGATTTCACCTGCTTTAAGTTCCTGGGCGGCACGGCGGGCGGTAATCTTCTCCAAGGAAAATCCGACGTGGGGAAGGGAACCCAGAGGCCGGCGAAGCTGCCCGGAGATTGCTGGATCGTTGAGAGTCAGGGTGGTCTGGAGCTGGTCTTCTGCGATGACGACGGCGTCAACGAGGATACCGGGGACCTTCACGTGCTGTGGGTGCAGGCTGCCAGCTTCGGCCAGGCGCTTGACCTGGGCGATGACGACGCCGCCGTTATTGTGCGCGGCGTAGGCCAGGTCCAGAGCCCCAAGCGGGGATCCTTCGTCCTCGAACGTCAAGTTGCCGTATTCATCGGCCGTGGTGGCCCTGATGATGGCAACGTTGGGGATCACGGATGGGAAGAACAGCCATTCCTTACCGGCCAGGGTGGCGGTCTCGACGTGGGCGGCCGGGGTGGTGTTGTTCATGCGGCCGCCCTGGAGCCGGGGGTCGATAAAGGTGTCCAGCCCGACCTGGGTGAAGACGCCGGGCTGCTTTGCTGCAGCGGTGCGGTGCATCTGGTAGATAACGCCGGACGGAAAGTTGTAGGCCTCCACTTCCTCGCGTTCGATCATCTGCCAGACCAAGGGCGGCTCGGCGCTGGACGGACCGGAGGGGTAGGAGCCGGCGATGACTTTGCGCAGCAGCCCGGGACGGGCGATGTGGTCGATGCCCTTGACACCGTACATGTCGCCGGCGGCGATCGGGTGGACGGAGGTCAGGTTTACCGGGTGTGAGGTTTCTTCGTAACGCTGACCGATGCCGGCCAGGACACTGTCCGGGCACCCGAGGGCGCTGGAGGAGCTGACGGTGATCACGTCATCGTCGTTGATGAGGTCCGCTGCCTCGCGGGCCGTGAGGATCTGTACCTTCTGCATGGCGTTCTTTCTGGCTGTTAGATGAGGTGGACGGTGCGTCCGGAGAGTGCGGATTCCTGAGCCGCGAGGGCGACTTTGAGGGCCATCAGACCGTCCTTGCCGGTGGCCGTGGGGGCTCCGGTCCCGTTGACGGCGGCGGTGAAGGCCTTCAGGGCGATGACGTAGAGATCCTGGGAGCAGTCGACGTCCACGGTCCGGCTGCCTGCTCCGTTTGTGAGGACCACTTGGCCCTCCGTGTCCTGGGTCATCGCGTCGACGACGTGGATCGTCCCTTCGGTGCCGTGGACTTCCAGGGATGTCTGCGCGAATCCAACGGTGAACGAATCGTGGGTCTGGGCCAGTACCGGGGGGTGGCCCTGCCTTTCGTAACGGATGACGGTCATGGCCGCGTCCTCCTGCCCTCCGGTGTTCCAATCGGCCTGCTGGACAGCGACTGCGCTGACCGCGACGGGTTCTCCGAGCAGCGGGTTCAGGACTGATGCGTCGTGACAGGTGATGTCCAGGATCACGCCGCTTCCGGGCGTTCCCTGCCCCAGCCGCCAACCGCGCAGCCGTTCCGGAAGGAGAACCGCGTGTGCGACCTTCGCGGAAAGTACGGCGCCGATGGCCCCTGCGTTGACGAGTTCGCGGACTTTGGTGTGCAGGGGGCTGCCGGGGAGGTGATGGTTGGCGGCGAGGATGAGGCCCTGCTGGTCCGCAAGCTTGACCATGGAGGCGGCCTCGCCGGCGTCCAGGGCTAAGGGCTTTTCGCACAGGACGTGCTTCCCGGCCTTGAGGGCGCGGCAAGCCTGGTCAAAATGCTTGTCATTGGTGGAGGAGATGTAGACGGCGTCGATTTCCCATCCCAGGAGCTCGTCAAGGTCCGTTGTCGCGTTGGGCAATCCGTGGACTTTGGCGAAGTCCCGGGCCCGGTCAGAGGATCCGCTGAAGACTCCGGTGACGGTGCCTCCGCTGCTGCGGATGGCGTCAATGACGCGGGTTGCTGCGATGTCGCTGGCGCCGATCAGGCCCCATCTAAGTGCTGGCATGTTTGTTGACTCCTAGCTTCTGGGTCGCCATTGGGCGGTGGATGCGCGGACCTTCAGGGCAGGTTCGATGAGAGAGCGTTGAGGCTGCGGCGATGGGTCGCGGATACGGCTCAGCAGCATTTCCGACGCTTTCTTGCCAATGATTTCCGGGTATGTGGAAACTGACGTGAGCGGAGGAAGCAGCAGTTCCGCCAGGGAGATATCGTCGAAGCTGGCCACGGAAACATCCCGGCCCGGTTCGAGGTTGCGCCGGCGAAGCTCAGCGTAAATTCCCAGCGCCACCGCGTCGCTGTAGGCGATGATGCAGTCCGGCCAGTCGCCCTGATCCAGGACGCGGGCGATGCCTTCGGATCCGCCGGCGGCATTGTTCGTGGTTGTGGCCGACCGGGAGACGTCAAAGGTCACGGCGCGCCCGGCGAAGCCGGCCTCAAGGCCCTTGATCCGCTCGGTCCTGGCCGAGGACTGGTCCGGTCCGCCGATCAGCACAGCTGAGCTTGCCCCCAGCGACGCCACATGCCGGGCGAGCTGTGTGCCGGCGGCAATATTGTCAGGCCCCACGTAGTCAAGCTCGTCGGAGAAATAGCGGGCCAACTGCAGGACAGGAACGGAGGACCGATCGACGATCCCGCAGATGGGGTTCAGTTCAGAACCAGTTGCTGGAAGCAGGAAGATGCCGTCCACCTGCTGTTGAACCATGGTCTCCAGCTGCAGATACTGCCGCTCCACGTCATCCCGGCTGTAACCGACGAACAAGGTGTATCCAGCGTCGTGGGCTGCCTCCTCGATGCTCATCGTCAGCCCCGCGAAGTACGGGTTTCGGATGTCGGTGACGATCAGCCCGAGAGTCATGGATTCGCTGCGCCTCATGTTTGCGGCGTGGCGGTTGTAGACATAGCCCAACTCGGCCATGGCCAGCCGCACGCGTTCTGATGTGGACTCAGGAATACGGGCGCTCCCACGGAGAACCAGCGATGCAGTAGATCGCGATACTCCAGCAGCGCGACTCACATCGTTCAAGGTAACTTTGGTCACTTTTCTCGGCCTCCTTTCGGGCTTACCTCATATTTCTAGCACGTTTCGAACAACTCCGGTAGACCGCTCTACCGGATCATTATTTGTTATAGATGCCGCAATCTAGGGCTTTCCGACCCTGCCCCGGCCTAGAAATGCGCGAAATATGCTCCAGCTCCCGCAATCTCTAATAAAACTATTGCATCGATCTACTTACTTATGTAATCTGAACCACAACGCAGACTCCAGCCGGCCCTATCCCGGCATCTGACAACCCAAAGGAGAGTTAGTCCATGCGTGCATCAAACAAGCTCAAGACCTCACTGGCCGTATCGGCGGCCCTAAGCCTCATCGCCGTGACTGGATGTTCGGCGAACCAGCCTTCCGGAAGCACCCAAGGGGGCACCAACAAGCTGGAGATCACGTCCTGGTGGACTTCCGGCTCCGAGGCCGAAGCTCTCAATGTCCTCATCGATGGCGTCAAAAAGACCTCGACCGGGCTCTCCGTGGACAACGCGGCAGTCTCCGGCGGCGGCGGCGCCAACGCACGGCAGGCACTGGCCGCTCGTTTGCAGGCCGGCAGCCCGCCGGACGCCTGGCAGCTTCACCCGGCCGGGCAGCTGAAGACCTACGTCGACGGCGGCCAGGTGGCAGATCTGACCCAGCTGTGGAAGGACAATAACTGGGCTTCCCAGCTGCCCCAGGATGTGGCAGAGGCCCAGCAGGTCGACGGCAAGTACTACACCGTCCCGATCGGCGTGCACCGAGGAAACGTCCTGTGGACCAACCCGGCCGTCCTGTCCAAGGCCGGAGTCACTATTGATCCTGCCGGCAGCGTGGATGACCTGATCGCCGGCCTCAAGAAGGTTGAAGCGACGGGAACTACCCCTGTCTGCCTCGGAGACAAGGACATCTTCGCCTCTGCCGAACTGCTGGAATCGATCATCATGTCCAGGGTTGGCGCGGACAACTGGAAAAAGCTGTTCACCAACGGGTACTCCTTTGACGCCCCCGAGGTAAAGCAGGCACTGGAGGACTACAAAACGATCCTCTCCCTCTCCAACAAGGACCATTCAGCGATCACCTGGGATGAGGCCGTGAAGAAGATGGCCGACGGTACCTGCGCTGTCAGCCTCATGGGCGACTGGGCCTACGGTGAACTCGTGAACGCCAAGAAGACGCCAGGAACCGACTTCGCCTGGGTGACATTCCCGGGCAAGGAAGACATCTTCAGCTACGTCGGTGACGGCTTCTCCATCCCGGCCAAGAACATTCCGCACGCTGACGCGGCCAACGCCTGGCTGAAGACTCTCATGGACCCGAAGGTCCAGACAGAGTTCGCTGCGAAGAAGGGATCCATTCCCGCCGTGACCACGGCTGACATCTCCAGCCTGTCCGATTACCAGAAGGAAGCATCCGCCAGCTTCGCCAAAGCGGCCGTCGTATCCTCCCTCGCCCACGGACAGGTCACCACAGGAGAATTCGCCCAGACCTACGCTGACGCCGTTTCCACCTTCAACGGCAGCGGCAACGTCGCCGCCTTCACCGCCAGCATGACCCAGGCACAGAAGACCCAGCTCTAACGGGTCAAGTCAACCAAGCCGCAACGGTGTGTGGCTGCACACGCAGCCACACACCGGACAGGATCAGTTTCTTATGACAACTTCAACAGCACTCCCACCGGCACCGGTTCCCCCGGACAGCCCCCGTCCACGGTCGAAGAAGCAAGTACCCCACAACGTCAAAACCTCCCGCCGGGCCGCATGGATCTTCGCGCCCAGCCTGCTGGTCAGCTTCCTTTTCGTCTACGTCTTCATTGGCATCACCGTTTACATCTCCCTATCGAACTGGAAGATCGGCACCAGCCCTGACCTGACACTGCGGCAGCCGCTCGGCGGGACTTATGGCGAAATTGTTCAGGAGCAGCGTTTTCAGGCCGACATTCGAAACGTCGTGATCTTTACGATCATCTTCTTGATCCTGTCCATCATCGGCGGACTCGTCGCGGCACTTTTCATCCACCACGTGACCATGGGCAAGAGCCTGTTCCGGACGGTTTTCCTCCTGCCTTACGCTCTGTCTTTCATCGTCACCGGTGTGGCGTGGCGCTGGATCTTCTCACCTTCCACCGGCGTCAACGAAATCCTACGGAGCATGGGAATCGACAACCCTCCCGGCTGGACGACCGACACAACAATCCTTGGTGCCCTCAACGACCCCTCGGGCACAGACTTCCTGAAAATCCAGTTCGGCGTCCCCGTGGCACTGTTGCCCATCATCTTCGCCGCCGCCTGGCAGCTCGTTGGTTTCGCCATGGCCATGTATCTGGCCGGACTTGCCTCGATCCCCGAG
Source organism: Arthrobacter sp. 754 (assembly GCF_040548695.1). Classification (NCBI taxonomy): domain Bacteria; kingdom Bacillati; phylum Actinomycetota; class Actinomycetes; order Micrococcales; family Micrococcaceae; genus Arthrobacter; species Arthrobacter sp. 754. The sequence continues at coordinate 525,895 of NZ_JBEPSC010000003.1, forward strand.
GAGCACCTGGAGGCAGCCAGCGTCGACGGTGCAAACACCTGGCAGCGGCTTCGCCACATCGTGCTGCCGCAGCTGTGGCCATCGACCATCACCTGCTTTGTACTCCTGCTGCACGTTGCCCTGAAAATCTTCGACCTCGTGGTCGCCATGTCAGGCTCCGGCCCGGGATTCGTCACCGACGTCCCCGGCATCTACATCTACAACTACCTCACCAGCCGTTACGACAAGGCCTCGGCAATGGCGATCATCCTGCTCCTACTGACGCTCGTGGTAATCGTCCCTTACCTCGTACGCGGATACCGGAAAGAGCGAAAGGCATAAAAATGACCGCCGAAACCCTCACCCCGACCTCGCCCCGACCCGCTGGCTCCGCGCAGCAGCGTCTAGCACCGCTGGCCCGCAAGCCCCGCACGTGGAAAAAACCCAAGACAGTGGGCGAATGGATTGTCCTGTCAGTATGCACGATCGCGACCATTGGCATGCTCGTCCCCGTGTACGTCATTATCACCACGGCCCTGTCGGGAAGCACCGGGGCCCCCAACTTCTTCCTGGCCTTCCCCGACGCACCAAGCCTGGATGCCTTCAAGGGCGCGTGGACGAAGCTCCACGGGTCATTGCTGAACTCATTGCAGATCACCGTTCCCGCGGCCCTGATCTCCTGCCTCTTGGGATCAATCAACGGCTACGTTCTGTCCAAGTTCCCCTTCAAGGGATCCACCGCACTGTTCACGGTGCTGCTCGTGGGCATGTTCATCCCTTTCCAAGCCGTCATCATCCCCGTTTTCCAGTTCCTGAACATGCTGAACCTTCAGGGCAGCATTTTTGGCCTCATCGTGGTCCACGTCATCTACGGGATACCGATCACGACCCTGATTTTCCGCAACTACTACGAAGGAATCCCCTCCGCAATCGTCGAAGCGGCAGCCATCGACGGCGCCGGGATCTGGAAGACCTACCTCCGCGTGATGCTCCCGCTGTCGGTACCGGGTTTCGTGGTCGCCGGAATCTTCCAGTGCACCAACATCTGGAACGACTTCCTCTTCGGCTTCATTCTCGCTTCCCCCGCAGCCTGGCCAGCCACAGTCACACTTAACAACCTCATCGGCACAACCACCGTGGACTACTCCGAGCTGATGGCAGGCGCCGTCCTGGTCGCCCTGCCAACAGTTGTGCTCTACCTCGTCCTCGGCCGCTTCTTCGTCAGCGGCCTCACCGCCGGAGCTGTCAAATGACCCCACTCGACGTTATTTGCGTGGGTGAGACCATGGCCGTCGTCACCCCCGCCGGAGCCCAGCCCCTCAGCACCGCAACAGAATGCCTGCTGGGCTTCGGGGGAGCCGAATCCAACGTCGCCGCCCATCTGGCCGAGTTCGGATACCGGACGGGATGGGCCAGCCGGCTCGGCCAGGACCCCTTCGGTGACCGCATCATGGACGGACTGAGCTCCCGCGGCGTAGACCTCAGCATGGTCACCCGCGACCCCACCGCACCGACAGGGGTCTACTTCAAAGACCCGGACTTGGGGTACGGGGCACGGACCCTGTACTACCGCGCGGGCTCCGCAGCCTCGCACATGGAACCGGACGATGCACACGCATGGCCCTTGGATCAAACGGGATGGATTCACACCAGCGGCATCAACGCCGCCCTGTCCGCAAGCTGCTCTGCTCTCACAGAGCTTCTTTTGGACCAGGCCCGTTCCGCGGGTTACAGGGTCTCCTTCGACGTCAACTACCGTGCCGCCCTCTGGGGCGCCGATATCGCAGGACCCCGGCTGCTGCACCTGGCCAGCAAAGCGACCGTCGTCCTCGTCGGCCTTGATGAGGCCGAAATGCTGTGGGGCTGTCGCACTGCAGAGGAAGTAGCCGCTCTGCTGCCGGACCCACGTCACCTGATCGTCAAAGACGCGGCGACCGAAGCCGTCGAATTCCAGCGGGAAGGAAAAGACCAGATCACTGTCCGGCTCCCTGCCCACCGCGTCGACGTCGTCGAACCCGTTGGAGCAGGCGATGCGTTCGCTGCCGGCTACCTCGCAGGCCTCCTCCGCGGAGACAATCCGGAAGACCGCCTCGCCCTCGGGCATTCATTCGCCGCCTGGACCCTGGGCACACGCGCTGACTACCGGCCCGGCCACGGAGTAAAACCCCGCACCTTCGGGACAAACAGCACCCACATGCCCGTCAGCTAAACCAGAACTTCCAAAAGACGCCCAACAGCATCAAACGCGGAAAGAGAACACCTTGTCACACACACCGCCCGACAACTGGTTCGACGACGATTTCTTTCGGGTCCCGGTTATCGCCGTACTCCGCGGGCTCAACCCGGCCGACGCCGTCAGGGCAGCCACCCGGGCCTGGGACGCAGGTGTGCAGCACGTCGAAGTGACCATCGAGAACTCCGCTGCCGTCCCGGCACTGACCGCGGTCGCCAGCGAGGCGGCCGAACGCGGCGTCGCCGTCGGCGCTGGAACCATCATCAGGATCGAGCAGCTGGATGCTGCCTCCTCGGCGAACGCCTCGTTCACCGTTTCCCCCGGATTGGACGAAGGCATCATCCAGGAAAGCATCCGGCGCGGGATTCCACACCTGCCCGGCGTTGCCACGGCCAGCGAAATTCTACGCGCCAAGGCCTTCGGACTGTCCTGGCTGAAAGCGTTCCCCGCTTCCGTCCTGGGACCGGACTGGATCAAAGCTATGAAAGGCCCCTTCCCGGACGTCCATTTCATCGCCACAGGCGGCATGAAGGCAGCCACGGCCAACACATATCTGAACGCAGGCGCCAGCGTCCTCGGCCTGAGTTCAGACTTCGCCTCCGACGAAGGGGCCGCTGCAGTCCGCCAACTCCTTGCATCCATCCAAGGCACAACCACAGCGGTACAAGCCGCCCCGCAGGACCTTATCGCCAGCTCAACAAGGACGGAGTCAGAGAAATGACCGCATTCCACCCTGACCGGGACCCATTCACCAGCCTCGCTACAGCCCATCTTGGACAAGCCCGCAGAACAAGCCCGGGGGAGTGGGTTGCCGTGGACAACTACGGCCAGCCCGTGGCGACCATCTGGACGCCCTACCTGAGCCGTCCCGACACGTTCCGATGCGACCCGTTACCCCACGCCTGGTACGTCGACGCCGTAGAAGCAGACGACTTCTCGACCGTCCTCGACTACGCACTGAATAACTACACCAGGGCGCACTGACTGCCAGAAGACGGGCATCAAGGTCGTGTGAGCAATTAGACCGCGTTCCGGCGCCTGGCACTCATACCGGACCCTTCCGCGCAAAGATTCAGGACATTTTCGGCATGAAATCAAGCAACCGCGACGACCTGCAAGCGGTTCTCTGGGACTTGGACGGCACACTGGTCGACACAGAACCGTTCTGGATGGCAGCCCAGCAGGAGCTGGCACTGAACGACGGACTGAACTGGACAACCGACGACGCCCACTCCGGCAGGTCGTCGCTCTCCTCCGGGTCGAAGCGGGCCGTTCCCCCTACGACCGTCAACTCAGTGACGTCCCACGACGTGCTGCAACTGCTGGCCAACTGGACTAACACGCAAACGGTCCACAAGACTAACGGCCCGGCAACCATCCGCCACATCACCGGAGCCTGATGCTGCATCGGTGCGATGTCGTGACAAGCGAACGCGCAAAACCACAGGCGCGCGAAGCCGGTTCTAACTGGCATGCGCGGGTATTCATGAGCCGTAGTGCCTCCAATGCTGCCGCTGTTGAAGGAAGTCGATGCTTTTACGAAGCACCAGCGCTGGCTGGGACCCCGTGTCCGTTTACGTGACGGATTTAATGATTTCCATTGGGCGAAAGTGATTCTCCATACGGTTGCCCACAACGGCAAGACTGGTATCGGCGCACGAGCGGGCAAGGTACCGGGATGCGCTGAGCCGCCACGCCGATCAGAGGAACGCCGATGCCCGTTGAACAGCTCCGCCTTGAGGAAATCCGGATGCGTGATCCGTTTATCCTGGAGCCTTTTCCGGGTGAGTTCGTGCTTTTCGGGACTACGGACGAGAACGTCTGGGGAGGGCCGGCGACTGGGTTCGACTGCTACGTCAGCGATGATCTTGAGCACTGGAAGGGCCCCATCGCCGCGTTCCGTCCCCGGCCGGACTTCTGGGCGGACACCCAGTACTGGGCGCCGGAGGTCCATTCTCTTGACGGACGGTTCTTCATGCTCGCCACCTTCCCCACTTCGACTGGCGCACGCCCCCGTGGAGTCGCGATCCTGGTCGCGGACCACCCCACAGGGCCTTACGAGCCGTGGAGCGATGGGCCTGTGACACCGGTGTCGGAGCCGTGCCTCGACGGGACGCTTTTTGTTGATGAGGACTCTGTCCGCTGGCTGGTCTACAGCCGCGGCGCGGAGGGTACACCTGACAAACCAGGGATCTCTGACGGCGAGATGTACGCGCTCCGCCTGACACCGGACCTAAAAGCTGGCGCCGGTGAGCCAATCCTGTTGTTCGCAGCTTCATCGGCAGCCTGGAGCAGGCCGCTGCGGTTCCCGGACGGTGTTGAACCACCGGCGGGCCTGAACCTGGCCATGGACCCGTTGTTCACCGATGGTCCCTTTCTCATCCGATCGCCCGAGGGGTCGCTGCTGATGCTGTGGTCGAGCCACGGGGAGGCAGGTTACGCGATGGGCATCGCCGAATCGGAAAATGGAAGCATCACGGGGCCCTGGATTCAGCACGGCCGGCCCCTGTGGTCCAGCAACGGTGGCCATGGCATGATCCTCCGCACCTCCAGCGGAGACGACTACTTGGTCTTCCACTGGCCCAACAACACCCCTGACGAGCGTGTCAAGCTCACCGAAGTGGAGATCAAGGGGGCCCGGGTCCGGATCCTATGATGTATTGCGGGTTGTTCGCTGACGAGTCGAGCGCTCGGGCGTTGGAGCCTGAGCGGGAACTTGCGTGTCCCCGAGGATCTGGATCGTCGTCTGGAACAGCTCGCGGCCGAGGAGCACACCTCGAAGTCGGCGTTGCTGCTACAGGGGGAGGAGCTTGTGCTGCAGCGTCACCGGCGAAGTCGTGAGATCGGCGAGGGACTGGATTTTGTGATGAGCCACGATGCTGAGCTTTTGACGCGCTTGAGGATGCGTGACCGCGTACCTCGAGATTGAGGATGCGGCACGGGTCGTTGACCGGTTCGGGTTCCATGTCCTGAATATCGGCGTGCTGGCTTCGGCGTTGGCCCGGCTGGCCAGGTCGTTCGTGGGCGTTGCCGCCGTCGACATCCCGTTGGAGGACAGCGCAGGGATGACTGCCGCGCACCTCGTAAAACGGTAGCCATGCAAGTCTGTGGCCAAGTTAGTGATGCTTAGCTGGCGCGCCGGGTCCCGCGCGCGTCCGCCAAAGCAGCGTCCGGTGCTGCTGCAGCGCCGGATGCCCGCATGCCGTTTTGCCAAAGTCAAGGTGTTTGTCTGCCCCAGAACTCGCCGCGGCAGACAAAACGATCCTGACCCGGCGTTCGCTTCCCGGAAGCCTGAGAGCGGCCCAGCATTGCCGGGCCGTCAATAGGAGAACCAGTCCCATACTGATCGAGTGCAAGTTGGGCCAGGCGGCGGTGATACGGCCTTAGACTCTCGTCATGCGCAGAACGTCGGCACGAGGCCCCGTCGCTGGGAGAGAGCGCCTACTTATCCTGTCAGCAGGGGTAGGAGCGGGGCACAACAGCGCCGCGGCGGCGGTGCAGCAGGCGTGCGCCGCGCGCGCCGACATTGATGAGGTGCAGGTACTGGACGTGCTGCAGGTGAGCAGCGTGCTCTACCGCACACTGCTTGACAAGGGTTACTTCGTCCTGGTCGAGGACTTGCCCTGGCTGGTCGAGTGGGGCTACGACATCAACGACCGTCCGTTCCGGCGCAGGGTCGCTGTAGACCCCTGGACACGGGTAAACGCTCTTCCGGTGATCGGTGCGATCAGGCGATTCCGGCCGACGGCGATCGTGTGCACCCACTTCCTGCCAGCCCAACTGCTGGCGGCGCTGCTCCTTCGCGGCGTGATTGACGCGAGGACCGCCGTCGTCACGACGGACTACGACTTCCAGGGCCTATGGCTTACTGGGGCGTTCCACGCGCTCTTCCTGGCCAGGGAGGAGGGGAGGGTGGAACTGATGGCGCTGGGTTTGCCCCCCGACCGCGTTGCGGCCACGGGGATCCCGATCGCCACCCAGCTGAACGTGGCGCCTGCGCGCGATGCAAACGAGCCCCCGATGCTGCTGATCTCGGCGGGCGCGACTGGCGGCGACTATGCCGTCTCGGTCGTGCGGCAGACGCTGCACATGCGCTCGTCCTTCACGGCCACGGTCGTGTGCGGACGCAACAATGCGCTGCGGCAGCGTATCGAGCAGCTGGTGGCGCCCGCTGGCGACCGCTACCGCGTGCTCGGCTTCACGGCGGAGATGCCGCAGTTGCTGCGCCGCGCCGACCTGTTTGTGGGCAAGCCGGGCGGGCTGTCGGCGTCGGAGTGCATGGCTGTAGGGCTGCCCATGGTCCTTGTGAACCCCATCCCGGGGCAGGAGGATCGCAACGGCGATTATCTGATGGAGCAGGGGGCGGCGGTCCGCTGCAACACTCCCGCGACGATCGGCTGGAAGATCGACGAGGTGCTCCGGGAGCCGGGTCGCCTGCAGCGGATGCAGGCGGCGGCGCGGAGCACGGGCCGCCCTGACGCTGCGGCGGACGTGCTGACCGGGCTGCTTGACGGGCCGTCCCGTCCCCTGGTCGTGACACGCGGAGCGCAGAAGACAATCCTCGCCGAGAGCGAGCGGCGCGTCGTTGCGACCGATCTGACGGGACCCTCGTCGCTGGTCCGCGTGGTCGACTCGGCTGCGGGTAGTACGGTCGCGCTGCTGCGAGCCGAGGAGCTGGGAGATCTGCAGAAGCGGTACGCGACCCCGAACGGGGGTCTGGTGCTGCGGCGCGGTCACGCGCTCATGTCGCCCAGGTGGGAGGAGCGGCGGCTGCTCCGCGCCATTCTTCGGGGGGACGACGAGCTGCCCGTCCACGTCGAGGGGCCCTCGCCACCCCCTCGCATCCTTCCCACAGGACCGGCGGGACACGGCCCCTAACGACCTCAGGTGGGCCGCCGTCCAGGACGCCTCCCTCGTCGTTCGTTCCCTCACGGCGCCGCAAGAGGAGCCCTGGCGGTCGCCGGTGTTCGTTACGACCACGTCCGTACTGCCGCCCGTGTGGTCGAACCTGTGGTCCAGAAGCCGGTGCTTGGTCGTCGTGCTGGTCCAAGCCGACGACGACGATCACCGTCTCCGCTGCTGCCGCCACCGCGGCCGCGGCACGTTCGTTCCGACGTATGGCGGTCGTGATCCGCACCCACGGGAGCGCCTCACGCAGGCCCTGCAGCGGCGAGACCGTGGAGGGGGCCGAACGCGGGATGAGCCATGATCGCCGAGGTTCGCCGTGCCGCTAGTCCGGCGTGATGGTCAACCAGGGCATCCACTACCCGGACCTCCTCCAGTGGTTCATGGGCGACTGCCTGAGCGTCAGCGCACGGATCGCCACCCTCAAGCACGGGGACCACATGGAAACGGAAGACACCTGCGTGGCCAACCTGGAGTTCGCCTCTGGCGGACTGGCCACGCTCACAGCCTCCGCGACCTTCGCCCCTGGACTCGGCAATCAGGTTCCGATCAGCCGCCGTCGTGCCCTTCCTGCCCAGCGGACGGGCAGCGTTCCGGTGTTTGCCGGGACCAACTAACGGATGACACCAGGTCAGTCGTCTTCGAGCATGCGCGGCTGGTTGATCATTAGCAGCCCGGCGGTGAGGGCCAGCAGACAGGCGCAGAGGAGGGCGAACGATGCTATCCAGCCGCCGCTGAGGTCGTGCAGGAGTCCGAACAGCAAAGGTCCCAGGCCAGCCAGGGAGTAGCCCACTCCTTGGGCGAATCCGGAGAGGGCACCGGAGCCGGCTGTTGTTCGGGTGCGTTTGTTGGTCATCAGGAGGGCGTAGGAGTAGGTGCCTTGGCCAAGGCCGAAAAGGACGACCCAAAAAGGCGAGCTTGTTTCGGGTGCCAGGAGGAGTCCCGCGTAACCGATGGCGAACATGAGGGTGAAGGACACGCCAATGGGGAACGGCCGCCGCATCCTCGCTAGGAGCAGGGGTACGAGGAGGCTGGTGGGCAATCCGATGATGGCATAGAGGGCGAGCATTGAGCCTGCTTGCCCCGGAGTAAAGCCGCGGTCGATAAGAACGGCAGGAAGCCAGGTGAAAATAGCGAACGTGTTGCTGGAACATCCGGCGAAGATGAGGGCCAGGCCCCAACCTACGGGTGATCGCCATGGACGTATTCGGGGTCCGGGGATGGGCCGTGAATTTCGGTTGGGGCGCGTCATGGCGCGTCGTTTAATCCCGTTACGTACAATCACGATGATCCAGGGCAGCGCGGCTGCTGCGCCGACGATTGACCAGATTCCAACCGCCACCCGCCAGCCCGATTCCTCGGCGATGGGGACTGCCAGCTGCGGGGCTACAGCCGTGCTGATTGCAAACAGTGTGACGTACAGGGCGGTGAGCAACCCGACCCTGTCGGGGAAGTACTTTTTGACCAAGGGCGGCAGGACTATGTTGCCCATGCCCAGCCCGATCATGGTCAGCAGGGAGAGCAGCAGGAAGACCGTGACGTTCGTGCCCAGGGCCCTGCCCAACTGTCCGGCAACGGCCAGCAGGATGGCTATCAGCAGCAAGGGTTCGAGTCGTAGGTGCCGTAGAAATTGTGGGGTGATGAATCCCATCAGCGCGAACCCCGCCGTTGGGAGCATCCCGAGTATGCCAATCGAAACTGCATCGAACGGCAGGTCCGGGGCTATCAGGGAGATGATGGGTGAAACTCCTGCCACGGCCAGCCTGGCGCTTAGAGCCATGAGAAGGATGCCCAGGAAGACCATCCATCGGCCGGCAGTCAGCGGCCGCCTTGCCGTCCGCTTGTTCCCGGCCCTTGCTAGCCGTCGTGCGGTGCCCGTTGTTTCGATGATGCCACCTCGATATTCGCTTGGGAGGCGCTGGCCCTGCCGGCGGGCAACATCCCGGCTGCATGACAAGGGCGGGGGAACCGGGTTTGCGTGGTTCCCCCGCCTTCGCGGCTATTGGTGGGGCTGGCTGTTAGTTGACGTTGTTGCCGAGTTCGCGCAGCGGGGTCTTGCTGGTTTCGCGGGCCCAGGCGGCCCCTGCGACGGCGAGCAGTGAGGATGCTGCGACGATCCACGCAGCAGGCCCCCAGTTGGTCTTGTCTGCTCCGACGAGGGCGGTGCCCAGCAGCGGAGTGAAACCGGCACAGAGGATGCCGACCTGCAGACCGATGGCCATGCCGGAGTATCGGACCTTAACGTTGAACAGTTCCGAGAACCAGGCGGGATAGACGGAGTTGGAGGCTGCATAGGTGCCGGCCGTGATCAGGGTGCTGGCCAGGAAGATCATCGGGATGTTTCCGGTGGAGATGACGGAGAAGTACACGAAGATCATCAGCCCCGAACCAAGGACGCCGGTGATGAAGACCGTTCGGCGGCCGAACTTGTCCGAGAGGCGGGCGAAGAGCGGCTGGCTGACGATGGCGATGACGTTACCGAGGATGCTGACCCAGAGCATCGTTGACGCGTTGACTCCGACGGAGACGGCGTACGCCAGCCCGAAGGACTGCATGAACGTGTTGGTCACGACCTGGAAGGACATAAGGGCGACCTGGAAGAACTGGGCCGGGTGGGTCCTGAACATCTGGGCGAAGGGCAGTTTCACTGTCTCGCCTTTGTCGTGCTTTTCCTCGAAGACCTCGGGTTCCTCCAGTGAACGTCGGACCATAAACGCGACCACGAGAACCAGGATCGAGAGCCAGAACGGGATGCGCCAGCCCCAGGCAAGCCGGTCCGCCTCGTTCATGGCGGCCACCGGAAGGAAGGCCAGCGAGGCCAGCACGATGCCGAAGGAGATGCCGCTCATGGCGAAACTGGCGAAGAAGCCGCGTCGTCCGGCGGGTGCTTCTTCCATGGTGAGCGCCGATGCGCCGGCCGTTTCGGCGCCCGCGGAGAGGCCCTGCATGAGGCGCAGCAGCACCAGCAGGGCTGGGGCGAAGTAGCCGGCGGTGTTGAAGTCCGGGAGGACACCGATGAGGAAGGTGGCCGCACCCATCAGGACCAGGGTCAGGACAAGTGTGGTCTTGCGGCCCATTTTGTCGCCCAGGTGGCCGAACAGCACCGCACCAAACGGCCTTGCCACGTAGGCGACGCCGAAGGTGGCGAAGGAAGCCAATAGCGCCACGGTCGGGTCCCCTGCGGGAAAGAAGATCTTGGAGAAGATCAGCGACGCTGCGGTGGCGTAGATGAAGAAGTCGTAGTACTCCAGGGCGCCGCCCAGGAATGCGGCAAGGGCCGCCTTCTTGGCCCTCTTGAGCCGGCGCTCCTCATCGGCTCCGAGTGAGCTCGTTGCGAGATTGGTCATGGTGCTGGTCCTTCCGCACTGAAAGACGGGGTGGGGGGGGGAATCCATTCTGTGCGCATACCGTACAGCTGTGCGGTATGCGACTATGTAAGAGCATAGCTCAGCGTGAGACGGCTCACAAGCTCTCATTACGCCACCGCTTCTTTAGGAAGGCACAACCATGGATGAGAACGTAGACGGCACCAGACTTTTCCTCATTGGGTCCGCAGCCTCGGGGGCCATGTCACCAGGGCTGTGGAACCCGGTGCTGGAACAGCTCGGCACGAGCTGGCGGTACGAGGCATGGGATGTCCCCAAAGGTTTTCCGATGGCCGGCGTTCGTGACCGGCTTTTGGAGCCGGACGTCGTGGCCGCCAATGTGACGATGCCGCACAAGCAGTGGGCCGCCGGCTCTGCGGACACCACGTCGGAGCAGGTCCGCCTGAGCGGCGCCTCCAACATGCTCATCCGTACCGGGGGCACGCTGACGGCGTACAACACTGACATCACGGCCGTCGGCGAACTGGTGGGCCGCCACCAGCGGCACATCGTAATGCTCGGCGCCGGGGGCGCCGCCAGGGCGGCCCTTGTCGCGCTGCAGGGGCAGGCCGACAGGGTTACCATCTCCGACCGGGACGCGGAGACGGCCGGCCAACTCCTGGTTCTGGCCAAGGGACTGGGGTTTGCTGCCGAATCCGCACTGTGGCCCGAAGCCCAGCGCCAGGCGCTTCACGCTTCCCTGATCGTGAACGCCACCCCGATTGGAAAGAGGCCCGACGACGGGCCGGTCTGGGGCGGAGGACGGCTCGCCGACGACGCGTTCATGTACGACTATGTCTATGCGGGCCACGTCACCGCGAGTATCACCGCTGCCAGGGAGCAGGGTCTGAAGTGCGCGGATGGCTGGGACCATCTGCGGGCCCAGGCCGCCGCCATGATTCCGCTCCTGAACCTGACACCGAGGGCGGAGACATTACTGAAGAGCAGGGTTACGCTCCTGCAGGCCCAGAGCTGACTTCGCCGGCCGTGCCGGTACACAGGCCCCGCCACGGACGGCGCACCATTCCAGGCCTTATATGATCGGAACAAGCCTGCAGCCCTCAGTACCTGCCGGACCACGGCAAACGTAGAGAGGTAAGGTCAGGGAACCCATGGACGAACAGCCGGCGTACTTTGTGAAGTCGGTCGAAAAGACCTTTGACGTTCTCCTCGCCTTCACCGCCGAGAATCCCCGCCTGACAGTCACCCAGGTCGCCTCCAAGGCGGATATGACCCGTGCCTCTGCGCGCCGCTTCCTGCTGACCCTCACGGATCTGGGGTATCTGCGGGCCGATGGTGCGCATTTCGAATTGACGCCCAGAGCCTTGTCCATCGGGCAGTCCTACCTGACCAACCTGACCCTCCCGAAGGTTGCCGAACCCCACCTTAAGTCCCTGGCCTCCGGGCTGAACGAAACGACGTCGCTGTGCATCCTCGACGGCACCGACGTCGTCTACGTCGCCTGCGTGCCGTCACCGCGGCTGCTCAGTGTCTCCATCAGCGTTGGCACGAGGTTCCCGGCGTGGGCAACCTCGATGGGCCGCGTCCTGTTGGCTGCGCTCTCGGAACAGGAATTGTTGGCCTACTTTGACTCCGTGCACCTGCAGCGTTTCACCGAGCGGTCCATCGGGAGCGTCGCCCAGCTCCGGTCGGAGATCGACACGGCCCGGGCCAAAGGCTGGGCGATGGTTTCACAGGAATTGGAGGAGGGCCTGCGCGGCGTGGCTGTCCCGGTATGGCGAGGCCATGACGTCGTCGCGGCAGTCAATGTGTCCCTCCAGACACACCGGGCGCCCGCCGAAGCCATCGAAAAGACAGTCGTCCCACTTCTTCAGGAAACCGCACGGCAGATCGGCGCCGACTACGGCGGACTAAGCATGGAAGCGCCCAGGGTCGCAGGCCGACACTAGGCCCCCTGCCGCCGGGGCGATGCACCAGAGGTTGGCCCGAGCTGATCGTGCATGACGCTGGGGATGGGAGAACCGGAGCAGTACTCGTCTGACTTTCATCACGAAGTTGGGCGTGATGGGAGGTAGGAAGTCCGCGGACGGGCCATCCTGTGCCAGAGTGCCGGCCACCAGTTAACGGCTGTTTGCTCAGCGCCTGAACGCACGCGCCCGAGGTCTCGTCGAGATCATCACTCCCTCACCGGAGGCCAAACGTTCGCAGCGAAGGGACCCAGGGACAAGACCGTTGTCCCGGCGGTCGCTAAGGCAGGGTGGGACCAGGAGCAGCACGAGGTGGTCGGCGTTCGTGGGATGAGCCCTGGAACGGGCCGAATCGACGCGGACACCGAAGCGACGGCCGGGAACGGCTGAGGCCCGTGGCGGACAGTAATGTGGGCCGCGAAGGCTCGCTGAAGACGCCGTTGTCCGCAGACCTCGGGGGCGGGGTCGATCCGCCCTGCTCACCCGCCTGCCGGGCTGAAATGCACCACATGCGGCATCCCGGGCCGCGGCTAGGCTGGACGTGAGAGTCGGCTGCGAGGCTGCGGAGATGTCGTGAAATCGTGAGGTGGTAATGGTGCTGCTGGCTGTGATGCAGGCGAACTCCGCCGTGCTGGATGTAAAGGCGAACTGTGCTGCGGTGGGGGAGGCGGCGCGTGAGGCGTCCGCCGCAGGTGCACAACTGCTGCTGACACCGGAGCTCTTCCCGGTGGGCTACGCGCCGTTGCGGTTGCGGGCAGCCCTCGATCCAACCACGCTGCCTGCGCTTCGGGAGGTCCTGGCCGGCATCGCCCGGCGTCACAACATCGCGCTGGTCTATAGCCTCCCCGCTGTTACGCCGGCGGGGGAGTGGCACATTTCCGCAACCTTAGTTGATGCGTCCGGCCACGAGCTGCTCAATTACGACAAGGTGCACCTGTTTGGCCCCGAAGAGCGGGCAGCGTTTTCCCCGGCTGCGGCAGCCCCCGGGGTCGTGGAATTCCACGGACTCAAGACGGCCCTGGCCATTTGTTACGACATCGAGTTTCCCGAGTCCGCGCGGGCGGCCGCCGTGCGCGGTGCCGAACTGCTGCTCGTGCCGACGGCACTAGCCGGAGGGTTCGATGCAGTGCCGCAGGTGCTGGTCCGGGCCAGGGCACTGGAGAATCAGTTGACGGTGGCGTACGCCAACCACACCGGCTCGGGGGAAGGCTGCGACTTCCGCGGCGGCAGCATCGTTGCGGGCCCGGACGGCACGGTCCTGGCCGTGGCCGGCCCAGGGACGGAACTGCTCTTTGCCGAGCTGGGAGGCATTGTGGACGCCGTCACAGACAGGGCGCATGACGCGGACGACGCCGTGGATTACCTGCGCGACCGCCGCCCGGACCTTTACCGGTCGTGGGGCATCTGAACCGTGCGGGGCCCGGTATCGAACGAAGCGGCAGCGTCCTGGACGTCGGGCAACTCAAACCCGTCCTGGTCCCGATGGGCGATGTATTGGAGGGCGATCCAGAGCTCCGCGCGGGCTTGTGCCTGATTAAGATCCAGGGCCAGCAATTCGGCGATGACGCCGATCTGCCGGCGGACGCTGTTGCGATGCAGCCCCGTGGACTTTGCAGTAGCGTCCCAGCTGCCGTTTTCGCCAAGCCAGGCCCGCAGGATGCCCAGCAGCGCGTCGCGGCGCTCCGGCTCGAGCGCGAGCACGGGTGCCAGCAGCCGGTCCGCCAGCATGGTGCCGGCCTCCGGGCCCAGCAGACCCGTCACGGACCAGGTGACCTCGTCCGCCCGGACGCTCCGCCCGCTGGTCAGCACCCGGTGGCGCAGCGAGGACGCGAGTTGGTAGGCGTCCGCCAGGCCCGCGAATTCGCTGCCCTTGCTGATCACCAGGCGCCAGCCTAGCCGCTCCACCTCGGCGAGAAGGGCGTCGTCGACCTTGAGACGGGTGATGGCGGCAAAGCCGTAGTCGGTGTGTTCCACCAGTTTGGTGTCGAACAGCCTGCGCCATTCCAGCAGCTCCCGCACCGGGCCCTCGTCCTTGTGGCGCGGTCCGGCCGTCGCCCCGTCGCTGGCCGCGGCGGCCTCCACCCGAACGCCCTCTACGACCCGCAGCTGCCCGGAGCGGGTGGAGGAAATGCTTTGGGCCACCAGGTCCTTCAAGCCGTTGACCTGCCGGGTCGTTCCCGAGGCCACGCTTTCTGGATGCAACAGCAGTGCCGTGGCAAGCTGGCTCGGAGCCAGGGAACCGCTGGTGCGCTGGCGGACAAGCAATTCCAGCAGCCCGACGGCGGTGGAGACCACGCTGTTCTGGGCCGGGGTCAGCGGGGCGTCCGTGCCCAGGACAAGCGCTCCAAGATTGGCGTCCCGGGTGCTGCGCAGCGGGTAACCGAAGACCAGCGATGAGCCCTCAGCGTCGAATGAATCCATTTCCACCCGGGGGCCGCTGCCGGTGAGAAGCCGGGAAAGCAGTGGCTGTAAAGCGGCGGAATCAACTCCGGGCACGGCGCCGGCACCAGTGCCGTGAGCACCGGAGGCCATGCTCGGGCCCGTGGAGCTGGCCGAGCCCCGGGCCCGCACCCGCCCATCGGCCCCGACCAGCACGGCCCAGACCGGGACGCGCTGGACCAGGGCTGCGAGGAGCTCGTGCTCGGGGCGTGCTGACAGGACCGCCCGCATGAGCTGCCGGTTGGTATCGGCCAGCTGGCGGAAGGTCTTTGCGTTGTCTGACTCAAGGAGCCGGGAGAATTCGAGTCCCAGCGCAGCGAACGGGATGGAACCCGGAATGGACACCAACGTGAGGTTGTGCCGCTGGCAGGCCTGGACGAGGGCATCCGGCACGGCCTCGAAGTACGGTTCCAGGCCAAAGCCGAGCGCCCCGACCCGGGCCACGACCAGGCGCTGCACGTAGGCATCCACCGCCGCCTCGCTGCCCCCGTCAGCCTCGAAGGGAAGGCCGGCAGTAAGCAGGAACTCGCCGTCGAGAAGGTAGGGGGTCGGGTCAGCCAGCTCGCTCGGCTCGACCCAGCGCAAGCGCTCGTCTCCGTTGCCGGCGTCGTGCAGGACATCCAGCGCAGGGAGCTGGCGCAGAAACTGCGACAGCGTGACGAAACCAAACCGCTCGGTGTCCTCAGCAGCCACGGCCGCTGCCCTCGTCCGATCGGGCCGGTGGCCGATCTGACAGTGCATTAAGTCTCATAGCTGAAGAATACAGGTCATTTTGCACAACGTTGAGAGGTGGCTCACACGCCTAGGGTGGATCAGGGGAAACAGACCACTTCTGAAGATAAGGACGTCAACGATGACTGCGCCAACTCTGTTCGGGGAACGCCCGCCGGCCCCCGGCCGTCCCGGGCTCGCTGCCCAACTCCTCCGCCGCAAGCCGATCGGCCAACTGGTCAGCGAGGCGGAAACCGGGCACGACGGCACACGGCTGGTTCGCAGCTTCGGCGTGCTGCAGTTGACCATGATCAGCGTCGGAGCCACCCTGGGCACCGGCATCCTGGTCATCCTGGGTGAATCGGTGCCGCTCGCGGGCCCGGCCATCTGGATCTCGTTCGCCATCGCCGGACTGGCCGCCTTGCTCTCCGCTGTGTCTTATGCGGAGATGGCCGGGATGGTCCCCGCCGCGGGGTCGAGCTACTCCTACACGTACGCCACCATGGGCGAGGGCATGGCCTGGATCTGCGGCTGGTGCCTGGTGCTTGAATACGCCGTCTCCGTGGCCGCCGTCGCGGTCGGCGCGGGCCAGTACGTCAACGAGGCCCTGGCGGTCTTTGGCCTGGCCCTTCCGGACGCCATGTCCCAGCCGCCGGGAGCCGGCGGGCTGCTGAACCTGCCCGCAATCGTCATTGTGGTCCTGGCTATGGTGCTGTTGGTCCGCGGTGCCAAGGAGAGCGCCTGGATCAACACCGCGATCGTCGTGGTCAAGGTCGGCATCCTGCTGTTCTTCTGCGCCGTGGCCTTCACCGCCTTCAACGGCGGTCACTTCGAACCCCTCATGCCGATGGGCGCCGCCGGCGTCTCGGCTGCAGCCTCCCGGGTGTTCTTCTCCTACATCGGCTTCGACGCAGCCTCCACGGCCGGTGAGGAAGCCCGCAACCCCAAGCGCGACCTCCCGCGGGCCATCCTGCTCTCCATGCTCATCGTCACCAGCATCTACGTTCTCGTGGCTGTGGCCGCGGTCGGCGCCCGCCCGTGGGGCTGGTTCGACGGCACCGAGGCGGCTCTCGTGAAAATCCTTGAAGAAATCACCGGCCAGCCGTGGGTTGGCCTGGTGTTCGCTGTCGGCGCTGTGCTCGCCATCGCCAGTATCGTGCTGACCGTCCTCTACGGGCAGACCCGGATCCTGCTCTCAATGTCGCGCGACGGCCTGGTTCCCAAGGTCTTCGGCCGGGTCTCGGCCCGCACCGGCACACCGGTTGCCGGGACCCTGATCGTGGGCACCGCCGTCGCACTGACTGCCGGCCTGGTGCCGCTCGGAGCCCTCGCGGACGCCACCAGCATCGGCACGCTGTTCGCGTTTGCCCTCGTCAACGTTGCGGTCATCTACCTCCGGCGGACCCGGCCGGAGCTCACGCGCAGCTTCCGCGTCCCGCTCTTCCCGCTGACACCGGTTCTCGGCGCCCTCATGTGTGCCTACCTCATGGCCAACCTCGGCGCGGAGACCTGGGCGGTCTTCGGTGTTTGGATGCTCGTGGGCGTTTCCGCCTACTTCGGCTACGGCCGGAACAACTCCAGGGTGGCCACGCTGAGCCACGAGGAATACCGTGAACTTTCAAGCAGCCAACCCGGCAACAACACCACAACCCAGGAACTGAAGGCAGAGATCCGATGACCACCGCCACCGAACTGCCGGCCCCCGAACCGGTCTCCATCCCGGCCAGCGTCCGTCCGGCCGAGGCACCCATCACCATGCTGAATCCGGACTTCCCGTTCAGCTACGACCACTACCTCGCCCACCCCGACGGCCTGGGCTCGGTGCCGCCCGAGCTGTACGGGACGGAGGTCGCTGTCGTCGGTGCCGGCTTGTCCGGGCTGGTGACCGCCTATGAACTCATGAAGCTGGGACTGCGGCCGGTGGTCTATGAAGCCGACAGGATCGGCGGCCGGCTGAGGACCGCCAGCTTCCCGTCCGCCCCGGGCATCGTGGCGGACCTCGGCGGCATGCGGTTCCCAGTCTCCGGCAAGGCCTTCTACCACTATGTGGACCTGCTCGGATTGGAGACCCAGGAGTTCCCCAATCCGCTTGCGCCGGCCACCTCAAGCACGGTGATCGAGCTCGCTGGCCAGAAGTATTACGCCGAGACAGCCGCGGATCTGCCCCCGTTCTTCCTCGAGGTGGCGGACGCGTGGAAGGCTGCCGTGAACGACGGCGCCCGGTTCGCCGAAATGCAGGAGGCTATCCGGTCCAGGGACACCGCCCGGATTAAGGAACTGTGGAACGCGCTGCTCCCGGAGCTGGACGAGCAGACCTTCTACGGCTTCATCGCCGGCAGCGACTCCTTCAAGGAGGCCGGCTTCGCCCACCGCGAGGCGTTTGGGCAGGTGGGATTCGGCACCGGCGGATGGGACACCGACTTCCCCAACTCCATCCTCGAAATCCTCCGGGTCGTCTACACCGACGCCGATGACCAGCACCGGCTCATCGCCGGCGGCGCGCAGCGGCTCCCCGAGGCACTGTGGGAGCACGCGCCGTCGGGCATGGCCCACTGGCCGGACGGCACGTCGCTTGCGTCGCTGCACGCGGGTGCCCCGCGGGGCGCCGTGAACCGCATCGCCCGCGACGGCGGCGGGAACTTCCGGATCCGCGAACGCTGGGGACGCGAATCCGCGTACCCGGCGGTAGTGGCGACGTGCCAGTCCTGGCTGCTGTCGACGCGGATCCATGCCGAGGAATCGCTGTTTCCCGCGGAGCTGTGGACGGCGATCGAACGCTCACACTACATGCAGTCCTCGAAGACCTTCGTCATGGTGGACCGGCCGTTCTGGAAGGACACGGACCCGGAGACGGGCCGCGAGATCCTGTCCATGACGCTGACCGACCGGCTGAACCGGGCCACATACCTGCTGGACAACGGCCCGGACCAGCCAGCAGTGATCCTGCTGTCCTATACCTGGAACGACGACGCGCTGAAGTGGCTGGCGCTTGACGCGGAAGAACGGGTGGAGCTGATGCTGCACTCGCTGGAGCAGATCTACCCCGGCGTCGACATCGCCGGCCACATCGTGGGCCAGCCGATCACGGTCTCCTGGGAGGCCGACCCCAACTTCATGGGTGCCTTCAAGGCCAACCTGCCGGGGCACTACCGCTACCAGCAGCGGCTCTTCACCCACTTCAAGCAGGACGGGCTCCCGGCGGAACAGCGCGGGATCTTCCTCGCCGGCGACGACGTCTCGTTCACCGCCGGCTGGGCCGAAGGCGCCGTCACCACCGGCCTGAACGCGGTCTGGGGTGTGGTCAACCACCTCGGCGGCCGGACCCCGACCGGGAACCCCGGACCGGGCGAACTGCTGGCCGAGATGGGGCCAATCATGTTGGACTGAAACGCCGGTCTGGAGAGCTGGGCTGCTCCGGGAAAAGATAGTTCACAAAGAAACTGCTGGTCCAGCCTGCAGCGGCCTGGGAAGCAGAACGATGAGCGAGTCGTCCAGCAAGTGGAAACGAGACGGGTCGCGCTCAGCGCGGACGCGGAGCCCCGAAAAACGATCCTGCGGCTTGAACGTTTAACGTCCGGCACCGGCGCGGACGAACTCGCGTGGACTCACATCGCCAACAGCCTCACAGCGTCAAATCCTTTGGATGGGCGTCGGGCATGGTGGGTTTACGGCCAGGAGGGACCGTTGTAGCATCTGGTCCGCCCGCGGCGGGAGGGAATTTTCGGTCCGGGCCGGCGTTAGGTCTGAGTATGAAAGCTATCGTGTACCGTGCCACCGGCGATCCGTCTGTTCTCGAGCTCATCGACCGTGGCATCCGCGACCCGGGGCCCGGGGAGGTGCGTGTGCGGATCGTGGTGTCCGCGGTGAATCCCACTGACTGGAAGTCGCGCCGCGGCGCCAAACCGGGGGAGTCATTGCCTTTCGCGGAGGTCGTGCCGAACCAGGACGGCGCCGGAGTGGTGGATGCCGTCGGACCCGGCGTCGAGCGTTTCCACGTCGGCGACAGGGTTTGGCTGGCGTTGGCCGCCTACCAGCGCGCCGACGGCGGGACAGCCCAGGAGTTCTCCGTCCTGCCTGCCGAGCGGGTGTTCCCGCTGCCGGAGAACGCCGGGTTCGACGTCGGCGCATGCCTGGGCGTTCCCGCGGTCACCGCCCATCGGGCCCTGACCATCGCCGAGGACGGGCCGCGGCGGCTGCACCCGGGAGCCTTGGACGGCAAAGTGGTTCTCGTCGCGGGAGGTGCCGGCGCCGTGGGCCACGCGGCGATCCAGCTCGCCAGGTGGGCCGGAGCCGTTGTGATCACGACCGTGAGCGGACCTGCGAAGGCTGCGCTGGCCACGGCCGCCGGCGCCAATCACGTCATCAATTACCGGGAAACCGACGCAGCCGCGGAGATCCGCCGGATCGCTCCCAACGGCGTCGACCAGATCGTGGAGGTGGCACCTGCGCGGAACGCGGAGCTCGACCTGGCAGTGATCCGCAACCGCGGCTCCATCGCCGTTTACGCCAACAACGGCGGCGATCTGGTGAGCCTTGACGTGCGCAGGCATTTTAGCCTCAATGTCCGCTACCAGTTCGTGCTGCTCTACACCGTTGGCATGGCGGCGGTGCAAGCCGCCGCCGAGGACATCAACGCGGCCATCGCCGACGGCGCACTTCCGGTGGGAGAGGCCGCGGGCCTGCCGCTGCATCGCTTTGACCTGGTTGATACGGCTGCGGCCCACGCGGCGGTGGAAGAGAGCATCGTCGGCAAGGTGCTCATCGATGTGTCAGCGGGTTAGCAGGTAAACGCATCGGGATCCCGGCGCTGTCCCACGTCGCCGGCGCCGTACATCAGTGTTGCTCGCATGTCGGGTTTCCTTACTAAGTTGTGGGCCGGTTTCCAGTCAACAGGGGTCACGGCCCTGCTGGGAGTGCATGTCAGTACCCCCATAAGTGCGGGGCAGGCAGTCAGCGGGCAGGCTCCGCTTGAGCCACAGGCCGTGCGGCCGGCAACATCCTGGTGCGGCGGGCAGCGAGGTCTGCAGGCAGGATGAGGGCCGCTGCAATGGCCAGGGCGAGGAGCAGCAGGACACTGCCCGTGGTGAGCGCAGAGCTGACTTGGGCGGCCAGGTCCGCTGCGGCGGTACCGGCCGTGGGCGCTGTCGCAGCGGCGGCGACCGCAATGCCGAGCCCAAGGCAGGTGCCCACTTGATGGAAGGTGTTCACCAGGCCCGAAGCTGCCCCGGCGTCGGCCGCGGGCGCACCGATGATGCCGAACGAGGTCAGCGGCGCGAACGCCAGACCCTGGCCGGCGCCGATGAGGATCATCGGCAGGGCGATCCCTGTCAGGTAGGAGGAGTCGACGCCGGCGCGGCTCAG
This sequence comes from Arthrobacter sp. 754, assembly GCF_040548695.1. Taxonomy (NCBI): domain Bacteria; kingdom Bacillati; phylum Actinomycetota; class Actinomycetes; order Micrococcales; family Micrococcaceae; genus Arthrobacter; species Arthrobacter sp. 754. Next base: position 546,816 of record NZ_JBEPSC010000003.1, read on the forward strand.
CCAGAACATCCCCGCGAGGGTCAGCAGTATCCCGGTCAGCAGGGGGACTGAGGCCGGCAGCCGTCCCGCGAGCCGCGGGACCGCCATCGCCACGGCAAAGTTGACCGCGGTCATGGGGAGGAACCCGATGCCGGCCTGCAGCGGGTCGAAGCCCAGCACTTCCTGCAGGAACTGGGTGGTGAAGAAGAAGAATGAGATCATCGCGCCGAGGTAGAGGAAGCGGGCCAGGTAAGCGCCGGTGCGGCGGCGGCTCGCGAACAGGCGGAGCGGCATGATGGGCTGGGCTGCCTTGCGTTCGATCAGCACGAAACCAATCAGGAGGACGACGCCGGCGCCCACGCTGGAGGCGGTGACCGGTGAGTTCCAGCCCGCATCAGCGGTGTTAATGATGCCGAACACGAGCGCGCCCACACCCAGGGTTGCGCTGAGCGCGCCGAACACGTCGAAGCTGCCGCTGGCCCGTCCGGTTTCCGGAAGGAACCGGGGAGCGAGCGCGATCATCGCCGCTCCGATGGGTACGTTTACGAAGAACCCTGCCCGCCAGGAGATCCAGTGGGCCAGCGCCCCTCCGATGACCAGGCCAAGGCTGGCGCCGATCCCTGCTGTGGCACCGTAGAGGGCGATGGCCCGGGTGCGCTCACGGCCCTCCGGGAAGCTCGCCGTGAGCAGGGACAGCGAGGCGGGCGCGACGATCGCTGCTCCGATACCCTGGACGGCGCGGCCGGCGATCGCCCACCAGCCTGCAGGTGCCAGTCCGATCAGCAGTGACGCGAGGGAGAACACCACCAGCCCGAAGACGAACACGCGCCGCCGGCCCAGCAGGTCTCCTGCCCGGGCGCCCAGCAGGAGCAGTCCGCCGAAGACCAGCGTGTACGCGTCCTGGACCCACGAGAGCTCGCCGGTGCTCAGCTGCAAGTTGGCCTGCAGGCTGGGCAGGGCTGTGAAGATGACCGAGTTGTCCAGCAGGATCATGAAGTAGCTGGCGAGGATGATCGCCAGGATCGCTGCCGGGTGGGGAGCTGTTGTGGGTACAGGTTTCATGCTTTCAATGGAACAGTGATTCCTTGCGGGCCGGGAGTCACTGCTCTTCCGGGTAATGCCAGTGCCTCCCTCGTTCCGGGGCGGCGGCGTAGCGTGGGTGCCATGACACACAGCGATGACGTGCGGAAATTCCTGACCTCCCGCCGCGCGAAGATCACGCCTGAGGAGGCCGGGCTGCCGGCCTACGGCGGCAACCGTCGCGTTGCCGGGCTGCGCCGCGAGGAGGTCGCGATGCTCGCCGGGATGAGCATCGATTACTACATTCGCCTTGAGCGCGGCAACCTTTCCGGCGCCTCGGACAGTGTCCTTGAAGCCCTCGGGCGTGCCCTCAAGCTCGACGACGCCGAAACGGCCCACCTTTTCGATCTTGCGCGCGCCGCCACGGCTTCCCCGCGGGTGCGCCGCAAACGCAGCCCGCTGACGGTGCGGCCCAGCGTGCAGCGCGTCATCGATGCGATCACGACGGCGCCCGCGTGGGTCCGCAACGACCGCGGCGATGTCCTGGCCGCCAACGAGTTGGGCCGGGCTTTGTACCTGGACCTGATGGCAGAACAAACCACCCCGCCGAACAGCGCACGCTTCACGTTCCTGAACCCGAAGGCGCGGGAGTTCTTCGCCGATTGGGAACGCGCGGCGGATGACATGGTGGCCGTCCTGCGCTCCGCGGCCGGGAAAAACCCGTACGACAAGGACCTCACGGACCTGATCGGTGAACTCTCCACCCGTAGCGAGGAGTTCCGCACCAGGTGGGCCCGTCATGACGTGAAGTACCACCGCACCGGCCGCAAAAGGCTCCACCACCCGATCGTGGGTGACCTGGACCTGAGCTTCGAGGCCCTGGAGCTGGCCGCGGATCCGGGACTGCGCATCAACGTGTACACAGCAGATCCCGCGACACCTTCGGAGGACGCACTGAAGGTCCTGGCCAGCTGGGCTGCCACCCAGCGCACCGCCGAAGAAATCCCCGTCAAGGAGAAGAATTGACTGACCGCCCCACCACTGTCCTGATCATCGGTGCCACCGGAAGCATCGGCCGCCACGCCGCGGCCGAGGCGCTGAAACAGGGCTACGCCGTCCGGGCGCTCGTGCGTGACAGGACCCGCGCCGCCCGCACCCTTCCCGACGGCGTCCAAATCGTCGTCGGCGACCTGACCCGCCCCGAAACCCTCGACGCTGCTGTCGAGGGAGTCGATGCTGTTGTATTCACCCACGGATCCACCACCACTGAACGCGACGTGCGGGACAACGACTACACCGGGGTGGCAAACGTCCTCCGTGCACTGGGCGGTCGTCGGGTGCGGATTGCCCTGATGACCGCCATCGGCACCACCCGGCCCGGCGTCGCCTACGCCCAGTGGAAGCTGCGCAGCGAGCGGCTCATCCGGGCAAGCGGCAACCCCTACACGATCGTCCGGCCCGGCTGGTTCGACTACAACCAACCCGACCAGCGCAAGATCGTCATGCTCCAGGGCGACAGGCGCCAGGCAGGAACACCGGCCGACGGCGCCATCGCCCGCGACCAGATCGCCCGCGTTCTCATCGACAGCCTTCACACCGAAGCCGCAGACCACAAAACCCTCGAACTCATCGCCGACCACGGACCCGAACAGGACCACCTCACGTCAGTCTTCGACTCCCTGACGCCGGACCCAGTCGGATCCTTCGACGGCGCCGAAGACACTGTCGACCTCCCCGTCACGCAAGAACCCGAGACGTTCCGGCAGGACCTCGCCACGATCTCGGCCGGAAAAGGGCCGCGCGGCGAGCGGCGCTGATGAATCTTGCCACGTGGCTGCAGGAAATGCTGCTGTAGATTTGGACGCCACCCGCGTAGAATTGAGCGGCGGCGCGGGGTTCCTATGTGCCGCCTAGTTCACAAAGATGGATCGCATCATGTTTGAGACGCTTCTATGTAAGTTGAACCTGGGACACCACTGGCTGGCCGAAACCGACCCGGATGGGACCTTCCATCGACGCTGCACGAGGTGCGGAAAATCCAGTCGCCGAAGCGCCGCCTGGTCCGGACACCTTGCTGCAGGGGACCGGCCGCCGCCCCATGACAGCAGCACTTACTTCTGACAACCCGTCAACCAGAGCGGGAACCGTCCCGGGCACCGATCAAAGAAAGCCGGGGTTAAAAGGCAGGCAGCGCCCCTGGACGCGAATGGCCAGTCCTTCGACATTGCTCAACACGCCCTGCTCTCCAGCCTGGCCCGCGTCCCAACCGCCCTTCATGGGTTACGTACCAATCACTTGGAGGTCATGCAGCCGGGAAACTACGCCGTTCGCAGTTGCCTCGATTCCTTCGCCGGTTGAAACGGTCAGTCCCGTTTCGTCTGCCTGGAGGGGCTCCAATGTCTCCAGTTGGGAGCTGAGGAGCGAAGGCGGCATGAAGTGCCCGGGTCGCTGGGCCAAGCGGCTTTGCAGGAGGGGCAGCGCGACGTCGAGCTGAACGAACATCGCCGAGGATGCTTGGGCTCTGATCGCGTCCCTGTAGGCCCGTTTCAGAGCCGAGCAAGCCACAACGATTCCCTCGGGATGGTCCGAGGCCAGCTGGGAGCCGACGCGTTCGAGCCAGGGCCACCGGTCCTCGTCTGTGAGCGGGGTGCCCGCGGCCATCTTCGCGATGTTGGCTGGAGGATGCAGTGAGTCGGAGTCCACAAAGGTGGCACCGAGTTGTTGCGCCAGGGCGGCGCCTACGGTGGATTTTCCTGCCCCGCACACGCCCATTACGACAAGTACGGGTTTCATCAGAGTGTTCCCTGCTGGGCTGTTCCGGCGGGGATCGGCGAGAGCCGGGTGACCTCGACGGGCCCCTGCAGAAGGCCCTCGAGTGAGGCGTTGAGCCGTTTGACGGGCTCACCTGCGCCGTGGGCGTCGAGCAGTTCGGCAGTTTCCCACTTTTCGATCATGATGATCTGGCCGTTGGGTGCCTCATGGATGGCGTAAAGCTCGCACCCGGGCTCCTCATGGACTTCGGCGATGGCGGGGGAGAGGGCGGCGGCAACTTGGTTGAACGCGCCGTCCCTGGGCGTGAACACGGCGGTGACGATGACGGTCATGATGGTTTTTCCTTATCGGGTAGGGGAGAGCAACAGTGGTGAGCAGCTACTGCGGGGGAGGAAGTCTGCGTTGACTTCGATCCTGCGGGGGGTGTCGGGGAGTCTGCCCTGCATGCGCCCCAGTACCAGTTCCAGGGAGTGCACCGCAAGCATGCCGATGGGTTGCCGGATCACACTCAGGGGCGGGCTTGTCAGTTCCGTCCAGGGATTGTCGTCAAAGACAATGACCGACAGATCGCCGGGAATGCTTGTGCCCGTTTGGACGAGGCGGCGGACTGAGCTTTGGACCTGCGCCGTGTTGGCCACTATGAGGCCTGTTGGCCGTTCAGGGAGGGCGAGGAGGGAGCCGACGGCGTCACCGCCGCCGTCTCCCCGGAACGGGATGTCCCTTACCAGTTGCGGGTCCACTTGGACTTTGAAGTTGTTGTGCGCGGACTGGTAGCCCTGGATCCTTGATCTGCCCGTAGAGGTGCTGGCAGGACCTGAGATGAGGCCGATCCGAGTGTGCCCCAGTCCAAGCAGGTACTCGGTGGCGCGTCGGGCTGAGTCCACATTTTCGATGCTTACGACGTCGACACTCGAGAGTTCCGGGATGGTGCGGTCCACGAAGACGACGTTCACGCCAAGGGACTGGAGGCGCGCCCACTTTTCTATGTTGGCTCCGGTGGGGGTGGCGATTACTCCTCCGACGGAGCGGTCAAGGAGCGTGTCGAGGGAGTCCGCTTCCAGATGCGGGTCTTCCTGGGTAGTCATGACCACGACCTGGACGCCGTGGCTGCGGGCTTCCCAGACGACCCGGTCAGCAAGCTGTGCAAAGAAGGGGTTGGTCAGGTCTGCTACGACCAGGCCAACAGTGGGCGTGTGGCCGACGCTCAGTTCGCGGGCGGCGGCGCGGGGGCGGTATCCCAGCTCGTCGATGACTCTGAGCACCGATTCCCGCTTGGCCGGCGCTACCGGACCTGATTCCGGATTCAATACGCGGGAGACCACGGAGACCGAAACGCCCGCCGCCGCCGCGACATCGCGGATAGTTGGCGCTTTCTTCACTGCTCCTCCTCGTTGAGGTCCTCTGCCGGCAAACGGATCCACCGCGAGCATCTCATCCCCGCGGCGGTTCCGGTGCCAGGAAACCTTTGTGTCGTGTGACTGTTGACACAGCCTAACACCGACTGGTACAAAAGTGGAACCGGTTCCACTCCGGTCCTTGAATTCCAGTCAGCGACGAAGAAGTTGCTCCGCCATCCCGGTGGAGGGTCCTTCCGACGCTTATCGTCAATCAGAGAGATCCCCATGAACCTCCACAAACTTCTCAGCGACCGCGAGCAGCAGGGCCGCCCTGTGCGGGTCGGCCTCATCGGAGCCGGCCGTTACGGCACGATGTATCTGGCCCAGGCGAACAACATCCCCGGCATCCACGTGGTCGCCATCGCCGACATCAACGTCAAGCGCGCCGAAGGGGCCTTTGAACTGGTTGGCTGGCCGAAGAGCCAGATCGCGCCGGACATTGCCACCGCACTGAGGGACCGCTCCACGACGATCGTTGCAAACGCCGATGAGCTTTTTGATGTCGATATCGATGTCATTGTCGAGGCCACGGGCAACCCGATCGTCGGCGTGAAGCACGCCCTCCGCGCCATCGAAACCAAGAAGCACATCATCATGGTCACAGTCGAAGCAGACGCACTGGCAGGGCCCGCGCTGGCCCGTCGCGCCGAAGCCGCCGGCGTCGTCTACTCGATGGCTTACGGCGATCAGCCGGCCCTGATCATGGAACTCGTGGACTGGGCCCGGACCAGCGGATTCGACGTTGTCTGCGCCGGCAAGGGCGCGAAGTACCTTGAGCACTACCACGAGATGAACCCTGACAACGTCTGGGAAAACTGGGAGTTCTCCAAGGAGCTCACCGACTCCGGGCAGTTGAACCCGAACATGCACACCTCCTTCCGCGACGGCACCAAGGCCGCCATTGAGATGGCAGCAGTCGCAAACGGTGCTGCCCTGGTGCCTTCTGACACGGGGTTGAGCTTCACCCCCGGGGATGTCGAGGAAATCGCAACGATCTGCCGTCCGGCCGACGTCGGCGGGGCACTCGCCCACGAAGGCAGCGTGGACGTTATGTCCAGCGTCAACCGCGATGGGACCTGGATCCCTCACAACACCCAGGAAGGCGTCTTCGTCGTCGTCAAGGCAACGAACGACTACGTCTCCGGCTGCTTCAACGAATACCCCTGGCACCCGGACCCGACCGGCCAGTATGCAGCCCTCTACCGCCCGTACCACTACGTCGGCCTCGAACTCAACGTTTCCATTGCCAACGCCGCCCTCCGCGGCATTTCCACCGGGTCACCCGTCGGGTTCTTCGGCGATGTTGTGGCGACGGCGAAGAAGGACCTCAAGGCAGGCGAGTTCCTCGACGGCGAAGGCGGGTTCACCGTCTGGGGCAAGCTCGTTTCGGCCAGGCACTCCGTCAGCACCGGCGCGTTGCCGGTTGCTCTCGCCCACCACGTGGAACTTCGCAATGACATCGCCAAGGGCGCCATTGTTGGCTGGGATGACGTCATTATCGATGATTCCCTCGCCCAGGCACTGGAACTGCGCCGGGAGACCGAAGCCCTCGTCACGGAATCCGCTCTCAGCGCCTGAAACCCCGCACGGAACCGGGCGCTGCAACAAACGTCGGCTGACGTCGTTCACGCCTCCGGAAACAGACTCCTTCCAACGAAGAAAGGCATCACATGAAATCCACCACCCGCGCCCTCACCGGAGTGCTGGCCTGCACGCTCGCAGCTTCAGTCCTCGCCGGATGCGCCTCCTCGGCCGCCCCCGGCGCGGCGGGAGCTCCACCGGCGAAGATCCAGCTCTCGATCCCGGACCCGCTCACGTCCTCGGTCGGTGTCTCGGCCCAGCATTTCGCTGACCAGGTCAAAAAGACGTCCAATGGATCCGTGACCGTCACCGTTGTCCCCAACGGTACGAGCTTCAGCGGAGACCAGAACGCCGCAGTCACACGCCTGCAGGGCGGATCCCTTGACGCACTTATCCTCTCAACCTCGGTCTACGCGTCAGTCGTGCCGGAAATGAACGCCATCAGCATCCCGTACCTCTTCAAGGACACCACCGAGGAGGCAGCCTTCCTCACCGGAGAGCCTGGCAAGGCGCTCAAGGACAAACTCGCCGCCAAGGACACCGTGGCGCTGAGTTTCCTGACCAGGACCGGCCGCGAGATCACCAACTCCGTCCGCCCGATCACGCAGCCCTCGGACCTTAAGGGCCTGAAAATCCGTGTCCCGGGCAACCCGCTGTGGACCGACTACTTCAGCAAGCTCGGCGCGAGCCCGACCACGATGGCCTTCTCCGAAGTCTTCACCGGCCTGCAGACCGGAACGATCAATGGGCAGGAAAACCCCATCGAAGTACCATGGACCAACAAGTTTTCCGAGGTCCAGAAGTACGTCTCGCTGACCAACCACATCAACGACGCCTGGGTCCTGGCCCTGTCCTCCAAAAAGTGGGACACCCTCACCGAGGACCAGAAGAAGGCCCTCACGGAAGCCTCGGAAGAGACCGCGACCTTCAAAACCGGCTACGACGCCGAGCAGTCCAAGAAACAGCTGGACGAGCTGAAAGCAAAGGGCATGCAGGCCAACGAGGTCAGCGCCTCCGGCCTTGAAGAATTCAAAGCCACCTCAAAGAGCCTGTATCCGGTGTTTTCGGACCTGATCGGCAAAGAGTTCTTTGACAAGGCGATCGCCTTCACCGCCAGCAAGTAGCACTCTCAGGCCCGGGGAGCCCCGGTTCCCCGGGCCCGCAGCACCAAGTCCCACTCTCAACGTCGACAGTCTGGAAGCCACATGAAACACACCATATCGCCGGAGGAACTTGAGGAGGTCATTCCCTCAGACGCGGAAGAAATCCTGCATCACGGCCACGTCCCACCGCGATGGAGCGGCGCGGTTTGGTTCGACAAGGCCCTCGAATGGGTTGTCGGCGCGGCCATCATCGCCGAACTGGTCGTGATCCTGCTGAACATCATGGTCCGGGTCGTCACCGGCGATTCAGTCCTCTGGACCCAGGAAGCCTCCGAAATCGCGCTGCTGACCATTGCGTTCATTGGCGGTGCGATCGCCTACCCCAAGGGCGCACACATGTCCGTCCAGGCCCTTATCATGCGGCTTCCCGCAACCTGGAAGCCCTACTTGGCAGCCCTCGTCGACTGCCTCGTCTTTGCGATGAGCGCTGGCACGTTCGCGCTCTTTGTCCCTACCCTCGTCCAGCAAATCGAGGAAAAGACGCCCATCCTGCAGTTGCCCGTGTTCTGGGTCTCACTTCCCTTCTCCATCGGCATGGTCCTGATCGCCTGGTTCGCGCTGCTCAAACTGTGGCGCCAGGAACGCCGCCCCGTACTGGTCGCGGCGGGCATGACCGCAGCCCTGTTTGTCCTCGTCATGGTCGCCCAGCCGCTCTTCTACTACGCCTCGCCAAACGTTCTGCTCGCCGTCGTCCTGGCAGTGCTCTTCATACTGCTGTTCCTCGGACTGCCCATCGCCTTCGTTCTCGCCCTGGCCTCCGGGATCTACCTGTTCCTCGGCGGAATCTCAGACGTCAGCGCCATCCCGATCGGCATGGCCTCCGGAGCCAAGGGCTTCGTGCTCCTGGCCATCCCGTTCTTCATCCTCGCCGGAACCGTCATGAACTCCGCCGGCCTCACCCTGCCGCTGGCCCGGCTAGTCGATGCCCTCATCGGACATCTCCGCGGAGGGCTCCTTCAGGTCGTGGTGGTGACGATGTACATCTTCTCCGGCATCTCCGGCTCCAAAGTCGCTGACGTCGCAGCCGTCGGCACCACCATGCGCGGCATGCTCGAAGAACGCAAGTATCCCCGCGGAGAAGTCGTCGCCGTCCTTTCCGCCTCAGCAATCATGGGCGAAACCATCCCTCCGAGCATCGTGCTCCTGATCCTCGGATCCATCACGACCATTTCCACGACCACCCTGTTCCTCGCCGGGTTCGTGCCGGCCGCCTTCCTGGCCCTCGTGGTCATGGCACTCGTCTTCCTCCGCGCCCGCAAACAGGGCGGCATCGCCAGCCCCAAGGCCACTTGGAAGGCACGCGGAACGGCCACCTTCTTCGCCATCCCCACCCTGCTGCTCCCGGTAGGCATGGTCGTAGGGATCCTCAGCGGCTTCGCCACCCCCACCGAAGTTTCGTCGGTGGCCGTCGCGTACGCCTTCATCCTCGCCGCCGCGTACCGTCGCGGAAGCAAGCGCCTGCTCGGTGACACTTTGCGGGAAACGACGACGACGGCGGGCATGGTTCTGTTCATCATCGCGGCGGCCTCCCCGCTGGCCCAGACACTCGCCCTTGCCGGTGTGTCGCAGCAGATCCACGACCTGATGTCAGGGCTGGGCGATTCGCCGTTGCTCTTTATGCTCTTCACGATCGTGCTGCTGATCATCATGGGGCAGTTGCTTGAGGGGCTCCCGGCTGTCCTGATCTTCGCGCCGCTGCTCCTGCCGATCGCCGTCGACTTCGGGGTCAACCCCGTGCAATATGCCATGGTCCTGATCATCTCCATGGGCATCGGCTCGTTCGCGCCACCAGCCGGCGTCGGCTTCTACGTTGCGTGCGCCACTGCACACGAGACCGTGGAAAGGAGCCTCAAGCACTTCTGGCCCTACCTCATCGCGGTGTTCCTGGGACTGCTGGTGCTTGCTGCCGTCCCGTGGTTCAGCACGTTCCTGCCCGCCCTCGCCGGACTCATCCCCTTCTAAACCCGATGACGACTCCGACGCCTGGGCAGCCAGAACTGCCCGGCGCCCTTCGGTCCGTGGCCCTCTTGGGCACCGGACCGATGGGCGCACCCATCGCACGAAACATCCTCAAGCACGGCGTTCCCCTCACGCTGTGGAACCGCACCCCGGAAAAGGCCCGCGCCATTGACGGCGGCACCTTCGCCGCCTCCCCGGCCGACGCCGCACGGGACATCGTCCTCACCGTCTTGCCCGACCTGCCCCAGCTCGAGGCGCTGCTCCACGGCGACGACGGACTCCTTCACGGATGGAAAGCGGCCGGAATCGAGCATCCAATCCTCGTGGTCCACGGGACGGTGTCACCCGTGGCTGTCGCACAGTTCGCTGACGACTGCCAACGCAACTGGGGAGTCGCCGTCGTCGATGCCCCCCTGAGCGGCGGGACCATAGGTGCCGAGGAAGGGCGGCTGAGCATTATGGTCGGAGGCGCCTTGGACGCGGTGGAACGCGTGAAACCGGTCTTCGAGCTCTACAGCTCCACAGTGATGTGGTTCGGCGAAACCGGTGCAGGGTCAACCGTCAAAGCCTGCAACCAGATCGTGGTTGCCGCAACCGTAACGGCTCTGGCCGAGGCAATGGTGCTTGCAGATACAGCGGGACTGGACCTGGAGAAGGTCCAGGCAGTGCTTGCCGGTGGCCTGGCGAACTCCGAGGTGCTGGCGCAGAAGGGACGACGCTGGATCGACCGGGACTTTAAAGATGGCGGCTCAGCCAAAAACCAACTGAAGGACCTTCGGTTCATCGCCGAAGTTGCCGGTCATTCAGGGCTGCGGCTCCCGCTGGCCGCGTGCCTCCAAAACTCCTTCGAAAACATGGTCGCAGCAGGTGACGGCGACCTTGACCACACAGGAATCTACCGGACCATCCGAAGCTAGTCCCTGCCAATCGCCTCAGGAGGAACCCACCGACAACTGGTTCACCTGCCGGTCAGGAAAGGCCGGGCTTTCGAAGCCCGGCAACATGGACGGTGACGCCCAGATCCCGGATGTTCTCCTGCATTTCCTGGGGGAGCTGTTCGTCGGTGATGACCGCATCGAGCTTTTCGAGCGGGGTCACGCGAAATTTTGAGACGGTTCCGAACTTTGTGCTGTCTGCCAGCAGGAAGCAGGACGTGGAAGCCTCCAGGGCAGCGAGCTTGACTTCCACTTTGTCCATGGAGGGTGTGGTGACCCCGCGGGACATGTTCCAGGTCCCGGTGCTGAGGAAGAACAGATCGACGTTGATGCCCTTGATGGCTTCCGCTGCTATACGGCCTGAGCTGGAGGCGCTGGATGCGTCCACCGCGCCTCCGGTGTGGATGACCTCAATGTGGGGGTGGGCAAACAGGCTCGTCACCACGTAGAAGTCGTTGGTGACGACGGTAAGGTCCTTGCGCGCGCTGAGGTAGGGGACAACGGACTGGCATGTGGTCCCGGCGTCCAGGAAGACCACCATGTCGTCCTCGATGAATCCGGCTGCGAGTTCGGCGATGGCCTGCTTGCGGGGCAGCTCGAGCTGTGCCCTGAATTCCCGCTCCCGGGGAGGGGCCTGGCCGGTCCATTCCGCCAGGCGGACCCCGCCCTGAACTGAGACGACCTGCCCCGAATCCTCCAGTGCTGTGATGTCACGCCGGACAGTCATATGGGAGACGTTCATGTAGTCCGTGAGACTGCGGATACTGAGCACCCCCTCGCGCCGCAGCAGTCGGAGGATTTCCTGATGGCGCTGCTCGGGGATAAGCGGTCTCGCTGTCGGATTCACGTAAGGCTCCTTTGGAATGAATCCACCTTAACAAATTTTCACGCAATGTTCCCATGTGTGAAAATTTGGGATAGGATCTTAAATCATGTTAACAAAGTTTGAAGTGATGGAAACCATAGTCCGGTCCGGCGCCCTGTTGATCGCCCGGCTCGATTCCGCCGATGAGGCTTATCGGGTTGCCGAGGCTGCCATAGAAGGCGGCATCCGTGCCGTGGAGGTCCCGCTGACCGTCCCGGGCGCGCTCGGGGTTATCGAGAGGCTCACGGACAAGTACGGCGAGCAGGGAATCGTGGTCGGCGCGGGCACTGTCCTTGATGCCGAGGCGGCCTTCGCTGCCATCTCTGCGGGAGCGCGGCTGCTGGTCAGCCCCCAGCTGAACCGGAAGATGATCGCTGCGGGGAACCGCTACCAGGCGGTCACGGCCAGCGGTGCCTTCACTCCTACCGAAGTAGTGGACACCCTTGAAGCGGGGGCTGACATCGTGAAGTTGTTCCCTGCCGAACTCGGTGGGCCCTCATACGTCAAGACGATCATGGCGCCTCTTCCGCAGGCGCCGATCATGCCCTCCGGGGGAGTGACCCCGGAAAACGTCAGCGCCTGGTTCGCTGCCGGTGTCACCGCTGTCGGCGTCGGCAGTTTTGTCACCAAAGCCGCACAGGCCAACGGGGACTACGGGCTGGTGGCACAGGCTGCCCGGACATTCCTCGACGCAATCAACGACGCCCGCGGCTGACGCCAGGGCATTCCCACACCCGAACCGGCAGCAACTGTCGGCCCAGAACACAAAGGAGTGAGCTGCATGAGCCAAACCTCAGCAGAAACGAATGCGCCCGAGATGGCGGCCTCAAAGAAGAGTGTGAAGATCCGGTGGTACCTGATCGCCCTTCTCGTCATCGGCGGGATTATCAACTATCTGGACCGCAACAACCTGAGCATCGCCAACACAACCATCGCCAAGGAATTCGGCCTCAACGCCCTGCAGATGGGCCTGCTGCTCTCAGCCTTCTCCTGGCCCTACGCCATCGCGAATCTTCCCGCCGGATACCTCGTGGACAGGTTCGGTCCTAAGCGCATGTTTGCTTGGGCTGCAGGTCTGTGGTCCATCGTGTCGATGGTGTCGGCGCTGGCCAACTCCTTCGGTTTCCTCTACGCGGCCCGTGTTGCCCTGGGTGTTGCAGAATCCCCGTTCTTCACGTCCGGGCTGAAGGTTGCCGACAAATGGTTCGACAAAACCGAGCGCGCCCTCCCCGTATCAATTGTTAACACCGGCTCCCAGATCGCCAACGCAATCGCGCCCCCGCTGCTGACCTTCCTCATGCTGACCATGAGTTGGCGCGGGATGTTCCTGGTCATCGGAGCCCTGGGAATCGTCATCGCCCTGGTCTGGCTGCGGATCTACCGTGACCCCACCCTCAAGGAACAGTTCCTTATCAAAGGTGCTGAGTTCGAGGAAGCGCAGAAGCCTAAGGAAAAGCAGGCCGGATGGGGCGAGCTCTTCAAGCACAAAAACACCTGGTTCATGGTTCTGGGCGCCTTCGGCATCTTCTACACGGTATGGGTGTACCTCACTTGGCTGCCCAGCTACCTCCAGACAGCCCGCGGCTTCAGCCTGAGCCAGATCGGCTGGCTCGCCGGCCTGCCGTTCCTCTGCGGCATCATCGGTGTGCTGACAGGCGGTATCCTCTCGGGCAGGCTGATCAAACGTGGTGTCCCCACCATCACCGCCCGGAAAATCCCGATAGTAGGTGGTGCGCTCCTCGCAGCAGCGGCCGTCCTGCCGGTGGCATATGTGGAGAACACCGCCCTGGCGATTGTCCTTCTCTCCGTGGGCTACTTCGCTGCCCAGGTTCCCATCGGCGTCCTGTGGACGCTGGCCTCGGACATTGCTGAACCGAACCAGGTGGCCTCACTAGGAGCGATCCAGAACTTCGGCGGATTCCTCGGTGCCGCCGTGGCGCCGATAGTGACCGGATATATCCTGACCGAGACGGGCGGCAATTACACCATGGTGTTCCTGATCGGTGGAATGCTGTTGATCGTCGGGGCGCTGTCCTACGGACTCTTCGTCAAAGACCGCCGGGCAGCCACAACGGCGGCATAAAGTAAATCCATGCGCACCGCTGTGGCGGGGGCCGATCAGGCGCCCGCCACAGCACCATCCACGTTCAAGGAAGAACAGGCAGTTGACCACCACCATTCCCAAAGTCTTTTTCGTGATCGGCCCTGCCGGTTCCGGAAAGTCAAGCGTCAGCCGGCAGATTGCCCGACGGTTCGGGGCCGCCTACATCGATAAGGACACCGCTGCGACGGGCTTCACAGAGCTGCTGCTGGCGCTCAACGGCTCAGATCCCAATGAACGCGACAACAACGATTTCTACCAGACGACCATCATGCCCCTGGAGTATGCCGCGATTCTGGACCTCACGAGGGACAACCTGTTGACCGGTAACTCAGTGGTGCTGGACGCACCCTTCGGAAAGTACTTTTCCGACAACGATTATCTGACGAAGATCCGCGTGCGTCACCAGTGGCCTGAAGCCGAACTTGTGGTGGTCCACGTCCGGCTCGCCGGAGAGGCCCTCCGTCAACGCCTCATCTCCCGCGGCTACCCGCGGGATGAATGGAAGCTTTCCAACTGGGAGACCTTCTGGGCCGGAGCCCAAGCACACTCATGCCACTGGACCGGTGCAACCCACATCGACTTCGACAACAGTGCCTCAGAATCAGACCTGACAGTCTTCGAGTCCGAACTTTCTCTAAACAAACCTTGATCGGCTCCCGATGAAGAACGGTGAACCACCAGTGCTGAATCACCGGGCAGTCTGGACGCGGTCTGTCGTAGGGGTTTTATGCCCAGAGCACCTCTCCTGCTTCGGGAGGCTTAACGGCTCATTCCTCGGCCGTCCCCAGGCCCTCGTGCCAGTTCAGCACGCAATGGAGTCGTGCCGAGCAGCACCCTGAGGCCCGGCACAAAGCGCGACACATGGCCGATCCCGAACGAGCAGAAGAGACCCGGCACGGATACAACCACGAACTTGGCTCCCGGCGGCCAGGCCGTCTGGAGAAGGGCCACCTGAAGGCCCACGACGACGAAGACGTGCGGGATGTAGGCTGCGTAACTCGCTGTGGCCATCGGGGCGAGAAACGGCGTGGGTGTATGGAATACTTCGCGGAACGCAACTACGAGTCCCACCGACACAACCCAGAGGTTGGACGCCTGGAGCCAGTAGGCAGCCGCTGCAGCGCTGGTTCCCAAGACCAGCCACACGAGGCCAGCCCTGCGCGGGATCCGCCGGAACCAGTCGTTGCTGTAAGCCATGATCCCGAGCACGAACATGCTCAGGTATTGCGCCAGGTTCGCTGGCTCAGCGGGTAACACAAAGAACAGCGGAACCCAGTCATCGACGGGGAACCACCACCTCACGACCCATGTGACCAGGATCAATGCGGCGGTGAGTAAGAAGATGACGGTGTGGCCGGGCGGCGGCAGCTGCCTCGAAGGCACGCCCGAACCGGCGCGGCGCGCCCACGCCGCATAGACGGCCGAATACAGAAGCAGGTGTCCCAAGAACCATAGGTGCAGGTAGGCGCCCTGCCAGGCTCCGGCGTAAAGCGATTTTATGAGGTCACCCGGGTCAGGGCGTCCGGTTGCGAAGTAACACGAGCGGGACGTTTACCACCAGGACGAAGAACACGAGAGGTATCCCAAGTCGGGCCGATCGTTCTTTGAGAAATCGACCGGGACCTTGCGTGCTTAGGGCCCAGGGACAAGGAAGCCTGCCAGCAGGAACAGCAGGCCCAGGCCCACTGCTGCGTTCACCGTGTAGAAGGGCTGAAACCAGTCGGTGGTTACCGGGTCCTTTACAGGCCAGAATCCACCGGTGGGCCCATAAGCCTGCGCCGCGTGATGAATGATCACCATGGAGATGATCGGAACCCTCGAGACGTCGAGGAACACCAGCCGCCCGGATGCTGCTGTCCCGGACATCGCTCGTCCTCTCCGTCCCGGTGATGGTGTGCTGGATCAATGCTTGTGCATAGGTGCGCCCTGGAGCCAGAGCCCAACGACCCGCAGCACTCAAGCCCCGCCCGGTCCGGGGAGATGGTCCTCAGCCCTCACGTGAATGATGTCGAGGCCGGAAAGCTGAGGCTGGCGAGCAAAGGGTGCCGCCGTCAGTGGTGAACACGGCCCTTCTTGCCTAATGCGTTAGCGTCCACTAACGTAATAGGTGTGTTGGATGCCTTGGAGATCGCAGCGGAGCCGAACCGGCGCCGGCTGCTGCATCTTCTGGCCCGCCAGGAACAGGCAGTGGGGGAGTTGGCCGCCCACTTCACGGTCAGCCGTTCCGCAGTCTCCCAGCACCTGCTGTTGCTTGAGCAGGCTGGCCTGGTTGCCGCCCGCAAGGAGGGACGCAACCGGTACTACAGGCTCGACCCCCAGGGAATGGGCCGGCTGCGTGCGCTGGTGGAGCAGTTCTGGACTGACGAACTGGACCTGCTCGCCGCAGACGCCGCCGCGTTGGCCGAAAACCGCCATAAACCAGAGAGCCCGGCACCACCCCGCCAGACACCTCATTCAAACAAAGGATCGCTCACATGAGCTTCGATAAAACCATCCACCTGCCCGTCGACGCAGACGAGGCATTCGCCCTGATCACCCAGCCGGAACGCCTGCGCCGCTGGAAGTCGGTTGCCGCCCGGGTGGATCTACGGGTTGGTGGCGAGTACCGCTGGACAATCCTTCCGGGACACCACGCCGCCGGCACGTTCCAGGAGATCGAACCGGGCAAACGCATCGTGTTCACCTGGGGCTGGGAATCCGCTACCGACCTGCCTCCTGGCGCGTCCACGGTGACCATCACGCTGGAGCCCGAGGCAGGCGGCACGTCAGTGCGCCTGGTGCACGAGGGACTCACCCCCGAGCAGGCAACGGCGCACGCGGAAGGTTGGAACCACTACCTGGGACGCCTGGTTCTCGAAGCATCGACAGCTGAAGGCGCCGGCCCGGACGAATGGGCATTTGCCCCCGATCCCATTGACCACCTCATCTCGGCGGACGCTTCACTTGCCGTGCTCCTGGGCGTGCTGCGGAAGCTCACTCCGGCAGACCGTGACAAGCCGACGCCGTGCGAGGACTTCACCGCACACGAACTCCTTGAGCACCTGGCCGGCTCCTTGAGGAACATCGGCACAGCCCTGGGTGCAGACGTCAAAGACCGCACTGACGCCGCACCCGAGGTCCGCGTCGCAGAACTGGCGCAGCCCACACTGGAGGCGTTCGCCCACCGTGGCGTTGACGGCACCATCGACATGGGATTCGCTGAACTCCCCGCCACCATGGTGGCCAGCATCCTGAATCTCGAGCTGCTCGTGCATGCGTGGGACTTCGCGAAGGCAAGCGGCCAGGATCTGGCCGTCTCCAACGTCGTTACCGACTATGTAGAGGCACTGGCGATGACGACTATCTCCGACCAGGTCCGGTCCGGCCGCAGCTTCGCCCCTGCGCAGCCCGTCGCGGAGACCGCAGGCAGCCTCGAAAGACTCATTGCGTTCACCGGCCGGACCGTCACCGCCTGACCGGTTCGCCCCGCCACAACAAACAACCAGTCACGAAGGAAGGAACGAAAATGTCCAAATTCCTCTTTATCTACCACGCCCCGATGACGCCCGCCGAGGCCGCGCCGCCGGCACCGGAAGACATGGAAGCGTCCATGGGGGAGTGGAACGCCTGGGCCGCCAAGGTCGGCGACGGGCTGATCGACTTCGGATCCCCGCTGGCCAACGGCGTCCGGGTATCGCCCGGCGGAGCCACCGCGCCGAGCCAGCGCGAAGTAGCCGGGTACAGCCTCATCCAGGCCGAGACTGCAGAAGCGGCCCTGGAGCTCGCCAAGCAGCACCCGCACCTGAACATGCCGGGGTGCGAAATCGAGGTCCACGAGGCCCAGCACATCCCCGGAATGTAGTCCAAACTCCCAATATTTATGGGGCCTGTGCTCGCCGCTTCACAGCAGCGGCGAGCACACGGCACCGCCCGGGTTGCCGTCGTGACCGCTTACAGGGTTTTCGCCCGGACTTCCGTGCTGAGGTCTGCTTCAGCAGCGCTTTCAGTGGCTGTAACGGGGGTGGAGGGCTTACTGTCCGTCATGCCGGCGGGCCCGGATGTGCCGGGCTGGGGGAGGGTCCGCAGCCGCCACAGATTGACGAGTATCAGGCCGGCGTTCAGCCCTATGCCCGGAACGGCGCCGATAAGTGCATTGTAGGCAATGAGGACGATGCAGGCACCGAGGTTGAGCAGGTGCAGGCGTCGGGGCCGGGCCTGGGCAAGGGACACCAGGATCAGTGCGGATCCGAACCAGCCTATGGTTTCCACCATCAGCGGCATTGCGGCTCCTCGGCGGCGATCAAAGGATGGTCATGTTCGGTGCGGCCCACCGCTGCCGCTCCCTTCGGAGATCCGAGAACGTCGAAGAACCCGGCGTTGGCGCCCCCATAACCCGCCCATTCTTCCGGCAGATCCTCCGAGTAGTAGATTGCTTCCACCGGGCAAACAGGGTCGCATGCTCCGCAGTCGACGCACTCGTAAGGGTGGATGTAAAGCATGCGCTTTCCTTCGTAGATGCAGTCCACGGGGCATTCCTCTATGCACGCCTTGTCCTTCACATCCACGCACGGCTGCGCAATCACGTAGGTCATGGCGCCCTACACGCCCGTGTAGACGGTTTTGCCCCACGTGAAGAAGTCCAGGGCGGACTTGCCCTGCTCGCGGAACGTGTTGGTGGAGGAGTCCTTCACGCCGCCGAACGGCACGTTCAGGTCCAGGCCGGCCGTCGGACGGTTGACCTTGATGACGCCGGCCTGCGCGCGGGCCGCGAAGTCCGTGGCGCGGGCCAGGGAGTCGGTGCAGATGCCAGCGGTGAGGCCGTAGCGCGAGTCGTTGATTGCGGCGAGTCCGGCCTCGTAGTCCGCCACTTCAAGAACGGCGACAACCGGTCCGAAGATCTCCTCGGTGACTGCTGCGTCGTCGAACGGCAGTCCGGTGAGCACGGCGGCCGGGAAGTACAGCGGCCGGCCGGGATCGCCGTCGTGGGTTTCATCCAGGATCCCGGAGCCGGAGAGCAGCGTGGCACCGCGTACGACGGCGGAACGCACCGCTGCCGTGTTCTGCGAAAACTGGTTGCTGCTCACCACAGCCCCCATCGGCGAGTCCAGACCGTCACCGGGCGCGTAGGCGGCGGCTTCCTCGGTGAGGGCCGCCAGGAAGACGTCGCGGATGCCCGGTGTGACGTAGACGCGGGACGTTGCGGTGCAGGCCTGGCCGGTGAGTCCGAAGGCCCCCGCGGCCACCACTTTTGCGGCCTTGCCGGCATCTGCGTCGTCGAGGACCAGGACGCCGTTCTTCCCGCCCATTTCCAGCTGGACCCGGGCACGGCGGGCGTTCAGGATCTCCTGCAGGCCAAGCCCCACCTTGGTGGAACCGGTGAAGGACAGGCCGGCGACGCGGGAGTCGCGGGCCAGGGCGTCGCCCACCACGCGGCCTTTGCCGTGCACCACGTTGAAGACGCCTGCGGGCAGCCCGGCATCCTGCAGGGCGCGGGCCAGGTGGGTGGCGGAGAGCGGGGTCAGCTCAGCCGGCTTGATGACCACGGCGTTGCCGCTGATCAGGGCGGGCGCGGCCTTCCATGCCGGGATGGCGATGGGGAAGTTCCACGGGGTGATCAGCCCCACCACGCCGAGGGGCTCGCGGCGGGTGGTGATGGTGGTGTCCGGGAGGCCGCTGGGCAGCACCTCGCCGGTGGCCGCCCAGCCCAGGGAGCCGAAGAAGCGGAGCACGTCCGAGGCACGCTTGACCTCGCCTTTGGCCTCGGCCAGCGTTTTGCCTTCTTCCCGGACCAGGTCCTCGGCGATGGCGCTCTGGCGTTCGATCAGCAGGTTGCCGGCGGTGATGAGGATAGCCCCGCGGGACGGCGCTGGCATGGCTGCCCAGCCGGGCTGGGCCGTGGCAGCCGCGGTGACGGCGGCGTCGACATCGTCCGCGCTACCGCTGGGGGAGAGGGCTGCAAGCTCGTCCGGGCGGGCCGGGTTCATCCGTTCGGTGTCCGCATCGCCCAGCCATTCGCCGTTGATGAGGTGCCGGGCGGTAAGAAGTCCGCGGTCCGTCCGGGTGGACAGGTCAGGCGTTGTGGAAGTCATGGGGTTCCTTTGGGGGAGGGAAAATGGATGTCTAGAGGCTGCGGATGAGGCCGCCGTCGCACCGGAGTGCCACACCGGTGATGTACGACGCCGGTGCGCTGCACAGGAACGCGGCGGCGGCGCCGAATTCCTCCGGCTCGCCGTAGCGGCGGGCCGGAATGGTCTTTCGGGATTCCAGCTGGATGTCCTCCGGCGTGGTGCCCCGGCGCTTGGCGGCGGCCTGGTCCAGTTCGGCGACCCGGTCCGTGCCGATCCTGCCGGGCAGGAGCATGTTGACAGTCACCGCGTCCAGCGCCACTTCCGCAGCGAGCGTCTTGAGGTAGCCTGCCAGGGCCGCCCGGCCGGTGTTGGACACCGCGAGGTTGGGCAGGGGAGCCGCCACCCCGCTGGAGCCAATGGCGAGGATCCGGCCCCAGCGCCGGTCCCGCATGCCTGGAAGCACGTGGGAGATGAGCGCGTGGTGCGGCTTGACCAGCAGTTCGAACGCAGCGGCGATGTCCCCGGAACTGAGTGTGGCAGCGGCGCCGGGCTTCGGGCCGGGGCCGTTGAGGACCAGGATGTCGATGGGCCCCAGGTCCGCCACGGTCTGTTCGACGGCGGACGCGATTCCTTCGGCCGTCGTCAGGTCCGCTTCGATGGCCACCGCATCAAAACCGGTGGTTCCGTAGGCGGCGTGGAGTTCGGCGACGATCTCCTTGCCACGGTCACGCCGCCGCCCGACGATGGCAACGCGGGCACCTTCGGCGGCGAGGGCGCGTGCCACTGCCAGTCCCAGGCCACCCGTGGAGGCCGCGACAAACGCTGTCTTGCCGGCGATTCCCAGGTCCATCAGAAACCCCCTGCAAACATGGTTGTGGACTGCGCTTCCAGCGCCTCGGCCGCTTCGCGCAGGTGCGCCAGCATGCCTGGCCGCAGCTTCTCCGGGAAGGCCGCCCCGGGTGGACGGACCCCGGGATCCTTGATGAGCCCGCGCTGCAGCAGGCATTCTTTGCGGACGGCCAACGCGATTCCTGCCTGCTGTTCAAAATTGACCAGCGGCAGGTACGGCAGCAATTGGTCGCGTGCGGCCTCATACCCGTCGCGCCGCCAGGCGCGGACGCAAGCGATCAGCGCTTCCGGATAAGAGAATCCCGTCATGGCGCCCGCTGCGCCGGACATCAGCTCATCCAGCAGTCCCTGCCCGCCCAGGCCACCGAAAACGGAAACCCCGACGGCGGCCGTCAGCTCCGCGATGGCGACGCTGGTGGGTGGTGCTTCGGCCTTCACCGCGATGACGAAGGTGCACAGGTTCACCACTGAGATCAGGGCCTTGGTGCTGATGCTGACACCGCTGGCCAGCGGATAATCCTGCAGGACCACCTTCGCTCCGGTGGCCCGGTGGATGGCATCCAGGTGCGCGGCCACCACTTCCGGCCGGGCCGAATTGACCTGCACCATCACGGCCGCCAGGCGCCCGCCGGCCGCTTCCTGAGCTGCCCTGGTTTCCTCGATGGCGGGCCGGGTGGCCAGGGCGGTAATGCCCACCACGAGTGGAAGGTCAGTGCATTCGACGGCAATCTCCAGGACCTGACGGCGTTCCTCTGCGGCCAGAGCGGCAGCTTCACCAAACACTCCCAGGACAGTCAGCCCGGTGGTGCCGATGGCCTCGTAGTGTTCCACAAGCCCGGACAGGCTGTCCAGATCCACGTCCAGGGTGCTGCCCTGGAGCGGGGTGGCGACGACGCCCCATACCCCCGGCGCCAGGGATTCCCGGGCCGACGTCTCAGGTGCACTTGCTGCCTGCATCTGTTTCTCCTTCTGTTCCTGCTGCATGTTGGTGGGCATCAGCGGCCGGGCCAGGCCGGCGGCCGTTTTTCCTGGAAGGCGCGGACCCCTTCGGCGGAGTCTTCGCTGTCCAGGGCGGCCATAAGGGCCGGCAGGCGAAGCCCGCGGGCCTCTTGGGCGGTGAGATGGCCGGTCTGTGTGACCATCTGCTTCACGGCCCGGACCGAGGTGGGGGCGCAGGCGAGGATCTGCTCCACCCAGCGCTGCACCGCGGTGTCGAGCTCGTCTGCCGGAACTACTTCGTTGACCAGGCCCATGGACTGCATCTCCGTGGCATCTGCTTTGCGGCCGGTGAGGAGCATGCCCATCGCCTGGGTGTGGGGGATGCGGCGCACCAGCTGGTGGATACCGCCGTCGAGCGCCAGGCGCCCCACCCGGGGCTCCGTCAGCCCGAACCTGGCGTCCTCCGAGGCGACGACGATGTCCGCGCCGAGCACAATCTCCATGCCGCCGCCCAACGCGTAGCCGTTGACCCGGGCAATGACCGGGATGTCCAGGCTGGTGCGCAGGCTGAGGCCGCCGAAGCCGTTGGGGTCCAGGCCGGCCCAGTATTCCAGGCCGGTTTTGTCCACCGCGGAGGCGGACATGTCCGCGCCCACGCAGAACGCGCGGGTGCCGGCGCCTGTGATCACTACGGCGCGGATACTGGAGTCCTGTTCCAGCTGGGCCCAGATTTCGTTCAGCCGGGCCTGGGCGGTGCCGTCAACGGCGTTCAGGACGTGCTGGCGGTCAATCACCACAGTGGCAACGTGCTTTTTGATGGTCAGGGTGACTTCATCCACTGCCTGCGCAGCTGTGCCTGCCTTGTGCGTTTCTGAAACCGTGGTCACCTGAGCACCCCCAGCTGCTGCAGGCGTTCGATGGTTTCGTCGTCGAAGCCGTTTTCCCTGAGGACTTCCACATTGTGTTCGCCGAGCCGCGGCGCCACGCGCCGGATGGTGGGCGGGGTGGCGGAGAGCCGGATGGGGGCATTGAGCATGCGCACGGTTCCCACACCGGGGTGTTCGGCTTCCACGACCATGCCGTTGGCCTCGGTCTGCGCGTCGGCGAGGGCCTGCTCAAGGGTATGGACCGGGGCGTTCAGCAGGCCCTGGTCCTCCAGGCTGGAGGTCCAGTATTCGGTGGTGTTGGTGGCGATGCGCTCGCGGAAGATGGCCTGCAGCGCGGGCTTGTGCTTGAACTGCTGCTTGAGGTCCGCGAATTCGGGCCGGAGCGTGAGGTCCTCGTCCAGGCCAAGCGCCACCGAGATCCGCTTGAGCGGGTCGGGGGTGAAACCGCCCACCATGCATACCGCGCCGTCGGTGGTTTCGAACACGCCGCTCAGCGGCATGGCGCCCCAGTTGACCTCGTAGCCGCGGTTGAGCTGCATGCACGCCTCCTGCATCTGCAGGTGCAGCATGGAGTCGTACATGGTCACCTCCACCTTCTGGCCGACGCCGGCGGTCTCCCGGGTGCGCAGAGCAAGGAGGATGCCCTGCATGAGGTGCATGCCCGTGATGTAGTCGCAAAGGGTGGTGGGGTAGATTCCGGGTTTCGCATCTTCGGATTCGCGACGCCACATGACACCCGAGTAGGCCTGGGCGATCGCGTCCTGGCCGCCCTTGTGGGAGTAAGGGCCCACCGGGCCGAAGCCCGTGCCTGAAGCCCAGATGATGCCGGGGTTGTTCTTCTTGAGTTCCTCGTAGCCGAAGCCCATGCGTTCCATCACGCCGGAGCGGAAATTGCTGACCACCACGTCCGCGTCGGCCAGGAGGACGTGCAGGACGTTCCGGCCTTCTTCTGTCCGGGTGTCCACTGAAATGCTGCGTTTATTGCGGTTGATGGACAGGAAGATGGGGTTGTCCTGGCCGTCCTTGTCCGGGAACGAGTTGCGGGAAATGTCCCCGGCGCCAGGTCGCTCCACCTTGACAATGTCCGCGCCGTAGTCGCCCAGCAGCTGCGTGCAGGACGGCCCCATGAATACCTGGGTGAAGTCCACGATCTTGATGCCGTCCAGCGGGAGCGGCACTGTGGTGCGTTCCTCCGCGGTGGCCGGTGCCGCCGTCGTTCCTTCAAATTCTTCGATGATGGTGCTCATGCCCCCACCACCGCATCCTGGTCAAGGGTGGCGTTCGCTGACGGGACGTCGCCGGGGTCCGCGCCGTGCCTGCGCATGCCCTGCTGGATATCCACTGCGGACACGTCGCGGACCAGCAGGCCGTTCTCGACGGCGAGTGCGGCTGCGACGCCCACGGCCTGGCCCATGGCCATGCAGGGCGGGATCTCGCGCGACATCTTCTGCGCCTCGGGGGTGGCCGAGTAGTGGCGGCCGGCAACCAGCAGCTGGTCCACTTCCTTGGGCAGCAGCGAGCGGTACGGGTAGTAGTAGTCCCGGCCGCGGGCCACGGTGTCGGCGAAGTGCCGGCGCTGGGTGACGTCGTCCTTGGTCATGACGTATTCGCCCTCCAGGAGGCGGGTCTGGCGGACGCCCATCTGGGACGCGACGTCCAGCATGTAGCAGTTTTCGAAGCCGGGCAGGTTGGCCCGGACGTAGTCCACTGCCTCGGAGATCCGGTCGCGGGCGGCGAACTCGGCGGCCGTCATGTCTGCCGGGTCCGTGCCGTCGAAGCCGGTCATGTGCGGGGCGTTGCACCAGACCACGCCGTCGATGGGGGTCTTGAGCCACCACAGTTCCCAGGCGCCGCCGAGGAGGCGCTTGATCTTGCGGTTGATGGCACGGGCTTCCTTCGGGTTGGCCTGTTCAAAGGCCTCAGCCGCTGCCGTGTTCACGTTGCCCAGGCGGAAGACGAGGGTGGTGAGGTAGTTGTCCTTGGCGTAGCTGGCGCCGGCCCGGGAGGCGACGTCGATGTCGCCGGTGGTGTCGATGACGATGTCGGCCATGAAGGCCTGCGGCCCCAGCTTGGTTTCGCAGATGACGCCCTTGATCACACCGTTGTCCACGATGGGCCGGGAGAACCAGGAATGCAGGCGCAGGTCAACGCCGGCCTCGCGGACCAGGTCGTTGGAGACGCGCTTCCAGCCGTCCGGATCGAACGCCGCTGCGTAGCAAATGGGCTTCGGGTTGGTGTGTGAGTGGAAGTCGAAGGTGCCGTAGCGGCCCCATTTGTTCCAGAGTTCCGCGGAGGTCTTGCGGTCATCGGCCGGCGGGACGACGGCGAGGCCAAGTTTTTGCAGGCGTTCGACGTATTCGGAGACGATGCCGGTCACGGTGATTTCCTGGCCGTTGATCATGTCGTCCAGTACCAGGACCATGCCGCCGGATGCCAGGCCGCCGAGGGAGGAATACCGTTCCAGCAAGGTGACCTTTGCACCGGAGCGGGCGGCGGTGACGGCGGCGGCAACACCTGCCGGGCCACCGCCCACCACGAGGACGTTGGAACGGGAGATAACTGGTGCGGTGAGGTCCGCTGTGCTGGTGCTGAGTTCGAGCGAGTTCATGGGGATCCTTAACTTTCCGGCAGGGACGCCGAGGGTACGGCGGAGGGAGCAGAGCGGTCGCTGGGCTGAAGAGCGCAGCGGCGCAGGACGAATTTCCCGGCGCAGGGCGCAGGGCAGCGAGGATCGGGGGCCCTTGGGCGGGATTCGTCAGATGGGTCCGCGGAAGGCTCTGTGGTGGACAGTGTCTGCGGACCGGGAAACGCTGATGGCGGCTAAAGCCGCATGGTCACCACGCGTGCGGGGCGTTGACCCAGATTGCTACGCAGACCTCTTCGTAGCTGTTTTTGTACCAGTGGGGAGTGTCCGAGGAGAACGTGATGGAATCGCCTTCCTCAAGCGAATAGCACACGCCGTCCAGGAAGATGTCCTTCCGGCCGGAGAGGATGATGCCGAACTCCTCGCCGCTGTGCCGGAAGGGCGTGGCGCTCGTGTCGTGGCCTGGCGGGCTCACGATCCACTGCGCCTCCAGCGCACCATTCAGGTCCGGGGTCAGCAACTCGTACACTGCCTCGCCCACTGACTTCTTGGTGACGCCCTTAAGATTGCGCCGGTCGGCCTTGCGGACCACGGGCGATCTGGTTTCTTCCTGGCCGATGAAAAATTTCCCCACCGGGATGTCCAGGCCATGGGCCAGCTGAGCGAGCGTGGTGAAGGACGGGTTGGCCAATCCGCGTTCAATCTGGCTGACAATCGCCGGGCTGAGGCCGGTGATCTCCGACAGCTTAGCCAGGGTCATGCCTTTTTCCTTGCGCATGTTCCGGACCTTGTTGCCGACGGTGGCAAGAAGCACGCTGGTGCCGTTAGGGGAACTCCCTGCAAGGCTCTCGGTGACCATGGTTCAACTTTCTGTCGATGACCTGACTTACATCACTATAGTGAAAACTTTTAGAGAATCAATGGTCTGGGTGAAAACTTTTCAATCCGGAACATTGCCGGCGGGCTGCAGATCCCGTTTCCGGAAAGCATTGACTCTGTAAAGATCTTCAATATAGTTATGTGAGTCGCATCACTGGAGTGAGCGACGCAATGCGGGCAACAGGCATGTATACCTTCTGGCGGGAGGTCCATGGCCCCGGTCTGCATTCCAGCGCTACGAAGAGGCATGCGTAGCTATCTGTGCTAACTCACCTCCCATGTGGTGAGCCGGTCCGCTCTGCCGGACCAAGCCGAACGATAGTTTCGATCGCCGGCCCCCATCAGGGTGTCCGCCGGTGATCCGTACCCTCGTGCACCCCGAAGGTGCAGGGGAAGGAAAGAATCATGACTGACACTGTCGTCAAGACTGGCGCCGCGAGTGACCGGAAGCCGCGGCTCTCTCCCGAAGTCCGCCGCGGACTGCTGGCCCTCGGGCTCGGGAACACGTTGGAGTGGTACGACTGGATGGTCTTTGGCCTCCTGTCGGCCTTCATCGGACCGAAGTTCTTCCCGTCACAGGACCCCGTCACAGCAACACTGAGTGCACTCGCCGTTTTCGCCGTCGGCTTCGCGTTCCGTCCCCTGGGCGGCATTCTGCTCGGCACCCTGGCCGACAAGCTCGGACGCCGGAAGGTAATGCTCTGGTCCATCATGATGATGGCAGTCACCACCCTGGTCATTGCCCTGTGCCCCACCTATGACCAGATCGGTGCCGCCGCAGGCGTCATCCTGCTCGTCTGCCGGATCATCCAGGGTATGTCCACCGGCATTGAAGCACCCCTTTCCACCGCCCACGCCGTCGAACTGGTCCCCGAAGGACGCGAAGGCTTCGTTGCCGGCGTCATCTCCTTCTTCGTCAACGCCGGCATTCTTCTCGCCTCGCTGGTCAGCTACCTGTCCTCGCTGATGCTCGGCGGCACAGTGATGGCTGACTGGGGGTGGCGGATACCTTTTATCGTCGGTGCAGCCTTCGGATTCGTTGTCGTCTACCTTCGCCGCACGCTGCCGGAGACCATGAAGCCCGAAGAGCTCGCGGACAATTCCACAAAGGCAGTATGGGGCGGGGTGCGCAAGCACTGGCTCAGCGTCCTGGCAATCACCTTCGTCGTCGGAGCAGCCCAGGCCTACAACTACGCGTGGAACACCGGACTGCCCACCGCAGCCCGTTCCAGCTTCAAGGAGGACGCCACGGCCGTCTTCGCACTGACCACCGCCCTCGGCGTCGTGCTCGTCGTCGGCAGCCTGCTCATCGGCAGGTTCGCGGACGGCAGGTCCATCTCCAAGTGGTTCCTGATCACCCGTGCACTCTCCATTCCTTCGGTCTTCCTGATGCTGATGTATGTCCGCCCCGGCATCGGCGGCTTCGCGGCAGTCCTGCTAGGTGGCTCAGTGGTCCTGGTCCTGAACATGACCCTCTACAACGTCGTCACCAGCTCGCTCATGCCGAAGTCCTGCCGGGGCGCCGGAACAGCCCTGGGATACGGCATAGGCGTGGCCCTTTTCGGAGGCACCGCTTCCTACCTTCTGGTCTGGCTGCAGTCACTGAATGCCGCCTGGATCTTCCCGGTGTACGTCGCCGTCCTTTCGCTGCTCAGCATTGTCTTCTACTTGCTCGCCAAGCAGAAGAACGGCATCTTCATCGGACGGTAGGCAAAGAGGTGATTTCCTTTGAACTCAGCGACAGCGACATGGAGCTGTACGAAGCAGCGAGGCA
Organism: Arthrobacter sp. 754; assembly: GCF_040548695.1. NCBI lineage: Bacteria > Bacillati > Actinomycetota > Actinomycetes > Micrococcales > Micrococcaceae > Arthrobacter > Arthrobacter sp. 754. The sequence continues at coordinate 574,550 of NZ_JBEPSC010000003.1, forward strand.
GCTCTTGCTGACGGCCCATCACACGGACAACCACCGGGTAGCCGCCGCTATGCGTGGTGAGTCAGGGGCGGTCTACCTCGGACTTCACATTGGCTCAAAACGTATCAACGTGTGCGCCGAGTCCAGTGCCCTGGCGAATGCCCGGATGGCACAGGAGCCGGCCATCCAGTCCATGGTTGCCGTGAGCATGGACGAAAGCGGCCAACCGCAGGTCACAAACCCTTGCGGCGTATGCCGGGAACTGCTCCGCGCCTACGGGGCAGGCTCAACGGTCCTGGTGGATGCCGCGGGGACAGTGGGAAGGGTTGGCATCGAGGATCTCCTGCCGTACCCGTGGATGCGGGCCACCGAAACGGAGTGGACAACCCAACCTCCCGGGGCCGCCGGACGCATCCTCTAGCTGTTGGGCATCGGGTTCTGATCGCCCGGGCTGGAAATCGACCGATAAAGCTGCGGCGCTGGGTCCCCAAAGTGGGGCCCAGCGCCGGGCTTAAGGGATGGGTGCTGCTTCGGGAGATCAAGGTGTTCGACAATCATGCAGGGCTCAGGAAATCTGCAGTCCTCCGTTGATGTCATAGGTGGCAGCAGTGATGAAGCCTGCGTCCTCGCCCAGCAGGAACACCATCAGCGCGGCAATATCCCGCACGGTGCCCACCCGGCCCACCAGGATGTCCGCCGCCATGGCCGCCTTGCGCTCCTCCGTCAGCGTCCCGCCCATGATGTCCGTGTCCACGGGGCCGGGAGCCACGCAGTTAACAGTGATGCCATGTTGTCCCATTTCCCGGGCCAAAGCCCTGGTGAACCCGATGATGGCGGCCTTCGAGGCGCTGTAAGCCACTTTGGAGTAGGTGCCGCCGCCGCGCTGGGCGGAGATGGACGAGACACTCACGATCCTGCCGAGCTTCCGCTCGATCATGCCCCGGAGCACGCGCTGGGTGACCAGGAACGTGCCGGTCATATTGATCTTGAACACCCGCTCCCACGCCTCAAGGGTCTCGTCCATGAACTCCGTGGGCGAGCTGATGCCGGCAAGGTTGGCCAGTCCCACGATCGGCGGCAGTGCAGATTCGACCTCGTCTATGGCGGCATTGACCGTTGCCTGGTCGGAGACGTCCGCGCCAACCCCGATCGCCTTGACGCCGTAAATGCCGGTTATTTCCTCCGCGGCTTTCCGTGCCGCGTCGCCGTCGATGTCCAAAATAGCCACCGCCCAGCCTTGGCTGGCGAGCATTTCCGCCGTTGCCCGGCCTATGCCGCGTGGCGACGCGGCACCGGTCAGGACCGCGGATCGCTCAGCTAGGAACCTTTCTTGAGGACTCATGTCTATCTGCCTCTCGTCGATGGGGTTATCAGTTCTTGATGTCGAACTCGTCGGCAGCCACGGCTTCCTCACCGACCGTGGCCCGCGTACCGGGCTTCACATGTCCCTCCGGGCGCTTGCGCGCGTAGAGGTAGGTAGCGACGGCCGTGATGCCGAGGCAGGCTGACAGGAACACGAGGCCCGAACGGTTGTCTCCCGTGGCGTCGTTGAACAGCCCGACGGCGTAGGGGGCCACGAAGCCGCCGAGGTTGCCGAGCGAGTTCACCATGGCCAGCCCCGCCGCCGCAGCGGCCCCCACCAACGCCGTGGAGGGCATGGCAAGGAACGGTGCGATGGCGGAATAGATCCCCATGGCCGCCAGCGTCAAGGCCATCAATGCAAGGATCGCGTTGACCTGTACCAGGAAGCCCGCCGCGAGCAGGCCGACGGCGGCCATCACCATGCTGATGCTTGCATGCAAAACGCGGTTGCCGGTACGGTCCGAGCGGCGGCCCCAGAAGTATACGAACACAGCTGCAATCGTGTACGGAATGGCCACAATGAAGCCGACCTGCGTGGTGGTGAACTTGCCCAGGGCAGCGACGATCGTCGGCATCCACAGGCCGAGGCCGTAGATGCCGCACACCAGCCCGAAGTACAGGGCCGAGTATGCGATGGTCCGCGGGTCCTTGAGACCTGCGAGGAAGTGGTGGGGCTGGCCCTTCTGCTTGTGGGCGAGCTCCTCGTCCATCGTTCTTGTCAGCCATTCCCGCTCGTCGTCCGCCAGAAAGTGCGCGTGGCTGGGGCGGTCGGTCATCAGGAACGGGGTCAGTATGCCGAGGAGGATGGCCGGGATGCCTTCAATGATGTAGAGCCACTGCCAGCCTTGCAGACCCATAATGCCGTCCATCTGCAGCAGCAGGCCCGAGACCGGGGCTCCGAGGGCATTGGAGATGGGCTGGGCGAGGATAAAGATGCCCAGCACGGTGACGCGCTGAGCAGCAGGGAACCACAGGGTCAGGTAGAACAGGATTGCCGGGAAGAACCCCGCCTCAGCTGCGCCCAGCAGGAACCGGATGATGTAGAAGGTTGTCTCGCCATTCACCAGCGCCATGGCCGTGGCAAAAATGCCCCACGAGATGAGGATGCGGGCGATCCATTTGCGGGCGCCGAACTTGTACATGCCGCCGTTGCTCGGGATTTCCAGCAGGGCGTAGCCGAGGAAAAAGATGCCGGCGCCGAGGCCATAGGCCGACGCACTCAAGCCGATGTCCTCGCTCATGGTCAGCTTTGCGAAGCCGACATTGTTCCGGTCCAGATAAGCGATGAAGTAGAGCAGGACGATCAGGGGCATAAGGCGGTTGCGGACTTTGCGCAGTGTCCGCTTGCCCAGCTCGTCAAGTTGGTTAGCAGGATTCATTGACGTCATCGTGCACCTCGCTGTGAGTAACGAGCCCGCCGGGTTCCGCAGCGGAACAGTTCAGGTCTACCACTCAGAAGCACAATAGTCACCATGCTTTAGCCGCTTCGGGCAGGTTCAGTTGTCCGTCATTCTCCGCTCAATCGGCTTCGTAGGAGTGGATGGCATCCACCTTGGCTGCGGAGGAGGAGTTCTCATCGAAGCGGTGGCTGAGCCATTCGCGCACCAGCTTCTTGGCCAGTTCCAGGCCTATGACGCGCTGCCCCATGGTAAGGATCTGGGCGTTGTTACTCAGGACGGAACGCTCCACGGAGTAGCTGTCGTGCGCGGTGACGGCCCGGATGCCGGGGACCTTGTTTGCCGCGATCGCCACACCCAGGCCGGTGCCGCAGATCAGGAGTGCCCGGTCGGCTTCGCCTTCGGCCACCTTCCGGGCGGCGTTGACGGCAAGGTGCGGGTAGGCAGTGGAGTCGTCTGCGCCCACCCCAATGTCCACCACGGAGGCGACGCGTTCATCGGCCTCAAGCAGTGCCTTCAGCGCGTTTTTGTATTCGACGCCGGCCTCATCGTTGCCGATGACAATGCGCCAACCTTCGGATTTAGTCATTTAGGTATTCCCCTTCCTTGCCAGTTGGCCCCGTCCCGGCCTTAAGCGCGAACCCAGCGGGATTATCGTAGATCTGCGTCATGGTTCCTCATTCAACGTGTTGAAATCTCAGGAGCCAGCCAGCCGCCGGGGCGGACAGTCCTGGGACACTCAAAAACCTATAGGGACCGTTCCCGCTTTGGAAGGGCACATCGGTTGGGCGGACACCAAGCAGCAGGCGATCCGGATGTCCCTTAGGCCGGGGCCGGTCCCGTCGTGCGGGGCGATGAATTTGATGACGGCTGAATCGCCGCCGGCGGCCGTGAGTCCGTCAGCCCTCGAGTGTTATCAGTTTCCAGGGCAGGCGGGCGGGGACCTCGGGCGAAACGTCCGTTGCCGAGGTCGCCCGTTGCAGGTCCTTGTCGAGAAGCAGCGTGCCGGTAGCGATCCTGGCGTTGTTGGACGCGATGACCCGCCCATTGGGGCCCAGCAGGACCACCGCCGGGTCACGGAGCTGCAGCGCCCTGAGGAAGACGCCTTCGAGGTTTGCCAGCGTGAGGTCGCACCCCAACACATGGATTCCCTGCGCTGTCGGGGCGGGCACGCACAGAGTGATGATGCTGACGTTGATACCGCCGAAGTCCACGTACGGCCCTACTGCCACGGGCAGGCCGGTGGAGGAGGGGAGTTTGAACCATTCGCGGGTGGTGTAGTCGTAGTAGTTCAGCGATTCGGGGTTGAGGTCGTGGGTGACGAACTTTGCCGCACCCTTGGGCTGGGCCCTCCACCATTCCAGCCAGTGCGGCGCCTCGGGGAGGCTCCCCGGGGCGTAAGCAATGCCCGCTCCGATGATGAGGTCCGAGTGGAGCTTGATGAAATTGGCCAGCTCCTGCTTCAGGAACATGAACTCGCTGCGGCGGGGGAGGCCCGGGGCCGCAGCTGCGGCGGCCGTTACTGCGCGTCCGATGTCTTCAAGGTCAGCGAAGACACCGCTGATGCTCGAAGAAATGGCGCCCGCGGTCCGCTCCAGGGCTTCCTTCAAGGGGTCCACTTCATGCACCTTCGTCAGGTCGCATCGACAGACTCAGATGCTGTTCGATCAAGAATTCCATCGCGCTACGGCTGTGGTGCTCCGCAGCCCGTGCAGCAGCATCTGCGTCCCGGGCCCTGATCGCATCAACAATGGCCAGATGCTGGTCCACCAAGGAGTCTTTGCTGCCCGAGGGGGCGGGGACGCCCCACCACAGCGTCATGAGCTCGGCCTCCAGCTGGAGCGCAGCGGAGGTCAGCCTGCTCGACTGCGCGGCAATGCTGACGGCCACGTGGAACCTGCTGTCCATGCGGCGCCTTGCCCGGTCGTCAACAGTGTCCCTGTGGTGCTTCACCAGCTCCTGCAGATGCTCAACGTTCTGAGGATCCGCGCGGCTGGCGGCCAGCCGGGCAGACATTGAAGCGATAGCGGCCCCGAAGTCACCCAGATCCCGGAGGGCTTCGGTACTGGTTTCCTTGAGTTTGTTCTGCAGCTGCGTGTCCGTGAGTTCGATCTGGCGTCGGATAACGCTCCCGCCGCTGCGGCCGCGGCTTGTTTCAATGAGGCCCTTCGTCCGGAGGGCTGCGAGGGACTGCCGAAGGGTGATTGGGGAGATGCCAAGTTCCGAGGCCAGCACGGATTCGGTCGGCAGCCTGTCGCCCTCACTCAGAATGCCCATCAGGATGGCAGTTTCTATCTGGTACGACACCTGCTCGGCGCGGCCAAGCCCTTCAGGTTCGCTCCCGCGCAGCAGCAACAGCAGGTCGAGGGCGCGGGTGGACAGGGCCACGCTCATCTTGAGCCCTCCGTCCGCTGAAGCCTGGGGTCGGGCAGCCGCCCGATTTGCCTATTACCTTGAATCTTTACATATTTGGGGTCATTTAGTCACGGTTTACCCGGGTCAGACGGTGCCGTGTTGTCTCGGTTGACAGACCGGGCGCCCAAGCACCGCTAAAACATACATCCCTAAACTATTGCTTTATTTGTCATTGCTGTGATGTACTTCATATATCCCCACAGGGGGAGCGGATGTGACAGTTTTCAGCCGATCCTGGAGAGCCCGTCCGAAGCTGTGAGCGCCAAGATTTTTGTCCTAATGCCGCGGGCGGCCCGCCCGGTACCGCAGCGGCAGTTGCCTTGTTCCTCTAATAACCGCACCTGATTTTCCCAGCGTTTAGTGGAGTGGCCGGAGACGAGCAGGCCCGGCCAGGCCTTCAACGGGTCGGCCGGTAATGGCCCCTTCTCCCGCATCTGACCATCAACAAATCTCACCCTCAGGAGATACCCATGAACTTTCGCCCTACCCGTATGACGCGCGGAACCCTCACGGCGGGCATTCTTGCCACGGTCCTGTTTGGCGCCTCCGCATGTGGACCTTCCCTGGACCAGGCAAAATCCGGTACCGACACCACCAGTGCGGACGCCGCGCTGGCTGGAATGGTGCCGGCCTCGATCAAGGAGAAGGGGACCATGACGGTCGCCGCAGCGGTCTACGCACCGGCTGTCATGGAACCTGTCGGCGGCGGCGAAGTGACCGGCTGGGACATCGAACTCACCCGTAAGGCAGCTGCCCTGCTTGGACTGAAGGTCGAGTTCAAGATCATTCCCTTCGATGGCGTCATCCCCGGCCTGCAGGCTGGCCGCTTCGATGCGGCCACGGGAGAGATCAATGTGACGGAGGAGCGGACCAAGGTAGTCACGTTCGTCACCAACCACGTCTCCAAGGACGAATTCATCGTCAAGGCTGATTCGGCAAAGACGAGCTTCGACAAGCCGGGCGATGTCTGCGGGCTGAAGATCGGGGCCTCCCTGGGATCGTCCGAGGCGGCAACCGCCCAGGCCATGGCTGACGCATGCACGGCTTCCGGCGGCGCCCCCACCACGGTGGAGACCTTCCAGACCCAGGCCCAGGTCAACCTTGCGCTCAGCCAGGACCGCCTCGACGCGTGCCTGGCCAGCGGCAGCCAGGCTGCCTACACCGTGGACAACACCAAGGGCCAGTTCAAGCTGGCCAAACTCGGGTTCGGCCCGGAGATCAAGACCGGCCTCGCCCTGGCCAACAATGCCGATACAGCGAAGCTTGCCAAGGCCTTCCAGGCCGCCACCGACAAGCTCATCAAGGACGGGGAACTTTCCAAGGTACTGGACAAGCTCAACGGCGGTCTTGGTGCGGTGGACAAGTCCGAAATCATCCCGAATCCGGGCAGCTGACTCGCAGATGGCGTCCTACAAGAAGGAAGGTAACAGTTGCCATGGAAAGCGCTAAAACCACGCATTCGCAACATTCTGAGGCCACAGGGGGCGCCTCATCTGCTCTGACCCGCGATCAACAGACGCTGGCGAAGGAGACAGTCCCGCTCCGGCACCACGGCCGGACGGTCGCCGCTGTCCTGCTGTTGCTGATCGTGGCCAACCTTGTCCACTCGATGGTGACCAACGGGAACTTCCAGTGGGCCACCGTGTGGCATTACCTGTTCTACCCGGAGATCATGGCGGGGCTGGGTCGCACCCTGATCCTGACAGTTGTCAGCATGACCCTCGCGATCGTGTTGGGGATCCTCCTGGCTGCCTGCCGGTTGTCGGAGAACAAGGTTCTTCAGGGTGTTGCCGGCGCTTACCTCTGGTTCTTCCGGGGAACGCCACTGCTGATCCAGCTCATCTTCCTGTACAACCTTTCCGCCCTCTACCCGCGGCTCGGCCTTGGCGTCCCGTTCGGTGGTCCGGAACTGGTGGGCGGTCCCACTAACTCCGTGCTGACTCTCTGGACCGTGGCCCTGGTGGGGCTCGCCTTGCACGAATCGGCGTACATGGCCGAGATCGTGCGCGGAGGGCTGCTTTCGGTGCCTAAGCACCAGACCGAGGCAGCGGCTGCCTTGGGCATGAACAACCTCCTGGCCTTCCGGCGCATCATCCTTCCCCAGGCGTTGCGGGTGATTGTGCCGCCCACAGGCAACCAGGTCATCGGCATGCTCAAATACAGCTCGCTGGTCAGCGTCATCGCGCTGCCTGATTTGCTCTACTCCGCCCAGATGATCTACACCCAGACCTTTGAGACCATCCCGCTTCTGATCGTCGTCTCATTCTGGTACCTGCTGTGCACGAGCATCCTGACGATCTTCCAGCAACGCATCGAGCGCTACTACGGACGCGGGGTCGCGGGGCATGGCACCACTGAGAAGCGCGGTGGATTCCTGGGACTGGGCATGCCGCGTAAGCGCGTCAGGACAACCTTGTCATCATCAACCACTGCAGAGGAGGGCTAGCCATGACTACCACCCCCGGCGCTGAATCCCTGAGGGATAAGTCCGAGCCCATCGTTAAGATCGTCGAATTGCGCAAGAGCTTCGGCGACCTGGAAGTGCTCAAGTCCGTCAACCTGGACGTTTACCCTGGTCAGGTCGTGGTCATCCTGGGCCGTTCCGGCTCGGGTAAATCGACCATGCTGCGATGCATCAACCACCTCGAGAAGCCCTCAAGCGGAGCGGTCATGGTCAACGGTGAGGTGGTGGGCTACCGGGTCAAAGGCGAAAAGCTTCACGAGCTGCGGCCCAACGAGATCGCACGCCAGCGGGCGGCTACGGGCATGGTCTTCCAATCCTTCAACCTGTTTCCGCACCTGACGGTTTTGGAGAACCTCCTGGAGGCGCCGTGCCGGGTCCTTGGCAGGTCTGCCAGCCAGGTCCGTGAAGAGGCCATGAAGCTGCTCACCAGCGTGGGCCTGGCAGAGAAGGCAGATTTCTATCCCAGCACCCTCTCCGGAGGTCAGCAGCAGCGTGTCGCCATCGCGCGCGCTCTGGTCATGAAGCCGTCGGTGATGCTGTTCGACGAACCCACGTCCGCCCTCGACCCTGAACTCGTGGGCGAAGTTCTGGAAGTCATGAAGGAACTGGCACGAAGCGGCATGACCATGATCGTCGTAACCCACGAAATCGGGTTCGCACGCGGGGTGGCTGACGAGGTCGTCTTTATGTCCGGGGGGCGTGTCGCCGAGCAGGGTCCGCCGTCGCAAGTGATTGACAACCCTCAGGCCGAAGCAACCAAGACCTTCCTTCGGAGCCTCAACGAACGCCGGGACACTCCTGCAGCCTGATTATCCTGACCCTGCCAACGGCGTGCTTTCCATGTATGGAGGATCTGAATGCGTTTCAGCAAGGTTTTCAACGTCGTGGGGTGCCACGTTGGCGGCGAGGTCTGCAATGTCGTCGTGGGTGGCGTCGGAGACGTCCCCGGCAGCACCATGTTTGAGAAGCGCCGCTACCTCGAGCACGAGCGCGACGACATAAGGCAGCTTCTGCTGAAGGAGCCGCGCGGGTCGATGATCCGGTCGGTCAACGTGGTACTTCCTTCCGCCGAGCCGGCCGCAGTCATGGGCTTCGTCATCATGGAGTCCGAGGAATATCCCGTCATGTCCGGCGGCAACACGATAGCTGTTGCCACAGTCCTCCTGGAGACGGGCATGGTTCCCATGCAGGAACCGACTACAGAGCTCACCCTGGAATCCCCGGCCGGCCTCATCCGTCTGCGCTGTGAATGCCGGGACGGGAAGGTGCTCAGCGTCCGCTTCACCAACCAGCCGGCCTTCGTCTACCAACTGGACGCCCGGGTCGAAGTGCCCGGGACTGGAACCGTCACCTTGGATGTGGCGTGGGGCGGCATGGCCTACGCCATCATTGACGCAGGGAGCCTGGGGTTCAACCTGGTGCCGGACGAGGCCCGGGACCTGTGCCTCATGGGCCAGCTCATCAAAACGGCAGCCGCGGAGCAACTGGTCACGGTTCACCCGGAGAATCCTCAGTTCGCCGGGATCACCAACACCGAGTTCACCACACCGATAAAGCGCGAAGGAGACGCGATCTACTCCCGGAATGCCGTCGTCGTCTCTCCCGGGCGAATTGACAGGTGCGCGTGCGGGACGGGCACGTCCGCCCGCCTCGCCGTGATGCACGCCCGTGGACTCATCGTCCCCGGGGAAACGTTCGTTCACGAGTCGCTGATCGGCAGCCGATTCGAGAGCACCATCGAGTCATTGACCACAGTCGGCGGTTACGACGCAGTGGTACCGAGCGTTGCCGGCCAGGCGTGGATCACCGACATGTCCCAGGTCGGCCTCGACCCGACAGATCCATTTCCCACGGGGTATGTACTCTCCGATAGCTGGATGGGTGCCGCCAACCCCAAGATAAAGCTATTGCATTAATCCTACAATGATGTATCTTTAAATGTGAGCGACGGCACATCCTGAGGCTTAGTCGGCGAACGGCGCAGCCAGATCGATAAACCCGCCTCAAAAGGACCGATGTTCGTCCCACAATGACGGCCACCTGCGGTGCGTGGCGGACCCCTTATTCCCCCTAGAAGGAAAGTTCAAACACATGAAAGATGTAGTCATCGTTGGCGCTGGACTCGCCGGCCTTTCAGCCGGATGGCGGCTTCGCCACTGGGACACTCTCCTCCTGGAGTCGGGCGGGCGGGTTGGCGGCCGTATCCGCTCCGAGCGAAGGGGTGCGTACTGGCTCAACTGGGGCGGCCACGTCTTTGCAGGGGCCGGCTCCTCCACCGATGCCCTGCTCAATGAGGTGGGAGTGACGGCCGTCCAGATCCCCGGGTCCCTCCAGGCGTTGTCCATGAACGGCAAGTTCATACGTGAGGGACATATTGCCACATACCCGTTCCGCATTCCGATGTCGCTGACATCGCGCATCGATACGCTGCGGGCCGGCTTGAAGGTGGTCAGCGGGGTCGCCAAGTACACCGGCGTCGTGCGCAAGCGATCGGGGGAGTCCGGCGCGATGCGCCAGCAGCGCATCTATGACTTCGAGAACAACACCTCGTTCCTGGATTTCATTGGAGACCTTTCCGAGGACGCGGCCGCACTGTTCAAGACCACCGTCACACGTTCGGCCGGTGACATGGACGAAATCTCTGCCGGCGCGGGAATCGGATATTTCAGCCTGGTTCTGGGTATTGGCCAGGGCCTCAGCCAGGGAATCGTCGGCGGTCCGTCCACCCTGACAGAATCGATCGCGGTCTCGCTTGGTGACCGCATCCAGCTCGGCGCCACCGTGCAGGAGGTCATGCACAAGAAGAACTCCGTCGTCGTCCGGTACAACCAGGCCGGTGTCGACCACGAAGTTGAGGCCCGCGCGGTTGTCCTCGCGACCACTGCCGATGTGTCACACAAGATTGGCGTGGACCTTCCGGATGAGCTGCGCGGAGCGCTGAGCCAGATCAAATACGGCCCACACGTCAGCACGGCCTTCCTGACCAACGAGACGGCGGCACGGCCCTGGGATGACATCTATGCCATCGCCGCCCCCAAGCGCTCGTTCGCAATCGCCCTGAACCAGGCGAGCATCGTCCGCGGTTCCGAGTCCGTGCGGAAGCCGGGAGGCAGCTTCATGACGTTCTCGCCAGCGGGCCTGGGGCGCGCGCTGCTGGAGAAGAGCGATGAGGAAGTCGTGCAGACCCACCTCGCCGATCTCGACCAGGTCCTGGGCCACGGATTCGCCGACAGCGTGGTCGAGGCCAAGACGGACCGGTGGAAGAACGCCTCCCCTTACTGCTTCCCCGGCCGGGCAAAGCTACAGTCGACGCTCATGCGGGGCACGGACCGGGTGTTCCTGGCCGGAGACTTCCTTGGGACCCTCTACACCGAAAGTTCAATCACCACCGGGTTCTCGGCCGCCCAGGAGGCTGCCAGCCTGCTGGCCACGGAGCGTCAAAGCGTTCGGGCCCCGGCAACCTTGCGCCTGGCCACAGGCACCTGATAATCGCTTGAACCACCGTCATCCAGAACCGCCTAAAGACGTACTGAAGAAGAGGAATATCCATGTCCAACAACCTCCGCGGTGTCCTCACCGCACTCGCCACTCCCTTCAACGAGGATGAGACCATCGACGTAGAGACGCTGCGTCGAATTGTCGACCGCTCCATCGACGCCGGCGTCGACGGTGTGGTGGCAGCGGGCTCGACCGGTGAAGTTGGGGCCCTGTCCTCGGAAGAGCGAATGCTCCTGATCGAAACGGTCATCAAGCAGGCAAACGGCCGGGTCCCGGTCATCGCCAACACCGGAGCCACATCCACGGCTGAAGCTGTCCGCCTTTCGCAGGCTGCCGAGAAGTCGGGCGCGGATGTCCTCATGCTGATCACGCCGTACTACGAGCCGCTGACCCTGGAGGAGACGGTCACGTACATCAAGGACGTTGCCAGGTCCGTCACCATCCCGGTCATGCTGTACAACATCCCGGCCGTCACCGGGGTCAACCTGGATCCGGCCACCGTCCGGGCGTTGGCTGAAGAGGTGGAGAACATCCGCTACATCAAAGACTCCAGCGCCAATTGGGAACAGGCGCTGCAGCTGATCCACCACCATAGCGACGTCATCGGTACCTTCATTGGCTGGGACGTATACCTTTACAGCGCCCTTGTCGAAGGCGCGGCGGGTGTGATGGCAGGCACGGCCAACGTCGTTCCCAACGAAATCGTCGCCGTCAGCCGGCGCATCGCCGAAGGTGACCTGTCCGGCGGCCTGGACCTGTGGAAAAAGGTCTACCCGGTCATCGACGCGCTTCTCTCCGTGCCGTTCATTCCGGCTGTGAAGACCGGCCTCGGGTTGCAGGGACTCCAGGCAGGCTCACCACGGCGCCCAACGGCGGAGCTCAACGCTGAGGACCGCAAGCGTGTTGAACAGGCACTGTCCACCCTTTACCAGACGATCGGATAAGGCATGGGCACCGATTTCGCGGAGGTCCTGTCCGGCGTTTCCGACGCCATCTGGGCGCCCATGGCCTACGTTGTGCTTGGGCTCGGCATCGCCTACTCGGTGGCCATGAAGGGCGTCCAGTTCCGAAGAATTCCGGACATGCTGCGGCAACTGAAGGAAGAAAATGACAGCGAAGGGGGCCTGTCGTCGTCCCAGGCGCTGGTCCTCGCCCTGGCTTGCCGCGTGGGTGTCGGAAGCATCGCAGGCGTAGCCACTGCCGTCGGCGCCGGTGGACCCGGTGCACTCGTATGGATGGCTATCACCGGCCTGGTTGGCTGCACCGTGGGCTATGCCGAAGCCACCCTGTCCCAGGCTTTCAAACGCCAGGTCCAGGACGAGGACCGCCGTGACGCCAACGAGGACATCGGTGGCATGCCGTACTACATCAAGTACGGCCTGAAGCTGCCAAAAGTTGGTGCACTTGTTGCCGTCCTGGGCCTTGTCGGCTACGGCTTCGTTTTCCCCGGCTTCCAGGTGAGCACCATCGCCGCTACCACTGAGCGTGCGTTCGACCTGCCCAAGTGGGTCCCTGCCGTTGTGGTCACCGTCCTGATCGCCATGGTGATCTTTGGCGGTACCAGGCGCGTCGTGAAGGTCACCCAGACCCTCGTCCCGATCCTCGCCGTCGGCTATCTTGTGCTGGCACTGGCAGTCATCTTCGTCAACCTGGGCAGCGTTCCCGACGCCGTCGTCATGATTTTCCAGTCCGCTGTGGGCGTGCACCCGATCCTGGGAGGCATCGCCGGTGCCGCAGTCGCATGGGGCGTACGCCGGGCAGTCTTCGCATCGTCCAACGGCCTGGGTGAAGCCACTTTCGCGGCCGCTGCAGCCCGCACGTCCCACCCGGGCAAGCAGGGCCTGGTCCAGACCTTCAGCATCTACATCGACGTCCTGCTGATCTGCATGGCCACCGGCCTCATGATGGTGGTCTCCGGCAAGTACAACGTCGCGGACGGCTCCGGCGGCTACCTCGTCAACAACCTTCCGGGCGTACCGGTCGGGGCAGGCTGGGTCCAGGAATCCATTGACACGCTGCTTCCGGGCTGGGGGGCCGGTTTCGTGGCCATCGCCGTGCTGCTCTTCGGATTCACCTGCCTCCTGGCCTACTTCTACGTTGCCAACTCCAACCTGCTGTACCTGCTGGACGGAAAAACAGGGCACGGCTGGAAGATGGTTCTCAAGGTCGGCACCATGGCCATTGTGTTCTTCGGCTCCGTGGTGAACGCCCAACTGATCTGGGCGGCAGGCGACATCGGGCTCGGCCTGATCGCCTGGGTGAACCTGATCTGCCTTGCCTTCCTGTTCCCACTCGTGCGGAAGATCTACCGCGACTACGAGCGCCAGCGGAAGCTGGGGCTGGACCCGATCTTCGATCCGCAAGCCCTTGGCATAGAAGGGGCAGAGTTCTGGGAACACAAAATCGAAAAAGCAACCGCTGCCGTGGCCTCCACAGTTCGCTAGAGACAGGACGAAATAAACCATGACCACCACAGAAACAGTGCCCACCGTCCGCAGGGCGGAGACCACCCCAACACCTTCCCTCCCTCCTTTCGGGCAATTCATCGGTGGGGCATTCGTCGCCTCCACGACAGGTGCGACTGTCGATGTGGAGAATCCGGCGACCCAGGAGGTCCTCATGCAGGTTCCGGCCGGTTCGGTAGAGGACGTGGATGCCGCGGTCGCAGCTGCCGTGGCCGCCAAGGCGGACTGGGCGGCGAAGACTCCCAAGGACCGTTCCGCGATTCTCCTCCGCATTGCCGACATCATCGAGGCCAACCGGGAAGTTCTTGAGACCCTTGAGGCCGCCAACACGGGCAAGCCGGCTGCCGTGGCTGAGGACGATATCTCCAGCGCGATCGACACGTTCAGGTTTTCCGCAGGCGCTGCGCGGGCCTTCACCGCACCCGGTGCGGGCGACTATGCAGAGAACCACACATCGGTGATTCTCCGCGAGCCCGTTGGCGTGGTCGGCGTGATCACGCCGTGGAACTACCCGCTGTTGATGGCGGCTTGGAAGATTGCCCCCGTCCTGGCTGCCGGAAACACCATGGTGCTCAAGCCCTCCGAGCAGACGCCGCTGTCCACCCTCAAGCTGGCTGAGCTCATCGCCTCTGAGGTGCCCGCCGGTGTCCTGAACATCGTCACCGGCCCGGGGCAAGTCGTGGGAAACAGGATCTCCGAGCACCCGGATATCGACCTCGTTGCCATCACCGGAAGCGTGGGGAGCGGCCAGAAAGTCGCCGCCAGCGCAGCCGGAACCGTCAAGCGTGTGCACCTGGAACTGGGCGGGAAAGCACCCGTTGTCATTTTCGAAGACGCCGATCTGCAAGCCGCCGCCGAGGGCGTGCGTTCGGCAGGATTCTGGAACGGAGGGCAGGAATGCGGCTCGGCGTGCCGTGTCCTGGTCCATGAATCGGTCGCAGACAGGTTCACTGAACTGCTCGTCCGCGAAGTCAGCCAGATCACCGTGGGCGCTCCAGGTGCGGGGGACGACGTCGAAATGGGCTCCATGATCTCCGGCGCGCACTATAAGCGGGTCCTGGCAGCCCTTGAGGACGCCCGCGCGGAGGGCCTGACCATCGCCGTGGGCGGTAACGCGCTCGAGGGACCCGGCTACTTCATCGAGCCCACCGTCGTCACCGGTGTACCCGCTGGCGCGCCGATCACCAGCACCGAGATCTTCGGCCCCGTGGTGTCGGTGGAGACGTTCCGCACCGATGAGGAAGCCATTACTCGTGCCAATGAAACCCCATACGGGCTCGCAGCGTCGGTGTGGACCACCAACGCTGCCCGGTCGCTCTCGGCGCCCCGCCGGCTTGACTTCGGCACGGTCTGGGTCAACTCACACCTCGTCATTGCCAACGAAATGCCGTGGGGCGGCTTCAAGGGCTCCGGCTACGGCCGGGACCTGTCCACCTACGCACTGGAGGACTTCTCGCGCACCAAGCACGTCATGTACAACCACGGCTGAGCAGTTCTTCCGGCTGATGTCGATGGTGCCCTCCGAATGTCCGGGGCACCATCGGCATGTAGACCGAGTAGCGAAAAACATCTCGTGCCATGGACCTGAGGCGCATCAGGTTCTTGCTCACGCTCCAGGCCGCAACCCTCCAACCGATGCAGCCAGGATCTACACCTGAGAGGACGCCATGGAACTGATCTGGGAGTTTGCAGGATGGACTGGCGCGGTTGCGATACTCAGCGCCTACCTGTCTGTCTCCATGGGTTGGTTGAAAGCCGGCAGAGGCTTTCAAACGGCAAACCTTCTCGGCGCTTGCGCCTTCATTATCAATGGTGCCTTCCACGAAGCATGGCCCTCCGTGGCAACCAATATCGCGTGGTTCGTCATCTCCGTCTTTGCGCTCCTGCGCATGCGATCCGCGGGCCGGCGGGTGGTGGTTGAAGCAGACCCGCACGTTCAATTCCCAGGCGTCCCCGAGACGACCGGCGAGTTCGAGATTGTTGAGGTTTTCACTGGTTTTGATCAGAATAACCCTGATGACCAATGCCCACCTCAGGCATCCCGCCGGGAATAGCGTGTCCGTCACCACAGGGCCCGTTGCTCGCCCTCAATGACTTTCTTACCCGAACGCACGACGGCGGTACTCGCTGTTGATCTGGAGGTCCGGTCCGGTCCGGTCCGGAGCCGCAACGCCGCCGTGGCTCCGGCGGGAACCGTGCACTCCAGCTGGATTCACTGAGGGGTCCCGCCCCAGGTGAGGGCGGCGTAACCGTTGGCCAGCGGGCGCTTACAGCCGCATCCTCGTGCCCAGCGAGGCCGCCCGAGCGGGCTGCCCATCAATGTAACGATTCAAAAATGGGGTTGACCTGCCTTCCAAAGGGGTCTAGATTTTCGAGAAACCGGTTACTCGCTACAAGGGGCACCATGAGCACCGTGACCGGTCACGTACTTATGGCTGATGTCTTGAATATCGGCAACGAGAGGCTGCTGGAAGGGTGATCAAACTCCTCCGGCCGAACCGCGTAAGCCGCGAACAGCTGCCCCATCCGTCCGCGCGGTGAGATCGACCGCCGCAAAAACCCCGAAGAAGTGGAAAAGGAACAAAATGTTCACCAGAAAACTTAGCCTGGCTGCCGCCGTCGTGACCGCCACGGCCCTGACCCTGACTGCCTGCAGCGGCGCGGGCGATACCCAGTCAGCGGAACTGTCCACCATTAAAGTCATGGCCCCGTTTCTTGAGGCACAGCCACCGTCAGCCGATGGCGCTGTTCAGAAAAAGCTTGAGGAGCTTACCGGCAAGGACGTCGAGATCACCTGGGCACCGAACGCCTCGTATGAGGACAAGACCAACATCACCCTTGCCTCCTCGGAGATTCCGCACGTTATGGTCATGCAGGGCAAGACGCCCGGGTTTGTGAAGAACGCCCAGGCGGGCGCGTTCTGGGACCTGACCGGCAAGCTGGCCGATTACCCCAATCTGAAGACCGTCTTCCCCGAGGTGCAGAAGAGCGCCAGCATCAACGGCAAGGTGTTCGGCGTGTTCCGCGCCCGTGGACCCATGCGCGCGCTCGTTATGTTCCGTCAGGACTGGCTGGACAAGCTGGGCTTGGAAGCCCCCAAAACCACCGAGGACCTGTACAAGGTTGCGAAGGCCTTCACGGAACAGGACCCGGACGGCAACGGTCAGGACGATACTTGGGGCATCACCATTCCCAAGTGGGGCGGCGGGCTGGGCACGCACAGCCCCTACGACATCATCGAGGAGTGGTTCGGGGCCGGGAACCGGTGGACCGAACGGGACGGGAAGCTAGTCCCCAGTTTCGAGACCGAGGAATTCCTTGAGGCCGAGCGTTTCATCAGGAAAATGGTTGATGAGAAGCTCATCAACCAGGACTTCGCCACCTTCGACAGCACCAAATGGAACGAACCGTTCCTCAACGGCAAGGGGGGCATCATCGTCGACGTCGACACACGCGTGCACAGCCTTATCAGCCTCTTCAAGCAGGCCAACCCCAATGATTTCCAGAACAAAGTGGGCTTCGTCGGCAACCTCGAAGGCCCCGACGGCGAATTGCACGCCCATCCCACGGACGGCTACGGCGGTTTCCTGGCGATTCCCAAGGCCAGCGTCCGTACAGAGGCAGAGCTGAAGACAGTGTTGGAGTTCCTGGACAGGATGAACTCTAAAGAGACTGCGGTGCTCCTCAAAAACGGTATCGAGGGTGTGAACTTCACGCTGGTCGATGGCAAGGCATCGCCGATCAAACCTGAAACGCCTGAGGGCAAGGCAGTTGCCACCGATATCAAGACCTATGCGCAACTGGGCACCAGCGTCACCGGCAACAGGTTCTATCTGGCGAAGGAAGCCACCGAATACGAGCAGCAGACCGTTGACAAGCGCATCGAGGTTATGGATGCGGATCTGAAGAGCGCGGTCTACAACCCGGCTGCACCCTATGTCTCGGCCACCTACGTGTCCAAGGGCGCCCAGCTGGACAACATCGTGGCCGATGCGCGGATCAAGTACCTTGCCGGCCAGATCGATGAGCAGGGCCTGAAGGACGCCATCAAGCTGTGGAACACCAGCGGCGGCGACAAGATCAAGGACGAGATCAACAAGCTCTGGCAGGACAGCAAGTAGGGGTGACGGCGTTCACTCAGCGTTTCGGCTGTCCGCCCGAAACCACCTAAGCAGAAAATGAAGGAATTCAGAATTATGAAATTTCAGGAGAGCGGCAGATGAGGGCCTGCTTCCGGTCCTCAGTCAAGCCGGAGATGATCGATGAATACCGACGGCGCCACGACGCGGTGTGGCCAGAGATGCTCCGTGCGCTCAAGGATGCCGGGTGGAATAACTACTCGCTGTTTCTGGGCGAGGACGGGCTCCTGGTGGGCTACGTGGAATGCGACGATTTCGACGCCGTCCGGGCGCGGATGGCCCTGACAAACATCAATGCCCATTGGCAAGCCGAAATGGCCCCGTTATTCGATGTCACTGACCAAGCGCCTGACAACGGGTTCGGTGTCCTCGAAGAAGTCTTCAACCTTGACGCACAGCTGGTGGCAGCGGAATCCGCCGCCTGCTGAACCACTTCGGCTCCAGCAGAGGAGCCTCAAACACCACTACGAAAACGGCCGCCATCCGGCCGAATATCGAGCTTTTCGAAAGGGACCCCTCATGGTCAACACAGCCGAATCGAGTTCTGCTACCGCTGCCCGCGCGTCCAGCCCGCTGCAGACAGGAGGCGGAGGCAAGGCGCGCATTGCCCTCATCGGTACCGGCGGGCGCTCCGAGATGTACATCCGTGCCATCCTCGGCAAGCACTCGGACACCGCTGAGCTCGTGGCCTTCTCCGACGTCAACCCCGGCCGGGTGGAGTTCTACCAAAAGCTCATCCAGGAACTCGGTGCGCCGGGCCCGGTCGCTTCCTTTGACCCGGCGGAGCTCACGGCGTTCATCCGGGCCAACAACATCAACCGCGTCGTGGTGACCACGCCGGACTACACCCACGCGGACTACATCGTGGAGGCACTGGAGGCGGGCGCCGACGTCGTCGTCGAAAAGCCCCTGACCATCGACGCCGAGGGCTGCCGCCGCATCACCAAAGCCGTCGAGGAGACGGGCCGCAACGTGGTGGTCACCTTCAACTACCGGTACTCGCCGCGGAACAGCGCGCTGAAGGAAATCATCCAGAGCGGTGTGATCGGCAAGGTCACCTCCATCGATTTCAGCTGGGTCCTGGATACCGTCCACGGCGCCGATTACTTCCGCCGCTGGCACCGGGAGAAGAAGAACTCCGGCGGCCTGCTGATCCACAAGGCATCCCACCACTTCGACCTGGTCAACTGGTGGATCAACGATGTCCCGGAGCGCGTGTTCGCCTCCGGCGGCCTGAAGTTCTACGGCGACAAGAACGCCGCCGAACGCGGACTGGGTCCCCGGCCCGAGCGTGGAACGCCCGACGCCGGCGCCCCCGCCGCCGCCGAGAAGGATCCGTTCGCGCTGGACCTCCGTGAGGATGAGCGGCTTAAGGCGCTCTTCCTCGACAACGAGCACTACGACGGCTACCGCCGCGACCAGGACGTCTTCACCGGCGGGATCACCATCGAGGACAACCTGGCGCTCGTGGTGGAGTACCAGGGCGGCCCGCGGCTGAGCTATTCCCTGAACGCCCACAGCCCCTGGGAGGGCTACAGGGTGGCCGTCAACGGCACCGAAGGCCGGGCCGAACTCGAAGTCGTGGAGCGCGCCGCCGTCCTGAACAGCACGGACAAAAAGACCGTCGTGGACCCGAGTGCCACCCCCGTCGAGGAAGAGGACGCCGTCCGCCGCAACGGCGAACGGCTGGTGGTCCAGCGACACTGGGAAGCAGCCTATGAGGTGCCCATCGTCAACGGTGAAGGCGGCCACGGCGGCGGCGACGAACTCCTCCTCTCGGACCTCTTCAACGGCCCCGGCGAGGACCCGCTGGGCCGCCCGTCCGGCTACCTCGACGGCCTCCGCTCGGTGTCAGTGGGCATCGCCGGCAACCGCTCACTGGAGACCTCCCTCCCCGTCCGCATCGAAGACCTGGACCTCGGCGCCGACCTCCGCCGCCGCTAGCAGGCATTCACGGAGGCCGCTTGCCTGCTGGGCAGTCCTACCGGCAATCTCAATGAAGGTACGGAATCGGAGCGGCCTGAATTCAGATTTTGTCGGCAGGAGAAAGGCGGCCGACTATAGTTTGCTCATGTGCAATTTCTCGAAGCGCCGGCAGCGATGAGCGATTCTACGGTCGATTCCGTACAACCGCGCAGGGGCGGTCCGGTGCCTGGATCCGAGCGGAGCGTAGCCCAGTCGGGCCGGGTCACAATCAGAGACGTTGCCCGCGCGGCCGGTGTGTCGCGTCAGACGGTCACCCGCGCGATCAATGACATGTCGGAGATCAGCCAGGAAACACGGCAGCGCGTGTTGGAGACCGTTGAGGAACTGGGGTATCGCCCGAACCGCTTCGCAATCGATCTTTCACGGCAAAGGACACACGCCGTCGGACTGATTGTGCGAACGTTCCTCAACCCGTACTACGCACAACTTGCCGATGCCTTCATCAGTGAGCTTCGTCGTCGTGACTGGCAAGTGGTTGTCAGTACAGCCGAACAGGGTGAGGCTGAAGCGGTTCGATCGATGGCATCGCAAGCCGACGCCATTATCGGCTACTTCGTTCGGCCTCAAGAGGAGTTTGCGGCCGCGGCAAGAGGCGTGCCCATCGTGCAACTCGAACAGCGGGCGACAATACCCGGCGTTCACTCAATTGAACTCGACTTTCGGACTGGAATTACCGACCTGGTCGCGGCGCTTCGAGCAAAAGGGGCTCAACGTTTCGCAATGATTGATGCCAGCAGCGCGGACTCGGGGTCCGCCGCCGTTGGGTCACCCCGTCGAGGATTTTTCGAGGAGGCAGTCGGAGCACCTTGCCCGGTGGTCACTGAACCTGAGACCATCGCCGGAGGCGTGAATGGCTTCAGGAGGCTGCTTGCCCAGGATCCGGAAATTGATACGGTCCTCGCGTTCAACGACCTCATGGCGATGGGAGCCGTCCAGGGCGCCCATACATTAGGCGTTGACGTGCCCGGCGCGGTGCGGATCGTCGGGATTGACGGAATTTCCCTAGGCGAAGCGATCAGTCCTACCCTCACGACGCTGTCCTTGGAGACCCACGCAGTGGCGGCTGAGGCGGCTTCCATTCTGGCGGAACTCTTCGCCAGCGAGCCCATGCCGTCCGCATCGATCACCCGTGCCGTCACCCCTGTGGTGCTGTGGCGGGAATCCGCCTGAGCCTGTAATTCACCTGACCATTGACATCGCCCCAAGGTCGCGCCTAGCATTACGTGACCGGTCACGGGAATATCGAACCGGTCCTGGATCGCTTTGGAAGTTCTGTCTGGGCGACTCGCATCCCCGTAAAAAACGACAGTAATTACCGCTGTCTGCGGGGAAACCAAAAATTCACAAAGTATTGGCAGTCGAGCGTCTTGAAGACACGACTTGAGCAAGGAGGCTCTTATGATCACCAGAAGGAATTTCCTCACCACCGCAGCCGTCGGGACCGCGTCCGTCGCGGCTCTGGCGGCCTGTGGAACAGGGGCCAGCACCACCAGCGGCGGAGCCACCGGCTCGGCCGAAAACCCGATCACCCTCAATTACACCTGGTGGGGCAATGATGACCGCGCCACCCGCACCCGGAAAGCCATTGAGCTCTTTGAGTCCAAGAACAAGGACATCAAGATTGCTGGGAACTTCACGGATTTCGGTGGGTATTGGCCAAAGCGTGCCACCGAGGCAGCCGGCGGCGGTTTGCCGGATGTGATGCAGTTCGATCTGTCCTACCTCCGTGATTATGGCCAGCGGAACCAGCTCCTGGACCTGGGCACCGTGAAGATCAACACTGATGCCTTCGAGAAGTCCCTGCTGCCCTCCGGACAGATCAAGGGCAAGACCTACGGCATCCCCACCAGCACCAACGTTTTTGCTGTGTATTACGATCCGGCCAAACTTGCTTCGCTGGGCATCGCCGAGCCGGATGGCAGCTGGACCTATGCCGAATACAACGAGTTCCTGTCCGAGGTCGGTGCCAAGGGTAACGGCGCACTCTTCGGCGGCACGGACTACACCGGCGTGTGGTGGATGTTCAACGTCTGGCTGCGCCAGAACAACATCGCAGCCTTCACCGAGGACGGCAAGCTCGGCTTCAGCAAGGACGATCTGAAGAAGTGGTGGAACACCACGGCAAGCCTGCGCGGCACCCCGGCCCTAATCTCCGAGGAGCGCGCCACCCAGCTCGCCCCGAAGTCGCCGTTCGGCTCCAACGTGACCGCCACGGAGGTCACCTGGGATAACTTCATGGCCGGATACCTTGCCGACAGCGGCGCGAAGGAACTCAAGCTCGTTCCCGTACCCTCGGATGCCAAGGACAACCTGGGCCTGTTCTTCAAGCCCTCCATGATGATGTCCGCCAGCGCGAAGACCAAGAACAAGGAAGCTGCTGCCCGCTTTATCGACTTCATGGTCAACGATCCCGAGGTGGGCCAGATCTTCAAGACCTCCCGCGGTGTTCCGGCCTCCAAGACCCAGCGTGACGGCACCACCTTCGAAGGCACCGACAAACTGGTCGTCGACTACGAGAAGTCCATCGAGAAGTTCATCAAGGACGCCCCGGAGCCGCCCATCGTCGGTTTCGGCACGCTTGAAGCCTCCTTTAAGCGTGTGGCTTCGGACCTGAACTACAAAAAGGTGACCATCGACGGCGCTGTAGATGCGTGGTTCAAGGAAGCCGAAGACCTCATCAAGCAGAACGCCTGATTCCCTTCTGCTACTGATGGCAACTTCACAACTGACGGAATGAACTCGTGACTCAAAGCCCAACCCTGAGCAGGCGTTCGGCGACGCCGTCCGCTCCCGCTCCGCGCAAGTCAAAGCGGAGCGGGGCGGACGCCCGCGCCGGCTACACCTTCCTGCTGCCCTGGCTGCTGGGATTCATCGCCCTGACCGTAGGGCCGATGATTTCCTCGCTGTACCTGTCCTTCACCAACTACAACCTCTTCGAGCCTCCCAAGTGGATCGGGCTGGATAACTACACCACCCTGTTCCAGGACGAACGGTTCCTGCAGTCGGTCGGCGTGACCGTGTCCTACGTGGTCTTCGGCACCCCGCTCAAGCTCGCCGCCGCCCTCGCCGTGGCAATGCTGCTCAACAGCAAGCGCAAGGGCCAGGGCTTCTACCGGTCCGCGTTCTACGCCCCGTCCCTGATCGGCGCGTCCGTCTCCATCGCGATCGTCTGGAAGGCCATGTTCGGCGACGCCGGCCCGGTGGACCAGGGACTGTCCTTCTTCGGCATCAACCTCGGCGGCTGGGTGGGCAACCCCTCCCTGAGCATTCCCATGATGATCCTGCTGACCGTCTGGCAGTTCGGCGCCCCGATGGTGATCTTCCTCGCCGGCCTCAAGCAGATCCCCGCGGACCTGTACGAGGCGGCCTCGATGGACGGTGCCGGCCCGATCCGGAAGTTCCTGAACATCACCTGGCCCATGCTCTCCCCTGTGGTCTTCTTCAACCTGCTGATGGAAACCATCCACGCATTCCAGATCTTCAACTCCGCCTACATCATCTCCAACGGTGAAGGCGGCCCCGCAGGCTCCACCCTCTTCTACACCCTCTACCTGTACCTGCGCGGCTTCTCCGACTTCCGGATGGGCTACGCCTCGGCCATGGCCTGGCTCCTGCTGAT
>NZ_JBEPSC010000004.1:0-557570 GCF_040548695.1 Arthrobacter sp. 754
CACGGGGTGGACAGGCCTGGCCAAAACAACCAATCAATAAAACAATTGGTATCAACAAACTTGGCACACTATTGAGTTCTCAAACAACAGACACACCCGGCACCACCACAACACTTCTCAGCCGTGGATCGCTCCGGAGCAACTTTCCAAACTTACCGGCTGGCTTCTAACTTGTCAAACCGGCGTCCGCGACCTTCATCAGCCTGAGGCTTTCGTGTCGATTTTTCCGTCTGACTCCGTGGAGCAGCGCGGAAATAAACTCTACCACCACTTTTTCGGGATGACTACCGAGCCTGCAAACCGGCCCCCGCGGCCGCGCCCCCGAAAGACCAAAAAGCCCGGAATCTCAGGGGATTCCGGGCTTTTCCGCGGCCGACTTAAGAGAGCGGGCTCACACTAAGGCAGTATGGCTGCCGCCGGTGCGCCGGGCTTGAAGTAAGCCGCACCCAGGGGAGGCAGCGTTACGGTCAGCGATGCCAGTTGGCCGTCGCGCCCTTCGTCCGTCGCAGTCAGCGGTCCTGCATTCAGGACGCCCGATCCGCCGTAGGCCACGGCGTCGGTGTTGAGGACTTCAGTCCAGGCCCCGGCGGCCGGAACACCCAGGGTGTAACCAACGTGCGGACCGCCGGAGAAGTTGATGGCACACACCAGCGGGTTGCCGTCATTGTCCCAGCGGACAAAGCTCAGGACGTTGTGGTCAGCGTCGCCCCCGTTGATCCATTGGAAGCCACCGGGTTCGTTGTCCCGGGTATAAAGCGCCGGCGTCGAGCTGTACAGCTCGTTCAGGCTCTTGGTGAGGAGCTGGATGCCGCGGTGCGCGGGGATATCTGCCAAGTACCAGTCGAGTCCGTGCTGCTCGGACCACTCGGCTTCCTGGCCGAACTCGGTGCCCATGAAGATGAGCTGCTTGCCGGGGTGCGCCCACTGGTAAGCCAGGAACGCGCGCAGGTTGGCCAACTGCTGCCAGCGGTCGCCCGGCATCTTCCGGAGCATGGAGCCCTTGCCGTGCACTACCTCGTCATGGCTGATGGGCAGCAGGAAGTTTTCAGTGAACGCGTAGACCAAGGAGAACGTCACGGTTCCGTGGTGCCACTTCCGGTTTACCGGGTCCTCGGAAATGTACTTGAGGGAGTCATGCATCCAGCCCATGTTCCACTTCAGACCGAACCCCAGGCCGTTGTGGCTGGTGGGGGCCGTCACGCCGGGGAAAGCCGTGGACTCTTCGGCGATCATCACCGCGCCCGGGTGGGTCTTGTAGACAGTGGCGTTCACTTCCTGGAGGAACGACATGGCTTCCAGGTTCTCGCGGCCGCCGAAGCGGTTCGGGGACCACTGCCCCTCCTCACGCGAGTAGTCCAGGTAGAGCATTGACGCCACAGCATCCACCCGAAGCCCATCGATGTGGAACTCGTCGAGCCAGTACAGCGCGTTGGCTACCAGGAAGTTGCGCACCTCAGTCCGGCCGAAGTCGAAGATCAGCGTTCCCCAGTCGGGGTGCTCGCCCAGGTTCGGATCGGCGTGCTCGTACAGCGGTTCGCCGTCAAACTGTGCCAGCGCCCAGGCGTCCTTGGGGAAGTGGGCCGGGACCCAGTCCAGAAGCACGCCGATGCCCGCCTGGTGCAGCGCATCCACCAGGTACCGGAACTCGTCAGGGTGGCCGAAGCGTGAGGTGGGCGCAAAGTAGGACGTCACCTGGTAGCCCCAGGAGCCGCCGAAGGGGTGTTCGGCCACGGGCATGAACTCCACGTGGGTGAATCCCAGCCACTTGACGTACTCCACCAGGTCCTTGGCGAGCTCCCGGTAGCCCAGGCCGAGGCGCCAGGATCCGAGGTGGACTTCGTAGACGCTCATCGCCGAATTGTGGGGATCCCGCTGGGCGCGGGCTTCCATCCACTCGTCATCCTTGAAGGCGTAGGACGGTTCCACCACCTTGGACGCGGTCAGCGGAGGGACCTCTGTGCCGAATGCCAGTGGATCGGCCTTTTCAACCCAGTAGCCACCCCTGGTTTTGATTTCGAATTTGTAGCACGCCCCTGCTAAAACGCCAGGCAGGAAGACTTCCCACACCCCCGAGGAGCCAAGGGAGCGGAGCGAGTTCTCGCGGCCGTCCCAGGCGTTGAAGTCGCCCTTGATCCTGACGGCCTGGGCGTTCGGTGCCCACACAGCGAAGGACACCCCGTCCACGTCGCCGAGGGAGGACTTGTAGTGCTGGACGTGGGCGCCGAGCACTTCCCAAAGTTTCTCGTGCCGGCCTTCGCCGATGAGGTGAAGATCCACTTCACCGACCGTTGGAAGGTAACGGTAGGGCTCGTCCATGGTCTGGGGTGCCATACCCGGGTAAGTGACTTCCAGCCGGTAGTCGGGCACGTGGCCGGCCTGGAGCGGCTCCAGTACAGCCACCCACACACCGTTGGCCTCGTGGGTCATGGGAACCGCTCCGGCGGCAGTCACTACGCTGACCTCGTCAGCGAGGTGCTTCACTGTCCGGACGGTCACGTGTCCGTGGTCGTCGAGGTGGGCGCCGAGCACCGAGTGCGGCGCGTGGTGTTCGCCGTTGCCCACCCGGGCGAGCGTGTCCGCGTCCACGTGGAGCGGCACACCGGGACTGTCTGTTCGTGCTGAGCCTGTCATGTCAATACCTTCCGCTGCTGCCCCGGCATGATCGTCGGGGCCTTTACTGCTGAGGAGCCGTCTGGACGCATTCGCAGGAATGGCCAGCCAATCAGGTCTGTTCCGCAATTCATAAACCACTTCATAGAGCGCCTTGTCCAGCCACAATGCCACAAAGAGCGGTGAGCCGCGGTCGATCGTGCCGGGCGTAACTGAGGCGTAGCCGGCAAGGAACGCGTCCGCGCAATCATCAACCCAGGACGAGGGAACGTGTGCGCCCTGGTACTCGCGTTCGGCCGCACCCGCGGCGTAGTCAAAGGACCGCAGCATCCCCACAACGTCCCGGAGCG
This sequence comes from Arthrobacter sp. 754, assembly GCF_040548695.1. Classification (NCBI taxonomy): domain Bacteria; kingdom Bacillati; phylum Actinomycetota; class Actinomycetes; order Micrococcales; family Micrococcaceae; genus Arthrobacter; species Arthrobacter sp. 754. The sequence goes on from NZ_JBEPSC010000004.1 coordinate 2,961, forward strand.
GGACATCGGGAAAGTTCCGTTCGGAGATGGGCCGCAGCGGTTCACCTTCAAAATCCAGGATGGCCCAGCGGTCCGCGTCGCCGCCGCGGCCGGGAACCTGCAGGATCTGGCCCAGGTGCAGATCGCCGTGGATCCGCTGCAGCGGCCCGGCCGGGGCGCCGTCAAGCTCACCAAGCAGCTTGTTCAACTCGTCCTCGTAAGGCCCGACGGCGGCACCTGCTTCAGCCCATGCCTGACGGACCCGCTGGGCTACTCCGGGGGCAATGATCTGGCCCGGGACGGACTCACCGGTCATGCCCAGGGCGTCCGCAAGCCTCCGGTGGACGGTTGCCGTGGCTGCACCGAGGCCACGGGCCTCGGCGGTGAAGTCGGTTCCGGTGCGGGCGGCGTCCACCGCGAGGCGCCACGCATCGCGGCCTCCCGCGAGGAATTCGTGGGCCACGGCCAGCTCACCCTGGACGCGGCGGGAATCCGGCGGCACCTGGCCGGGCGCCTCAGAAGAGGGCGCGATCCAATGCCCGCGCACCCATCCGAGGGTGGCCGGAACTTCTGAAGTGCCCTGGGCAGTCAGGGCTGCTCCCACCTCAACCTCAGGGTTCACTCCTTCCGAGAGGACCCGGAAGAATTTCACGATCGCCGCCGACTCGCCGTCGTCCACTATGACCGAACTGTTGGACTGCTCGCCGGACAGGACCTTGACAACGCCGTGGGCAGTGGGCAGGCGGTGGTCCGACCGGGTCCGGTGGCCCGTCGCGGAACCGCTGACGGACCCTTCCGACCGGATCAGCTCCAGCCAGGCCGCCACAAACGACGGGTCGTAGACAGCATCGTAGATCCAGGGCATCCCGGCGTCAGGCCTTCGCCCGACCAATCCACGCTCAGCACCGGCGAGCGGGAACTCCCGGTAACTCAACGGAACCTGGACGACGTCCGTCCGGCGTCCGCCGTCGGCCGTGGGGTACGAAACGGCCAGCAGGAAGATCTCCAGCCTTGCCTGCCCTGCCGCGTCCTCGAGCCGCAGGCTCCCCGCCTGTTCCAGCGAGAAATCGGCTGTCTTGACGGGGAACCAGCGTTGGAGCGGGAGCCACTCGCGCAGGACCGGGGTCAACATGGCTGTGAGGGTGGGTTCGTTCATGTCAGTTCTCGATTGACAGGACGGGAAGTGCCTGCGTGTAGGGCGAGGACGGATTCGACGTTGCCGAACGGATGCGCAGCCAGAAGAAGTCGTGGCTTCCCAGGGTCAGCGTCAGTGTCCCGTCGCCGTCGATTCCCGGGAAGGGCTGGCCCCCGAACACATCGCGGAGTCCGCGGCCGGCGAACTGGGGAATCCGGAGTTTGGCCGCCACCGGGTGCTGCGAGAGGTTGAAGGCGCACAGGATGGTCTCGCCGTCCTCACCCGCCGTGTTGTCATCCGAGAGTTCCCGCAGATATGCCACAACGGAGTCGTGGTCCGCCTCCACGTGTTTGAACGCACCCAGCCCGAATGCAGGATGGTTCTTGCGGACGCTCAGGATCTGCCGGGTCCACCGGAGCAGGGAACCGGAGTGGGCGGCTTCGGCTTCCACGTTGGCCATGGAGTAGTTGTACACCAGCGACTGGATGACGGGGAGGTACAGCTTGCCCGGATCGGCATGCGAGAAGCCCGCGTTCCGGTCCGGATTCCACTGCATGGGAGTACGGACGGCGTCGCGGTCCTCGAGCCAGATGTTGTCGCCCATGCCGATCTCGTCCCCGTAGTACAGGAACGGACTGCCCGGCAGCGACAGCAGCAGGGCGTTGATCAGTTCGATCTCGGCCCGGGAATTATCCAGCAGCGGCGCCAGCCGGCGACGGATGCCGATGTTGGCGCGCATCCGGGGATCCGGGGCGTACCAGCCCAGCATGGCCGCACGCTCGTCAGCTGTGACCATTTCGAGAGTGAGTTCATCGTGGTTCCGCAGGAACGTCCCCCACTGGGCCCCTTCGGGGATCTCGGGAGTGTCCTGCATGGTCTCGATGATGGGAGCGGCCTTCTGGTCCCGCAGGGCGTAATAGAGCCGCGGCATGATGGGGAAGTGGAAGGCCATGTGGCATTCCGGTTCCTCCGCTGTTCCGAAATACTCCACTACCTCGTTGGGCGGCTGGTTGGCCTCGGCGATGATGACGCGGCCCGGGTAGCTTTCGTCCACCATGGCCCGCAGCTTACGGAGGAAGTCATGGGTGGCCGGAAGGTTTTCGCAGTTGGTCCCCTCCTCCTCGAAAAGGTAGGGGATGGCATCGGCACGGAAGCCGTCGATGCCCTGGTCCAGCCAGAACCGGACCACGTCAAAGAGGGCCTCGATGACTTTCGGGTTCTCAAAGTTGAGGTCAGGCTGATGCCCGAAGAAGCGGTGCCAGAAGAACTGCCGGCGGATGGGATCGAAGGTCCAGTTGGACTCTTCGGTGTCCACGAAGATGATGCGGGCGTCCTGGTACTTCTCGTCGGTGTCGCTCCAGACGTAAAAGTCGCCGAACGGCCCGTCCGGGTCCTTGCGCGATTCCTGGAACCAGGGGTGCTGGTCCGAGGTGTGGTTCAGCGGAAGGTCGATGATGACACGGACACCACGGGCGTGGGCCTCGGCCACCAGCCTCTTGAAGTCCGTGATGGTCCCGAACTCGTCCAGGACAGAGTTGTAGTCCGAGATGTCGTAGCCGCCGTCACGCAGCGGTGATTGGAAGAACGGCGGGAGCCACAGGCAGTCCACCCCCAGCCATTGGAGGTAGTCGAGCCTGTCGATCAGGCCGCTGAAGTCGCCCGAACCGTCGCCGTTGGCGTCCGCGAAGGCCCTGACCAGAACCTCGTAGAACACGGCCTTCCGGTACCAAAGTGGATCATGGGGTAGGCCAGGGGCATTTAGTTCAAAGGTGCTCTTGGGGGTGAAATGCTGGCTGGAACTCTGCGGGTTAAAGCTCACTGATTCAATCTCCTCACGCTCAGGACGTGCGCGGGTTCGACGTGCGCGTCCAGGCGGACGTAGTTGTATTCGCCCCACTCCCAGGATTCTCCGGAAATGAGGTCATCGACCAGGAAGCCGCCGTTGGGCGAGAGGTCCTCCGGGTCCAGTTCGAGGGCGGCAAGGTCGAGCGAAACGGTGCTCTCCCTGATGCCGTGCGGGTCAACGTTGACCACCACAATGATGGTGTCCTTGGTGCCGTCCGGCAGGGTCTTGTGCTTGGAGTACACCACCGTGGCGTCGTCCGTGCTGTGGTGGACCGTGAGGTTCTGCAGGTCCTGGAGCGCCGGGTGCGCGTGCCGGATCGCGTTGAGCCGGGTCAGGTAAGGCGCCAGCGTACGGCCGGATTCGGCGGCAGCGTCCCAGTCGCGGGCCTTGTACTCGAACTTCTCGTTGTCGATGTACTCCTCCGCCCCGGGCCGGGCAACATGCTCGTAGAGTTCGTAGCCGGCGTAGACGCCCCAGAGCGGGCTGGCCGTGGAAGCCAGTGCCGCACGGATCTTGAAGGCCGCCGGACCGCCGAACTGAAGGTATTCAGTGAGGATGTCCGGGGTGTTGACGAAGAAGTTGGGACGGAAGTAAGCCGAAGACTCGTGGCTGACCTCGTTGAAGTACGTTTCCAGTTCCTTTTTGGTGTTCCGCCACGTGAAGTAGGTGTACGACTGCTGGAAGCCGGCCCGGCCCAGGGCGTGCATCATGGCGGGACGGGTGAATGCTTCAGCAAGGAACACCACGCCGGGGGCCTTCTTGTTGACCTGGCCGATGAGCCATTCCCAGAACCACACCGGCTTGGTGTGTGGATTATCAACCCTGAAGATCTTCACGCCATGGCTGACCCACAACAGAACGATCCGCAGGATTTCCTTGGAAAGCCCCTCGGGATCGTTGTCGAAATTGAGCGGGAAAATATCCTGGTATTTCTTGGGCGGGTTTTCGGCGTAGGCGATGCTGCCATCGACCCGGGTGGTGAACCATTCCGGGTTGGACTGGACCCAGGGATGGTCCGGCGCGGCCTGCAGGGCCAGGTCCAGGGCAACTTCCAGCCCCAGCTCCTTCGCCCTGGAAACAAAGGCATCAAAGTCCTCGAAGGTTCCCAGGTCCGGGTGGATGGCGTCGTGCCCGCCCTCCTTGGCGCCGATTGCCCAGGGTGAGCCGGGATCGTGGGGGCCTGCGATGAGGGTGTTGTTGGGGCCCTTGCGGTGCTGGATGCCGATGGGGTGGATCGGCGGCATGTAGATCACGTCGAAGCCCATGTCCGCCACGGCGTCCAGGCGTTTCGCCGCCGTCCGGAAGTTACCGGAAGTCCACGCCCCGGTGGTGTGGTCCCGTACTGCACCTTCGGAACGGGGGAAGAACTCGTACCAGGCGCCGCGGCCCGCGAGATCGCGTTCGACCAGCAGCGGATACTGTTCCGACGCAGTGACCAGTTCCCGGATCGGCTGGCGGTCCACGATCGCGGCCACGTCTGCGCTGAATCCGGCGCCGAGGCGTTCCTCCTCGCTGAGGGACTTGTCAACGAGCGCAGCCGCAGCCATGCGCAGGGTGCGCCGGTCCGCCGCTGTGCGGAAGACGTCGTCGGCGGCGTCCAACAGCAGGGCCGAGCCTTCGGCGAGCATCAGCTCGACGTCGATGCCGGCGGCCACCTTGACTTCCGCGTTGTGGTGCCAGGTTCCGTAGCGGTCGTGCCAGGCCTCAATGAAAAAAGTCCAGTTTCCAACGGTCGACGGCGTGAGGACGCCCTCCCAGCGGTCGGTCCCCATCCCGCGTTCGCCCCGGGGCGGCGCCAGCCTGACGCGCTGGCGCTCCTTTCCGCGGGGATCCAGGAGCACTGCGGTCACGCCGAGTTGATCGTGCCCTTCCCGGAAAGCGGTGGCCCCCACCACAATCCCTTCCCCCGGGGTGGCCTTGGCCGGAAATTTTCCGTCCTCCACCACTGGTTGCACACCGGTGATCGGAAAACGGCCAAACTTTAGCCCGTCGGTGATTTTGCCTTTCGGCTTTTTCCTGGAAGAAGCGATGGTTCCTGAGTTAGTCGTCACATGCTCGACGTTAGCGAGAAATGGCCCAGAATGCTAAGCCTGCTCATGTTTTTCGACCGCGGTTTCGACTTTTCCGGCACGTCAACTGTCATTTACCTAAAAGAAAGCCAAACCAGTTCCGGCGGTCCTTGTTGTCAGTTAGTGTGGCGCAGGTGAAGGCAATCCGCAGATTTACCGTCCGAACTGTTCTCCCGGAACCCATCCGGCCGCTGGCCCGGCTGGCGACCAACCTGCGCTGGTCCTGGCACCGGCCAACCCGCGATTTGTTCGCTGGCCTGAACGCCCGGATCTGGGAGGAATGCGGGCAGGACCCCGTCAGTTTCCTCGGCCGGGTCAGCCGCGAAGAATTCCAGAGACTCGCCGCAAACCAGGCGGTGGTTGAGAAGGTGCGGGCGGCCGCGGAGGACCTTGACCGCTACCTTGAGGAACCGCGCTGGTACCAGAGCCTGGGCCAGGACGCCCCGGCCGCGATCGCCTACTTCTCCCCCGAGTTCGGCATAACCGAAGTCCTGCCGCAGTACTCCGGCGGCCTCGGCATCCTCGCGGGCGACCACCTCAAGGCCGCCTCAGACCTGGGCGTGCCCCTGATCGGCGTCGGCCTGCTCTACCAGGCCGGTTACTTCAAGCAGTCACTCTCCCGCGACGCCTGGCAGCAGGAAACCTATCCGGTCCTTGACCCGGACGGACTCCCCCTCACCCTGCTCCGCGAGCCGTCCCCGGACGGCAACGGCCGGCCAGTGCAGGTCTCCCTCCCGCTGCCCAACGGCCGCCGGCTGCTGGCACACATCTGGCGTGCCGACGTCGGACGTGTGCCCCTGCTGCTCCTGGATTCCAACGTTCCCGGCAACGACGACGCCGCCCGCGGCATCACCGACCGTCTCTATGGCGGCGGCGGAGACCACCGCCTCCAGCAGGAACTCCTGCTGGGCATGGGCGGAGTCAAGGCACTGCGCGCGTACCAGCAGCTCACCGGAACCCCCGCGCCGGAGGTCTTCCACACGAACGAAGGCCATGCCGGTTTCCTGGGGATCGAGCGGATCCAGGAACTGATGGCGGGAGAAGCTGCCCTGAGCTTCGACGAGGCCCTCGCCGCGGGCCGGGCATCCACGGTCTTCACCACCCACACGCCCGTACCGGCCGGCATTGACCGCTTTGAGATTTCCCAGATCCAGCACTTCTTCCAGGCCGGGCTTGCCCCCGCCGTCCCGGTTGACCGCATCCTGGAACTGGGCCGGGAAAACTACGCTGACGGCAACCCGTCGGTCTTCAACATGGCGGTCATGGGCTTGCGCCTGGCGCAGCGGGCCAACGGCGTGGCCAAGCTCCATGGGGAAGTCTCGCGCGGGATGTTCTCGGCCCTGTGGCCCGGGTTCGACCACTCCGAGGTTCCCATCACGTCGGTCACCAACGGTGTGCATGTGCCCACGTGGGTTGACGGGCGCATCTCAAAGCTGGCCCGCGAGCAATTCGGTACCGAGGCCGAGGCCATGGGCCGCTGGGACCTTGCCTACAACGTCAGCGACGCCGATGTCTGGGCGCTCCGGCGCGAAATGCGCACAGCGCTGGTGGAGGACGTCCGCCGCCGGCTCCGGGCCGCATGGAAGAAACGCGGTGCCGCCGACGCCGAACTCGGCTGGACGGACAACGTTCTGGACCCCGATGTGCTCACCATCGGATTCGCCCGCCGCGTCCCCACTTATAAGCGGCTGACCCTGATGCTGCGCGAGCCTGCCAGGCTCAAGGCCCTGCTCCTGCACCCGGAGCACCCGATCCAGCTGGTGATCGCCGGAAAGTCCCACCCTGCCGATGACGCCGGGAAGAAGATGATCCAGGACCTGGTCCGGTTCACTGACGACCCCGAGGTCCGGCACCGGATCGCCTTCCTGCCCAACTACGACATCGCCATGGCCAGGACCCTCTTCCCAGGCTGCGATGTGTGGCTGAACAACCCGCTCCGTCCCCTGGAAGCCTGCGGAACCTCCGGCATGAAAGCCGCCATCAACGGTTCGCTGAACCTTTCGGTGATGGACGGCTGGTGGGACGAGATGTACGACGGCGAGAACGGCTGGGCCATCCCCACCGCCAACAATGACGCCTCCCCCGAGGAGCGCGACGACATCGAAGCGGCAGCGCTGTATGAGCTGCTGGAAACGCAGGTTGCGCCGCGCTTCTACGGCAGCACGGTGTCCGAAGGCGCGGGAGCGGCCGGACCCTCAACCACCGGGGCGGAGAAAGTCCCCACCCACTGGGTCTCCATGATCAAGCACACGCTGTCCCACCTGGGGCCGGCCGTTTCCGCGGAACGGATGCTGCACGATTACGTCAACGTCCTGTACCGGCCCGCAGCGGAAGCAGGCCGCCGTGCCGTCGCTGATTCCTACGCCCAGGCCCGCCTCCTGGCGGCATGGACCGCGAAGGTACGGTCCGCGTGGCCGCTGCTGCATGTGGAGCACGTGGATTCCGTGGGAGTGTCCGAGGACCCGCAGATCGGCGACATCCTGCAGGTGAACGCCTACGTGGCGCTGCACACCCTGACACCGGAGGATGTGTCGGTGGAGGTTGCCTACGGGCGCGCCGAGGAGAGTGACACCCTGACCGAGGTCACGATGATGGAGCTGCAGCCCAAGGAAGACCTCGGCAACGGGCGGCACCTGTTCAGCGGTTCCCTCGTCATCGACCGTTCCGGCGCCTTCGGCTACACGGTCCGCGTCCTGCCCCGCCACGAGGCACTGGCTTCGAAGGCCGAGCTGGGGCTGATCGTCAACGCCTGATCCGTTTAGAGGAGTATGGCCGCGACGGCCAGGTCACTGCCGGCGTAGCTTTCAGCGTCCTGCAGGACCTCGCAGATGATCCCGAAGGACCGGTCGGCGCGGAACCGGGCTGCGACCTCCCAAAGCACGGTGACGGGCGCACCGCCGTTGTCGGTGATGCTGTCGGCGAAGTCATGCAGGGAGTCGTTCAGGGCGTCAAGGTTCACTCCGTAGTGTTCGGGGAACGCCAGGACTTCGCCGAAGGTCTCCAAGACCGCCCTTTTGCTGTCGGCGGCCGGAACCACCAGGCTGCGCCGGCCGGCGTCGGCCACCTGTGCCTGCAGCTCTTCCATGGTCCAGGTATCGGCGGAGTAGATCTTCATGGGTTTGTTCAGCTTCCTTCTGCGATGAACTTGAACGATTCGTAGTGGTCCTCGGTGTAGTACTTCTCTCCCCCGGAGCCGGTGATGATCCGGCGCGCTCCCCGGTCTGACTCCCCCGGTGTGGGAACGGTGTACTCGCGGTAATAGCCGGAATCCCGGCGCGGGAGGATGCGCTCGAAATTGCCGAAGGTCTTGTTGTCCTGGCTGTAGCGGTAGGGTCCCCCCGCGCGGATCGATGCCAGGGTTTGGCGCGCCTCCGCCGGGAGCCGCGACTCGTTCACCGCCGCAAGACCCGAAGGGTTCGCCGGAGCGGCCGCGCCGGGAGACCCCTGGCCGGCGGCCCCCTGGCCCGCCTCCGCGCTGGAACTAACTGCCGGCGTCGGACTTCCGGTCAGCGATTCAAGGAAGCCGGTGCCGCCGAAAGCGAGGACTGCCAGCACTGCCAGCCCGGTCAGCAGCAAGGCAGCAACGGAACGGTTGCGCATTCAGTTCCCCGGCCGCTACGTACGGTAGATGTTGATCGAATTCGCCTCGACGAGGTCCGTCTCACCGGACGCGACGCGGCCGCCCTGGCGGAGCTCGTGCAGCGGCGACGTGGTGAGCCGAAGTTCGAACATCCGGCGCGGCGTCCCGTCGTCGTTCGTGAGCTCGGGAAGGGTGATTCTTACCGCTGAGTTGCTGCCGTTCACCACTACGAGCCCTGCCAGCGCGCCGTCGTCCGATCCGAGCAGGAGCTGCATCACCCGGTGCCGGGGATCATTCCAGCGCTCCATGGACATCGGCTGGCCTGAATGGTCGAACCAGTAGAGGTAGGACTGCTCGTCCCGGGCGGGAAAGTCGTGCGGCTGGCTCGCCAGGAACTCCTTGCGCAGCCTGATAAGGCGTTTGGTGCTGCGGAGCATCTCGGAGGATTCGGGCGTTCGCGTCCAGTCGATCCAGGCCAAGGGGTTGTCCTGGCAGTAGGCGTTGTTGTTGCCCTGCTGGGTGTGGGCCAGCTCGTCACCGGCGGTGATCATGGGCACACCCAGGGAGATCATCATGGAGGCCATGAGGTTGCGCCGGGACTGGGCCCGCTGCGCCAGGATCTCCTCATCCTCGGTCCGGCCTTCGAAGCCATGGTTGTAGCTGCGGTTGTCCCCGTGCCCGTCCCGGTTCTGCTCGCCGTTGGCCTCATTGTGTTTGCGGTCGTAGGAAACGAGGTCGTTCAGGTTGAAGCCGTCATGGGCCGTGACGAAGTTAACCGACGCCAGCCTCGAACGGCCTGAGCCTTCAAAAAGCGCCGCAGAACCGGACAGCGCATCTGCCAAACGGGCGACTGACCCGCCATGGCCGCCCGCCTCGATGGCCGCGCGGTCGGAGAGCCAGAACGACCGGACGCTGTCCCTGAAGTGGTCGTTCCAGTCCACCCAGCCCATCGGGAACTTGCCGGTCTGCCAGCCGCCGTAGCCGACGTCCCAGGGTTCGGCGATCAGTTTCACATCCGAAAGCACAGGATCTGCAGCCACTGCCACCAGGAACGGGTGCCGGGGATCAAACTCGTTGTGGGAGTTCCGGCACAGGGTCACTGCCAGGTCAAAACGGAACCCGTCGATGTGGAATTCATCCACCCAATACCGGAGCGAGTCCAGGACAAGCTGGACGACGCGGGGGTTCCCGAAGTTCAGGCTGTTGCCGCACCCGGTGGTGTCCACATATTTTCCATGGCCATCCATGCGGTAGTACGCGTTCTCGCCGAGCCCGCGGAAGCTGATGGTGGGCCCGTCGGCGCCGCCCTCGGCAGTGTGGTTGTAGACGACGTCAAGGATCACTTCGAGTCCGGCCGCGTGCAGGAGCTTGACCATTCCCTTGAACTCGTCCTGGATGGCCTGCGGGCCGGCCTCCTGGGCAGATTTCGTTGCGTAGCCCGGGTGCGGCGCGAAGAATGCGGCCGTGTTGTAGCCCCAGTAGTTGGTCATGCCGAGGTTTTGCAGGTGCGGCTCGTCCAGGTGGAAATGCACCGGGAGCAGCTGGATCGAGGTAACACCCAGGCTCTTGATGTGCTCGATGATCGCCGGATGTGCCATGCCCGCATACGTTCCGCGCAGTTCCTCCGGCACGTCCGGATGCAGCATGGACTGGCCACGGACATGCGCCTCGTAGATGATGGTGTTCCGCCACTGCAGCCGCGGCCGCTCGTCCTGGCCCCAGTCGAAATCGCCGGCCATCCTGACGTTCGTCAGGAAGCCTTCCCGCTGGTCCACGGCACGGCCGTAGGGGTCAAGCAACAGAGGCTGGCCGCCGTCGTCATCCAGGTCCATGGTTGGCACTGACAGGGGCAGCGGCTCCGCTTTGGAGGTGGCACGGAAGCCGTAGCGCGATCCGTACGGGAAATCATCGACTATACCGTGGTGCACACCGTGGGTGACGTTGGGCAGCGTCTGCAGCCGCCATTCCCCGCCGGGGGCCTTGTAGGCGATCTCGAGGGTCAGGACGCCGGGCGCATAAACAGCGACGTTGGCGGTGGAGTGCAGCACATTCTCCGCGCCGGGACCCGGGCGCGGAACGCTGACACCGAGTGGATGTGCAGATGAGGCATCCATGGTGGAAGCGGTGTCGAAAAGCGGCATGACCATCACGTCAATGGTAGCCGCCGGCGCCGTTTCATCCGCACACCCGCCATTGTGACACCGGCAAGCCGCCGCGGACCTCATACCGCCTCATGCGGACCCTGGTTGCATACTGGAAGGAAACGTCGAGGCGGAGGTACGAAGTGCGGGTTGTGCTGGCTCAGATCATCAGCGGCCGGGACCTGGCCGCCAACTTGTCCACCCTGGAACGGGAGGCGCAAAAAGCCAAGGCCGGCGGTGCTGACATGGTGGTCTTTCCCGAAGCGTCCATGCGGGCGTTCGGGAACTCGCTGCTGGATATCGCCGAACCGCTGGACGGACCGTGGGCCTCGCGGGTCCGGAGCATCGCGGCCTCCCTGGACATGGTTGTGGTGGCGGGGATGTTCACTCCGGGGTCGCCTGCCGGTCCGGGTCCGGGCGGCGGAAAAGTGCGGAACACGCTCCTGGCCACCGGTCCCGGCGTCGAAGCGCACTATGACAAGGTTCATCTCTTTGACGCGTTCGGCTTCCTTGAATCGGACACCGTTGATCCGGGCACTGAACCGGTAACGTTCGACGCCGGCGGCCTCACCTTTGGCCTGTCCACCTGCTACGACATCCGTTTCCCTGCCCTGTTCACGGCAAACGCCGAACGGGGCGCGGAGGCGAACATCGTCTGTGCCTCGTGGGCCTCCGGGCCGGGCAAAGTTGAGCAGTGGCAGCTGCTGGCCCGTGCGCGTGCCTTGGACTCCACCACCTACGTTCTCGCCTGCGGGCAGGGTGACCCCGCCACCCAGGGCGTCCGCGCCAAAGCCGGTTCACCCACGGGGGTAGGGCATTCCGTCTTCGTGTCGCCGTTGGGCGAGGTGCTGGACGAGCTCGACGGCGCCCCGGGCCTGCTCTTTGCCGACCTGGACGCCGCCGTGGTCAGGGAGGCCCGCCAGCGGCTCCCCGTTTTGGCCAACCGCCGCGCCTTCCAGCCCCCGGAACGCTCTCGCACTTAACGCAGGAAAACCGGCAACCCTCTCTCACCGGGTGCGAGAGGGTTGCCGGTTTTCCTGCAGGTAGTGCCAGAGCGTTTGTGGCGCGGCCGGCATCCGGAAGCGTGCGTCAAAGCGACGAAGGAGCAGCACGCGGAGGATGTTGGCCGCGCCAACCACTCAACGGGACTATTTGGCGGCGCGCTGCCTGGAGACTTCGTACAGCGAGATGCCGACTGCCATGGAGGCGTTCAGCGATTCCATGGCGGAGTCAATCGGGATGGAAACGATCTGGTCGCAGTTCTCACGGACCAGGCGGCTCAGGCCCTTGCCTTCGGAGCCAACCACGATGCACACAGGCTCCGTGGCGAGGGTGAGGTCCGGAAGCGAAACGTCGCCGTCGCCGTCGAGCCCGAGGACAAAAATGCCCATGTTCTTGAACCGCTTCAGGGCGCTGTTGAGGTTGGCCGCACGGGCCACCGGAACACGCACGGCCGCGCCGGCGCTGGTCTTCCACGCAGAAGCGGTGACGCCAACGGAGCGGCGCTCCGGAACGATGACGCCGTGGCCGCTGAAAGCTGAGACCGAGCGGATGATGGCGCCAAGGTTGCGCGGGTCCGTGATGCCGTCCAGCGCAACGAACAGCGGAGCGTTGGGTACGTGGCCCTTCTTCCAGGCCGCCACGGTTTCCTCGGCGAGGTCGTAGGCATCCTGGTACTCGTACGGCGGGATCTGCAGGACGAGGCCCTGGTGGACGGCGTCGTCGGTCATGCGGTCAAGCTCGGGCTTGCCCGTCTCGAGCAACGGGATGCCGCGCTCTGCGGCGAGCTTCAGCGACTCCTTGACGCGGTCGTCCATCTCAATCCGGATGGCGATGTGCAGGGCTTTGGCCGGGATGCCGGCACGCAGGGCTTCGACAACCGAGTTGCGGCCCGTGACGACTTCCTCGGTGGCGCGGCCCTTGGGGCCGGAGCGGGAAGCACCCGCGCTGCGGGCACCGGTGTTCGTGCCACGCTTCGCCGCGGACCGTTCCGCGAGCTGCTTGCTCTTGTGTGCCTTGTGGTACGGGCGGTCCTCCGCCTTGGGCGTGGGGCCCTTGCCCTCCAGTGCCTTACGGCCGTGACCGCCGGTTCCGACGGTGGGGCCCTTCTTCGCTTTTACCGACCGGCGACCATTGTTGGCCATGAGAGTTCCACCCTTGATTGTTTGACTGAGTCTGCCTACCAGTCTACTGAATCAAGTAAAATCGCCGTTTCAGTCCCGCTGCAGGCTCCACGTAGCGCCGTCGGGGCCGTCCTCAACAGCGACGCCGGCGGCCTTCAGTGTGTCCCGGATGGCGTCGGAGGCAGCCCAGTCCTTCGAGGCCCTGGCCTGCGCGCGGGCAGCGAGCTGGGCCTCGACCAGGACGGAGAGGGCGGCCGATTCCCGGGTATCGGTGACCACGCCCGAAGCCACATCGTTCAGGCCGAGGACGCGAAGCATGTCGTGAAGGCTGTGCAGCGCCTGCTGCGCATCCTCCAGGCGCCCCTCCGTCAGTGCAGTATTGCCGGACCGTACTGTTTCGTGGACCACGGCGAGGGCCTGGGGCACGTTCAGGTCGTCATCCATGGCGCGTTCGAACTCCCCGGGCACCTGGCCGTAGGTGGAGAACGCGTAGCTCCCGCCGTCGGACAGCGCCTGCACGGCGCGGCCCATGAAGCCCTCAATGCGTTCGACGGCGGCTGCAGCCTCCTGCAGCGACGTTGGACGGTAGTCCAGCACCGACCGGTAGTGCGCCTGCCCGAGGTAGTACCGGACGACGCGCGGGGAGGCCAGTTCCAGCATCTCCGACGGGCTGATGGTGTTGCCGATCGACTTGGACATTTTGTCGCCCTCGTAGGTAACCATGCCGTTGTGCATCCAGAAGTTCGCGAAGGCATGCCCTGCGGCCTGGGACTGGGCCATCTCGTTTTCGTGGTGCGGGAAGCGGAGGTCCAGCCCGCCGCCGTGGATGTCGAATTCGGTGCCGAGGTACTTGGTGACCATCGCCGAGCATTCCAGGTGCCAGCCCGGCCGCCCGGCGCCCCACGGCGATGCCCAGCTCGCCGTCGTCGGCTCCCCCTCTTTATGGCCTTTCCACAACGCGAAGTCGCGGGGGTCCTTCTTTCCCCTGGGATCCGCGTCCGGGGCACCCTGCATGTCGTCGATGTTCTGGCGCGTCAGGGAGCCGTATTTGTCCCATGACCTCACGTCGAAGTAGACGTCGCCGGAACCGTCGAGGGCCGGGTAGGCGTGCCCGCGCTCGATGAGCGACTGGATGAGCGCGTGCATTTCGGGAATGTGGCCGGTTGCCCGCGGCTCATAGGTGGGACGCGAAACACCGAGGGTGTCGTAAGCCTGGAGGAATGCCTGTTCGAAGCGGTAAGCCAGCGCCCACCATTCCTCCTCGCGGACAGCGTCCGGCCCCTCCTGGAAACCCGGATCGAAAGACTCGGCCGATTTGGCAAGGATTTTGTCGTCGATGTCCGTGACGTTGCGGACGACCGTGACACGCAGGTTCCGGTACTCAAGCCAGCGGGTCAGCTGGTCAAACGCGATGGCTGAGCGGATATGGCCCACGTGCGGCATGCCCTGCACCGTGGCTCCGCAGTAGTACAGGCTCGCTTTTCCCGGGATGAGGGGAACGAAGTCACGGACTTCGGCGGATGCTGTGTCGTAAAAGCGGAGAGTCACCGCTCCAGAATAGACGAAAGGCGTCCAGGCCTGCTCCGGTACCGAGGAGGATCAGCGGGGATACACCAGGGCGGTGGCAACGGCAGCTATGCCCTCGCCCCTGCCGGTGAAACCCAGTCCGTCGCTGGTGGTGGCTGTGACGCTGACGGGCGCTCCCGCTGCCTCGCTCAGGACACCCTGCGATTCCTGGCGCCGGGGACCGAACTTGGGACGGCCGGCAACGAACTGCACCGCTACGTTGCCGATCTCGAACCCGGCTGCGCGGACAATCCTGGCCGCCTCCGCCAACAGGGTGGTGCCGGAGGCCCCGGCGAATTCCGGCCGGTCGGTGCCGAAGTGCGTCCCCAGATCCCCGATGCCGGCAGCCGAGAACAGTGCGTCCGCCGCGGCGTGCGCAACCGGATCTCCGTCCGAGTGTCCGGCAAGTCCACGCTCGCCTTCCCAGAACAGCCCGCCCAGCCACAGCGGACGGGGCTGGTCCTCGGACGCATAGGCATGGACGTCCATGCCGATGCCGGTGCGGGGCAGGATCATTTGTGGCTCGCCCACGCTTAGCCCTCCACCCAGCGGATTCCCAGCGGGCCTTCGAGCAGCCCTTCGGCGATGATCAGATCCAGGGGGGTGGTGATTTTCAGGGACTGGGTGGAACCGTGGACAGCGTGCACCCGGACTCCCAGCATTTCCACCAGCATGGCGTCGTCGGTGACCGCCGCAGCCTGCTGCTCATCAAAGCCCGACGCCGCCGCGTGGGCTTCCTGCAGGGTGGACAGCCGGAAACCCTGGGGTGTCTGGACCGAGCGCAGCTCTTCCCGCCGGGCAGTCCCGGTGACGAGTTCCGGGGCGATGGCGGCGTCATCCCCGCTGGTCCGGGCAACCATCTTGACCGTGTCCACCACCGGCACGGCAGGGATCACTGCGACGGCGCCGGCAGCCAGGGAGTCAACCACCCGATGGAAGACATACTCGGGGGTCAGAGCCCTGGCGGCATCGTGCACCAGCACGGCTTCAATGCCTTCCATCAGGGCCGCGATGCCGGCCCGCACGGAGTCCGCCCGGGTGGCGCCGCCGTCGAGAACGGTGAGGACGGGGCCGCCGTCGGCCAGTTCCTGCCTGAAGTCCTCGCAAAGCTGCCGGAGGCCGTCGGCTCCGGCGGGCAGCACCACGCAGACCTGGCTGCCGACTCCGGATGCGACCACTCCGCGCAGCGCGTGCATGAGGATGGGCTCTCCGCCCAGCGGCACAGCGGCTTTGGGCAAACCGTAGCCCAGCCGCTCGCCGGAACCGGCAGCGACGATGATGACGGCGGTGACGGGGCGGGGCAGTCCGTTGTTCATGCGGTCCAGCCTACGTCCCGGACACGCGCGCGTGGTGGAACCGGCGGGGTTGAACCGGACAGAGGCGGGCAACTGCTCCGGACGGCACCCGCCGGTCGAAAAAAGGGCAAAAAGAAACCCCGGCGGTACTCACGTACCCCCGGGGCTCAATTCTTAGGAAGCCAGGACCTCGTCGAGAACGCTTGCAGCCTTCTCTTCATCAGTCTTTTCAGCCAGCGCCAGTTCTGAAATCAGAATCTGCCGGGCCTTGGCCAGCATTCGCTTCTCACCTGCGGAAAGGCCCCGATCGTGATCGCGGCGCCAGAGGTCGCGAACGACCTCTGCAACCTTGATAACGTCACCGGAAGCAAGTTTCTCCAGATTTGCCTTGTATCTGCGTGACCAGTTGGTGGGTTCTTCAGTGAACTCAGCCCGGAGCACATCGAAAACGTGCTCCAAACCTTCCTTGCCCACTACGTCACGGACCCCAACAAGGTCAACGTTCTCTGCTGGAACTTCAATGGTCAGATCACCCTGAGCCACCTTGAGCTTGAGATACATTTTCTCTTCGCCCTTGACAGTGCGCATCTTGATTTCTTCAATTTTTGCTGCACCGTGGTGAGGGTAAACTACTGTCTCGCCGACCTCAAATACCATGTGGACATTCCCCTTTCCCGCAGACCAGTTTATCACGATTCAGGCATATGACTGGCCCGTAAAGGGGCCCGGAACCGCATGAATCCGCGGAAAATGGGCCAAATCAACCCCCTTCACCCTCTTGACGGATGCAGATAATAGTGCATCTGCAGGCCCCTGCCAAGGACAATGTGACCGTCCGGAATCCTTGTTTGGAGCCGATTGCCGCTAGGCTATGGCTGAATAATGTTTCAAGACTCTCGAGGAGTACGTGACGTGCGTTTCACTGCGATGAACCGGGCCCAGAGCGGCAAACTGGCACTGGCAGCAGGAGCCCTGGCCCTGGGCCTGGCGACCATGACCGGCTGCGGCTACATCAATCCCCAGCAGACCACTCACCAGTACGCCTCGTCCGACGGCATCCGCGCCGACGTCGGACCGCTGCAGCTGCGGAACATGCTGATCGTTTCCGGTGGCGAAGACAAGCCCGGCCGCCTGCTTGGCGCCGTGTACAACTCCTCTTCGCAGGACGTTAAACTCACGGTCAATGGTGCGCAGGGTTCCAGGACGCAGGTTGCGGTGAAAGCCAACTCCTACACCCTGCTCAACGACTCCGCCGACGAAGCCATCCTCAGCACCTCCGGCGGCATTGCCGGTTCACTCGTGGACCTCAAGGTCACTGAGGACGGCACCGACGTAACCAAGACGGTCCGCGTGCCGGTCCTGGACGGCACACTGGCCGAGTACAAGGAGTACCTGCCGGCAGGCAGCGAACCCATCACCTCCGGCTCGCCCACCCCGTCACCGTCGGCCACCGCCACGGGTGCAGGCCACTAGACGGTCCTTCCGCGAAAGCGGTGCCGCACCGGCGAAACTGAAAATGCAAAAACGGAGGGTCTCCCGGCGGGAGGCCCTCCGTTTTTGCATGTTGCCTGTTGTTGCCTGCCCGGCTGGGTTCTGTCTACGGCTCGAACTTGTAGCCGAGGCCGCGGACGGTGACCAGGTAGCGGGGCACTGAGGGGTCCGGTTCGATCTTGCCGCGGAGCCGCTTGACGTGGACGTCCAGGGTCTTGGTGTCCCCCACGTAATCGGACCCCCAGACCCGGTCGATCAGCTGGCCGCGGGTCAGTACCCGGCCGGAGTTGCGCAAGAGCATTTCCAGGAGCTCGAATTCCTTCAGCGGAAGCAGGACCTGTTCGCCGCCCACGCTCACTACGTGGCGCTCGATGTCCATCCGGACAGGGCCCGCCTGGACGGTGGCCGAGATCAGTTCCTCAGGCTCGCCCTGCCTGCGGAGCACCGCCCGCACGCGGGCTACCAGCTCGCGGGAGGAGTACGGCTTGGTGACGTAATCGTCGGCACCAAGTTCGAGGCCGACCACCTTGTCAATTTCCGAATCCTTGGCGGTCAGCATGATCACCGGGACGCTGGAGCGCTGACGCAGCTGGCGGCAGACCTCCGTGCCTGACAGGCCGGGCAGCTGGAGGTCCAGCAGCACCAAGTCCGCACCGTTCCGGTCGAATTCGGTGATGGCGTCCAGGCCGTTATCCACAACCTCGACTTCGAACCCCTCTTTGCCCAGCAGATACGACAGGGGGTCGCTGAACGACTCTTCGTCCTCGACTATCAAAATACGGCTCAAGCGCTGGCTCCTTGCTCATGTACGCCGCGTTCTTTAACGCGCTCGTGTACAGCTCGTTCTTTGACTCCTGCAGGTTCCGGTTCGTCCTGCGTTTCCATCTCGGGCAGCCTCAGGGTGAACGTGGAACCCTGGCCGGGCCGGGACCACAGGGTCACCTCACCGCCGTGGTTGGAGGCGACGTGCTTGACGATGCTGAGGCCAAGGCCCGTCCCGCCCGTGTGGCGCGACCGTGCGGCATCCACCCGGTAGAACCGCTCGAAGACGCGCTCCTGGTCCTCCAGGCTCATGCCCTCCCCCTGGTCCGTGACGGAGACAGAGATGAGCCCTTCCTTGGAACGGACACCGACACCCACCTTGGTGTTTTCAGGCGAGTAGCGGATGGCATTGTCGATCAGGTTCCGCAGCGCCGTAACGAGCAGGTCGCGGTCACCGAATACCTTGGCCTCGACCCGGTCACCGACAACTATCCGGATGTTCTTGCTTTCGGCGGGGAGCTGGGACCGGTCCACCGCTTCGGAGATCACGGCGTTGATGTCCACCGCCGTGCCTTCCTGGGAGACGCTGGCACCTTGGAGGCGTGAGAGTTCGATGATGTCCTGCACCAAGGCCGCAAGCCGGCCTGATTCCTTGTGCATCCGCTTGGCGAACCGCCGGACAGCCTCGGGGTCGTCTGCCGAGGACTCCAGCGCCTCGGCCAACAGGGAAATTGCACCTACCGGGGTCTTCAGCTCGTGCGAGACGTTGGCAACGAAGTCGTTCCGGATCTCTTCGGTGCGGGTGATTTCGGTACGGTCATCGGCAAGCAGCAGGATGTATTCCTCGCCGAGCATGGCTGCACGCACCTGCACGATGATTGTCCCCTGGCCCAGCGGGCCGCGCGGTAGCTCGAGCCGCTTTTCCAGGATGACACCGTCGCGGCGCACCCCGGCCGTCATGTCCAGCAGCTGCTTGTGGACTACGGTATGGCCGCGGACGAGCCCGTAAGCGTAGGCGGCAGGGCTTGCCCGGACCACGCCGTCCACGGCGTCCACCACCACAAAAGCCCGCCCGACGACCGCCAGCACCTCCGCCGCACCCGGCGGCAGGGTGAGTTCGTCGTCGTCGACGTCGACAAGCTGCCGCTGCTGTTCACTGACCCTGAACGCGAGCACGCCGAAGGTGCCTAACGCCAGGCCAACCAGGCCGGCAATGACACCGATGAGCGTAGAATCCACGGCTCCAGCTTATGCTGTGACTAGTGGCATACCGGTGCATCCCGGGCCATTGCACGAACGGTTCAGCTAACGTTCACCTATAAACGATAAAGAGTTCATCGCCCGCTGACAGAGTTACCCGTCGGAGTGCCGAACGGCGACATGAGTTCCGTCTGCCACATGGGCGGTGCGGAGTTCCAAGGAAAGGACGCCACGTGCGTAAGGTTTTTCAGGAAGAGCTGACCCAGGTGGGTGAACAGCTCGTTGAGATTTCCGGGTTGGTCAGCGAGGCCATCGGGAAGGCCACCACCTCCTTCCAGGTTGCCGACGTGGATCTGGCCGAAGACGTTATTGCTGCGGACGCCCGCATCGATTTCCTGCAGAACAGCCTGGATGAGCGTGCCATCGACATCCTCGCCCTGCAGGGACCGGTGGCCAGTGACCTCCGGATGATCGTGGGCGCCCTGCGCATGAGCGCTTCGCTCGAGCGGATGGGTGATCTTGCCCGCCACATCGCGCAGCTCGCACGGCTGCGCTTCCCGTCCACCGTGATCCCGGCCTCCATGACTCCCACGTTCGAGAAAATGGCCGAACTGGACCGGTTGATTGCCGAGAAGCTCACTGTGCTGCTGGAAACCCGTGACCTGGAAGTTGCCCGCGACATCCTCAAGGCCAACACCACCATCGACGACCTTCACCTGAGCGTCTTCAAGGCGATCGCTTCCCCGGACTGGGCCGAGACACCCGCCACCACCGTGGACGTGGCACTCGCCAGCCGCTACTTCGAACGCTTCGCCGACCACGGGGTGTCGGTGGCCCGCAAGGTGACCTACCTCGTCACCGGCGAATGGCAGCCGCAGGCTCTCTAGCCCACTGTTCCACCGACGACGGCGGGCCGGTCACCTGAGGTGACCGGCCCGCCGTCGTCGTTTTACCCTATTTCTTGCCCTGGTTGGCCACGGCCAGGATGGCTTCCGCGGCGGCTTCCGGGTCAAGGTACGTTCCGCCGGCCTTGATCGGCTGGAAGTCCTCATCCAGGTCATAGACCAGCGGGATGCCGGTGGGGATGTTCAGGCCGGCAATGGCGTCGTCGCTGATCCCGTCCAGGTGCTTGACCAGCGCGCGGAGCGAGTTTCCGTGGGCGGTGACCAGGACGGTCTTGCCTGCCTTCAGGTCTGCCTTGATGTCCGATTCCCAGTAAGGCAGCAGGCGGACGAGGACATCCTTGAGGCATTCGGTGCGGGGCATGGCGTCGCCGAGGTCCGCATAACGGGGATCCCCCACCTGGGAGAACTCTGAGTCATCGTCCAGCGGCGGCGGCGGGGTGTCATAGGAGCGGCGCCATTCCATGAACTGCTCTTCGCCGTACTCGGCAAGGGTCTGGGCCTTGTCCTTGCCCTGCAGGGCGCCGTAGTGGCGTTCGTTCAGGCGCCAGTCGCGCTTGACCGGGATCCAGCCACGGTCGGCCTTGTCCAGTGCGATGTTCGCCGTGTTGATGGCCCGCTTCAGGAGCGACGTGTACAGAATGTCCGGCAGGACGTTGTGCTCCACCAGGAGCTCACCGCCGCGGGCTGCTTCCTCGCGCCCTTGGTCGTTCAGGTCTACGTCCACCCAGCCGGTGAACAGGTTCTTGGCGTTCCATTCGCTGTGGCCGTGGCGCAGCAGAATCAGCTTGTAAGTCATGATTTTCATCCTAGCTGAGCGGCGTTGCAGCCCGCCCAGCATTACAAGCCCTGCACTGTCGCAAGGATAAGGTTGGGCGGTGGTGCAAAAAGCTGAACGGGTGGCGTCCGCCCAGATCTCCGGCAACAGCCCGGTCAGGATGGCCCCTAAGGGGAGGTCTGGCCGGCCCGTCGGTAACGTCACCCGCGGCACCACCAACCCCAACCGGATGCGAAGGCTGGACCGCTGGCTCACCGGTCCGCAGGCCTGGCGGCTGCGGGCGGCCGAAGACCCGTTGGTGGTTGACCTGGGCTACGGCGCGACGCCCGCCACCGCCGTCGAACTCTTTGACCGCCTCCGCACTGTCCGGCACGATGTGCGGGTCTGCGGGATCGAAATCGAACCCGAGCGGGTCCGGGTGGCCAAAGCCCTGGAACGGCCGGGGCTGACCTTCCGGGTGGGCGGCTTCGAATTGCCCCTGGCCGACAGGCCCGTCCTGGTCAGGGCCTTCAATGTTCTGAGGCAGTACGAGGAAGCGGATGTGGCCGGTATCTGGCGGCTGGTCCAGGGCCGGCTTGCTCCCGGCGGGCTCTTTATTGACGGAACGTGCGATGAGATCGGACGGCGCGTGACGTGGGTTGCCCTCGATGCGGAGCGGCCATTGTCATTGAGCATGTCCGTGCGGTTCGGCAGCTTTGACCTGCCGTCGGAAGTTGCGGAGCGGTTGCCGAAGGTACTCATCCACCGCAACGTCCCGGGCGAACCTGTCCACAAACTGATGCAGGCCATGGACCGGGCCTGGCTGGAGTCGGCGCCGCTGGCCCCGTTCGGCAACAGGCAGCGGTGGCATGCCATGTGCAGGGCACTGCTCGACGGCGGGTGGCCGGTCCAGGACGGGCCGTCGCGGTGGCGCCTGGGTGAGCTCACTGTGGATTGGGCAGCGGTGGCGCCGCTGGGTCACCAGGGGCCGTAGGGCCCGGTGCTGCGGTTGCCGCCGCGGCCGGCGTCCTTGACTGCCGGGCGGACGTCTGCCAGGTAGACGGAGGCGGCCACGACGGCGGCCAGCCCGAACAGGCCGAGGGTGCCGAAGATTCCGCCGCCGCTGCCGAAGAACGAGATGACACCAACGAGGGTGGCACCACCTGTCAGCGCAAGCCAGAACGTCTTGGTCCGTTTGCCTGTGGCTTCGAAGGCGCCGGGCTTGTGCCGGACACAATCCAGCAGGGCCCAAACTTCAAGTCCCAGTGCCACCAGGGCAAGGATAAAAAACAGGGCCGTCTCAACAGGCCGAATAATCAATTCACCGTCCACCATCCAAGCCTAGCGGCCCAGTGAGTCCAGCGCCTGCTTCAAATCGGCCCAGAGGTCCTCGACATTCTCGATGCCTACACTCAGGCGCACCAGGTTCTCCGGCACACTCAGCGGCTCAGCAGTGTGCCTGCGGCGCCGTTCGATCAGCGATTCCACGCCGCCCAGGGACGTGGCCGGCAGCCAGAGCCGCAGCCCCTGCACCAGTTTGTCCGCGGCGTCCGCCCCGTTCAGGCCGGCCGCCGGCGCGATCTCCACGCACACGATGGAACCAAAACCGGTCATCTGCGACTTTGCCCGTTCGTGGCCAGGGTCGGAGGGGAGTCCCGGAAAGCGGATGGCTTCGATCAGGGGGTGCGTGCTGAGGCGTTCGGCCAGGACCGCAGCCGAGGCCTGCGAACGTTCCACGCGCAGAGCCAGCGTGCGGAGCCCCCGAAGTGCCAGCCACGCTTCGAACGGGCCGGCAATGCCGCCGTGGATGATGCGGTGGTGCAGCAAAGCTGCCCGGATGTCCGGGTTGGAGGTCACCAGGGCGCCGAGAACGACGTCGGAATGGCCGGCCAGGTACTTTGTCACGGAGTGCAGCACGACGTCCGAACCCAGGGACAGGGGCTGCTGCACGAGGGGGGTGGAGAAGGTGTTGTCCGTGACGACGATGGCTCCCACCGCGTGGGCCGCTGCCGTGAGTTCGCGGATGTCGGCAATGCCGAGCATGGGGTTGGTGGGGCTTTCGAGCCAGAGCATCCTGGCCGCCTTGGCGTTCTGTCCCTGCGGGGCCAGCTGTTCCTTCACGGCATCAGTGTCGGCAATGTCCACCGTCCGGAGTTCCAGGAAGCCCTTCTGTGCCAGCTCTGTGGCCATCACCAGCGAGCCCGAGTAGCTGTGGGAAGGCATGACCAGGACGCCGCCCGCCGGCAGCAGGGACAGGGCGGAACTCACAGCGGCAAGCCCTGAAGCATAAAGCAGCCCGGGAAGCTCCGAACCTTCCAGCTGGCCCAGTGCCTCTTCGAAGGGATCCCAGGTGGGATTGGCATAGCGGCCGTAGCCGCGGTCGCCATCAGCCAGTGCGCCGGTTCCGAAATACGTCGAGGACAGCACAATAGGTGGGTTCACGGGCTCGTCCCGCTTCCGTGGCGGCCGGCCGGCGGCAACCACCACCGTTTCGGCCGACAGGGACGCTGCATGCTGCTCCGAAAGACTCATGGGGAAAGCGTACTTGGCCGTAAGGCGGGGCCCGAAGTTGGCTTGGAAGTCGGTAGTCTTGAGCAGTGAACACGCAAAGCCCCGGACTTTTCATCGCCTTTGAAGGCGGCGACGGTGCCGGCAAGTCCACGCAGGCGGGCCGGCTTGCCACCGCGCTCGAGGCGCGCGGCCTCACGGTCCTGCGGACGCGCGAGCCCGGTGGCACTCCCATTGGCGAAAAGCTCCGCTCCCTGGTCCTGGACCACGGCCATGGCCACATCGATGCCCACACAGAAGCCCTGATTTTCGCAGCCTCGCGTGCTGCCCACGCCAGCCAGGTGATCCGCCCGGCGCTCGAGCGCGGCGAGGTGGTCCTGACTGACCGTTACATCGACTCCTCCGTGGCTTACCAGGGCGCCGGCCGTGGCCTCGGCGCCGATGCGGTCCGGTCCTTGAACGAGTGGGCCACTTCCGGGCTCCAGCCTGATCTCACGGTGCTCCTGGATGTGGATCCTGCCGACGGGCGCCGCCGCCGGACCGCCGGTGATGCTGCTGAAGACCGCCTGGAATCAGAGGCTGACGAGTTCCACACCACCATCCGCGCAGCGTTCCTCGACCTGGCGGACAGCCGGCCGGACACCTACCTCGTCATCCCCGCCCACCTGCCGGTCGAAGAGATTGCCGGGCGGATCCTGGCCCGCGTCGACGCCCTTCTTGCGTCTGCCGGCAGGGGCGCCGCGTGACGGTCTGGGACGACCTGCAGGGCCAGTCCGCCGTCGTCGAACAGCTCCGGCACGCAACTTCCGGTGAGGGGCTCACCCATGCCTGGCTGTTCACCGGCCCGCCCGGATCGGGGCGTTCCAATGCCGCCAAGGCTTTTGCCGCAGCGCTGAACTGCGATCAGGAAGACGTCAACATGCGCGGGTGCGGGGAGTGTCCGGCCTGCCTGACGATCCTCGGGGAGACGCATTCGGACGTCACGTTCGTCCGTACCGAAAAGGTCACCATAACCATTGATGAAGCCCGCGAGCTGGTGTCGACGGCGGGCAACCGGCCCTCGTCCGGACGCTGGCGCATCATCGTAGTCGAGGATGCGGACCGGATGGCCGAACGCACCACGAACGTACTGCTCAAGGCCATCGAGGAACCCACGCCCCGGACCATCTGGATGCTGTGCGCGCCATCGCCCGCCGACGTTCTGGTGACCATCCGTTCCCGGTGCCGCGCCGTGGCGCTTCGCCTGCCGCCGGCCGCCGACGTCGCAGCGCTGCTGGTCAAGCGCGACGGGGTGGACCCCGCACTGGCCGAACGCGCGGCCCGGGCTGCCCAGAGCCATGTGGGGATCGCCCGGCGGCTGGCGCGGGACCCCGAGGCGAGGGAACGCCGGCTGGAAACCGTCAGGTTCCCCTTGGGGCTGCGCGGCGTGACCGCAGCGGTGATGATGGCGGACAAGCTGGTGAAGATCGCCACCGCAGAGGCCAACAGCTCCAATGAAGAGCGCGACGCCGCCGAGAAGGCTGCGCTGCTGGCCACCCTGGGCGCCCCGGAGTCCGGAACGCTCCCACCTGCCATGCGCAGCCAGGTCCGGCAGCTCGAAGATGACCAGAAGCGCCGGGCCAAACGGTCCATCACCGATTCGCTGGACAGGACACTGACGGACCTGCTGTCGTTCTACCGGGATGTGCTGATTATCCAGCTTGGGAATGCTGTGGAGCTGGTGAACGTTGAGCTAAGGGGTGAGCTGGAGGAATTTGCCGGCCGGACCACCCCGGAGGCAACGCTGGCCCGGATGGACGCCATCAACAAAGCACGCCAACGCATCACCACCACCAACGTTGCTCCGCTGTTGACTATTGAGTCCATGGCAGCCAGCCTGATCTAGCCCCTTACAAGGAGACCTCTCGATGACTGCTCGCCCCCTGCCCGCGCGTTCCAGATCCCTGGTGATTGGACTACGGGCTGCCGGCGCCCTTGTCCTGGCCCTGACGCTGGCTTCGTGCAGCATCCTCAACGGGAGCACCGAGGACAAGGCCCCTGCCACGGCAAAGGCGGACCCCTCCATCGTGGCGTCAGCACCTGCCGGATTGGATTCCTACTATTCCCAGGAAGTCGTCTGGGAAGCGTGCGAAGGCGGCGGCTTCCAGTGCGCAAAGGTGACGGTGCCGCTCAACTACGCGGAGCCCGCGGGCGAGAAGATCCGGATAGAAGCGCTGAAGGCCCCCAGCACCGGCAGCAAGACGGGGACACTGCTGGTGAACCCCGGCGGTCCGGGCGGGTCCGGCTACGACTTCGTCAAGGACGCCGCCGCAACGCACTTCTCCCAGCCGGTCCGCGCCAGCTACGACGTCGTGGGCTTCGATCCCCGCGGCGTCAAGCGCTCCGCCCCCGTCAAGTGCATGACCGATGCGGAGCGGGACGCTTCGCGTGCCAAGGTTTATGCCCTTGATACCGACGCCGGGCTGGCGTCGGCGCTGGCCGACAACAAAGCCATTGCGGCGCAGTGCGCAGAGCAGACCGGACCCGTCCTTGGCCACATCGACACGGTCAGCTCGGCCAAGGACCTGGACATCCTGCGTGCGGTGGTCAACGACTCCAAGCTCAATTACCTGGGATACTCCTACGGCACATTCCTGGGTTCCACCTACGCCTCCCTCTTCCCGGACAACGTGGGCCGCATGGTCCTCGACGGTGCCCTTGACCCGTCCATCAGCAGCGAGGAACTGACCAGCGGCCAGGCCGTTGCCTTCGAAAAGGCGGTCAGAAGCTACGTCGCCCACTGCCTCAAGGAAAAAGCCTGCCCCCTCAGCGGGAGCGTCGATGACGGCGTTGGACAGATCCAGGACCTCATCAAGTCGGTCCAGGAGACGCCCCGGACGGCCAAGGACGGCCGCCTGGTGAACGCCAATACGTTCGTCAGCGGCCTCATCACCCCGCTGTACAACGACGAGAGCTGGCCGGCGCTGACCCAGTCCCTTGAAGCCGCATTCGCGGGCAATGTCAGCCTGATGCTCAGGCTGGCTGACCTCGGCGCGGACAGGGCACCCAACGGGCAGTACACGTCCAACTCGACCTTTGCCTTCAACGCCATCAACTGCCTGGACTACCCCATGGTTTCCGACACGGCCAGCATGCGCGCCGAAGAAGAGAGGCTGCGTCAGGCCTCGCCGACGCTGGGCTACTTCTTTGCCTACGGTGGCACCAACTGCGTCGACTGGCCCTTTGACAGCGTCCGGACGCCGGCGCCTGTGGAGTACACCGGCGAATCCCCCATCGTCGTCATCGGAACGACAGGGGATCCGGCCACTCCGGTGGAGTGGGCTTCGTCGCTCCGCAAGCAACTGGGGAACGCGTCCCTGCTCACCTGGCAGGGGGAAGGGCACACTGCCTACGGCCGCGCCAACAGCTGCCTCGAGGACGCGGTGGACGGCTACCTCGTGAACGGCAAGGTTCCCGCCGACAACACGGTCTGCTGAGGGCCTGCTACGGGTCCATTTTGACCCGGGCGGCGGGACTCTATTACAGTTGACTCTTGCATGAACCGCCCGGTTAGCCGGGAGTTCTTATGCGGTGCTTCCTTAGCTCAGTCGGTAGAGCGTTTCACTCGTAATGAAAAGGTCATCAGTTCGATTCTGATAGGAAGCTCGGGATAAACCCCGGACAGCCCCTGGATTCAGGGGTTTCCGGGGTTTTTCGCTGGTTAAGCTGTGCCCTGGCTTCGAGGCCGGGCGGCCAGCATCGCTGGACTGGCCGCCCCGCCCTTCTGGTGTCAGGCCCGCTGGGCGCCGGGCTCGCCGTTGCGGACCACGAAGGAAGCGTCGACGACGGCCGGTGAAGCGGTGTCGGCGGCAGAAGCCACTACGAGGTAATCGCTGCGGAACTCGTCCGGGGTCACCGTGCAGCGGGTCCAGCCCCGCTTGTCCGGGTTGATGTAGCGGGTGTGCGGGTTGGCTGGCAGCCCGTTCTTGATGGCCTGGGCCCAGCCGCATCCGGAGCTGATTGAGGTTCCGACGAACTCCGTGGTAACGGCCTTGGAGGCCGGGTCCGCGTGGTCGAGCAGGACATCGTTGACAAACGCGGAGTGCCAGTCGCCGCTCAGGATCACAGGGTTGGCCGGGTTCTGCTGGTTGATGAAGTTGGTGAGGCGGTTCCGCGAAACCACGTAGCCGTCCCATTGGTCGTGGTTGACCGAAAGAATCTCGGACGGGTCATAGTCGTACTGGGCCATCATGGTCTGCTGGGCGATGACATTCCAGCGTGCGGACGAGGATGCGAGCCCCTGGAAGAGCCACTGTTCCTGCGCGTCCCCCATCAGCGTGCGTGAGGGGTCGTACACGCCGGGGTGCTGCGGGCCGCCCGGGAAGTTCTCGGTCAGCTGGTCCGAGCGGTATTGGCGGGTGTCCAGTACATGGAATTTTGCCAGGTTGCCGTAGTCCAGTCCCCGGTAGAGGACCATATCCGGGCCGGTGGGCCGTTGGGGGCGACGCAGCGGCAGGTGCTCGTAGTAGGCCTGGAAAGCGTTGGCGCGCAGCTGGAGGAACCGCTGCGGGTCATTGGACGCCTCGTTGTCCGGCTGGGACACACCGTCCGCCCAGTTGTTTTCGACTTCGTGGTCATCGAAGGTCACGACGAACGGGAACCTGGCGTGCGCGGCCTGCAGGTCCGGCGAGCTCTTGTACTTCGCGTGGTTGTTGCGGAAGTCGGCCAGTGTCTCGTGGTTCCTGCCTTCATAGGTGTAGTCACCCACATGCACCACCAGATCGAGGTCCTCCTGTGCCATGGTGCGGTACGCGGCATAGCGGCCGCCGGCCCACGACTGGCACGAAGCCAGCGCGAAGGTGATCTTGCCCGGGTCCGACCCGGCGGCCGGTGCAGTGCGGGTGTGCCCGACCGGGCTTTCCGCACTGCCGACGCGGAACCGGAACCAGTAGTCCGCAGAGGGGAGCAGCCCGCCGACTTCGGCGTGCACGGAATGGGCCAGTTCAGGGGTGGCGCTCTCACTGCCCGCCTTGACTACTGTGCGGAAGTCCGGGTCGATGGCGACCTGCCAGCTCACCTGGACCGTATACGGGGGCATGCCGCCCAGCCCGTCTGCTGCCTGGGGTTCGGGAGCCAAACGGGTCCACAGCACGACGCCGTCGGGTGTGGGGTCACCCGAAGCGATGCCCAAGGTGAAGGGGTTCTGCGGAAAGCGCGGTTCAGCCCATGCGGGGGCCGTGGAGAAGCCGTAGATGGCCGCTGTCGCGGCCGCGCCCCCGGATAGGGCGAGGAACCGGCGGCGGGATGTGGCAAAGGAACGGGACATGATGTCTCCTCAAAGGATTCGGTTGATGTCCCGCCCCATTCAGCCAGTGTGATCTGAGGAGACAGTGAACCCGTGGTGAACGCGCTGCCAACTCGCACGGATGCGGGCGTCCATCGCCGGGTCTCCACGGTCCGGGCCGCATGCTTCACCGTCCCGACACCTGCCGTTGTCTGTCCTGCCATCCCGGGCGGCTAGGTTGGATCGCGCCCGGTCACCGGGCACCCCTATCACGCACCTGGAGCAGATATGAAGATGAAGCGCGTCCTGGCCATCGCAGCAGTCGCCGCGGCCACCCTGACAGCCGGAACCTCCGCTGTGGCGACCAACGGGCAAACCCCTAAGGGCCTGACGGCAGAAGCAGAGGCTTTCACCCGGGTGGACCGCAACACCCAGTGGGACCAGGTCCAGAAGCTCAAGCTGGACTTCCCGACCTTCCACCCGCAGGGCATGTCGCTGGTCGGCGACAAGATATTCCTCAGCAGCGTCGAGATCCTTGAACCGACGGTGCGCTACCCCTCGCCCGTCGACGGTTACGACCGCACAACCGGCAAGGGCCGCGGCCACGTCTTCGTCATTGACCGGCAGGGAAAGCTGCTCAAAGACATCGTCCTGGGTGAGGACACGATCTACCACCCGGGCGGCACGGACTTCGACGGCGGGAAGGTCTGGGTTCCGGTGGCCGAGTACCGGCCCAACAGCAGCTCCATCGTGTACACCATCAACCCGGATACGTACGAGGTCACGGAGCAGTTCCGTCAGGCGGACCACGTTGGCGGGGTCGTGGCCGACCGCAAGACCAACCGGATCAGCGGCGTCAGCTGGGGTTCGCGCAAACTGTTCACTTGGAACACCCAGGGCAGCCTCCTGGGCACGCAGGCCAACCCCAGCCACTTCATCGACTACCAGGACTGCGAGTACGCCGGAGCCGGGCACCAGCTCTGCACGGGTGTTACGGGCCTCAAGACTGCTGACGGGAAGCCGTTCGAGCTCGGCGGCCTCGCCCTGACCGACCTCACAGACGCAACGATTGTCCACGAAGTCCCCTTCCAGAAGTTCTCCACCGCCGGGCACTCGATGACCCGCAACCCGGTTGCCCTGGAATCCGACGGCGGTGTGCTGCGCCTGTTCGCCGCGCCCGACGACGGCGAAGAAGTCGCTGGAACCGAACTCTTCGTGTTTGAAGCCCGCCCCTAAGCAGGCAGTAACGCGGCCATGTGGGGGGCAGTACTCTTAACACCAAGTGCTGCCCCTCAGGCGCCTTCCCCGTCAGCGCCAGAATTCCATGAGCTGCATGGCAAGAGCCCTGCCTTGGTTGAAACCGGCACGAGCCGCGGGCGGACGCAGTAACGGATCCATCGAATTGGCGCCGAACAGGTGCTCGGAGTTGTTATCCGGGAAGACTGTTTCGACTCTGCTGCCGCCGGCCCGAAGGTCTTTGACTTGTGTCGCCAGATGCGTGCCCCAGTCCGCGGGAGTCCGTGACCTGCCGCCGAATGGTGACAGCACCAGCACACGTGCATATCCGGCCGCCAGATCGGCGTTATCGGCGTTGGATCGGAAGCCGCCGTCGATATATCGGTTGTCCCCGATCCTGTAGGGAAGGCCGCTGGCACAGCTGGCGGCCACGGCGTCCACCACGTCGACACCGCTGTGCCGGTCGAACACGACCGGTTCGCCGGTGCAGGCATCAACAGCAGTGAAGATCACCGTTCGTTCCGGCCAGCTCTGGCCTGGGAGCCGGGCGGCGACGGTAGCGCGCCACCGCGTTTGCCAGGAGCCGTCCGACGCCGCATCCAGCTCGAGTGCCGCGGCACCCATTCTGCGGCGCATGTCAGCCGCATCCTCGGCGGCGGCGATGATCCGGCTCGTTCTCTCCATATGGTCCGGCGGCGGGATGCGAACGGGTTCCCGGCCGGACCCCGCCGGAGTGGTCCGTGGCGGGGGCGCAGCGGAAAGGACGTCGGCCAGCAGTTGGGTGGGGCTCGCGCCAGCGATCTGGGCAGCGGCCGTAGACCCGGCTGAGGTCCCGACGGTCAGGTCCGCTGTGGTCACGTCCAGCCCGGCGTCGAAAAGGCCGGCGACGACGCCGATCAGCCACGCATTGCCCGTCGATCCGCCGCCGCCGAGGACCAAAGCCCGCGCGCCCCCGGCGCGTATCCGCCTTGTGGCGTCGATCTGCGGCCGGTCCTGCCCGGACCCCGGCAGGTCGGAGGCCGTCGTCGGGGTTAACTGCAGGGGTGAAAAAGGTGTTGTGTTCATGGGAGTCGCCTTTCGCGAATTGCCTGTCAGGCGCTCCCGGCTGCGACTACCTCAGCCGCGCGCGATCGTGGACTGCAAGGGAGCACCCACTTTGGATACTGCGCTCATGGGTCTCACCTCCTGCCGAATTGATCACGATTACCGGAAAGCTATCACGACGGCGTCGCGGTGCGCCATGGGCGGGAGGACCTGTACGCGGGACCGCTGAAATGGACCGAAATATCCCTTGCCGCGGGGGACTTCCGGCTGGACGCGGAATCTGAGATCATGCAGGCAAGTCTCCAGACAAAGGGACACCTACTACCGGTACCGGCGAATTTTCCCGTCACCGAGTTATCCCTCTGGAAGACCCACATGGACACCTTGACCTCCATTTTCATCGTCCTTGCTACCGCAGTGCTCTGGGTCGTGATCACCTCCAGCATGCTTGCCCTTCTCGGCCGCGCTGAACGCCGCGCAGGAATCAGGGAGCCCCGAAAGAGGGCCACCGGCCTGAGGCGGAGGCATGTGACCGGAAAACCACGAAAAGTCCGGGCCGTACGCCGGCGCACATCCCGGCTGATAACCACTCACCGCTAAGGCAGGCAGTGCATCGGTCACCTGTGCGTAAGCCGTCCGCCGTTCGCCCATGCCACCACGCCGACGATCAGCCAGAGCAGGGCAGCCCATATGAGCACCGGTGCCACGAGCGGGATTCCTGATGTGGCCTCTGAGCCCAGCGCTGCGAGGACGAACGTGGTTGCGGAGATTGGCGCGTGCATCAGGATTGCAAGGAGCAGGCTCTGCGTCCGGTCGTAAACCCACACCATCAGGACCCTGTATGGAGGAAGCCACGCGAACAGGAACACCGCGACCACGAGAAGGTTCGGCAGCGTGCCAGAAGGATCCGTCGTCCCGCCGAACATCGGGAAGTGCCAGGCGCCCCAGAGCAGTCCCATGACGAGCCCGGTGGCAAGAACGCTGAAACGCCGCCGCAGCCGGGGCAGGGCAAATCCCGTCCAGCCCAGCTCTTCGAGCAGACTGACCATGAGTCCCAGGGCAACCCCGGCCACCACGATGCCAAAAGTGTCGGCAGCGGGAACGAAGTTGGGACGGAACTCGTGGAACGCGAGGGAAAGCCCTAACGTTGTCGCCCCAATCACGGCCGGTCCCGTCAGAAATGCCACGAGGTACCAGCGAACTCCAACTTGCCAGCGCCGCAACCTTGAGCCGAGCCGGCGCAGGCCTTCC
The DNA here is from genome assembly GCF_040548695.1 of Arthrobacter sp. 754. Taxonomy (NCBI): domain Bacteria; kingdom Bacillati; phylum Actinomycetota; class Actinomycetes; order Micrococcales; family Micrococcaceae; genus Arthrobacter; species Arthrobacter sp. 754. The sequence goes on from NZ_JBEPSC010000004.1 coordinate 35,109, forward strand.
CTCCCGTCCACCAGAACCGTCATTGCGAGGCCGGCGACGCTTGGGCCGGCGGTCAGCAGCGCTCCCCCGGCGACTGGCATTGTTGCTCCGGTGCTGAACATCCCGCCGGGCCCCATGACGAGGACAATTCCACCCCACGAGATGGCGAACACCAGCATGTAGTAGGAAACCACGGGGTGACGGCTTAGGAACGATCTGATTCCGTTCCCGGCCCCCGTCGGAACCCCGGGCTCAAGCGTTGTGTCCCGCCGTCGTTGGTTAGCGGTTGCCATCCCGGCCTCCTCGCAAACACCTGCCGTGCCGTCTCCCCGATGGCACCTCCCCCGAGATCAAGCGTCTGCCGCAGGCGAGGGCGGCACAAGGGACAAAGGTCCCATCCCGGCACGCCCGCCATTGTCCGTGTGGACACCCCAAGTTCATTCCGATGTCACCCGCGGCTGCTACTGTCCGCGCATGGATGAACTGTTGCTTGTACCGGGTTCTGCCGCTTTACGTGACCTGACGGGAAGGGGCGGCTTCGACGTCGACTTCCTCGGCCTGCAGGTCAGTGTTCCAGTTCTGGCCAGTACTGAGACTGTCCTGCTCCCTTACACGCACTTCTCGGTGCTCATGCGGCTGGATAAACGCCTTGCCGCTGTCACTGCCCTCGGAATCGACGGGGAGAAGCTGATGGACATGGACCGGTCCGGCATCCAATGGCGTCTGGACCCCAGGCTGGCGGACGATCAGCAGACCGGCGAGCGGGTCTATGCCCGTAATGACATTGACCGGGGACACCTGGTCCGGCGTGCCTCAGCTGTCTGGGGCGAGTCCCGGGCCGAGGCAGCGCAGGCCAACGAGGACACGTTCCACTACACGAACGCCGCGCCGCAGGCCGCGAAGTTCAACCAGGGCATGGACCTCTGGCTCGGCATGGAGTCCTACCTGCTGGAGCACGCCGCAGATTATGGCTGGCGGCTCGTCGTCTTCACGGGACCGATTTTCGGGAAGCACGATCCGGTGTACCGGGGCGTGGACATCCCCTTGATGTTCTTCAAGGTCGCCGCGTTCCTGCAGGAAGGGCAGCTCGCAGCCACCGGCTACATCGTGGATCAGACACCCCAGTTGGCCGAACTGCCCGACGTTCCGCGGCCGGGCGCCGTCGACGAGGCGCCCCCGTTGGGCCCGTTCCGGACCTACCAGGTCCCCATCCGGGACATCGCCGCACTCACGGGCCTGGATCTAGACCAGCTCGTGGCCGCCGACCGCATGCCAATCGCCGCGGAACTGCCTACCGCCCGAGTGACCTCCACGTGGCGGAAGATCGGCTCCCCAGAGGACCTTGACCTGGATTTCGACCTGAACGGCGTCGAATAAAAGAACCCGGTGGACTTGCAGCCCGCGTAGCACAGGTCGACGAAAGCAGGTACTGGCTACTCGGGCGCCTTCCGTTGGTTTCTTTTAGGCTGTTTGGACAGTCCAGGTCACGCCGGGGCTGTCGGCTTCGGGGTCAGCCCCGATTCCCCTGGCTGGGCAGGGGCACGGAGACCGGGGCCGGTGACGAAAGGTGCGCGACCGAGACCGCGCGCACCCGCCCCCAGCCGTCACCGGTCCCTCACTCCATTCTTCGTCTCCTCCGCACCCACGTTCGCGCCGCCGCTTAGCCGGGCCAACCGCCGCCAGCCGCCCGTTAGCCGCCGTTCAGCCGCCCAGATGATGGATCGTGAAGGCAGTAAGGAAGCCGACTGCCGCTGTCAGGCCTGTCAGGTTGTGGTGCTCCTCAAAGGCTTCCGGAATCATCGTGTCAGCGAGCATGGCGAGGATCCCACCTGCGGCTATGGCGGTAATGAATGCCACGAGTTCCGCCGGGGCGTTCTCGAGAGTCGTGTAGCCGAGAAGGGAGGCAATCCCACAGAACACGGCAATGGACGTCCAGACACCAAAGACGTAGACCGGACTTCGGCCTGCCCGCTTCATCCCCGCGGTGCTGGACAGGCCCTCCGGAACGTTGGAGATGAAAACGGCGGCAAGCATTGCGGGGCTGACCGTTCCGGCCGCGACCAGTCCCAGGCCGAGAACCACCGATTCGGGTATGCCGTCGATCAGGGCCCCGATGGCAATCGCTGTGCCGCTGCCGGGAGACTCCTGCTCCGACGGATGCATCTGCCCTGACCGCTTCCGGTGCTTCGCCCCGGCCCGGCTGAGCAGGATGTTCGAGCCGACAAAGATCAGCGCACCGGCCAGGAAACCCACGACGGTTGGCAGAAGTCCGCCGCCCTGGACAGCCTCATCCACAAGTTCAAAAGCCAAAGCTGAGATCAGGACACCCGCGCCGAAGGCCATGACCGTTGAGACGACTTTCTTCGGGACCTTCCAGGCCCAGGCGATCCCGGATCCCAGAATCAGTGCTGCGCCCGCGACTGTTCCCCAGATCAGCGCCTGCATCCACATCGGCATGAATTACCTCTCCGGTCCGGTCGCTGACTGCCAGCGGACATTCGCACCGGCCTCAAGGGAGAATACAGTGCTTTCGCGCTCCGGGCGTGCCCCAGCCTTTGGGTTGGAGTTCCCGCCCGGTTCGAGATTCCCGCCGCGTTCGGGATTCCCGCTCGGCCCGCGCCTTCAACCTGGCATCCCGGGCACCTCCCCTAAGATGGCGAGCATGGATGACAAGGCGCTGGCAGCCATCGCTCTGGAGCTGTATGCCCTGCCTTTCGATGATTTCGTCGCCGCCCGGGCAGCCGCCGCCAAGGCGTCCGCGGGCTCCGGGAAGGAACTCCCGGCTGCAGTCAAGTCCTTGCCCAAGCCCTCAGTTGCGGCCTGGGCCATCAACATGCTCGCCATTCATCAGCCGGAAGTGCTGGATGAGCTGGCCGGCCTGGGCGAAAAGATGAGGGCCGCCCAATCCTCACTGGACGCCGCCGCGCTGCGGGAGCTGGGCCGGGAACGCCGCACCCTGCTCGCCGCCGCCGTCGACGCCACCCGGTCTGAGGCGGAACGGCGGGGCCGCGGCATCAGCGCAACCATAGCCTCCGACGTCGAGCAGACCCTCCGGGCGCTGACTGCGGACGAAGGCGCGGCAGCAGCAGTCCAAAGCGGCCTGCTGGTGCAGGCACTGTCCGCCGATGGTGTGGACACGGTCGACCTGAACGGGGCAGTTGCGGTGCCCGGGGCTGTGCCGGTACGGCGCACCTCACCGCCGGTTGCAGTCAGCCCCTCCGCGGGCGCCGCAGCCAAAGAGAAAGAGCGCACGACGACGGAACGCGCCACACGCCCGGAGGCTGACCAGCCCCGCCTCAAGGCAGTCCGGCAGACCCCGCGGCCAGCCTCCCCGTCAGCCCTGGAGAGGGCCAAAGCCGCCCTGGCCGAGGCCAAGGCGGCTGAGGAGGAGTCCGTTCTCCTTGCAGAGGAGCTGCGGACGCAGCTGGAGGATACAGAAGCCGAAGTAATGGACCTTACCCGTGAAACGCGGGAGCTCCGCGCCAGGCTTCAAGCCGCTGAGGGGCAGCTTGAGCGCTCCCGGAAACAGCTGGGAACGCTGGCAGCAGAGGCCAAGCAGGCAGCGCGGGCGGCAGAGAAGGCACAGCGTTCAGCCATGCTCGCGCAGGAGCGGGTGCTGCGGCTTGGCAACACGCGGGACTGATGCACGGTTAATGTCAGACCCCGGTTGCACACTGGATTTATGGAAAACCAAACCGCACAGGAATATCACGTCACCTACTTCGACGCGGAATGCGGCCGGATCCGAAGCGAAAGCTTCGAGTCCCGGCAGGACGCCGAACGCTTCGCCGGCCGGAACTGCATCGGCGAAGAATCCTGGGCCCTGATCGACGAGGTCACCGTCGAACAGACCCGAATCGCCGCCTGACCAACAGCCGCCTGACAAATGGCCGCCTGACGGACTGCCTGCTTAAGCGAAGTCGGACACCGCCGGGTCCGCGCCGATGCGGCCCTCGCCGCGGGCTGACCGGTCCAGGCCGTTGAGCGCTTCCACGTCGTCGCTGTCGAGGGCAACGTCCAGCGCGGCGAAGTTTTCATGGATGCGGGCTTCGGTAACGGACTTCGGGATCACCACGTTGCCGATGGCCAGGTGCCACGCAATGACCACCTGCGCCGGAGTTGCCTGGTGCTTGGCGGCTACCGCTGTAACGATCGGATCCTCGAGGAGCTCGCCGCCCTGGCCCAGAGGGGACCAGGCCTGCGTCAGAATCCCCTGCGCGGCCCCGAACTCACGCAGTTCACGCTGGCTGAAGTAGGGGTGCAGCTCGATCTGGTGGATGGCAGGGACCACGCCCGTTTCGTCAATGAGGCGCTGCAGCCCTTCCACAGTGAAGTTGGAGACGCCGATGGACCGGACCCGGCCGCGCTTCTGAAGTTCAATCAGCGCCTTCCAGGTGTCTACAAACTTTTCCTGCTTGGGCTGCATCCAGTGGATCAGGTAAAGGTCAAGGGTTTCCAGCCCCAGCCTGTCCATGGATTCCTCGAACGCCGCCAGCGTGGACTCGTAGCCCTGGTCCGCGTTCCACAGCTTGGTGGTGATGAAGAGCTCCTCCGGCCTGAGCCCGGAGCTGGCGATGGCGCGTCCTACGCCAGCCTCGTTGCCATAGATCATGGCGGTGTCCACGTGGCGGAAGCCCGCTTCGAAGGCTTGGCGCACCACCTTTTCGGCGACGTCGTCCGCAACCTGCCACACGCCGTAACCGAGCTGGGGGATGGTGCGTCCGTCATTGAAAGTGAGTGTCGGTGTAGAAGTCATCCACCCATCCTGCCAAAGGAAAGGCCCTGCCCGGCGATGAACGGCGCCGCTAAGCCAGACGCTTAACCTGGAATACTTTCGGGCTGGCCGCTGGCGGAATCCTCGGCGAGGCGGCGTTCGGCGTCAGTCACCTGCTCCAGCACCGATTCGGCACGGCGCCGGACGGAAACCGCTCCCACGGGGACAGGCCCGACCGCGAGCCGGAGCATGGCGGCCGCCTCGGCTGTGGTGGCCAGCGAGTTGCCGGCCTTCGAAAGTGCCCGGTGAACACCGGCAAGGGGTCCGGGAATGTCCAGCCCCTCGCTGGGGGAACGCCTTTGGGCTTCGACGCAGACGGCGCGGACACGCTCCAGAAGCTCCGAAAGCTCGTTGGCGACTTCCACCAGCTCAGCGTAGAGCACCTCGTCCTCGACACCCTCAAGGACCTGGTGGTAGCGGTCAAGGCCACGGTGGAACCGGTCATGTGCGCGCCGCCAAAGGCCCTTGCCCAGTTCGGCGTCGTCCTTGCGCCCTTGGCGGGCGGCGGTGAAGAACCCCACCCGGGAGCCTAGAGGTACTGGCCGGGGCCGTGGTCCGGATCCTCCGGCTGGCCGGGTGATCCCGGACCAGACTGCGGCCTGCCGGCCGTGGCACGCTGCGGCTCACCGTTCTCGCCGATCACCACGCCGGGTGCTATCACAGTGCCCGGCGGCAGCTGCTTCATCTGAAGCTGCGCGGCTGTATGCTCGCGCGCGGCGTGCTGGGCCGCAATCGCCGTCTGGATGCCGTGGAAGAGACCTTCCAGCCACCCCACCAGCTGGGCCTGCGCGATCCTGAGCTCAGCGTCCGACGGCGTCGCATCCTCCGGGAACGGCAGGCTGATCCGCTCCAGTTCTTCAACGAGCTCAGGGGCAAGCCCGTCCTCCAGCTCCTTGATTGAGCGCTCATGGATTTCTGCCAGGCGTTCGCGTGCAGCCTGGTCCAGCGGGGCGGACTTAACCTCTTCGAGAAGCTGCCGGATCATGGTGCCGATCCGCATGACTTTGGCAGGTTCGTCCACGAGGTCCTGGACACTGCTGCCCTTGGACTTTGCGGCGGTCGCTGCCCCTCCGGCCGGACCGGGACCGGGCGCACGGCCGCCCGCCGCCGGGTTTCCGGCGGCGGGCGGCACAGGCCCAGCGTTGTCCAGGGTTTTGCCCTCGACGGGGACGTCGTCAAGCTGAGTGTCGTTCGGATCGCTCATGCGTTCATACTCTCACGAGCCGGCGATGCCCCGACCACTTGATGAAGCGCGGCCCGATCCGCTGACCCGGCGTGCAGACGATGAACCAGCTCAGCAGCACCTGCCCTGCGGGTTGGAGTCCTGGCGGTCTGTCCGGTCCCGCCAGAATTCACGTTCACTCAGGGGCGGCAGGCCATGTCCGGTTGCGCGGTGGTGCTCCAGGTACTTGGCGTAGGCGTCCGAGCCGAGGACACCGCCGAGGTAGCGGGCGAACCCGCGGAAACCAGTTGCCACTACGGCAAGACGGGGACTCATCAGTGGTGACCTGGCCTTTCGTACCGCGGTTCCGCCGGCAGCTTGTTCCATTCGGCCATCAACTCCTTTTCCGCGGGCGTGGGGATGAAACCGGTCGGCGCAAAGACCCGTGAAGGAAGGACCGGGTCCTCATGGTCGTCGTTGGGGATTCCCGCGGCATGGTTCCGGTACGCCTTGTAGGTGGCAACGAGCGCCGTGGCAATAACAATGATGCTCAGGACCACGAATATGACGGACAGCCAGCCCTGGATTGCAGTGTTGCGGACCACGGCCTCCATGGCCACCACGGACTTCGCCGTTCCGAATTCGGTCTTGCCGTCGGCCAATGCCTTGGAGAACGCCGCGTTGTTGGCGAAGTACCCCACTGCGGGAACCGGCGAGAAGATCTTGTGGAAGCTAGCAGTGATGGTCACTACTGCCGCGAAAGCAAGCGGCAGTGCCACAATCCAGATGTACTTGAACGAGCCTCGCTTGGCCGCGATGGCCAGGCAGACGGACAGGGCGATGGCTGCCAGCAACTGGTTTGCGATGCCGAACAGCGGGAACAGGGTGTTGATGCCACCCAGCGGGTCTGTGACGCCCATCAGCAGCACAGCGCCCCATGCCCCGACCATCACGGCGGTGCAGAGCCATGCGCCCGGCCGCCAGGAGTGTTCCTTGAACTTGGGAACGAAGTTTCCGATGGAATCCTGCAGCATGAAGCGGGCGACACGGGTGCCGGCGTCCACGGCGGTCAGGATGAACAGGGCCTCGAACATGATGGCGAAGTGGTACCAGAAGGCCATCATGGCGGTGCCGCCGATGAACTGCTGCATGATGTGGGCCAAGCCCACGGCCAGCGTAGGCGCACCGCCCGTGCGGGACACGATGCTTTGTTCGCCCACGTTCCTGGCCGTCTCAGACAGGAGGTCGGGGCTGAGGTTCACGCCGGCAAGGCCGAGGCTGTTGACCCAGGTGGCGGCGGTCTGCACGGTTCCGCCGGTCAGCGCGGCCGGGGCGTTCATCGCGAAGTAGAGGCCGCGGTCAATGGAGATGGCTGCAACCAGGGCCATGATGGCCACAAACGATTCCATCAGCATCCCGCCGTACCCGATCAGGCGGGTCTGGCGTTCCTTTTCGATCAGCTTCGGGGTGGTGCCTGACGCGATCAGGGCGTGGAACCCGGACAGTGCCCCGCAGGCAATGGTGACGAAGAGGAACGGGAACAGTGCCCCGGGGAACACCGGACCGTTCTCCCTGCTCGCGAACTCGCTGAAGGCGGGAACGTTGATTTCGGGGCGGACCACAATGATGGCCAGCGCCAGCATGACAATCACGCCGATCTTCATGAACGTGGAGAGGTAGTCACGGGGAGCCAGCAGCAGCCAGACGGGCAGGATCGCGGCAATGAAGCCGTAAATGATGAGGCCCCAGGCGATGGTGACCTTGTCCAGCGTGAAGAAAGTAGCACCCCATTCGGTCTCCGCCACCAGGCCGCCACCGATGATGGCGGCAAGGAGCAGCACGAAGCCGATCAGGGAGACCTCCATGATCTTGCCGGGGCGGAGGTAGCGAAGGAAGACACCCATGAAGAGGGCGATGGGAATGGTCATGCCGACGGAGAAGACACCCCAGGGGCTCTCGGCCAGCGCGTTCACCACAACCAGGGCCAGGATGGCCACGATGATCACCATGATCAGCAGGGTGGCAACCAGGGCGGCGGTTCCGCCGATCACGCCGAGTTCCTCACGGGCCATCTGGCCCAGGGAGCGGCCGCCGCGGCGCATGGAGAAGAACAGGACAAGGTAGTCCTGCACCGCTCCGGCCAGCACGACGCCGATGATGATCCAGATGGTGCCGGGCAGGTAGCCCATCTGGGCCGCAAGGACCGGGCCCACGAGGGGTCCGGCGCCGGCGATGGCGGCAAAGTGGTGACCGAAAAGGACATTGCGGTCTGTGCGGACGTAGTCCTTTCCGTCGGCCTTGTACTCCGCGGGTGTTGCCCGGCGGTCATCAGGCTTGGTGATGTAGCGTTCGATCACCTTGGAGTAGAACCGATACCCGATCAGGTAAGTACAGACCGAGGCGAAGACGAACCAGATGGCGTTAACGGTCTCGCCTCTGATAATTGCCAGCATGAACCAGGCAACACCGCCAAGCAGCGCGATTGCCGCCCACAAGGCGATTTTGGCCGGTGTCCATTTCCTGTCCTCGGCCTCGCTGACGGCTGCATCCACAGCCGTTGGCGGCAGCGCCGGATCGGCGGTCAAGTGACCGCCCCGTTGCGCTGAACCTGCCGGTTCATCAGACCTGTTGGCCATGTCTCCTCCTCGAGAATTAGTGCTTGAGTCGTTTGCTCGGTGTTTGGCTCAAAGGCACCCTACCAATGCCGCACCAGCGGGAGAGCGGCTTCGGGACCGCGCCGTGTGTCCATGCGGTGAACGGTGCGCTGTGGGAGCCGAACGCGCGGTTACGGACGACGCCGGCCGGCTGCCTGTGATGCTTGCGCTGCCGGACGCAGGGAAGGCCCCCGCCGGGGCGTTCCCGGGCAGAGGCCTTCTCAAGGGCTACGCCCTGGCGGAAGCAGCGGTTGCACGTGCCAGGGCGGCACGTGCCGTGTCTACGTGGGTGGCGCCTACGCGTGTGCGTAGGTGAGGCAGTCAGCGTTGTCAGCGCCGGGGCCAACATGGACTTCGGGTGCATTGCACATCAGATGGTCGTTATGGACGCACTCGGCACGCTGGCAGGCTCCGACGTCGGCCAGGACCTTGGGCAGGCCGCCGTGCATCCCGGTGTCAATGAAAGTGGCGCAGCTGGCGTGGTCTTCGCTGCCCCCGACCGTGATGGCGTGGGCGGTACAGCCTTCATGGTCGTTGAACGAGCAACGGGTGACACTGCAGTCTGCAACATGAGTTGTCATAAGAAGGTTCCTCCGTACTTCGGCTGCCCGGGCCGGACAGCGTCCTGTGTCCCACGCTAGGCCTGTTCCGCCCAATCGAAAAGACCCAACTGTGTGACGTAATTAGGGTTTGGACCGGGTTCGCGCTCCGATGCCGCGGCGGGACATCGGAAGCCTTGCCTGCGTGAAGATCCAGGCCAGGGCCGCGTCGGACCGTCACCGAAATTCCGGCAGACTCTGGCGAGCTCCAGGACCTGCTGCGGCACCTGGACGCTTACTTGCGGTTGTCCGCGATGAGCGGGGCAGCCTCGTCCGCAGTGACCCCATTGGACGGTTTACGTGCTGCAGCCTTGCCCGCGGACTGTGCCTGCTGAATCATCCGCGCTTCGCAGAGGTCCAGCCAGCGCACCTCCGCTTCGGTCTGAAAAATCAACGAGTCCAGAACCAGCAGCCAGGCCGTGTCCGCCGACCGCGCACTGGCCGTAGTGTCCCGCCGGGCCTTGGTGTAGTCCTGCAGCGCCCGGATGGACACCACGCGCTGGGCCTGGATGACGGCCTGCACATCAACCCCGGGCAGCGTCACTGCGAGCGCCAGCTTGATGGCGAGCTCGTTCCGCGGCGGGTTGTTGCGCTCCACGGGTGCGGCGAACCAGCCCTGCACATCCGCCTTGCCCGTAGCGGTAATGCTGTAGATGACATGGCCTTCGCCGTCGCTGCCGTCTTTGCTGACGAGGCCGTCACGCTCCAGGCGGTCCAGGGTGGTGTAGACCTGACCGATGTTCAGGGGCCAGGCGGAGCCGGTGCGGTTCTCGAACTCGACCCTGAGCTGGTAGCCGTAACGCGGCTGGTCCTGCAGCAGGGCGAGGAGGCTGTGGCGGATGGACATCATGCTCCTTGCGACGGCGTCAGCGTCGGTATGCGGCGATCCCCAAGGACGATGCATACCGCGTATGGACTGAAGGCTAACGCAATCCTGTCCGGGGCACAATACTCAGTATTTATGCTCTGCCGCTTTCGGGGGGCTACATGACGAGCAGGATCTTTCCCACGTGGTCACCGGAATCGAAGTACTTGTGTGCAGCCTGGACCTGGTCCAGCGGAAAAGTCTTCGCCACCAGGGGGCGGATCCGGCCGTCGGAGATCAGCGGCCACACGGACTCCCGGACGGCGTTCATGATGGCGCCCTTCTCTGCCACCGGCCGGGGCCTTAGGGCAGTGGCCACCACTGCCGCACGCTTCTTCAGGAGCAGACCCAGGTCAAGTTCGCCTTTGGTCCCGCCCTGCAGTCCAATGACCACGAGCCGGCCGTAGTCGGCGAGCGCATCAACGTTTTGTGCCAGGTATTTGGCCCCCACCACGTCCAGAATGACGTCGGCACCCTTGCCGCCGTTCTGCCGCCGCAGGCTTTCAGGGAAATCTTCCTCGGTGTAGTTGATGGCAATGTCAGCTCCGAGGAAAGCCTTCGCCGTGCTGACTTTCTCGTCCGTTCCCGCTGTGGTGGCCACTTTGGCACCGAAGGCCTTGGCCAATTGGATGGCCATGGTGCCGATTCCGCCGGTGGCGCCGTGGATCAGGACCGTCTCCCCCGCCTGCAGTTGCGCGGTCATGATCAGATTCGAATACACGGTGGCTGCGACTTCCGGGAGGGCCGCTGCGGTGACCACGTCAACGCCGTCGGGGATCCGCAGCACCTGCTCCGCCGGCACGGCAACCTGTTCCGCGTAGCCTCCCCCGGCCAGCAGCGCCACCACTTTGTCGCCGATGGAGAACGCTTTGGTGACACCTGGGCCAAAACCCGAGATACGGCCTGATACCTCGAGCCCCGGAACCTCGGACGCACCCGGTGGCGGCGGATAGAAGCCTCGGCGCTGCTGGACGTCGGCCCTGTTCAGGCCTGCTGCGACAACGTCGATCAATACCTCGCCCTGGCCCGGCACCGGCGCGGCCACTTCACGGACCTCCAGCACCTCCGGCCCGCCAGGCTCTGTTATGTAGACGGCTTTCATCGCGAACTCCCGTTTGTAGCTGATTAGTGCACCAGAACCAGTGTGCACCGGGCGTACGCCGGACTGACGTTTTGTTGCAGCCAACTGCCTATGAAACACTACTCGTTAGGGAAGGTTGTCCGAGCGGCCGAAGGAGCTAGTCTTGAAAACTAGTGTGCGGTAACCCCGTACCAAGAGTTCGAATCTCTTACCTTCCGCGATAGGAACCCCGGTTCGCCAGCAGTGCTGGCCAACCGGGGTTTCTTAGTTTTAATACTGCGTTCCTTTGAAACCGTCAGTGCCACGGCATAGGGTCAGCGCTGTCTCCACCGCCCTTGAGACCAGGTCCGCTTGAGGCTGGACTTCCGTCCAGTACCAGCGCTGCCTGCGCGGCTAGGAGCCTCGCACCACAAGCAACGCGGGGTCACTCCACGCCCATTCCGAAGGGAATATCAGGCGCGGAGTGACCCCGCGTTGCTTTAACCCGCGTTGCTTTAACCCGCGTTGCATTAAGGAGGCGCGTTAGGCAGGCTGCGGGATCCGGTCCGGGGTCTGGGCCGGGGCCTCGGCTTCCGCGAACGTGTTGGCTGGCCTGGCCAGCCCGTAGTGCTCGCGGAGGGTCCGCCCGGTGTACTCCCGCCGGAACAGCCCGCGGTCCTGCAGGAGGGGCACTACCTGGTCCACGAAGATGTCCAGGCCGGACGGCAGGACCGGCGGCATGATGTTGAACCCGTCCGCGGCGCCGGACTGGAACCAGTGCGCGATGGCATCGGCCACCTGCTCCGGTGTCCCGGCGAACGTGCGGTGCCCGCGGCCGCCGCCGAGCCTGCCGATCAGCTGGCGCACCGTGAGGTTATCGCGGCGTGCCAGGTTTACTATCAGCGTGTACCGACTCTTGGCCCCCTCGATCTCGTCCTCCGAAGGAAGGTCGGCCGGCAACTGGGCGTCCAGCTTCAGCGATTCAGGGTCAACGCGCAGGACGTTGGCCAGCTGCTTGCGGGCGTGCTCGGGCAGGATCAGCCCGTCCAGTTCCCGTTCCAGCCGAAGTGCTTCAGCTTCCGTGGACGCGATGACCGGAACGATGCCGGGCAGGATCTTGATGGACTGCGGGTCCCGGCCCGCCGCCGTCGTCCGCCCTTTCAAATCGGCATAGAAGTCCTGCGCGTCCGCCAGGGTCTGGTGCGCGGTAAAGACCGCTTCGGCATACCGGGCAGCGAAATCCTTTCCGTCCTCGGAGGAGCCCGCCTGGACAATCACCGGGTGCCCTTGGGCTGACCGGGGCACGTCCAGGGCGCCTTCCACCCGGAAATGCTGCCCCTCGTGGTTGGCCGGGTGCACGCGGGAACTCTCGGCCCACACACCCGCACCCTTGTCCGCCAGCACGGCGCCGTCTTCCCAGCTGTCCCAGAGTTTCTTCGCCACATCCAGGAATTCCGCAGCCCGCTCATACCGCTTCGAATGCGCGGGCTGCCCGGCCAGGGAGAAATTCCTGGCGGCCGCGTCACCCGCCGTGGTTACTACGTTCCACCCCGCCCGGCCGCCACTGATGTGGTCCAGCGAGGCAAATCGGCGGGCCAGGTTGTATGGCTCGTTGTACGTCGTGGAGGCGGTGGCAATGAGCCCGATCCGCTCCGTCACGGCTGCGATGGCGGCGAGCAGCACAGTGGGTTCGAGGCTGGTGTACGGCCGCTGTCCCACGTTTCCGTGCAGCACCGGCGAATCGGCAAAGAAAATCGAGTCCAGCTTTCCGCGCTCGGCGGTCTGCGCGAGCCGCTGGAAATGGGCCACGTCCGTGCCGGCAAAACTGTTGCTTTCCGGCAGCCGCCACGACGCCTCGTGGTGGCCCGTGCTCATCAGGAAGGCGTTCAGGTGCAGCTTCCGCGCCCCGTTCTCCCGCGCGCTCACTGGTTCACTCCGCCTGCTGCAAAAGCGGGGGCCTGGGAACTTTCAGGCACGACGACGGTCTCGGAGTAGGCGGACGAGTCACCCTTGATGGAGGTGCTGCTGCGGCCGTCGACGCCTCGGGGAATGTCGCCGGCGATGGTGACGCGGTTCAACTGGCGGGGCTGGCCGTCGTAGTTGTCCGGTGCGTAGTGCTGGGTGATGCGGTTGTCGAAGAGCACCAGCTGGTCCGGCTCCCAGTTCACGCGGACCACGTTCTCGGGCCGGGTGACGTACGCCTGGAGCAGGCGCAGGATGTCCTTGGATTCTGTATTGGACAAACCCACGATGCGCAGCCGCTGGGCGAACCCGCCGATGAACAGGCCCCGCTCCCCCGTCAGCGGGTGGATGCGGACCACCGGATGGGCTGATTCGAAGTGGATCCTGGTGAATTCCTTGCGGCGTTCATCCGCGTTGGCGTGCTCCAGGTTCTTGGGCACTGAGTAGTCGTAGTCATTGGTGTGGATGGCCCAGAGAGTGTCGGCGAAGTTGCGCAGTTCCTCGGGCAGGTCCTGGTATGCGCCCGCCGAGGAGGCGATCAGGGTTTCGCCGCCGTAGCCGGGCAGGGTGATGCTTCGCAGGGTGGAGGCCTGGGGCGGGTTGACCACGAACGTGACGTCGGTGTGCCAGTTGTTCGCGCTCCCGTTCTCGCTGTCCACGGGCAGTACTGCGGGTTTTCCGTCCACGGACGCCACGGTGGGGTGGGCTTTGGTGAGCGGGCCGAAGTGGCTGGCGAAGCGTACCTGGTCCTCGTCGGTCCGGATATTCGCTTCGCGGAAGACGAGGGCTTTGTGGGTGTTCAGGGCGGCACGGATCTGGCCCACGGTGTCTGCGGACAGGTCACCGCTGAGGTCCAGGCCGCGGACTTCCGCGCCGATGCGGGCGCTGAGCTTGGTGAACTGGAGCTTGGTTTCGGTAATGACGGTCATGGGATTTCCTTTGCAGTTCAGTAGGTACGGTTCAGTTGCTAGGAGGGGATCAGGACGTGGAGCCGACGGCGGTGCGCCAGCGGGAGAAGTGCCGTTCCAGGGACACGAGCAGGGCGTTGACGGCCAGGCCCAGCACGGAGACAGTCAGGATGCCGGCATACATGTCCGGGATGAGGAAGCTCATCTGCGAGTTGACGATCAGGTATCCCAGCCCGGCCTTGGCGCCCACCATTTCGGCGGCGATGAGCACCAGAATGGATGATGTCCCGGCCATCCGGATTCCTGTGAAAATGGTGGGGACCGCTGACGGCAGGATCACCTTCTGGAAGAGCCTGAAGCTATTCAGGCCCAGGGATTTGGCCGCCCGGATCAGCAGCGGGTCCACGGTCCGAACACCGGCGATGGTGTTGAGCAGGACCGGGAAGAACGCGGCGTAGGCGACGATGGTGATCTTGGATTCCTCGCCGATCCCCAGGAGCAGGGTGAACACCGGCAGCAGGGCCAGGGTGGCGGTGTTACGGAAAAGTTCCAGCAACGGATTCAGGAACGAGTTCAGCCAGCCGTACCAGGCGATAAGGAGCCCGAGCACGACCGCCGAGACCACGGCGATCCCGAAGCCGGACACCGAGCGGGTCAGACTGGCCTGCAGATGGCTTTGCAGCTGCCCGTTCTCCACCAGCCTGGCTCCGGCCGCCAGCACTTCATGCAGCGGCGGGAGAAAAACCCGGGTGGCGGGCGTGGCAAGGTACTGCGGACCAAACTCCCACAGCGCCAGGAACAGGATGACGGCCAGGGATTTCCAGCTGGCCCGCGCGGCGAGGTGGGCCGCGGCACGCAGCCCCGCCGCCGGCGTCGTGCGTTGTCCGCTTGGGGTCCCGGGCCCTCCGGCCTGCCCGGCTCCTGACGGTCCTCCTCCGGACTTCAGGGAAGGGTCGACGGCGGCAGCCGCCTCTGATGGTCGGGTCAACACAGTGCTCATCAGGCGGCACTCCTTTCGAGGGGCTGTTCATCGGGGGCGGTGCCGTCAGGGAGGATCTTCCGGTGGCCGGAGTCCTGGGCGAGGCGGACTTCGTCGTGCAGCAGGGACCAGACCTGGTGGCGGTGTTCCACAAAGGCGGGGTGAGAGCGGATGTCCGCCTCGCCGTCGCGGTCCGGGATAGTGATGTCCACGATTTCCTTGAGTTTTCCCGGGCGTGCGCTGAGCACTGCCACGCGCTGGCCGAGGTAGACCGCTTCGTCGATCCCGTGGGTGATGAAGACAATGGTCTTGCCTGTCGCCTTCCAGATCCGCAGGAGCTCGTCCTGGAGCTGTTCGCGGGTCTGGGCGTCCAGGGCGGCGAAGGGTTCGTCCATCAGGAGTACGTCCGGCTCATAGGCGAGGCTTCTGGCGATGGCCACGCGCTGCTTCATACCGCCGGACAGTTCATGCGGATACCGGTCCTCGAATCCGGCCAGGCCCACGAGATCGAGGAATTCACTGGCCTTCGCCGCCCTTTCCTTCCTTGACAGGCCACTGTTCTCCAGGCCGATCGATACGTTGGCCGAGGCAGTCCGCCACGGGAACAGCGCGTACTGCTGGAAGACCACCGCCCGGTCCTGGCCGGGCCCGGCAACTTCCTTTCCGTCCACCAGGACCTTCCCCGACGTGGGACGGGACAGCCCGGCCAGCAGGTCCAGGAGGGTGGTCTTGCCGGAGCCGCTGGGGCCCACCAAAGTGAGGAACTCACCGGCAGCGACGTCCAGGCTGAGATCCTCGATGGCCGTGAGGACCGACGGTTCACCCTGGCGGCGGATGCCTGATCCCTTGCCCGGCCGGACAGTGAATTCCTTGGTGACGTTTCGAAGACTGATTTTCGGGGTCATGTCCTATCCTTTCGAGATTGCTGCCGGGGCCGGGGTTTCCAGCAGGTTGAACTCATTGGTGTAGAGCTTCCTGGTGTCCAGGTCGCCGTTGATGATTCCCGCAGATTTGAGGTAGTCGGCCCATCGCGTGAAGTCGTTGTCCTGGATCCGGCCGCCGGGCGATGCAACTCCCACGCTCTTCCAGTACTTCAGCGCTTCGGTGCTCTCGTTCCGGCCGCGCTTGGCGATGATTTCCTCGAACTTGGCGATCACCTGATCCCGCGGGGTGGTCCGTTCCCACTCGATGGCTTTGGCGACGCCGGTGACCAGTGTGCGGCTGGTTTCCGGGTTCCTGGCCAGGAAGTCCTTACGCAGGACGTACTGGCCGGCGTCGAAGGGACCGCCGATTACGCCGACGTCGGTGAAGAGGGCGCGGACGCCGCCCTCGGCGAGCGCACGGTCCTGGAGCACTCCGCCGAGCGTTCCGACGTCGACCTGTTTCTTCCGCAGGGCCACTTCGGTTTCGTTGGGCGGCACCACCACCAGCTGCACCTGCTTGATTTCCTCCGGCGTCAGGCCGCTGTTCTTCAGGTGGGTGTTGATGACTGCCTCGTGGTGGGCACCGAGGGTGTTCACGGCGATTTTCTTGCCGATCAGGTCCCGGGCGGTCCTGATGGAACTGCCTTCCTCCACGTAGTACCCGGTGAAGGTGTCTTTGTCCTCGCCGTAGTAATTGATGACGGCCTGGACCGGTGCGCCTGCCTCGATCAGCTTGATGACGGCACCCGTGAAGGCTCCGCCGATGTCTGTCTGGTCGGTGGCCACGGACTGGATGCTCTGGGGCCCGCTGGTGGTGTTGCTGACCCATTCGAGCTTGACGTCCCCCAGGTATCCGAGGTCCTCCGCCACCTCCACCAGCGCGACGGTGTTGGGTGAACCCTGGTAGCGGACGGTCTTCACTTCCGTGCCGCCGGCACCCTGGGCCCCGACTGACTGTGCCGTTGCAGCGCCGCCACAACCCGTCAGCGCCAGGGACAGGGCTACGGCTGACGCTGCGGCGGCGGCCAAACGCCGTGCCAGGCCTCCAGTCGTCCGGGCGGCGGAGGTTGTTGCTGTGGGCTGGTTTCGGAATTTCATGGCGGATTCTTTCTGCACTTGTTGGGTGGAACCCGTTGATGCGGCTCCGGGCCGGCTGGCTCGTGGCAACCACTAGAGCAGAGAAGAATCCGCGGCAGAAGTGCGGCGTTCACAGGAAGAAACTGCAGGTCACGGGGGTCTACAGCGCGTCTTGTGCGGCAATACGGGACTCAGGGGTCAACGCAGCGTCATCTCCGGACAACAGTGCACAACATGGGGTAACACAGCGTCAGGGGGCGGGGCTGCGGAACGTCATGAGGGGCAACGCCACACCACAGCACTCAACATTCCGACGCCGGATGAAACGCCCCGGCTACTTCCCGCGACTCAGGGTGTGTACTGCGGGGCGCTGTGAGCCGTGTCGAGGAGGCAATATTTCTTCCCGACGCCGCGGATTATTGCGCGCTGTGTTCCGCCTCGCCAAAGCAACGCGGGGTCACTCGTTGCCCAATGCGGAGGGAATTTAGGGCAAGAAGTGACTCCGCGTTGGTTTAGGGGAGGTCAGTTACCGAGGATGGCTTGGGCGATCTCGTCGGCGTCGCGAAGCGTGCGCTGCCCGCTTTGGTAGTTCGGGCCACCCGGCTGGATCGCTTCGGCGGCGATGGCAGTACCCCACTGGGCGGCGGAAAGCTGCAGGCCCAGCACGTACAGCCCATCCCGGACCGCGCCATTGGACGCAACCGGCCGGTAAGGGTGCGGAACGACGTCAAGGCCGGTGGCCTGCACCGGGGCACCTTCGGCCGTCATCATCAGCCGGGGGCGCACCATTCCGTCCGCGAGCAGCTGTTGCAGGAGCGGCGAGTCGTTGGCGGACACCCGGTTGGCGGGAGCGAGCGCCTCCACCATCGTCGTTGCGGTGACCGGCGGACCGCCCACCCAGGGCGACACGGCGGTGAACTTGCCGGCCGCGCGGTCCACCCCGAACCGGGGATCGGGCCCCACGAAACTGACCACCCCGGCACGGGCCAGGGCGGCCAACTGCTCCGCACGCAGGGCCGGAGGCCCGCTGGCAAGTCCCTCCACAAACGACTCAAACCAGCCACGGAGGCCGGCGACCCACGACTCGTCCGTGATGCCGCCGTCGGCCACTGCTGTCTTCAGCACCGCCCGCCCGTGATGCAGCGCACCGATGGCCATCTTCACCGGGTCCTCCTCGCCCAGGGCTGAACGGCGGGCGTCGTCAAGGAGGTAATCTACGACGGCGGCATCCAGTTCAACCCGGGACGAGAAGGTCCGTCCGGCCAACGGGGAGGCCAGGCCCAGCAGGTCCAGGCGGTGCCGCGGCCCGACATGCACGGCCAGGACGCTGTCCACGCCGGCTTCCCAGTTGGCTGCGCTGTGGGCATGGGGCCGAAGGGCGTCATCCAGTGCGTCCAGGAACGCCGCAGGGTCCGGGACCGCACCCTTCTGCGAGCGCACCAGGGTGGAGTAGTAGGCCCAGAGGGTGTCGCGGTGCAGGAGCGGCCAGAGGTCGTGATCGAAGCCAGGGGTGATCCCGGCCGCTTCGAACCGGGCCAGCGCCGCCTCCGTCAGATACCGGAGGGTGACCGACGACGGGTAGTACCCGCCCAGCGCGGCTTTGGCCCGGTAGGGGGTGCCCCGGCGGGAGGCGGCAATGATCACGGGCTCCTGTCCGGAGGGCCGGTACTCCAACGCGGCCCCGGCGTCGATGAATTTCCCGCCACGGCCCTCTGTGAGCTGCCCCATGGCGTCGAAGAAGTTCAGCCCCATCCCCCGGACCAGAACCGGTTCGCCTGCAGGAATGGCGGACCAGTCAACGTCCGCGGGAACGGCGGGCGGAAAGTACCGCAGGCCCAGCTGGCCTGCCGATGACTGCAGTTCACGCTGCTCGGGGTTGAGCCGGGAGCCCAGGTGCCCCAGGGCGAGGACAACGGAGTCGACCGTGAGCGAGCCGCCGCCGGCCAGTCCGACGTCGAACGCTGCGGTGCCCGGCTCACCCGCGCCCGACTCTCCGGTGCCCGGCTCTCCCACGCCTGCCCGGCGGACCCACACGGCTTCTGTCTCGTGGAAACTGATGGTGACGCCGTCGGGGAGTTTTGCCGTCAGCTCCTCGAGGGTGCAGCGCAGGTAGCGGCCATACAGCGCGCGGCTGGGAAAGTCGCGGGATCCCAGGACTTCCAGCTCCGACCGCTCCTCAGGTGTCAGCGACGGGTGCGGATCAGTTTGTTGGCGGGCACGCCACCGGTCGAACGACATGCCGGCGATGGGCCTGGCCAGCCGGGGGTCCTCCGGGATGACGGTGGGATAGAAGGACTGGGTGTTCATGAGGTAAAGCCGGGACTGCCCAGGCTGCCACACATGTCCGGCGCCCGCAGGGTAGGGGTCGATCACGTCGATATGGAGCGCGGAGCCGGGGTGGGCCGCGGCGTGTGCGAGGAGGCGCTCCAGCACACTGGTCCCCCGGGGGCCGGCGCCGATGATGGCTGTCCGGATGCTCTGCGATTTACCCACGGCATCCAGAGTATCGGCATGCACCTGGGCCGCTTGACTTGCACGCTGCGCTCGGATGTTGTTTGGATGGGGCGCATGACCACCACAGCAGCTGATCAAGCGCCCGGTTCTTCCTCCCCTGAAACTTCCGCCAATGCCTCCGCCGCCGGGGTGGCCCCTGAACCCACCGACGAGAACGTGTGGCTGGAGGAAATCTACGGAGATGCTCCGCTTGACTGGGTCCGGGAACAGAACGCCCGCACGGAGGACCTGCTGGAGGACGCCGACTATGCGGCACTGGAGGGAAGCATCCTGGAGGTGCTGGACTCGACGGACCGGATCGCCATGGTGGGCAAGCGCGGCGAGTGGTATTACAACTTCTGGAAGGACCAGGCGAACCCCAAAGGGTTGTGGCGCCGGACCACATGGGAAAGCTATGTGACGGACTCCCCCGAATGGGACGTCCTGCTGGATGTGGACGCACTCGCTGCCGCCGAAGGCGAGGAATGGGTTTTCCACGGTGCCACCTTCCTGCGGCCGGCAGCCGGGGAACCGTACAGACTGGCGCTGCTGGCGCTCTCCCCCGACGGCGGCGACGCCAACCGGTACCGCGAGTTCGACGTCGGAACCCGCACCTTTGTTGACCCTGCTGACGGCGGTTTTGACCTCCCGACGGCGAAGGGGAACGTCTCCTGGCTGGATGCGGACACGCTGCTGGTTGCCTCCACCGCCGGGGACCTGCCCAAGACGGCGTCGTCCTATGCCCGGACCGCCGTTACGCTGCGGCGCGGCGAAGCTCTGTCCGCCGCTGACCGGCTGTTTGAAGTGGCGGAAGACCACATGATGGCCGTGGCCGCGCACGACTCCACCCCGGGCTACGAACGCACTTTCGCCGTTGACTACATCGACTTCTTCAACCGCCGCACGTTTGTGCAGCGGGACGGCGCCCTCGTTGAGATCGACGCCCCCACCGATGTGAACCTCAGCGCCCACCGTGACTGGCTTCTGTTCAGGCCCCAGCGGGACTGGGCAATAGACGGCACCACGTACTCTGCCGGTTCGCTGCTCGCGGCCAGGTTCGATGACTACGTTGCCGGGACGCGCGAACTGTCCGTGCTGTTCACTCCGGATACCCACACCTCGCTGCAGTCCTGGAGCTGGACACGGAATTTCCTGTTGCTGAACCTTCTCCGGGACGTCTCGTCCGAGATCCGGGTGCTGGACCCTTCCAAGCCGGGGCCGGCAGCCGGCGGGACGGCCTGGGCTTACTCGCTGCTGGATGCCTGCCCGCCGCTGCACGACGTGAACGCCTACGCGGTGGACGACGAGGATGAGGGACCGTCCGACGGCGGTGCAGGCGACGATTTCTGGCTTGTCGCCACCGGCTTCACCACCCCCAGCACGCTGATGCGCGGAACCCTCATCGGGGACGGCGCGGGCGCCCACCGCGCCGACGCAGGCGCCGCAGCGGCAGACGGGGCCGGCGACGCGGCCCTCGACGCAACGGGCAGTGCAGGCGCCGGGACGGGCGGTGCCGGGACGGCTGGGGTGGTGAGCAGCCATACGACCGTCAAGTCGTCGCCGTCGTTCTTTGATGAGGAGAGCTACGAGGTGCAGCAGCACTTCGCGGTGTCGGCGGACGGCACCCGGGTGCCTTACTTCCAGGTTGCCTCGCGGGACCTGGTCCTGGACGGGCAGAACCCCACGCAGCTCTCGGGTTACGGCGGCTTCGAGATTTCAAGGACCCCTGCTTACAGCGGGACTGTGGGCAGGGCCTGGCTGGAGCGACGGACCGGGGCTCCTGCCGGCTCCGGCGAAGCATCGCACTCCCGCGGCGGGGTCTACGTTGTGGCCAACATCCGCGGCGGCGGCGAGTACGGTCCGTCGTGGCACCGGGCTGCCCTGAAGGAGAACAGGCACCGTGCCTTCGAGGACTTTGCGGCAGTGGCAAAGGACCTGATCTCGCGCGGGGTCACGTCGCGTGAGCGTCTTGGCTGTGTGGGCGGCTCCAACGGCGGACTCCTGGTGGGCAACATGCTCACCCGCTACCCGGAACTTTTTGGTGCGATCTCGTGCGGAGTGCCGCTGCTGGATATGAGGCGCTACACCAGGCTCTCCGCCGGGCACTCCTGGATCGCCGAATACGGTGACCCGGACGTGGCTGAGGAATGGGAATACATCAAAACCTTCTCGCCCTACCACCTCCTCAAGGACGGCGTGGAATATCCGGAAACCTTCATCTGGACCGCAACCTCCGATGACAGGGTGGGGCCGGTACAGGCGCGCAAGATGGCTGCCCGGATGGAGGCCATGGGTATCCCCAATGTCTGGTTCCACGAGGCGCTCGAAGGAGGGCATGCGGGTGCCTCGGACAACCGGCAGGCGGCCGCACTCCAGGCACGCAGCCAGCACTTCCTGTGGCGGACGCTCGCGGGCGCAGCCGCGTAGGCATACCGACCTCCGGGTCGGTGCCGGACGGTGGTCCGGCAGCCGCAGGTGGCCGTTTTGCGCTGCATGCCCCGTTCTGCGTATTCTTGGTGGGCTAGGAATAGCAATTGGAGACGTGCCAGAGCGGCCGAATGGGCTTCACTGCTAATGAAGTGTGGGGCACAACTCCACCGGGGGTTCAAATCCCCCCGTCTCCGCGTTTGGCCCCGGTCCTGGACCGGGGCCTTTTGCGTACCCGGGATGGTTCGCTGCCACCCCTGGGCCTCCTCTGCCTGGGGTCCGGCCGGTCCGGTTATCAGCCGGTCCGGGGTACGGACACACGGCGCTCAACAGGGCCGCGCGGTGGCAGGATGGTTCAATGGCAGCAAGCAACAGCGCGGACGCGGACACCGGTACGCACCAGGTCTGGAATCCCCGGCTAGCCCTGCTGGTAGCCGCGACCTTCTTTATGGAGATCCTCGACGGCACCATCCTGACCACCGCCATCCCCAGCATCGCCGCGGACCTTCGCCTGCCTGCCGCCGACGTCAACATCGCCATGACCGCCTACCTCATGACCGTGGCCATGGGCATTCCGTTCAGCGGCTGGCTCGCCGAACGCATGGGGGCACGCCGGGTATTCTGTCTGGCGATCGCGCTGTTCACCCTGGCTTCGTTGGCCTGTGCCCTAAGCACCGACCTCACCATGCTGACCCTCAGCCGGATCTTCCAGGGCGCAGGCGGGGCCATGATGGTTCCGGTAGGGACGCTGGTGGTGCTGCGCGGAACACCCAAGTCGGAGCTTTTGCGCGCCACGGCTTTCCTGGTCTGGCCTGCACTGCTCGCGCCGGTCCTGGCGCCTCTGGTTGGCGGCGCGCTGACCACGTACCTGTCCTGGCACTGGATTTTCCTCATCAACCTGCCGCTCGGCATTGCCGCCTTCATTGCTGCCCTGCGGCTGGTGCCGACAGCAGCAGGAGACCGCCACCGCAGGCTGGACTGGCTTGGCTTGGTCCTTACCAGCGCCGGTGTGGGCGCCCTGGTTGTTGGCCTGGAGCTGGCCACCGCCCACCCCGACAGGCCATGGGGTGCCATCAGTGCGGTCGCCGGGGCCGCGGGCCTGACAGCAGCCGTGTTGTGGATGAAGCGGGCCAGTACACCGCTTTTTGACCTGACAGTCTTTTCCACCCGCACTTTCCGGGCCATGGCGACCGGCGGGTTTGTGTACCGGCTGACCATCACTTCGGTGCCTTTCCTCCTGCCGCTGATGTTCCAGGCAGGCTTCGGCTGGTCGCCGATTCACGCCGGAATCATGGTGGCCGCGGTCTTTGTCGGCAACATCGGCATCAAGCCGGCCACCACGCCGCTGATCAGGCGCTTCGGGTTCAGGGCCATGCTGGTCTTCGGTTCGCTGGCCTCTGCGGTGACCTTCGCCGTATGCGCCCTGATG
Organism: Arthrobacter sp. 754; assembly: GCF_040548695.1. Lineage (NCBI taxonomy): Bacteria > Bacillati > Actinomycetota > Actinomycetes > Micrococcales > Micrococcaceae > Arthrobacter > Arthrobacter sp. 754. Next base: position 58,400 of record NZ_JBEPSC010000004.1, read on the forward strand.
ACGCCTGAGACGCCGGAAGTCCTGATCTTCGCACTGCTGGTTTGCAGCGGGGCATTCCGTTCAATCGGCTTTTCCGCCTACGCCTCCGTGCAGTACGCGGACATCGTGCCCGCCCAGCTCACCTCCGCCAACACCGTATCGGCGACGCTGGTTCAGCTCGCTGCCGGTGCCGGCATCGCTGTGGGGGCGCTCCTGATCCGCATATTCGACGGCGTGGGCGCTTTCCCGGCCGATGCCGCTGGCCCGTACCGGGGGGCTTTACTGACCATGGCCGTCCTGATGCTCCTCAGCACGGCGGACAGCCTGGCACTTCATCGGCATGCCGGTGCCGCTGTCAGCCGGCCTGGCCAAGAACCAGCGGAAGAACAGCCCCCGCCCCCGCCTGCCGGAGGGCGCGTCCAGCCACGGTGAGTGTCCAGCGGCTGTCCACCAGGTCGTCTATCAGCATCACGCCCTGACCGTCCAGTGAAGCCAGGGCAGCCTCCAGTTCCGGGCCAACCACCACGCGGTCCCAGACGCCGGCCAACCGGTACGCGCTGTTGCCGCCGCGGTTTCCAGTTGGTCCGCCATGGCCGAGGTCCAGCTCACCCAGGTAAGGCATCCTGCCGATTTCCGAGATCCCCCGGGCCAGCGAGCGGACCAGCTCGGGCTTGCTGCGGGAGGGCATGCTGACGATTGCTGCGGGCCTGCCTGCACCGCTCCAGCCCGGGTTGCGGCCGGCAGGGGTTGCCCATTCGCGCAGGACCTGCACGCATGCCTGCAGCATGGCCGGATCGACCGGGCGGTCCGCGGCTCCGGCCGCGAAAAGTTCACGCATCGCCCCGCCCCAGCCCAGATCGGTGAGCCTGGCCAGCACCCGGCCGTCCGTCAGCGATTCGTCCGCCTTGATTTTGCCTTTCACCGGAATGCCCAGGCGGTCCATGCCGCTGGGCCACTGAAGGCGGGCCTCCAGGACGCCGCCGGCGCGGCTGAGGGTCTCACCGGCAGCGGCCGTGGCGTCCTCGGCTATTTCTGCCGGGAACCAGCGGCCGGCACAGTTGTCGCACCTGCCGCAGGCGTGCGCCGTCTCGTCATCGAGAACCGATGTGATGTACTCCATCCGGCAGCCCGCGGTGTCCTGGTAGATCACCATGGAGTCCTGCTCATCCACCCTGGCTTCGGCGATGCGGCGGTACCGCTCAGCATCGTAGAACCAGGGCTGGCCGGCGGAACGCCAGCCACCGCCCACCCGTTCCACGGCCCCGTCCACGGCCAGGACCTTGAGCAGCAGTTCCAGCGGGGTGCGGCGCAGGTCAACCCGGGCCTCCAGGGCCACCGTTGACACCGCGGTGCCGGCCTCGGCCAAAGCTGTCAGGACGGCGTTGGCCTTTTCCTCGGAGGGCATGGAGGCCGTCGCGAAATACTGCCAGATATCGCGGTCCTCCGATCCGGGCAGCAGCAGGACATCTGCGTTTGCGGCGCCACGGCCGGCACGGCCCACCTGCTGGTAATAAGCCACCGGGGACGACGGAGCGCCCAGGTGGACAACGAATCCGAGGTCGGGCTTGTCAAAACCCATGCCCAGGGCGGATGTGGCCACGAGCGCCTTCACCTCGTTGTTCTTGAGCAGCTGCTCTGCCCGTTCACGGTCCGCGGGATCAGTACGGCCTGTGTAGGCCTGCACTTCGTGCCCTGCTTCGGCGAGAAGCCGGGCCGTGTCTTCCGCGGCCGAGACGGTCAGGGTATAAATGATGCCGCTGCCGGGGAGGTCGGCAAGATGGGTCAGGAGCCAGCCCAGCCGTTCGCGGGAATTGGGCAGTGCGAGGACACCCAGGCGCAGGGAATCCCGGCCCAGGGTGCCGCGGATGGTCAGGACACCGGCGCCCAGCTGTTCCTCGATATCGTGGACCACGCGCGAATTGGCCGTAGCGGTGGTGGCCAGCACCGGAACCGATTCCGGCAGTTGGGTGATCAGGTCCGCGATCCGCCGGTAGTCGGGCCTGAAGTCATGGCCCCAGTCAGAGATGCAGTGTGCCTCGTCAATCACCAGCAGACCCGTTCGGCGGATGAGCTCGGGCAGCTGGTTTTCCCGGAAGGAGGGGTTGGTGAGCCGTTCCGGCGAAACCAGGAGCACGTCCACCTCGTCGGCCGCGAGCTGTTCCCGGACGGTGTCCCACTCGAGTTGGTTCGCGGAGTTGATGGCCACGGCCCGCACACCGGCACGGGCGGCGGCGGCGACCTGGTCACGCATCAGCGCCAGCAGCGGCGAGACGATCAGCGTGGGGCCTGCACCGCGGCGCCGGAGCAGCAGGGAGGCGACAAAGTACACGGCCGACTTTCCCCAACCGGTGCGCTGGACCACCAAAGCCCGCCGGCCGCCGTCGACCAGTGCTTCGATCGCTTCGAACTGGCCGTCATGGAAGTCCGCCTCCGGATGCCCCACGAGTTCCCGGAGGACCTCCAGCGCCTGGATTTTTGTGGAAGTCGCGTCCGAAGATGAGGCGGGGCGAAGGGCGGTGTTCTGAGTATCGGCCATTGATTCAGTATCCCAGCCCCCACTGACAGCCAAGACCCCGAAGCCGGCTATGTGGACACAGCCCGCGCTTGACTTTCCCTCAACAGGCGTCTGTCCGCTTCCACGTAAGATAAGACCCGTGACTAGCGAACAGACAAAGACTTTTGACCTCTCGGCATCCTTCAAGGCTTACGACGTCCGGGGAATCGTGGGTGATTCCATCACGGCCGAAATCGTCGAAGCCGTCGGAGCTGCCTTCGTCGACGTCCTTGAACTGGAAGGCCAGACCGTCCTCGTGGGCGGCGACATGCGTCCGTCGTCCCCCGAATTCACCAAAGCGTTCGCAGACGGCGCCGCTACCCGCGGAGCCAACGTCCAGCTGCTGGACCTGATCTCCACCGACGAGCTTTACTTCGCCTGCGGCTCCCTCAACGCGGCCGGCGCCACGTTCACCGCCAGCCACAATCCCGCCGAATACAACGGAATCAAGATGTCCAAGGCGGGTGCGCAGCCCATCTCCTCTGAATCCGGGCTCAAGGAAATCCAGGCCCTGGCCGAGCAATACCTCAACACCGGCTCCATCCCCGCAGCCACCACGCGCGGCCTGATCGGCGTCCACGACGTCCTGAAGGATTACGCCGTTTACCTGCGTAAGCTGGTGGACCTTTCCGGCTCCCGCCCGCTGAAGGTCGTCGTCGACGCCGGCAACGGCATGGCAGGCCTCACCACCCCGGCGGTACTCGGTGACGCCCTCCTGCACAAGCTTCCGTTCGAGATCATCCCCCTCTACTTCGAGCTGGACGGTTCGTTCCCCAACCACCCGGCGAACCCGCTCGAGCCGGAGAACCTCCGCGACCTGCAGGCCGCAGTCCTCAAACACGGCGCCGACATCGGCCTGGCGTTCGACGGTGACGCCGACCGCTGCTTCGTCATCGACGAAAAGGGCGAGCCCGTCTCGCCGTCGGCCATCACGGGCATGGTTGCCCGCCGTGAAATTGCCCGCGCCCAGGCACAGGGTGAGGCGAAGCCCACCATCATCCACAATCTGCTCACTTCCCGCGCGGTGCCGGAGCTCGTAGAGCACGACGGCGGCCGTGCGGTGCGCACGCGTGTTGGCCACTCCTTCATCAAGGCAGTCATGGCAGAGGAAGGCGCGGTTTTCGGTGGCGAGCACTCCGCCCACTTCTATTTCCGCGACTTCTGGAACGCAGACACCGGCATGCTGGCCGCCATGCACGTACTCGCGGCGCTCGGCGAACAGGACGGACCGCTGTCGGAGCTCGGCCGCGAGTACGAGCCCTATGTTTCCTCGGGTGAGATCAACTCAGAAATCGAGGACAAGGCAGCAGCAGTTGAGCGGGTCCGCGCAGATTTCGCTGCCGAGGACATCACCATCGACACCATGGACGGCAGCACGTTCACGGCAAACGACGGCAGCTACTGGTTCAACCTGCGTCCTTCCAACACCGAGCCGTTCCTCCGCCTGAACGTGGAAGCAACGGACCGGCCCACCATGGAACGGGTGCGCGACCGCGTGCTGTCCAATGTCCGGGGCTAACCCGCGGATGGAGGACGGAACCGCCGGCAGCCAGTCGGCAAACGCCGCGGAAGGCCCTTCCTGGCGGGACAGCGTTCCCGAGGCCACGGCCACTGACCTGGAAAACCTGCTCGGCACAGGCATCGGCGCGGCGCAGGAGCAGCTGGAACGAAACGGCGGGTTCCTGCCCTTCGCCCTGGTCGTGGAGAACGATGGCGAAGTCCGCCTGATGGCCGTCACCCCCGCCGACGCCAAGGACGGTTCGGATGCAGACTTCGACGCGGATTCGATGATCGGCGACCTCACCGAACTCCTCCGCCAGAACCGCGCTGACTTCCGTGCCGCCGCTGTGGTGTGTGACATCCTCCTGGTCGAAGAGGACTCGGACGCCATCCACGTGGCCGCCGAACACCGCGACGGTTCCCTCTTCGCGGCTGTCCTGCCCTACAAACCCAACACAGAATCCCGCGAATGGGAGTTCGGCCGGCTTGCAGCTGATTCCAATGAACCCGCCATCTGGGTGGACTAGACCTCAACTAGGTTTATGACATGAGACTGAATGCCTTTGCGGACGTGAGCCTGAGGGCCATGATGGTGCTGGCAGCTGCACCGGACGGCAACCTGCTGACCACGCAGAGCATCGCCAACGCCGTGGGCACTCCCTACAACCACGTCAGCAAGGCCATGGCCAGGCTCCGCGAACTGGGCATGATTGACGTCGAACGGGGCCGCAACGGCGGTTCGAGGCTTAACGTCGCGGGCCGGACGGCAACTGTGGGCCAGCTGTTGCGGCTGTTGAATACGCGGGCAGACCCGGCCGACTGCCATACCTTGAACGGCGAGTGCCCGCTGATCAACGAATGCAGGTTGCGGGGCGCCCTGGCACGCGCCCGGGAGGCGTTCTACCGTGAACTCGATCCGGTGGTTATTGCTGAACTTCCCAACTACCGGCAAATGGCCCCTGTCTTCGCCATGATCGGCCTGCGCCCCGGGCTTTAGGCCCGGCTTTCAGGCTCGGCTTTCAGGCTCGGCGGAGGCTCGCCTTGAGGCTCCCCCGGACCCACTCCGTCATCGATTTGATCCCAAGTTCTACAAGGTGTAGAACTTGGGATATGAATACTCGCATTTCGGATATGAGTATTTGAGCCAGGCCGGATGAAGACCCCGGTCCCTACATCAGGAGTACACATGCTCTCGGACAAGTCCCGCCCAGTCATTGAGGCAACGCTGCCGCTCGTCGGCTCGCGGATCGGAGCCATCACCCCCAAGTTTTACTCCCGGCTGTTTGCCGCCCACCCCGAACTCTTGGACGGCCTCTTTTCCCGTTCCAACCAGCGCAACGGCAACCAGCAGCAGGCCCTGGCCGGAAGCATTGCCGCCTTCGCCACCCATCTGGTGAACAACCCCGGCACACTGCCCGAGACGGTGCTCGCCCGCATCGCCCACCGTCACGCATCCCTTGGCATCACCGAACCGCAGTACCAAGTGGTCTACAAGCACCTTTTCGATGCCATCGCCGAGGACCTCGCCGAGGTCATCACGCCGGAAATCGCCGAGGCCTGGACCGAGGTTTACTGGCTCATGGCCGACGCACTTATCAAGTTGGAGAAGGGGCTCTACGCGGCACAGGCCAACGGAAAGATGTGGAGCCCGTGGAGGGTTGCAGCCAAGACGGCCGCCGGCACCGGTTCCATGACCTTCACTCTGGAACCCGCCGACGACACCCCCATCACCCCCGCTCTCCCGGGCCAGTACGTCAGCGTAAAAGTGACCCTGCCGGACGGCCTGCGCCAGGTCCGCCAGTACTCGCTCTCCGGCGATGCCGGCACAAGCCGCAGCTTCACCACGAAGAAGGACGACGGCGGCGAAGTTTCCCCCGTGCTGCACAACAGCGTCCAGGTTGGCGACATCCTGGAAATCTCCAACCCCTACGGCGAGATCACGCTCAAGGAAGGCGACGGACCGGTTGTCCTGGCCTCAGCGGGTATCGGCTGCACCCCGACCGCGTCCATCCTGCGCTCCCTCGCCGACTCCGGCTCGGACCGCCAGGTACTGGTCCTGCACGCTGAAAGCGATCTGGAGAGCTGGGCGCTGCGCAGCCAGATGACCGACGACGTCGAGCGCCTCGACGGGGCCGATCTCCAGCTCTGGCTCGAGCGCCCGGTTGAGGGAACCAAGGAGGGGTTTATGTCCCTGCGTGAAGTGGACCTGCCGGCCAACGCCTCGCTGTACCTCTGCGGTCCCCTGCCGTTCATGAAGAGCATCCGCAACGAGGCCATCAACGCCGGCATCCCGGCCACGAAAATCCACTACGAGGTCTTCGGCCCGGACATCTGGCTGGCCAGCTAAGTACCCACCGCCTCCTCCGCCTACGACGACGGCCCCGCACCTTTTTCACAAAGGTGCGGGGCCGTCGTCGTACTTCAGGCGGTTCAGCTAAGGCGTGACTTCAAAGCGGCAAGCTCGGCCGTCAGTGCCTCGGGCAGGGAGTCACCGAATTTGGCGTACCACTCTTCGATGGAAGCCAGTTCAGCGGCCCACTCCTCGGGGTCGACGCGCACGGCGTCCTCCACGTGGGCGTGGGTCAGGTCTAGTCCAGTCAGGTCCAGAGAGTCGCCGGTCGGAACGAAGCCGATAGGGGTCTCGACAGCGGCAGCCTTGCCCTCGATGCGCTCGATAGCCCATTTGAGGACGCGGGCGTTGTCACCGAAGCCGGGCCACGCGAACCCGCCGTCAGCGGTCCGGCGGAACCAGTTGACCAGGAAGATCTTGGGCAGGCGTGCCGGGTTGGCCTTGGACGAAACGCTGATCCAGTGCTTGAGGTAGTCCCCGGCGTCGTAGCCGATGAAGGGCAGCATGGCCATCGGGTCGCGGCGGAGCACGCCCACCTGGCCGGCAGCAGCTGCCGTGGTCTCGGAGGACAGCGTGGAGCCCATGAAGATGCCGTTGGTCCAGTCACGGGACTGGGTGACCAGGGGCACCGTGGTCTTGCGGCGGCCGCCGAAGAGGATGGCAGAAAGTTCCACGCCATCAGGGCTGTTGTATTCCTCGGCCAGCATGTCGATCTGGGAGATCGGCGTGCAGAAGCGGGAGTTGGGGTGGGCCGCGGGCTTGTCAGAGTCCGGGGTCCAGGAGTTGCCCTGCCAGTCGGTCAGGTGGGCGGGGACCTCATCGGTCATGCCCTCCCACCACACGCCGCCGTCGTCAGTGAGGGCAACGTTGGTGAAGATGCTGTGGCCCTTGGCGATGGCGCGCATGGCATTGGGGTTGGTGCCCCAACCGGTGCCGGGGGCTACGCCGAACAGGCCGGCCTCGGGGTTGGTGGCGCGGAGTTCGCCTTCCTTGCCGATCCGCATCCAGGTGATGTCGTCACCCAGGGTCTCAACCTTCCAGCCTTCGATGGTGGGATCGAGGAGCGCAAGGTTGGTCTTGCCGCAGGCGGAGGGGAAAGCAGCGGAGACGTAGTACTTCTTCTGCTCCGGGGAGGTCAGCTTGAGGATGAGCATGTGCTCTGCCAGCCAGCCCTCATCACGGGCCATCACGGAGGCGATGCGCAGGGCGTAGCACTTCTTGCCCAGCAGCGCATTTCCGCCGTAGCCGGAACCGAAGGACCAGATGGAGCGCTCTTCGGGGAAGTGGACGATCCACTTGTCCGGGTTGCAGGGCCAGGCCACGTCCTTCTGGCCCGGGGCGAGCGGAGCGCCCAACGAGTGCAGCGCGGGAACAAAGAAGGCGTTGGTCTCGGTGATCTTGTCCAAAACCGGCGTGCCGATATTGGCCATGATGCGCATGGAAGCGACCACGTAGGCGCTGTCCGTGATTTCGACGCCGAACTTGGGATCTTCAGCATCGAGGTGGCCCATGACGAACGGGATCACGTACATGGTGCGGCCGCGCATGGAGCCGGAGAACAGGCCTCGCAGCTTGTCCTTCATCTCGGCCGGGGCCATCCAGTTGTTGGTAAAGCCTGCGTCGCGTTCATTCTCGGAGCAGATGAAGGTCTGCTCTTCCACGCGTGCAACGTCGGCGGGATCGGAGAATGCGGCGAAGGAGTTCGGGAAGAGCTCCTGGTTCAGCCGGGTCAGGGTGCCCGCTGCGACCAGCTCGTCCGTCAGGCGGGTGTTTTCCTCTTCAGAGCCGTCAACCCAGTGGATGCTGTCCGGCTGCGTGAGCTCAGCAACCTCTTCGACCCATGCGAGCAGCGCAGCATGTGTGGTGGGTGCTTTCTCAAGCAGCGGCTGTTGTGCCAGATCGCCCATTGCGGTTCCCTTCCTCGGGTTCATCGGTGTGTCCTAAATGCTATGGGCCGACCGGGCCTCATTTTCTGTAGCACCGATGCACCTTCGTGAGCGTTTGGAGGAGAAACCGCGCAAAATCAAGGAAACAACGTGCAAAACGGTCGAATTAAGTGACGAAGGTCACCTATACCGGTCTAGTCACCCATATTACATGCCGTTCGATTTGGCAGGAGGCACCGGCCTCGCGTAAAGTAATTCGAGGTTCGGGGAGCGAGATACTCCGCGAAACAGAATATGCGCCCATAGCTCAGCTGGATAGAGCGTCTGTCTACGGAACAGAAGGCCGGGGGTTCGAATCCCTCTGGGCGCACAGAATGAAGGCCACACCGGTTCGCCGGTGCGGCCTTCCTGCTTTAAGACACCACCAGCCGCCCGTGGAACCCCGCGGCCCCGGCGTACCCTGGAACCACGCGGCCCCGGCGTACGCTGGACCAATGACCCCTCAGGCTCTGGAACGCGAATTTGACGTCATCGTGATAGGCGCGGGCGCAGTGGGAGAAAACGTGGCGGACCGCGTGGTCCAGGGCGGACTCACCGCGGTCCTCGTTGAAGCCGAGCTGGTGGGCGGGGAATGCTCGTACTGGGCCTGCATCCCCTCCAAGGCCCTGCTCCGCTCCGGCACTGCCCTGCATGGCGCCCAGACGGTTCCCGGGGCAGCGGAAGCAGTCACCCGGACTTTGGACGTGGCTGCGGTCCTCAAGCGCAGGGACTATTTCACCGGCAACTGGCAGGACGATGGCCAGGTGAAGTGGGTGGAGGAAACGGGCATTGAGCTCATTCGAGGCCACGGCTGGATCACGGGAGCGCGGTCGGTCGAAGTAGCCGGGCTGGACGGCAACTCCTACCAGCTCAAGGCCCGCCACGCCGTCGTACTGGCCACCGGTTCAACCCCCACCATGCCGCCCATCCAGGGCCTTGCCGATCTCCAGGTCTGGGGCACCCGGGAGGCCACCTCCGCCAACGAGGTCCCTGCGCGTCTGGCAGTCCTTGGTGGCGGGGTTGCCGGGACCGAGTTGGCACAGGCCTTCGCCCGGCTGGGTTCGGACGTAGTACTGGTGGCCAGGAGCGGCCTGCTGGGCAGTTTTCCGGCAGAAGCGTCAAAGCTCGTGGCGGCAGGACTGCGCGCGGACGGGGTGGAGATCCATCTCAACACGTCCACCGAAAGCATCCGGGAGAACCCTGACGGCACCTTCACGCTGTCGCTGGGCGGCCAGGACGCGGTCACTGCAGACAAGGTCCTGGTGGCCACCGGAAGGCACCCCGCACTGGAAGGGCTCGGACTGGAAAGCCTCGGCTTCGCGGCGGAGGACGGCAAGTCACTGACGCTCACCGCCGATTCCACTGGGCTCGTCCAAGGGACACCCGGCGACGAATCCTGGCTCTACGCCGTGGGCGACGCGGCCGGCAGGAACTTCTTCACGCACCAGGGCAAGTACGAGGCCCGGGCAACCGGTGACGCCATTGCAGCACGGGCCAAGGGCGAACTCCGCGGCGCCCCGGAAGCCTGGAGCCGCTACGCCCACACGGCCAACGAACACGCGGTCCCGAGTGTGGTGTTCACCGATCCCGAGCTCGCCACAGTGGGTCGCACGGTGGCGCAGGCCGCGAAGGACGGGTACAACGCCTCTTCCGTGGAGCTTCCCATCCAAGTGTCCGGCTCATCCCTCCACTCGGAGAATTACGAGGGCTGGGCGCAGCTGGTGGTGGACGAGGACCGCAGGGTGCTGCTGGGCGCCACGTTCGCCGGCCCGGACGTGGCCGAACTGCTGCACGCCGCCACCATTGCCGTGGTGGGCGAGGTGCCGCTGGACCGGCTTTGGCACGCGGTGCCGTCGTTTCCCACTGTCAGCGAGGTTTGGCTGAGGCTGTTCGAGAAGTACGGCCTGTAGGTCTATTTGAACTGACCGGTCAGTTTAGTTAGACTGTGGGCAGACAGTTTCCTGCGAAAGGTCCTCTTTGCTCTCCGCCCAGCAACTCCATGTGAAAGGCCGGCGCGGCGACCTCCTTCCGCCCACTTCCCTGCGTGCCGGCCGCGGCGGGCTGCTGCTCGTCGTCGGCGAGCGCCAGGACCAGCGGACCGCGCTTGCCCTCGCCATCAGCGGACGCATGAAACCCACGGGCGGCCGGATGGCCTGGGATGGCAGTGACCGCATCAAAACCCTCCGCCTCGCCAGCGCGCTGGTCGATTCCCCTGGTGTGAACGAACCGGAGGAACACCTCAGCGTTCGCGACCTGGTCACCGAGGACCTTGCCCTGATCCCCCGCCGCTACCGCGGGGCGCTGCTCAGCAAGCCATGGCTGAAAGTCAACAGCTTCGAGGACATCGCGGACCTGTGGACCGAGCAGTTGCCGCCGGACCGTCGCCTTGAACTGCTGACCGCCCTGGCACTGGCCAACCCGCACACGGACCTCCTGGTAGTGGACTCCCCCGACAGGCACAGCGCCCACGCAGCGGACTGGCTCCCGAGACTAGAGGAGCTGGCGTACGACGGCGGCCGGCCGCTCGCCGTCGTCGTCACCGTCGCTGCCCTCCCGGCAGGGTGGAGCGGCCCGGCGGCCGTCATCGGCAACTCTGTCCACAGACCCCAGGGTGTTCCGGCCGAGGCCCCCGAAAGCGACTTCCGACTCGAAACCGAGGATGCCAAGTGACTGTTCTGCGGCTGGCCCGTTCCGAACTCAAGCGGATGACCGGCGGGCTGCTGCCCAAGCTGACCATCCTGGCGCTGATCATGGTGCCGCTCCTCTATGGCGCCGTGTACCTGTACGCCAACTGGAATCCCTATGGGAACCTGAACCAGATCGACGCCGCCCTGGTGGTCGAAGACAATGGCGCCACGTCGGGTGACGGCACCGAACTTCAGGCCGGCAGGAAAGTGGCGGACGGTCTCGTGGACGGCAACGTCTTCCACTGGACGCCGGTGGGCACCACGGCCGAGGCAGATGCGGGAGTCAGCAGCGGCAAGTACGCCTTCGCGCTGAAAATTCCGAAGGACTTCTCCACCAACCTCGTCTCCCCCGGCAGCTTTGATTCAGCCAGCCAGGCCATGCTGAACGTCACCACCAACGATGCCAACAACTACCTGCTGAGCACCATCGTGGACAAGCTGACTACCGCCGTCCACACCACCGTGGCTAGGGAGGTGGGCGAGGAGACCGCCAACCAGCTGCTCTCCGGTTTCGGCACCATCCACGCCCAGATGGTCAAGGCAGCCGATGGCGCGGGGCAGCTTGCCGACGGCGTTGCCTCCCTCCGCGACGGCGCCACTACCCTGCATGCGGGCACCGGCGAACTCGCCGCAGGGGCAGGGGACCTCTACGCCGGGCAACTGAAACTCCGGGATGGCGCAAACCAGCTGACCGACGGCGCCGGGCAGCTCAGCAGCGGACTCTCCGTGCTCAAGGACAAAACGGCCACGCTGCCGACCGACACCCGGACGCTCGCCAATGGCGCGGCTCAGGTGGCTGCCGGAAACGCCCAGCTGAACACGAAGATCCAGGGCGTCGTGACGCAACTGGATGCCGCGGACCAAGGGCTCCGGACCCGGGTCATTGAATCGAACGCCCGCCTGGTCGCCGAGCAGGTGATCACGCAGGCGCAGGCCGACAGAATCCTGGCCGACGTTGACACCGCTGCCGCCTCCGGCCCGGTTGCCGCAGCGAAATCCACCATCCAGGCGGACGCGGCGCAGATCCAGCAGCTCGCGGACGGTTCCGAAGCCGTGAGCGTGGGCGCGGCCCGGCTTGCTGCGGCCACCCCCGCCCTCAAGGACGCCATTGGCCAGGCCTCAGCCGGCGCAGATCAGCTCCACACCGGCGCAGCCACCCTGGCCACCGGGCAGCAGGCAGCCCTCGACGGCGCCGGAGGGCTTGCTGAAGGAGCCCGGACGCTCGATGCCGGCGCGGCGCAGCTTGAGGCGGGGGCCCGCACCGCAGCGGAGGGCTCCCGGACGCTGGCTGACGAAATTGCCAAGGGAGCCGGGCAGGTTCCGCACCCGGACGAGTCGCAGAAGAGCAGCCTTTCGCAGGTGATCGCCGATCCCGTTTCGGTCAGCAATGTCTCCCAGGCCAAGGCTGAGTCCTACGGCGCCGGCCTTGCCCCGTTCTTCCTGACGCTCGCCCTGTGGATTGGCATTTTCATGCTGATCCAGGCGATGCGTCCCATCACCCAGCGGGCCCTGGCGTCAAACGCCCCCGCCTGGAAAATCGCCGTCGGGGGCTGGCTTCCGTTCCTTGCCGTCTCGGTGGTGCAGGCCAGCCTGCTGACCCTCGTGGTTGATCTGGCCCTGGGCCTGAATCCGGCGCATCCGGTGCTGATGTGGCTCTTTATGCTGGCCGCAGCCATGGCGTTCAGCGCCATCATCCAGGGCGTAGTGGCATTGTTGGGATCGCCCGGAAAGCTCGTGGTGCTCATCCTGCTGGTGCTTCAGCTGGTGTCCTCCGGGGGAACCTTCCCCTGGCAGACCACGCCGCAGCCGCTGCACGTGGTGCACCAGATCCTGCCGATGGGCTACGTGGTGACCGGCATGCGTCACCTCATCTACGGTGCGGACCTGTCCATGATCGTGCCCACTGTCGCTGGGCTGCTCGGCTACACGCTGTTGGGGGCCGCGATGTCCACGCTCGCGGTGCGGAAGAACAAGTACTGGACCCTCAAGACCCTGAAGCCGGAGATCGCGGTATGAGCGCCGGTGTGGGCCCCGGTTTGGGGAGGGAAGAGCCGGAGCGGGCTCCTGCGGACAAGAAGCTGCGGCCGGAACGAACGAATGCTACGCGGCAGAAGCTGTTCGAAGCCTCGATGGAACTGATCGGCGAACGCGGCGCCGCCGGCGTCACGATGGACGAGATCGCCGCGGCAGCCGGCGTGTCAAAGGGCACCGTCTACTACAACTTCGGCAGCAAATCGGATCTCATTGCACAGCTCCTGCGGCATGGCGTGGACATCCTGAAGGAACGCCTGCTGACCGAGCAGGGGGACGCTGCCGATCCGTTGGTGTCAATGGAGTCGATGATCGGCCAGGCCATGGATTTCATGGCCGAGTACCCGTCCTTCGCCCGGCTGTGGGTGAGCGAGAACTGGCGCATCCCCAGCGAATGGCAGGACACGTTCGCCGTGCTCCGGGCGGAGCTCCTGGCAGTGATCGGTGCAGCCATCGACAAGGTGGCCGCTGTTTATCCTGTGGATGCGGGCATTTCGCGCGGCAGCCTGGAAACGGCAATCTTCGGTGCCTGCTTTGTGGTGGGGTTGGACCGCCAGACCTACAACCCGGAGCGCACCCGTGACCAAAGCGTTGCAGCAATCATGGCAATCATGCGCGGCTACGTGGCCAAGTAGCTTTGGCCTCAGGGATGATTGATCCCATGCGCCACATGGGGAACAGCGGAAAGCTCGCCTTGATCGCGGCTGTCGTCGCGCTGCTCCTGCTCGTTTTGACGGCCCTCACCCTCGAGGAGCCGGTTCTCTTCGCGTTCCTTGGGCTGGTGGCCCTTGCCTACGTTGCCGCCCTGTACGAGGTCTTATCCCGACGCCGGCATGCGGTGGCCGTCGCCACAGGCCTGGGGACCTGCCTGACGCTCGCCTTTTCCCTGGCCTTTGTCAGCACGTGGGAGCTCGCGTACGCCAACCAGTCCTCGATCATCGGCACTCCGCTCCCCACCGGCGATCCGGATGACTATTTCTACCTCGCCGCCGGCTCCGCGGTGGGCACACTCATGGTCGTGTTCCTTGGCGCGGCATGGCCCGCCGTCAGGAGGCTTGGGGCTCCCCCGAGGAAGCCCTCGCCGGCCAGGCTGCGGCCCGCTTCTCCAGCCCGCCGGCCGCCGGCCAGGGTTCCTGCTGCCCGTGGTTCAGCAACCCGGAGCGCTGCCGGTCAGCGCTCGTCCGGGTCCCGCGCGCCGGCGCGGCTGCCCGGCGCCGCAGCGACGCGGCCCTCATCCCCGGCCTCACCCGTGCGCAAGGCGGCGCCCAATCCGGGCTCGAAAGCCCCGTCCCGCCGCTGACCGGGCCTGCGGCTTCCGGTGAGCACCGCCGTCGCCACACCGCCCAGGAGGAGAAGCCCGCCCAGCAGTTCGGCCGGCGTCGGCACCTCCCCCAAAGCGAGCCACGCAGCGGTCATTCCCACCACCGGCACCAGCAGGGTGAACGGAACCACGGCCGACGAAGGGTATTTGGCCAGCAGCCAGTTCCAGATCCCGTACCCCACCAGCGACCCAAAGATGGCCGTGTACAGCGCGCTCAGCAGCGTTACGGGCTGAAGGTCCCCAAGCGCCCCGAGCACCGCGTCCGGTCCGTCGACCAGAAACGACAGCCCGGCCAGGGGTACCGGCACAACGGCGCCGGACCACACCACCAGCCCCAGCCCTGAGGCCGCTTTGGCTTGACGGGCGATGACGTTTCCTGCCGCCCATGACAGTGCAGCTCCGAGGACGATGACGAGCGGGAGCAGCGGCGCCACTGCACTGCGGCCAACAGCCACCACGGCCAGTCCCGCAATGCCCAGTACGACGCCGGCCAGCTGGCGGCGGCTGGGCCGCTCGCCCAGGAACAGGGCAGCCAGCAGGACCGTCAGCAGAACCTGTGCCTGCAGAACCAGGGAGGCGATGCCAGCGGGCATGCCCAGCGCCATGGCCACGTAGAGGAGACCGAACTGGCCTGCACTCATAAAGAGTCCGACGCCGATGATCGCCTTCCAGCTGACGTCGGGCTTCCTGATGAAGAAAATCAGGGGGAAGACCACAAGGACGAACCGCATTGCCACGAACAGAAGGGGCGGAACCTCACGGTCGCCCGCGTGCAGGCCCAGGTCGATTGCCACGAAGTTCAGGCCCCAGAGAACGGCGACCAGCAGGGCAAGGAAGGAGTGGCGGAGGTTCACCCGTCCAACTATTGCAGACGGTGGCGGCCGGGGTCCCCCTGCCCGCGGGGTCAGTGCGCCCGTGGCACCTTGAACTTGGTCAGCCGGGCATCCTGGCCGTCCAGCTCGGCCCAGGACTTCTCCGTTTCCAGCACTGTGAGGGCGCTGGTGGGAAAGCGGGTCGCGGCATCCATATAGGCGTCGTGGTTCGAGTCCCGTGAGGCAAGGTGCATGGCGAGGTCCTGGACTCCTGGCATGTGTGAAATGAGCATCAGGGTGGTGACGGTGTCCGGCACATGGTTGACCACTGTGAGCATGCGCAGCGCGGAGGCGGCGTACAGACCGTCTTCCAGTTTCGGCGTCGGAGCCTTATCCCCCAGCTCCGAGCACACCCAGGTGCACGTCTGGCGGGTGCGGAGGGCGCTGGAGCACAGGATGAAGTCCGGAACGATGTTGTGCTTGAGCAGCCACTTCCCGGCAAGGGGCGCCTCCCGGTGCCCGCGCTCCTCCAACGGCCGTTCATGATCAGCAACCCCGCCGGGCCAGTCGGCTTTGGAGTGGCGCATGATCACCAGTCGCTTGATGTGATGCTCGCTCATCCCCCAAGCCTAACGCCGCCGCATCACCATAGCCGCGGAGGCACCTGCTCGCTGGTCCCGAACGCGCAAAAGCGACTTTCCGCGTAGTGCCGCATCGCCGACTGAGGAACGAAGGAGGTGTCTAAGGCACGGCGGAAAGCCGCTGTTGCGCGTCGCGTAAGGACTAGATCGAGTATTCCGGAGCGGCCCAGACAACAACTTCGGGGTGCTCGTAGAAGCGGTAGCCCTGGCCGCGGACGGTGCGGACGGTGTTGGCGAGGCGGCCCAGCTTGGAGCGGAGACGGCGGATGTGGACGTCGATGGTGCGCTCGTTGGGGACTTCCTCGGCGTTGCGCCACAGGCCCTCGAGCAGTTCGTCGCGGCCCACGGTGCGGGTGCCGTTTTCCACGAGGTAGTTCAGGAGTTCGAATTCCTTGAAGGTCAGGTTGAGGGACTCGCCGTCCAGGTGGACTTCGCGTCGGGCCAGGTCGATCAGGACACCGGAGGGACGCGGGTCCTGGGGCTGCTGCAGCCGCGCGGTCTCGGTGCGCTTCTGGGCATTCACGGTGGGGTCACCGAACGTGGAACGCACGACGTCGAGCGCGGAACCGGGTGTGCCGGCCGGGGCCACGGCCACGGCAGCATAGCTTTCGGCGCCGGTCACGAGCGACTGTGCGTAGGCGCGGATTTCCTGGGCAAGCTTGGCGATGGAGGTTCCGGCGGCCGCGGCGGTTTCTTCGTCGATGCCCATGTACAGGACAAAGCCGCGGGCCAGGTTCTCGTTGGCAACGGGCCGTACGGCGTTGGGACCGGCCACGACCGGCGTCGGAGCCGTCAGCGGCGCCGCCTCGGCGGGCTGGACAGCGCGGAGCTGGCCGTAGGAGTTGGGGTTGTAGCCCTGGGGCGTATAGCCGGGGGCGGGGAAACTGGTGCCGGGGGCCGCGGGGGCGAATGCCGGGCGGGCGCCGAAACCTTGGCGGAGGCCTGAAGCCTGGCCGGCCTTGCCTGCGTTACGGACGGAGATGTGGACGTATCCGGATGCAACGGTCATGTTTGCTTACCTCAATGTGAATGGCCGTCATCGCGGCTCGAATGCTGGGTTCCCCGCAATGAAGAGGTGGGGAGGGCGCCCTACGCTGGGCTGGGGGGGCGAATGCCTAAGAACTTCGTGGGGTCTGAAGGTCAGGCGTGCATTCGACAACAGCGCATGTCGGCGGCAGCTGGTGTGCTGGGCCAATATTCTGCGGCTGCAGGTGCTGTTGAGTTCTTGTTCACAATTGAAGTGTGCAACGTAACAATGAAAACTTGCAAGTAACAAAGGGCCTTTAGTTCCGCATTGTGAGACAAAGTGGCTCTTTGTGGTGTAGATCACGATTCTGGATCGGCGGCGAATTGCCGGTTGGCTTTCGCATCGGACGCCCTATTGCGCCCGTCTTTCGAAGATGCTTCGGGTGAAATGGATCCTTCGGATTTTAAATTCATCCGTGAATCCTTTACCGAAATTGGGCCGCTGTTTGGGCCGCGTGTCCAGCCCTGAGGGCCCGGAACAGCGTTGTAGCTGCGGGCTCCCCCCGCCCCGCAGCGCCCCTTCAGCGCGGCCGGGAATCCTGCGCCCTCACCCCGTCCAGCTGACTAGGCTGGGATTCACAGCGTGCACACAGGAAGCCCATAGCGCGCGCTAACCAGAAGATCGGAGAGTTGTCCCATGGCCACTTCGCACTCCATGACCAACAACCTTCCGCAGTTGACCCACCCGGACGGCTCCCCCATCAGGGCCCTGGTGGTTGACGACGAGCCCAGCCTCTCAGAGCTCATGAGCATGGGGCTTCGCATGGCCGGATGGTCTGTTGCCGTGGCCGCTGACGGCCCGGAGGCCGTCAAGCTGGCCAAGGAGTTCCGCCCGGACGTCCTGGTACTTGATGTGATGCTGCCCGGGTTCGACGGCGTGGAGCTGCTCGGCCGGATACGGGCCTTCGCCCCGGAGGTTCCTGCGCTGTTCCTGACCGCTAAAGACGCCGTCCAGGACCGGATTGTGGGCCTGGCGGCCGGCGGGGACGATTACGTCACCAAGCCGTTCAGCATGGAGGAGGTCCTGCTGCGGCTGCACCGCCTGGTCCAGCGGTCCGGCGTTGCCGCCATGGATACCGCTGAACTCGTGGTGGGCGATCTGGTCCTCAACATCGACACCCGCGAGGTCACCCGCGCCGGCGATGACGTCCAGCTCACTGCCACCCAGTTCGAGCTGCTCCGTTACCTGATGGAGAACCCCAAACGTGTGATCAGCAAGGCCCAGATCCTTGACCGCGTCTGGAATTACGATTTCGGCGGCCAGGCCAACATCGTCGAACTCTACATTTCCTACCTGCGCAAGAAAGTCGATTCCGTGCACCCGCCCATGATCCACACCGTGCGGGGCGCCGGTTACGTCATCAAACCGGCGGAGTAGCCCTTTCATGTCCTCATCACTGGCCACCCAGCCACACCGCCGGAGCTGGCTGAAGCCCGCCACCTGGCATCTGCGTACCCGCCTTGTCCTGCTCGCCATGGCGCTGCTGGTGGCCATCTGCGGGGCCGTCGGCCTGTTCAGCTACGCATCCATGGATTCCTTCCTGACGCGGCAGCTCGATGACCAGCTGAGCCAGGCCGCGAACCGTTCGAACGATCCCGGCCGGCCTCCCTCGGGCGGAGGATTCAACGGCAGGGACCCGCTGGACGCCCGCGGCCAGAGTGTGGGAACCCTCAACGCCCGCATCGTGAACGGACAGATCAACAGCGGCGGCTACCTGGACTCGGACACCACGCGCTCTGCGCTCAGCTCTGAGGACAAGCAGACCCTGCTCGCCTTGGCGCGGAACGGCAACCCGGTGGACCGCTCACTCTCCAACGGGGACTACCGGATCGTGGCCGTGGAAACCGGCTTCGGCGACGTCCTGGTAACGGGGCTTCCACTCGCCGGCAAGGAGAGCACCCTCGCCTCCCTGGTGTGGACGTTCACCTTCGTTTCCCTCGGCGGCTTGGCACTGATCGGGCTTGCCGGGACAGTGCTCATCCGGCGCACCATGAAGCCGCTGGAGCAGCTTTCAGAGGTTGCCACCCGGGTCTCGCGGCTACCCCTGGATGCGGGCGAGGTGGCACTAGCGGTGCGCGTTCCGCCGTCGAACTCCAACCCCGGAACCGAAGTGGGCAGCGTGGGCCACGCCCTCAATCTGATGCTGGACAACGTGGCCAATGCACTGGAGGCGAGGCAGAAGAGCGAAACCAAAGTACGCCAGTTCGTGGCCGACGCCTCGCACGAACTCCGGACTCCGCTGACAGCCATCCGAGGCTATACGGAACTGATGCGGATGACCGAGAACTTCACGCCTGACGGCCGGAAGTCCTTGGCGCGGGTGCAGAGCCAGTCGGAGCGCATGACCACCCTGGTGGAGGACCTGCTCCTGCTTGCCCGGCTCGACGAGGGCCAGCCGCTCAAACTCAGCGAGGTGGACCTCACCCAGCTGGTGATCGAGACGGTCAGTGACGAAAAAGTTATCGCCCCAGGCCACACCTGGCGCCTCGAACTGCCGGACGAGCCGATCGCTGTCACCGGTGACGCATCGCAACTGCGCCAGGTCCTGGTGAACCTGCTCTCCAACGCCCGCAAGCACACTCCGCCGGGAACCACCGTGGTGACCGGGGTCAGCAGGGCGGCTGACGGCAGCGCCGAGGTGACAGTAACGGACGACGGCGGCGGCATGCCCGCCGAATTCGTGGACAAGGCTTTTTCGCGGTTCGCCCGCGCAGACGCTTCGCGGGCGGGCACGGCGCACCCTTCCGGAGCCGCCGCATCCGAGGGCACCAGTGGCCTGGGCCTGTCCATAGTGCAGTCCATCGTCGAGGCGCACGGCGGCACTGTCACGGTGACATCCGGCCCCGGCCACACGGCCTTTAGACTTCGCTTCCCCTCCAGTGCCCCGAATACACAAGCGGACACACCGGCGTCGTGATCTCTGTTACCAAAATGTGACTTAAGGGTGTGACTCCTGTACCGTCGATTGGGTGCAGTTCCTTTGGGCTGCATATCCGGATGACGCCAAGCTCTGCCGCTCCCCGGATTCCGCGTTCAGAGGCAGAGGCGGGGGACCCACGGTCCCGGGCCCAAGAGTGCCCTTGGGGTTAAGCCAGCACGTGAACTTTCCGTGTGGCCGGATGCCCTCATCCGAACCCGACAGCTAACTCCGCAGGTGTGAGAGGCGATCCATCATGTCTGAATTCAAGGTACAAACGCGCCCGGAGAACGGGACACCCAAACCGCACGGCCGCCGGAAATCTTCCGAAGCGGAGTCAGCGGCCCCGGCAACAGCGACCTCCGGGTCCACGCCCAACCCCACCGCACGGCTGGCCAAGCTTCCGTCCATCGGCCGGCGTGCAGCCGTATTCACCGCAGCGTGTGCGCTCCTCATCGGTGTGGGTGCTGCAGGCCAGGCGTCCGAGTCCAGCTCACTGCTGTCGGCCGGCGAGACCCAGCCAACTGCCGAAGCCTCCGCCGAGGCGGGCTCCAACCTCAGCTTCGGAACGGCCGAAGTCCGGGCGAAATCCGCTCCGGAAGCCGCGCCGGCAGGGATCAGCGTTGCCCCGCAGGCTGCCGAGCCGGCGCCTCCCGTAGCCCCGGCCCCCGCACCGGCGCCCGAGCCTGCGCCAGCCCCGGCGCCCGAACCCGCCCCCGCACCGGCACCGGCACCGGCAGTGGCAGTCAATGACCCGGCCGGCGCCCAGGCGTATGCTGCCGGGCAGCTGGCGTCATACGGTTGGGCCGCTGACCAGATGCAATGCCTGACGACGCTCTGGACGAAGGAATCCGATTGGACCACCACAGCCACCAATGCCAGCAGCGGCGCGTACGGCATCGTCCAGTCATTGCCTGCTGAGAAGATGGCGAGCGCCGGAGCTGACTACCTGACGAACTACCGCACTCAGATCAACTGGGGCCTGAACTACGTCAAGGAGCGCTACCAGTCGCCGTGTGGTGCGCTGAATTTCCACCTCTCGCACAACTGGTACTGAGCACAAGCCTCCGTCCCTGTTGGCTTTGAGCCGTCCGGGGCATACTGGGGCCATGAAATTCACCACCACCATACTTGGCAGCGGCAACAAGACCGGTATCGAGGTCCCGGCGGAGGTGGTCGCCGGGCTGGGCGCAGGCAAGCGGCCACCCGTCGTCGTGACCATCAACGGTAAGAGCTACCGCAGCAGCATAGCCGTGATGGGCGGCCAGAACCTGATCGGGGTCAGCGAGCACAACCGCGAATTCACCGGGGTCTCCGCCGGCGACACCGTCGAGGTGGACGTCGAACTGGACACCCAGCCGCGCATTGTCGAGGTTCCGGATGACCTCGCGGCAGCCATGGCCGCCGATCCTGATGCCCAGGCGTTCTATGCCACCCTCAGTTACAGCAGCCAGCGGCGCTACGTGGAGCCACTTGCAGATGCCAAAACGGAGGAGACCCGGTCCCGGCGGATCGCCAAGGTGGTTGCCGACCTCAAAGCCGGAAAGAAATAATCCTTTGCCCCTGCGCATCTGACGTCACCGAGGCAGAAACCGCTGCGTAGTCCGGGATGTGCAGCACCCCTGGCGGCAGCGCGCCCGTCCTGGGCCCCACCGCCACAGTCCTGATGCCTGCGGCCACACCGGCAGCGATTCCGGCCGGCGCATCCTCAAAGACCACGGCGTCAAAGGGTTCCACACCAAGCAGGCGGGCCGCCGTCAGGTAGCCCTCGGGGTGCGGCTTGCCCCGGGACGCAAGCTCTGCCGTCACGGACGTTTCCGGCATCGCCAGGCCGGCGGCTTCCATCCGGATGCCCGCCAGGACCCGGTCCGCCGAAGTCACCAGCGCCACGAGGTCGGCCGGAAGGCTCGCGAGCAGCCTTGCCGCGCCAGGGATGGCGATGACCCCGGCCGTCCGCACCCGCTCCATGGCACCGAGCTCGGTGGTGAGTGCTGCGACATCCGCCCCCGCGGGAGCGAACCGGCGCACGGTGTCG
This sequence comes from Arthrobacter sp. 754, assembly GCF_040548695.1. Classification (NCBI taxonomy): domain Bacteria; kingdom Bacillati; phylum Actinomycetota; class Actinomycetes; order Micrococcales; family Micrococcaceae; genus Arthrobacter; species Arthrobacter sp. 754. The sequence goes on from NZ_JBEPSC010000004.1 coordinate 80,179, forward strand.
ACGGCCTGTACGCCGTGCGAGGTCCGAAGGATTTCGTCGATGTCCATCCCGTACCGGTCGGCCAGCTCGCCCCATACCTCCTCCACGACGGCCGTCGAGTCCACCAGGGTGCCGTCCATGTCGAACAGGACGGCTCGGCAGATGAGCGTGCGTGTGGCGGCAGGCGCGGGGAGATTCATGCTCCCCATTTTGCCCTTCCGGTTCTGCCTGGCAGGGCCTCCCCTATGAGTCCCGCCCGGGGATGTACTGCACGGCCCACTTGTTGCCGTCCGGATCAGCAAAATAGACGAAGTGCCCCCAGTCCTGCACGCCGATATCACTGACGTCCACGCCGTTGTTCTTCAGCTGGTCGTGCGCGGCCTGGATGTCGCTGACCACCAGCTGCAGGTTCGGCGCGCTGCCTGGCGGGGCATCCGTGAGCCCCTCGCCGATGCTGATCGAGCAGGCCGAACCGGGCGGTGTCAGCTGGACAAAACGGATGGAGTCGGTGGGCCGCTCGTCGAAATCCGCGTTGAATCCCACCTTGTTGACGTAGAAGTCCTTGGCGCGGTCAACGTCGGATACTGGCACAAAAACGAGTTCTAGTTTCCAGTCCATCCGCACAGGTTAGCCGCGGGAAAGTGAATCCGGAAGGCCGTGGGCAACAGGGCTGTACCGGCAGTTAGCCTGCGATGCCGTACAGGCGGTCGCCGGCGTCGCCGAGTCCGGGGACGATATAGGACTTCTCGTTGAGCTTTTCGTCGATCGATGCCAGGACGATTGTCACGTTGGCGTCGGCGAGTTCTTCCTCCAGCTTGGCCAGTCCCTCCGGTGCGGCCAGGAGGCAAATGCACGTCACGTCTGAAGCGCCCCGTTTGAACAGGAACTTGATGGCTTCGCGCAAGGTGCCGCCGGTGGCCAGCATGGGGTCCAGCACAAAGATCTGCCGGTCCGTGAGGTCGTCCGGGAGACGTTCGGCGTAGGTGATGATGTCCAGCGTCTCCTCGTCCCGGGCCATGCCGAGGAACCCGACTTCGGCGGTGGGAACAAGCTTGGTCATGCCCTCGAGCATGCCCAGGCCGGCGCGGAGGATGGGGACCACCAACGGGGTGGGCTTGGTGAAGGCAGTTCCTACCGCGGTGCTCACAGGGGTTTCGATGGTGACAGGCTGCGTGCGGACCTCGCGGGTGGCCTCGTAGGCCAGGAGGGTCACCAGCTCTTCCGTCAGCTGCCGGAAGACCGGTGACGGGGTGTTCTTGTCCCGAAGGACGGTGAGCTTATGGGCGACCAGCGGGTGGTCCACAACGAGAGTGCGCATGGGTCAAAACTATCACCCGGGCGCAGGGCCACCGCCCGCGGAACCGCTCTCCGCAGCGCGCTCTGCAGAGCCCCCGGCAGAGCCCTGCACGCGTGCGCCGTCTTCCGTGTGGTCGTCCCGGAGGACCGGGTGTTCGAAGGTTGGGGACGGACCCGCGTGCTCACGTTTGCGCAGCAGATGGAACAGCCTGTGCGCCAGTATCACCATGGCCACCCAGGCAAGGCCAAGGAACCAGCCGGCCATCACGTCCGTCAGCCAGTGATGACCCAGGAACACCCGGCTCAGGCCCATCGCAATGATGAAGATGGCGCCGGCAGTGATGGCCGTGATGCGCGCCCAGACCACCTCGAACTGGAGGCAGATGATGTACACCAGCACCCCAATCACCACCGTGGTGTTGAGTGTGTGGCCGCTCGGGAACGACGGCGAGGTTTCGTAGGGCGGGACGGCGTCGGCGTGGTCCGGGCGGGTCCGGCCTACGAGCCGTTTGCCGAAGGTGGTCGCCGTTGTTGATACGGCCGCCGCGCCGCCCACCAGGATGACAGGCCGCCACGTCCTGCTGAGGAAGGTGAGCCAGGCCGTAAGGAGGGAGGCGAGGATGGGCATGCCGATGCCCCCGCCTAAGTTCGTGAACCCGGTAACAGCCGAGTCCAGCACCGGGTTCCGGAGCTCCTCGGCAAGCTGAAGAGCCGGCTGGTCCAGATTCGCCAGCCCGGCATCATCCACCACGTTGTCGTACACCTCGGCACCCAGCAGCGCCATGGCAACAACCAGTACACCACCGACCAGAAGGGTGATCCACATAGCGGCGTACGGTTTGAACCACTGTCCCAGACGGTCCCTGAGGGTGTCCGTGTCCACGTTGCCTCCCCGGCGTCCATGCTTTGCTGGCGCGATATCCTTCGAAACTATCATTGAGCCATGGTCCAGTCAGAAAAGGAACACAGCGAGTGGATGGACCTTGCCCTGGCCGAGGCCCGGAGTGCGCTCGATACCGAGGACGTACCCATCGGCGCGGTGGTGATCGGTCCCGACGGCGGGGTGCTCGGTTCGGGACGGAACCAGCGTGAGGAGCTGGGCGACCCCACCGCCCACGCGGAGGTGGTTGCCATCCGTCGGGCCGCGGACAGGTTGCGTGAGCTGGCCAGGATCGGCGGCGGCACCGGTGATGGCTGGCGGCTTGCGGACTGCACGCTGGTTGTCACGTTGGAGCCGTGCGCGATGTGCGCCGGAGCTGTTGTCCTGGCCAGGATTCCCCGGGTGGTCTTTGGTGCCTGGGATGAGAAAGCCGGGGCTGCGGGCTCCGTCTTCGACGTCCTTCGAGAGCGCCGCCTCAACCACTGGGTGGAGGTCTACGGCGGTGTCAGGGAAGAGGAATGCGGTGCCCTGCTGAGGGATTTCTTCGCAACCCACCGCAGCCGGCTTTAGCTCAGGACCCTAGTCCGCGGAATCCAAAGCGTCGATCCGGTCCTGGCGGGAGCCGGCCGAGTCCAGGCTGAACGAGCGGAAATCACCGAGTTCGTCCCGTATCCATGCCTCCACCTCGCCAATCCGCCGGGTTACCGCTGCCGTGGCGCCGTCGAAGAGCCAGTGGGAGATCCTGCCTTTCCCGGGGTCGTACTGCCAAAGGCCGATGATCCGGCCGCGGTCCAGGATGGGGTGGTCGGGAAGATCCGCTTGCAGGGCAAGGGCTGAGCCCAGGACTTTCCTGTCCTTGTCCTGTTCCGCGAACAGGTCCGCTGAGTTCCGCCGAAGCAGGACGAGGGAGTCGGTGCCGGCGAGCAACTGGATCTGCTCCCCTGCCGGTGCCTCAAAAGCGGCGAGGCGTTCGACGTCGTCGGGCAGCATCCACAGCACCTCGCCGTTACCGGCGGTCACCTCCACAGCCGCGACGGCGGCCAGCGCGGCCCTGGTGTGGGCCGAGGTAAACCCGGTAAACCACTGGGACTGCTTGATGGTTGCTCCGCCGGTCCAGCCGAGGTAGCGCTCCACAAGCAGGCTGCGGGCGGCGGCGTCATCCATGGCGGTGGTCGGCAGGTTCCACAGGGCGTAGGCATAACGCTGCTGATCGAGGCGGCCGTTGACGGGTACCCGGCGGATCCGGCCGTCCGCCTGCAGGAGGCCCAGGGCGGTGGGAAGGGTAGTTGCGGCGCCCTTCTTCTTGCCTTCTTCGCCGAGGTTCCGGACTGAATTGCCCAGCAACTCCTTGAGCTGCTTGGGGTCCAGCGGGCCGCCCGCCTCGGCCAGCGCATGGAGGATCTCCTCCTCAAGGAGCGTGATTTCGCCTCGCTCGACCCCCATCCTGGCGAGCACCCGGAAGGGCGCCACGGCAGCGTCCCGGCCCACCTGCAGGCCCCAGGCGAAGTCCTCGTGGCCCAGAACGTACGTGCACCCGCGGGCTGTCGGCAATTCATGGATCTTCACGGACAGGACGTCGGCGTCCGCCTCCTCGCGGCTGGTTCCTGCCCGGGCGAAAAGGGTGAGGTACGGGTTGGCGCCTCCCACGGAGCGAGCCCAACCCACTGAAGTGAAAACGTCTGCGGCGTCCGCGCCCAGCAACGAACCGTCGAGGCCCTGCTTATGCCAGGCCCAGGCGCGGAGCAGCTCAGGCGTTAGCATTTCCGGCGGGATCGGCGGGAGCGGCTGCTGCAGAACAGGGGCCGGCGCGTGCCCTTGCGGGCTCAGGCCGGCATCAGGGGCGGCGTCCGTTGTCATGCCTCATTGTGCACCGGAGGGTCCCTCCGCGGTAGGCATATCCTCAGCGGACATTGCCGTTGCTGACGCCGTGAGGATCTCCAGGACGTTCAGCGCGGTGACATCCCAGCCCGGCAGCCTTTCCCGGGCGGCGACGGCGGCCGAACGCCAGTCTGCACGAAGGGCGGCCTCCGCCAACCACTGCCGGACCACCGCTGCGAGCACGTCCGGACGGTTGCTCTCAGGACCGTCCAGCCCGACGGCGGTTCCAGGCAGTGCGGCTGCCTGGCCTGGCAGAGCCACTTCGTCGCTGGCAGGAGCAGGCAAACTGCTGGCCAGGCCCAGCGCATCAACCGCCCCTGTCCCCGCCCGGACGATGACCGGGATCCCGCGGGCCAAAGACTCGGTGACCACCAGACCGAACGATTCGGCCCGGGACACCAGCAAGCTCAGGTCGGCCCGGTTCCACTCGTCCGCCAGCGCTTTCCCGGCGAGCTCGCCTGTCATCCGCACCCGGTCTTCCAATCCCTGGGAAGCGATGGCCGACCGCACCTTCGCAGCATAGGCGGGGTCGGCGTCGTCCGTTCCCACCAACGACGCACTCCAGGGCAGCTCCTTCAGCCTGGCCAGCGCCGCAACGATCAGCAACTGGTCCTTGTTGGGCAGGAGCGCGGCAACGGCGATGATGTGCGGTGGCTCCGAACCGGGCGCCAAGGGTGCGGCATCCGTGCCCGGGAGGGCAACGCGGCCCGCGAGCCCGTATTGGTCCGTGATGTGGGCTGCGGCTGACGAACTGGTACAGATCACGCCGGCAGCCGCCCGCAGTGCCCGTTTCTCGCCGTCGGGATGGCTTGGCGAGGGCATGTGCATCAGGACCCAGGTGCGCTGTCCTGCGGCCGCAGCGTACTCAATCTCGTCGGGAGCGCCGCCCGCGATCAGGCCATCCACCAGGGTGACCGTTCCTGACGGGGACTTCGCACTCGATTTCCACGCCCCCAGCAGGCCCCCCAGCCGCCGTCGTTCCTTGGCGTTTGCTTCGGGCCACGAGCCCTCAACCGGCACAACGTCCACGTCGACGCCCAGCGCCCTGAGGCCCTGGGTGAGCCGATCGTTGAAGACGTTGCCGCCGGAGTTGTGGAGGATATTGCCGGGGACCAGGAACGTGACGTGCACGGTCAGGCGGTGAGGTCCAGCGAACAGGTGGCCCAGGCGTCGGGGTTTTCCCGGAGGGTAACGTCAATGGCCGTCAGTTCGCGGCCGTCGTCGCTGTCCTTGACCTTCGCCCAAACCGACTGTGCAATGTACTCGGCCAGCGCCTCCGTGGTGGTGAGCTTGCCGGCGAAGTCCGGGTGGTCGTCCAGATTGCTGTAGTTGAGCCCTGCCAGGACGTCTTCAATGATGCCGCCGGCGGCACCGATGTCCAGAACGATTGCGTCCTGGTTCAATGCACGACGGCGGAACGTCACCTCAGCGACGAAGGTCGCGCCGTGCAGGGCCTGGGCAGGTCCGAACACCTCGCGGGGGAGGCTGTGGGCGATCATGAAATGGCGGCGGACGGTCAGGCTGAACACTGGCTACCTCTTGTCTTCGGAGTCGGTTGTCTTGTCTGTGGGGCCGGTTGTCTTGTCTGTGGGGCCGATTGACTTGTTTGCAACGCGGGCTGTCGCGGCTTGGTTACCAAGGGCGGCTGCGTTCCCGTCCCGGGCGGTCGCGTTCCCGTCCCGGGCTGGGGCACTGACAGCGTCGGGGTACTCGATCACGTGGCACAGGGCTTCGAGTGTTCCGTCGGCCAGCTTCTGGACGACTTCCGGCAGCTCTATGAACGGAGACGCTCCGGTGAGGAATGCGTCGAAGACCGGATCCTTCAGGAGCGACACCGCCAAATCCAGCCTGTCCGCGTTGGTGCGCCGGTGCCGCCTGGCCCTGGCCACTACACCCACTTGGCTGGCCCGGATGGACAGGCGGCGGGCGTGGAAGTCCTCACCCAGCGGTATTGTGACCTCGCGGTTGGCGTACCAGGACATCTCGATGACAACACCCTCGTCGCCGGTCAGCTGCAGGCTGCGCTCCAGCCCTGCCTGGGACGCGGAGCAATGGAACACGATGTCGCAGTCGGGCAGGGCGTCGTCAGGACTGGCGAATTCGATGCCAAGCATGTCCGCCAGGTGTTCGCGCTCCGGATCAAGGTCCACCAGCTGCAGGCGGGCCAGCGGAAATGTGCGCAGGAGCGTGGCAACCATGCCGCCCACCAGGCCAGCCCCCACAACGGCGATCCGGTCCCCCAGCCGGGGGCCCGCCTCCCACAGCGCGTTGACAGCCGTTTCAACGGTTCCGGTGAGCACCGCGCGGCGGGCAGGAACGTCCTCGGGAACCCTGGTGAGTTCTTTCGTAGCGGTCACGTAGCGGTCCTGATGGGGGTTAAGGCAGAAGACCTTCTGGCCGATCCACTCTTCTGGTCCCTGTTCAACGATGCCGACGGACAGGTAGCCAAATTTCACGGGAGAAGGGAAGCTGCCCTCCTGGTGTGGAGCGCGCATCTCCTCCGCCACCCGTCGCGGAACCGAACCTTTGTGGACCACGATTTCGGTGCCCTTGCTGATGCCGGAGTAAAGCGTACGGATGAGAGCCTCACCCGGCCCGGGGATGGGCAGGGACTCGGACCGGAGCTCGCCGTGTTCCGGCCCGGTGGTCCAATATGCGGTTGCCTGAGCTGCTTTGCCTGAATTAGTCATCTTGCTTATGAATCTAGTCCCAGGGATGGACACGGCGAAAGCCACCGGTGCCCACGGAGCGCCGAGACCCCGCACCTCGCCCCGCGGAACTCCTTCACACGGACCTCCCTCCGGGGCCTTCCCTCACGGTCTTCCCTCAGGGTCTTCCCGCGTCAGGACTCCAAAGACCACGCTTAGCTCGACGGATTGGGGAGGAAGGGCCGGACGCCGGCACAGAGAGCCAGCACAGAACTGGCGGCTCGAACCGCTACACGTCATCAGACACTGCTGTGATCCACGGGCAGGCGACCATCAGCAATCGGGTCTTCGAGCAAATCTTTATCAACGAAGGTTGCTACTTCAGGCGGGATTCCTGACCAGTATTCCGGTAGTTGTGGTGGTTCCCAGTCGGGGTGTTCGCTGGCGTAGCGTCTGCCGGTGGGTGAGATCCAGCCTGGTGGTGCGTGTTGGGTGGCCGTGCCGGGGTTCCAGCCGCCGGTGTGCCGGAGCTTGTGGTGTTTTGGGCAGGGCTGGGCGAGGTTGGTGATTCCGGTGGTGCCGCCGTGTGCCCAGGCGAGGAGGTGGTCTGCTTCGTTATCCAGGGATTGGTTGTGGCAGCCGGGGAACGGGCATTTTCCGTCCCGCATCCGCAGCCATTGGCGTTGGGCTTTGGTGACCGGGTAGCTGGTCCGTCCGATCTCCAGCGGTGCCCCGTCCCTGGGGTCGATGAGGACCCGGTGGAAGGAGGTGGCGCCGTCTGCGATGAGCCTGCGTGCCATGGTGACAGGGATCGGCCCGAACCCATCCAGCATCGCCGGCTCATCCGTGGCACCGAGCAGCGACATGAGGGGCACGGTGACCAGGACCAGCGCCCTGGGTGACGGCACCCGCCCCGCGGCACTTCCCTCCTTGCCGCCACCCGTGGAACCGCCCCCGCCCGTCTCGCTGGCCATTTCCCCCGTGCCGCCGGAGCCGGCGGCGAGGGTGTCCGAGTCCCCACAGAGGAGCAGGGTCGCGGCGATGTCGGCACGCATCTGGGTCATGGTCCGGTCCTCGTCCGGGCCCTGCAAGGCGCGGGCGTCGGCGGTGGTGCGGTTCCAGATCCCCGCGGCCTGGTCCGCGGGCAGGTACGCCGAGAGCCAGGCCATCCCGTCCCGGTCCGGCCGGTATTCCAGCCGCCGGTCCGCAACACTTCTGGTGTGGCGTTCTTCGATGCTGACCGGGTGGTGGCGTTCCCGCCAGATCCTGGCCTTGTGCCGGAACCGGGAGGCGACCAGCTCCCCGGCCGGGCAGCCCCGGTTGGGGTTCTCCGCCTTGGGGTCCAGGAAGTGCGCCTCCAGAGCCTGAGCAGCAGAAGCGTCGAGGTTGGCGGTCTCATCCACCATGACCCGGGCGTGCTGCCAGGAGACCGAGCCGTCCGTCAGCGCGGAGAGGGTCAACGGCAGGACAGTGGTCAGGGCCTGGGATTCAGCCAGCAGGGCCCCGGCGGTCCGCTCACCGATGGTAAGTGCACACGCGACCTCGGCAACCAACGCCATCTCCTGCGCGGTGGCCTCCTGCGGCGACTGCCCCGGTGGGTCCGACGCTGCACAGACCTCGACCAAGTCCGCAAGGACCCGGACCTTCTCAGCCGCCGTCCGTGCCTCGCGACGTGCAATCTCCGCCAGACGGTCCAGGCAAAGATCCTTCCGCAGGCGCATGGGATCCGACGGGAAAAGTACTTTGGCCTGAGCCTCGTTATCGCCGGCGGCGCCACCGATGCTCGCAGCTACAGCGGCAGCGGCGGGCGCCATGATTCGCTCCAGAACCTCGTCCGCCGTCGTGCTTTCCATACCCCCATCATGCTGCGGGGCACCGACAAAAACGGCGTGGACAAAGGCCTATGTGGATAACTCGGCGGCACCTGGCAGCCGTCGCGACCCCTTGCAAGGGAACTCAGCCCTCGGCAGTTCCGGATCCGAGCCGAGCGACACAGGCAAGCCGGTAAATATCCTGTTCCTGCATAGCCCGGTCACCTGCCGTTTTGGGGATGCGCGGCATGCTCCGGTAACCTATTCAGGTTGGTGACGTGTCCGAGCGGCCGAAGGTGCAACACTCGAAATGTTGTTTGGTGTCAAAGCCAACGTGGGTTCAAATCCCACCGTCACCGCCAAATAGCGAGGCCCCTGGCGTCCTTCACAGAAGGACGCCAGGGGCCTTTGCTTTAACTGGACTGCTATGGCCTCACGGAAAGCATGGCAGTCGCCAAAGCCAGGCAGTTAAAGCTTGTCGGTCCTATCCTCGCCCTTGTGGCTGGTGCCGCGCAGGTTTTCCTGCACCTTGCCGAAGAGGTCCTTAATGGTGGATTCAGTGTTCGTAAGCATGTCCGGCTGCAGGTAGACCTGCTGGCTTCCAGGAATGCTGTAGCTCGCCTGCAGGCCGCCGCTTCCCTGCACCCCTTGGAGTGCGATGGTCACGCCACCTTCTTTGCGCGCAACGGCTGCGATCTTCCCGAACACCAAAGTGAACTCATCGGGCTCAAAACTGACTGTGTGCCCGATGTGAGTGCGGTTGAGTTCGCTGGCCGGCGTTGCCTTCTCGTTGCCAGTCCCTGAGTAGTTCATTGTGTGCTCCCTGAGGTTGTTGGCGACTTACGCCAGCAGTCTAGCCGCGACCCCAGTTCCGGTACATAGGGCCCACTACACAGTCCCAGTACATCGGTCCTACTACGCGCAGTAGAATTTGAGGGTCGCGCCGCCCCGGCGGCAGCAAACAGACACACTGAAAAAACGAGGGAGGACCCGTGCGGACGCACCATGGCCGGGCTCCCTTCCATTTCCTCCGCGCTGCCGCAGTGTCCACAGGCATCCTGACCCTCGCCGCAGGTGCGCACGTATTTGGCGGCGGAGACCTTCCAGCCGCGCCGATCCTGCTGGCTGTGCTGGCGCTGACAGGGCTGACGGCAACCGCGGCCACCCGCCTGAAACTCAATATCCCCGCGATGGCTGCCCTGCTCGGAGCCGGCCAGTTTGCGCTCCATGAAGTCTTCACCGCCTTCAGCGCTCCTGCCTTGGCGAACGGGGCCGCGGCAGCCGGCACCCACCACCTTTCCGGCCCAGCCGCCCCTGCCCTCGAAACCGCGGCACACCTGCACGGCCAGGAGTCCCCCACCGGAATCGTGATGCTCGTGGCGCACATCGTGGCCACGGCCGCGTGCGCCCTGCTCCTCGCCAAAGGGGAGGACGCCCTGTGGGCCCTCGCCGCGTGGCTAAGGCCCTTGGCCCAGTTACCGGCAGCGGTAACGCCCGACGCCGGTCCGGCGCCGTCGGTGCCCGGCCCACCGACGGTTTTCCCGTTCCGTCCCTGGCGGAACCTCAGGCCCGACAGCCGGCGCGGCCCGCCATCCGCCGTCGTGCTTCCCTGACCTGCCCCGCCTGATTTCACTGCCGACGGGCGACAAATCCGTACTTCCGCACGCCCCTTTCCGGCGTGCGTCCGAAAGGCACACCCATGAACACGACCTTCCTTCGCCGCACCCTCACCGCGGCAGCAGCGACCGGCGCCGCCGCCGTCATGATCCTCACCGCCGCAGCGGGCGCCTCCGCCCATGTAGGCGTCACACCTGACAAGACGGGAGCGAACTCCTATGCCCTGCTGACGTTCGGCATCCCCCACGGCTGCGGGGATTCAGGCACCACCAGGGTGGCCATCACGCTGCCGGCCGAACTCAACGACGCCCAGCCAACGGTGAACCCGAACTGGACGGTGGAAAAGGTTACCGAACAGCTCGCCGAGCCCAGGAAACTGGCGGACGGGACGTCCATCACCAAACGCACCAGCCAGATCGTCTACACAGCAAGGACACCGCTGGACCACGAACTGCGGGATGCTCTGGTGCTGTCCGTCAAACTGCCTGACGCCGCCGGCTCGACGCTGTATTTCCCCACCCTGCAGACCTGCGAAACGGGTCAGACTGACTGGTCGGAAATCGCTACGGACGGCCAGGACGCGCACTCCCTGAAGGCTCCTGCGCCGTCCGTCACAGTCACCGCTGCAGCAGGCACGGACGGCCACGGAGCGGCAACGGAAACGGCGGCGCACACCACCGCGCAGGCGGCAGCGACCGACAGCGGCGCAGATGTCCGCAGCTGGGCGGGACTCGCGGCCGGACTTGGTGGCCTCGCACTGGGCGGGGCCGCATTGGCCCGCAGTGGATCAAGGCGCCGGGAGGCAACTGCCAAGTAGCGGCTGCCCATTAGCGAACTGGGATCTGATGCCCGGATGATCACGATCCGGGCATCAAATCCGCGCGCGGTGCCGTGGCATCGTTGACTCCAGCCACACAGGCCGCAATGGTTATGCCATGAAGTCCCAGGGAATGTCACAGGTGTTTGTTCTTACGACGGCGGCCGCTGCGGCGGTGCTGATGCTCAGCGCCTGCGGACCGAGCCAGGCGCAGCCGCAAGGGACGCCGACGTCCGGCAGCAACTCCACCAGCCCGTCCCCTTCACCGGCGACCTCCAGCGCGTCCGCGAGCGCGTCGGCGGCGCCGTCGCCGTCGTCCTCCACCCCCGAAACCCCCGGAACCACCGCACCGGGCAGTACCGCGCTCTGCAAAGCGGCCACGCTCTCAGGTGCCACGGATGCGTCCGGCGGCGGAGCGGCCGGCAGCGTGTACATGAAGCTGAACCTCACCAATACCGGCACGGCACCATGCCTCCTGAAGGGTTTCCCGGGCGTATCGCTGACCGCCAACGCCGACGGCGAACCGATCGGTGCCCCGGCAACGCGCGACGAGACAAACCCTGTGGCGGACGTCCTGCTCGCGCCTGGCCAGACCGGAACCGCAGTGCTCCGCTACACGCAGGCGGGCAACTACAGTGACTGCACCATGGTGGCCGCCGCCGGCTACCGCATCTACCCGCCGGAAGATACGGCGTCACTTTTCCTGCCCCAGCCCGTCAATGCCTGCAGCAACGCGAACATCGCCCTCCTGAGCATCGGGGCCTTCCAGCCCGCATAAGGTTGCGGGTCTGGCCACCAGCCTCTGGGCGTGACCGCGGATGATAAGTACACTTATCTTCCATGACCTCCCTTTGGCTGGACCGCGGGCAATCATTCAGTTCTGACCCGTTCGAAGCTGGCAGCAGCTACGACACGGTGGTGGCCGGGGCCGGGCTGACCGGGCTGGTCACCGCGCTCCTGCTGGCCCGGTCGGGTCAACGCGTACTGGTCCTCGAGGCCAGATATCCGGGTGCTGTCACCACGGGGAACACCACGGCCAAGGTCACCCTGCTGCAGGGGACTGTGCTCTCCGCCCTGGCCAAACAGTATTCAAAGAAGCAGGTCCACGCTTATGTGGAGGCGAACCGGGAGGGGCAGGCCTGGCTGCTCCGTTACCTCGACGAACACAACGTGCCCTATCAGCGCCGCGATGCCTTCACCTATGCGGCGTCTGCGCAGGGCACGGCAATGCTCCGGGACGAACAGGCAGCCGCAAACGCAGCAGGACTCGACGTCGAGTACCTCCGTGACACGGGCCTGCCGTTTCCCGTCCATGGTGCGCTGCGGCTGCCCGACCAGGCGCAGATCAATCCGATGGACGTCCTGGACAACCTCGTGGCCGATGTCCGCGAGCACGGCGGCACAATTGTCAGCGGCGTCCGGCTGCGTGACGTTTCCGGCAGCCGTCCGGCCACCATCCACACGGACCAGGGCACTGTTACGGCCAACCAGGTTGTCCTGGCCACAGGCACCCCGGTCCTCGACCGGGGGCTTTACTTTGCCAAGCTGAAGCCGAACCGTTCCTACGCCGCTGCACTGGAACTTCCTGAGGGCCAGTCTCCCCCGCCCGGCATCTACATCTCCGTTGAAAAGCCCACGCACTCCCTCCGCGACTACGAGCGGGACGGCCGCAGGCTGCTCCTTGTGGGCGGCCACGGCCACCCCGTGGGCCGGGCGACATCGGAGAAGGCGCATCTGGCCGGTCTGCTGGAGTGGGCGGGCCGGCACTATCCCGGGGCCATGACCACCCACACGTGGTCCGCCCAGGACTATCAGGCCACCAACCTGATGCCGTTCTTCGGCAAGCTGCCCCGGGGCCGGGGACATATCTACTTCGGCACCGGCTACAACAAGTGGGGGATGACCAACGGGGTGGCCGCAGCCGTGGATATCGCCTCGGACATCCTGGGCGGGCAGCTGCCCTGGGCTGACACCATCCACCACCGCGTCACGTCGCCCGCAGGAGCCCTTTCCGCCGTCGCCCTCAATGCCGGGGTGGCTGCGAAGCTTGCCACAGGGTGGGGACATGTCGCGGCAGAGGGGCGGACCAGAACAGGTGGCGCTGCCACTGCCCCTGCCCCGACTGCCTCGGCTTCTGCAGCGGCCTCCGGAACGGCACCGGCCGACGGCGAGGGCCGGGTGTACCGGGACGGTATCCATCCCGTGGCGGTCTCCACAGTCGGCGAAACCGTGTGCCGCCTTTCGGCTGTGTGCACCCACTTGGGTGGAATCGTGCACTGGAACGACAGCGAGAAGAGCTGGGACTGTCCGCTGCACGGTTCACGTTTCAGCAGCGAAGGAAAGCTCCTCGAGGGCCCGGCAACCAAGGACCTCCCCCGGGCTGACACCCCCGGGATGACGGGCGCCGGAGCGAACAGCACCGGTACAGACACCGCTTGAGCGGCGGCAAAGCCAGCCGAAATGGATCCCAATCCCCAGGCATCTGACGGCGCCGGCATTCCTGTCGGAGGGTTAGGGCATGATGGAGGCATGCAGGAGGACCAGGCAGCGGAAACCGGGACGGGGGCAGTACCGGCATCCGGCCGCGTCTCCGGTCCGGGGACTCCCATGGGCCGTTTCAGCCGGCCAACCCGGGAGTGGTTCCTCGGCGCCTTTTCGGAGCCCACGCCGGCGCAGGAGGGTGCCTGGGACGCCATCTCGCACGGTTCACATGCCCTGGTGGTGGCGCCCACCGGTTCCGGCAAGACGCTCGCCGCCTTTTTGTGGGCACTGGACCGGCTGCTGGTTGCCGTGCCCGCTGCGGATCCGGAGTTGCCAGGTATCGAGGCTGCCCCTGTCAGCGGGTCTGCCGCTGGGTCCAAAGGGACCGGCAAGGGAAGGCGTCCTCGGCCCCCCAAACGCAAAACTCGGGTCCTCTATATCTCCCCGCTGAAGGCCCTCGGCGTGGACGTGGAACGGAACCTGCGCGCCCCGCTGATCGGCATCACCCAAACGGCCAAGCGGCTCGAAATGCCCGCACCGCTGATCACAGTGGGGGTCAGATCCGGTGACACGACGACGGCGGACCGCCGCTCGCTGCTCAGCAACCCGCCGGACATCCTGATCACCACCCCGGAGTCGCTGTTCCTGATGCTCACCTCCCGGGCCCGGGAAACGCTGACGGAGGTGGACACCATCATCGTCGACGAGGTCCACGCCGTCGCGGGCACCAAACGCGGCGCCCACCTGGCGGTCTCGCTGGAACGGCTGGACGCACTGCTTCCCAAGCCCGCCCAGCGGATCGGGCTCTCCGCCACCGTGGAACCGCGTGAGCTGGTGGCACAGTTCCTGGCCGGCTCCGCACCCGTGGAAATCGTGGCCCCGCCCTCCCGCAAAAACTGGGACCTCACCGTGTCAGTGCCTGTGGAGGACATGTCGGACCTGCCCGCTGCCGCCGGCGCGTTCGACTCCGGACCCGCGTCCGGGCTGCAGCCGCAGGCCTCCATCTGGCCCCATGTGGAGGAGAAGATCGTTGATCTGGTGCTGGCCAACCAGTCCACCATCGTCTTCGCCAACTCACGCAGGCTGGCCGAGCGGCTCACCGCCCGGCTTAACGAAATCTACGCCGAGCGGCAACTGGTCGCCGTCGGTGGCGGCTGGGATCCCGCCGTTGGCGTAGAACCGGGGCTGCCGCCCGGCGTCGCAACGTCCACAGCAACGCCCGCCCATATGATGGCACAGGCCGGCAGCACAGCAGGGGCTGACCCGCTACTTGCGCGTGCGCACCACGGCTCGGTTTCCAAGGACCAGCGCGCCCTTATTGAGGATGACCTGAAGTCCGGGCGCCTGCGTTGCGTTGTGGCTACCTCATCGCTGGAACTCGGGATCGACATGGGCGCCGTGGACCTGGTGGTTCAGGTCGAGTCCCCGCCGTCGGTGGCCAGCGGGCTGCAGCGGGTGGGCCGTGCCGGGCACCAGGTGGGCGAGATCTCCCAGGGTGTGCTGTTTCCGAAGCACCGGGCAGACCTGGTACACACCGCCATCACCGTGGAGCGGATGCTCGAGGGAAAGATCGAGCGGCTCTTTGTACCCGCGAATCCGCTGGACATCCTCGCGCAGCAGACCGTCGCGGCCACTGCGCTGGGCAGTATCGACGTGGAGGAATGGTTCGCCACCGTCCGGCGGTCAGCGCCTTTCGCGTCCCTCCCCCGTTCTGCATTCGAAGCTACCCTTGACCTTTTGGCCGGGCGCTATCCTTCCGACGAATTCGCGGAACTGCGCCCGCGCATCATCTGGGACCGCAACGCCGGCACCATCGAAGGCCGGCCCGGCGCCCAGCGGCTGGCCGTGACCTCCGGCGGCACCATCCCGGACCGCGGCCTGTTCGGCGTGTACATCATCGGCACCGAGGTGGAGGGTTCCGGTACACCGGGCTCGGACGGGAAACCTGCAGCTTCTCCGGCGAAAGGCGGCCGGCGGGTGGGCGAGCTCGACGAGGAGATGGTCTACGAGTCCCGTGTGGGCGACATCTTCGCCCTCGGCGCCACCAGCTGGAAGATCGAGGACATCACCCACGACCGCGTCCTGGTCTCCCCTGCCTTCGGCCAGCCGGGCAAACTGCCCTTCTGGAAAGGCGACTCGCTGGGCCGGCCGGTGGACCTGGGCCGCGCATTGGGCGCCTTCGTGCGCGAACTGGCAGCGTCCGACGTCGGCCCTGCCATTGAGCGCTGCAAGGCCAGCGGTCTGGACGACTTCGCAGCGAACAACCTGATCCAGTACCTGACGGAGCAGAAGCTCGCCACCGAGGTGGTGCCCAGCGACACCACGCTCATCGTGGAGCGGTTCCACGATGAGCTTGGTGACTGGCGGGTGATTTTGCACAGCCCGTTCGGGATGCCCGTCCACGCTCCCTGGGCCCTGGCCGTCGGGCAGCGCCTGCACCAGCGGTACGGCATGGACGGTTCCGCCATGGCCGCCGACGACGGCATTGTCCTTCGCGTCCCCATGATGGAGGACGAGCCCCCCGGCGCGGAGCTTTTCCTGTTTGATCCCGAAGAGCTGGAGCAGATTGTCACTGCCGAGGTCGGCGGCAGCGCGCTGTTTGCCTCCCGCTTCAGGGAATGCGCTGCGCGGGCATTGCTGCTGCCCCGCCAGACCCCTGGCAAGAGGCAGCCGCTGTGGCAGCAGCGCCAGCGCTCCGCCCAGCTGCTCGACGTCGCACGGAAATATCCCACGTTCCCGATTGTGCTGGAGACGGTCCGTGAATGCCTCCAGGATGTCTACGATCTTCCCGCCCTGAAGGACATCGCGGCATCGGTGGAACGCCGGGAACTGCGGATCGTGCAGACCACCACGCAGCAGCCCTCGCCGTTCGCGAAGTCCCTGCTGTTCGGGTACGTTGCCCAGTTCCTGTACGAAGGCGACTCACCCCTGGCCGAGCGCCGGGCCGCTGCCCTGGCCCTGGATTCCACGCTGCTCAATGAACTGCTCGGCCGGGTTGAGCTCCGCGAGTTGCTGGATGCCAAAGTCATTGAGGCCACGGAGCTCGAACTCCAGCGGCTTGCACAGGACCGCCGGGCCCGTGGGATGGAAGGCGTTGCGGACCTGCTCCGGTTGCTGGGTCCGCTCACCCCGGAAGAGGTCGCGTCGCGGCTGGAGCCGGCCGCAGCGGTTGAGGCTGCTCCGGCGGTTTCGGCCGTGGAAGTGCCGGTGATTGAGCCAAGCATGGGTGAGCCGGGCGGCGTGGATGAGCCGGACGAAATCCCGACTGTTGAGCACGTCGAAACACCGCATGCCGACACCGCCCTCGCCGCTTCACACCTGACCGCGCTGCAGCGGGCCAACCGGGCCATCAAAGTCAACATCGGCGGGGCCGAGCGTTACGCCGCCGTCGAGGATGCCGCCCGCCTGCGCGATGCCATTGGCGTTCCCCTGCCCATGGGCGTTCCGCTTGCCTTCATCGAACCGGTGGCAGACCCCCTGGGCGACCTCGTCTCGCGGTACGCCCGGACGCACGGACCTTTCACAGCCGCCGAGGCTGCGGCCCGGCTGGGCCTGGGGGTCGCCGTCGTTGGTACCGCGCTGAAACGGCTCGCCGCAGACGGCCGTGTGGTGGAAGGCGAGTTCAGGCCCCATGCCGCTGCGCCGCAGACCCAAGCGTTCGAAAAAGCCGTGGCGCCGGCAGGGGAGGCGCCGCCGGACCTCCCCGATGGCCGTCCGGCCGCCAGCACCACCACCAGTGAGTGGTGCGACGCCGAAGTCCTCCGCAAGCTGCGCCGTCGTTCCCTGGCAGCGCTGCGCGCCGAAGTGGAGCCCGTTGACGCGGCCGCGTACGGCCGCTTCCTTCCGGCCTGGCAGCACGTCCGCACTCCGGGCGGCGGACGCGGGCAGCCATCACTGCGCGGGCTGGACGGGATTGTCACGGCGATCGACCAGTTGTCCGGCGTCCCGGTGCCCGCTTCGGCCTGGGAGCCGCTGGTCCTGGCGAGCCGGGTTTCCAACTACCAGCCCGCAATGCTCGATGAGCTGATGGCTGCCGGCGAAGTGCTCTGGTCCGGTGCGGGCGCGCTGGCCGGCAACGACGGCTGGGTCAGCCTCCATCTGGCCGATTCCGCCGAGCTTACCCTGAATCCAGCCATCGAATATGAGCCCGGAGACGCGCAGCTGCGGCTTCTCGACCACCTCCGCAACAACGGCGGCGGCTACTTTTTCCGCCAGCTGACGGACGTGGCAGGCGGTATGGACACGGTACTCAGCGACCAGGACGTGGTGACCGCGCTCTGGGACCTGGCTTGGGCCGGCCGCATCACCGGCGATACATTCGCGCCGGTCCGCGCGCTCATCGCCGGCGGCCACACCGCCCACCGCCAAGTGGCGCGGGCACCCCGGGCGCGCGCCCCCCGCTTGAGCCGGCTGGGCCGCTCACATGGCACCGGCCTGCTCGGGGCATCCGGCCTGGGCTCTTCGGGATTTGGCAGCGGCAGGTACGGTTCGGCTTCCGGGGCCGCGGCCACTCCCCCGCTGGCCGCAGGCCGCTGGTCGGCCCTGCCACTGCCGGAACTGGACGCCACCATCCACGCACGTGCCACTGCTGAACTGCTGCTGGACCGCTACGGCGTGGTGACACGCGGGTCGGTGATGGCAGAGCAGATTCTTGGCGGCTTTGGCCTGATGTACAAGGTTCTGGCCCGGCTGGAGGAGGCGGGCCGGTGCCGTCGCGGGTATTTCATCGAGCACCTCGGGGCCGCCCAGTTTGCGGTTCCGGCAACGGTGGACCGGCTCAGGTCGTACGCGGAGGACACGCAGCTGGCGAAGTCCGAACCTGTGGCGCTGGCCCTTGCCGCAACAGATCCTGCCAACCCGTATGGTGCGGCGTTGCCCTGGCCTGCCCTCAACGTGGAGGCCGGCACCGGTCACCGGCCCGGGCGGAAAGCAGGGGCACTGGTGGTTCTCGTCGACGGCGCCCTGATCCTGTACGTGGAACGAGGCGGAAAAACCCTGCTCGCCTTCAGCGAGGACGAAGCAGTTTTGTCGGCCGCGGGCGCAGCGCTGGTGAGTGTGGTCACCCGCGGGGCCATCGACAAACTGATCATGGAAAAGGTCAACGGGCACGGCATCCTGGACACCCCGGTGGCCGCGGCGCTGGCAGCAGCGGGCGCCTACTCCACGCCGAAAGGACTGAGGATCCGTGCCTGAGGGAGACTCCGTATGGCGGGCCGCGAACCAGCTGCACCAGGCCCTGGCGGGACAGCAGCTCATCGCGTCCGACTTCCGTGTTCCCCGGTTCGCCACCCTCAACCTGGCCGGCTGGACAGTCAACGAGGTGGTGCCGCGCGGCAAACACCTGCTGATGCGCGTTCAGGGTCCGGGCCGGCAACGTCCGGGAGGGCCGGGCATGGCAGGCGGGTCAGGCGGGTCAGACGGGCCAAGCGGGTCAGGCGGGTCACGTCAGGACGACCAGAAGCTCACCATCCACTCGCACCTGAAAATGGAGGGCGCGTGGCAGGTCTATCCACCGGGCGGGCGCTGGCGGAAGCCGGGATTCACCGCACGGTGCGTACTGCGCACTGCGGTGGCGGACGCCGTCGGCTTTTCGCTGGGAATTGTCGAAGTGGTCCGCACCGCGGATGAGGACAAAATCGTGGGACACCTGGGGCCTGATCTGCTCGGTCCGGACTGGGATCCGGCCGAAGCCGGGCGACGGATACTGTCCGCGCCGGATGTCCCTGTGGGGGTGGCTTTGCTTGACCAGCGCAACCTTGCGGGCATCGGCAACATCTACCGCTGCGAGGCCTGCTTCCTCTCCGGCATCCACCCGGCGTCGCCCGTTTCCGCAGTCGTCGATCTCCAGACCCTGATGACGGATGCCAAGCAGCTCCTGGAAGCCAACCTGGGCCCCGGGCGTCGGGTCACCATCCTGAACCCCCGCGGGATGCCGGTGGGAAGGATGGCAGGCCGGCCAGGTTATTGGGTCTACCGCCGCGAGCACCAGCCCTGCCTGAAATGCGGGACGCCTATCCGCCGCGGCTTGCTGGGCAAGCCCAATGGCGAGGAGGAGCGAGACATCTACTTCTGCCCCCAGTGCCAGCCTGTCCTGCCCTGACGCCGAAGAAACCTGATAGAGATGCAGCCCTGAGAAAGAGGTGGCCTGAGAAGAATCCGCCTGCGAAAGAACCAGCTCTGACCTAGGCGTTACGGGTCGCTGGTTCCGGCACGTCGGAATCCGACACCTCGGAATCCAGCACCTCAGGACCCCGCACCTCGGAATCCAGCACCTCAGGATCCCGCACCTCGGAGTCCAAGGCAGCCGCGCCAGGTTCCGCTGAAGCATCCTCCGCCGCAATCACTGCCGGGACCATGAACCACGGGAGCAGCAACTGGACCAGGGGTCCGATGGCGAGGGCGTACACCACGGTGCCGATTCCCACCGAACCGCCAAGCAGCCAACCGGCACCCAGCACCACCACCTCGATCAACGTGCGGGACACCCGGACGGACCAGCCAGTGCGCCGCGCCAGCCCGGTCATCAGGCCGTCCCTGGCACCAGGACCGAACCGTGCGCCGATGTAGCAGGCGGAGGCAATCCCGTTGAGGATCACGGCTCCGGCGAGCATTCCTGCCTGGCCGCCCAGATGCGAGAAAGCAGGAATCAGAGCCAGGCCGATGTCGGCAAACACGCCAACCAGGACGGCGTTGCAGAGGGTGCCGAACCCTGGCCACTGCCGCAGTGGAATCCAGAGGAGCAGCACCAGGAAACTGACAATGATGACCACGACGCCGATACTCAGTGCGGTCCGCCCGGCCACGCCCTGATGGAAGACGTCCCACGGGTCCAAGCCCAGCCCGGCGCGGATAAACATCGCCAGGGAAATGCCGTACATGGCGAGGCCGATAAAGAGCTGGAGGAGTCTGCGGGTCAACATACCGACAACTCTGGCAGATAACTGGCATTGAATTACATAGCCAGTTTGAGATACTGGCATCATGTCCAGCTCCCTCAACCCGTCCGCGCTGGCCCGTCTCCTGGGTCAGTGGAGCCACGGCAACGCCCCTGCCTACCGGGAACTGGCCGACGTCGTACGCCTTCTGGTCCTGGACGGCCGGGTGCCCCTGGACACTGCCCTACCCAGCGAGCGGGGGTTGTCCGAAGCCCTGGGCGTCAGCCGGACCACAGTGACCGCTGCCTACGGCCACCTCCGCGAGCAAGGCTTCCTCAGCAGCGGGCAGGGCAGCAGGGGCCGCACACGGATTCCGCACCTGACGGCGATGGGCACCACGGTGCTTCCGGAAATCGGATCCACTGCCGGCCGCGAGCCAACCACGGCACGTGCATCTTCACTTCCCGGCCCAAGGGCGCGGGGCCTCACCGCTCCGGGCCTTGCAGCCCCAGGGCTCGCGGCACCAGGGCTCGCGGCACCGGAGGGGCTTATTGACCTCGCCTACGCATCGCTGTCCGCCAGCGGCGAGGTGGTGCATCGTGCGTTCGCGGCAGCGCTGACCGAGCTTCCCGCGCTGTTGCCGGGATTCGGATACGACGCCATCGGCCTGCTTCCCCTCCGGGAGGCGGTTGCAGCGCGCTACACCGCGGCCGGCGTTCCCACCACTTCAGAACAGATCCTGGTGACGTCGGGTGCGCAGCATGCCCTGAACATCATCATCCGCGCCCTGGCAGGACGGCAGGACAGGGTACTGGTGGAACACCCGAGCTACCCGAACGCCCTGGATGCCATCCGTGCGGCGGGCTGCCGTGCCATCCCTGTGGCCTTCGCACCCTCCCCCGGCACCGGTTTAACGAACGCCGGCTCAACCAGAACCGGCGGCCGTCCGGACGCCTTGGTGTGGGACATGCAGGCGCTGCAGGCCGCCATGTTGCACCAGCGGCCCAAGATGGCGTACATGGTGCCTGACTTCCACAATCCGACAGGCCAGCTGATGCCCGACGTCCAGAGGCGCCGGCTGGTCCGGGCGGCCACTGCCAGCGGAACCGTCCTGGTGGTGGATGAGACACTCCGGGAGTTGAACCTCGACGGCGCCGAGACAAGTCATGTGGCGGCGTTCAGTCCGGATGTGGTGACCATCGGTTCACTCAGCAAATCCCACTGGGCCGGGCTTAGAACGGGGTGGATCCGGGCTTCGAAAGCCATGATCCAGCGGTTCGCGGCAGCCCGGACATCCCTGGATCTGGGCGGACCGGCCATGGAACAGCTGGCGGCAGCCCACCTGGTCCGATCCCTGGACGAGCCGCTTCCCTTACGGCTTTCCCAGCTGCGGGAGAACCGAGCGGTCCTGCTGGAACTACTGGACGGGCATCTTCCCGAATGGAAAACGGCACGTCCCGCAGGCGGATTGTCGGTCTGGTGCGGCCTCGCGGCGCCAATCAGCACGGCACTGACGGTGATCGCCCCCGATTTCGGCATCCGCCTGGCCGCCGGGCCACGCTTCGGAATCGGCGGAGCCTTCGAACGCTACCTCCGGGTGCCTTACACCCTGCCCGCGGAGCAGCTGGAAACCGCAGTCAAAGCCCTGCGGTCAGCCCAGGACAGGCTCGACGCCGCCCCGCAGCTCCGCCGGACCCTGAAGAAGGCCCCCGCCGTGGCCATCGCCTGATGCAGCGCGCCTGTTCGGGCATTCCGCAATTCCCGTCAGAGCCGACTTACCTGAAGACCGCGCCTTCAGGCAACCGCGCTTTCAGGCAGCCGCGCTCTTCCGGGAGGCTGCACCGCCACCGCCTGCGTTCCGGCCCATCCGCTGCTTGGCCGTGAAGGTCCCAGCACCGATGGGCTCGTGTGCCGTGGCCTTCGCCAGCCCGAAGAGCGGCATGCCGTTGTAGACAGCTTCGATCCCGGCGGCCGGAACCTGATAGGTCTCATGCCATACTCCGACGTCCCCGGTACCGGAAAGCTCCTTCATGAAGCGCCGCCAAGGCGCCAAATGGGGAGACTCCCGGTCGGCGGCAAACTTCCGCAGGTGCTCAGGGCTTTCCCAATAACTGAGCAGCATGGTGGTCCGCCCGAACCACTGCTCATAGCCGAGCATTCCCGACGCCGGATCGGCAGCCAGGTGCTGCAGCATCCGGGGCATGGCGGCCGCCACCTTGCCCACGTTGCCAACCTTCCACCAGCGGTTCGCCCGCATGCCGATCAGGAAGACTGTCACGGATTCCCGGTGCGGGTCAGCGGTGTACCGGCCGGGGAATACCTTCTGCGCCATGGCAACTCCTTGGGTTCACGTTCCATAAACCTTGTTTCATAACAGCGTTACGAAACAAGGTTATGAAACAATTGACCCCATGGCAAGACCTATTGTGCATACCGATTCACTGCGGCAGGAGTTGCTGGCCGTCACCGCCGAACTGGTGGACCGTGACGGTCCGGCCCGGGTGACGCTGCGGGACGTTGCAGCTGCTGCGTCGACGTCAACCTCAGCCGTCTACTCGCTCTTCGGTGGCAAGTCCCAGCTTCTGACCGCCGTGGTTGACGACGGGTTCCGGTCCTTCCACGACTCACAGGCGGCCGCGGCGGCGGGCGGCCTGCAGGGACTCGGCGTGGCCTACCGGCTCTGGGCGCTGGAGCACCAGGCCCTCTACCGGCTGATGTTCGGCGGCGCGCTGGCAGCGTACGTCGATTGCCAGCCGAGCCCGGAGGCTGCCGCCGACGCCATGGCTCCGCTGATGAATGCCGTCGCTTCCGCCCAGAAAGCCGGCACCCTGCTGGAGGCGCCGGTGGAAATGGTGGCCTTCGCAATCTGGGGACAGGTCCACGGGCTGGTCAGCCTGGAATTGGCAAAGGTGGGGCCGCCGGATACGGATTGGGCCGGCGCCTACAGCGCAGCCCTCGATGCCGCCGGCCGTGGCTGGGCAGCCTGACGCCACGGCCGGCGGAGCCGGGCGGTGATCTACGCGTAGACCTTTCCGAGGAATCCGGCCCAAGCCCTGGCGGTAGCCTCGGAATCGCCGCTGCCGCTGAAGTCGTGGACCGTCATTCCCACCGGGGCGCCGAACGCGTTGCGGCCGAAGAACCGGTACATCGCATCAGCAGTCCGCAGCCCGAGGAAGTGTTCGTTGGCGAAGTCCACCTCGCCCGACAGCCGCCCCACGCCGTCGACCTCCACATCCACGGCAGCACCCTGCGCAGCCGCGTCCACGCCGAGGGCCTTCTTCAGCCGCTCAAACCCGTCGGCAGTCTGCGACGCCGCCGGGGCCTGGATATCGGTGAACACCACAGGCTTGCCGTCGAAGTGCTGCAGGTACTCTCCCAGCGTGTGGAGGTAAAACTCGGTGTGCCGGGTGGCGCCGTCGTACTGCTCGTCCCAGTTGTCCGTCAGGATCCCGCTGTGCACATAGTGGAGTCGGGCGCGGCCGCCGTCGAGGGGTTCCAGAACGTGTTCCAGCTGGTTGAACCAGCCGTCCGGCCCGTCCATTCGGGACACGAGGTGGGTGGGATATTCCTGCACGGTTTTGACATCGGGCCACTGGTCCGTGGGGAACATCCAGGCCGGCGTCCCGTTGGTGACTGCTTCCCAGACCCGCTCGGGAGTGCCCGGCAGTTCGGTGTCGTAGACGATCTCAAATTCACGGTTGTCAGTCATTGTTCTGCTCCTTCTTTGAAAGGGGTTTGCTGGGGGTCTTGAGTACGGGATGAAGCGCGACGATGAGCCGGTGCTTCCGGCCGCCACTCGCCGGCGCGTTTGCCGAGGGTGGGCCACCCGGGGCCGCCCCCGGGAGTGGCGCACCGCCGTCGTGATACTTGTCCACCAGCCGGGTCACGGCGACGCCGAGCTCCTCGGCAAAGGCGGCCCGGTCCGCCGCTGTGCGGAAAGTGATCTCGCCGTCGATCGCGAACGTGGCAAGCTTCTGCTTGGCCGCAGCCGCCCCGGCGATCAGCTTGCCCACCTCCTGGACCATCCGCCCCGCGAGCGCCAGCAGCCAGAAGGCCGAAAAGCGGTCAGAGAACCGGCGCGGATCCGGGGCTACGGACGCCAGTGCAACGGGTGAAATCAGGTACGAGGCCGCCGTCGACTGGAGGACGCGCTCGGTGACGTTGCCCTTGCGCCGCTCCTCCACCAACTCCACCAGGCCGTGCCGCTCGAGGGCCTTGAGGTGGTAGTTGACCTTCTGCCGCGGCAACCCCACCTTCGCTGCGAGCTGCGTTGCTGACCCCGGCTCGGCAAGCTCCCGGAGGATGCGCGTCCGGATCGGGTCCAGCGAAGCCTCCGCGGCAGCCGGGTCCTCGATCACTTCGATGTCCAACATGCTTCAATCTTGCCAACCGACAACTTTTCTTGTCAAGAACTTTTTTTCCGTCGGTTGCCCGTTTCGAGGGTTCCCTGCCGGCTCGATGGTCGGCGACGTCGAGTGCGCAGGGAACCGTCGAAACGGGCAGGAGCAGCCGCAAAGTAGAATGGACCGGTGATGCAATCCCCCCTTCCCGTGCGCGACGGCGTCAACGCCACCCGCCTGCGCCTTCCGGATGAGGGACCCTGGACCACTGCGATGGACTACATGATGCACCGCTGGGGCCACATCGACCCCCAGGGCATCGAGGACAGGTTCGACGCCGGCGAGATCGTCGGTGAGGGCGGCGCGCCGTTGGACCGGGCCACCAGGCTCGAGGACCACACCTTCATCTGGTACTACCGCACCCTCCCGCCGGAGATCCGGATTCCCGTGGAGCTGGACATCCTGCACCAGGACGAGCACCTGCTGGTGGTGGACAAGCCGCACTTCCTGCCCACAACCCCTGGCGGCACGTATATCCAGGAGTCGGCACTCGTGCGGCTGCGGAACCAACTGAATCTCCCTGATCTGATCCCCATGCACCGCCTGGACCGGATGACTGCCGGCGTGCTGCTGCTGTCCACGAATCCCGAAACCCGCGGCAAGTACCAGGTGCTGTTTGAGAAGCGCCGGGTGCAGAAGGAGTACGAGTGCGTCTCCGCCGCTGACACGGCACCGGGCTTCCCAGCTGTCGAATTCCCCGTGGTGGTGCGGAACCGCATGACCAAGTCCCGCAGCTACCTGCTGGCAGAAGTCATCGAGGGTGAACCCAACGCGGAGACCCGGATTGAGCGGTTGGAAACGTTCGACGGCGGCACTCAGCATGGTGCCCCTATCGCCGGCGCGCCAAGCCGCCTGGCCCGGTACCGGCTGGAACCGCACTCCGGCAAGACGCACCAGCTCCGCGTGCATATGGCCTCGCTGGGGCTCGGCATCGTGAACGACGCGTTCTACCCCGACCTTCTGGACAAGGCCCCGGACGATTACACCAAGCCCCTGCAGCTCCTGGCCCGCGGCATCCGCTTCGTGGACCCCATCAGCAACCTGCCAGTGGAATACCGCAGCCGGCGCGAGCTCAGCGAGGCTGGTCCAGCCCGGGCTGCCCAAACACGGCCCTGAAGGCTTCCTCCATGTCCGGGCTGAACAGCACAAACTCCACCAACTCCAGAGCGCTGGACGGATGCGAGGCACCAAACCCGGTGACGGCGTCGTACGCGGCCTCCGCGACCTGACGCCCGCTCCACCCGTAGACTCCCCCGCCCACCGCCGGAAACGCCAGTGACCCCGCCACCAGCGACTCCGCCAGCCGCAGGCTTTCGCTGAAGCAGGACACCAGCAAGGCCGGGTTGGTCTGCCCGGCACGCCGGTTGGGCCCGACCGTATGGATGACCCAACGCGCAGCCAGCTGGAAACCCGGAGTGGCGACGGCGGCCCCCGGCGCCAGCCCGTGCGGCAAATCAGTATCGCGCAGCGTCCGGCAGGCAGCCAGCAGTTCAGGTCCCGCGGCCCGGTGGATGGCACCGTCCACGCCGCTGCCGCCGAGCAGGGCTGAATTGGCCGCGTTCACGATCGCGTCCACGGTGCGGGTGGTGATGTCGCCCTGCAGGATGGTGATCCGCATGCGGTCAGTTTCCCACTGACGGAGGCTGACTCAAAGGCCCTGCATCCGCCCCGCCGGTTATAGGCCTCCGCACCTCACACCGCGGGGATGAGGTTAGCACTGATGGCTTGACTTGATGCGTCCAAGTGCCACGATTGTTATCAGCCCTCCGCAATCGAGCGAGGAAGCATCATGGACACACTGAGCGAAATCCCCGGGGACCGGAGGGCCGCCAGGTTCGCGTACGCCGCGGCCGGCGTCGGCGTGGCCGGTGTGGCAACGCTCGGCGCGATGTACGCCATCGAGGTGCCGAAGAAGGGACCCTACGTTTTTGGCACCATCAATGACGTCACGGGAGGCGTCTTCAACCTGGTGATCATTCCGGTTGTTGTCCAGGTCCACCGCCGCCTTCGCCGCACACCGGGCTCCGAGGCCGCCCTCCGGCTGGTGATCGCCGCCAGCGCCGCGGGATCCGCCAGCTCGTTCCTCTTGGTTTTCAAGAAGCTGGATTTCGCTCCCTCCACCGCAATCAGCGTCGGTGCGATGACCGTCCAGGCAGGGTGGTTCCTGCTGGCCCACCGCTCCCTGTTGGAGTCACGGGAGTATCCACGCGACCTGGCGAAGCTCGGACAGGCGATCGGCGGTGCCTTGGTGGCTGCTTTGCCGGTTGCCGCGCTGGCCGCCGTCGAGAAGGCACCGGCCTGGATCCGCTGGGGCCTCGGCGGGGCCGGCATTGCTGTAGGGGCCGCTGCCTGGGTTGCGTGGCCTTACTGGTATCTGCTGGCTGCCCGGCACCTCAGCCATCGTCGGTAAGCTGCCGCCAGGCTGGGGCCGTCCTACCGCGGAAAGTGCGGTACTTTGTGGCCATGGACTTTGGCAATGCCGACAGCTGGGGAGCGGCGATCTACTTTTGGATCGTCCCCGTAGTCCTTGGCGACGCCATCTTCCCGCCCATCCCCTCCGAGATGGTGGTGATCACCGGCGGCGCCCTCTCGGCCGATGGCAGGGCCAACGTCTTCCTGGTGGCAGCGTTATCGGCACTGGCTTCCTGGCTCGGCGACATCGTGGTCTTCCAGCTCTTCAAGCGCCGGCTCAGCCACGTCCTTGACCGCTGGCGCTGGGGGCACAGGATCCACGTAGGCATGCATGAGGCCATCGCCAAAGCCGGCCGTTCCTCCACCTACGGAACCATCATCGGGGCACGCTTCATCCCCGGCGGACGGCTGGCAACCTCCGCGGCAGCTGGAATCGCCGACGTCTCCGCACGGGGCTTCAGCCTGTGCGCCGGCCTGGGCGCCGTCCTGTGGGCGAGCTGGCTGGTGGGCCTGGGCTACTTCACGGGATCCGCCACCAAACTGCCGTTCTGGGCGAGTTCGCTGATCGGGGTGGGACTTGGGCTGGTGATCGGAATCGTCGTCGGCATCATTGTCACCCGCCGGCGGGGTAACCGCTCACCGGTGGACGAGCCGGCCCCCGAAGACTGAACCGCCGGCTACACGGGCGCCCAGCGGCCGCGGTTGCGGCGGAGAACCGTCAGGGAGCCGGTCAGCGCAACGCGTTCGACGGCGTCGCGCATCATCGCTGCCGACTCGCGGGCCTGCTGGTTTTCGCCGCTGTACTCGGTGGGCTCGACGAGGAACCGGAGGTTCAGTTGCGGGACTCCGCCGGCAAGCTCCAGCTGGTTGGACTCCACATGGTGGCGGGTCTCCAGCGCCTCCACGGCAGCGGCCATCACCGCTTCGGGCGGGTTGCCAGGCTTCAGTCCGGTGATTTTCAGGCGGGTCTGGAACGAAGGCATGCCGCCAACCCTACCGGGCAGGTTTCCCGTCCCCAAGATTCCAAACGATTATCACTTGATGCAGGAAACTTCCTAACCCTCTCTCACTTTCTTCAGGAAAGTGCGAGAGCATCGCCGGAAAACCCGCGGGAAGTGCCAGAGCGTCCCGGCTAGCCGGTGTTGCGCAGGCCGGCGGCCACGCCGTTGACAGTGATCAGCATGGCCCGTTGGAGGCGCTCGTCGATCTCGGCGCCGCTGATGCCTTCGCTTTCGGCACGCTTTTCTGCCGGGTTGTTTGCCCGCACGCGGCGGAGCAGTTCCACCTGCAGGTAGCTGATCGGATCCAGGTACTGATCCCGGATCTCCAGCGAGCGCTTCAGCGTGGGCTGTGCGTCGAGGAGGACGTGCTCACCCGTAAGGTTCTGGACCTCGGTGACCGTGAGTTCGTACTCTTCACGGATGGCCCGGAAAATGTGGTGCAGCTCCTCCGGGACCAGGGTGGACACGTAATATCCCGCGATGTCCATATCCGTCTTGGCCAGCGTCATCTCCACGTTGGACAGGACCGACTTGAAAAAGTGCCAGCCCTCCATCATCTCCACCAGCTGGGCCGAGTTCCCGGCCTCACGGGCCGCCTTCAGGCCGGAGCCCACGCCGAACCAGCCGGGGACGATCTGCCGGGACTGGGTCCAGCCGAACACCCACGGGATGGCGCGCAGGCCACCAAGGCCGGTTCCGGAATCCGGGCGCTTGGACGGGCGGGAGCCAATGTTCAGCGAGCCCAGCTGCTCCACCGGCGTGGAGGCCAGGAAGTACGCGGGCAGGTCCGGATCGTCAATAAGCTTCCGGTACCTCTCGAAGGCGCCGTCGGAGATGATCTCCATAACGTGCCCGTACCGTTCGCGCTGGTCATCCGACGTCCGCGGATCCCGGTGGAGGGCCGAACCCTGGAGCACGGCGGCCAGCGACAGCTCCAGGTTTTCCCTGGCCAGTTCCGGCAGCGAGTACTTGTCCGAGATGACCTCGCCCTGTTCGGTGAACTTGATTTCACCTTCGAGGACGCCGTTGGGCTGGGCCATGATGGCATCATAGGTGGGTCCGCCGCCGCGGCCCACGGAACCGCCGCGGCCATGGAACAACCTGACGCGGACACCATGCTTGGCCGCAACGTCCCGCAGTTTCCGCTGGGTCTTGTGGATCTCCCACTGGCTGGTGATGACGCCCGATTCCTTGTTGGAGTCCGAGTAGCCCAGCATGATTTCCTGGACGTCGCCGCGCAGCCGGACCAGGTCACGGTAGGACGGAACGGACAGCAGCTGATCCACGATCTCCGCCGACGCACGCAGCTCCTCCACCGTCTCCAGCAGCGGCGCGAAGCCGATCTTGGCGTACGGTGCAGCCCCGAACAGGTTGATGAGGCCGGCCTCGCGGGCCAGGACTGCCGCGGCCAGGACGTCGTCGGCGCCGCGGGTCATGGAAATGATGTACGTCTCGATGACGTCCGGGCCGTACGTTCGCAGGGCGCGGCGGATCTCGCGGAAGACGTCGTACGTTCCGTCAGCGACGCCGTCGAGCTTAATCGGGTGGCCGGACAGCGGCCGGCGCGAGGCAAGCTCAGAGCCGAGAACGTCGAAGCGCTCGTGGCGGCTCAGTTCGGCGTACCGGAGGCCGGGGCCGCCGAGCCGGTCCATCAGCTGGCCGACGGCGTCATGGTGGTGGTCGGCGTGTTCGCGGATGTCCAGCGTCGCCAGGTGCAGGCCGAAAGAGGCCACCGCACGCCGGACCCGGGCAAGGGCGCCGTCCGCGGCAAGCGAGGCTGAATGGTTGCGAAGTGAGAGTTCGAGCAGTTCGAGATCGGCCAGCAGCTCATCGGTAGCGCTGTAGTCGCGGCCGTGCTCATGGCTGGAATCCGCGGCAATGCGCTTACCGGTATTGATCAGCTTGGCCTTGATGCAGGTGAGCTTGAGCCGGTAGGGCTCCTGCGCGTTGAGCTCAAGGACCCGGCGGTCAAGGCCCGGAAGTTTTTTCAGGTCGGCCTCGATGGAGTCCAGGAGGTTCTGGTCCGCTCCGGCGAGCGCGGTGGAGTTGGAGAGGATGGAAATCAGTCCGTCCATCATCCCGATGCTGATGCGGATGGCGTGCTGGCTCTGGATCTGGAGGATTTCCCTGGTGACCGCGGCCGTGACGTTGGGGTTGCCGTCGCGGTCCCCGCCGATCCAGGACCCGAACCGGATGGGGGCGTTCTGGGAGGCCAGGCTCACGCCGTGCTCATCCAGCAGTTCGGAGAGTTCCGTCAGCATTTCGGGCATGGCGTCGGTGAGGATGCCGCCCAGGTAATAGATGGCGTTGCGGGCCTCGTCCACAGGGGTGGGCCGGACCTGGCGGAGTTCGTCGGTCTGCCACATCTGGTCGATGACCTCCGCGAGTTGCCGGTCCTGGCGGCGACGCGCGGTGGTGCCTTCCTTGGTGGGCTGGGCAAGGACGTCGGAAAGCTTCCGGATCTTATCCAGCACTGAACGTCTGGAGGCCTCGGTGGGGTGGGCGGTGAAGATGGGGCGGACGTCCAGTCCGTTGACCACTTCCTGGAGAACCCCGGGACCCGCCTTGGCGGCTATCTCGGTGACGGCTTTGGCCAGCCACCCGTCCTTCTCCTGCCTGGTCCGCAGCCCGCGGACGCGGTGGACCTGCTCCGCTGCGTTGGCCAGGTGGAAGTAGAACGCGAATGCCCGGACCAGGTCCGTGGCCTGCTCGATGGGCAGGGAGCCGAGCAGCTCACGGACCTGTTCGACGACGTCGTGCGCACTCCACGGCCCGGTGGCGTCCGCCCCGCCGCGGGCGGCCTCCTTGGATTCCTTGGTCAGCAGGCGGACCTGCTCGACGAGCCCAAGAAGCTCTGGACCGTGCTGCCGTACCAGGGATTCACCCAGCAGTGTGGAGACACGGCGGACATCGGCCCTGAGTTCGGAGGCGAGGTCGGTAGCGGGATTCATTGCAGTGTTAGCCATGGAAACTGTCTTTCGAGGGTTCGGACTTGGCTCGTACACTGCGCTGGATACTGTGAGCCACGTTACTGGCTTTCGATGCTACCCGCACGTGGCCCCCGTGCGGAATCTGTCTCAGATCATGTGACGCGGTCCTTAGCGGGCCACCTTGAAATTGAACTCGCCGGTCCCCAGCGCTCCCCAGACGCGCAGCCAAAGGGGCAGGATCATTTCGGCGCCGCGGGCGGTGGTGATGTCGCCGAGGTCGAGAACATCCGTGTGGCCGAGCGCCTTCAGGAGATGCGTCACTTCCTCTTTGGCCTGGGCATCGTTGCCGGAAACAAACACCGTGTGGTCTCCTCCGGCCACATGCATGGGATCAACCATGACGGTGTTGGTCATGGTGTTCAGCGTCTTGACCACCCTGGCTGCCGGGAAGGCGCGCTGGATCTGCTCGCCCAGGCTGTCGTCATTGACCGGATTAAGCGACGGCGGAAAGCCCTTGGAGAAATCAAGCGGGTTCGCGATGTCCATCACGATTTTCCCGGCAAGGTTCTCGGCCCCGGCGGCGGTGAGGGCTTCGAGGGAGGCCGTGCCGTTGGTGGCGTTGACAACCAGCTCGCCGGCCGCCGCTGCCTCGGCGAGGGTGGCGACGCCGATCTCCTGGTGGGATGCGTGCCATTCGGAGAATGCCGGCCCGCCGGTCGCGCCGGGCTCGGTGCGCGCCAGCGTGGCCTGGGGATCACGGGTTCCAATCACGACGTCGTGGCCGAGCTCTGACAATGCAGCTGCCATGGCGGGTCCGACGCTTCCGGTTCCAAGTACGGCGATCTTCATGTGGTCCTCTTTCCGAGCGGTGGGGTAGACAGGTCCGTCTACCGGTTGGCCATGACGCTATCAGACAGATCTGTCTACGGCAAGGTTTTCGAAGGTATGGACAGACTTGTCTGTGTACCATGGAGCCATGAAGTCGACGGCCCTCCGGACACCACAGCCTGCCCGCACGCCGGCCGGCCGGGCCAAGGACAAGATCCTCGCCACCGCCTTCCGGCTGTTCTATGCCCAGGGACTCCGGGCCGCCGGGATCGATACGATCATTGCCGAATCCGGGGTTGCGAAGGCCACGTTCTACAAATACTTTCCGGCCAAGGATGACCTGATCCTCGCGTATCTGGAGAAGGTGGACGGCGTCTGGACCGGGCAGCTCCACGCCGCCGCGGAAGCCGCCGGCCCCGACCCCGCTGACCAGCTCGTGGGGCTGTTCGATGCCCTGGCCACCGCCTGCCGCCGCGACGGCTACCGCGGCTGCGCCTTCATCAACGCCGCCGCTGAGTCTCCCAGCGGAACCCGCGTCCACGACCGGACCGTGGCGCACAAGAAGAAGATCAGCGCCTGGATCCGGGACCTTGCCGTCCAGGCCGGCGCCCCGGAACCCGAACAGCTGGCCCGCAGCCTTGCCCTGGTGCTCGACGGCGGCCTGGCCAGCGGCGTGCTCGATGGTGACCCGGCGTCCGCCCTGACGGCCCGCAACACCGCAGCGCAGCTTGTATCCGTAAGCCTCGGAGCGAAACCGTGAACGCACCGGAACCCGACGAGGCGCAGCTGAAACGCTGGCAGCGTTTCCGCGCCAACCGGGAGAAGGCCCTTGCGGCTCCCCACGGTTGGCTGACCCTCACCTCCTTCCAGTGGCTCGAAACCCGGCCCGCCGCCGTCGAACTCGCACCGGGCCTGTGGTCAACGGACGGTACGACGGCGACCCTCACCGCCGCTGCGGAGGACGGCCTGACGCAGGTGGAGACGGGCGGAGCGGTTGACGGGACCATCACTGCCACCCTCGCCGATGAGGAGTCCCTGATGTGGGTCCAGTTCGGCGGCGCCGACGGCCGGCAGGTAGTGGTGGAGCTGGCCATGCGCGCGGACCGGTACGCCATCCGCACCCGCGATTCAGCCTCCCCGGTGCT
Source organism: Arthrobacter sp. 754 (assembly GCF_040548695.1). Lineage (NCBI taxonomy): Bacteria > Bacillati > Actinomycetota > Actinomycetes > Micrococcales > Micrococcaceae > Arthrobacter > Arthrobacter sp. 754. Next base: position 113,177 of record NZ_JBEPSC010000004.1, read on the forward strand.
CACCGGCTTCGACGGCGTACCCACCTTCGACTACAACCCGGAACTGGTGATCGAGGCCGAATATAAGCCTTATCCCGAGCCGGTAGTCATCCCGATCGGCACCGCCAACCCCCTGGTGGACGGCGTGCACTACTCGGTGGGCGAGGTGGTTTTCCGGCTGCCGGGCAAGGACCACGAATTCCACCTGCAGGCTGAGGAGGAAAAGCTCGGCGCCCTGACTGTGACGTTCCACGACGAGACCAACGGGGCAGCCCCGCCGGAACAAGCAACTGCTGAGTGGCGGAAGGTCTCCACCCCCCGGCCCCGCGTCGATGCACTGGGGAACCGGACGGTCATCCTGGATTTCAACCGGGCCATCAACTACCCCAGCGCCTTCACCCCGTACGGCACCTGCCCCATGCCGGTGAAGAACAACAGCCTGGACTACCGGATCGAGGCCGGCGAGAAAGAGCCCGCGTTTTTCTAGACGATGGCAGAGACGCCAGTGACGGCCCTGCCCACGATGAGGGTGTTGATTTCAAACGAGCCCTCGTAGGTGTAGATAGCCTCGGCGTCGGAGAAAATCTTGGCCATCCGGTAATCGGTCACAATGCCGTTGCCGCCCAGGATTGACCTGCCCAACGCCACCGTCTCCCGCATCCGGGCACTGGTGTAGGACTTCGCCAGCGCCACCTGCGCCATGTCAGCGGCGCCCTCGTCCTGCAGCTGGGCGATCCGCACCATCATCCCCATGCTCGCGACGGCGTTGCCCAGCATCGTGACCAGCTGCTGCTGGATGAGCTGGAACTTCGCCAGCGGCCGGCCGAACTGCCGGCGTTCGACGGCGTACTGCCGGGCGACGTCGAACGCGGCCAGCTGCTGCCCCACGGCCTGCCAGGCCACCATGATCCTCGATCCGCGCAGGAGCTGGTTGGTGTCCTCGAAGCCGCTGATCCCGGCAAAGCGGTCGGCTTCGGCGACCCGGACGTCATGGAACACGATGTCCGCGTTCTGCACCGTCCGCAGGGCAATCTTGTTCTCGATCCGGCTGCGTGTCACCCCGGGCAAGGAAGCGTCAACGATGAACCCGCGGATGGCACCTTGGCCGTCAGTACCGCCGCCCGTCTCGTCACGGGCCCACACCAGCAGGTAGTCGCAGAACGTTCCGTTCCCGATCCAGCGTTTGGCGCCGTTCAGCACCCAGGTGTCGCCGTCGTCGCCGGGTTCTCCTGTCCGGGAGGAAATCCGCCGTGCGGTGGTCTCCATCCCGCCGGCAACATCGGAACCGTGGCCAGGCTCCGTGAGCGCGAACGCGCCGGTGATGCGAAGGCTCGAGGCATCCGCCAGCAGCCGCGCCTTCTGGTCCGCCGAGCCGAAACCGAAAAGCGACTCCACAAAGAGATCATGGTGGACCAGGAAGAACGTGGCAATCGAGGTGTCCACGCGCGTCATCTCGGCGATGACCAGGCCGGCAAACAGGTTGCTGTAGCCGCGCTGCGCAGGGGTGCTCAGCTCCAGGGCGGCGAGCTTGGGGAGAAGGTGGGCAGGAAACTCGGCTTTGTTCCACCAGTCCGCGGCGTAGGGCGCAATTTCCGTGGCGAGGAACCCGCGCAGTTCGGCCAGCTTCGTCCGTTCCTGCGGGCTGAGGAGCGATTCGAACTCGAAGAAGTCGGCCGTGGGCAGGTCCTCGAGCCGCGGCCCCGCCGCCGCCTCGGCCGGAACAATGTTCATTTCGGGCCCATCCGGATGGCGCCGTCGAGCCGGATGGTTTCCCCGTTGAGCATGGCGTTTTCGACGATGTGGGCCACCAGGTTGGCGTATTCGGCCGGTTTGCCGAGGCGGGACGGGTGCGGGACCTGGAGCCCCAATGAATCCTGGGCTGCCTGGGAAAGAGTGGCCATCATCGGCGTCTCGAAAATACCGGGGGCGATGGTCACCACGCGGACCAGCGAGCGGGCGAACTCCCGGGCCAACGGCAACGTCATGGCGGCAACGGCGCCCTTTGACGCGGAGTATGCAGGCTGGCCGATCTGGCCATCGAAGGCCGCCACCGACGCCGTGTTGATGATGACGCCCCGCTCCGGACCGCCCAGTCCGGTGCTGACCGGCTCGGTTGAAACCATGGCCGCCGCAGCCAGGCGAAGCACGTTGAACGTGCCGATGAGGTTGACCTGGATTACCCGGCTGAAGGCGGCCAGCGGCAGCACGCCCTCGCGGCCCAGAACCTTGCCGGGCGTGGCGATGCCGGCGCAGTTCACCACGATCCGCAGCGGCCCCAGCGCCACCGCGGCGTCGACGGCGGCCTGTACCTGGGCTTCGTCCGTTACGTCTGCCGGGACAAAGACAGCGGTCGGGCCGCCCGAGGCGCGCACAGAAAGAGACGTGCCGTCAGAAGGACCGGCACCTGTCCCGTTCAACTCCGCGGCAAAGGCCGCACCGGCCGACGACGGCAGGTCGATCAGCACAACCGACGCGCCGGCGTCGAACAGGCGCCTGGCCGTGGCGGCACCCAGACCGGACGCCCCACCCGTAATCAGAGCGACAGTACCCATGACGTCCATACATCCTCCTTGATGCGGCCACGGGAACTGTCCACCGCGACCATTAGTTAGTGAATGTTAACTGAAATAGCCGCGTCCTGCACCCGTTAGGCTGGAAACCATGACCTCGCCGGACACCAACCCCGCCCCGCCCAGCCTGCAGCCGACCGACTGGCATGAGCGGGCAAACGTGGCCGCCCGCTCCGTCACGTCCCTGTTCGGCCGGCGGCTGCTGTTCCTGCCCGGCACGCATCTTGGGGCCGTGCAATGGCCCTCAAGACAGCTGCAGAACCTCTTCCAGCCATGGCATTACTGGTGGCAGGCGCACTACGTGGACTGTCTGGTTGATGCCGGGCGCCGGGAACTCGGCAACGCCGCAACCCCGGCGGCACGGTTCAACGGCCCCGAACGCCCCAGCGCCGGCCAGCTCGCCTCCCGGCTGGTCACCGGCATCCGTCTCCGCAACGCCTTCACCTTCGTCAACAACTACTACGACGACATGGCCTGGCTGGCACTGGCCACGCACCGGCTCGAGAAACTCGCCGAGGAAACACGCAAGCCCGGCGGCCGCCGCCGCAACGCCAGGCTCCGCGCAAAGCTGACGCTGCAGTTCGACTCCGCCTCCACCGACGACCTCGGCGGCGGAACGTACTGGAGCAAGAAGCGGGACTTCAAAAACACCCCGGCCACAGCCCCGGTGGCGCTTTACTACGCCCGCACCGGCCAGCAGGCAAAGGCCCAGCGGCTGGTGGACTGGCTCAACACCGTCCTTTTCGACAAGTCCCAGGGCCTCTACCTCGACGGCGCGCGGCTCAACGCCGCCGGAGAAGTGGTGGTGGAGGGCACCGTCTACACCTACAACCAAGGACCGGTCCTGGGAGCCCTGCTGGAGCTTGGCGGTGAGGCAAACCTCGCCCGCGCCGCCACTGTCATAGAGGCGGTGGCCCGGCAGCTTACGGTGCCCTCCCAAGCGTCCGGAGCGCCGCCGTCGCGCGTCCTCCGGTGCGACGGAACGGGCGACGGCGGACTCTTCACCGGGATCCTCTGCCGCTATCTGGCGCTTGCCGCCCTCGACGGACGGCTTCCCGCATCCTCCCGGGCCACAGCAGCCGACCTTGTGACGGCCACGGCTGAAGCGTTCTGGGCCGGCCGGCGGCCGGAGCAGGACAGCGCCGGGCAGAACGGGTCCGGGCAGGACAGGTCCGGGGCCGGCAACGTGATCTTCTCCATCCACGCATCCCGGCCCGCCGACGTCACCTATCCCCCGGGCGCCGCCGTCGAACTTTCCACGCAGTTGCAGGCCTGGATGGCCCTGGAAGCTGCCGCCTCCCTCCAGCCGAAACGCGCCCAATAATTAAGTCACGCAACAGTTACGTAATTGATGTGATACTGATCACTTCAGGCAGATCGGGCTTGGTACCTTAGGTATGGCTAACCTACAGTTTCACGAGTAAGCCACCCCCTTCCCGGCTTGCACGGACCGACGGTCCACGACACTTTCCCCCAGAAAGCAGCCTCGATGAAGATCCGCAACAGCGCCTTGGCCGGTATCGCACTCGCCGCCACCGCAGCCCTGGGACTGACCGCCTGCGGCGGCAGCACCTCACCGGCAGCCACTGTCTCGCCCTCCGGCACCGACGCCAAAGTCTCCGGCGAAATCACGGTGTACAACGCCCAGCACGAAAGCCTGACCAAGGAATGGATCGATGCCTTCACGGCTGAGACCGGCGTCAAGGTGACCATGCGCCAGGGTTCGGACACCGAGCTGTCCAACCAGATCGTCCAGGAAGGCGCGGCATCCCCGGCCGACGTTTTCCTCACCGAAAACTCGCCCGCCATGGCACAGGTTGAGAACGCCGGCCTCTTCGCCGACGTCGACAAAGCCACGGTTGACCAGGTTCCGGCCGAGTTCCGCCCCAGCACCAACAAGTGGACAGGCATTGCCGCCCGCTCCACCGTCCTGGTCTACGACAAGGCCAAGCTGACCGAGGACAAGCTCCCCAAGTCCATGCTTGACCTCGCCAAGCCGGAGTGGAAGGGCAAGTGGGCGGCTTCGCCGTCAGGCGCCGACTTCCAGGCCATTGTTGCGGCCCTGCTGGAACTCAAAGGCGAAGCCGCCACCCAGGAATGGCTGACGGGCATGAAGGAAAACTTCAAGGCCTACAAGGGCAACAGCACCGCCATGAAGGCAGTCAACGCCGGCGAAGTGGACGCGGCCCTGATCTACCACTACTACTACTACGGTGACCAGGCCAAGACCGGCGAGAACTCCAAGAACGTCACCCCGTACTACTTCAAGAACCAGGATCCGGGCGCGTTCCTGTCCATCTCCGGCGGCGGAGTGCTCAAGTCCGCAAAGAATGCCGCCGCCGGCCAGGCTTTCCTGAAGTTCATCACCGGCAAGAAGGGCCAGGAAGTGCTGAAGAACGGCACCTCCTTCGAATACGCCATCGCCTCGGATGTCGCGGCCAACGACAAGCTCGTTCCCGTCAAGGAACTGCAGGCACCCACCGTTGATCCGGCCAAGCTCAACTCCAAGACAGTCACCGAAATGATGACCAAGGCAGGACTCCTGTAATTCTGTGACCACTGATCTATCGGCTCCCCCGTCCACGGGGAGCACGACGACGGCGGGCCGGGGCAACAGCCCCCGCCCGCCTTTCGGCGTTTCCATAGTGTCCGTCCTGGCGGTGCTGATCGCCCTGTTTTCCCTCGTTCCGCTGGGATACGTCATCTACATGACGGCGGCGACCGGGTGGGACACCGCCGTCGAACTGATCTTCCGGCCACGGGTGGGAGAGCTCCTGCTCAACACCGTGCTCCTGATGCTGGCCACGGTGCCGCTCTGCCTCTTCCTGGGAGTGGGCGGCGCCTGGCTTGTGGAACGCACCCAGTTGCGCGGCCACAAAATCTGGGCCGTCCTCCTGGCTGCACCGCTGGCCATCCCGGCGTTCGTCAACAGCTACGCCTGGGTATCGGCCATCCCGTCGCTCGAGGGGCTCGGCTCCGGCGTCCTGATCGCCAGCCTCTCCTACTTTCCCCTCGTGTACATCCCTGCGGCCGCAACGCTCAGCCGCCTGGACCCGGCCATTGAACAGTCCGCCGCCGCGCTGGGGCTCGGCGCGTGGCGCGTCTTTTTCCGGGTGGTCCTCCCCCAGCTGCGCCTCGCCATGACCGGCGGCGCGCTCCTGGTGGGCCTGCATCTGCTCGCCGAATACGGCGCCTTCGCGATGATCCGCTTCGACACCTTCACCACCGCGATCATGGTCCAGTACCAGTCCACCTTCAACGGAACTGCCGGCAACATGCTGGCCAGCGTCCTGGTGTTCTTCTGCCTGATCCTGCTTGTGGTGGAGGCCCGCGGCCGCGGTACTGCCCGCTACGCCCGGGTGGGTTCCGGCGCCCAGGCCAAGGCACTGCGCCTTCCGCTGAACGCCTACCAGGCACCATCCCAGTTGGCGCTGCTTGCCCTGACGGCGCTGGCCTTCGGGCTCCCGCTGTTCTTTGTCCTGCGCTGGATCGGAGCAGGCGGCCCGGCCATCTGGTCGGCAGACGAATTCCTGCCGGCCCTCCTGACTACCCTGGGCTACGGCCTGGCCGGGGCTGTGGTGACCACCGTCGTCGCGTTCCCCATGGCCTACCTGGCGGTGCGGCACCCCAGCTGGTTCAGCAAGTCCTTGGAACTCTCCAACTACATCACCAGCTCGCTGCCCGGAATCGTAGTGGGGCTCGCATTCGTGACGGTCAGCATCAGGCTGGTCCCGGGCGTGTACCAGAGCGCAGGGTTGCTAGTGGCAGCCTACGTCCTGCTGTTCCTGCCGCGGGCGCTGGTCAACCTCCGCGCCGGCCTGGCCCAGGCACCCAAAGAACTCGACGAGGCCGCCCAGGCCCTGGGCAAACCGCCGCTGCTCTCGTTCATCCGGGTGACGCTGCGGCTCACGGCCCCGGCGGCCGCCGGCGGCGCGGCCCTGGTGTTCCTGGCCATCGCCAACGAACTCACCGCAACCCTCCTGCTCTCGCCCAACGGCACCCGGACGCTCGCCACCGAATTCTGGTCAAAAAGCAGCGAGATCGACTACGCCGGCGCTGCCCCGTACGCCCTGCTGATGATCCTGCTCTCGGCGCCCATGACCTACCTGCTCTTCCAACAGTCCAAGAAAGCGGCCGGACAGTGACCGAACAACCCCCCTCCAGGCTTCCCGAACCCCGGATCGCGGCATCGGTGGCACCGAGCACCAACAGCCACCTGACCATCACGGACGTGACCAAGAACTTCGGCTCCCAGGCCGTCCTCAAGGGCGTCAACCTGTCCGTGGCCAGGGGCGGCACTACGGCTATCGTGGGACCGTCCGGCTCCGGCAAAACCACCCTCCTGCGGCTGATCGCCGGCTTCGAACACCCGGACACCGGCAGCATTTCGCTCAGCGGCCACAAGATTGCCGGCGAAGGCGTCTGGCTGCCCGCGCACAAACGCCAGGTCGGATACGTGGCCCAGGACGGCGCCCTCTTCCCGCACCTGACCGTGGGCCAGAACATCGCGTTCGGCCTGGATGCACGCAAACTGCCCGGCGGCCGCGGTGCCGTTGCAGCCCGGATCAGCGAACTCCTGACGATGGTCTCCCTGGATGAGGGCATGAGCCGGCGGCGGCCCCACCAGCTCTCGGGCGGGCAACAGCAGCGCGTGGCGCTGGCCCGCGCACTGGCCCGGGAACCGGAACTGATGCTGCTGGACGAGCCGTTCTCAGCCCTCGACGCGGGCCTGCGCGTGGCCACCCGCCGCGCCGTAGCGAAGGTCCTGGCCGAGGCCGGCGTCACCACCATCCTGGTCACGCACGACCAGGCTGAAGCCCTCTCCTTTGCGGACCAGGTGGCCGTGATGCGCGGAGGCAAACTGGCCCAGATCGGCAACCCGTTTGTTGTCTACACCCGGCCGGCGGACCGCGAAACAGCCGAGTTCCTGGGCGATGCCGTCATCCTGGACGCGTGGATGGAAGGCTCGCTGGCCACCTGCTCCCTCGGCGGCATTCCGGTGCGGCGCCCGCCAGCCCAAGGCCTCGTGCAGCTGATGCTGCGGCCGGAGCAGATCCGCATCGCCGAGGACGGCCCCATCCGCGGCGTGGTGGTGGACACCGACTACTTCGGCCCGGAAACCACGGTACGGCTGAAGCTCGCCGTGCCCCCCGAGCTGGCGAGCGGCGCGGACCACCGCTACCCCGGCGGCGGAGAGGTCATCACCATCCGGCACTGGAACGCTTCGATCGCCCGGCCGGGGATGGAACTCTGCCTGCGGGTTGTGGGCGAGGCCGTAGCTTTCCCCGTCGATTCCTCCGCTGACTGAGCCCGTCCCTCCGGTGATTTAGTCCGTCACATGCGTCAGAGGTCCACCGGAGGCTTCTTCTTCTGCGGGTACAGCGTCTCCCCCCGGGCCAGCATCTCCACAAAGCCGGCGATCCTGGCCGCCCGGGTCTCCGGCTTCTTGGCGGTGTTGGTCCGGTAGATCATCGCGTACCGGTTCACCGATGTCAGCACCTCGAACATTGCCTGCGCCGCGGGGACGGCGGCAATGGCGGCGGCCAGGTCGGGCGGAACCTCCGCTGTCCCCTGCCCGCCATACGCTGCGTCCCAACGCCCGTCCGCCTTGGCGCTTTCGACGGCGGCCCTGCCGGCGTCCGTCATCCTGCCCTCGGCTTCCAGCCGGGCCACGTGCCCTACGTTGCGGGCGGACCACGGGCTCTTCCGGACGCGGCGGGTCATGCGCTGGAAGTAGCTCCCGGCGTCGCGCTTCCTGATTTGGCCATCGATCCATCCGAAGCACAGCGCCTCATCGAGCGCGGCGTCGTAGTCCAGGTCAGTGACATCGCCGCCCTTCTTGTGGAGTATGAGCCACACGCCCGGACTGTCCTTGTGGTTGGCTTCCAGCCACCGCCGCCACGCCGCCGCGTCCGGCACCAGCAGTTCCTCCAGTTCAATGGCCATGGCCCCATTCTGCCTGCGACCTGCCCGCCAATGGCACTGTTCCGCCCGATTCAGGGCGTGGCATGATGGCCGTGTCTGCCCGTTCTCAACGCGAGGAGAAAGCCCATGCTGCGTATCCGCCCCATCCACTTCACGTCCCGGCCGGACGCCTGGGAGGAACTTCTGACGGCTTTGGGCATGGTCAAGACAGTTGATGAAGGCCCCTGGCGCGAGTTCGACTCCGGTGCCGGCCGGCTGGCCCTGCACCTGGCAGAGGCCGGCGCGGCAGACGATGGCAACACGGCCCTGGGCGTCGAGGTGGGCGATCTGGCAGAGTTTGGCCGCCGCACCAACCTCGCCGCGGCTGAATCCGGAACCACCAACGCGGACATCATCGCCGCGGACCACGGCGAGTCGTGCCGCATCTCCTGCACTGACGGCTTCAGCTTCCTGGCCGACAAAGCCGCCCACGGCGCCCAGTGCGCCGACGCGGACCCGGCCCTCGCCGTCGTCGGGGTCTGGTTCACCCCGGATCCCGGTGCTGCGGCGGTGACGCTGCAGGACATCGGCGCCAGGTTCCGCCCTGTCCCGGACGCCGACGAAACGGCCGATTTCACCGCCAAGAACGGCGGGGTGCTGATGGTGCGTCCCGCATCCGGCCGCCCGCGGTCCGGCCTGGGATTCGAGTACGACGGCGACCTGCACGCCGTGCGCGAACGGCTCGCTGCTGCGGGAATCGGCTTCTCCGAGACGGAGGAGGCCTTTGCGAGGACCCTGCACGTGGCCAACCCGGATGCGGCGGGACGCGCCGGCGGCGCCACGCCCGACGGACACGTGCCGCCCACCCTCTGGGTCACCCAGCGGCTCGCCACGCAATGATCGGCAGGTGAGGTTTCGGCGCTTTCGGCGACGCTTTACGCCGAGAGCTCACTCCTCAGAGACCCCTGCACCCCGATGGGGTAGAACTTAACCATGAACGTTCGCACTCCTGACCCGAATCCCGGCTGGCTTTCCGAAGAAGACCTCTTTGAGGCCCGCGGGAGGCTTCCCATGATCTACGTGGAAGCCGTTCCGGTCAGGCTGGATCCGCTGGGATTCGTGAACGAGGTGGGCACGCTGCTGCAGGCCGATGAAGACGGCACTATGATCAGGTCGCTGGTTTCGGGCCGCGTGATCTACCGTGAGACCATCCGCGCCGCGCTCCTGCGCCACATGGAGAAAGACCTTGGACCGCTCGCCTTTCCCCAGCTGCCCATCAGTCCGGTGCCCTTCACCGTGGCCGAATACTTCCCCGCCCCGTCCCACACCGGCTTCACCGACGACCGCCAACACGCCGTGTCGCTGGTCTACGTCATTCCGGTAACGGGCGAATGCGAGCCGCGCCAGGATGCCCTGGAACTGACATGGATGACACCCGAGGAAGTGCTCAGCCCCGATGTCCAGCTCGAGTTCAGCGGCGGCCGCGGCGCCCTCATCCGCCAGGCGCTGGCCTTCGCGGGAGTGGGCTTCTAAGCCCCGCGCGATCCCCGGGGTCCCCGACTTCCGGCCCCTGCCTTTGTAGACTGTAGGGCGGACCGCAAGAGAATTTAAGGACTTTGATGACCGAAACACCAGCCTCCCGGTACTACAGCGAACAGCAGGCTGGATCTCTGACCACCGGCGACCAGCTTCTCCTCCCGGATGGTGAACGGACCGCGGAAATCCAGCAGGTTGAGGTCCAGTCCGATGACTACGGCGCCCCCGCAGTGGTGCTGGCGAGCCTTTCCGGCGGCGGCACAGTGCGCATCGCCGCAGGCTCGGCCGTGAAGATCCTGGACACCACCGTCCATGACGAAACGCCCGACGCCGGCACGCAACTGTCCCTGGCTGTGGAACCCGCCGGAGGGGAACCCGCGGACGCCCCGGCGGCCCCCGCCGTCGTCGTACCTCCTCTGCCTGCCATCCCGCCCGCGGTGAGCGGGCCCTCCGCAGCCGACCTCGCACGCATCCCAACGCCGCAGGGCACCCCGGAAGCGGTGGTGGAGGCTGCCGCCGAAGCCCATCCGGATGCCGTCGGGGTGCTGCTGTTGGCGGACAAGCTGACCAAGGGCATCAACTTCAAGTCCGGGAGCTGCCTCAAGGACCTCAGCGACCTTGCCCACGAACTGTTCATCACCCTCAAGGACCCCGACGGTGCGCTGGCGGTGGCTGACCTGCTCAACGTCCTGCCGTTCGACGGAAACCCGGGCAGATGGGCGTCCGTGGAAGCATCGCTTGCCCTCTCCAGCTACATCTGCCGCCAGGACCGGCAGGAGGAACGCGCCGAGGTGTACGAAAAGATGCTGCGCGCTCCGGAGAGCCAGGAAACGGACCCGTTCAAGGCCCGGATGAACGCCAAGATCCGCCAGCGCTCCCTGAACGAGCCGAACCTGTACGACAAAGAAATCTTCCGCTCCATCGACAACTCGAACCACGAGGCCGAGCGGGAGTGGAGGCTGCTGCGCCTTGAGTCCCTGCTCTTCCTGCGGGCCCACGGCGGGTCCGAATCCATTGGCGACGGCGAACTCCAGCGCCGGATCAGCAACGAACTCGAGGCCGTCAGGGCCTGAGCTGCCGGGCTGAGGGCATTAGCCCCTACCCTTCGGCTGTGCCGGAGTTGTACATTCGGGCTATGACGAACAATCTGAGCGTAGTGATCAATGCTGATGCGCCGCAGGTTTGGACCATGCTGCGCGAACCGGCCAAAGTAGCGCAGTGGCACGGCTGGGAGGCCGATGAACTCGCGGCCGAGATCAATGAGATCTACTTCCATAAGGACGTGGTCGAAGCCCCGGACCACACCAGCCTGACCACCCACGGCGGGGACGTTTTCGACCTGAAGCCGGTGCCCGGCGGTACTTTGGTCAGTGTCACGCGGGCGGCCCTGGACCACAATTCGGAGTGGGCGGCCTGGGACGAGGACATCACGCAGGGCTGGCTGACCTTCCTCCAGCAACTCCGCTTCGCCCTGGAACACCACCCCCACGGCAAGAGGCACACCCTGTTCTTCGAGTTTCCGGGCACACCCGGCTCCGTCATCGAGAAACTGGGACTTGCGGACGTGCCCAAGCCCGGCGAGAAGTACGGACTGACGCTGGCCACCGGCGAGGAGATCACGGGCAAGGTCTGGTACCGCAGCAACCACCAGGTGGGGCTTACCGTCCACAGTTACGCGGAGCACGGCGACGGCCTGCTGATCGTGGCGGACCAGCCTGTCATCGAGAACATCAGGCCCCACGGCGGCGCCCTGGTGATCGCTTCCACGTACGATCTCGGCGCGCACAAGCTGGAGTCCATCAGCTCGCTCTGGGAGGGCTGGCGGACTGAGAACTACCCCGCAACGGAGGCGGCCCACTGAAGGATCGGCGCTGTTTGCTGACACACTGGAACCGTGCCAGCCAACCCTGCCTCTGCCCTGCCCGCCGCCGCGACGCCCCCTCCCGGGGCGGCTCCTGCGGCGGCTGCTGACCAGTCACAGTTTTCTTTCACCGTTGGCACCCGGCTGGCCGAGCGTTGCCCGCCGTCGTCCGCCCAGGAGGCCGCCAACGGCGGCGGGTTCCTGGGCCGTACGGGCACCATCACCACTCCGCACGGCGAGATCCGGACGCCCGCTTTCATCGCCGTCGGGACCAAGGCCACCGTGAAGTCCGTGTTGCCCGAATCCATGGCGGAACTCGGCGCGCAGGCGCTTCTGGCCAACGCCTACCACCTGTACCTGCAGCCGGGCGCGGATGTCCTTGACGAGGCCGGCGGGCTGGGCGCCTTCATGAACTGGTCCGGGCCCACCTTCACGGACTCCGGCGGGTTCCAGGTGATGAGCCTGGGCTCGGGTTTCAAGAAGGTCATTGACATGAAGACGATTGCTGCCGCGGGCGCGGCCGGACCCGACGACGCCGTGGCCCCCGGCAAGGAACGCCTCGCCCATATTGACGACGACGGCGTGTGGTTCAAGTCGCACCTGAACGGTGACCGGCACCGTTTCTCCCCGGAGATCTCCATGCGGGTCCAGCACCAGATCGGCGCTGACATCATGTTCGCCTTCGACGAGCTGACCACCCTCCAGAACTCCCGCGGCTACCAGGAAGAATCGCTGGAGCGCACCAGGCTCTGGGCCCTGCGCTGCCTCGAGGAGCATTTCCGGCTGACCTCGTCCCGGGTGGGCAAGCCGTACCAGGCCCTCTTCGGCGTCATCCAGGGCGCCCAGTACGAGGACCTGCGCCGCAAGGCCTGCAGGGACCTCGGCGCCATGGACTTCGACGGCTACGGGATCGGCGGGGCGCTGGAAAAGGAGAACCTGGGCACGATTGTCCGCTGGTGCAACGAGGAACTGCCGGAGGACAAGCCACGCCACCTGCTGGGCATCTCCGAACCGGACGACATCTTCACCGCCATCGAAAACGGCGCGGACACCTTTGACTGCGTCTCGCCCACCCGGGTGGCCCGCAACTCCGCGTTCTACACCCCCACCGGCCGGTACAACCTCTCCGGCGCCAAGTACAAGCGCGACTTCGGGCCGCTGCAGGAAGGGTGCGACTGCTACGCCTGCGCCAACTACTCCCGCGCGTACATCCACCACCTCTACAAGGCCAAGGAAATGCTCTCGGCCACGCTGATCTCCATCCACAACGAGCGCTTTGTGGTGAAGATGGTGGACGACGCCCGGCTGGCCATCGAGTCCGGCACCTTCTTCGACTTCAAAGCCGAGACCCTGGCGCAGTACTACTCCTGAGCGTGCGCCGCCTCTGGCCCCCTCCGCGCCATTTCGACGGTTCCCTGCGCACTCGACGGCTGCGAACATCGTGTGCGCAGGGAACCGTCGAACCGGGCTTGTCCACATACCAACTCCACGGTCTAGCCGCGGCCAGGGCGGCCGGCGGAGGCTGGGGCCCATGGCAAAGGAAACTACCCGCGGTCTTCCGGTTGGAGTGGGCCTGTGGCGGACCGGGCAGCTGCTGGAGGCAGGCCTCAACGCACGGGCCATCGCTGCATTGGTCCGGTCTCAGGAACTGGTGCGGCTCAGACGCGGCTGCTATATCCGCAGCAGCATCTGGGCGAATCAGAAGCCCTGGGTGCGGAGCCGCCAACTGATCGCCGCACATGCCCATGGAACGCTGACGACGTCGGGCGGCGGCTTTGTGTACAGCCACACCTCGGCCGCCCGGCTCCATGGGCTGTACCTGTGGGATGTCGACGATCTCGTCCACATCACGCAGCAGACATGCCCCTCGCGTGTATCCCACGGCAAAGACGTGGTGGCACACACGCGGACACTGGAGGCCGGAGCCGTCATCTTCGTGGATGGTCTGCCCTGCACGTCGCTGGAGCGGACCGTCGTGGATTGCTGCCTCATGCTGAACTACAGGCAGTCCTTGATCTTGATGGACCACGGTTTGCGGAAGGGCGCGGATGTGGAGAAGCTGCGGACCATGTGCTCTGCATTGGCTGGAAGGAACGGAGTCCTGGCACTTCGCCGGGCCATCGAAAACAGCGATGCCCGGTCCGAATCTCCTGGCGAAACGCTCTCCCGCGAGCTTCTCCAACGGCTCTGCATCGAGCAGCCTGAACTTCAGGTGGTCGTAAGGTCGGCGGAGGGCCAGCACCGCCTTGACTTCGCCTGGCGGGACAGGAAAGTGGCCTTGGAATTTGACGGCAAGGTGAAGTACTTCGACTACCAGCCCACGGACGAGGCCATCTTCGCCGAACGCCAGCGCGAAAAGGCCTTGATGGCCCTCGGCTGGACCTTCATCCGGGTCGAGTGGAAACACCTCTTCCGCGAACAGGAGTTCAAGATGACCGTGCTCCAGGCCCTCCGGAGGCAAGCAGCAGCCTAGGGTCCGTCCATTTCGCTGGTTCCCTGCACACTCGACGTCGGCGAACGTCGTGTGCGCAGGGAACCGTCGAAACGGAGCGGCGGCAGGGTTAGGCAGCAGTTACGCGGCGTTCGTCACGGCCGAGGTCGGTACGCCGTAGCTCGGTTCGCGCTTCTTGATCCAGCCGATCACCAAGGACGTCACCGGCACGAACAGGAACTCCACGAGGGTTTTGTAGACGAAGCCCACCACCACGTAGTTCACGAACATGCCGAAGTCTGTGATGCCGATGACGGAGGCGGCGATGCTGCAGAAGATCAGGGTGTCCACGAACTCGCCGGCGACGGACGAGCCCATGATGCGCGCCCACAGGGACTTCTCCCCGGTGCGGGCCTTCATCTTCACCAGGATCCACGAGTTGATGGTCTGGCCCGCGAGGAACGCCAGCAGCGAGGCGAGGACAATCTGCGGAACCGGGCCAAGCGCGCCCTCGAGGGCAGCCTGCTTGGATGTGCCGAACTCATCGTCGAAGCCGGGCAGGGCAATGATGATCCAGTAGCAGACGGAGGCGAAGACCGACAATGCGAAGGTGGTGAAAATGGCTTTGCGGGCCACCTTGAAGCCGTAGACCTCGCTGATCACATCGCCAAGGATGTAGGCCAAGGGGAACAGGAAGAACCCGCCGTCGGTGATGATCGGGCCGATCGCCACACCCTTGGATGCGCCGATGTTGGACAGGATCAGCACTACGGCCATAACGGCCAGCATGATGCCGAAGTAGGGCGATCCGATGGATGCGAATTTCGGCGCCGTCCGTGCGGAGTCGGCGAGGTTCAGGGCGTCAGGGCCTGAGGGCGAAGGCATGGGGATTCCGTTTCGTAGTGGTTCGCTCGGGTCTGCGCACCATCCAGGGGATCGTGCGTGACACCGGCTGTATTAGCACTGTCACGCCATTCTCCCACCGAACAGGCGCAACCATGTTCTGAACATGTTCAGTTCCGTGGCATGTCCGGATGGCAGGATGGAACCATGACTTTCGCTTCAACTGACTCCCAGTCCCCAGCCGATACTCCCGCCCTTGCTCCCGCGGTCGTCCTGACTATTGCGGGCTCCGAAGCCACGGGCGGCGCCGGCGCCCAAGCCGATCTGAAGACGTTCCAGGAGTTGGGCGTCTTCGGCATCGCCAACCTGACGTGCATCGTTTCGTTCAATCCGAACGACAACTGGAACCACCGCTTTGTGCCGGTGGACCAGCAGGTAATCGCGGACCAGCTGGAAGCCACGACGGCGGCGTATGGGCCGGTCCTGGACGCGGTGAAGATCGGCATGCTGGGCAGCCCTGCGACCATCAGCACCGTTGCGGACGCTCTTTCGGGCGCAGGTTTCCGCCATGTGGTCCTGGATCCGGTGCTCATCTGCAAGGGCCAGGAGCCAGGCCATGCGCTGGACACCGACCTTGCCCTGAAGGCCCAGATCCTGCCGCTGGCCACGTTCGTCACGCCCAACCACTTCGAGGCGGAGTCGCTGTCCGGCCTGGCGATCACCGACGTCGAGTCCCTCAAAACCGCAGCCATCCGCATCCACGAGCTCAGCGGCGCCGCAGTACTCGCCAAGGGCGGCGTTCGGCTGGCAGGCCCTGACGCCGTCGACGTCTACTACGACGGCGAGACCCTCGAGGTCCTCAGCGTGCCCAAGGTGGGCGAGGTTGCCGTGTCCGGTGCAGGCTGCTCACTTGCCGCGGCAGTGACGGCCGAGCTGGCCAAAGGCGCCACGCCGCTGGAGGCAGCCCGGACCGCCAAGGCCTTCGTCACCGCCGGCATCCGCAACCGGGTTGCCTCGGACGCCCCGTTCGATGCCCTCTGGCAGGGCGGCGCCCGCTAAAAGCCAGCCCGCACCCTCTGGCACTTCCTGCAGGATTTTCCCAAACCCTCTGGCCACCGGGCGCCCCCTAAACAGCGTCAGGAGCGGGGGTCGGCCACGATTCCCATGAACAGCGGCAGGCCGGTCTCCACGTGCACGATCTGGTAGTGGAACGGCCGGTCGAAGTCGATGGTCCGATCGGGTTCCGGCGGTGCGCTGGTGGCCATTCCGTTGATCTGGGTGACGGCGGCGGCAACAGTACCTTTTTCCGCCACGGTGATGTTCGCAGCCTGGGCGGCCTGGGTGATCATCATCTGCGGCTGGATGTTGTTGAAGTCCTCAGTGGTGTTCAGGGTCCTGACGAGTCCCATGGACCCAAAGACCTTCCGCAGGTCAAAGCTTGATTCGTGGTCCCAGCGGGGCAGCTGGATCTGCACTGACTCCAGCTGGGCCGCGTCAAAGGCGTCCGCGATTTCCGCGAGTTGCTCCGCGTCGAACGCTGCGGCGGCGGGGCGGTCCGCGGGGTTGGTCCCGGCGCCCGGCAACACTAACCGCATGACGAAACCGTCAGCGTAGGGCAGGTCCACGCCGCTCCAACCAGCCCCCTCCGCGTACTTCATCCCAAGCTCGTTATGCATGGCGGGCACGTCGATTTCCTCCCCGGCGGAGGTGGTAAACGGCAGATCGGAGGTGGCATTCGGATCGAATGGATCGCTCCAGGCGGAGGCGAAGTACAGGGAATTGAGCAGGCTGAAGGTGTTGTCCGGATCGTACTTTGCCGGGGCCTCCTTGATCCGGCCGCCCGTGTTCCGGTTCACCCAGGCGTCGATGGCCGGTTTCGTGGCACCCTCATTGCTGAAGTCCACCGGATAGACGCCGGTCCCATAATGCCGGGCCAAAGTCTCCAGGAACGAAGCCCCCGTGGGAACGTCCTTGTCCACAAACAGCCCGTTGGCGGCGTGCATGACCGGCTTCCGCGGCGGGTTGTCCTCGTCCACCGCACCGGGGTCGCCGTCGAACTTCTCGAGTAGGCCGAGCACAGCGTTCATTGCTTCATCGCGATTGTCCGCGGGAAACTTCAGGACGCTGTCCATCTCAGCCGCCGTCTCGCCGGACGCTGCCGCCCGGAGCATCGACAGGGCAATCAGCAGGCTCGCGGGCGAGGACACCACGTTCCCCCTGGAGCCGTCGCCGGCGTCGGCCAGCAGCGCCTCGCCGAGCCGGAAGGCGGACGCCCGGAAGGAACGCAGCTCGGCGGCGTACGCCGCGCGGTCCACCGAAACCCGTTCCACGCCGTCGGCCGTCAGCAGCTCCGGCGGGGGCGACGCCGCCGAACACGCGGTGAGTGCCGCCAGTGCACCGGCGGTCGCGGCTCTGGCCGCGCGGAATGTCCTCATTTTCTCCCCCTGATTTATGGCTGGCCGACGTCGGGCGGGACTCCGCCTGCTTCTCGAGTCAACCAGCCTGCCCGCCGCAGGACGATGCCCGTAGGGTCACGGTTTGCCGTCGTTTCGGTCTCGGAAACGGACGACGGCGGACTCACGCCGCGGGCCGCGCGAAGCTAGCTTCGGGGAATGTTCCGCAGGTTGCTCCGTGCCATGCTGACCGCTTCCCCGGCTCCCCGGTTCAGGACCACCTTGGACATGGCGGTGGCGAAGCCCAGGACCTGTGACCCCGAGATCTTCGGCGGGAGGGACAGGGCCAAGGGATCCGTCACCAGCTCCACCAGCGACGGGCCCGGATGCGCGAACGCTTCGCGGTACGCCTCTTCGATGCGGGCTGGGTCGGTGACACGGACCGCATGGAAGCCCAGCGCCCGGGCAACGGCGGCGTAGTCGGCGTCGGGCACATCCACGCCAAAGTCCGGCAGCCCGTCCACAAGCATTTCCAGCTTCACCATGCCCAGCGTGGAATTGTTGAACACCACCACGTTGACGGGCAGTTTGTGGGCGGCCACCGTGATGAGCTCCCCGAGGAGCATCGACAGTCCGCCGTCCCCGGAAACCGAGATGACCTGGCGCCCGGGATAGGCCAATTGCGCTCCGATGGCATGGGGCAGCGCGTTGGCCATCGAGCCATGGAGGAAGGATCCGATCAGCCTGCGGGTCCCCAGCGGGTTGATGTACCGGGCGGTCCAGACGTTGCACATTCCGGTATCGGCCGTGAAGATGGCGTCCTCCGCGGCGATCTGGTCCAGCAACGAGGCGGCGTACTCGGGGTGGATGGGTTGCTTCTTCTCCACCTTGCGCGTGTAGGCGCCCACGGCCTTGTTCATCAGGCGGTCGTGCTTCCTGAGCATCCGGTCCAGGAAACGCCGGCTCTTCTTCTGCGTCAACAGGGGCATCAGTGCGGCGAGGGTGGGCAGCACGTCGCCATGGACGGCAACGTCGACGTCGGTCCGCCGGCCGAGCTTGTGCGCGGCCCGGTCTACCTGGGCGGTCCGGGTCCCGGGAAGGAACTGGTCGTACGGGAAGTCGGTGCCCAGCAGGACAAGCAGGTCGGCATCCTCGATACCCTCGGCCGCGGCGCCGTAGCCCAGCAGGCCCGTCATCCCGATGTCGTACGGGTTGTCATACTGCATGAAATCCTTGCCGCGGAGCGTGTGGCCGATCGGGGCGTGGATCCGTTCGGCCAGGGCAATGACCTCGTCATGGGCGCCCTGCACGCCGGCCCCGGCAAAGATGGCCACCTTGCCGGCCCCGTTGATGGCCTCGGCGAGGTCCCTGACGCTTGCCTGGTCCGGGACCAGGCGCGCGGGCCGGAACGTCGCGGGCAGCGGCGTTTCACCGACCGCATCCAGCCCGGCGATGTCGCCCGGAAGAGTGACGACGGCGACTCCACCGAGGCCGAGGGCGTGCTGGATCGCGCTGTGCATCACCCGAGGAGCCTGCTCGGCGGTGCTGATCATCTCCGAATAGACGGAGCATTCGTTGAAGAGCCGGTCCGGGTGGGTTTCCTGGAAGAAGCTGCTGCCAATCTGTTTGCTGGGGATATGGGACGCGATGGCAAGGACGGGAGCTTCGGACCGGTTGGCGTCGTACAACCCGTTGATCAGGTGCAGGTTTCCCGGGCCGCAGGAGCCGGCGCAGACCGCGAGCCTGCCGGTCAGCTGCGCTTCGGCCGCAGCAGCGAACGCGGCCGCTTCCTCGTGCCGGACGTGGATCCAGTCGATCCCGCCCTGCTTGGCACCGCCGGTCTGGCGGACAGCGTCGACGATCGGGTTGAGGCTGTCCCCCACGATCCCGTAGATCCGCTGCACGCCGGCAGCCTGGAGTTGTTCGACGAGCTGGGTTGCAAGTTCCTTGGCCATAAGTCCGCACTCCCGGGATCACGTTGGGCTGACAGATTGATCAACTGACAAGGGCCAATATAGTCCCCACCCTCATCGCGACGCTCTCCCACTTAACGCAAGAAATCCCGCGATCCTCTCTCACTTTCTTTACGAAAGTGAGAGAGCGTCGCGGGAAAACCTGCAGGAGCTGCCAGAGGGTCCCGGTGGGGTGGGCGTACGACGGCGGGCGGCCACCCGCCGTCGTACGTCCCCGGTGTCTGTGCCTGGTGCCTGTGCCCGGGGTCCTAGGCGTTGAGGAGGTCCTTGTCCTTGTCGTCGTCCTTGGCCGGGCGGTTCCACGCGTCGCCCTGCTCGCGGTCCAGGTGGGTGGTCTTCTTGTTCTTCAGGGCGAAGATGTAGACCACCAGCGAGATGGCAATGGCCACGGTGACGTAGGTGAAGAACAGGTCCACCCGCTCGGCTTTCTGGAACGCGGCGCCGAGCAGCGGGACCGTGCCGCCGAAGAGCGAGTTGGCGATCGCATAGCCCAGCCCGACGCCCAGGGCGCGGATGGAAGCGGGGAACAGCTCAGCCTTCACCAGTGCGTTGATGGAGGTGTAGCCGCCAACGATCAGCAGGCCACCGAGCATCAGCAGGAACGCGGTGAACGGGTCCTTGGTGCCGGACAGTGTGGACAGCAGCGGCCAGGTGAAGAGGACACCGGTGATGCCGAACCAGAGCAGCAGGGGCTTGCGGCCCACCTTGTCCGAAATCATGCCGTAAACGGGCTGGAGCAGCATGAAGATGAACAGGGCCCAGAAGTTGATGACGGAGGTCTCGGTCTTGGCGATGCCTGAGGTATCGTTCATGAACTTCAGGATGAAGTTGGTGTAGGTGTAGAACGCCACGGTGCCGCCGAGGGTAACTCCGATGCAGATCAGCAGCGGCTTCCAGTACTGCGTGAAGAGCAGCTTCATGGTGCCCGGCTGGGCGACGCCCGCAACGGCCGGAACCTTAGCGGCCTCTACCTGCTCCGCCGAAACGGTTTCCTCCATGGAGCGCCGCAGCCACAGGACCACCAGGGCGGCCACGCCGCCGATCGCGAACGGGATACGCCAGCCCCACTCAGTCAGGTCGCCCTTGGGCATGACGTTCTGCAGGATGACCAGGACCAGCAGTGCCATCATCTGGCCGCCGATCAGGGTGACGTACTGGAAGCTGGAGAAGAAGCCTCGGCGCTTGGACGTGGCGGCCTCGGACATGTAAGTGGCGCTGGTGCCGTACTCGCCGCCCACGGAGAAGCCTTGGATCAGGCGGATGAGGATCAGCAGCACCAATGCCCAGACGCCGACCTGCTGCGTGGTGGGCAGGAGCGCGATGGCGAAGGAGCCTGCGGACATCAGGGTCACGCTGAGCGTCAGCGCGGCCTTGCGGCCCTTCCGGTCGGCATAGCGGCCGAAGAACCAGGCGCCGATGGGCCGCATGAGGAACGACGTCGAGAAGACGGCCATCGCTTCCAGTCCGGCTTGGAGATCATCCTTGGAGTTGAAGAAGTGGGACTGGAAGTAGGCGGCGAAGACCGTGTAGACGTACAGGTCGTACCATTCCACCAGGTTGCCCGCGGAACCCTTCAGGATGTTGCTTACTGCCCGGCGGGTCTGGGCTGCCTCGCTCTGGACTTCGGTTTGCTGGGTGCTCATCGCTGAACCTTCCTGAGTTGCGGCGCCGTGGCTTCCTGGCGTAATTTCGTGCTGTCCATGGCGACATTGCCCATGGTTTCCTCCTCGACGTTGACGGTCCCTGCACACGCCGAGGGACTCCTCCAAGTTATGCGTGAGCCACAGCACAACCTACGTGGCAGGGCATTTCCTAACACTTCCTTAGGTTTCGCCGGGGGCGCGGGGTAATCTCCAAAGCGGGCGGATTTTGGTGCCCAGTCAACGAAAAAGGGACCGGACCATGGAATTGCTGATCGTCGAGGATGACGACGCCATGGCTTCGGCACTGGCCGCAGCGGTGGCGACCGCAGGCCACAATCCCACAAGGGTGGCGCGCGGGGCCGATGCCCTGCTGGTCCACCGGAAGTTCGGGGTGATCCTCCTGGACCTGGGACTCCCGGACATGGATGGCCTTGAAGTCCTGCGGAAGCTGCGCCAGGTCACCCTCGTGCCGATCCTGATCCTCACCGCCCGCGACGACGAACGCAGCGTAGTGCTTGGCCTGCGGTCCGGAGCGGATGACTACCTCGTCAAGCCGGTGAAGCTGGTTGAACTGCTGGCCCGCATCGAAGCAGTGACGCGACGGGCGGGCCGTCACGCCGCCACTCCGCAGCAGATTATCGCCCTGCGGGATCTTCAGATCGACCTCGAACGACGCGTGGCAACCCGGGGCTCAGAGGAGCTGCCGTTGACCGCCACGGAGTTCGATCTGCTTGCCCTGCTGGCTGGTCATGCGGGTTCTGTTGTGACCAGGGAACAGATCCTCGACGCGCTGTGGGGCGACGCCTTCGTGGCCTCCTCCCGCGCCCTTGACGTCCACCTGACCGGGCTGCGGGCCAAGCTCCAACTGCCCGGCTTCATCATCAACGTCCGCGGCGTGGGCTACCGGATCGATGCGGATTCCGCGTGAAGCTGCGCGTCCTGGGCATCCTGAGCGTGCTGTCCGTCCTGCTGGTCCTGTTCGGCTCCACCGCCATCCTGGCCTCCGTCAGCCGGGAACTGACCCAGGAACTCCAGATCAAACGGGTGACCGCGCTGAACCGGTTCGCGCAGGTTGCCCTCGACGCCGCAACTGCCGAAGAGTCTGCCGGGCTCCAGACGGAAATGGACAGATACTCCGAACTCTACGGTGAGGGCGTGCTGATCCGCCTCCGGCAGGGCACCTTGCGCTCGGGCGGCCTCAGCGAGGAAAGAGCCGACGTCGGTGAGGCACTTGCCCGGGCGAACCTGAACCTCAGCGACACCACGCTCGCCCCGCTCCAGCCGTTCGGCCCGGCCTCCGAGGTACTCTCCCGTTCCTTCGGCAGCGCCAGCCAGGTGCTGGGCGAGGTGGTCCTGGAAGTGAACGTGGAAGCAGCCCGGCAGAAACTCCGCGAGCGGTGGCTCCTCGTCGGATTGGCGGCCGCCGCCTTCGCGGCCATGCTTCTCCTGGCTGCTGCCCGCGTGACCCGGTGGGTACTCCGCCCGGTCCATCGCCTGAACTCGGCAGTAACCGAATTTGAGGCAACCGGCCGGACCGGTCAGCTTCCGGAGGATGGGCCGCCGGAGCTGCGGGAGTTGAGCCGTTCCTTCACCACAATGGCCCGGACCGTCAGCAACAGCCTGGAATCCCAGCGGCAGCTGATTGCCGACACCTCGCACGAGCTCCGCAACCCGGTGGGCGCACTGCGGCTCAGGATCGACCTGCTCCAGCTGGAACTCCGGACGGCGCGCCAGCAGGATGCTGCGGCCGCGGTCCTGGCAGAACTCGAGCACGTGGAAGGCATCCTCGAGGGGGTCCTGAGGCTGGCGGCGGCTGAACACAGGGCAAGTGAATATCCTGCCCGGAGTCCCCGGGATGGATCTTCGGGCAATTCCCTGGGCCAGGCCCAGGCCCCGATCGATCCGCACCCGATCCTCCAGGAGGAAGCCGAACGGGCCGGCCCCGCCGCACTCCGCAGCGGAGCCACAATCCTGCTGCACAGCCCGCCGGAGCCGGCCGTGCACATCGCCGCCAACCCCGCCGAACTGGCCCAGATGGTGGCGGAACTGATCAACAACGCCATCAAGTACGCGCCTGGCGCCCACATCTCGGTAGGTGCCCTGCGCCGCGGAGGCGCCGTCACCATTGAGGTGTCCGACGACGGCCCCGGGCTTCCGGCCGACGAGCGGGCTGCAGCCACCGGCCGGTTCTGGCGCTCGCCACGCAACCGCGGCATCGGCGGCAACGGCCTGGGCATGACCATCGTGGACAAACTGGCCAGCGCCAATTCCGGCCGCCTGGAGCTGGCTGAGGCCTCCCCCCACGGCCTCGTTGCGCGCCTCGAGTTTCCGCCCGCAGAAGCCGGGCCTGATGCTGCTGGCAGTCAGGCGGACTCGAATGACTGATCTGAACGGAACCGGTGGTTTCCCCCGCCGCACTGCCCTCAAGGCCGGCCTGGCAGCCGGCCTGACCGGGCTGCTCCTGCCGGTGCTCAGTGGCTGCACACCAGAGGACCGTCCGGACACCGTGACCGTGGCCGGCGGCGAGCCGGGGGGCTTTTACCTGGAGTTCGCCGGGCTGCTGGCGGAATCCCTGCAGCGCTACGGTGTGGCCGGCCAGGCCACCTCGATGACCACCGGCGGCAGCCTGGACAACATCGAACTCCTGCTCTCGGGCAAGGCAACGTTCGCCATCGCGCTCTCTGACGCAGCTGCCCAGCGCTCAGCGGCGGGTGACACTAAGGCCGTCGCAATTTCCGCCGTCGGGAAGGTGTACGAGAACTACGTCCACTGCGTGGTCCGGCGGGACAGCGGCATCCGGGACATAGCCGGGCTGGCCGGCCGGATCGTGGCTGTGGGTGAGCCTGGCTCGGGAACATCGCTGACCACTCCCCGCCTGATCGAGGCGGCGGGGCTTGGCTCCGCGGCTGTTGGCGCAGGCCCAACTGCCACGCCCGGAGGGGCCGTCACCGTCCTCAACCTCGGGCTCAACGAGGGCCTGGCAGCACTGCAGCACCGGTCGGTGGACGCGCTGTTCTGGTCCGGCGGCGTGCCCACCGCGGCCATTGCGGCTGCCCACAGCGCCACAGGGCTGGCTCTCCTGGACCTCTCCCCGCTCCTGCCGCCGCTCCGGGCCAAACACGGCCTTTTCTATGACCGCGTCTTGATCCCGGAGGGTGCTTACCCTGGCATTCCGGCGGTCTGGACCGTGGGCCTGGCGAACCTCCTCCTGTGCCGGAGCGATACGGATGCCCGAACGGTGGAAAAGACCGTGGAGATTCTGGTGGGTCATGCCGAGGACCTGGTCCCGCGCTCCAGCCTGGGCGTGCAGTTCCTCAGCCCGGAGTCATTGATTAACACCCCTGGACTGCCGCTGCACCCCGCCGCCGCCGCTGCCTACCGGGAGCTGCACGGGTAGGCGGGACGCTCTCTCACTTAATGCAACGAATCCAGGGACGCTCTATCACTTTCCCTAAGAAAGTGAGAGAGCGTGCGCGGAAAACCGGCAGCAACTGCTAGAGCGTCAGTTCCCGGAGTGCGCCTGCAGGAAGCTGTACACCTCGGTCTCATCCACGCCGGGAAACGCGCCTGGCGGCATGGCGGCGAGCAGGTGCGAGTGGGCGCGGGCCGAGGGCCAGGCATTCCCGGCCCACTCGGTCGCCAGTTCCGCTGGGGGACGCTTGCAGCACTTCGGGTCGGGGCACGTTGAGGTGGCCCGCGCGGTGGTTTCCCGCCCGCGGAACCACTTCACATGCTGGTACGGCACCCCGATCGACAACGAGAACTCGCCGTTCGGCGAACGCTCGGTCCTGGCCGTGCACCAGTACGTTCCGGACGGAGTGTCCGTGTACTGGCTGTAGGCGCTGAACTTGTCCGGCACATCGAACACGGCACGCGATGTCCAGGCCTTGCACGACGGCTGGCCCTCGATGGCGCCGGTATGGTCCTGCGGAAACGTCACGCCGTCGTTCTCATACGCCTTGTAGATGATCCCGCTCTGGTGGGTCTTTTGGAAGTGGGTGGTGATGCCCAGGTGCTTCGTGGCCAGGTTGGTGAAGCGGTGGGCAGCGGTCTCGTAGGAGACGGCGAAGGCATCCCGGATGTCCTCGACCGCGATCTCCTTGGCGGCCTTGGCCTTAAGCAGGAAGTCCACGGTCGTCTGCTCGGGCAGCAGGAGAGCGGCGGCGAAGTAATTCGTGGCAACGCGCTGGGCCAGGAAGTCACCGTAGTTTTTCGGGGTCTCGTGCCCCAAAACGTAGTGCCCCAAAGCCTGCAGCAGCACCGACCGGGGGTCGTGGTCCTGCCGCTGGCTCTGCGTCAGATAAATTCGGCGGTTCTTCAAATCGGTCACGGAGCGCGTGGAATGGGGCAGGTCACCGACGTGGTGGAGGCTGAAACCGAGCGTCTCGGCGATGTCCGCGATCACGTGCTGGCTCAACGGTCCGGAGGTATAGCCGACGGCGGCAAGCACCTTCTGCGCCTCGGCCTCATATTCCGGGAAGTAGTTGCCGCGCTCGCGCATCATGGCACGCAGCTCACCGTTCGCGCGGCGGGCCTCCTCCGGCGTCGCCACCTGCTCGTTCAGCTTCCGTTCGAGCTCGTGCAGCAGCCCCACCTGGGACTCCAGGACATCGAGCGGAAGCCGCGAGCTGATGCGGATTCTGGGCAGGTTAAGGGACTCATACAAGGGCCCGCGCTGGTAGCGTTCCAGCTCAATTTCCAGGGCCGCACGGCGGTTGGGCGGTTCGGCGCCGAGCAGCTGGTCGATGCTCACGTTGAGGGCCGCTGCCAGCCCCTGCAGCAAGGAGAGTTTGGGCTCCCGTTTACCGTTCTCAATCAGGCTCAGCTGACTGGGGGCGGTGCCGACGGCGGCACCCAGGTCATCGAGGGTGTAGCCGGCCTGCTTACGCAGGTGCCGCACCCGGCGGCCAAGGCTGATGACGTCCAGTTCCGCCGTGGCGGCGGACGACGGCGGGTTTGCGGCTTCGCGATTCCAGCTTCCAGGGGACATTTCTTGAGGATACGCGAAGAAGTGCGTTTCTTTCCAGCCTTTTCCTCTATCTAAGTGTTGCGAAGTGCTGAAAAGTAGTGATCACGGAAAGAAACACCGCACCGGGGTCGCCGGCCGGAACTGCAACGGAGCAGGTTCGGCCAGCGAGAATCCCCCGGAGCTCAATCAAGGAGATCAACGATGACCGCAGCATTTGAGCCCACCCAGCAGACGCCCGAAGAGCAGGCCGCAGCACTGGAGCTTGAGTGGGCCGCCAATCCCCGCTGGGAAGGTGTGACCCGTGACTACAAGGCCTCGGACGTCGTCAAGCTCCGCGGCCGCGTCTCCGAAGAGCACACCCTGGCCCGCCGGGGCTCGGAGAAGCTGTGGAAGCAGCTCACCGGGGAGCACAAGACCGGCGGCTACACCAACGCCCTGGGCGCCCTGACCGGCAACCAGGCCGTGCAGCAGGTCAAAGCCGGCCTGCGTGCCATCTACCTCTCGGGCTGGCAGGTCGCCGCGGATGCCAACAACTCCGGCCACACCTACCCGGACCAGTCCCTGTACCCGGCCAACTCGGTTCCCACCGTGGTCCGCCGCATCAACAACGCCCTGCTCCGCGCCGACCAGATCGAGTTCTCCGAGGGAGTCCAGACTGTTGAGGACTGGATGGTCCCGATCGTTGCCGACGCCGAGGCCGGCTTCGGTGGCCCGCTGAACGCCTACGAGCTCATGAAATCCATGATCCAGGCCGGCGCCTCGGGCGTTCACTGGGAAGACCAGCTCGCCTCGGAGAAGAAGTGCGGCCACCTCGGCGGCAAGGTCCTCATCCCCACCCAGCAGCACGTCCGCACGCTGAACGCCGCCCGCCTCGCCGCCGATGTCGCCGGCACCCCCTCGGTGGTCATCGCCCGCACCGACGCCGAGGCAGCAACCCTGATCACCTCCGACGTCGATCCCCGCGACCAGGAATTCGTCACCGGCGAACGGACCCCGGAAGGCTTCTACAAGGTCCGCAACGGCATCGAACCCTGCATCGCCCGCGCCAAGGCCTACGCTCCGTACTCCGACCTCATCTGGATGGAGACGGGCACCCCGGACCTCGAGCTCGCCAAGAAGTTCGCCGAGGCCGTCAAGGCCGACTTCCCGGACCAGATGCTCTCCTACAACTGCTCGCCGTCGTTCAACTGGCGCAAGCACCTGGACGACGCCACGATCGCGAAGTTCCAGCGTGAACTCGGCGCCATGGGCTTCACGTTCCAGTTCATCACCCTGGCCGGCTTCCACGCCCTGAACTACTCGATGTTCGATCTCGCCCACGGTTACGCCCGTGAAGGCATGAGCGCCTACGTCGAGCTCCAGGAAAAGGAATTCGCCTCCGAATCCCGCGGCTACACCGCAACCAAGCACCAGCGCGAAGTCGGCACCGGCTACTTCGACGACATCGCAACCGCGCTCAACCCGAACGCATCCACCCTCGCCCTGGTCGGATCGACCGAAGAGGGCCAATTCCACTAATCCCCAGCCGCTCCCTCCACTCGCAAGCTCGCGATGGAACCCAGCGGCTGTGGGCCCACCACCCACGGTGAGCGGATGAACTGCTCGCCCGAAGGCACGACGGCGGCCGGCACCCAGGGTGCCGATGCCACCGGGGGCCGGGAAAGGTGATCCGGAAGTGTGCGTAAAAGGGGCCCTGTCCCCGCCCGGCCGAGCTCTGCGAGGCCCCGGCGGGGATGGGGAACAGCACACGGAGGATGACCTTTTTCGGCCCCGACCTGTACCCCGCCGTCGAACACTTTGTCTCCGAGGAGAGATTGACATGAACAGCTTTACTGACGACTTCACGATCAACGGAATCACCATGACCGCGCAGCCCATCTGCCGGCAGAACGAGGTTCTTACTCCGGACGCTCTGGAGTTCGTCGCGAAACTGCACCGGGCAACTGCCGAGCGTCGGCAGGAGCTGCTGCAGGCCCGGCGGAACCGGCGGGCCGAGATCGCCGCCGGCCAGGATCCGCGGTTCCTGCGGGAAACCGAGGACATCCGCAACGACCCGTCCTGGCGCGTCGCTCCCCCGGCCCCGGGCCTGGAGGACCGCCGCGTGGAAATCACCGGACCCGTGGATCAGAAAATGACCATCAACGCCCTGAACTCCGGCGCCAAGGTCTGGCTCGCTGACATGGAGGACTCCTCTACCCCCACCTGGCGCAACGTCATCAAGGGCCAGCTGAACCTCACCGACGCCCTGGAACGCCGGATCGACTTCACGAGTCCCGAGGGCAAGGAATACAAGCTCCGTCCCGCCGCCGAACTGCCCACCATCGTGGTCCGCCCCCGCGGCTGGCACCTGCCCGAGAAACACATGATCATCGACGGCGCCCCGGTGGCCGGCGGAATCGTGGACTTCGGCCTGTACTTCTTCCACAACGCCCGCCGTCTCCTGGCCCAGGGCAAGGGACCGTACTTCTACCTGCCCAAGATCGAGAACCACCTCGAAGCACGGCTGTGGAACGACATCTTCGTTCTCGCCCAGGACCTGCTGGGAATCCCGCAGGGCACCATCCGCGCCACCGTGCTGATCGAGACCATCACCGCGGCCTTCGAAATGGAGGAAATCCTCTACGAACTGCGCGACCACGCCTCGGGCCTGAACGCCGGCCGCTGGGACTACATCTTCTCCCTGATCAAGAACTTCCGCACCCGCGGCCCCCGGTTCGTCCTCCCGGACCGCGGCCAGGTGACCATGACCCAGCCCTTCATGCGCGCCTACACCGAACAACTGGTCCGTGCCTGCCACAAGCGCGGCGCCATGGCCATCGGCGGGATGGCAGCAGCCGTCCCCAACCGCAAGGACGAAGCCGCGAACACCAACGCCTTCGAAAAGGTCCGCGCCGATAAGACCCGCGAGGCCAACGACGGCTTCGATGGCTCCTGGGTGGCCCACCCGGACCTCGTGCCGGTATGCCGCGAGGTGTTCGACTCCATCCTCGGCGAGCGTCCCAACCAGCTCGAACGCACCCGGGAGGACGTGATCCCCGATGACGCCGCCCTCATCAACGTCGCCGCCACAACAGGCACCATCACCGAACAGGGCATCCGGAACAACATCGAAGTAGGCATCCGCTACATCGAATCCTGGCTCCGGGGCAACGGCGCAGTCGCCATCCACAACCTCATGGAAGACGCCGCCACCGCCGAAATCTCCCGCTCCCAGCTCTGGCAGTGGATGTTCGCCTCCGCCATCACCGACCACGGCGAAATCATCACCCACCACTGGATCGAGGAGCTCCTCGACGAAGAGTTCGCCCGCCTGGAACGCTTCGACGGGGACCGCTTCGAAGACGCCCGCGACATCTTCGAAGAGGTCACCCTCGGCCAGGACTTCCCGTCGTTCCTCACCCTCCCCGCCTACGCCAGGTACCTGACGGAAGCAAAGACCAAGGCCTCCGCCGAGGAACTCGCCGCCGCCTAAAAAGGCAGCAGGCACAGAATTCCGTCCGCCGGGCCGGCACGCCCTTCGCAACAGGAACCCCGAAATCCGGGGAGCCGGCCCGGCGACGGAAGCACCTTCAGCAAAACGGACGACGCCGGGACGCACCACACCGGCACGCCCCTGGCGACGCTCTTTCACTTAACGCAGGAAAACCCGGAACGGTCTATCACTCTCCAGAAGGGAGTGATAGACCGTTCCGGCATTTGCTGCAGGATCTGCCAGAGCGTCGGGAGGGGCGGGGAGGGGGCGGGAAGGAAAAAGTACGACGGCGGCGGGCCGGGTCAGCGGCCCTTGGGCACCAGCCGTACGGACAGGGTTGTGCTGAGGAAGAATGTCAGCGTCGAGGCCAGGATCAGGAGCAGCGCAGGGGTCCATGAACCCGTCTCGTTGTGGACAAAACCCACCAGGGGCGGGGCCACCGCGGCGAAGCAGTACCCGAGTCCCTGGACAACGGCTGACATCCTGCCCGCGGATGCCTGGTCCCGGGCCAGTTTGATGATGGCAATGAAGATCAGGGTGATGCCTCCGCCCTGCGCGATGCCGCCGAAGGTGGACCAGAGCCACCACAGGTGCGGCGCGAGCATCAGCCCGCCCGGCACCGTCACCCACAACACCCCCAAGGTGACCGCCGTCGTCGTCGTACTGAAGTATTTGGTGGCAAGCGGGACGCCGAGCCCACCGACGATGGCGAAGATCTGGAACAGCGACGATCCCGCACCGGCGGCGGAGGCGGACATGTCCAGCTCATCGTTGAGGTAGCTCGGCAGCCAGGCGGTCACCGCGTAGTAGGAGAAAGCCTGTCCGGCGAAACCGGCCGTGAGTCCGGCGGTGATCCAGCCGGAACCCTTGACCGCCGGATGCTCCTGGCCGCCGGGAACCACGTCCGCGCAGGGGACAAACGCGGTGCGGGCACCTACGGCGAACGTCCAGAAGATGATTGCCACCACCGCCAGGATGCCGACGGATGCCAGGGAGAGCTGCCAACCGGCCAGCTCGGCGAGCGGCGCCGCCACCATGGATGTCAGGAACGATCCGATGTTCAGGGCTGCCGTATAGACACCCATGGCCGTGCCCTGCCGCTGCGGCGAGAAGTCGCGCCGGACTATCAGGGGAACCGCGATATTGCCGATGGTGATGGCCAGGCCGATCATCACCGTTCCCGCCAGCACGAGCGCCGGACCGCCGGCCGAGCGGACGACCACTCCGGCAAGCACCCCCAAAATGGTGAGCGTGACGGCGAATTCCGCACCAAATCGCCGCGTCGTCAGCGACGCCAGCGGGGCAGCGAGCGCAAAGCACAGCACCGGGATGCTGGTAAGGAGCCCGAGTATCACGGGCGAAAACCCGAGGTCCGCCTGCATGACATCCACAACGGGAGCCACGGCCACAAAGGGGCCGCGCAGGTTCAGGGCGAGCAGTCCGATGCTGGCAAGCAGAATCCAGGATTTTGGAACTTTTGCCATGAACTGCCCGCTCACCGGATTGCCGGGAGGCTTAAAAATGATTTCATCACTCCATTGCTATCACGCCCCGCCCCTGGCGCCGCCTCCGGCGAGGGGGCCTAGGATGAACATCACGGCCCAGCCCACGGACGAAGGACCAGACATGCAGCAGCGGCTT
This sequence comes from Arthrobacter sp. 754, assembly GCF_040548695.1. NCBI lineage: Bacteria > Bacillati > Actinomycetota > Actinomycetes > Micrococcales > Micrococcaceae > Arthrobacter > Arthrobacter sp. 754. Next base: position 144,392 of record NZ_JBEPSC010000004.1, read on the forward strand.
GCCATCCTTGACGACTACCAGGACGTTGCTCACGGCTTCGCCGACTGGGCCTCATTGGAGCAGGCCGGCGTCTCGACGTCCGTCTTCCGTGAACCGTTCCAGTCCCCGGATGCGCTGGTGGCGGCGCTCGTCGACTGCCGGATTGTCGTGGCGATGCGGGAGCGTACGCCCTTCCCCCGCGCCGTGCTGGAGAAACTTCCCGCCCTCAAACTTCTCGTCACCACCGGCATGGCAAACGCCGCCATCGACGTTGACGCGGCCAGCGAACTTGGCATCACAGTGTGCGGGACACCCGGCTCGCCCACCGCCGCTCCGGAACTGACGTGGGCCCTGCTCCTGGCGCTTGCCCGTAATCTTCCGGCCGAGGAGAACTCACTGCGGGCCGGAACCTGGCAGACCTCCGTGGGCATCGAACTCGCGGGCAAGACCCTGGGCATTGTGGGCCTGGGCAGGATCGGGCGGCGGATCGCAGCCTACGGGCAGGCCTTTGGCATGGACGTGCTGGCGTGGAGCGAGAACCTGACAGAGGAAGCGGCCGCGGAGGCCGGGGCCCGGAAAGTCAGCAAGGAAGACCTTTTCAGGAATTCCGACGTCGCCACCCTCCACCTGCGGCTCTCTCCCCGCTCCGAAGGGATTGTGGGCGAAGAGGAACTGCGGCTGCTCGGTCCGGAAGGCCTTTTGGTGAATACTGCGAGGGGACCCCTGGTTAACCAGGACGCCCTGGTCCGGGCCTTGGGCGAGGGCTGGATCCGGGGAGCTGCGCTGGACGTGTTCGACGAGGAACCACTCCCGGCGGGCCACCCGCTCCTCGCCGCCCCGAACACCGTGCTGTCCCCGCACCTCGGCTACGTCACACGGGAGAGCTACAGCCAGTTCTACGGTGGCGCTTTTGAGGATGTCAGCGCGTGGCTTGCGGGTTCACCGGTCCGCGTAATTACCGGGTAATTACCCCGCTGCCTGGAGCGTCGCCTCGATCGCAGCGGGCGATAATACGTACTGCGTCACCATCTGGCTCGCACCAATGATGGCTGCTTGGTCCCCTGCCATGGAGAGGGCGATCCGGAGGTGGGTTGTCGCCAAGGGCAGCGAGCGCCGATACACCACTTCGCGCGCCCCCGCCATCAGGTGCTCCCCGGCCTGCCCCAGGCTGCCGCCGATGACGATCACTGACGGATTGAGCAGGTTCACGACGGTGGCGAGGACGTCTCCCAGGTCCCGGCCTGCCTGGCGCAAGGCCTGGACGGCCTGGAGGTTGCCCTCACCGACCAACCTCAGGACATCACTGCCCTTGCGCGCCGGCACACCCTGGCGTTCCAGCTCGGCGGCAACGGCCGGTCCGGACGCCAGCGCCTCCAGGCACCCGTAGTTTCCGCACCGGCACAGCACGTCATCGCCGCGCGGCACCCGCACGTGGCCAAGGTCGCCGGCAGTTCCGTTGGCGCCGCGTTGCAGCTCACCGCTGCTGATGATCCCGGCGCCGATGCCGGTGGCCACCTTGATGAACAGGAAATTTTCGTGAGCGGGCCAGTGCGCCGTGCGCTCACCAAGCGCCATGATGTTCACGTCGTTGTCCACCAGCACGGGAACGGGCAGGGAGCGCTGAACGTAGCGGACGACGTCGAACCCGTCCCAGCCCGGCATGATGGGGGGCTTCACCGGCCGCCCGGTGTTGTGCTCCACGGGTCCGGGCAGACCGATTCCCACCCCGGCAAGGTGGCCGGCGGTCCGGCCGGCCTTGGCGAGGACCGCCAGGCCCTCGCTCACCACCCGGTCCAGCACGGCCTCGGGGCCGGCAGCCACATCCTGGACCAGCCGCTGTTCGGCCAGCACCCGCCCACTGAGATCGGTGACCGCAACGATGACATGGGTGGCCCCGACGTCGACCGCCAACACGGTCCGTGCCGCGGGGTTGAAGGCAAAGCGCGACGGCGGCCTGCCGCCGCTGGAGTTTGCCTCCCCCGCAGGTCCCACCAGTCCGGACAGGAGCAAGGCGTCGATGCGGGCTGCCACTGTGGAACGCGCCAGCCCTGTGGTCATAGCGAGTTCGGCGCGGGTCCTCGCCTGTCCGTCCCGCAACAGCTGGAACAGGTCGCCGGCGCGCGCCAGGCTGCCTCCTGCGTCGGCTGCCGCCGGTCGGTGGCCAGGGTTCAAGGTCATCAAACATGAATAACACAACAGGGTTCTGCATGTCACGCGGGAAAAGAATGTCGCAAAGCGATCTTCTTTTGCTTGACCTCCGGCAAAAGTCGTCCTAGCTTTAGGGGAATCGTTCTGGCCGAAGCCGTCGTCACATCTTCAGGAGAGTCCCGATGCCGTACTCACTCCAGCTGTACACCCTGCGCAACGCCATCCAGGCGGACCTGCCCGGCACCATCCGGCGGGTGGCCGAGATCGGCTTCACGCAGGTGGAACCGTACAACTTCGTCGCCACCGCCAAGGAACTCGGCGCCGCAATGAAGGACAACGCCATCACCGCACCCTCCGGCCACGCCCCGCTCCTCAGCCAGGACCAGGACGAGATCTTCACGGCAGCCAGGGAACTGGGCATCAGCACTGTCATCGATCCATTTATCGCTGCCGAGCACTGGCAGTCCGCTGAGGACATCCAGGCCACCGCTGCCGGCCTCAACGCCGCGGCCAAAAAGGGCGCCGAATACGGCATCCGCGTGGGGTACCACAACCATGCGTGGGAGTTGGAGTCCACCATCGAGGGGCGCACAGCATTGGAGTACTTCGCCGATCTCCTGGACCCCGAGCTCGTCCTCGAGGTGGACACCTATTGGGTTGCCGTGGGCGGACAGGACCCGGTAGACATCCTGGGCAAGCTCGGGGACCGCGTGAAGTTCATCCACATCAAGGACGGCCCCCTCAATACCGACACCAAGGCACAGCAGCCCGCCGGGAAGGGCAAGGTTGCCGTCCTGGACGTCATTGCCGCGGCACAATCCCTGGAGACCGGCGTCGTTGAGTTTGATGACTATGACGGTGACATTTTCGAAGGGATCGCCCAGAGCCTCGCCTTCCTGAACTCCGCCGACGCTTCCGCAGCCGAAGGCGGCAAGGCATGAGCCCGGCAGGAACAGGCGCAGCCTCAGGCCGGGGGCCGGTGGGGGTTGCCGTCATCGGGGCCGGAAACATCAGCAAGCAGTATCTGGACAACCTCACTGTTTTCCCCGACCTCAAAGTGCTCGTCATTGCCGACCTCTTCGAGGAGGCCGCCCAGGCGCGTGCCAAGGAATACGGCATCCCGGAGTGGGGCGGCGTTGACGCCGCACTGGACCACCCCGACGTCGAAATCATCGTCAACCTGACCATCCCGGCGGCCCATGTGGAGGTTGCCACCGCAGCCGTCAAGGCCGGCAAACATGTCTGGACGGAAAAGCCGTTCTCGCTGGACCGCGAGTCCGGCCTGGGTCTGTTGAAGACCGCCGAGGACGCCGGGATGCGCCTCGGCTGCGCACCGGACACCTTCCTCGGCGCAGGGCTGCAGACGGCTCAGCGGATCATCGATCGCGGCGACATCGGCACTCCGCTGACCGCCATGACAACGTTCCAGACGCCCGGCCCGGAATCCTGGCACCCCAACCCGGCCTTCCTGTTCCAGTCCGGCGCCGGGCCGCTGTTCGACATGGGTCCGTACTACCTCACCACCCTGGTCCAGACGTTCGGCTCCATCCGCAAGGTGGCCGCCGTCGGATCCAAATCCAAAGAGGTCCGCGTCATCGGTTCCGGACCCAAGGCCGGCGAGAAATTCACGGTAGACGTGCCCACCCACGTTTCCGCGATGGCGCAGTTCGAAAACGGCGCCTCCTCCCACAGTGTCTTCTCCTTCGAATCGCCGCGTGTCCGGATGGGTTTCGTGGAAATCACGGGCACCGAGGCCACGCTCTCCCTGCCCGACCCCAACCATTTCGACGGCGACCTCCGGCTCTGGCGGGCCGGGGACGAGGACTGGACCACTGTTCCGGCGACGGGTCCGGCGAACGGCCGCGGCATGGGCGTCCTGGATATGGCGCGTTCACTGCGCGCCGGTGTCCCCCACCGCGCCACTGGAGAGCTCGCCTACCACGTCCTGGATTCCATGGTCTCGATTACCGAATCGATGGATTCCGGCACGTTCGTGGATGTCAACAGCTCCGCTCCCGCATCCCCGGCCGTCCCCGAGGACTGGGCGCAGGAAACAGCCACCCTTTAGGAATTCACCATGACTGCACCGGATTCACTCCCCGCCAAACCGCAGCCGGACCCGAAACCACTGGGTGTGGCGATGATTGGCTACGCGTTTATGGGCAAGGCGCATTCCAACGCGTGGCGCAATGTTGCCAGCTACTTTGACGTGCCGGCTTTCCAGCAGAAAGTCCTGGTGGGCCGCGATGCCGCCGGGGTGGCCGAAGCCGCTGCCAGGTACGGCTGGGCTGAGACCGCCACGGACTGGCGCACGGTCCTGGACCGGGACGACATCCACATCGTCGATATCTGCGCGCCGGGCTGGCTGCACGCCGAGATCGCCATCGCAGCGCTAGAGGCCGGCAAGCACGTGCTCCTCGAGAAGCCGCTCGCCAACACCCTGGCCGAGGCCGAAGCGATGGCCGCCGCTGCCCAGGCCGCCCGGGCCCGGGGCGTCCAGTCCATGGTCGGGTTCACCTACCGGCGCGTCCCTGCGCTTGCCCTGGCGAAGGAACTGATCGCCGAGGGCCGGCTGGGCACCGTCCGGCATGTCCGTGCCGCCTACCTCCAGGACTGGCTCGCGGACGAAACAACACCCATGACCTGGCGGCTCAGGAAGGAATCGGCCGGGTCCGGGGCGCTCGGCGACATCGCGTCCCACGCCATCGACCAGGTCCTGTTCCTGCTCGGGAACACGGCCACGGAAGTCTCCGGCCGCACGCACACGTTCACCACCCGCCGCCCCGGTGCAGGCGGTCCCGGTGCCGGGCTGGAGGATGTAACGGTCGACGACGCCGCCTGGGCAACGCTGTCCCTCGCCTCCGGGGCAATCGCCTCGGTGGAGGTGTCCCGGGTAGCCACCGGCCAGAAGAACTCGCTGCAACTGGAGATCTACGGCGATAAGGGCTCCCTGATGTTCGACCTCGAAAACCTCAACGAGCTCCGTTTCCTGGACGCCACCGCACCGGCCCGGGAACAGGGCTTCCGCCGGATCCTGGTCACCGAACCCGAACACCCCTACCTGGACGCCTGGTGGCCGCAGGGCCACATCATCGGCTGGGAACACAGCTTCACCCACCAGGCCCGCGACTTCCTGCTGACCATCGGCAACGGCACCCCGCCCTCGCCCTCGTTCGAGGACGGACTCGCCGTCCAGCGCATCCTGGCCGCCGTCGAGGAATCCGCCGCCACGAAAAGCACCATCATCGAACTGGCCCACACCGTCCAGCCCGCAGCCAACGCCTTCGCGTCCAACGCCTCCGTACATAACGCACCCGCAGAAGGAGCCTGACATGCCCCGCCCCTACACCCTCTTCACCGGCCAGTGGGCCGACCTCCCCTTCGAGGAAGTCGCCCGCCTGGCCTCCGGCTGGGGCTACGACGGCCTGGAAATCGCCGTCTCCGGCGACCACCTGGACGCCTGGCGCTGGGACGAACCCGGCTACGTCCAGGCCAAACTCGCCGTCCTGGACAAGTACAACCTCAAGGTCTGGGCCATCTCCAACCACCTCAAGGGCCAGGCCGTGTGCGATGACCCCATCGACTTCCGCCACGAAGCCATCGTCGGCGCCAAGGTCTGGGGCGACGGCGACCCCGAAGGCGTCCGCCAGCGGGCAGCGGAGGAAATGAAGCACACCGCCCGGCTCGCCAAAGCACTCGGCGTGGACACCGTCGTCGGGTTCACCGGCTCCGCCATCTGGCAGTACGTCGCCATGTTCCCGCCCGTCCCCGAACACGTCATCGACGCCGGCTACCAGGACTTCGCCGACCGCTGGAACCCCATCCTGGACGTCTTCGACGAATGCGGGGTCCGGTTCGCCCACGAAGTCCACCCCTCCGAAATCGCCTACGACTACTGGACCACCGTCCGCACCCTCGAAGCCATCGGACACCGGCCCGCGTTCGGCCTGAACTGGGACCCCTCCCACATGATGTGGCAGGGCATCGACCCCGTCTCCTTCATCTGGGACTTCAAGGACCGGATCTACCACGTGGACTGCAAGGACACCAAGCTCCGCCCCACCGGCCGGAACACCGTCCTCGGCTCCCACCTTCCCTGGGGCGACCCGCGCCGTGGATGGGACTTCGTCTCCGCCGGGCGCGGCGACGTCCCCTGGGAATCATCCTTCCGGGCCCTCGCCGCAATTGGCTACGACGGCCCCATCTCCATCGAATGGGAGGACGCCGGCATGGACCGCCTCCACGGCGCCCCCGAAGCCCTCGCCGCGCTCAAGAAGTTCGACTTCCCGGCGTCGAACACCTCCTTCGACGCAGCCTTCAAACAGTAGCCTCAGGCGGCGGGAACTAGAATGCCGGCATGACCCACAGCATCCGAAAGGCAACAGCGGACGACGCCGGACCGCTCGCCGCACTGGCCGCCGTCACGTTCCCCCTGGCCTGCCCGCCGTCGGCGTCACCGGACGACATTGCCGCCCACCTGGCCAATACCCTCAGTGAAAAGCACTTCCGGGGATACCTGGCGGACCCGGCTGTCACCATCCTGGTCATCGACGCCGACGGCGGCCTTCGCGGCTACAGCCTGCTCGTGAACCGGCCGGCGGAGGACCCGGACGTTGCCTCCGCCCTGACGGTCCTTCCGTCAGTCGAGTTGAGCAAGTGCTATGTCCATCCGGAGCACCACGGTCTGGGCGCCGCAGCGGAACTGATGCACGCCAGCCTCGAGGCCGCAGCAGGAACCGGTGCGGCCGGCGTCTGGCTGGGCGTCAACAGCCAGAACGCCCGGGCCATCCGGTTCTACGAAAAATCCGGCTTCCGCAAGGTGGGCAGCAAGTCGTTCCGGCTGGGTACCACCGTGGAACACGATTTCGTCCTGGAACGGGCCGTCCCCTGATCGAAGGGCTCCCCTGCTCGCCGGCTCCTAGTCGCCGGCCCGGCCACCCAGTCGCTCGTCCAGGGGTGGTCGGGGCTCCTTCAACAGCTTCAGTCCCGGGGGAAGGCCCTCGATGTTTCCGTCAGTCCGGTTGGCGCTGATGGTAATCCGGGAATGCCCCAGGCGAACGTTTTCAGCCCTGAAGTCACCCTTTTCCTCAGCCAGGATGGGGGCGAGGTGGACAACACCGCGGGTGAAGTCCGGATCAAAGCGCAGCAGGATCCGGGCAAGCTGGATGGGCGCCGCCGCTGCCCAGGCCTGCGGGGAGCAGGCGGTGGGATACGGGACCGGGCCGTGGAATTCGGAGCGGTCGAAGCCACAGAAGAGTTCCGGCAGCTGCCCGTCAAAATGGGCGGCCGCGTCGAATATCCCGCGCGCCACACGCTTTGCCTCGGCCACGAACCCGTACCGCATAAGGCCCGTGGCAACAAGGGCCGAGTCGTGGGGCCAGACCGATCCGTTGTGGTAGCTCACCGGGTTGTAGGCGCCCATGTTCGAGGCCAGCGTGCGGATCCCCCAGCCGGTGAACATCTCCGGCGACATCAGATGTTCCACCACCGACGCAGCCTTATCCTCGTCGACGATGCCCACCCAGAGGCAGTGGCCCATGTTCGAGGTGCAGGCATCCACCGGATTTTTGTCCTTATCCAGCGCCACGGCGAAGTAGCCCTTGTCCGGCAGCCAGAACTTCTCGTTGAAGGCCTTCTTCAGCGTGGCAGCGCGCCCAGCCCAGTAGGACTCCTTTTCGGTATCTCCGCCCGAACGTGCCAGCAGAGACCGGGCGACATAGGCGGAATATACGTAGCCCTGGACCTCGCACAACGCGATTGGAGGCTCTGCCATCCGCCCGTCCGCAAAGTTGATCCCGTCCCAGGAGTCCTTCCACCCTTGGTTCAGCAGCCCGTGCGGGTTCGGACGCAGGTACTCCACGAAACCGTCGCCGTCACGGTCCCCGTACTTTTCCATCCATTCAAGGGCCCGGTCGGCATGCGGCAACAGGGATTCGATAACGTCATCCGACAGACCCCAACGGCTGAGTTCGCCCAGGACGCTGACAAACAGGGGTGTCGCATCTGCAGTGCCGTAATAAGCGGTTCCGCCCAGAGCCATGCCGGCCGTCACGCCCAGCCTGACCTCATGCGGAATTCGGCCGGGCTCTTCCTCGGAATCGTCATCCACTTTGGTGCCCTGGATGGCTGCCAGCGTCTGGAGGGTTCCAACCGCCAGCGTCGAATCAACCAGCAGGGACATGTAGGAGGACAGGAGCGAATCCCGCCCGAACAGCGCCATGAACCAGGGCGCACCGGCAGCAACAGCCGCACGGTCCGGATGCTCGGCATCGAAAATCCGCAGTGATCCCAGGTCCGCCTGGCTCCGGAGCAGTGTGGCCTCAATATTGCTGTCGCCCACCGAGATCCGGGGGACGTTTTCCTCCCACGCCAGGTGCCGCTGGACGCCTTCGCGGTGGCGGGGCAGCCCCGCCTCGGTGAAGGGCTCCTTAGGGGCTCTGCCGTTGATCATCGGGACCACAATGACGGACGTGGACCATTTGCCCCTGGCCGGGATGGTCGCGCGGAAACGCAACGCGTCCTCAGTGACTTCTGCGCCAGCGGCCCGTACTGCTGATCCACGCCGCTGGCCGTCGCGGACGGCTTCGATGACGAGTTCGCCGTCACGGACACTCCTGGTCAGGGAGGCCTCGGTGCTGAGGCGTCCGCCCTTGACGTCGAAGAGGTCCGCCTGGTCTGCGTCCACCAGGAGTTCGATCTCGCATTCGACAGGCTCCGAGGAATAGTTCTCCAGGGTGATGTCGTCCTGGAGGCCAGGCCCGATGTGGCGGTCCTGGCGGACCACAAGCGGACTGTCGAACCGGGCGTCGGGCCACTTTGCCCTGCCTACGAAGGTGGCCTCATAGGCGTCGGGACGATGCGCCACGAGAGGTTCGCGCAGCGCACCGTTGATTCGGAGAATCCAGCGGGAAACTATCCGGGTGTCCTGGTAGAACGCGCCGTTGGTTCCGCCCTCAGAGCTGATGTCGCCGCTGTGGGCAGAAATGCAGAACGACGACCCCTCCACCAGCGTTACTGCATCGGTTCCGCCGATATCGGCTTCAGTGTCGGCGTTCCAGGCGGTCATTAAATGCTCTCCTTACCTCATGTCCGCCGGGTGGAGCTTGGGCTCGCTTCCGGCGTCCGGATGACGTTTCCCCGTAGTCGATTCTGGTGCAAGTGCGCACCATCCGGAACCCCTGGAAGCTGACTCTTTTCCAGCAGCTTGGCGTACAGGTCCAGATGGTTGGCAACCATCCTCTCGGTGCTGAAGAGCTTCAGGGCCCGCTCCCTGCAGTGGGCCCTGTCCAGCGATGCCGCCAGCGGAAGGAAGCTGTGCAGCTCTTCGGTCGGACCCAAATAGCCGGTCCTGCCGTGGTCCACGATTTCGGGGGCCGATCCGATCAGCGTGCCCACCACGGGCGTGCCGGTCGAAAGGGACTCAATCATTACCAGGCCGAACGGCTCGGACCATTGGATGGGGTTCAGGAACGCGATTGCTTCGCCCATGAGGTGGTACTTGTCGGCATCGCCCAGTTCGCCGAGGAACTCCTCATTGGAACCCAGGATCGGCTCTATGACGGACCGGTAGTACCCGATCTCGTCAGGCTCGCGCATCTTGGCGGCAAGCCGGAGCGGAATGCCGGCCGCACGCGCTATATGGATTGCCTCAAGCACGCCCTTGTCCGGGCACATCCTGCCTACAAAGCAGGCGTAGCCGCCCTTCCCTGAACCGACCGGTACGGCGGCGACGTCCATGCCGTGGTGGATAACGCGCGTGACGGGAACGTCGGGCACGTGGGAGGTCTGGTCGCGGGAGATGCCGATGATGGCTGTGTCGGCCGCCATGGCACGGTACAGATCAGCCGACGCCGGGTTGAGCGGGCCGTGGATAGTGGTCACCACGGGCGGGGATCCCCGCCGGGCGGTGCACAACGGTCCGGCCAGTGTGTGGTCGTGGATGATGTCGACGTCCGCCATGCTCTCATACGCCCTGATGACATGGCTGAGTTCGGAGAGGGTGAACCCGAGTTCGGCTGGTTCAGAGGGCCTCATGTTGGGGGCCAAAGGTGCCGGACAAGTGCTGTCCGACGCCGCCGCCAACAGTACCTCGTGCCCCGCAGCGATGAACCCGCGGGCCAGGGAGTCAACAACCCTCTCTATGCCCCCGTAGCCGACCGGGGGAATCGGAATCCATGGTGCTGCTACAAGTCCTATCCGCACGTGTGCCTCCGGGGGATCACAGTCCAAGGTCCCCCGACCTGGCAACTGGGCTTTCCTACAAGGCATCTGCTTAACCTGTTCTTCCGACTATCGCCCCATGGGAGGCACCCTGACAAGTCCCTTGTGTGACGAATCAGACAACAGCCACCGGGAATGGCCGTCGGAGGGGCGCCGTTGTGGCTGACATGAAGATTGAGATCTGGTCAGACGTCGCGTGTCCCTGGTGCTACATCGGCAAGCGCCGTTTTGAAGCCGCTCTGTCCGGCTTTCCGCACCGCGACTCCGTGGATGTCACCTGGCGGAGCTACCAGCTGGACCCCACCCTCCCGGAACACTATGACGGCACCGAGCTCGATTACCTGAGCATCCGCAAAGGGATGGCGCCGCAGCAGGTCTCGCAGATGTTCGAACACGTCACGGAGCAGGCAAAGCGCGAGGGCCTGGATTACCGCTTCGACAAGGTTGTGGTAGCCAACAGCTTCACGGCCCACCGGCTGATCCACCTCGCGGCTGCGCACGGAAAGCAGGACGAAGCAAAGGAGCGCCTCCTCAGCGACCACTTCGAGCAGGGCCAGGACATCGGCAGCACGGAGTACCTCACCGCCCTGGGCAGTGAGCTGGGAATCGACGCCGATGAAGTGGCCGCGCTTTTCGCCACTGACAAGTATGCCGACGACGTCCGCGCCGACTTCGCGGAGGCCCGTGCCCTGGGCATCAGCGGCGTCCCGTTTTTTGTGATCGACCGCAAGTTCGGGCTTTCCGGCGCCCAGCCCGCCGAAACGTTCACCGCAGCCCTGAACCAGGCCTGGCAGGACGCCAACCCACTGGTACTGGTCAACTCTGCGGACGGCGAAGCGTGCGGCCCGGACGGCTGTGCTGTCTAATACCGGATTTTACTGACACATCGCGGTAAAGTGTCTGCATGCCCAGGATTTCGGCGGCGACCAATGCCGCCCAACGCGCCGAGACGCAACGCCGGGTCCTGACGGCCTTCGGCGAGCTCCTGTTCACCCACGGCCTGCCGGGGCTGACCATGACGGACGTGGCGCGGCACGCAGGAGTAGGGCGCACCGCCGTCTACAACTACTACGCCGATATTGAAGAGCTCCTGATCGCCTACGCCCTGGACGAGACCGAACGGTTCCTCGCCGAACTTCGGGAATCCCTGGCGCGGCTCGAGAACCCGGTGGAGCGGCTGGCACTGTACGTGCGCACCCAGGTGGAGGACCTGAGCCGCCGCCACCTTCCGCCAGGGCCTGCGATGGCGGCGGTGCTGTCGCCGTCGTCCTTTGCCAAACTGGCGGACCACGTGGGCGAGCTCAGCATCATGCTCCAGGGCATCCTGGGCGACGCCATGGCGCAGGGCTACCTCCCGGAAGCGGACATCAGCCAGCAGGCCCAGCTCATCCACGGCACGCTGTCCTCCAGCGCGGCCCGCGGCAGCAACGAGCCCGCTGAACTGGAGGCCCGGATCGCCCGGACCGTGCGTTTCATCCTGTTGGGTGCCGGTGCCCGGTTCGGCGACGACGGCACGCCCCAGCGCGTGGGGCTTCCGCTGTCCTGATCTCAGCCAAGGACATGGGTCCTACGGTGTGGGGGCGGCGGTGGGAATGACCGGCCATTTGGCGTCATCGGCGATCCGCCTGCTCTCCCGGGGGCAGCTGAGTTTCCCGGGAGTCTGGTCCACCTGCTCCGCCGCGGCAAGCCCTTTGTAGTCTCCTGCGAGGATCAGGTCCACGCTGGCGTCCGCCCGTCCGTCCTGGAAGTAGTCCGAGCCCGGCACGTTCCGCTGGACGCTGAAGGCCGCTGACTGCCCGGCAGCCCCGGACACCACTGCGGCAACGCCCCGGTAGCCGGCGTCAGTATTGGCCACTGAACCCACTTGGAATTTCCGGCCCAGGAGTTCATCCGCCACCGTCCTGGCCAGGCCCGGGCGGCTGGTGGAGTTGAAGACGTTCAGGTTGATCTTTTCGTGGGGGGTGTAGCCGAAACTGGCCGCGGGGCAGAGGGCCGCCGGCTCATCGCTGACTTCCGCCGCCGGGATCCTGAGCTGGCCGTTCACGATGGCCAGGGCGGTGATGACGGCGCCCACGATCAGCCCCAGCAGCAGCACCAGCACCACGCCGTGAATCACCCGCCGGCGCAGCCGGACAGGGTCGTCAGGGTCCCCCGCAGCCTCAAAGGTTGCCCGCAGTTCAGGCCCGGTCACCACGCGGTGGCCGTGCAGGACGCTGACGTCCTTCGGTTTCCTAGCCATCGATCACCAGCACGCGGGCGTGGATGGCGGTCCGCTGGTGCAGTGCGGTCCGGACAGCCCGGTGCAGCCCGTCCTCGAGGTACAGGGTTCCCTGGTATTGCACCACGTGGGGAAAGAGGTCCCCGAAGAAGGTGGAGTCCTCGGCCAGGAGCGCTTCAAGGTCCAGGGTCCGCTTGGTGGTCACCAGTTCGTCGAGGCGGACGGGACGCGGCGGCAGCGATGCCCATTGTTTGGGCGTGTTGTAGCCATGGTCGGGGTACGGGCGTCCTTCGCCCACAGCTTTGAAGATCACCATGCCACACTAGGCATCTTGGCTTCGCAAGAGAAGTGTCAGGCCCGCGGCGTCCTCAGGTTGTAGCCAAACAGTGACCATCCGTCACATCCAGGGGACTTCGCCCGCCGGCGCCGGGACGGATACCGCCGGCTGACAGAATAGAGCCATGACTGCACCCGAGTTCCCTGCCGGTTCCACGCCGGGCGTCCGCCTGCCGTCCGCTCCGCCCCTCGCGCTCCTGCTCGACGTCGACGGACCGGTCGCCAGTCCGGTGACCCGGGAGGTGAAACCGGAGATCATCGCGGACCTGGTGGCTCTCGCATCTGCCGGCATTCCGGTCATTTTCAATACCGGGCGTTCGGATTCCTTTATCCGGGAACAGGTCATGGAGCCGATGATCGCCGCCGGCATTCCCGCCGGGACGGTCATCCACGCCATCTGCGAGAAGGGTGCCGTCTGGTTCAGCTACACCTCCGCCGGACCCGGCCCCATCCACGTGGACCACGAGCTGGCCGTGCCCCGCGCCTATGGTGACGACGTCCGCAGGCTGGTGGCCGAGGACTACTCGGCCCACATGTTCTTCGACGAGACCAAGCGGGCCATGGTCTCCGTGGAGCAGCACATTGAGGTGGCTTCGGCCGATTACCTGGCCGAACAGAAGCTGTTCGACGCCGAGGCCATGGAGCTGATGGCCCGGCACGGGCTGGGCGTTGTGCGCCTGGACCACCATGAACCGAATTCCGACGACGAGGTGGACTACCGCGTGGACCCCACCATCATTTCCACGGACATCGAATCCGTGCGGCTCGGCAAGGATCTGGGGGCCAGCCGGGCCGTCGAGCTGCTGGCGGCCCAGGGCATCACCCCGCAGGCCTGGCGGACCGTGGGAGACTCCCGCACCGACTACGCCATGGCCGACTGGTTGCACCACAACGACCATCCCGTCAAGCACGTGGACGTCCGCCCGGCAGACGGAGTTCCGGTGAAGCCCTACCAGGTGCTGACCGCCACGGATCTGGGCCTCGGGGAGGATGTCATTCACGACGACGCCGGCGGGGCTTTCCTGCGCAAGTGGCGCGAGGCCGTGGACAGCTGAGCCCGGGCCGCGGGCCGCGTGCAGCCCGCCTCCGGCGTGCCCGTTTTGGCGGTACCGCTATCATTCAGATAAGAACGCATACCATTTAGACCCGACGGAGACAACCATTACAGAAGCACCTGTCCAGGACGAGATCTATTACGGCGGCCAGGCATCCGAAGAAGCACGGGTCCACACCGAGGTAACATCGCCGGCCGCTGTGGCGCGCCTGAAGAACCGGGCCGACGTCGTGCGGCACAAGGGCAGGTACGCCCTCATCAACCACAACCGGACGCCCTACCAGGCCATGGTGGAGGACCTGCTGTTCCTGCGCGGCGTCCTCGCGGGCGCGGGCCTGGACTACCTCCTGGTCCGGGGCAACAACGACCGCCCGGTCATCGCCCTTGACTGGAAGGACCGCAAGAAGCTGCGCTCTGCCCTGGTGGCGGCCTGCCGGAACGAGCCCGTCTACTCCATGACGGTGGACGCGAAAAAGAAATCCTCTGTGCTGGTGGCCGACGGGGAGCTTTCCCCGAACCGGCAGGCACGGATCTTCCGTCTCTACCGTCCGCGTGTTGAGCCCGACGGCGGTTTCGAGTTTGGTTCCTCCGCCGGTGTCCAGATTGAGCTCTGGAGCTTCGAGGGCGACCAGCTGATCCTGCCGATCGAAAACTCGCTGACCCGCCGGACCATGCTGACCCAGGACGCCGTCCGCGGAACCGTGGAACGGTACGGCCACACCTGGCCCACCATCGAGAACATGTTTGCCGACCACGCCAGCGACATCAGCTTCGACATCGATCTGGTGTTCTCCTGGGTGGACGGCAGCTCACCCGAATACATCGCAGCCCGGCGTGCCCAGCAAAAGGGCGTCGTCCTCGGCGAGGGCGATGACCATGAGGCCCGGTTCCGGCAGATCAACGAACTCAAGTACGCACTGCGCTCGGTTTACATGTTCGCCCCGTGGATCCGCAGGATCTTCATTGCCACGGACTCCCCGGCCCCGGCCTGGCTGGCAGAACACCCTTCCGTCACCATTGTCCGGAGCGAGGAGTTCTTCTCCGACCCGTCAGTGCTGCCCACGCATAACTCCCAGGCGGTAGAGTGCCAGCTCCACAACATCGAGGGGCTGTCGGAGCACTTCCTGTACTCCAATGACGACATGTTCTTCGGCCGTCCGGTGGGGCCGGACATGTTCTTCACGCCCGGCGGCATCACCAAATTCATCGAGGCAGAGACCCGGATCGGCCTCGGCGACAACGCGGCCGAGCGCAGCGGATTCGAAAACGCGGCCCGGGTCAACCGGAAGCTGCTGTGGAACCGTTTCGGCCGGATCACCACCCGCCACCTGGAGCATTCCGCTGCGCCGTTACGGCGCAGCGTCATTGACGAACTGGAACGGGAGTTCCCGGACGAGTTCAAGAAGACCGCGGCCAGCCGGTTCCGGGCCGCAGACAACGTTTCGGTAACCAACTCGCTGTACCACTACTACGCGCTTCTGACCGGGCATGCGGTCACGCAGACCGCTGCCAAGGTGCGTTATGTGGATACCACCATGAAGGCCGGGCTGAATTACCTGCCCAAGCTCCTGGCCAAGCGGAACGTGGACTTCTTCTGCCTGAACGACGGCAGTTTCCCGGAGGTCCCGGCTGACGAACGCGCAGAGCTGGTGACCGACTTCCTGGAGAAGTACTACCCGATCAAGGCCCCCTGGGAAATCTAGCCCGGATGGAAGATCCGGCCCTGAAGGTCAGGCCTGGGGCCTAGCCCACCAGGGGCAGCCCGGCCTTTGCCCCGGCCGTAGCCTTGGCCTTTTCGGGTATCCGGACGCCGGCTTCGGCGAGCCGCCGTGCGGACTCCTCGGGTGTCACGTACTCGCCCACGGTGTGGGTGCTGCCCATGGGTACCACGGAGTGGACGATTGTGTGTTCGTAGACGTGGACCAGGTTGAACGCCTGGCCGCCGTCGCGTCCGCGCGTGCCGCCCACCGGCACGTTGAGGTCCTGCGTGTAGCACGATGCGGAGGCGACCGAAACGGGTACGCCGGCGAAACTGGCCGTGGTCGAATAGTGCAGGTGACCTGCCAGGATGGTGCGGACGTCCGAGTTACGGACCACTGCTGCCAGGGACGCCTGGTCCCTGAGTTCCACCAGGACGGAGAGGTCCAGGACGGACGGAACCGGGGGATGATGCAATGCAAGGATGGTGCCGTCCGGGGCCGGAGTCTCGAGTTCCCGGCTGAGCCATTCCAACTGTTCTGCGCTCAGTTCACCGTGGTGGAAGCCCGGCACGGAGGTGTCCATGGTGATGACGCGCAGGCCATTGAGGAAATAGCTGTGGTCCACGGGGTCATCGGTTCCCACCTGGTCCAGCAGGCCCCTGCGGAAGTTCGCCCGGTCGTCATGGTTTCCCATTGCCCAGATGACCTGGGCGCCCATCTCCCGGCAGGCCGGATCGACGATGGCCCGGAGCTTGGCGTAGGCCTCGGCCTCGCCCCGGTCCGCAAGATCGCCGGTAAAAATTACGGCTTCTGGCCTGGCGCCGGAGGCCCGGACTTCCTCAAAAAGCTGAAAAAGCCTGGCTTCGCTGTCAACTGCGCCGTAGAGGGGGTCCGGACCCCCCATCAGATGGGGGTCGCTCAGGTGAAGAAGGAAGTGGCGTGGCCGGGGGTGTTCGGCCTCGATGTGCTTCATTGCTACCTCTATGGTCGGCGGGAAGCTGCTCTTCCCTTCTACCTTCAGTACGCCTAATCCAACCAGACATTTGGCAAACATTAGGCAAATCGCCGTCGCCGAATTGGAAAAAGGCAAAAGAATTACTGCCGGGACGCGTCCAAAGCGGACGCTCCGGCACTCGTCAGGACAGGACCTCCTCAATAGCGTCGATGATCTCGGCAGAATCAGGTTCGACTGCGGGCGCGAAGCGGGCCACCACTTTGCCTTCGCGGCTGACCAGGAACTTCTCGAAGTTCCACTTCACGAGCCCGGGCAACATTCCGGACTTGAATTTCGTCAGTTCTGCGTAGAGCGGATGCTGGTTCCTGCCCCGGACATCAGCCTTGGACGTCAGCGGGAATGTTACGCCGAAGTTCCGTTCACAGAATTCCGCGATTTCCGGGTCGTCTCCGGGTTCCTGGCCGGCGAACTGGTTGCAGGGCACTCCAAGGACTTCCAGGCCGCGGTCCCGGAACTTTCCGTAGAGGGTCTCGAGCCCGGCGTACTGCTGGGTGAAGCCGCAGTTGGAGGCCACATTGACCACCAGCACAGCGTTTCCGTCGAAGCGGCCGAAGTCGGTCTCGGAGCCGTCGTTGAGAGTGAGGGGAATGGAGTACAGGGCCGTCATGATGGGGACCTTCCGAAGTGGGTCATACGGGTGATTCGTAGCCAAGAGGCCATCGTACGGGTCCACTGCGGTGCCTCCTCTCAGGATCCGGCCGCCGGGGCGGTGGAGGTTTCCCCGCTGACGGGATCCGCTGTGGGAGACCCCGTGGCAGGCGTTGGTTCAGCTGTTGGCGTTGACGTTGGCTCCTGCGTCCTGCGGGCCCGCCAACCGGATGCCGGCGTTGTGGTGGAAGTGGACGTCGGCGTCCCGGTCTTCGTCGTCGTCGGTGTCGGCGTAGGCGTAGGCGTGGGCGTGGGCGTGGCAGTGCCCGACGACGTCGTGCCCGTCGGCGTGGGCGACGGCGTGGCAGTGCCCAACGACGTCGTGCCCGTCGGCGTGGGCGACGGCGTGGCAGTGCCCGACGACGTCGTGCCCGTCGGAGTCGGCGACGGCGTGGCAGTGCCCGACGACGTCGTGCCCGTCGGAGTCGGCGACGGCGTCGCAGTGCCCGACGACGTCGTGCCCGTCGGAGTAGGCGTCGGCGTCGCAGTGCCCGTCGGCGCCGGAGAGGCGCTGGGTGTCGCTTCCTGTGTTCCGGCGGCGGGGGCAGTGGGATCAGGGCTGGGCGGGTCGCGCAGTTCGTCGTCGCCGAAAAGCACCCTGTGGGTCTGGTCCGCCGCGACCGGGATGGCCCAGCGGAGTGCCTCTGCGGCCGGGGACGGAGGGCTGGCCTCGAAACTCACCATGTCGATGTCGGCCAGGTCATCCACCTGCCGGATGGGAATCAGGGTCCAGGTAAGCGGGCTGGTGTGTTTGCCCCCGAGTATCGTTTCGAAATGCAGATGGCAGCCGGTTGACCAGCCGGTAGTCCCGACCCGCGCGATCACCTGGCCCACCTGAACGGAATCGCCGGTATGCACGGCGATGGCCTTCAAGTGGTTGTAAGTGGTGATGAGGCCGTTGCCGTGATCGATCTCCACCCGGTTGCCGCCACCCCAGGGGTGCCAGCCCGCGGCGCGCACCACACCCGAGTCGGCCGCGTAGACCCTGGTGCCGCATCGGGCCGCATAGTCCTGCCCGAGATGGAAGTCGCCGCCGGAGCCGGTCAGCGGACTGACCCGGTACCCAAAGGGCGAACTCGGATTGAGCACTTCCAGCGGCGCCATCAGTGACCCCTTGGGCGGCCGCTTCAGGTCCGCTGACGCCACGTTGAGCTTGGGATGAGCTCCCTTTCTGACTGTCCTGACGATGGTTCTATTGAAGGGAACCAGCGCCCTGGCGTCGGTCACGAAGCCGCCGGCCTGGGCCGGTAGCGCCGGCTGTTCGACGGTTCCGGACGGTGGGGGTGCGGCTGAGGACAAGGGGGCCGCCGATACTGCAGAACCGGCGCTCACAGCGGCGGGACCGCCGTCGGACGTTCCACCGAACTGAGGGGCCCACGGGAGGCCGAGGGCAAGGGCCGACGCAGCAACGGCGGCGGCCGACGCGAAGACGCGCACGGCTACAGCACAGGGCCCAGCGGACTCCCTATCGCGGCCTGATCCCCAATGATTTCCCACAAATCGACTCCCGGATAGACCCAACCCGGACCCCAATCCGAACAGGCGTACTCTCCCATGGGAACACATTGGATCGAACCTGTGAACCCCGGCCCCAGCCGCATTGTGGATATTTTGTGGACCCCTGCCCTTGCAGCCCCTGGGAGCAGGAATCTGAGTCAGAATGGGGTATGCGCAACCTCCTGAGGGAATGGCAGGGCGAACTGAAGCGGGCCTTCACGGGCAGCTCCGATGCGCTTCCGGATTGGGTTCCGCGCCTGGCCCAAGGGGATGACCCCGGCTATCACCTGCCGGGCTCGGCAGTGTGGGCGGTGCACGGTTCCATGCCCACCATTGTCGCGGGGATCCGGGCGTTGCTTATGCAGGCACTCCACCCCGCAGCGCTGGCAGGGGTCCACGAGCATTCGAATTTTCGGGAGGATCCGCTGGGACGGCTGGCCAGGACCATCCGCTGGATCTTTACGGTCACGTACGGTTCCAAAGCCGCCGCCGAGGAAGCCTCGGCCCGCCTCCGGCGCCTGCACGAGCCTGTCCAGGGCAGCTACATCAACGGCCACGGCCTGCAGCTGGGTTACGCGGCCAACGATCCCGATCTGGCCAGGTGGGTTCACATCGCCTTTGTGGACGCGTTTCTGACGGCCCACAAACTCTGGGGCGGCGCCATCCCCGGCGGCCCGGATGCCTACGTCCGCGAGTGGGCACAGGCGGGGCTGTTGATGGGGGTGGAGGATCCGCCGTTGAGCGAAGCCGAGATGCGGCGGCAACTGGACCGCTGGTATGACGACGGCGAGCTCCGGGCGGACAGCCGGCTCGCAGAGACTGTTGAGTTCCTCCGCAATCCCCCGCTGCACCCGCTGCTGCGTCCGGGATACCGGGTGATGTTCGCCGGAGCCGTTTACAGCCTTGAGCCGAAGTACCGCCGGATGCTAGGCCTCAGCGTGCCGTCCGTGGGGCCGTTCCCCCTGCCGGTGCGGCCCGCAACCAAGGCGACTCTCGGCGTCGTACGCCTCGCGTTGGGGCGTCAAGGACCCAGCGAGCTCGCGGCCCGCGAACGGCTCCGTCGGCTGGGCTACAGCTTAGACCGCTGAGTGTGAACCCACAGGCCGTCCGATGCCGGAACTGACTGGGCGACTGACCGCACGTGAGCCCTGAATCCACGAAGAGAAACAAAAATCCCGGCCCTGACGTAAGTCAGGACCGGGATTTGGTTGCGCGGAGAATGGGGGATTTGAACCCCCGAGGGCGTTAACCCAACACGCGTTCCAGGCGTGCGCCATAGGCCGCTAGGCGAATTCTCCAGCTGCTTCTGAATCAAAAGCAGATACTAGACTACCTGAACTTTTCGACTCCGCCCAATTGGCGCCTTGGCCCCCCGCCGCTGTGGCGGGCGCGCCGGAACGGAAGTGTCGGGCCGGCCGGAACGGAACCTGCGCCTTAACGCCAAAATGGACGCCCCCAACGCGCCCATTCCACCGGTACCCGTTGAGCTGCCGGGTCCGGCCCTCGCGCCAGGCCCCGCAGCTCACAATCTTGAGATTGCCCCAATCGGTGTACATACCCATGATCAGGCCTGCCCGCCGGATAAGCAATGAAAAGTGGGCGCGGACACCGGCAGGTGTTGGCAGGATGGGACCATGACGCGCCTGCACGCCCTGGTGGTATATGTCCCTACTACCCATACCGGGATGCTGTTGTCGGCTATCGGCGACGCCGGCGCAGGCCAGATCGGTGACTATTCACATTGTTCCTTCGTCACGCCGGGGACCGGGCGGTTCACACCGCGGCCGGGCGCCTCGCCCTTTATCGGCGAGGTGGGGAAATCTGCCACAGTGAACGAAGACAGGATCGAATGCGTCGTTGACGAAGTGCTGCTCGACGCCGTCGTGCGGGCCCTGCGCGTCGCCCACCCGTACGAGGAACCTGCTTTCATGAGTTGGCCGGTGGATGGCTGGCGGTAGAAGGCTGAGCGTCGCCTGGCCTGAGCCGGGCTCTCCTGGCCTGATTGCGGGACGCCCGGCCGCGTCCGGACCTTCCTGAATCTTCGGGTAAACTTATCTGCGGCCCCTCATGTGGCGTCATCCTGTTGAACTCCCCCAGGACCGGAAGGTAGCAAGGGTAAACGGGCTCTGGCGGGTGCATGGGGGGTCTTTACTATTCCCCAGAGGGCCCACCAGCGAGGAATCCTGATTGTCGGCCCGGATTGGTAGTGTTTTCCCGTGACTGCTACTACCACCGCCCTTTACCGCAGATACCGTCCGGACTCCTTCGCTGACGTTATCGGGCAGGAACATGTCACCGAGCCGCTGATGACGGCCCTGCGGAAAAACCGCGTCAACCACGCCTACCTTTTCTCGGGCCCGCGCGGCTGCGGAAAAACCACCTCCGCGCGCATTCTGGCCCGCTGCCTGAATTGCGCGCAGGGTCCCACGGACACTCCCTGCGGAACCTGCCCCAGCTGCGTTGAACTTGCCCGGGGCGGCTCCGGATCGCTGGATGTCATCGAGATCGACGCGGCGAGCCACGGCGGCGTCGACGACGCCCGCGACCTCCGCGAACGCGCAACCTATGCCCCGGTACGGGACCGCTACAAGATCTTCATCATTGACGAGGCCCACATGGTCACGTCGGCCGGCTTCAACGCGCTCCTCAAAATCGTTGAAGAGCCACCGGAGCACATCAAGTTCATCTTCGCCACCACGGAGCCGGACAAAGTCATCGGAACCATCCGTTCCCGGACCCACCACTACCCTTTCCGGCTTGTTCCGCCGGAGCCGCTGATGGCGTACCTGGAGCTTCTGTGCAACCAGGAGAACGTGCCGGTTGCCCCAGGCGTGCTCTCCCTGGTGGTCCGGGCGGGCGGCGGTTCGGTCCGGGATTCCCTCTCGGTACTGGACCAGCTGATGGCCGGCGCCGGTCCCAACGGCCTTGATTACGAACTGGCGGTGGCCCTCCTCGGCTACACCCACGCCTCGCTGCTGGATGACGTGGTGGAAGCCATTGCCGCTTCCGACGCCGCCACCGTGTTCCGCGCCGTGGACCGCGTCATTCAGACCGGGCACGATCCACGCCGGTTTGTCGAGGACCTGCTGGAACGCTTCCGCGATCTGATCGTGGTCCAGGCCATGCCCGAAAGCGCCCAGGTCATTCTGCGCGGCATGCCCGCGGACCAGATTGCCCGCCTCCAGAACCAGGCGCACAACCTTGGTGCCGCCGAGCTCTCGCGTGCCGCGGATGTTACCAACACGGCCTTGACCGAGATGACCGGTGCCACGTCACCCCGCCTCCACCTTGAGCTCCTGTGCGCCCGCATCCTGCTGCCGAGCTCGGAACAGAGCGAACGCGGCATTGCAGCCCGCATTGACCGCGTGGAGCGTCGCCTCAATTACGCCGGGAACGACGCCGGCGCTCCCGCCCCGGCAGCCCCGCAGCCAGCTCCGCAGACCGCTGCGGTACAGCCAGCTGCAGCCGTGCAGCAGCCTGCGGCGGAACAGCCAACCGCAGCTCCCGCAGCTCGTGCGGCTGGACCCGCCGCACCCCAGGTCCCCCCGACGGCAGAAACCCGCCCGGCTCTGACAGCGCCCAGGGTGAGCACCAACGACTGGCCTGTTGAAGAGCCCGTGGGCAGCCGGCCCTCTCCTGCCGCGTCCGGTGCAGCTCGTACGCCATCCCGGGAGGACCGCACTGAAGCCGAGGGACGCGCTCCCTCGCAGGCAGGTCCTGTCGCCGAGGTCTCCCCCGCCAAACCGCCGGCCGCCGCGCCGCCGGCCGCACCGTCGCCTGCCGCGCCACCGGGCGCAGGTGCCCCAGCCTCCGGTGTTCAGGCCCCTTCCCCTGCAGCAGCCGCAGCACCGGTAACCGCCGGGCCTGCGTCGGCCGGCGACGTCGAAGTCCTGCGCCGCGCGTGGCCGGAGGTCCTGCAGACGCTGTCCAAGATCAAGCGCAGCACCTGGGCGCTGGTGGAACCGAACGCCCAGGTCGGCGCCTTTGACGGCCAGGTTCTGACGCTTTCCTTCACCACCACGGGGTTGGCGGGAGCTTTCGGCCGGGCCGACCATTCGGAAAACCTCCGCCAGGCGATCCACAAAACAGTCGGCATCGACTGCCAGATCACAGCCGTCGCAGGCGGCGCCAGCAGCGCAGCGAGCTCTGAGCCAAACCCAAAAGCACCCGCTAGCCCGGAAACTCCGGCGAGTTCCGCCGACGTCGCCTGGGGCCTGGCCCCTGCAGGCGCGGTTTCCCCGCCAGCGGCCGGTGCGGCCTCACCGGCACCTGCAGCCCCGGCTGTCGAACCGGCTCCGCCAGCAGCTCCGCACCCCACGGCCGTTGCACCAGAACAGCCCAGCGCCCAGCCTTCCGCGCTGCAGAATCAGGGGCCAGAGGTTGGGCCGCGGCAGGAACCGCGGTCACAGGGACGCACCTCGCCCGAGGATCCCAAGGATCCCGCGGATCCTGCACCGGTCCGGCCGAACGCCGCCGCTGTCGACGACGGATCATACGCCTATTCGGACGACGACTGGGGTCCCCCGCGCGACGAAGATGCTCCGCCGCTGGACGAGGAACCACCCATGGACTGGGACCCGTCCGCTCCTGCCGTGCCGGGGCGCCCGGCTGCGCTGGCCGAGCCCTCGCGGCAGGAATCCCCGCCCGCTCCAGCGGGCAAAAGGGCACCCCGAACGGTTCAGCGGGCTGCCCCTGCCAGCGGTTCCAGGGGCGCCGCCGCCGTCGCTCCATCGCAAACTGATCAAGCCCCTGATCCTTGGGCGCGTGCGGTCGAGCAGGCACCCGGAATCTGGGTCATCGGCTCAGAGACCAACGTGGGCAAAGGCATCGAAGCGTCCGTCACCACCAAGGAACTCACGGCCGCCCCTGCACCCAGCTACGAGCCAGCCACGGCGCAGGTCCCGCAGGCTCCACAAGTGAATGGCCTGTCCGACGCCGACGCCAGCTGGGGCCTGCTTCCCAGCGACGCAGGCCAGGCAGGCGAACCGGCGCGCCAGGTTCAAGAGGCTCCCGGACCTCAACCGACGGCACCCCAGGCCGGGGAACCAGCGGATCCACAGGCCCCGGCTTCTCAGGCCGCGGCCCCGGAGCCGGCGGCAGTCCCCGAGTACGCCATGGCGTCAGCTGTTGCGCCTGCCGCCCACCTTCAGCCCGCTCCTGCCGCCTCGGCGTCGGCGGCGGCGGCCCGGCAAAGCCTCTACCAGAGGCTGTCCAACAGCCCTGAAGCGGAAGCCGGACGGGCCAAAGCTCCGGCCCGGGCGGTGGCCACTCTGGTCCAGGACATTCCCAGTGCCGACGATGAAACCATCGAGGAATCCGGTGTCTTTGGACGCGCCGCCGTCGAGCGTATTCTGGGCGGGAAGCTGATCGAGGAACGGTCTTCGGACGGCAGCCCCATCGTTCCAAGGTTCTAGGGCCGGCAATACCGCTGCACACCTGCGCAACCGCGCCTGTGGCTCCATCCATCTCCAAACCCAAAAGAGGAAAATGTGTACGAAGGTGCAGTCCAGGAGCTGATCGACGAGCTCGGACGCCTTCCCGGTGTCGGTCCCAAGTCCGCCCAACGGCTGGCCTTCCATATCCTTGAAGCCGACCCCCAGGACATGAAGCGCCTCGTCGAAGCCATCACCACGGTGAAGGAGCGTGTGAAGTTCTGCACGGTCTGCGGCAACGTCACGGAGCAGGAGCTGTGCAACATCTGCCGCGACCCACGGCGGGACCCCTCAGTCATCTGCGTGGTCGAGGAGTCCAAGGACGTCTTGGCAGTGGAACGCACCCGTTCCTTCAGGGGCCGCTATCACGTGCTCGGCGGGGCGATCAACCCCATCGCCGGGGTGGGGCCTGAGCAGCTGCGGATCCGGGAACTCCTGACCAGGCTTAACGACGGCGCCATCCAGGAAGTCATTATCGCCACCGACCCCAACCTGGAGGGCGAAGCAACGGCCACCTATCTTGCCCGCATGCTGAAGTCCATCGGGATAATCGTTACCCGCCTGGCCTCCGGCCTGCCCGTGGGAGGAGACCTTGAGTACGCCGATGAGGTCACCCTGGGCCGCGCCTTTGAGGGCCGCCGGAACGCCCTCACCTAGGAATCGGGCACCGTGATCTTGGACGGGATCGGACCGCTTGTCACCGAACGGCTGGAGCTGAGGCTGGTCATTGGTTCGGATGCGGCTGCCATCCACCGGTTCCGCGGCAACCCCGCAGCCACCACCTACCTTTCCCACGGTCCACTCACGGAGGAGGCCAACGGGGAGAGGTTGGCGAAGGCGTTGGCATTGCAGGCGGCATCCACGCCTGAATGGTTCAACTACAGCTGGGGTATCGTCCTGCGGAAGTCCGGAGAGCTCATTGGTGATGCCCGGACCTGGAACACCACAGACTTGGCCTCTGCCGCCGTCGTTGCCCCTGGAAGGCACCCTATCGGGCACGCCGCACTTGCCTATGTCCTGCACCCGGATCACCAGCACCAGGGGTATGGCCGCGAGGCCGCCGCGGCCCTGGTCAGGTGGCTCTTCGCTGCATCCGGGATCAGCACCGTCGTCGCCGGCGTCTACGAACCGAACACCCCGTCCATCAGGCTCCTGCAAAATCTGGGGTTTCAGCAGGACCCGGCCCTCCTTACAGAGCCGCCGGGCGCCGGCAAAGCCTTCGCCCTGCTGATGTTCAGGCTGGACAGGCCTGCGGACTCAGCCGCCTGACCCTGACCTCCGCCCGAAGGCGAACTGGCCGCCGCCAAGAAAAGCCCCGGCCACGCCCAGTTGCAGGGCCACGCCGGCAGCGGCCAACGGCAGTTCGGCTCCTGTCTCCTGGCGTTCCCGGCCCTCCACGCAGGGCACCTGAGAGCCCTCCGCGGCATTCTGCAGCTCCCCCGGCAGCCACGCCAGCGAGTCCTCCCGGGGCTCGGTTTGTCCGGCCAGCAGGGCGAAGATCACCAGGGGATTGCCCGCCGCCAGCCACACGATCCGCTCCGTGTGGTAAACCTCAGCAAGGCCCTTGGATTCCGGCAGGCACCCCCAGGACACCGGACGGCCGTATTCATCCCGCTCGATATTGACGGCCACCACAACCCGTTCATACGACCTTACGGCGGGCAAGAGGGCAACGACGGCCATCACATTGCCCACCAGGAGCGTGATGGCCGCGGTCCACGCCACGAACCGGGCGGCGGTCCGGTTCGACCACGCTGACGCGCCTGCCGCGATCGCCCCAAAGACCAGGAGCTCAAGCAGGATTACTGCTGCCGCGACCCCGGCCAGGGCCGGCGGGGATCCGGACAGATACGCCAGAACGAGGAGGAAAACTCCGGCCGCCGCGGCAAAGGCCGCTCCGCGGCCACTGGCCGCCGCCCAGTCCAGGAGTGGACCGGCTGCACTTGCACCGGGACCTTCATCACGCTCAGCCCCCTTCAGGGCGGCGGCCTGATTAATCGTCCACCTGACCGCAACCACACAGGAAACCACGATGAGGGAGGCAGCCGTCAGAATGTAGGCCCACGTTAAGGCCTCGGGAGGCAGGTCTCCCCCGGTGACCACGACAATTGCCAGCACCAGCCCACAACACACTGAGCCCAGGAATGCCGCTGCTGTCAGCGCCCAGAACCTGCCGGACTGGACGCTGCGAAGACCGGCCTCCAAAGCCTGGCCGAGTACCGCGCGGGCGATCTGCGCGCCTGGAGGCGCCCCCTCCCCGTTCTCACCAGCAGGTTCATTGAGCGCCCCAGGGCCGATGGCCTCATAAACGGGTTCTTCGATGGGCCGGGACTTATCCGGCCAATCGTCGTCGTCAGGCACAGGCCGAGGCCCCCTTCCGATGTACAGCCCCAGCGCCCGCCGTCACCGGTGGATTCACCGGATGATCCAATCGTGATCTTCCGGAACAGGCGTGTCCAGTGGTGGCCTAGGCGATGCGGGTTCCCCGCGCCAGCCTGTGCGCTGGTGTCTGCAGTGCGCGCCATCCCAGCCACATGAGCAGCGCAGCGAGCAGCAACTGCAGGCCTAGCCCAAGCGGCCACAAGGGGGTTTCCTGCGCCAGATAACGGGGCTTGGCCTCGCCATTGGCACAAGGATAAGTGCCTTCGGGGCCGGCCATGGCGTAGCGCGCAGCCTGGCTGATGGATTCGATTGCGCCTTGCGGCGTGCCGAAGTTGCTGGTGGCCCGGACGGGATACGGAACCGCATCGGCCACCACCACGTAAGGGTTCATGGCCAGCATCCAGGCCACCCTCTCGGTGTGCACCGCAGGCCGCTCCACCAGGGGTCCGGAGCATGTGTACTCAGGTTCGGCCGGCATGGGCTGTTCCTGCAGCGGTTCATACGGCGAGTATCCACGCTGCTGCGCCTGGTTCGCCATGATGGTGCCCTGCGAGAGGCCCGTGCCGAGCCCGAACGAAATCAGGGAGCCGAAGACCAGCCCGGCAACAGCGAGATAGGTGACCACGATGGAGAACAGCGGCCTGCCGGCAAGGGCGGAAATTCCGACCCCGACGGCACAGACCACTCCGACTTCGACGGCCAGCATCAGCAGAGCCACCACAACATGGCCTGGCGTCATGCCGCCCAAGGCAACCCCGGTCACCAGGAACGGCGTGCTGGCCACCAGGAATGCCAGGGCCGCGAACCAGGCGGCCAGGAATTTGCCCCAGAGGATCTGGCCGGGACGGAGCAGGGTCACCTGCAGGATGGCCAGCGTGCCTCCGGCGCGGTCGCCGTTAACGGCGTTGGCGGACAGCGCGGGGGCCACCAGCAACGCGAAGAGGAGGACAAAGGCCAGCACCACTTCGAAAATCATGGATCCCGGGTCCTCGGACCCGGGAGGCATGTAATCGGAATAAGTCCGCTGCGCCTCCCGCTGGGCATTCCAGCTCGCCCACGTCAGCCAGGTCACCAGGCCGGTCAGAATAAACCAGATCGCCAGCATGATGTACCAGCCGCGGGACCGGAGCCGCTGCTTGAGTTCGAGGACCACCACATCGCGGATACCCGCGAAATAGCCGGCCGCCCGGCCATAGGCCGGCGGCTGACTCGTCACCGTCGCCTGGCTCATCGCCGCTCCCCCTCAAGGTTCATGTATGTCTCTTCCAAGGCACCCGAGGCGGGTGCGAAGGACGTGACCACGACGCCGGCAAGCACCAGGTCGCGCAGCAGGCGGGCGGCGTCGTCGTCGTTCAGCAGCAGCAGGCTCACGGAAGGCCGCCGGCCGTCCTCAACCCGGAAAGCAAGTCCCAGGTCCGTGAGCTTGGCGGCAAGTGCATCGGTGTCCGCCGCGGTGATGGCGTACCGGCGGCCGGCAGCAGCCGCCTCCTCAGTGGTCTGGTGCCGGACGGTACGCCCCCGGTTGACGAACACGGCGGCGTCGGCGATTTCGTCAAGCTCGCTCAGCACGTGGGAGGAGACAACAACCGCTTTCCCCTCCGCGGCCAGTTGGCGCAGCATCACCCGGAGTTCCACCCGCGATCCGGGGTCAAGGCCGGACGCCGGCTCATCGAGGAGCAGGACGGAGGGATCATGGATCAGCGCGCGGGCCAGGCTGAGCCGTTGCTGCTGCCCCCGGGACAGGACGCGGGCGGGCTGATCGGCGAGGTCGGTGAGGCGGACGCGGTCCAGCATTTCGGCAACGCGCTGCGCAATTCCGGCCTTGGGCAACCGGTAGAAGCGCGCCATCTGGGTGAGGATCTCGCGGGCTGTCAACGACTCCCAAACGCCCAGAGTGTCAGGCATCCAGCCGATCCTGCTGCGCACCTCGGCACGGTGGTGCTGCGGGTCCAGGCCGCCCACAGTGATGGTCCCCGAATCGGGCGCCAGCAGCGAGGCCAGCATCAGCAGCAGTGTCGTTTTGCCGGCCCCGTTGGGCCCGATCAGGGCGGTGACTTTCCCGGCCGGCGCATGGAAATCCATGTGCTCTACGGCGTGCACCTGCCCGAAGCTCCGGCTTACCGCCGTTGCGGTAATGCCCCCTTCGGTATGCTGTTCCGGCTCCGCCGGCGTCTCCGTTCCGTCCTGATTTGCTGTCATTCTTCCGGCACCTGTCCCCCAAAACCCGGCATGCACACTGACTATTCGAGCCTAGCCCCGGGGCATCATGTATGGGGCGGGCCCAGGGCTGAGATTCGGTCACAATTCAACGCCCCGGCGCCGACGGCGATAAACTGGACGGAAAGTCACGCCTTCGCGCCTTCCAAAGGGCCGTGCCTGACGTCCAGAACTCCGATTGATCCAGTGAAGGTACGCGCATGAGTACGCCCACTACCGAAGTGCACACAGCAACCCAGCCGCGGGAGCTGCCCCAGGGCGGCGCCGTGACCAAACAGCTGATCGTGCAGAAGTTCGGCGGTTCCTCCGTTTCGGACGCTGACGGCATCAAACGGGTGGCACGGCGCGTGGTGGACGCCCAGCGGGCCGGCAATGAAGTGGTGGTGGTGGTCTCGGCCATGGGTGACACCACCGACGAGCTCCTGGACCTCGCCGCCCAGGTGACCGACTCCGCCCCCGCCCGCGAGATGGACATGCTCCTGTCCGCCGGCGAACGCATCTCAATGGCCCTGCTGGCCATGGCCATCAACAAGTTCGGCGCCTCGGCCCAGTCGTTCACGGGCTCCCAGGCGGGCATGATCACCGACGGCATCCACGGCAAGGCGCGGATCATCGACGTCGACCCCCACCGGATCCGCACGTCCCTGGATAAGGGCCACATCGCCATCGTCGCCGGCTTCCAGGGCATGAGCCGGGCCACCCAGGAGATCACCACCCTGGGCCGCGGCGGCTCGGACACCACCGCTGTTGCGCTCGCCGCCGCACTGGATGCCGACGTCTGCGAGATCTACACCGACGTCGATGGCATCTACACCGCGGATCCGCGGGTGGTGCCGTCCGCCCAGAAGATCGACACGATCTCCAGCGAGGAAATGCTGGAGCTCGCGGCTTCGGGCGCAAAAATCCTGCACCTGCGCTGCGTCGAATATGCGCGCCGGTTCGGCGTGCCGCTGCACGTGCGCTCCTCATTCAGCCAGAACGAAGGCACCTGGGTCATCCCTAGCGCCGACGACAAGATCACCACTCAAGAGGGAGTTGCCTTGGAGCAGCCAATCATCTCCGGCGTTGCACACGACCGTTCCGAAGCCAAGGTCACTGTGGTGGGCGTTCCGGACATCCCGGGCAAGGCAGCCGCGATTTTCCAGGTCATCGCCGATGCACACTCCAACATCGACATGATCGTGCAGAACGTCTCCACACACGGCACCGGCCGGACGGACATCTCCTTCACGCTGCCCATCGTGGAAGGCGCGGACGCCTTGGCCGCCCTGAAGGCGGCGCAAGAGGAAATCGGCTTCGAGAACATCGAGTACAACGAACAGATCGGCAAGCTGTCCCTGATCGGCGCCGGCATGCGTTCGCACCCGGGCGTTTCGGCAACCTTCTTCAAGGCCCTGTCCAACGCCGGGATCAATATCAACATGATCTCGACGTCGGAGATCCGTATCTCGGTGGTCACGCACGCGGACCTGCTCGACGACGCCGTCCGCGCCATCCACAAGGCGTTTGACCTGGACAGCGAGAACGAGGCCACGGTCTACGGCGGCACAGGCCGCTAACCGCAGATTAAACGCAACGCGGGGTCATTTCCTGCCCGATAACCTTGGTTTATTAGGCAGGGACTGACCCCTCGTTGCGTCTGCTTCAGGACCGCTTGCCGAGTTCTTCACGGCGGACTGCGTAGTGGTGGCCTTCTGAGTCGCTTTCCACAACGAAGTGGGAAAGCTCCTCCTCGGAGGCTTGCTCAAATTCGTCATGCCTGTGTACCACCGGCGCATCCGTGTCGAGGGTCGTTGCCGGCCCGAAGACGAAGCGCAGCCTCTCAGTGAGGTTCATGAAACCGCTGAGTACGTGTGCCATATTTTCCACCCCCTTCCCGCATGCCGGGCGAAAAGGACCACCGGCCCTAACGGGGGCCGGTGCCCCTATTTTACGCCCGGGGACACAAAATGGCCCCGCACCGGTCAGCGGTTGAGGCCATTCAGGGGAGTTGAGACAGTGCGGCTGAGGCTCAGCGGAGGGACTGGTCGTCCCGGTTCTTGGGAACAACGTAGGTGCTGCCATCAGGGCGTTGCAGGGTTTCCCACTGCTGGCTTTCGACCTCGCGCTGGGCAAGGAGGCGCTTGTTCTCCTCCGTCATGTCATGGACCAGCGAGCTGCGGTTGGCCGGACCAAAAATAGCCCGCAGCCTGCCCGTCGCGCGCATGAACCGCTGGGACGCGTTTTCGCGCCCGCCTGTGCTTCCCTCGGCCATTGGAGCGACCCTTCGATAGAACGGATTCCTTCGTCCAGTGTACGCTAACAGTTCGTGCACTAAGTATCTGGAGGACCGTGATGACTGCCATAACCGGCGCTGGCCGGCACCAGGACAATGACCTCTTGCTGGAACAGCAGCTGTGCTTTGCCCTGACCGTGGCCTCGAGAAGTGTGGTGGGCGCGTACAAGCCGGTGCTGGAAAAACTCGGGCTGACCCACCCGCAGTATCTGGTGATGTTGTGCCTTTGGGAATCGGCGCCCCGCACCCTGCGCAGCATCAGTGACGCCCTGGCGCAGGCGCCCGCCACTATCTCGCCGTTGCTTCGCCGGCTCGAGGAGGCCGGATTCCTCACCCGCCAGCGGGTGGACGGAAACGAACGTACCCTTGCCGTTGGCCTGACACCTGCCGGGGCAGCGCTGCGCCAGCAGGCCCTCGCCGTCCCGGGCACCATGATGGAGCGGCTGGGACTGACCCGTGAACAGGTAAGCGAACTTCACAGGTCCATGATGGGACTCATTGCCGCTACCTCTGGAGGCAACCTGGACCCCGTGGCCGAATCCTGAAGATCCTGCCAGGGGCGTAAAATGGCAGCAACCTAGGAGGGTTCATGCGCTTGCGAACAGGACGGCCGCGGACACTTGGGCCCTTGCTGGCTGCCCTGGCCGTGGCCGGGCTCGCCGCGTGCTCCGCCACCCCTGGCGGCAACGCCCCAAGCACCGCCCCGTCGTCCGCCAGCACAGCCGGCTCGTCCGTCAGTCCCCCCGCGGGCACCTCCGACGTCCCCGCTCCGGACACGGAAACCTCCATTCCGGCGCCGTCGCCGTCGGCACCCCCGGCCCCGACTGCGGGACCCGGGACGGGAAATGCCGAGCTTTCCATCACGGTCAACCCCTCCCCCACGGAAACTGCCCTGAACTACACCCTGGTCTGCCGCGACGGCCTTCCTGTTGCGGAAAGCAAGCACCCCAAACCGGAGGCTGCGTGCGCCGCCCTGAAAAATAACGCCGCCCTCCTCAGCCCGGATGCCAAGGGCGCGCCGCGGGTGTGCACGGAGCAGTACGGCGGACCGCAGCAGGCCACTGTCACGGGAATTGTGGACGAGACGCCCGTGGATGCCACGTTCGCCCGCACCAACGGCTGCGAAATCAGCGCC
Source organism: Arthrobacter sp. 754 (assembly GCF_040548695.1). Lineage (NCBI taxonomy): Bacteria > Bacillati > Actinomycetota > Actinomycetes > Micrococcales > Micrococcaceae > Arthrobacter > Arthrobacter sp. 754. The sequence goes on from NZ_JBEPSC010000004.1 coordinate 176,648, forward strand.
TGGAATGCCGCCCAGGATGTTCTGGGCGGCAGCGGTGGAGCAGCTTAGACTGCTGGCGGCCGAGGCCTGGAGTGAGCGTGAAGCCGCCCACGCACAGCGCGTCCGCCGTTACGCCGATCCTTATCTCGCCCGCCGCTCGGCCGGCAAAAAGCACCCCGTAGAGGACTTCCTCTTCACGTACTACACGCAAAAGCCGGGCCAGCTCTTGCGGTGGCACCCAGGCGCCGGCGTCGTCCTTTCAGGTGAGCCTGCCATTGCCCGCACAAGCTGGAAGCACTACAGAAAGCTCGACGACGGCGAACTCGCCTCGGTCGGTCTGCCGCCGGGCAGCGTCGCGGTCACCTTTGACCGCCACAATTTCTTGGCCGACAGGCAGGACGCCGTTGCCTTTGCAGACATCATTCTCCGCGGCACGGCGGCGCGGCCGGCCCAGTTCGGCTGCTTCGGGCTGCATGAATGGGCCATGGTCTACCGCCAGGACAAGTTCGATCTGCGTCACGAGTACCTGAAGCTGAGGCTAGGCTCCGACGGAACGGACAAGGTGGTGGAGGACAACCGCATCAGGTGTTCACACTTCGATGCGTTCCGCTTCTACACTCCGGACGCGATCCCGCGCAATGAACTGGCGCCCACCCGCGAGAACCAGCGGCACATGGAACAACCGGGATGCCTGCACGCGAACATGGACCTTTATAAGTGGGCGTACAAGCTCCTGCCGGCCCTGCCCAGCGAACTGGTGATGGACTGTTTTGAGCTGTCGTGGCGGATCAGGGCCATGGACATGCAGGCATCCCCCTATGACCTTGAGGATTGGGGCTATCCCGCCATCAGGATTGAGACTCCGGACGGCAAGGCCGCCTACGTGGAACATCAGCGCTCCTTCGCGGCCGAGGCTGCGGCGCTTCGCGGCCGCCTCGCACACGCATTGGCGCTGCTGGGAACATTGAACATGCAGTGATCTGAAGGGATGAAATGGAAAGCGTGGAACGAACGCACCCCATAGACCTGACCATCAGGCTCAGGGAGGAACCGGACGCCGACGAATACCGGTTCCGGCTGGTCGCAGACGCCGGCCGGGTGATGGACGGATCCACCCTGCCGGATCCGGACGCCGCACTGGCAGCGCTGGAGCGGTACGGGCAGGACATCTTCTTTCCACTTCCAGGACCGCCGAAACTCTGCACGCAGCAGTACGGCGGACCGCAGGTTGCGCTGGTCACCGGGACCTTCCATGGCCGGGAGGTCAACGCGAAGTTCCAAAGGACGGACGGGTGCGAGATTGCCCGCTGGAAGGCCCTGGCCCCACTTTTGGGCGGCACAGCCGGCGCAACCGCCAGTTCCTGGACATGAGGCGTCCCGGCCAGCTCAGCTGACCGGGACGCCTCATCTAACTTCCGGGCACTGCCCCCTACGAGGTGGGGACGGCAGCCACCGATGCCATCGGAGGGGCACCTGCCGGGGACCCCGCCGTCGCCGGACCGACGTTCACGTTGATCCAGGTGCTGATGCCGTTCTCACCGAGGCTGAGCCGGGACGCGTACGTACCGTCTGTGAGTCCAGTCCAGTTGAGCGTGGCCGCCGTGGCCGTTCCGTTGGGTGCCAGGATCGGATTCGGATTGACCGTCAGGTTCCCGGCATCACCCTTGAATGAGACCGCCTGGACTGCGGCTTTGGCCGGCCCATCGTTCGGCGAGGCATACAGGTTCGCCACGATGTAATAGGTCCCTGCCCGGGGTGACTCAAGGTCCAGGAACTCGCTTGCTGCAGCCGTAGCCACCTGGGTTTGCACCAGGCCGCCCGTGCCGTTGGGCGCATAAACCAGCATGTCCCAGTCGACGTCGTTCGTCTCGGCCTGAATGCCGAGGCGGGCGAACGTGGCGCCCTCCGGAACGGTCACCCGGAGCAAGGCGTTGTGTTCGTCGTTCGTGGCCCGGAGGGCGCCGGGGGTTTTCGTGATGGCCGTCTGGCTTACCGGTGCCAGGCCTTCCACCGCTACACCGATCGGCCCGTCAGAGCCCGACACCAGATCCATGGTTCCGCTGCCAGTCCCGGTCACTGAGCTGAAGGAGAAGGACGGAGCGATTTGCGCATCAACGGGCCGGACGGCGATGGGCGAGCTGACGGTACGCGGGCCCTTCCACGTCAGTGTGCCGCTGGTGAACTTGCCCACGGGTGCGCTGACATTCCGGATGGTCAGGGTGACCTCACGGGTCTGGCCTGCCTTGGAGAAGTTCAGCACCTTGGGCTCCACCTGGACGCTGACCCCCGGCATGGTGACTTCCGGACGGTACAGTCCGGGAACCAGTGCGGTGAGCTGGCGCTTGACCGTTACTTCGCCCACCAGGCTGCCGAGTGCGATGGACGGAAGGTTCAGGTCGCGTGCCGCAATGGTTCCGGCCTGCGGTGCTCCCGTGTCCAGACCCTGCCCGTTGAGGAATGCCAGCCAGTCCTTGACGCCGGAGTCGTAGACAAGGCCCGGATCGAGCACGCGCAGGGAATCGATGTGGCCTGCGCCGCCCGCGAACGGATCCATATTCGGGGTTCCGTCTGCATTTAGCAGTGGGTAGGCCGTGGTCATCATCGCGGACTTGACCGTCGCGGGGCTCCACTTCGGCTGCTTGCTGAGTACCAGGGCACCAAAGCCGGCAATGTGTGGAGCTGCCATGGACGTGCCGGACATGAATCCGAACTGGTCGCCGTCGTTTCCGATCGTGGATACGCCGGCCAGGACGTTGACGCCGGGGGCCGAAATGTCCGGCTTCAGGAGGTCACCGCCGGATGCCAGGCTGGGGCCTCTGGAGGAGAACCCTGCCACCTGCGGGGCCGGAGACTGCGGGTCTCCGGTGAGGTCGCCCTTGACGAGGCTGACCGTGAGCGCCGTGTTGGCAGCCAGCTTGGACTTGAGTTCAAGGCTCTTGGGGGCGTTGACGTGGACCGTGGGAAGGACATGGTTGTCGGCGTCCTCGGAGCTGTTGCCGAGGTTCACCAGGATCATGCCCACGCCGCCCCTGTCCATGACCTCCTGGCTCTTGGCTGTACGGTCCACCACGCCGCGGTCACAGACCACAACCTTGCCGGCGACCATCGCGGGGTCCAGGCTGCCTGGGCCGCAGAGGTTGGCGTTGGTGACGCCCGCTGCTGCTGCAGCGGCGGCGACGACCACCGGCTTGTCAGCAACTTCGGTCTTCATGATGGAGGCGCCGCGGTACAGGGTGCCGTCCGAGACTTTCACGGTTCCCAGCAGGTCGCTGGGGAACGTGGACGCCGCAACGGTGGTCAGCCAGGGGGAAGCATGGTTAACCGTGGAGACAGTCGGGCCGGAGTTTCCTGCGGAGGCGGAGACAAAGACGCCGGCTGCGGCTGCGTTGAGGAATGCCAGTGCCACAGGATCGGTGGTGCTGTCCGTGTTGCCGGATATCGAATAGTTCAGCACGTCAACACCGTCCTTGATGGCAGCGTCGATTGCCTCGATGGAGGCTGACGAGTAGCAGCCGCCGGTAGCGGGGTTGTCGTCCTCCCAGCAGATCTTGTAGACGGCCACTTTGGCCGCAGGTGCAACACCTGAACTCTTGCCGAAGCTCACGCCGTCGAGCACCTGCTCCACATTGGCGTTGCCGGCAGCTGTGGTGGCGGTGTGGGTGCCATGGCTTCCCACGTCAACCGGGGAAATCAGTTCCTCCGGCGCGCGGTGTTCCGGGGCCACATACTTCAGGAAGGAATCAGCGAAATAGCGTGCGCCCACAACCTTGGAATTGCACAGGGTTCCGTCGAACGCAGCGCCGGTCCCCGTGCCCTTCTGGCATTCGCCTTCGAAGGTGGTGCCGTCAGCTTTGAGCATGGCGATTTTGCCCTCGCTGCTGCGGTAGGGCACTCCCACCTGGGCATTTCCGCTGAGCGGCTGGACCGGCTCACCCTGCAGGAACGGGTTGTCCGGCGCATACCCTGAATCGATCACACCCACCACAACACCCTTACCGGCGTTCTGCTCCCCGCCGAACCGGGTTGCCCACGCACCCTGCGCTCCGGTGAGCTTCAGGAAGTCGTTGGTGGTGTAGTCGGGAGTATTTTCGACGTCGGGAGCAACGGTCAGTACACGGTCGTCCTTGGCCAGCCCGGTTGCCTGGGCTGCGGTCAGCTCGGCCGTGAAACCGTTAAGGGCAGCCGTGAACTGCTTCGACGGCGTCACCCCCTGCTCCGCGGCGACCTCGCTCTGTACCTTGCGAAGGTGGGCGTCGTAGGCCTGGTAATTGGGGCTGCCCGCATCGAGCTTGCGGCCGTTCTGTGGCTTTGTAGCACCCAGACCGGGGGTCTCTCCTTCGTAGGCCGCAGCGGCCTTGGCCGCAAGGACCACAATGTACTTGCCGTCTTTGAACACTGTGGCTGCAGTGTTCCTGGCGGCTATTGCCGTGTCCTGACCGGCGGGCGCCGCGGTAGCGGGGCTCATCGCCAGCGAGGTGAGGAGCAGCGGAAGGCCCACGGCCAATGCCGTCGCCTTCCTCAGTCCCCCGCCCCGTACGGGGCTCTTTTCAGTTGATTTCACGAGCGACTGCACCTTTCACGAGGAAAACGGGCCGGCCACGTTGCCGGTCTGAAGCAGCTGGAACGGCACAGGCGTATTACAGGTCCTGTAATACGGTGAGACCAGCGTATTCACACAGTACAGACTGATAGCTCAATATGACATAGGACACAGAACGTGTTTTCGGTGCCGTCATACGGGCGGAGGCGCGGCCGCTTCATTCCGGCGATAGCGCCTGCGCCGTCGCACGAAAAAGGGCACTCCCCTTGACGGGAGCGCCCTTAGTGAGCCGGTGTGCAGGAGGTTCTACTCGCGCGGAGCCTCGCGTGGCGTGCGGACGACGTCGCTGATCCACTGGCGGGTCTTTTCGTCCACGGGACCGGCCACGCGGTTTTCCCGCGCCGCCTTGTCCGCAAGGATTTTCTGGAAGACCATCCTGCCCAGCCCGGCGAATACCGCCGCGGCGACGAACGGCAACAGCACGGATTTCGATTTCTCAGCCATTCCGCCATCCTAGTGACGCTGCACCCGCAGTGCCATAGCCGCCGTCGTTCTCCACTCGTTGAGGAGGGCCCCCAAAGTGATGACGGTGACGGAGCCCACCGAAATACGGGGTCAAGCGCTCCGGCCGGTAGAATGGGATAGCAAGCTCGCGGAGCGCCCGTCCACACTGTTGCAAACAGCAATCTTCACCTCTGGAACGGCGTAAGACGGCGTGACTCCGCTGCGCCCTTACCCAATGCTCACGCACAGGAGTTGCCGGATGCCCCGGATCGTTGTTGACGTCATGCCCAAGCCCGAGATTCTGGACCCGCAGGGGAAGGCCATCGTGGGTGCACTCCCCCGCCTGGGTTTCACCAGCTTTAGCTCTGTCCGTCAGGGCAAGCGTTTTGAACTGACGGTCGACGGCGAGGTGACCGACGCAATCCTGGCCCAGGCCCGCGAGGCAGCCGAAACCCTGTTGTCCAACCCGGTGATCGAGGACGTCGTCAACGTCGAGGTCGTCGAGGCCTGAGATGACTGAACTCCCCCTGATCGGCGAGGCAGTCGCCGTCGCCGCCGAGCCGCGGCTCGCTGGCGCCCGGATCGGCGTCGTCACCTTCCCCGGCACACTGGACGACCGCGACGCCGCCCGTGCAGTCCGGCTCGCAGGCGGCACCGCGGTGCCGCTCTGGCACGCCGACACCACCCTCGGTGACGTGGACGCCGTCGTGATTCCCGGCGGTTTCTCCTACGGAGATTACCTCCGCGCCGGTGCTATTGCCCGTTTCGCGCCGCTGATGTCCAAAATCATCGACGCCGCCAACTCCGACGCCAAGCTGCCCGTACTGGGTATCTGCAACGGCTTCCAGATCCTGACCGAATCGCACCTGCTGCCCGGCTCCATGATCAAGAACGACCACCTGAAGTTCATGTGCCGCGACCAGGTCCTGCGCGTGGAAAACAGCAACACCGCCTGGACCCTGGACTACGAGGCAGGCCAGGAAATCACCGTTCCGCTGAAGAACCAGGACGGCCAGTACATCGCCGACGAGAAGGTCCTGGACGGCCTCGAGGCCGAAGGCCGCGTGGTGTTCCGCTATGTCGGCTTCAACCCCAACGGCTCACGCCGCGACATCGCCGGCATCTCCAACGCCGCCGGCAACGTGGTGGGCCTTATGCCGCACCCCGAGCACGCCGTGGAGGTGGGCTTCGGCCCGCAGTCGCTGGACGGCATCGGCGGGTCCGATACCGATGGCCTGGGTTTCTTCACCTCCGTTTTGAACAAGATTGTGGGAGGCGCCAAGTGACCACGGAAACCACCAAGAAGTTCAACATCGACACCGTCGAAAACGCCGCCAAGACGCCGGACACCGAGCTTCCCTGGGCCGAACTGGGCCTGAAGCAGAACGAGTTCGACGAAGTAGTCAAGGTCCTGGGCCGCCGCCCCACCGGCGCCGAGCTCGCCATGTACTCGGTCATGTGGAGCGAGCACTGCTCCTACAAGTCCTCCAAGAACCACCTGCGCCAGTTCGGCGACAAGGTGACCGAGGAAATGAAGAAGGACATGCTGGTGGGCATCGGCGAAAACGCCGGCGTCACCAACCTGGGCGACGGCTGGGCCGTGACGTTCAAGATCGAGTCCCACAACTCGCCGTCGTTCGTGGAGCCCTACCAGGGTGCGGCGACCGGCATCGGCGGCATTGTCCGCGACATCATCTCCATGGGCGCCCGCCCCGTGGCTGTGATGGATCCGCTCCGCTTCGGCGCCATCGACCACCCGGACACCGCCCGCGTCATGCACGGTGCTGTTGCCGGCATCGGCGGCTACGGTAACTCCCTTGGCCTGCCCAACATCGGCGGCGAAATGGTCTTCGACTCCGTGTACCAGGGCAACCCGCTGGTCAACGCACTGGCTGTCGGCGTTATGCGCCACGAGGACATCCGCCTGGCCAACGCCTCGGGCAAGGGCAACAAGGTGGTGCTGTTCGGTGCCCGCACCGGCGGTGACGGCATCGGCGGCGCCTCGGTGCTCGCCTCCGAGTCCTTCGACGACACCAAGCCGTCCAAGCGCCCCGCCGTCCAGGTGGGCGACCCCTTCGCCGAGAAGGTCCTGATCGAGTGCTGCCTCGAGCTGTTCAAGGGCTCGCTCGTTGAAGGCATCCAGGACCTCGGCGCCGCAGGCATCTCCTGCGCCACCTCGGAACTGGCCTCCAACGGCGACGGCGGCATGGAAGTTGAGCTGACCTCCGTCCTGCTTCGCGACCCCACCCTGACCCCGGGCGAAATCCTGATGTCGGAGTCGCAGGAACGCATGATGGCCGTGGTCACCCCGGAGAACATCGCTGCTTTCGAAGCGGTCATGGACAAATGGGCCGTGGAGTACTCCTGGCTCGGCGAGGTCACTGACACCGGCCGCCTGATCATCACCTGGGACGGCGTGGTGATCGTGGACGTTGACCCCCGCACCGTGGCCCACGACGGACCGGTCTACGACCGCCCGTTTGCCCGCCCCGAGTGGCAGGACTCCCTCCAGGCGGACACCTTCACCGGCTCCGTCCAGGACGCCGGCCGTCCCTCGTCCGCCCCGGCGCTGGCAGCTGCTGTCACCGAACTCATTTCCTCGCCGAACATGTGCAGCAAGGACTGGATCACCAACCAGTACGACCGCTATGTCGGCGGCAACACCGCCCTGGCGTACCCGGACGATGCCGGCGTGGTCCGCGTGGACGAGGAAACCGGCCTGGGCGTTGCCCTGGCCACCGACGCCAACGGACGCTACACCTTCCTTGACCCATACCACGGTGCACAGCTGGCGCTGGCCGAGGCGTACCGCAATGTGGCCACCTCCGGTGCCGTTCCCATGGCCGTCAGCGACTGCCTGAACTTCGGCTCCCCCGAGGACCCGGACGTCATGTGGCAGCTCGCCGAGGCCATCCGCGGCCTGTCCGACGCCTGCATGGTGCTGGGCATCCCGGTCACCGGCGGCAACGTTTCGCTCTACAACCAGACGGGCACCACGCCCATCCACCCCTCCCCTGTGGTGGCAGTTCTCGGAAAGCTCGACGACGTCGCCCGCCGCACGCCGTCGGGCTGGCGTGAGGATGGCCAGGCCATCTACCTGCTGGGCACGACCGCGGCTGAACTGGACGGCTCCGAGTGGGCAAACATGCGTGGCCACCTCGGCGGACTGCCGCCCAAGGTTGACCTCGCCGCAGAGCGCGCATTGGGTGAAATCCTGATCAACGCGTCCCGCGACGGCATGGTCGATTCCGCTCACGACCTCTCCGAAGGCGGCCTCGCGGCAGCCCTGGTTGAGTCCTCGCTGCGCTACGGTGTGGGTGCCCGGATCGCTTTGCAGGATGTCATGGACCGTGACGGCGTTGACCTGTTCACGGCCCTGTTCTCCGAAACCCAGGGCCGCGCCATTGTTGGTGTGCCCCGCTCGGAGGAGATCCGGTTTACGGACATGTGCACGGCCCGCGGTTTCGCCCACACCCGCATCGGTGTAGTGGACGCGGCCAGCGGCGAGCTGGAGATCAACGGCGTGGACACCCTGTCCCTCGATGCCCTCCGCGAAGCCCACGAGGCGACGCTGCCGAAGTACTTCGGCTAGCCCTTCCCCAAGAGCAACGCGGGGTCACTCCTCGCCCGATAATCCTCCGGGATTGGGCGTGGAGTGACCCCGCGTTGCTTTAATCTTCGCTGTGGAGCTCCCGCTGACGTGAACTGAGCAACTCAAATTCGGGCCGGTTCGCCACGAAGCGTTCGACGGCGGTGAGCACCTCCATGAGGTGCGCCCGGTCTGCTGCCACCAGGCCCGCGCCCACCTGCGAGCGCCGGTACTGTTCGTGGCCGCCTACTTCAGCGACAGACACATCGAACCGGCGCTTGACCTCGGCCAAGAGCGGCCTGATGACGGAGCGTTTCTCCTTCAGGCTCTGGACATCGCCGAGGAGGATGTCGAACTCAATCCAGCCGATCCACATGTCCCCATCGTAACCACGGGGTCAGATGGTGAGCTCGCCCATCCGGTCCCACCCGTCGCCGTCGAGCTGGCGGCTGATGATCTGCGGGGTCTCGGCCAGGGCCTGGGGCATGTCCGCCATGGCCTGCTTGAAGTGCGGGCTGTTGACGTGGTCCGCGGCGGCGTCGTCCTTGAAGGCTTCCACCAGGACAAACTCGTGGGGGTCCTCCACGCTGCGGGACCAGTCGAACCACAGGTTGCCGGGCTCCTGCCGGGTGGCCTGGGTGAACCCGTCGACGAGGCCGAGCCAGCGCTCGGACCAGTCGGGTTTGACCTTGAATTTGACGACGATGAAGATCATGGGATTTCCGTTCGTTTCCGGGATAGGGCCTGTTCAGCCTGCGGCGAGTTGGCGTGCCCCTTCAAGGTATCGCGACGTGACGTGCCTCTGCGCCGCCCTGGTCACCGGGCCACCGACGCGGTAGAACCAGTTGGCCGGCTTGCTGAAGGCCGTGATCTTCAGGAACACCCGACCGGTGGCGTCAATCTCCACCTCAAACGCTTCCTCACCCCGCGCCGGATGGCCGGGCAGTGTGCCGTAGCCGAAGCCCGCCGACTGCGGACCGTCACCAGGTACCGGCCGCCGCACCCACACCACTTCGCAGGGGGCGTTGATCCGGAAAGGCCCGACGCCGAATCCGCTCACCACGCGCGTTCCCGGCCGGACGACGTCGGACTCCGCCCGGACGCGCAGCCCCGACCGGCGCTGCAGCTCCCAGGTCAGGATTCCCTGCGCCACCCTGCGGTACAGCGCCGGCCCGTCGCCAAGATAGGCCTGGACCACTTGGCTGGGATACCCCTCCGGTGGACGCCCGTTCTCCGTGGCCCCGACACCCGGGTAATCGAGGCGGCCGCCGACCAGACGCTTTTCAGTCAACGGAGCCCTCCCGGGATGCAGACAGCCGCGCCCAGCCCAGCTGCTCCTGCTGCTTCCGGCTCAGGCTGGCCACCACCAGGTCGTAGGAGTCCTCCACCATGTCCCGGACCATGGAGTCAGGGAGGGCACCGTCGAGCCTCACACCGTTCCAGTGGGTCTTGTTCATGTGCCAGGCCCCGGTGATCCCGGGGTGGGCGGCGCGGAGCTGCTCGGCCAGCGCGGGCTCACATTTGAGGCTCACGGAAAAGTCGTCCGCATCCAGGGTGGACGAGGCGAACATCTTCGCCTCATGCCGGGTGCCGCCTACAGCCGCCCGCACCTTGAAAACCGAGGTCTCCGGTCCGAAGGGAAAATCTTCGTAGGCGCCGGGAAAAGAAAGGCAGATCTCCCTGAGCTCAGCTGGTTCCATCCTGTGAGCCTACAAAGCCGTTGGCGGCGGTGCTAGTCTGCGAAGATGTCACCTGACCAGGCCACCATCCCTGTTCTGGACCTGAGCACCGCGCGTCAGCCCTACGGTCCCTTCAGCCCGGAATTCATCGACCAGCTGCGGGACGCCGCCCACAACGTAGGTTTTTTCCAGATCACGGGATACGGTGCAGCGCCCGGCCAGGCCGAGGAGCTCCTGGGCCTCATCAAACGCTTCTTCGACTTGCCGCTTGAGGAGCGGATGAAGCTGGACAACCGGCTGTCACCCCACTTCCGCGGCTACACCCGGATGGGCACGGAAGTCACCCAGGGACGGGCGGACGCGCGCGAGCAGATCGATTATTCCCCCGAGCGCGACCCCATCCCGGACTACCCGGCGGACCAGCCGTACTGGCTGCTCCAGGGCCATAACCTGTGGCCTGACGAGTCCTTGCCCGAACTCAAAACCGCCGCCATGGCCTGGGCGGACCTGATGTCCTCAGTGGGCATGGAACTGCTCCGCGGCATCGCCGTTGCCCTGGGGCTGCCGGAGGACCACTTCGACGAGCCTTTCGGTGACCAACCGGCCTGGATGGGCAAGCTTGTGCACTACGTCGGAGGCGTGGTTGAGGAGGCCGGTGAGCAGGGTGTGGGATCGCACGCAGACTATGGCTTCGTCACCCTCCTGCTCCAGGACGAAGTGGGAGGGCTGGAGGTCCTGCCGCCAGGGGCGCGCGAGTGGGTGGAGGTGGACTACATTCCGGGAGCCCTGGTGGTGAATCTGGGAGAAATGCTGGAGGTGGCCACGGAAGGCTACCTGGCCGCCACCATCCACCGGGTCAAGGCGCCGCCGCCCGGCGTGGACCGCTACTCCGTACCTTTTTTCTGGTCCCCGAGGCTGGACGCCGTGATCGACCCCGTCCCCCTGCCGCCCGAACTCAAGGCACAGGCGCGGGGCATGTCGGACGATCCGTCCAATCCGATGCTCGCCTCATTCGGCATGAACATGCTCAAAGGCCGGATGCGGGCCCACCCGGACGTCACGGAGCGCCACTACCCGGAGCTCATGAAGGGCTGATTTCCGGGGCACAGCACCGTTCAGAGGTTGTATTTCCAGGCCTGCTGGGCGGGGCAAACGTTCATCACAACATCCAGGCCGGCAGCCTTTGCCCGTGCAACGGCATCCTCGTCTATGACGCCGAGCTGCAGCCACACCGCCTTGGCTCCAACAGCGATCGCCTGGTCCACCACGGCCCCGACCTTCTGCGAGTTCACAAAGCAGTCAACGACGTCGAGGGGATGCTTTTCCGCCGGAATCTCGGCCAGTGTCCGGTACCCGGTTTCGCCGTGGACAGCATCCCCCGGCAGGTTGACGGGGATGATTTCCATGCCCAGCCTGTCCCGGATGAACAGGGACGTATCGTAGGCAGCACGCCATTCATTGGTGGTCAGGCCGACGATGGCCCACCGCCCTTTGTTTCGCATAAGGCGCTCTAAAACGGCTGGATCGTTGACGTGGGCCATGATGCAAGACTACATCGCGAATCCTCCACCTCATCGCCGAATAATTGAATGATCCGGCATGGCCATTGCCGGGATGAACGAATATTACGCTCCCACAACGCGGCATTTGGCGTGGACCATGCGACTCAGCTGTAGTGGTAGTGACCATCCCGAGCGGCCGAGAGACCTGGATCTATGACGCCGCAGCATCCCTGGGCGACGCTTGCCGTCGTCAAGGCAGCAAAGTTAAGGCGACCATCCTTAATCAACTGCCAGGGTGCTACCGCCAGGATCGATGGAGCATACCCATGACCCCGGAGATTTATCCTGCCACGCCCTTTTTGACCCCGACTTCCACCCCGGGTACCGCCACCACGGCCTCTTCCGGCGTGCCAGCGGACTCCCCCCACACCACTTCGAACGCGACGGCGATCGGAGCAGGGCTGCGTGACGCGGCCGGCCCCGCCAATAGCCCATCGGGATGGTCCTCGACCGGGCTGCAGGACGTCGCTGTGCACGGCGAACCGTCCGGCGGGCCGGCCCGTCACAGCAGCACCACAACAGCCACCGCTCCGGTAGCCCAGCCGGCAATCCAGGACAACGTGGCTTTCTGGGAAGAGCAGGCCCTCCGCCTGGACTGGGCCCCAAACGCACAAAACCCTGACGGCAAACCCTGGCACACGGCGCACCGCCGCATCCCGGCCGACGCAGAAGCCGGAAAAGGCCCCGAGATCACCTGGTTTGAAGGCGGCAGGCTCAACGTCGCCTACAACTGCGTGGACCGCCACGTGGCCAACGGCCGCGGCAACAAGGTGGCCCTTTACTTCGAAGGCGAGCCCGGTGACCGCCGCACCATCACCTACGCGGAACTGCAGCGCGAAGTGTCCAAGGCGGCCAACGCCCTGCTGGACCTCGGCATCACCAAGGGCGACCGGGTGGTCATCTACCTCCCGGTCATCCCCGAAACCGTCATCATCACCCTCGCTGTGGCCCGCATCGGCGCCATCCACTCCCTGGTCTTCGGCGGGTTCTCCGCCGAGGCGCTGAAGTTCCGGGTGGAGGACACGGGGGCCAAGCTCCTGGTGACCACGGACGGCCAGTACCGCCGCGGCGTTGCCGTCCCGGTCAAGGACAACGCTGACGCGGCAGTCGCCGGTGAGAACGCGATCGAGCACGTGTTGGTGGTCAACCGCACCACGCCCGCCGACGAACTGGCAACCGTGCACATGGCCGAAGGCCGCGACGTATGGTGGCATGACGCCGTCGGGCGCGCCCCGGACGTCCACGAGGCGGAGGCGTTCGACGCCGAGACTCCCCTGTTCATCATGTACACCTCCGGGACCACCGGTAAGCCCAAGGGTCTGGTCCACACTTCCGGCGGTTACCTCACGCAGGCATCCTGGAGCTTCGAGCACCTGTTCAGCAATCCGGACCCTGCCCTGCGGGACGGCGACGTGCACTGGTGCACCGCTGACCTGGCCTGGGTCACGGCGCACACCTACGAGATCTACGGTCCGCTCTCCAACGGCGTGACCCAGGTGATCTTCGAGGGCACCCCCAACACCCCGCATCCGGGCCGGCACTTCGAGATCATCGAACGCTACGGCGTGACTCAGTACTACACCGCACCCACCCTGGTCCGCTCCCTCATGGGCTGGTTCCCGGACGGCGTGCCGGACACCTACGACCTCTCCTCCATCCGGATGCTGGGCACCGTGGGCGAGGCCGTGAATCCGGAAGCCTGGCGCTGGCTGCGCCGGAACGTGGGTGCCGGCACGGCTCCGGTGGTGGATACCTGGTGGCAGTCCGAGACGGGCGCCACCATCCTCTCTCCCGCCCCCACCGACACCGAGTTCAAACCGGGCTGCGCTGCCCGCCCGCTGCCGGGCGTCAGCACCAGGATCGTGGACGACGCCGGCAAGACAGTGCCGCCGGGCGTCCAGGGCTTCATCGTGGTTGACACCCCCGGGCCGGCTATTGCGCGGACCGTCTGGGGAAACCCGCGCCGCTACTACGACTCCTACTGGAGCAAGTACGTGGAACAGGGCTGGTTCCTGGCCGGCGACGGCGCCAAGTACGACGCCGACGGGGACATCTGGATCCTGGGCCGCGTGGACGACACCCTGAACGTCTCAGGCCACCTGCTGTCCACCATCGAGATCGAGTCGGCCCTGGTATCGCACCCTGACGTGGTGGAGGCCGGCGTCTGCCCGGTCGCGGACGCGAAGACCGGGCACGCGATCGTTGCGTTTGTGGTTCTTAAATCCGGCGTTTCCGGGGAAGTCGACGCAAAACTGCGCAACCACGTCGCGAAGGCGATCGGCCCCATCGCCAAGCCGCGCGACGTCGTCGTGGTCCAGGACGTGCCCAAAACCCGCAGCGGCAAGATCATGCGCCGGCTGCTGACCCAGCTCTTCGAGGGGACCGCCCTGGGCGATACCACCTCACTCCAGAACGAACCGGCGATCGCCGGCATCCAGGACGTCCTGCGCGAGCGGACCCTAGCAAAGGAAAATTCATGAATGACATCAGCAACGTTGCCCGTCTTTCCGAACCGCTCAAGTTCGCGTACTGGGTGCCGAACGTTTCCGGCGGCCTGGTGGTCTCCACCATCGAACAGCGCACCGGCTGGGACTTCGACTACAACAGGAAGCTCGCGCAGATCGCCGAGAACTCCGGCTTTGAATACGCGCTGACCCAGACCCGTTATGCCGCCTCCTACGGTGCGGACAAGCAGCACGAGGCCACCTCGTTCAGCCTCGCCCTGCTGGCCGCCACCGAGCGCCTCAAGGTCATCGCCGCCGTCCACCCGGGCATGTGGCACCCCGGCGTGCTGGCCAAGTTCATCATCACCGCGGACCACATCTCCAACGGCCGCGCCGCCGTGAACATCGTCTCCGGCTGGCTCAAGAACGAGTTCACCAACTTCGGCCTCGACTGGCTGGAACACGACGAACGCTACGTGCGCACCGAGGAATTCATCAAGGTCCTCCGCGGCCTCTGGACCGAGCAGGAGTACAGCCAGTCCGGCAAGTACTACAACATCACCGACTTCACCCTGAACCCGGCTCCAGTGGACGTTCCAGGCCGTGCACACCCGGAGATCTTCTTCGGCGGCAACTCGACGGCGGCCCAGGCCACCGCGGGCCGCGTGGCTGACTGGTACTTCTCCAACGGCAAGGACCTGGAAGGGTTCAAGGAGAACATCGCCGGCGTAGTCGCTTCCGCAGGAGAAAGCGGGCGGGAAACCAAGCGCGGCACCGAGGGCGCCCTGTCCGCCCCCAAATTCGGGCTCAACGGCTTCGTCATCGCCCGGGATTCCGAGAAGGAAGCCCGGGACACCCTCCGCGAAATCGTGGCGAAGGCGCACAAGCCCGCAGTCCAGGGCTTCCGCGACGCCGTCCAGGAAGCCGGCGCGTCCACCAAGGACGGCAAGGGCATGTGGGCCGACTCCAGCTTCGAGGACCTGGTCCAGTACAACGACGGCTTCAAGACCCAGCTGATCGGCACCCCGGAGCAGATCGCCGAGCGGATTGTGGCGTACAAGAAGATAGGCGTGAACCTGTTCCTCACCGGCTACCTGCACTTCCAGGAGGAAGTTGCGGCATTCGGTGCGGACATCCTGCCGATCGTCCGCGAGCTCGAAGCCGACCTCGCCCGCAAGCACGGCACCGAGCTGGACCTTTCCGGGACACCGGTTGCTTCCGTGGAGGTGGCTGCCTAATGGCTGACCGCACGTTTGGTTTCCGCACCCGCGCCCTGCACGCCGGCGGCACCCCCGACGCCGAGCACGGCGCCCGCGCGGTGCCGATCTACCAGACCACGTCCTTCGTGTTCAAGGACACCCAGGACGCCGCCAACCTGTTCGCACTGCAGAAGTACGGCAACATCTACTCCCGGATCGGCAACCCCACGGTCGCGGCGTTCGAAGAGCGCATCGCCTCCCTGGAGGGCGGCATCGGGGCGGTCGCGACGTCGTCGGGCATGGCGGCCGAATTCATCACTTTCGCGGCGCTGACGCAGTCCGGCGATCACATCGTCGCGGCATCCCAGCTCTATGGCGGAACGGTCACCCAGTTGGACGTGACCCTGCGCCGCTTCGGCGTGGACACCACCTTTGTTCCCGGTACCGACCCGGCGGACTACGCAGCGGCGGTCCGGGAGAACACCAAGGCGATCTTCGTCGAGGTGGTGGCCAACCCGTCCTCCGAGGTCCAGGACCTGGAGGGGCTGGCGAAGGTAGCGCGCGACGCCGGCATCCCCCTCGTGGTCGACGCCACCTTGAGCACGCCGTACCTCGTGCGGCCGATCGAGCACGGAGCCGACATTGTCATCCACTCCGCCACGAAGTTCCTGGGCGGCCACGGCACCACCCTCGGCGGCGTAATTGTGGAAAGTGGCCGGTTCGACTGGGGCAACGGGAAGTTCCCCACGATGACCGAACCCGTGGCCTCCTACGGCAATGTCTCCTGGTGGGGCAACTTCGGCGAGTACGGGTTCCTCACCAAACTCCGCTGCGAGCAGCTGCGCGACATCGGCCCCGCACTTAGCCCGCAGTCGGCTTTCCAGCTGCTGCAGGGCGTCGAAACGCTGCCCCAGCGCCTTGACGAACACCTCGAGAACGCCCAGGCCGTCGCGGAATGGCTTGAGGCGGACGAGCGCGTGGCTTACGTGAACTTCTCCGGCCTCCCCTCGCACCCGCATTTCGAGCGTGCCAAGAAGTACCTGCCCAAGGGGCCGGGCTCCGTGTTCTCCTTCGGCGTGAAGGGCGGCCGGGCGGCCGGGCAGAAGTTCATCGAAGCGCTGCAGCTCGCCTCGCACCTTGCCAACGTGGGTGATTCCCGAACTTTGGTGATCCACCCCGGATCCACCACGCACCAGCAGCTGAGCCCCGAGCAGCTTGAGTCCGCCGGGGTCCCCGAGGACCTGGTCCGCATCTCCGTGGGGCTTGAGGACATCGAGGACATCCTGTGGGATCTTGACCAGGCCCTGACCGAGGCCGCGGCGACCGGCACGGCCACCGCCGCGGGCGGCACGGCCACCGAACCCGCGGATTCCTGCACGATTGGAGCGAGCGCATGAGCACCACCGAACGCACCTGGACCGGACCGTCCGCGCCGGATCGCCTGAACCTGCTGCGGCAGGCCAAGTCGATCGCAATCGTGGGCGCCTCGGACAAACCGTCGCGGGCGAGCTACTTTGTGGCGACGTACCTGCAGTCCTCTACGAGCTACAAGGTCTATTTCGTGAACCCCGTAGTGAAGGAAATCCTTGGCCAGCCCACGTACGCGACCCTCGCGGACCTTCCGGAGAGCCCGGACATCGTGGATGTGTTCCGCAAGCACGATGATCTCCCGGGTGTCCTGGCCGAGACCATTGCCGCCGGTGCCAAGACGCTGTGGCTGCAGCTGGGATCGTGGCATGAGGAAGTGGCCGCGGACGCTGAAGCTGCCGGGCTCAACGTGGTGATGGACCGCTGTGTGAAGATCGAGCATGCCCGGTTCCATGGCGGCCTGCACCTGGCCGGCTTCGATACCGGCGTGATCTCCTCGAAGCGGCAACTGCTTTCCTGACAGAAGTTTCCCCGCTGACCACGTTCCCGGCGCACGTTCGCGCCCGGTGCGTTGTCAGCGGCTGAACTTGTTCAGCCAGATCTGGCCGGCGTCAGCTTTTCCGGCCGCGGTTTTTCCAGTTGTGGCAAGCAAGGTGGCAGCTTCCTCCACGGTAGAGGTGACGGGGCCGGACTTCCCTGCCTTGCCCTGACCGGCGGCAGCGTCAGAACCGGCTTTGCCTCCCGGTTCCCCGCCTTCCCCGGACTCTGCATCCTTCGCAGCAGTACCGCCCCCGTTGCCGCCCGCCGCATTGCCGGCTGAGCCGCCGTCGTTCGCTTTCGACGAGGAGCCGTCCGCTCCATTTCCTTTTCCGGCGGAACCGGAGTTGCCCTGCTGCCCCGTCCCGGCCTGGGACGCCCCGGCTCCCGGGTTCCCGGGCTGGGCGGCTCCAAGGCCGGAAGTGCCTGGCTGTTCCGCAGCGCCGTCCCCGACTGCCTGATCGCCATTTGTCTGGTCCCCGGGAGCCTGCAACTCCACAGGGAGGCCGGCGTCCGCCGGAACGGCAAGCGGAGCTGCCGCAATGGTCCAGGCGGGGCTCCAGTCAGCCAGCATCTGCTGGACGGAGCTGTTCGTGGACCCGTCCGGAACGGACCCGCTGGCAGCCACTCCGGTGACGCCCAATCCCATCCCGGCGATCACGGCAAGTCCCACCACGGAGCTCCGGTGGCGCCGGAGCAGGCGACGGTGGCCCAGCTCGTGGGCCGGGCCGGACAGGAGCATGGCTGCCAGTTCAGCACCGGGCTCGGGGACCGGCAGGGAGCGGAGGGAACCCAGTGAGAGCAGCGCGGCGCGAAGCCTGGCATCGGTCTCGCCGGCGTCGATCAGCATGTCGTCCACGGTCCGGACAAGGGAACGGGTAAGCAGCGGGCTGGGGGGCGAAGTCATGGCACCACATATTCCTTTACAGCGGACTCCTCGCGGAGTTTGACCAGGGCGCGGCGCTGCAGCTGCTTTACAGCACCGGTACTCTTCCCCATGACGTCCGCGACCTGTTCGACGGTCAGGCCGCCGACAAGGCGCAGGGACAAAACTTCCCGCTGATCGTCCGGCAACCCGTTGAGCAGGTCCAGGACCTCCTGCGGGGAAACCCGTTGGAGGACCTCAGCCTCAGCCGACGTGTCCTCACGCTGGTCCAGGTCCGGTTCGAACGAGAGCTCAACAGGCGTGCGGCGCTGCCGCCGGTGATCATCAACCATGCGGGCGTGGGCCACGGAAAAGACAAATGTGCGCAGCCCGGAAACCCCACCGGTGACCGTCTCAAGCCGCGGCAGGACGGCGAGGAAGACTTCCTGCATTACCGCCTCCGGATCTTCTACTCCGCGGGCTGTGAGGTAGCCCAGGACCTGTGACGCGTAGGTTCGGTACACGATGGTGAACAGCTCCGGATCGCGCGCGCGTACACGCAAAACGTCATCTGTCAGAGCATCGGTCACGGGACGCAGGGCTTTCGGTGAGGGGGACGGGGCTTGCCCCGCCAACTTTACCCTCCGGTAACCCTGCTGCAGGCCGCCACACGTGGCGGCCGGGGGACAAAAAGGCCGGCCTGGAACATGATGGGGGACAAGTTCCAGACCGGCTCTTCATAGGGGTAATCGCTGGCAAGGGCCGAAGGGTTACGCCGGGTCACAAAAAACTTTGAAATTCTTTTTTGGGCCTCAGGCGGGAGCCTGTGCTGCTCCGATCCAGCGCGGTGCAGGGGCCAGCCGCCGCGGCGCCTTGGCATGGTCGAAGGGGCGGAGCCTGGTCACCGGAACCCGCTGCTCGTCGCAGTTCGGCTGGACCGCAGCGGGAGCGTTTACCAGCTCCGGCTGGGCCGCGGCTCCGGAGGAAGGGGCCGGGCGTGAAAGGTCCGTGACCAGCCCCGTCCCGGCGCACTCCCGCACGGCCGCGATCCCGGCTGCCACCGCCGGCTTGTCAGCGAACGCCTCCGACACAGCCATCACGGTTCCGTCCGGCCCCATCAGCCTGAACCTGAACAGCGAATCGGCGTCCACAAAAACTTCAAACATCCCGGCCATGGCAAATCCTTCCGGTCTGCGGGGCCACCTTCCGGCGACGTCTTCGCCTCCGGCTTGCGTGGACGCGTTGCTGCGTCCGTCTCCCGCGGGTCTGGTCGAACGATCTGTTGATCAGTTCAGCGTGTGATTAAGAGTCTGGCCGCCGCTCCGGGAGCCTCACAAGACCGGCCGGGTAAACCCTGTGTAAATTGCGTACCACCGCCCGCAGACCCCGCCCTTGCCCGCCCAGGCCTGATCGGCAGAGCTGAGGCCGCCCTGGGACCCGCGACTTAACCAACGACGCCGGCGGGCCACCCTTTCAGGTGACCCGCCGGCGTCGTACGTGTGTGGACTTTAGTCCTTGATGAGGTCGTTGACCACGATGGTCTGGTCGCGGTCCGGACCGACGCCGATCGCGGAGAACCGCGTACCGGAAAGCTTCTCCAGGGCAAGCACGTAGTTCCGCGCGTTCTCCGGAAGGTCCTCCAGGGTGCGGGCGCCGGTGATGTCCTCTTTCCAGCCCTCGAAATACTCGAAGATGGGCACGGCGTGGTGGAATTCGGTCTGCGTCATGGGCATTTCGTCGTGCCGGACGCCGTCGACGTCGTAGGCAACGCACACCGGGATCTGCTCGATCCCGGTCAGGACGTCCAGCTTGGTGACGAAGTAGTCCGTGAAGCCGTTGACGCGGGAAGCGTGGCGGGCCAGGACGGCGTCGTACCAGCCGCAGCGGCGCGGGCGGCCGGTGTTGACGCCGAACTCACCGCCGGTCTTCTGCAGGTACATGCCCATCTCGTCGAACAGTTCCGTGGGGAACGGTCCGGCACCGACGCGGGTGGTGTAGGCCTTGATGATGCCGATCGAGCGGGAGATGCGGGTAGGGCCGATGCCCGAACCCACTGACGCGCCGCCCGCCGTCGGGTTCGAGGACGTGACAAACGGGTACGTCCCGTGGTCCACGTCCAGGAAGGTGGCCTGGCCGCCCTCCATGAGCACCACCTTGCCCTCGTCCAGCGCCTTGTTCAGGACAAAGGTGCTGTCGATGACCAGCGGGCGCAGGCGCTCGGCGAAGGAGAGGAAGTAGCTGACGATCTCCTCCACCTCGATGTCCCGGCGGTTGTAGACCTTGACCAGGAGTTCGTTCTTCTGGCGCAGCGAGCCTTCCACCTTCTGGCGGAGGATGGATTCGTCAAAGACGTCCTGGACGCGGATGCCCAGGCGGGCCACCTTGTCCATGTAGGCCGGGCCGATGCCGCGGCCGGTGGTGCCGATGGCGCGGCTGCCGAGGAAGCGCTCCGTGACCTTGTCCAGCACCTGGTGGTAAGGCGCCACCAGGTGGGCGTTGGCGGAAACACGCAGTTTGGACGTGTCCGCACCCCTGGCCTCCAGGCCATCGATTTCCTCGAACAGGGCCTCGAGGTTCACCACGCAGCCGTTTCCGATGATGGGAACCGCGTTGGGGCTGAGGATGCCGGCCGGAAGGAGCTTGAGCTCATACTTCTCACCGCCTACGACGACGGTATGCCCGGCATTGTTGCCGCCATTGGGCTTAACGACGTAGTCGACACGGCCACCCAAGAGGTCTGTGGCCTTGCCTTTTCCTTCGTCGCCCCACTGGGCTCCTACGATCACGATTGCTGGCATGGGATCCTCCCCCATTCGTTCGGGCCGCACTCCGGGTGCCCCATCCGCTTATTCGCGGGAGGGTCATCAAAGGCCGGCGCCGTTCATGAGAATGCCCCGAAGGCAACAGCCTGGCGGGAACGGTTAGGACGCCCTGCCACGCAAGAGTTCGGGGCTCTTACCACCCAAGTTTAGCCGACGCCGGGGTTTCTCCACTCGTTCGGCCTGGCGGGGTTCACACACGAAACAATCCGGCCCGGACTTGCCCGGGCCCTGCAGATGCCATTAAGTGAGAGTACCCATCCGGAGCGGCCGAGAGACCTGGATCGTTGACGCCGCAGCAACCGCGTTTGAGCAGGACAAACCTGCCGGCGCAGGTGCTACTGCCAGGACCGATGGAAAGGAAAATTCCCCATGTCGCTTAACACTGACCACATCCAGGTTACCCACGCAGGTTCCCTGCCCCGCACGCCGGAGCTGATCGCCGCCAACGCCGCGAAGGAGACCGAAGGCATTACCCCGGAATTCCTCGAACTGCTCGAGTCCTCGGTGGTGGACGTCGTCCAGCGGCAGAAAGACGTGGGGGTGGACATTCCCAACGACGGCGAATACGGGCACACCATGTCCACTTCAGTCGACTACGGCGCCTGGTGGAACTACTCGTTCGCGCGGCTCGGCGGCCTGGAACCCACAGATGTGGACCGGTGGAAGGACGCCACCGTGCACCGCTCGTCGCCGGGGCACATTGTGCTGACCTCGTTCCCGGACCGCCGCGATCGGCTGGCTTTCAACGACGCCTACACCGATCCATCCTCGGGCATCCTGGCGCACCGCAAGAGCGTTTCCCAGCCGAAGATCACCGGGCCCCTGACCTACACCGGCCAGGACCTGGTGAACTCCGATGTCACCAACCTGAAAAAAGGACTTGCCGCCGCAAGCCTCACCCAGGGTTTTGTGGCCTCCCTGTCCCCCGGCTCCTGTGCCCGCGTGGCCAACGAGTACTACAAGTCCGATGAGGAGCTGCTCTACGCCTGCGCTGACGTGATGCGGGAGGAATACAAGGCCATTATCGACGCCGGCCTGACAGTCCAGCTCGACGATCCTTCCCTCGCGGAAAGCTGGGACCAGATCAACCCGGAACCCACCCTGGAGGACTACCTCAAGTTCATCCAGCTGCGGGTCGAGGCCACCAACTGGGCCCTGCGTGACCTGCCCCAGGAACAGATCCGCCTCCACGTCTGCTGGGGTTCCTGGCACGGCCCGCACACCACGGACATCCCGTTCGGGGACATCGTCGGCTCGGTGCTGCAGGTCAACGCCGGTGCGTACTCCTTTGAGGCCGGCAACGTCCGCCACGAGCACGAATGGCGGGTCTGGGAGGAGACCAAGCTGCCCGAGGGCAAGGTCATCATCCCCGGCGTCGTGTCACATGCCACCAACGTGGTGGAGCACCCGGACCTCGTCGCGGACCGGATTGTCCGTTTCGCCGAGCTGGTGGGCAGGGAGCATGTCATCGCCTCCACCGACTGCGGCCTGGGCGGGCGCGTCCACCCGCAGATTGCGTGGGCCAAGCTGGAGGCGTTGGGCGAGGGCGCCCGCCGCGCCACCAAGCGTCTCTGGTAGTTTTTTCGATCCAGCTGCAGGGTCCGTCCTGTGCCTTCCGTCACGGGAAGGCCCGGGACGGGCCCTGCATTTTGCGGGGCTTGCTAAACTGATAGAGACCGACCAGGAATCGGTCCACAACACATTTCAAACCACCCCGGACTTGGCGTGCCCACCACGCGCCCATTTTCCGGATTGGCAGCAGCACCGATCCCCGCAGGAGACATTGCCCTTCATGACAGCCCTGGCACCCGAATCATTCCGCGAACAGCTCCTGAACCGCCGTTACGATCCAAATGTTGCCGCAGTCAACGAGCTGTGCGATTCACTGCAGAGCGTCAAGCCGCACACCCAGGTCCCCTACGTTGACCCGATGCACGACGTCGACGAGTGCCGCATCATCAGCCTTTTCTCCAACATCGGCGAGGCGGACCCGTCCGGCTTCATCACTGCGGGAGACGACGACGCCACCACCCGCATGCTCGGCATCCAGTGGAAGCTGGGCCTGCGCCCTGAGTGTGTGATGCCGTGGAACGTCCACCCCTGGCACACCGACGGAGAGCCCAACGGCAAGTTCACCCCGGACCAGATTGCCTCCGGCCTCAAGCCCCTGCTCAAGTTCCTTGCCCTGGTGCCGCGCGCCTCGGTGATCGTTGCCCATGGCACCGAAGCCAACCGCCTGGCCAACCTGCTCCTGAAGACCGAAGTGCCCATGATCTGGCGCCGCGGCCTGAAGACCTACAAGGTCCGCAGCCTCAGCGGCCGCGCCTTCGCCGGAACCCCCGCCCGGCAGGAGCAGTACCTCGAGGAAATGCGAGTCGCCTACGCCGACGCCATGGCCCGCACGGGACTGACGAAGGCCAGCTAGTCCCCACCCGCTCCTTCGCTTAACGACGGCGGCCGGTCACACCCTTCCACAAAAAGGTGACCGGCCGCCGTCGTACTTTAACAAGCAACGCGGGGTCACTTTCTCGCCCAAAAACGGTGGTTTATTGGGCGGAAAGTGACCCCGCGTTGGCTTGGGTGGTGCTTGTCAGGCTGCCGCCTCGATGGCCGCTTTTGCCGCCGGGTCCGAATCGTTCAGGAACTTCTCGATCCGCTCCGGCTCTTCCGCTTCACCGATAGCCGAAGAGGCCCGGCCCAGCGAATACAGCGCACGCAGGAAGCCGCGGTTGGGCTCGTGCTCCCACGGGATGGGACCGGTGCCGCGCCAGCCGTTGCGGCGCAGCGAGTCCAGGCCGCGGTGGTAGCCGACGCGGGAGTAGGCGTAGGAATCGATGACGCGGCCCTCGGCCCACGCCTCTTCCGCCAGCACGGCCCACAGGAGAGAGGACGTCGGGTTTTTGGCCACGAGATCCAGGGCCTCCTGGCCCGCTTCCAGCTGCTGGTAGACCTCGGTCTCGGCAGGCAGGAGCGTGGGCTCAGGGCCCATCAGGTTTCTGCGGAACTCGTCGGACATTCCTAGAACGTCTTTCCGGCCGAACCGAGCTGCTTGGTCGCTTCAACGACGCGGGCGGCCAGGCCGGCTTCGGCCGAGGCGCCCCAGACGCGCGGGTCGTAGAGCTTCTTGTTGCCCACTTCGCCGTCGACCTTGAGCACGCCGTCGTAGTTCTTGAACATGTGGTCCACCACGGGACGCGTGTAGGCGTACTGGGTGTCGGTGTCGATGTTCATTTTGATCACGCCGTAGGAAACGGCGTCGGCGATTTCCTGGTCCGAGGAGCCGGAGCCGCCGTGGAACACGAGGTCGAACGGGCTGTCCTTGCCGAGCTTGGCACCCACCTGGGCCTGGATGTCCTTGAGGATTTCCGGGCGCAGCTTCACGCCGCCGGGCTTGTACACGCCGTGCACGTTGCCGAAGGTCAGGGCGGTGATGTAGCGGCCGTTCTCGCCGGCGCCGAGGGCTTCGATGGTGGCCAGGGCGTCTTCAACGGTGGTGTACAGCTTGTCGTTGATGGCGTTTTCGACGCCGTCTTCCTCGCCGCCGACGATGCCGATCTCAACTTCGAGGATCATCTTCGCGGCGGCGGTGCGCTCCAACAGCTCGCGGGCGGTGCTCAGGTTTTCGTTCAGCGGCTCGTGCGAACCGTCCCACATGTGGGAGTTGAAGATGGGGTCGCGGCCGGCCTTGACCTCGGCCTCGGACGCTGCCAGCAGCGGCAGGACAAAGCCGTCCAGCTTGTCCTTGGGGCAGTGGTCCGTGTGCAGGGCGATGTTGACGTTGTAGTTCTTGGCCACTTCGCGGGCGAACGCGGCGAAGCCCAGCGAACCGGCCACCATGTCCTTGGTGGAGGCGCCGGACCAGTAGGCCGCGCCGCCGGTGGATACCTGGACGATGCCGTCGGACCCGGCCTCAGCGAAGCCGCGCAGGGCCGCGTTCAGCGTCTGGGAGGAGGTGACGTTAACGGCCGGAAACGCGAAGCCGCCCGCCTTTGCGCGGTCGATCATCTCGGAGTAGATCTCTGGGGTTGCAATGGGCATGCTGACTCCTAAAGTGAATTTCGTCTGCGGGCCGAGCAGGCCCTGGAGTGAACCTCGTCGGCTACGAACCATCCTAGCCAGTTCTGCCCCGGCGCCGTGTTTCCGGTCACCCGGGCCGGTAATACTTGCCTAAACGTGCTGGTGAAACACGTGCTGGCGGATCCAGGCGTGCATGGCGATGGCCGCCGCCGAGGCGGCGTTGATGGAGCGGGTGGAGCCGAACTGCTCGATGGACAGGGTGGCCAGGGCGGCTTCGTGGACCTCCGGCGTCAGCCCGGGCCCCTCCTGGCCGAAAACCAGGACGCAGTCCTTGGGCAGCTCATAGGTTTCCAGCGGCACGGAGTCCGGGAAAATGTCGATCCCGATGATGGCCAGCCCCTCCCCCTGCGCCCACGCCACAAAATCCTGCACGGTGGGGTGGTAGCGGACGTGCTGGTAGCGGTCGGTGACCATCGCCCCGCGCCTGTTCCACCGCCGTCGGCCGATGATGTGGACTTCCTTGGCGAGGAACGCGTTGGCGGTGCGGACCACCGTGCCGATGTTCATGTCGTGCTGCCAGTTTTCGATGGCGATGTGGAAGTTGTGCCGCTTGGAATCGAGGTCCGCCACGATCGCGTCGTGCTTCCAGTAGCGGTACTGGTTCACCACGTTGCGCCGGTCGCCGTCCGCCAGCAGCTCCGGGTCCCAGTGGTCACCTTCAGGCAGATCGCCTTCCCAAGGCCCGACGCCGACCTCCGGCTTGGGCTCCGACGGCGGCTCTGGCGCTTCGCCGTTCAGTGGCTGCGGTTCGGCTGTGTTCCCGGGCGTTTCATTCACCCCTCAACACTAGACTGGGGCGTTGGAGCATCCATCACCGGCGGAGGTAAAACGTGGCAGAGACAGACCAGGTCAAAGGATCACCGGCGGTTTACCGCAGCGGCCAGGAGATTGAATGCTGGCTGACGGACATGGACGGCGTGCTGGTCCACGAGAACCAGCCCGTCCCTGGCGCGGCAGACCTGATCCAGCGCTGGGTGGACACCTCCAAACGCTTCCTGGTGCTGACCAACAATTCCATCTTCACCCCGCGCGACCTTGCAGCCCGGCTGCGTGCGTCCGGGCTTGAGGTCCCCGAAGAAAACATCTGGACCTCCGCGCTTGCAACGGCACAGTTCCTCAAGGACCAGGTGCGGGGTTCCGGGTCCGGAAACCGCGCCTACACGATCGGGGAGGCCGGGCTCACGACGGCGCTGCACGAGGCCGGCTTCATCCTCACCGACCAGGACCCGGACTTCGTGGTGCTCGGCGAGACCCGCACCTACTCCTTTGAGGCCATCACCATGGCCATCCGCCTGATCCTGGCCGGCGCGCGGTTCATTGCCACGAACCCGGATGCCACCGGGCCGTCCAAGGATGGCCCCATGCCGGCCACCGGCGCCATCGCGGCTCTCATCACCAAGGCCACCGGCCGGGAGCCGTACATCGTCGGCAAGCCGAACCCCATGATGTTCCGCTCCGCGATGAACCAGATCGACGCGCACTCCGAAACCACCGCCATGATCGGGGACCGGATGGACACGGACATCGTCGCCGGCATGGAAGCAGGCCTGCACACCGTCCTGGTGCTGACCGGCATCACCCGGCGCGAGGACATTGCGTCCTATCCGTTCCGGCCCAACCAGGTCCTGGACTCCGTCGCTGACCTGAAAAACCAAATCTAGAAAACGGAGACCCTGGACCCTCCGCGGGGCAAAGGAAGGAACTCGTCGAGCAACTGCTCCAGGATGGGGCGGTAGATGGTGGGGTTCCATCCGGGGCTGGCGTGTGCCGGGAGGGCGCCCTCGGTCTGGAGGTGCGTGGAGACGATGTTTGTCCGGAACACGAGGGCCCAGGCCGCCACAGCGGTTGCGTAGCTGACCGTGCGGTCCCGGTGGTTTCCGATATACGCCATCTTGGTGCTTCCCAGGTTCTCCGCGTACTTGCTGCCATTGAAGTGGTAGATGTACGCGGACTCCGTCTGGATCAGCTCACTCGAGGGCGCGATGGGCGATAACTGCTCCAGTGTCTGGTCCAGGATCTGCGGCCAGCTGCGTTCGTCCTTGTGGATGACCCGCTCCCCCAGTTCGTAGCCACCGCGCACCACGGACGGTACGCGGAAGCCGTGCTCATAAAGGAAGACGACGCCGTCGAACCAGCTTTGGTCCAGCACGTCGAACTTGCTGTAGGGGCTGGAATCGAGCACGATGAACGCCACTTCGACCCCGTGGAGTTCGCGGAGCCGGGCGGCCACCTGCGTTGCCACCATCCCGCCGAAGCTGTGGCCGTAGAAGAAGAGCTTGGTGAGCTTGTTGGCCCTGACGTGCTCGATCACAGCGATGACCAGTTCGTCGATGTCCAGACCGAGGTTGGAATAGCCGACGGCGGCAAGCCGGCCGCGCTTATTGAGCGCCCCGCGGAGGGCATTCAGGATCCACTGCGCCTCTTCCCAGCTCGTCTTGTAGCCGGGGAAGAGAAACCAGCTCGCGTCAGGGTAGTAGGCATCTGCGAAGCCGTCCGGCACCTGGAGAATCCTGTTGACCCGGCGTTCCGCCTGGACACGGCGGGTGACCACCATGTCCGCGACCAGCAGCGCCGAGGCCCCCGCGCCGGCGAAGAATCCGCGGCGCGAGAACCGCTTGAGCGAGGCGGCGCCTGCGAGTAGCCGGGCGTGGTCAAGACCCGGCTGCTCAGGTTGTTCCTGCGGGTCTTCCCCCCTGTACGGCACACATCTACCGTAGCCACAGCGCGAGCCCCTGCTGCAACTTCCGGCTACAAACTCCGGTCAACGGGCGGACGCCGGGGCTCAGCCGGGGCTTATTGGACGCCTCTTGTCGGACGTAAGGCGACGCCGATGCGAGTCAGCTCGCGACCTGCCCCTCTCCCGCAGAGTCGTAGCAGGCCTCGCCGGCCGGCCCGTCCAGGCGGTTGAGGAGTTTCCGGCGGGTAATTTCCTCGCCGATGTCGTTGAAGCGGGCAAGCAGGTCCGCACCGCCGAACGCCTCCGACGTATCAAGCAGCGAAAAAACCGAGTCGCTGGCGGCAAACAGTTCCTGATCGGAGTACCCGGACAGGGGCCGGCCGAACACCGCGTCAAGGGGCGGCTGGGTCCCCTCGGGGGCGCCGGCGGAAACCTGGGCGAAGCCGGCGTCGAGGTCGATGGCGGGTTCATCGGCAATGACGAGCGGCTCAACGCCGGTGCCGGCCGCGGGAGAGGCCCCGTCCGGCGTGCCACTGAACACCAGCGAGATGCCGGCTCCGGCGTTTTCGGGTGCCAAGGCTTCGTCCACGCCGTTGAGCAGGGTGCGCAGGCCGGCCAGCGCCGCCGATTCCACCAGGGCCGCGCGGGAAAGGTCCACCAGGATGTGGGAAGGGATGCCCATGCTCCGGACTTGTTTTACAAGGTGGACGAGCGAAGGGCGGGATTCCTCGTTCAGGCTTCCCCGGACGTCAATCCGGACAGTATCTGTCAGAGCGTCCCGGGTAAGTCGGGCGTGCAGTTTGCGGTCCATAGGTACTCCAATTAAGGGCGTCTATGGCCGACGGCTCAACCTCGCCAAGCGTAGCTTTCCACAGCGGCCCGGCACAAGCCGGGTACCGGCTTCAGCCTGCCTGGGCTGCGTCCGGTTCCTGGTAGTGCGTGCGGGTTCCCGCGCCGCCCACGGACTCCACCAGAGATTTTGCGACATTCCGCAGCTTGGTGTTGCTGTTGCTCGAGGCATCTGTGAGGATCCTGACCGCCGTCTCCTGGCTGCAGCGGTTCTGCGCCATGACGATGCCCACCGCGATGTCGATCGTGGTCCGGGACTCGAGGGTGGCACGCAGGTTCGCCGCGCTGTCAGTATGCAGCGAGAACCTGACCGCAAGCCGCAGTGCCTGGGAGATCTCCCTGGTGTAGCCGCGGGCTTTGGCCGCCGCACGTTCGTCGAATTTGCGCGGGACGTCGGAGTAGAGGTTCAGAGCTGCCTTCGCTTCCCCCTGAAGGTTGAACGGCAGCGACAGCACCGAACGCAGCCCGTGGGCAGCCACGGCGTTGGCGTAATCCGGCCCCCACCGGTCCTCCTCGAAGAGGTCCGGGACGTTGACTTCGCGTTCCTCTTCGGCGGCTGTGAGGCAAGGGCCCTGGGACAGCGAGTACTGGATTTCATCCACTTCGCGGGCTGAATCGCTGCTCCAGCCGATGGTGGCTGCCTTGCGGTGGCGAAGGAGGGTGATGCCGCACAGGGCGTCGTCGCCGTCACCGGCCATCTGGTGCGCCGAGAAACGTGCCAACTCGTTCAGGAACTGCTCAAAATCCGCACTGTCCAGAATCAGGTTCTGGATCTGTTCGGTGGTGTTCAAGGGTAGTTCCGGTGGGAGCATGGCGCGTTCTCCAATGGCTGCAAAAGGGGGTTGGGCAATTTTATGACAGCCCCCTGCGTCAGTCCAACCGTAACCGGGCCCCTTGTGGTGGTACGGGCCGGCGGCCGGGTCAGGCGAGGCCCAGTTCGTCCTTGCCGAACGCAAACAGGTACGGCACACCTGTCTCGGCCTCGATCTTTTCCTTGGCACCGGTATCGCGGTCCACGATCACGGCGACGGCAACCACGTTGCCGCCGGCCTTGCGGACCCCCTCGACGGCGGTCAGCGCGGAGCCGCCGGTAGTGGAGGTGTCCTCAAGCACCAGGACCTTGCGTCCTTCAACCGAGGGGCCTTCCACCTGGCGGCCCATGCCGTAGGACTTCTGCGCCTTACGGACCACGAACGCGTCCACAGTGCGGCCTGCGTCGACGGCTGCGTGCATCACGGCGGTGCCCACGGGGTCCGCCCCCATGGTCAGGCCACCGGCGCATTCAAAGTCGATCCCGGCGTCGTCAATCAGCGACAGCATGACCTGGCCCACCAGCCTGGACGCTTCATGGTGCAGCGTGATGCGGCGGAGATCGATGTAGTAATCGGCTTCGGCCCCGCTGGACAGGATAACTTTGCCCCGGACCACAGCGAGTTCCTTGATGAGTTCGAGCAGGCGGGCACGGGCGGCAGCGGTGTCAACTGCGGGGTTACTGGCGGAAGTCATGGGGTCCAGTTTAGCCGGGGGACTTTCTGCTCTATGCAGCTGCCCCGGCCTGGAGTCGGATTGAGTCATGACGGCCGGAACCGCTCCCTCGACCCGCTGGCCCGCAATCCCGAAGGACCTCCGCGGCCTCGCTGTCCACCCCAACATGGTGGATTACGATGCCGGCCGGGCCGCGTTCTCCTGGGATGAAGCGCGGCAGGCCCTTGCCGGACTGCCTGGCGGCGGTGTCAACATTGCCTATGAGGCCGTGGACCGCCATGCCGCGGGCGAGCGGTCGAATCACGAGGCCCTGCGTTTTATCCGGGCTGACGGCACGGCCCGTTCGTTGACCTACGCCGACCTGGCGGAACAGACCGGACGGTTTGCCGGCGTCCTGCACAGACTCGGAATCGGGCGCGGGGAACGGATCTTCTCGCTGATGGGCCGCAGCCCCGAGTTGTACGTGGCCGTCCTGGGCACCCTGAAGAACGCGAGCGTGTTCTGCCCTCTGTTCTCCGCATTCGGTCCCGAGCCCATGCGCCAGCGGCTCCAGCTCGGATCAGGACGGGCACTGGTCACCACGCGGGCACTGTACCGGCGCAAAGTCGCCCAGATCCGCGACCAGCTCCCGGAGCTCGAGCATGTTTTGCTGATCGATGCCGAAGGCCGGCCGGATCCCGGAACGCTGGACCTGGCCGAACTCATGCAGGATGCGCAGCCGCTGGAAACAGCCTCAACCCGGGCCGAGGAAATGGCCCTGCTGCACTTCACCAGCGGCACCACCGGCACTCCCAAAGGCGCCATCCATGTGCACGACGCCGTCACCGCCCACCGGGCAACCGGATTCTTCGCCCTGGACCTGCACCCTGACGACGTCTACTGGTGCACGGCGGATCCCGGCTGGGTCACCGGCACGTCCTACGGGGTGATCGCGCCGCTCACCCACGGCGTGACCACGATTGTGGACGAGGAGGAGATGGATGCGGACAGGTGGTACCGCATCCTCGCCGAGCAGCACGTGACCGTCTGGTACACCGCCCCCACCGCGCTGCGCATGCTGATGAAGGCCGGTGCAGACCGCGTCGCAGGGCACGACGTGTCCTCCCTGCGGTTTGTGGCCAGTGTGGGCGAGCCGCTCAATCCGGAAGTGGTGGTGTGGGGCCAGGAGGCGTTCGGCCACCCCATCCACGACAACTGGTGGCAGACCGAAACCGGGGGCATCATGATTTCGAACTACGCCGCGATGGAAATCCGGCCCGGCTCGATGGGCCGGCCCCTGCCCGGTATCGAGGCCGCGATTGTGGCCCGGGACCCGGACGGCAGGCCGGTGGTGAGGGACGGCGAGGCTGTCCTGCTGACCGAACCTGATGCGGTGGGTGAACTGGCCCTACGGCCGGGCTGGCCTTCCATGTTCCGGGGCTACCTGAACGAAGACGAGCGGTACCGGCGCTGTTTCGCCGGCGGCTGGTACCTGACCGGAGACCTCGCGAAGAAGGACGCGGATGGGTACTTCTGGTTCGTGGGAAGGGGCGACGACGTGATCAAGTCGTCCGGGCACCTGATCGGCCCTTTCGAGGTTGAGAGCTCGCTGATGGAACACGAGGCAGTGGCCGAGGCCGGGGTGATAGGCGTCCCGGATCCCGTCGCCGGCGAAGTGGTCAAGGCGTTCGTGGAACTCCGCACCGGATGGGAGCCCTCGGAGGCGCTCAAGCTGGACATCATCGGTTTCGCCCGCAAGCGGCTGGGCCCGGCGGTGGCTCCCCGGGAGCTGGACTTCACCGGAGCGTTGCCGAAGACCCGGAGCGGCAAGATCCTGCGGCGGCTTTTGAAGGCCCGGGAACTTGGGCTCCCCGAGGGCGACACCTCAACGATCGAATCCCCGCCGGCCGACCACCCGGGAGCGCCCGCGTGAAGTCCACATCAGCACGGGAAACAGGCATGGACGCCGCCCACGCACGCCACCTCCTGCATCAGATGCTGCGCGTGCGGCGGCTTGAGGAGCAATGCGTGGAACTCTACAGCGCGGCCAAGATCCGCGGGTTCCTGCATGTCTACATCGGCGAGGAGGCAGTGGCCGCGGGGGTCATGAGCACCCTGGACCCGGACGACGCCGTGGTGGCAACGTACCGGGAACACGGCCACGCCTTGCTGCGCGGCGTGTCCGCGGG
Organism: Arthrobacter sp. 754; assembly: GCF_040548695.1. Classification (NCBI taxonomy): domain Bacteria; kingdom Bacillati; phylum Actinomycetota; class Actinomycetes; order Micrococcales; family Micrococcaceae; genus Arthrobacter; species Arthrobacter sp. 754. The sequence goes on from NZ_JBEPSC010000004.1 coordinate 208,992, forward strand.
AGCCATCCTTGCCGAAATGTACGGCTACGTGGAGGGCTGTTGCCGCGGCCGCGGCGGCTCCATGCACCTGTTCGACGCCGCCACCCGCTTCTACGGCGGCAACGCCATCGTGGCGGGCGGCCTGCCGTTGGCCGTAGGCCTGGCGCTCGCCGACAAACTGTCCGGACGCCGGCGGGTGACCGTCTGCTTCTTCGGCGAAGGGGCCGTGGCCGAGGGCGAATTCCACGAAAGCCTGAACCTCGCCGCGCTATGGCAACTGCCCGTCCTGTTCTGCTGCGAAAACAACCTGTACGCCATGGGCACAGCACTGGCCCGCTCCGAGTCGCAGACCGATATAGCCCTCAAGGCAGCCGGCTACGAGATCGCCTCGTGGTCCGCCGACGGGATGGATGTGCTCGCCGTCGAGGAAACCGCCCGGCGCGCTGTGGACGCAGTCCGGGCCGGCGGCGGCCCGCACTTCATCGAACTGAGGACCTACCGCTTCCGGGCACACTCCATGTTCGATCCCGAGCGCTACCGGGACAAAGCGGAGGTCTCCCGCTGGATCGAACGCGATCCCATCAGCACCCTGAAGAACACGCTGGAAGCCGCCGGGCAGTTGACCGATAAGGACTGGACCTCGATCCAGCAGGATGTGGAGGCCGAGGTGAAAGCCGCGGTGGAGTTTGCCGAGGCCGGAACGCTGGAGCCGGTGGAGGACCTGGCCCGGTTCGTCTACAGCGAGCGGAGCCAGCCATGAAGACCACCTACCGCGAAGCCATGCGGGCGGGCATCAGGGATGCCCTCCAGCGCGATGAGCGGGTGTTCCTCATGGGTGAGGATGTTGGCGCCTACGGCGGATGCTTTGCCGTCAGCCTGGGCCTGTTCGAGGAGTTCGGGCCGGAACGGATCAGGGACACTCCCCTCTCCGAATCCGGCTTCGTGGGGGCGGGCATCGGAGCCGCCCTGGGCGGGATGCGGCCCATCGTTGAGATCATGACTGTCAATTTCAGCCTGCTCGCGCTGGACCAGCTGGTGAACAACGCCGCCACCCTGCTGCACATGTCCGGCGGCCAGTTCAACGTGCCGCTGGTGATCCGGATGACGACGGGCGCCGGCCGCCAGCTGGGCGCGCAGCACTCGCACAGCCTGGAGGGGTGGTACGCACACATCCCGGGCCTGCGGATCCTCACCCCGGCCACCCTTGAGGATGCCCGCGGGATGCTCTGGACGGCCTTGGAAGACCCGGACCCGGTCCTGATCTTCGAGCACGGAACGCTGTACAACATGGCCGGGGACCTCGCTGACGACGCCGGTCCTGTGGACATCAGCACCGCGGCCATCCGCCGTCCCGGCCAGGACATTTCGCTCATCACCTTCGGCGGAACGCTGCCAACAGTGCTCGACGCCGCCGCCCGGCTCGCAGAGGAAGGCATCGACGCGGAAGTGCTTGACCTGCGCGTGCTGCGCCCGCTCGACGACGCGGCCATCCTGGGGAGCGTGGCGAGGACTCACCGTGCCGTTGTGGTGGACGAAGGCTGGCGCAGCGGCAGCATCTCCGCCGAACTGAGCGCCCGGATCACCGAAAACTCCTTCTTCGACCTGGACGCCCCCGTGGGCCGCGTATGCAGCGCGGAGGTTCCGCTTCCTTACGCCAAACACCTGGAACTGGCGGCGCTGCCCACCGCCGAACGTATCGTCACTGCTGTCCGGGAGGCGGTCGGGGCGCGTGGGTGAGTTCCGGATGCCCTCCCTTGGCGCGGACATGGAACACGGCAAGATGGTGGAGTGGCTGGTCAAGCCGGGAGACTACATCCATCGCGGCGACGTGGTGGCCGTTGTGGACACGGACAAGACCGTCATGGACGTCGAGTCCTTCGAAGAGGGCATCGTGGCCGAGCTGCTGGTGGATATCGGCGCCACCGTTCCCATCGGCACTCCCCTGGCCCGGATCACGCAGACCCCCGACGACGCCACCGGCCAGGGCGGACGCCGGCCGGCGGCTCCGCAGTCCAAACCGGGTCCGGAAGCGGTTGAGGCAAGCGCGCCGGCTTCCTCGAAGGCAACGGCTGCGGCCGCGGCCCAGGTCCCGCCCCCGGTCCGGCATCTGGCCCACCGGCTGGGGGTGGATGCCTCAGCGATCCAAGGGACGGGCAAGGGCGGCGCGGTCACCCGCACCGACGTCGAACGTGCCGCGGCGGCCCGGTCCGACCACACAAGCCGGGTGCGGTCTTCGCCGCGGGCCCGGCGGCTGGCGGACCAGCTCGGACTCGACATCGCCACTGTGCCGGGAACAGGACCGGACGGCGCCGTTACGGAAGCTGACGTCCGGCGTGCCCTGAGCGCCCGCGGTGCGCCGGGCCCGACGGAAGCGGCCCCGACGGAAGCGGTGCCGCACCCGGAGCCGGCCCCGGCGGAGAAAACACCCCCGCGCGAAGGTGCACTGCTGCCGGAGGAGGCGCCGCCGTCGGAAGCGCAGGACCGCGTTTCCAGTCTCCGGCGGGCCATCGGCTCACTGATGAGCCGGTCAAAGAAGTCCATCCCGCACTACTACCTGAGCACCACACTGGACCTGCGCGCCGCCGTCGAGTGGATGCAGCAGGTCAACGTGCAGCGCCCGGTGGCCCAACGGCTGGTGCCCTCTGCCCTGCTGTTGAAGGCAACGGCAGTGGCCGCCCGGGAGGTCCCGGAAGTCAACGGCTTTTTCACCGACGGGGTGTTCCGGCCCAGCAGCTCCGTGCATCTGGGCGTTGCGGTGGCGCTGCGGCGCGGGGGCCTGGTGGCCCCGGCAATCCACGACGCCGACACCCTGGCCCTGGACGTGCTGATGCAACAGCTGCGCGATCTGGTCAGCCGGGCACGGGCCGGGCGGCTGCAGCGCGCCGAAATGGCCGATCCCACCATCACGGTCACCAACCTGGGCGACCTGGGCGTCGAGGCCGTTTACGGAGTCATCTATCCGCCGCAGGTGGCGATGGTCGGGCTGGGCAAGGTGGTGGAGCAGCCCTGGGCGCATCACGGCATGCTGGGTGTGCGGCCCGCGGTCACGGCAACTCTGTCCGCCGACCACAGGGTCAGCGACGGTCTCCGCGGCGGCCGCTTCCTGGCCCGCATCGATGAACTGCTGCAAAAACCGGAGGAGCTATGAACGAGCAGGACGCACGGCGGGCTGTGCACGCGGCCATCAGCCAGATTGCGCCGGATGTGGAATTTGACGGACTCGATGAAGGGTCCCGGCTGCGGCAGGACCTCGAACTGGATTCCCTGGATTTCCTGAGGCTCGTGGAGACGATCGACGAAGCCACCGGCGTGGACATTCCCGAAAGCGACTACAGCGCCGTGACCACCGTTAAGGGCCTGATCGACTACGTTGCCTCACGCGGCTGAGTGCGGCCGGGGCGGCGGGCAAAACCGGGCGCATGCTCGGGTCTGGGTCCGAACGCGATCATCCGCGGCAGGAGCCGCCGAGCCACCGGAACATGCCGGAGCACAAACACCAGGGCTGATGGCGCCTCGATCCGCTTTCCTTCGAACAATGGAACGAAAACCACCCGGTGCATGATCCGCTGGACTGTCTGGATAACAACGGTGGGCATCCGGCGCCGCCGCTGGACGGCAGCAAGATCCTTCACCGTCACCCGCCCCCGGAGCAGCGCAGGCGCCAGCGTGGCCGCTGCCGCAACGGCGTCCTGGATGGCCAGATTGATGCCCACGCCACCCGCCGGGGACATGGCGTGGGCGGCGTCGCCGATGCACAACAGCCCGTCCACGTACCAGCGCCGAAGCCGGTCCAGCCGGACATCCAGCCAGTGAAGGTCATCGAGGGAACGGATCGAGTCCACGCGGTCCGCCAGGTCCGGACGAAGTCCTGCAACACGCTCCCTGAACCGCTCCACCCCCTCGGAACGGATCCGGGCGTCCTCCCCCTTGGGGCCGAGGTAGCCCATCTGGTAGTAGTCGTCCCGGAACAGCGCGATCATTGCCTCGCGGTCCCGGAACGCCGGAACGACTCCGGCCACTGCGCCCTTTTCCGATGCGTGGCGCGGGAGCCTGAACCACCAGGTGTCGAACGGAACCGGATAGTCCTTCGTCTGAAGACCGGCGGCCCGGCGCAGGATCGAATGCCTGCCGTCCGTCGCCACCACCAGGTCGGCCTGCAGCTCCCCTTCCCTGCCTGCGTCCCCGGCGCCCGGGCGGATCCGGTAGCGCACACCGGTGACACGTCCGCCGTCGAACACCAGCGACGTGGCTTCGTGTTCCATCAGCAGCGTGAACGTGGGCTCGCGCGCGGCCTCGGTGGCCAGGAAGTTCAGGAAGTCCCACTGGGGCATCATTGCGATGTAGTTGTACGGCGGCTTCAACGACGCGAAATCACCGACCGTCACCAGCCCCGCGCCGGGGATGGGCAAGGCCACGTTGCTCAACCTGCTCTGGGGAAGGCCGCGGAATGCCTCGCCCAGGCCCAGCTCGTCAATCAGCCGGATGGTGGAGGCGTGCACGGTGTCGCCGCGGAAATCCCGCAGGAAGTCGCCGTGTTTTTCCAGGACCGTCACCTGCACGCCTGCCCTGGCCAGCAGGAGCCCCAGCATCATGCCCGCAGGGCCTCCACCGACAACAGCGCACCCGGTCCTTTGCATGCACCCACGCTACGCCGGGCTCTCAACGGTGGATACCGGCGCTACGGAATTCCCTGCGCGACGCAGAAACGCAATGGCGCTACGCATATCTGCGTAGCGCCATTCTTTATGCGAGGCCTCAGTGACGAACAGTAGCGGGAAAGCTACAGCCGGGTGTCGAAGGAATCGCAGAACACGTTCTCGTTGAACGTTCCCTGGAACCCGGACTTGCCCTGGATCTTCTCGATGGTGGCCCGGATCGCCTCCACGGATCCTGCGTGGGCGTGGATGGCGGTCTTGACCATCGGCACGTCGATCAGGTGGTTGGGCTGGTTCAGCGAGACAAACACCGTGGGAACCTCGGTCACATACCAGGGAATCTCCGCTGCCATGGGGGTGGACCACTTGATCCGGATGGCCGCCTCCTGGGCGAAGCCCTTGACGTTGGCGAAGACAAACGCGGCGTCGTACTTGTCCGCATAGTCGCCGGTGGCTTCCTCGGAGATGACGGACATGAAGTTCACGCCCGTCTCCCCCGCGGCTTCCCGCTGGTCGGCAGTCTTGAACACGTGTACCTCGAAGCCGGCTTTTTCCAGCTCGTCCCTGACCGTGTCCAGGTAGGCCAGCGGATCCGCCCGGGTGAAGTCCGAACCCCCGGAGATGCCGTACAGGCGGATCCGCCGGTGCGTTTCCGGTGTGATGGGCAGGTTGTGGGCGGTGTCCTTGACCAGGGTGACGGTCTTGTCCGCAATCTCCGCGGCGATGGCCCGGTGGGCTTCGCTGCCAATGGCCGCCAGCGCCTCCACCGGCGGAACCAGTTCGCTGCGCTCCCTGCGGTGCAGGCCCAGGCTCGCCTTCAGCGCCAGAATGCGGCGCAGGGCGTCGTGCAGGCGCTGCTCGGTGATGACGCCGGACTTGTAGCCGTCCAGCATGTACCCGAAGTCCTCTGCAGGGTTCCGGAAAAACAGGAACATGTCACAGCCGGCCGCGATGGTCGCGGGAACCAGGTCCTTGCGCTTCATCGCCTGGGTCAGGCCGATCATCTGCGAGGCATCGGTCAGGATCAGCCCGTTGAAGCCGAGCTCTTCGCGCAGCAGATCCTGGAGCAGTTCAGGCGCCAGGGTGGCGGGCTTTATGTCCGCATCCGCCAGGCCCGGACGGAAGTGCCGGGACAGCTCGGGCGCCCCGATGTGCCCGATCATGATGGACTGCACCCCGTGGCCGATCATCTCGCGGTACACGTGGCCGTAGGTCCGGTTCCACTCGTCGTAGCCGAGGGTGTTGTAGGACGTGACCACGTGCTGGTCGCGCTCGTCGATTCCGTCGCCGGGGAAATGCTTCATGGCGCACACGGTGGGCGACTCGGTGATGCCGTCGAAGTACTCCTTCGCCCGCTCCACCACGACCTCCGGGGTGTTGCCGAAGGCCCGGGTGGAGATGACCGTGTTCCGCCAGTTGTAGTGGATGTCCACGATCGGGGCGAAGGCCCAGTTGCAGCCAAGGGCAGCGGTTTCGACGCCGGCCACCTGGCCCATCTGGCGTGCGATGGATTTGTCCGGGTGCGAGCCGGCCTGCAGGTGCGTTGACACAAAGGTGCCGTCGTCGCAGCTTCCGGCCCCGCCCATTTCCGGGTTGGACGCCACAAGCAGCGGCACCTTGGACTTCGACTGCGCGTAGCGGATGTGCTCCTGCACGGCCGCCGAGGGACCCGGACGGTACCGCATGCCGCCCACGTGGTAGTTCTCCAGCACACCATCGAGGTACTCCGGGGAGTAGTCGTTGTTGTGGTTGATGAACAGCTGCCCGATTTTTTCCTCGAGTGTCATCCCCGCGAGGGTGGTGTTGACCCACTCCACCGCTGAATCATCGAGGTTGAACGGCGCGGCCTGGAGGTCGACGTCGAACTGGCGGCCCTGGGTGCCGGCAGTTCCGGCAGTTCCGGCGGCGGTGCCGGCGGTGGCACCCGCGGATGCCCGGCCTGCGTCCTTCGCGACGACATCAGTGATGCCGGCCAGCGCCGCAGTCACCACCTCGTTGACGGGTGCGGCGATGTCCACCACCACGCCTGCCTCGTCTGATTCCAGCGGCTCAAGGGTGGCCAGCTGGGATTCGAGCAGAGTTACCGGCATGAAGTGGCCGGTCCGGCCCTCCAGCCGTGAACCGAGGACTTCCTTGCTGCCGTGCAGATGAAGGAAGATGGTGTCCGGCGCCTGGGCACGGATGGCGTCGCGGTAGCTGCGGCGCAGCGCCGAGCAGGCCAGGACCAGGCCGCCGTTTGTGGCCCCGGCGAGTTCGGACCCCACCGTGGCGAGCCACGGCCAGCGGTCCTCATCGGTCAGCGGCGTTCCGGCTGCCATCTTTGCGACGTTCTCCACCGGATGCAGCGAATCGCCGTCCAGGAAGGGAACGCCCAGTTCGCGGGCCACGAGGTCACCGATGGTGGTCTTGCCGCAGCCTGAGACGCCCATGACAATGACGCGGACCATGGAACCGGCTGCGGTTCCCTCGTGGGCTGATGGTTCGTTGCTGGCCACCAGCCGTGCCTCACCAGTCATGGACTGTGCCGTCTACGAGGCGGTTGTAGGGCAGGTAGGCCTGCTGGTACGGGTAGGCAGCTGCGGCCTCCTCGTTGAATTCGACGCCGATGCCCGGCTTGTCGCCAGGGTGCAGGTAGCCGTCCACAAACGTCATGGACTGCTCGAAGACCTCGTTGGTCTTGTCGGAGTGCTGCATGTATTCCTGGATGCCGTAGTTGTGGATGGCCAGGCCCACGTGCAGCTGGGCAGCGAAGCCCACCGGGGAGATGTCGGTGGGGCCGTGGAAGCCGGACTTGATCTGGTACTGGGCGGCGAAATCCATGACCTTCTTCAGCGGGGAGATGCCGCCGAAGTGGGTGGAGGCAGCGCGCACGTAGTCGATCAGCTGTTCCTTGATGATGGTCTGGTAGTCGTACACGGTGTTGAAGATTTCACCGATGGCCAGCGGCGTGGTGGTGTGCTGGCGGACCAGGCGCAGGGCCTCCTGGTTCTCGGCCGGGGTGCAGTCCTCGAGCCAGAACAGATCGTACGGTTCCAGCGCCTTGCCGAGCTTGGCTGCCTGGATGGGTGTCATGCGGTGGTGTCCGTCGTGCAGCAGCGGAAGTTCGGGGCCGAACTCGTTGCGCACGGCCTCGAAGACGGTGGGGAGGTGGCGCAGGTAGGCGCGGGTGTCCCAGTCCTCTTCCACGGGGAACGCGCCGCGGCCGGCGGGCTCGTAGTCGTACCGTTCACCGGAGGCCTGGGCCTGGGCTGCCACGCCGTAAACGGCCTTGATGCCCGGAACGGCGGTCTGGATGCGGACTGACTTGTAGCCCAGTTCCAGGTGCTCACGGACGGAATCGAACAGCGACTCGATGTCCGCGCCCGAGGCGTGCCCGTAGGCCCGCAGGCCGTTGCGCGATGCCCCGCCCAGCAGCTGGTAGACGGGCATGTTGGCCATCTTGCCCTTGATGTCCCACAGGGCCATGTCGACGGCGGCGATGGCCGCCATGGTCACGGGGCCGCGGCGCCAGTAGGAGCTGCGGTACAGGAACTGCCAGGTGTCCTCGATCTTGTGCGGATCCTTGCCGATCAGCAGCTGTGCGACGTGCTCTTTGAGGTAGGCGGCGACAGCGAGTTCGCGGCCATTGAGCGTGGCGTCACCGATGCCGGTGACCCCGTCGTCCGTAGTGATGCGCAGGGTCACGAAGTTACGGGACGGGCTCGTCACGAAGACTTCCGCGGCAATGATTTTCACGGCAGATCCTTTCAAGGACTTTAAGTTCAGGTGCTCTTAGTTGGAGTGTGTTGCCAGGGCCTGGGGAGCGACGGTGCTGCCGCTGGAGTCCGCCGGACCGTCCGCAGCCGGCGTGGTCCGGCGTGCTTTGATCTCGCTGAGGATCTCCGCATGCTTGGCATCAGTCAACTTGTACTTGGACATCACCAATACCGCAAGGACGGTCAGGACCGCGGGAATGGCTCCGGCGGCAAACTGGATGGCAGACAGGGCTTCGGTGGTCTGGACCGCTCCGGACTTGTACCCGCCCATGGCGAGGGCGTAGGCGGCAAGGGCGCCGCCGACGGCCTGCCCCGACTTGCGGGTGAAGGAGAACAGCGCGTAGGTGATTCCCTCGGTGCGGACGCCGGTCTTCCATTCGCCGTACTCAACAGTGTCTGCTTCCAGGGCCCACACCACGATGTTGACGGCAAGGACGCCCACGAGGCTGATGACCAGTCCGGTGAAGCCGATCCATACCTGGCCGGCCGGGGCGAAGAAGATGATCAGACCGCCGGCGACGGAGATGAAGGAGGAATAGATGTAGACGCGCTTCTTCCCGAGGTTCCGGACAAGCCGCGGCATGAAGGCGGCGAGGACGAAGGTGAGCGCCAGCTGGATGATGGACAGCACGGGGTACAGGTCCAGGCGGCCGAGGACGTCGCGCAGGTAGTACAGCTGAACCGAGGTCAGTGCGAGGTATCCGGAGAGGAAGAAGAAGGAACTGAGGCAGAGCATCAGGAGCGGCTTGTTGGTCTTGAGGGTGTCCACACTCTGCTTGAAGGTCACCTTGGGGACCTCGCGGTGGACGCGTTCCTTGGCGGTCAGCGCCGTGAAGAAGTAGAGCGCCGTACCGATCACTACGAAGACCAGGGTGATGGTGGTGAACGTCGACTGGAGGTCTGCGCCCGGCTTGATCAGCGGGGCCACGAAGATGCCCAGGCTGGAGCCCACCAGGAGTGCACCGACCATTCGTGCCGAGCCCAGCTTGGCGCGCTCGCCCGGATCCTGGGTCATGGCTCCGGCCAGCGATCCGTAAGGAATGTTGACCAGGCTGTAGGCGAGGCCCAGGGCGGCGTAGGTGACGTAGGCGTAGAGCAGCGTCCCGGACTCGCCCAGCTGCGGCACGGAGAAGGTCGCCACGCTCAGCAGGAGCAGCGGGATGGAACCGAACATGATGAACGGGCGGAATTTGCCGAACCGCTTGCTGAAGGTGCGGTCCACAATCCGGCCTGCGAAAACATCGGCGAAGGCGTCGAAGAGCCTGACCACCAGGAGCAGGGTTCCTGCCGCGGCGGCTGAAATCCCGGCCACATCGGTGTAGTACACCAGCAGGAACATGGTGGCGGTGGTGAAAGCAAGGTTGTTGGCGGCGTCGCCGGCTCCATAGCCGACGATGCTGAGCTTGTTCAGCTTTTTCATAATTTGGGCTCCTTTACCCGCTGCCGCCCTGAGGGCCGGCGAACTATTGAAATGCTACGAAGCGGTGAAATTCTGGCGATCCCGGGGGCTGCTTGTGCCGCGTCCGGTGGGTGCCGCCACGTGTTTTCCGTTACCTGTAATCGTAGTCACTTGGCAACGGAATGGCAAGCGGTTGCCACAATTTTCTATTGAAACTTCATTAAAAAGCGCTGCCCGGTCCGGGAACGGACCGGGCAGCGCCTGGCAGAACGCGCCGCTACTGCGTCGGCGCCGCGGCAGCGAAAGTACCCAGCAGGCCCGCAACCAACCCGACGACGGCGGCATCCGCTGCGGCGGACGGGTCCACCAGGGCCAGCAACGCCCGCACGCGCTCCGTCCCGGCCAGGAGGTTGGCCGCAGCCACGTCTGTTGCCAGCGGATCCTGGAAATTTTCCGCTGTTGCGCTGAAGTCCATCCAGGCCGCAATCATGAGGGCAGCGGCAGCGCCGGACCTGCCCTGCGAACGCTCGGCCAGCATCACCGGCACGGCCCGCATCCGCAGCTTGGTGCTGCCGTCCATCGCGATCTGTGCCAGGTGGTGCGCAATGCGGGCGTTGCTGAAGCGGTCCAGCAATGCGGCACGGTAGGCGGGGATCTGCAGGTCCGCACCGACGGCCCCGGTACCGGAGAGGTTCGCCTCGGCCTCGTCCCAGAAGCGTTCCACGGCGTCCAGGCACACAGGGTCAGCGAGCGCCTGTGCCACCGTGGTGTGTCCGTGGAGCTGGCCTGCATAGGCCAGCAGGGAGTGGGCGCCGTTGAGCAGCCACAGTTTGCGGTTTTCGTAGGGCTCGATGTGGTCAACGAAGACGGCACCGGCGTCTTCCCACCGCGGGCGTCCGGCGGGGAAGTCGCCGCTGAGTACCCAGTTGGCGAAGGGTTCGGCAACCACCGGCGAATTGTCGCGGTAGCCGCACGCCCGGGCGACGGCGTCGATGTCCTCGTCCGTGGTGCGCGGCGTGATGCGGTCCACGGATGTGCTGACGAAGCTGATGTTCCCGTCGATCCAGGCCGCCAGGCCTGCGTCCCATGCACGGGCGAGGCCTGCCACAGCGTTGCGGGCCACCGTGCCGTTGTCCGAAAGGTTGTCGCAGCAGACCACGGAGAGGGGCCCTGCTCCGGCAGCGCGGCGTGCCCCGAGGGCAAAGACCAGCCGGCCCAGCGGTGTCAGCGGCTCACCGCCGGAAGCCAGCAGCGCAAGGTCGGCGACGACGTCGGGCGCTGAGGCATCAAGCTGGCCGTCGGTTCCGAGACGGTAAGCCGCCTCGGTAATGGTGAGGGTAACGACGGCGGTGGCCGGCGCTGAAACGAGCTCCGCGAGGCGCAACACGTCCGCGCCGTCCACTGCTTCGGCGATGCTGCCGATGACGGTGAAGGAGTCGCCGCTGTCTGCCCGTTCCACCAGGGTGAAGAGGCCGTCCTGCTCCGCGAGGGCCAGGGCGGCGTCCGGGCGGCGTCCGGTGAAGGCGGCAATGCCCCAGTCAGCGGCGTCGGCGGCGTTGTGGGTGTACCAGGCCTGATGGGACCGGTGGAAGGCACCCAGTCCCAGGTGCACGATCCGCACCGGGGGCTTGGGGAACGGGTGCAGGGTCCGGTTCAGCTGCGGAAGCCCGGCGCTTTCGTTAGCGGCGTTTTCGGTGGTCACAGCTTGAAGACCCTTCGCGGGGATCCATCGACGATGTCGACGATCAGTTCATGGGCGCGGTCTTCGCTGACGCGGTGTTCCGCCACGAGCCGGGCCAGGAAGGATGCCTCGATCCGGCGCGAGGCATCGTGGCGTGCAGGGATGGAGCAGAAAGCCCTGGTGTCGTCGATGAAGCCGGAGGAGCGCGAGAAGCCGGCCGTTTCGGTCACTGCGGAACGGAAGCGCAGCATGGCATCCGGTGCGTCCAGGAACCACCAGGGGGCGCCGAGGTAGACGGCGGGGTAGAAGCCTGCCAGCGGTGCGAGTTCGCGGGAGAACACGGTCTCATCAAGGGTGAACAGCACCAGGTGGAAGTCCTTGGCAGTGCCGAAGTCCTGCAGCAGCGGCCTGATGGCCTCGGTGTAGTTGATGGCGAACGGGATGTCGTGGCCGGTGTCCGCACCGTACGCGTTGAACGTGGGCTCGTGGTGGTTGCGGTACGACCCCGGGTGGATGGTCATGACCAGGCCGTCCTGCACGGACATCCTGGCCATCTGGTACATCATGTGGGCTTCAAAATCGTCGCGGTCCTGCGCTGTTGCCTGGCCCGAGCGGGCCCGCTCGAACAGCTTCTGCGCTTCTGCGTCGTCCAGCTTCAGCGTTGCCGGGGTGCGGACGCCGTGGTCGGCGGAAACCGCGCCGCGGTCCACGAAATGGCGGCGGCGGTTCTCCAGGGCCGTGGTGTAGCCCTTGTAGCCCGAACCGCCGTCGCCGGCAGCGGCAATCAGGCGGTCAACGTTTTCGGCCCAGGTGGGGTGGGCGATGTTCAGGTAGGCGTCCGGGCGGAAGGTCGGCAGGACCCGGCCGCTGAAGGTGGGGTCCTCGGCGATCGCCTTGTGGCTGTCCAGGGTGTCCAGCGGATCGTCGGTGGTGGCCAGGACCTCGATGTTGAAGTCCTTGAACAGCTGGCGTGGCCGGAAGCCGGGCTCGAGCAGCCTGGCGGAAATGGCATCGTAGCTGGCGTCGGCGGTCTCCGCGCTGATTTCCTCCTGCAGCCCGAAAACGCTGTCGAACTGCGTGCGCAGCCAGTAGCCCGAGGCCGTGCCGTCGAAGAGCGGCCAGGCCTTGCAGAATTCCCGCCAGACGCCGCGGGAGTCAGGCTGCGAGGATTTGGAACCGCGCAGCCGGTCCAGCGGGACGCCGCTGGCGTGGATCAGGCGCGTGACGTAGTGGTCCGGGCTGACGAGGAGGGCTGCCGGATCCGGGAAGGGAGTATTTTCCTCGATGACGGCGGCGTCAACGTGTCCGTGCGGGGAGATAATGGGGAGGTCCTGGACACGCTGCAGGAGGTCGCGCGCGATGCTGCGCGTTCCTGGATCCGCGGGCAGGAGCCGGTCTGGGTTGGCAGCTATCGACTGTGACATAGCTCAATATTCGGGCTTCGCCCATGCATTTGTCAACCGGTTGCCATGAATTGCCAAATGGCGGGAGCGGCCAGTCAGGACCTGCCGTTGGGCATGATTCTTCCGCTGGATCCGCGCAGCACCAGTTCCGTCTCCACGCGCAGGGTGCCGGCGGGGTCCCCGCTCCCGCCCAGGAGGTCCAGGAGGCGGGTAGCGGCCGCCTCGCCGCACTCCCCCAGGGGCGAGCGCACGGTGGTGAGCGGCGGCGTCGTAAAGTCGGCCCCGAAGATATCATCGAAGCCCACGATGCTGACCTGGTCCGGCACCAGGATTCCGGCGGCCTGGAGCTCCTGCATCAGCCCGATGGCCAGGAGGTCGTTGTAGGTCAGGACCGCCGTGGCACCGCTGGCGCGGACGTCCCGCGCCGTCTGGCGGCCGCCGTCGACCGTTGGCTTGGCCGATTCCAGCCGCACGGCCTCCAGCCGGGACCATTCACAGGCGGCCTGCAGGCCTTCCCAGCGCCGCTCCGACATCCACGATTGCGGCGGCCCGGCGACGTACGCAACCTTCTTGTGTCCGTTGGCGGCCATGCTGCGGACCGCCTCGCCGATTCCCTTGTTGACGTCCGGGACCACGCAGGGAATGCCCTCGACTTCACGGTTGATGACCACCACGGGTTTGGCCAGTGCCAGGGCACGGATGTTGTCATCGTCCATGCGCGGGCTCGCCAGGATCAGGCCGTCCACTGTGGCCATGAGCCTGCGGGCGGCCGTCAGTTCGGTTGCCGGGGATTCCGCGGACTCGGCGAGGACCAGGGTGTAATCCCGGCCCGTTGCAGTGGTCTCGGCGCCGCGGATGATGTCGAAAAATGTCGGGTTTGTGATGTCCGCGACGATCAGCCCGAACGTGTTGGTCCTGCCGGTGGGAAGGGCGCGGGCAAACGGGTTGACCTGGTAGTCCAGGCCCGCTGCGGCTTCCTCAATCAGCTTCTGCGTCTTGGCGCTGACCCGGCCCGGCTTACTGAGGGCCCGGGAAACCGTGGAGGGATTGACGCCGGCCACCTTGGCGATGTCGTAGATCGTCGCATGGGACTTGCCGGCACGGCCGGGCTTCTTGTCCGGACCGGAAGATGGGGCGGCGTGTGGCACCGTGTGTTCAGTCACCGCCCCATCCTAGCGAGGAAAGCGGGTCAGGAACGCTGGGGGAACTTGCCCTCTTCGGAGATCCGCTTATTAAGTTCGGCCAGGAACTCGTCCTCGTTGAAGTCCAGTCCTACTTCCTTGCCCGTCCAGCTGGAAAGGTGGATGGCGTTGGCCAGGCGGACGCCGTTGATGCCGTCAGAGCCCGGGGCAAGCAGCGGGGTGCCGTCCAGGATGTTGGCGGCGAAGTTTTCCAGGACCCCTGAGTGCTGGCTCCCCCAGGCGGACTCGAACTCGATGACCTCGCTGGTGTAGTACTGCTCAGGCTTCAGCTCACCCATGAAGAGCTTCCGGACATCGTCCATGTCCATGCCATCGCTGAGTTCCCGCTCGGGTTTGACCAGGCGGGTGACAGTGGCCGTTTTGCTGCCTTCCACCACGATCTTTCCCTGGTCGCCCAGGATCTCGAAACGGTCCGTGCCGGTCAGGTCGTGCGTGGCGGTAACGAAGACGCCGGTGACGCCGTCGCCGTAATCCACCAGTGCCGTCACTTCGTCCTCGACGGCGATGTCCCGGCGGAAGCCGTAGGCAACCTTGGAGTACACGGACTTGGGCACGCCGCAGATCCACTGCCACAGGTCCAGCTGGTGCGGTGCCTGGTTGACCAGGACGCCGCCGCCCTCGCCGCCCCAGGTGGCGCGCCACTCGCTGGAGTTGTAGTAGCCCTGGGGACGCCACCAGTTGGTGATGATCCAGTTGCTGCGGCGGATCTTGCCGATCTCGCCGTTATCGACAATCTCCTTGAGCTTTTGGTACAGCGGGTTGTTGCGCTGGTTGAACATGATGCCAAAGGTGAGTTCCGGCTTGCCGGCAGCGAACTCGTTAAGTTCCTTGACCTGCTTGGTGTAGACGCCGGCGGGCTTCTCCACCAGCGCATGGATGTTCCGCCTGAGCGTCTCGATGCCCATTTCGGGGTGCAGGAAGTGCGGGACGCAGGTCACTACGGCGTCGACGTCGCCGCTTTCCAGCATGGTGATGTAGTCCTCATAGAAGGGGACGTCGGGGTAGGTTGCAGACGCGAGTTCCTTCTTGGCGGGATCGACGTCGCAGATGGCGCCGATCTCCATGTTGGGGACCAGCCCGTCGGTGATGAACTTGGCGTAGGCGCCGCCCTGCTGGCCCAGGCCGATGATGCCGAGTCGTACTTTCTTGCTCACAGTTGTTTATCCTTTTCGTTTGGGTGCTGTTCAGAAGCGGTCGGAGAACCCCATGGCGACGAGGTTGTCATGGGAGGTCTGCAGTGCTTCCCATACGGTGCGGCCATAGAGTTCGTCCTGCTCCACGAGCATGTACTCTGCTCCTGCTGCTTCCGAGGCGGCAATGATGGCCGGGAAGTCGAGGTTCCCCTCGCCCACTTCGGCGAACTGGACCACGTTCTTGAATTCCTGCATGAAGCCGGCAAAGTCTCCGCTGCCCATCATTTCGAAGGCGGCTTCGGGCATGGTGCCGATCCGGTAGTCCTTCAGGTGGATCATGGCAGTGCGGTCGGCGTACTTTTCGATGGTGCGGACCGGATCGAGGCCGCCGCGCTGGACCCAGTGAACGTCGATTTCCATCCCCATGGCCGGGGAATTCTCCGCGATGATGTCCAGCATGTATTTGCCGTCGAACTTCGCGAATTCGATGTGGTGGTTGTGGTAATACAGGCTGATCCCGTGTTCCTGCAGGCGCTCGGCATACCCGTTGGTTTCCTTGGCGAAGTCGATTACCGCATCGATGGACTTCATTGCGGGAAACGGCAGCATGCCGATGCGCAGCAGCTTCGAATCCAGGCGCTTGGCGTCGGTAACGACCTTCTCGAAATCGTCCCGCAGCGAATCACCCGGACGGCCGGCCGGCTTTTCGAGCATCACGGAAAGTGCCGCGATGTCCATGCCGAGCTCGGTGCGGGAACGGTCCAGTTCAGCCACGTTCTCCGGCGTCATCGGGATCTGGGAAATCTCGACGGCGTTGTAGCCGATGTCGCTGACCCTGCGGAGCGTCTCGAACGCCCCGGCTTCGGCGAAGCTGTCCTTCAGCATCATTGCCTGTACGCCGATTTTGGCTGGATTGGCCATTTGTTTAGCCCTTCATTGTGGTTGCTGTTGAGTTTGTAAAGCCGGTTGCCTTTTTGCTATTCGGGGAGCCTGATGACGTTCACGAAACCCTGTCAACCGCGTCAGGATAGCTCTGCCGGTAGATCTCCTTCACCGTCCGCAATGACTTTTGTCCCTCTTCCGCATCAATCCAGAAGGGACCGGACTCGCCGAGCCGGGAGTAGAAATCGCTGATGAGCAACTCGTGCGAAACGCCCCAGTACGCCCGCCCGCCGGACTCCACTACACGTTCGGGTACTACGTCCACCCTCCCGTCCGCATAGGTTACGGTGAGGTCCCCGCGCAGGCTCAGGGTGGCCTTTTCCGCGACGATGTCCAGGGTGACGGGCGCATTCACGGCGTTGGCGAGGGTGGCATAAAAAGCGCTGCGGGCACCGTTCGCATGCACCGCAACAAATTCCGCGGTGTCCTCCACTTCAATGGTGTCGCCCAGGAACCTGGTGGATGCGTTTCCGGACACGGAGACCACATCTCCCACCAGCCACTGCAACAGGTCAACAGTGTGGATTGCCTGGTTCATCATGAGCCCGCCGCCGCCGCCCTCCCACGTGCCGCGCCAGGGACGGCTCCGGTAGTAGTCCGCGTCCCGGTGCCAGAAAACGGTGGCCGAAGCCCCCACCACCGGGCCCAGTTCACCCGTGGACAGCAGTGCATGCATGGCCTGCGAGGTGGCGTTGTAGCGGTTCTGGAAGCAGACGGCGATTTTGGCGGTGCTCGCCTTGGCCGCCTCCACCAGCCGGCTGCCTTCCCGAAGCGTGTGGGCCAGCGGCTTTTCCACAATCACATTGACGCCGCGCCCAAGGCAGTCAGCAGCGACGGAGGCATGTTTGTTGTGCGGCGTCGTGATGTGGACAACGTCCGGTCCCACGGCGTCGAGAAGGCTGAGATGGTCAGGGAATCCGGGCACGCCATAGGCGGCCACGGCGGCCGCAAGGCGTGCGGGATCGGCGTCGCACACGGCCGCAAGGTCCGCGCCGTCGAGCTTTGCGATGGCCTCGAAATGAACCGTCGACACGTCACCGCAGCCGATGACCGCGGCCTTAAGGCCGGTCACGAAATTTCGATTCCGTTCTTCGCCGCGAGTGAGGCGAAGGCCCGCGCCGCGACGCCGAACGCCACCGGGCCGGAGAATCCGCCCAGTTCAAAGGCACTGGCGAGGTGCGGTTCCAGCGAGGCGAAGCCGGAGTAGCCGTCGGCCTTCAGGGCCGCGATGGTGGCATCCAGCTCGCCGTCCCCCTCGCCGGAGGGCACCACCGCGCCGGTGGCCATGACGGCGTCCTTGACCTGCAGGTATTCGAGGTACGGGCGCAGCATGGCGTAGCCGTCGGTGTACGGCCTGACGCCCACCTGGACAAAGTTGGCATTGTCCCAGGCGACGCGGAGGGCGGGGGAATCCACGGATTCCATGATGTCCAGGACCCGCTGCGGGGTATCGCCGTAAATGCCCTTTTCGTTCTCATGCAGGAGTACGACGCCGGCGCCCTCGGCTTCAGCGGCCAGCGCCCGCATGCGCGTCATGACGTCGTCCCGAATGTCTTCGGGGCCCTGGCCCTCGGCGGGGTAGAAAGAGAAGATCCGGATGTATTTGGCGTCCAGCCCCTTGGCCACGGAGATGATCTGGCGGAGGCGCTGCACCTCGTGGTCCACGGGAAGGCCGATGTCCACCTTGCCGATGGGGCTGGCCACTGCCGAAACCTTGAGCCCGTTGGCGTCCAGGATTGCTTTCAGTTCTGCCACCTGTTCCGGCGTCAGTTCGGAGACGTTCACGCCCCAGGCGCTCCGCACCTCGATGTGGCGGGCGCCGAGGGCCAGCAGGACCGCGGCCTGGATGGCGGGGTCGGGATCCACTTCGTCGCCGAATCCGGAGAGCGGCCAGACGGTTTTTGCTGCGTTCGATGTTTCGGTCACGGAAATCTCCTAGGTTATGCCCGCGACGGGGCAGCCTAATTGCCGCTCCGGTGCGCGGGTGACTCAGTTCACAAAAGTTCTTCAATAAGTCTAGTCATCCCGCTTCCCGATGACAACCGATTGCCAAATGTTGACAGCTTGTGGCAATCTAGGATCTGCGAGGCTGTGAAAACGGTCACAATACCCCATGTCATCCCGTTCAGAGAGGAACGCCATGGCGATGCAAGCAGCCGGAACCGACCGTCCTGCCACCATCCACGACATCGCTGCCCTGTGCGGAGTGGCCGCGTCCACCGTTTCGCGGGCACTGTCCACTCCGGGGCGGGTGAACATCCGCACCCGGGCCCGGATCGAAGCCGCCGCGGCCGAGCTGAACTACACGCCGAACAGCCAGGCAAAAGCCCTGAGTTCGGGCCGTACCGGCGCGGTGGGCGTCCTCGTGCCGGATATCACCAACCCGTTCTACTTTGACCTCATCAGGGGCACCCAGCTGCAGCTCAAGGCCGCGGGCTACACCCAGCTCCTCGTCGACACCGAGGAATCGGACGAGGTGGAAGCCAGCAGCATGGAGCAGCTGCGCAAAAGTGCGGACGGCATCATCGTCACTGCCTCCAGGCTCAGCGATGAGGCACTTCTGGCGGCCGCGGCGAAGGTACCCATCGTCGCGATCAACCGCGACGTCGTCGGGGTGCCCGCCGTCGTCATCGATACGCCCTCGGCCACCAGCCAGGCCTTGGACCACCTGATTTCCCTGGGCCATACGCGCATCGCATACATGGCCGGCCCCATCACGTCCCAGTCCAGCACGTTGCGCTGGAACGCCCTGGCGGCCGCCGCGGAGGATCGCGGCGTGGACGTGCGCAGGCTGGGACCGTTCGCCCCCAAGACACAATCCGGCGCCGCCGCGGCTGACGCTGCCGTCCACTCCGGCGTCACGGCCTGCATAGCCTTCAACGACCTGATCGCCATCGGGATGCTGCAGCGCCTTCGTGAACGCGGCATCCGGGTTCCGGAAGATATGAGCGTTGTGGGTTGCGACGACATCTTCGGGGCGGATTTCTGCAATCCCCCGCTGACCACCATGGCCTCCCCGATTGAACAGGCCGGCCGGGTGGCGGTGTCGATGCTGCTCGCACAGCTGAACCCCCTTGCCGGTGGGGGCAGCCGCAGCCGGTCCCTGATGCCCACGCACCTCACGGTCCGCGGCTCCACAGGGCCGGTCAACGCAGCCCCCTGATCCGTTCCCGGACCTGCGGCACCGCACCGGCCGCCGTCGAACGCCGGCGGGGTTGCCCTGGAAGCCGAGCTCGCCGGCGTGCGGAAGTTCGCCTCCCAACAGTCAAACCCTCTCTCACTTAATGCATCATTTTTGCCAACGCTCTATCACTTTTCTCAAGACAGTGAGAGAGCATTGCCGCCGGACTGCGCCGTCACCGGATTTCCACGGCCGGACACAGTTGAGCGTTATTGACAGTGCTGGCTAGGCTGGGTCACATGCGCGAACTCCAGGCCACCATCATTGAGGAAATGGGCGTTCAGCCCCGGATCGATCCCGCCGGGGAGGTCCGCAAACGCGTGGAGTTCCTTAAGGATTACCTGAAGGCGACCCACACCAAGGGCTTCGTCCTGGGGATCTCCGGCGGCCTGGACTCATCACTGGCGGGCCGTCTCGCCCAGCTGGCAGTGGAGGAACTGGAGGCTGAAGGGGTGGAGGCCAACTTCGTTGCTGTCCGGCTCCCCTACGGAATCCAGCACGACGAAGACGACGCCCAGGCGGCCCTGGACTTCATCCGCGCCAAGACGGAATGGACCTTCAACATTTCCGCTGCCGTGGACGGGTTCGAGGACGAATTCGAGAAGACCGTGGGCTCGGAGATTTCAGATTTCCACAAGGGGAACACCAAGGCCCGCACCAGGATGATCGCCCAATACGCCTTGGCCGGCGAACACAATTACCTGGTGATCGGTACCGATCACGGCGCAGAGTCCGTCACCGGTTTCTTTACGAAGTTCGGCGACGGCGGCGCAGACATCCTGCCGCTGTTCGGCTTGAACAAGCGGCAGAACCGCGCCCTGCTGGCCGAACTGGGTGCCCCTGCCCGCGTGTGGGACAAGGTTCCCACGGCCGATCTTCTCGATGACAGGCCAGGACGCACGGACGAGGACGAGCTCGGCCTCAGCTACGACCAGATCGACGATTACCTCGAAGGCCGCGAGGTCTCTGACGAGGTGGCTGAAAAGATCGAGGAAAAGTACCTGCGCACCCGGCATAAGCGCACCGTCCCTGTCACCATCTTCGACACGTGGTGGAAGTAGCAGCACTTTTTGACTGGCAGGAACCCGTTTCAGGCAGCCACTGCTGATGAACCACGACGTCGGCTCTTACCTTGCGGGGAAGCCGCCCGCCGCCGTCGGCCTCTTTCTGCGGTTCCGGGATCTCGTTCATGCCGCCGGCGAGTGTGAGGAACGCGTCCACCGCACCGAGGTGGCGTGGGCTGACCGCCGGGTTTTTGCCTCTGCCTTCATCTTCTCCCAGCGGCTGGAAGTGGCGATTGATCTGCTGCGGCAGGTAGGCCACCCCGCACTGCTCCAGACTAGGGAAAAAGTACGATCTTCCCGCGGACATGGCCCGTCCGGCTGGCCTCCAACGCGTCAGCGGCTTCGATCAGCGGGAACCGCCCAGAGATCGTGAAAGTCAGCAGGCCTTCCGCCGCCAGGGTGGCCGCCTCCCAGATCCGCCCTTCCTGAAGCTGGACACTGGCAATCCCGGCTTCCTCTGAGCGTGTGCCCGGCACGGTGGTGACAGCCCGGCTCCGGTCGGAAAGCAGCCCGACGGTTGCCGCCACCGACTCCTCGGTTCCCACCGCGTCCAGTACGGCGGTGACCGGCCCCGCATCCTGGGCTGCGGCCCGGATACGTTCGGCCAGGCCCGGGCCGTAGGTCACAGGGAAGGCGCCCAGTTCCCTCAGGTAGTCCTGGTTGTCCTCGGAGGCAGTACCGATCACGCCTGCCCCGAAGGCCTGGGCGATCTGGACGGCTGCGGAACCCACTCCGCCGGCGGCCGCGTGGATCAGGACAACGTCATCGGGGCCCACTGCCAGCTGCTTCAGCGCCGAAAACGCGGCGCCACCCGCGACCGGGATGCAGGCTGCCTGCTCCAGGCTGACGCCCACCGGGACGGGAGTCAGCTGGTCCGCAGAGAGCACCGCCTCCGTCCGGTAGGCGCCCGGCAAGCCATTCCAGATAACCTCGTCACCAACGGAAAAGCCCTCGAAAGCAGGCCCAACCTCAGTCACCACCCCCGCCGCCTCGCTGCCTGGAACCGCCGGAAATTCCAGGGGCATAGAGTCCTTCAGGACGCCCGTCACCAATCTCCAGTCCGCAGGATTGACGCCGACAGCCCGGAATTGCACCCTCACCTGCCCTGGACCGGGAGGTGCCAGTTCCTCGGGGCCTACCTGCAGAACCGTCGGCTCGCCGTATCCGGTGAAGTAGATCCTCGTGCTCATATCCGCTGCCTTACTGCCGGCTCCATTGCCTGCGCCCCTCCCGGCTCCTCGGCGTCCGGACCTACGGCTAGGGTAGGGCCGCTGCCCGGGCTTCACAACAGGTCTTTGCCGGTCCCCAGCTGGACGGTGATCCGGTGGGCTTCCTCCATCAGCAGCCGGCCCAGGAATTCCTGCCGTTCAACGCGGAACCGCGGTTCAATGCCGGTCAGGGAAAGCGCCCAGGCCGGCCTGCCCGCCTGGTCAAAGACGGCGGCCCCCATCCCCCAGCTGCCTTCCAGCACCAGGCCGGGATTTACCGAATAGCCTGCCTGCCGGGTCCTGGCGAGGCTGGCCCGGACCACGTCCGCAGTGTGCCCTTCGGCGAAGGCCCCGGCATGGTCTGTCCACTGGTCCAGCAGCTGTTCCTGCTCCGCTTCGGGCAGGAAGGCCATGATTGCTGTTCCCGCAGAGGCGACGCCCAAGGGGAACCGGACTCCTTCGTGAAGCACAAAGGACCGGACCGGAAAGCTGCCTTCCTCGCGCAACAGGCATACCGTCTCGGAACCGCGGCGGATGGAGAAGAAAGCGCTCTCGCCGGTTTCCTCGGCGAGCCTGCGGAGGCTGGGCCGGGCAATGTCCTCCAGCGGGAACCGCGCGGAGGCCACCGACCCCAACAGCAGGATTTCCGGTCCCAGCACCCAGTTGCCTGTCCCGGCGTCATGGTCCAGGAGTCCCTCGGACGCCAGCGAGGTCAGGAGCCTGTGAACGGTGGGCCGGGTCAGGCCTGATTCGCGCACCAGCTCCACCAGGGACGAACCCTCGGCCCTGCGCCCGACGATTCGCAGCAACGACGCGATCCGGCTGACCACTTGGGCGCCCTGGACGGGAAGTTGGCTCATTTTTGCTCCTCCAAATCCATATTGTGGACAGTTATCAGCTTACCGTCCACAGTGTAGAAGAGCGTCTCTCAAAGGGAAATAGTGGCCTTGACAGGCTCTCACACGGCCACGTACGCTCCCAGTTCAGGCCCGAAGTCCACAAAGTGGATACCTGCCGACAATGAATGCTCAATGAGGAGATGGAATGTCCAAACTGAAATCCGATGCCGCCACTGCTTTGGCGGACGTGCTCCGGAACGACATGACGCTTGCTGTCGGCGGTTTCGGCCTCAGCGGCATCCCGGCGGACCTGATTGAGGCCGTGCGCGATTCGGGCGTACGCAACCTGACCGTCGTGTCCAACAACATGGGCGTTGACGGCAAGGGCCTTGGTGTCCTGATCGAGGCCGGGCAGGTCCGGAAGGTCATCGCGTCCTATGTGGGCGAGAACAAACTCTTCGCCGAGCAGTACCTTGCCGGCAGGCTGGAAGTCGAATTCACCCCGCAGGGCACCCTCGCCGAACGCCTCCGCGCCGGCGGCGCCGGCATCCCGGCGTTCTACACCAAAACCGGCGTGGGGACGCTCGTTGCCGAAGGCAAGCCGCTCGCCGAGTTCGACGGCGAAACGTACGTGCAGGAGCGCGCCATCAGGGCCGACGTCGCGCTCGTCCACGCTCACACGGCGGACACCGACGGGAACCTCATTTACCGCTACACGGCCCGGAACTTCAACCCGGTGGTGGCCACTGCGGGCGCGGTAACCATCGCTGAGGCCGAAGTCATTGTGGAGCCGGGCGCGCTGGATCCGGACCACATCGTCACCCCGGGCGTTTTCGTCCAGCGGCTCGTCCAGGCAAGCGGCCGGATCAAGGACATCGAACAGCGCACGGTCCGCCCCCGCGCCGAACTCACCTCCGCCTGAACGCCCTGAATCTAACTAAGGAGAACCCCATGGCCTGGACCAGGGATGAAATGGCTGCCATCGCGGCCGAAGAACTGAACGACGGCGACTACGTCAACCTCGGCATCGGCATCCCCACGCTGGTGGCCAACAACCTGCCCGACGGCGTCCGCGTTGTGCTGCAGAGCGAAAACGGCCTGCTCGGCATGGGCCCGTTCCCCTACGAGGGCGAGGAGGACGCTGACCTCATCAACGCCGGCAAGCAGACCGTCACGGTCCTGCCCGGCGGCAGCATTTTCGATTCCGCCACGTCCTTCGGCATGATCCGCGGCGGACACGTCAAGGTGGCTATCCTCGGCGCCATGCAGGTCTCCGGGAACGGTGACCTCGCCAACTGGACCATCCCGGGGAAGATGGTCAAGGGCATGGGCGGGGCAATGGACCTCGTTGCCGGAACGCCGCGGGTCGTGGTTCTGACCGAGCACAACGCCAAGGACGGCACGGCCAAGATCGTCACCGAATGCACCCTGCCGCTCACGGGACTGAGCTGCGTGGACCGGATCATCAGCGACCTCGCGGTCTTTGACCTGCTTAAAGCGGACGACGGCGGGCGGCAGCTCACGCTGACGCGCCTGGCCCCGGGGGTCACGGTGGAGGAACTCCGCGTGAAGACCGAGGCTGCGTTCACGGTCAGCCTCGACGAACCAACGCCCGCTTTGGAAGGAGCCACGGCATGAGCCTGAAGGAACAGTTCGGCAAGGATGTCCTGCTTACCGGCTGGGGACACAGCCGGTTCGGCAAACTCACCGACGAGACGCTCGAATCGCTGATCGTCCAGGTGGCCACCGAAGCCATCAGCAGCGCAGGGATCGAGGCCGGCCAGATCGACGAGATCTATCTTGGCCAGTTCAATTCCGGCATGATGCCGCTGGCCTTCCCGTCCTCGCTTGCCCTGCAGGTATCCCCGGACCTGGCCAATGTGGCCGCCACCCGGGTGGAGAATGCCTGCGCCTCCGGTTCGGCTGCCTTCCAGCAGGGCACCAAGTCCCTTCTGGCCGGCACCGCCAAGACCGTGCTGGTGATCGGGGCAGAAAAGATGACCCACGCGGGCGCCGACGTCGTGGGCGCGGCCCTGCTCGGCGCCGACTACGACATGGCCGGCCAGACCTCCACTACGGGCTTCACCGGCCTGTTCGCCGACGTCGCCAAGCACTACGAGAAGCGCTTCGGGCGCGGTGACGGTCAATCGGGTCCAGGGAAGCTTGGCGACGTCCTGGGCACCATCGCGGCGAAAAACCACCGCAACGGGGTGGACAACCCCTACGCGCAGCTCCGCAAAGACCTCGGCGAGGACTTCTGCCGCACTGTCTCAGACAAAAACCCGATGGTGGCCGACCCGCTGCGCCGCACCGACTGCTCCCCCGTGTCCGACGGCGCCGCCGCCGTCGTAATTTCCACCTCACCGTCGTCGTCGGCCGCCACCTCGCCGGTGCGGCTCGCCGGTTTTGGCCATGCCAATGATTTCTTTCCCGCCGAACGGCGGGACCCCACCGCCTTCGCCGCCACCCGCGTATCGTGGCAGCGCGCACTGGCGATGGCCGGCGTCGGGCTCGGGGACCTCGACTTCGCCGAAGTGCATGACTGCTTCACCATCGCCGAACTGCTGATGTACGAGGCCATGGGCCTGACCGAACCCGGCCACGGCGCCCGGGCATTGGACGAAGGCTGGGTCTTCAAGGACGGCAAGCTGCCCGTCAACGTCTCCGGCGGACTCAAGGCCAAAGGCCACCCCGTCGGCGCCACGGGCGTCTCCCAGCACGTGATCGCGGCCATGCAGCTCACCGGCACCGCCGGCGGCATGCAGCTCGCCAATCCGCGCCGGGCGGCCGTGCAGAACATGGGCGGGGTCGGAATCGCCAACTACGTCAGCGTCCTCGAAGCCGTCTGACAAAACCAACGCGGGGTCAGATCCGGCCCGTTCCGGACGCTTTATTGGGCCGGATCTGACCCCGCGTTGGTTGTGGAGGGAGGGGGAATTGTCGGGTTGCTGGGTGCCCACCTACCCCTGTCCATCCTTCCCGGCTAGAGTAGTAAGCATGCTGATGAAACATCGGCATGCTTACCAGACTGAAGGAGCTCCAATGAATTTGGGCAACATCATCAGGAATGCCATGGGACGGACAACCAACGGGACCAAGGCGGGCGGAACGATGCGCCGCACCGGCGGGATGAACACGGCGGGCCGCCCCCACACAACAGGACGGGCCGGCGGCACCCTTGCCGACCGTATCCGCGGCATGCTGAAAAGGCACTGACCAGCCGCGACAATCGCTGAGCAGGCCCCGGAGATCCTCCGGGGCCTGCTTCTTTGCCCGGAAATGAGCTGATCTCCGGAGTACGATGAGGACATGGTTTCTGCGGTTCGCCACCGCCCTGGACGCGTCACGTCCCCCAGGCCGTCCTGCCCTCAAGACCCTGTCGCAGCGCCATGAAAGCCCAACCGGGCACCTTTGCCCTGGCCCGCAGCGCGCGGCGCTACCTGCGCCGGGTACCCGTCTGGGTCTGGCGCCTTCTGATGCACAGTGTAAGTTCCAGCGAAAAGGCCCGCTTCAACAAAGACCCCATCACAGGCCTGGAATACACCCTCGACGTCGACTTTGTCGGCGCGGGCCACCGCTACCAGCTCCTGGACGTGATCACTCCGTCCTCCGCCGGTGCCGGCTCCACGGCACTTCCCGTATACGTGTACTTCCACGGCGGCGGCTGGACCTCCGGCGACAAGGCGGCCCTCACCAAATACTGTGCGAGCCAGGCCGAGGCCGGAATGGTGGTGGCCAACGTCAACTACCGGGTAGCCCCCGAGTTCCACATGGCACACGTCCTGGACGACGCGAACGCGGCCTTGAACTGGGTGCAGCGGAACATCGGCCGGTACGGCGGGGACCCCCACCGTCTGGTACTCGGAGGCGACTCCGCCGGCGGCCAGATCGCCGCGCTGCTCACGGCTGCGACGATCCGTCCTGAACTGGCACGGCACTACAGCCTGACCCCCGCCGTCGATGTCCAGGACATCAAGGGACTGGTGCAGCACTGCAGCGTGGTGGACTTCTCGGTATTTTTTGAAAAAGGTTTCGTGCTCAGCCTGAACTTCGTCCGGATGCTCCTCCCGGGCCACGTGGTCCGGGAACCGAAACCGCGCCGGCACGAGCGCCTTCGACGGGCCGCCCGGTTCCTCTCGCCGATCGAATGGCTGGATTCCCGTCATCCGCCGGTCTTCGTCACAACATCTGAACGCGACTATTTTTACGCGGCCAACATGAACTACATTGACCGCCTCCGTGAGCACTCCGTTCCGGTTGACGCCCTCGTGTACGACTGGGCACAGACCAACACCGAGCACACCTGGCAGCAGAACTACCGCTACCCCGAATCACAGGAGGTCTACCGCCGGCTCCACGCCTTCGTAGAACGGGTGGCCGGGTAGCGCCACACCCCCGCCATCCGGGACTATCTTTGAGTCATGGCGCTCCGCGACCCGAAGAAGCCCGTGGCCCCCGCTATGGGACCCGCTGACGGCACTAACCGCGACGATGCGGCAGTCAGAGACTGGGACTGGTCCGTCCTCCCGGACGGCTCGGTAAGGTCCCGGTTCGCCGCGCCCAGCGGCAGCCTCGCGATGGCAACAATGGGCAAGCCGCAGAACCCGCGCGTGGTGCTGGTACCGGGCGTCACCGGGTCCAAAGAGGACTTTGCCATCGTGATGCCCGATCTCGCCGAGGCCGGCATGTACGTGGTCAGCTACGACCTTGCAGGACAATACGAGTCAGCCGGGGCCGGCCCGGAGAACCTCGTCCCGCCCCGCAGCCACTACGACTACGAGCTCTTCGTCAACGATTTCATTGCCGTCCTTGAGGACGGCAGCGGTCCAGCCCATGTCGTCGGCTATTCGTTCGCCGCCCTCGTGGCGCAGATCGCCTTCACCCGGCGGCCGGAGCTGTTCCGCAGCCTGACCCTCCTGAGTTGCCCGCCGGATCCCGGGCAGAGCTTCAGGGGCGTCAGCAGGTTCGGCAGGTTCAGCCGCTGGGCAAACGGCCGGGTAGGTGCCGCCCTGATGATCTGGGGGATCCGCCGGAATTTCAACAACGTCACTCCAAGCCGGTTGAAGTTTGTCCGGCACCGGTTCCGGTTCACCCGAAGGCAATCGGTACGGGACATCTATGAACTGATGAAGCGTGCGCCGGACCTCCGACGGGTCCTTGCCGCCGCCACATTGCCGAAATTCGTTGCGGTGGGTGAACACGATCTGTGGCCGCTTCCACTGCATCAGCGCTTTGCCGAGTCCATCGGTGCCCGCATCTGCGTGTACCGCGGGGGCCACAGCCCCTCCGAGACCTCCCCTCACGAGTTCGCGCGGGATCTCCTTGCCCTCTACGCCGAGGCCGGCCAGGAGGGGCCCCACGCAGGCTAGGGCTGGCGGCGGTGCTCGCGTTCCCACCGGCGCCGCTCGGCAAGGCGCCGCAAAGGCGGCTCGGCGGAGAACTCCTCCCGGAATGTCTCCATTGTCATCGCCATCCTGCTTCGCATTGAGTCAAGACTGGCAAAAGGCCTGGCCGAAACGCCCACGCGCAGGGAGGGATCGTAGGTTACGGACATGTCAGGATGAAGGTGGTACGAAATGTCGAAGTCGTCATGAACGAGGGAATTGTCCCGGATGACGGTATGCCGGAGCCGCTCCCAGACATCGGAGCGAAGGGCAAAGTTGGAACCGAAGACCGGGGTGTGGCCCATCAAAAGGGTGACCGCCCAGAAGAAGCCACCCAGGTAGAGACTGCGCCCCAGCCAGCACACCAGCCTGCTCGCCCCGTAGAAATATGCCGGGCCGGTCACTGCCGAGAGCGGCCCGGTCCGGTCCAGGGTTGTTTCAATGCGCTGCAGCCAGTCCGCCGGCGGCCGCGAATCCGTGTCCAGCCGGGCAATGATGTCCGATCTGGCCGCGTCGAAGCCGGCAGCGGTTGAAGCGGCAATTCCCGGCAGGCTGACAGGGATCCTCCGCACCCCCGCCGCGGCGCAAAGGGCGGCGGTGTGGTCGGTGCTTGAGTTGTCGACCACGATGATTTCGTCAGCGGGACGGGTCTGGATTTTGAGCATTGCAAGGCATGACGCCAGCATGTCAGCATCGTTTCGTGTCGGTATCACCACCGAGATGGATCCCATACTGGCCAGACTATCGGGCCACATAGGGAGAAATACCCTTGCAAGCAGAGCTTCAGCCCCGTACGTTTGGGACAGCGGATGAAGTTCGCAGCACCGGGGGCCTTTTGCCGACGGGGCAACTCAGAGTCACACGAAGGAATGCAGCATGGCAACAGGCACAGTTAAATGGTTCAACGCCGAAAAGGGTTTTGGTTTCATTGCCCCCGACGACGGGTCAGCCGACGTTTTCGCGCACTACTCGGCAATCGCCAGCAGCGGCTACCGCTCGCTGGATGAGAACCAGAAGGTCGAATTCGATGTGACCCAGGGCCCCAAGGGCCCGCAGGCAGAGAACATCCGTCCGCTCTAATAGCTCGATGTAACGCTGCGGCCCGGCCGCAGCACCTGCTACACCGAAGGTCCCGCTGAAACATCAGTTTCAGCGGGATTTTTGCGTCTACCGCGATTTTTGCGTCTACACAAAAGCCGACTTCCCTGTCACGGCGCGGGCCACGATCAGTGAGTTGATCTCATAGCTGCCCTCGTACGTGTACAGGATCTCGGCATCGCCAAAAAGCTTGCCCATCTCATAGTCCGTGCTGATGCCGTTGCCGCCCAGGAGCGACCTGCCCATCGCCACGGACGCCCGCGCCAGCCGCGTGCACGTCGACTTGGCCATGGCTGCCTGGGCCATGTCCAGCTTTCCGTCCTCCTGGATCCTGGCCAGCTGGGCCATCAGCGCCAGCGACGCCGAGGCGTTGCCAAGAATTTCCGCCAACTGCTGCGCGATCAGCTGGAACCGTGCGAGTTCCTTGCCGAACTGCTTCCGTTCCAGCGAATAGGAACGGGCGACGTCGAACGCGGCCAGCTGGATTCCGGCGGCCTGCCAGCCAACCCAGGCGCGTGAGTCCCGCAACAGGGCGTTGGCCTTGGAAAAGTCAGTCGCGCCCGGGAGCATATTGGCCCCGGGGATCCTGACGTCCGCCAGCACGATGTCGGCGTTCTGCATGATGCGGAGGCCGATCTTGTTCGCAATTTTGGTGGCCGTGAACCCCGGCCGGTCCGTCTCCACGATGAAACCCTTGATGTGCCCGTCGCTGACGTCACGGGCCCACACCAGGGCGAAGTCTGCAATGGTGCCGGCGCCTATCCAGCGTTTGGCGCCGCTGATGACCCATTCCCCGTTGTCCAGCCTGGCAGAGGTCGCCAGGCCGCCGGCGATGTCCGAGCCATGGTCCGGCTCCGTCAGGGCGAAGGCTCCCAGCCGGCTGAAGTCCGCCAGCCCGGGCAGCCAGCGGACCTTCTGCTCCTCGGAGCCAAGTTCGTTGATCATGCCGACGATCAGTTCGTTATGGATCCCCACCAAAGCGGAGAGCGAGACGTCAGCGCGGGCCACCTCCGTGTACATGAGGCCCTTGAACAGCTTGGAACTGCCATCGGTCTGCAGGCAGCCCAGGCCAAGCCGGCCCAGCTCCTTGACCAGGCCGAACGGGAACTCCTCGCGGTTCCAGTATTCGATGGATGCCTGCCGCACGGACGCCTGCAGGAAAGCCCGGATATCCAGGTACCGCTCCCGCTCGGACGCCGGTAAAAGGTCAACAACGTACATCAGGTCGGCGTCCGGGAAGGGCAACCCCTCCGGATTTGCGCGCCCGTTTCCCTGTGGCTGCACGGATATTCCATCCCTTCGCTCATCCAGACCCTTGGATGTCCTAGTATATTGCACAGGATCGAAGACAAAGTGAGATGCATCACGTGGCGAAAGGCGGATGACGATGGCCACACCACTCCCCCGTGATCCCATCGCGGACGCCCGGCGCAACTGGGAGGACAGCGGCTGGTCCACTGAGGCCGGGCCCATGGCCGCCATCACGGCGATCATGCGCACCCAGCAGATCCTGCTGGCCAGGGTCGAGGGCATCCTCAAACCGCTGGGCCTGACGTTCGCCCGCTACGAACTGCTGGCCCTGCTGAGTTTCACCCGCAACGGGAAGCTGCCCATGAACAAGGCGAGCGCCCTGCTCCAGGTCCATCCGACCTCGGTGACCAACGCCGTCGACCGGCTCGAAAAGGCGGGGCTGGTGGTGCGCGCGCCGCATCCCACCGACGGCCGCACCACGCTGATCGAACTCACCGCGGAGGGCCGTACCGTTGCCAAGAACGCGACGGCGGCCCTGAACTCCGAGGTGTTCAGCCAGTCTGGCTTCAGCTCAGAGGATGTGGACCACATGATCCGGATCCTGGCGGATTTCCGCAGGCATGCCGGGGACTTCAGCGGCTGAGACAGCCCTGGCTGGCGGCCCGGCGGCCGGGGTGGTCCGGCGGTTGGTTCAGCGGGAAGTCTTGCGGCGCCGGATCCTTCGCACCACAAGCCAGGCCACGCTCAACGCCAGCGCTCCGTAGACGGCGTAGTTCAGGAAGCGCGAGTACTGCTCGATCAGCCGGTATTGGGTCCCCAACAGGAATCCCAGTCCAATAAGGGTGCCGTTCCAGAGGCCGCTTCCGGCGAGCGTGAAGAGGCTGAAGGTCCCCAAGTGCATTTTGGCGGCGCCGGCAGGCAGGGAAATCAGGCTGCGGACCCCCGGCAGCAGCCTGCCGAAGAAGATGGAGGACCTGCCATGGCGCCCGAACCAGCCTGCCGCGCCTTCAAAGTCCTGGCGGTCCACGAGGGGAAGCCGGGACAGGCCGCGGATGGATCGCTCCAACCCGAGCTTTAACCCGAGCCAGTACAGCAGCAGCGCCCCCAGGTAGGCTCCGAGCGTGCTGGTGATGAAAACCAGCAGGAGGCTCAGGGACCCCTGCTTCGCCAGGTATCCGGCCAGCGGCAGGATCACTTCACTGGGAATGGGCGGGACCACGGTCTCAGCCAGGGTAAACGCGCCAACGCCCCATTCGCCGAGGTTGTCGATTGCCTGGGCCGCCGCTCCCACAAGGCCGCCAAGGTTGTCCGCTGTTCCGGTGGCCGCTGCAACTGGTCCCAAAAGGTGCCCCGTTCAACTAGGTAGGTCATGCCAGGTATACCGCACGCGCCTGGCCGGAAGCTGAACGGGTTATCGGTGGTTGAACTCCGGCTGGCGCTTCTCCGTGAACGCGGCCATGCCTTCCTTCTGGTCTTCGGTGGCGAACAGCGAATGGAAGAGCCTTCGCTCAAAGACGACGCCCTGGGCCAGACCGAGTTCGAAGGCGGTGTTCACGGCTTCCTTCGCCAGCATGGCCACCGGCTTGGACTTGGAGGCAATGACTTCGGCGGCCTTCAGCGCCTCATCCACAACGTCCTCCGCGGGCACCACGCGTGAGACCAGCCCGGCGCGTTCGGCCTCGTCGGCGCCGATGAAGCGTCCGGTGAGGATCATGTCCATGGCTTTCGCCTTGCCCACGGCACGGGTCAGCCGCTGCGAGCCGCCCATGCCCGGAAGTACGCCCAGGTTGATCTCGGGCTGGCCGAACTTGGCGTTGTCGCCGGCGATGATGAGATCGCACATCATTGCCAGCTCGCAGCCGCCCCCGAGGGCGAAACCCGACACGGCAGCGATGGTGGGGATGCGCAACCTGGTGAAGTCCTCCCAGCCGCGGAACCAGTCAGCGGCGTACATGTCCATGTACCCCTGGGCTGCCATCTCCTTGATGTCTGCGCCGGCGGCGAAGGCCTTGGTGGAACCGGTGATCACCACCGCACCCACAGCCGGGTCGGCGTCCATGGCCGACACCGCGGCCACGAGCTGGACCATGGTGGCCTTGTCCAGGGCGTTGAGCGCCTCCGGCCTGTTGAGCGTGACCAGGCCGACCCTGCCGCGCTGTTCCACCAGAATATTCGTGTACTCCGTCATGCCGGACTCCCGTCGTTTTGCGACTTCGCCCGGATGTCCGTGATGATTCCGGAGAAGTCGCGGTCAGCGCCGCCTTCAGCCGCAAACGTATCGTAGATTTCCGATGCCAGCGGCCCCAGGCGGGCTGCCACGCCCGTGCTCTGGAGGGCGTTCAGTGCGAGCCGCAGGTCCTTGGCCATGAGCGCCCCTGCAAAGCCGGGCCGGTAGTCGCGGTTCGCCGGGCTGGTGGGGACCGGGCCGGGAACGGGGCAGTTGGTGGTGAGCGCCCAGCACTGACCGGAGGCGGCGGAGGCGACGTCGAAGAGCGACTGGTGTGTCAGGCCGAGCTTCTCGCCCAGTACAAACGCTTCGCTGACGGCGATCATGGAGACGCCCAGGATGAGGTTGTTGCAGATTTTCGCGGCCTGGCCGGCACTGTGTCCGCCGCAGTGGACCACCCGCTTGCCCATAGCCTCCAAAATCGGCCGCACCGATTCGAAGTCCTCCGCTTCGGCGCCCACCATGAAGGTCAGCGTTCCGGCTTCGGCGCCTACCACCCCGCCGGAGACAGGCGCATCAACGGACCGGTGGCCCGCCCCGACGGCCAGCGCGGCCGCCTCGCGGGCCTCGTCCACGTTGATGGTGGAGCAGTCCAGGAACATGGTGCCCGGGGCGGCCGCTTCCAGCAGCCCGGGTTTTCCTTCCACGCCGCGGTAGGCGTCCAGCACATGCCGGCCGCTGGGAAACATGGTGAGCACCACGCCGGCCCTGGCAACGGCGTCCAACGGATCGGACACCGTCGCCACGCCATGGGCGGCAGCAGCCTCGAGCGCGGCGGGAACAACGTCGTAGCCCGCCACCGGGTAACCGGCCCTGACCAGGTTCACCGCCATCGGCCCACCCATGTGGCCCAGGCCCAGGAAAGCGATCGCGGGTTTCTCAGACATGGTCCGTCTCCTTTGGCTGAAGGGTTAGCTCCCGGTCTCCGAGCGGCTCGAAGAACCGGTCAACATCGGCCGGCCGCACCTCATGCAGGGTGGCCGGTTTCCAGAGCGGCGTGCGGTCCTTGTCCACCACCTGCGCCCGGATTCCTTCGCGGAAGTCCGGCGCGGCCAGGAACCGCAGTCCCACCCGGTATTCCTGCGCCAGGGCCGCGTCCAGTGTCAGGTCCCTGGCCCGCCGCAGGGACGCCAGAGCCACCTTCACGGCGGTGGGCGACTTAGCCTCAATGGTGTCCGCCGCCTCCGAGGCCTCCGCAGCGACCGCCCCGGCCACGTCGCGCAGCCTGCGGACTATGTCCTCGGCGTCGTCGCTGGCATACGCTTCGTCGATCCACGCGCGCTGGCCGGCCAGCGTTGAGGGCGGGGAGGGCCGGGCGAAACGTACGACGGCGGCTTCCGCGCTTTCGCTTTCGAGCGCGGCTGCCAGCTCCGGAAGGCTGTCCCCCGGGACATGGTGGTCCGCAAGGCCCAGGAAGAGCGCATCCGCCCCAGTGAGGTGGGCCCCGGTGAGCGCCGCATGGGTTCCCGCCTCCCCCGGCGACCTTGCCAGCAGAAAGGTGCCGCCGACGTCGGGCACAAAACCGATAGTGGTTTCCGGCATCCCCGTCCGGGTCCGTTCGGTGACCACCCGGTAAGAGCCGTGCGCGGATATTCCGACGCCGCCGCCGAGCACCAGCCCGTCCATGAAGGCGACGTAGGGCTTGGGGTACCGCGCTATGACGGAGTTCAGGCGGTACTCGGTAGCCCAGAAGTCCGCCGTTTGGGTCCCTCCGGTGAGCAGGTCCCGGTAGATCGCCACGATGTCCCCGCCGGCGCAGAGGCCCCGCTCGCCGGCGCCGTGCACCAGAACCGTGGCCACGCCGTCGTCGTCCGCCCAGGCGGTGAGCTGCTCCAGCATGGCTGCCACCATCCCGGCGGTGAGCGCGTTCACGGCCTTGGGCCGGTTGAGCGTGATGATGCCAAGGTGGCCGCGGCGGGCGAAGAGGACCTCCGGCCCGCTGGTTTCCGTGCCTCGTTCCGGTGTCAGCCCGGTCATCAGCTTCCTTCCGGCATCACGAAACTGGAGCCCTGGCGGATCCCGGACGGCCAGCGCGTGGTGACCGTCTTGGTCTTGGTGTAGAAGCGGAACGCATCGGCGCCGTGCTGGTTCAGGTCGCCGAAGCCCGACGCCTTCCAGCCCCCGAAGGTGTAGTAGGCGATGGGCACGGGGATGGGAACGTTGATCCCCACCATGCCTACTTCCACTCGGCTCGCGAAGTCGCGGGCAGCATCGCCGTCGCGGGTGAAAATGGCGACGCCGTTGCCGAACTCGTGCTCGCTGCACAGCCGGAGGGCCTCGTCGTAGTCAGCCGCCCGGAGGATGCTCAGGACGGGCCCGAAGATTTCCTCCTGGTAGATCTTCATGTCCTTTGTGACGTGGTCGAACAGCGTGGGACCAACCCAGAAGCCGTCGTCGTAGCCTTCTACCGTGAGGCCGCGCCCGTCGGCCAGCAGGGTGGCGCCCTGGTCCACGCCGGACTGGATGTAGCCCTCGATCCGTTCCTTCGCGCTGGGGGCCACCACTGGGCCGAAGTCGGAATCCTTGGCCAGGCTGTGGCCCACCTTGAGCCCTTTGATGCGGTCCTGGAGTTTGCCGGCCAGCCGGTTGGCGGTTTCTTCCCCCACGGGGACGGCCACGGAAATGGCCATGCAGCGCTCGCCGGCGGAGCCGTAGCCGGCTCCGATCAGGGCGTCGGCGGCCATGTCCAGATCGGCGTCCGGCATGATCACCATGTGGTTCTTCGCCCCGCCGAAGCACTGCGCGCGCTTTCCGTGCGCGGCGGCGGTGGCGTAGATGTACTGGGCGATGGGGGTTGAGCCCACAAAGCCGATGGCCTTGACGCGTGGGTCCTCAAGCAGCGCATCGACCGCTTCCTTGTCACCGTTGATGACGTTGAACACGCCGTCCGGGACTCCCGCTTCGGAGTACAGTTCGGCCAGGCGCAGGGGCACCGATGGGTCACGTTCGGAGGGTTTGAGGATGAAGGCGTTGCCGGCGGCCAGGGCGGGGCCGGATTTCCACAGCGGGATCATGGCCGGGAAGTTGAAGGGCGTGATGCCTGCGACGACGCCCAGCGGCTGCCGGAGGGAGTGGATGTCAATTCCCGGGCCCGCATCGGTGGAGAACTCGCCTTTGAGCAGGTGCGGGGCGCCTGCGGCGAACTCCACCACTTCGATGCCGCGCTGGATATCGCCCTTGGAGTCGGCGAAGGTCTTGCCGTGCTCGGAGGAGAGCAGGGTGGCCAGCTCGTCCAGGTTCTGATTGACCAGATCAACAAACTTCAGCAGAATCCGGCCGCGGCGCTGGGGGTTCATGGCGCCCCACTCGAGCTGGGCCTTCTCCGCGGCGGCCACGGTGTTCTGGACTTCCTCCCGGCTGGCCAACGGAACCCGGGATTGGACCTGGCCCGTGCAGGGATCAAAAACGTCGCTGTACCGGCCTGAGTTACCGTCGACCCGCTGGCCTCCGACGTAATGGGATAGTTCGCGCACCATGGCTGAATGCTCCTTTGCATGTGATTCAGATCATCTTTTGCAAGCGAATATACTCGGACTTCCTACTAAATTCCAGAGGTGCCCGGGCCGCGTGGGCCGCCACCGGCTATGCCGGGCGCCCAAGTTCGGTAAGTTAGGGACTGTGAAGATTGCTACCTGGAACGTGAACTCCCTCCGCGCCCGCGCCGACCGCGTGGAGGCCTGGCTGCAGCGCAGTGACTGCGACGTCCTGGCCATCCAGGAAACCAAGTGCAAGGACGAGAACTTTCCGTGGGAGCTGTTCGAACGCCTAGGCTACGAAGTGGCGCATTTCGGCGTGGACCAGTGGAACGGTGTTGCCATCGCTTCCCGGGTGGGTCTTGAAGACGTTGAGCGGACCTTCCTGGACCAGCCTCCGTTCGGCAAGGCAGGCAAGGACCCTGTACAGGAGGCCCGCGCAATGGCCGCCACGTGCGCCGGCGTCAGGATCTGGAGCCTTTACGTACCCAACGGCCGCTCCCTCGACGACGAACACATGCCGTACAAGCTCAAGTGGCTTGAGTCGCTCAAGGACCATGCGCAAAGCCTGATCGCTGCAGATCCTACTGCCCAGGTTGCCCTGATGGGCGACTGGAACATCGCGCCGCTGGATGAGGACGTCTGGGACATCAACCTGTTCCTGACCCAGGGATACACGCACGTCAGCCCACCGGAACGTGCAGCGTTCCACGCCTTTGAAGAGGCCGGCTTCACCGATGTGGCGCGCCAGTACACCCCCGGGCCCGGCGTCTACACCTACTGGGACTACACGCAGCTCCGCTTCCCCAAGAAGGAGGGGATGCGGATCGACTTCGTCCTCGGCTCGCCCGCGCTGGCTGCCCGCGTCACCGGCGCCTCGATCGACCGTGAGGAACGCAAAGGCAAAGGCGCCTCTGACCACGCCCCCGTGCTGGTGGACCTGGCCGACTGATGGTCGCAACGTGGGCTCAGGAAAGGAGACTGCAGTGACCGGAAACCTCTACCGGGGCCAGGCCGGCCTGCCGTTCTCCTCCACCCTGCGGGTCTACGAACCCCTGGATGCCTTTCCGGAAGGACAACGGGAAGCCATCCGGGCCGCCGGCGCGCGGACAGCCTCCCGCGCCGCCGTCGAAAACGCCGAACTGCTTGCCTCGCTGGGCCGGATCACACGTTCGGGCGGAGACCCGTTTCCCACCGGACGCACCGACCTGGTCAGGGTCACCACCGTTCCCGGCGTCGCGCCAGGGCGCAAGCCACAGGCCGGAACGTCCGACGGCGGTGCTGACGCCGCCCCGGGTGCCGACCCGGCGTCCGGGACCGGGACAGGAACCGGGACCGGGATCGGATCCGAAACCGGGGGCGAGTCCGCGGACGCGTCTTTGCTGTTGTACTGCCCCAGCCAGCTGGTCCTGCGCGCCGGGCTCGCCGCGAATGCGCTGATGGAGGGCATCCACGGGCCGCTGGCTGAGATGCTGATCCCGGAAGAACAGCGGGACAAGCACCAGGAACGGATCGACCAGGTCAAAGCCCGCGACGGTTCCATCCGGGTGCACACCCGCGCTTCCACCTGGGGTATCCCGTTCAGCTGGTTTTCGCTGTTCATGGACAGCGACCGCAAGGATGTGGTGGAGTCCGGCGGGCGTATCCTGACCGTCAGGGTCTGGGCTCCCATCACCGAGGCCATAGAGCGGGCACGCTACGCCGTGGCGCACCTGGCTTTGGCCGCGCCGGATCTTGACATGCTCGATGACCTCGCCCAGCTGACTGAGTGGCTGGAGCAGTTCCACGTCCAGTCCATGGTGGAACTGGACTACGGCGCGGTGGCGGACAAGGTCTATCCCGACGAGTCGCCCATGGACATCAGGCTGGGCATCGAATGCCTGGCGGAAGGCGACATGACCGGCGCCGCAGCAGCCTACCGCCGGCTTGCCTCCCGCTGGATCCCCATCAGGCAACTGGCCCGCGCTTCCTGAGCACTGCCTGTCCACAGGGCTCAAGCGGGACCAGCCCCGCGAAAGCCGCGGACACTGCCTGTACCGGCCGCTAAGCTGCCGTTTCCCGGGAGGGGGGCGGCGCCGTCGTGCGCCTCACAATGAGCTGATGGGGTGCGATGGCGGAGCACACCGCCCCTGTGACGCCGTCCAGTTCGTCAAGGAGCATCTTGGTTGCCAGTTCGGCCTGCTCGTCGGGCCGCTGGCCCACGGTGGTCAGGCCCACGGCATCGGCGAAGTCGTGGTTATCGATCCCCACCACTGAAAGGTCCTCGGGTACACGCACCCCCAACCGGGAGGCTTCGAAAATTACGCCCATGGCCATTTCGTCAGAGGCGCAGAAGATGGCCGTGGGTTTGGGACCCGGCCGGGCCCACAGGCGCCGGAACGCCTCCTGGCCACTGCGGACCGTGAAGTCTCCCACCTCGTCCCATTCAGGGCGGGCGGGGAGGCCTGCGGCGGCCATCACGTCCTTGAACGCCAGGATCCGCACGCGGGGAACATCGAAGTTGAGGTCTGTCTCGTCGTCGCCGTGCAGGAGGGCAATGTCCCGGTGGCCCAGGTCGATCAAATGCTGGACCGCCGTGGAGGCAGCAGCGTAGTCATCAATGCCGATGTACGCGCACTCTTCGACGTGCCCGCCCACCACCACCAGCGGGATATCAAGCTTCTGCAGGTGCTCCAGCTCTTCGTGGGTCAGGGCCATGCAGAGCACCAGCAGGGCGTCGATCTGCTTGTACACCATGGTCTTGCTGAAGAGCCGTTCCCGGTGGCTGCCGTGGCCGCCAAGGTTGAACAACGACAGGTTGTAGTTGCGGGCGTGGAGCTCACGGTCGGCACCCTCGATCGCCTTGGAAAAGAACCAGCGGCTCACGAACGGCGCGAGCACGCCGATTGTCTTGGTGCGGCCGGTGGCCAGCCCGGACGCTGACGAGGAAGCAACGTAGCCCAGGGCCCCGGCCACCTCGAGGATCTTCTCCCTGGTGGCGGGGGAAACCCGTGGCAGTCCGCGAACCGCCCGGGATACAGTGGCCGTTGACACTCCGGCCGCGGCCGCCACATCCTCGATGCTGACGCCGCTGTGGCCGCCTCGTTGGGACCTCTCAGTTATGCGTGCCACCGTGTCCCCCTTATGGGCTCATGCAATATCCGCACGGCGTCCTGCGATACCCCCCACGCCGCTGATCTTTGACCGCGTGTCGCTGCGCCGGGCTACCCAGCCAGTGTCAGCCGCGCACCGGTTGCCCGTGCGCGGCTGACGCGTCGCTATCTCCGGTCCGGAAGCCGCCGCCGCAGCCGGACCATACCGTAGATTGCCAATAGTGTGGCCAACAGGCCCAGCGCCCACCAGAGCGCGGGTTGGCCCGTCACTTCCATCCACACTGTTACCACCAGCAGGACCAGTGCCCAGAAGCCGAGGAACCCGATGATGATGTCAAAGTCCTCGCCGGAGCGAACCAACCGGCGCCCGTTTCCCGCCCCCTTGGATTGCGGGCGGGAAACGCCCTTCGTCACTTGACCGCACCCGCCGTCAGGCCGGCGACAATCTTGCGCTGGAAGACCAGCACCAGGATCACCAAAGGAATAGTGACAATGGTGCCGGCAGCCATGATGGCCGTGTACGGAATCTGGTTTGGCTGCGCACCGGCAAAGTTGGCGATAGCCACAGTGACCGGCTGGGTTGCGTCGCTGGACAACTGGCTGGCAATAAGGAATTCATTCCACGAGGAAATGAACGCCAGGATAGCCGTCGTGAAGATGGCCGGTGCCGCCAGCGGCATGATGACCTTCCGGAACGCCTGCCCCTGGGTACACCCGTCAACACGTGCCGACTCCTCCAGCTCCCACGGCATTTCGCGGAAGAAGGATGTCAGCGTGTAGACAGTCAGCGGAAGCACAAACGAGATGCTCGGAATAATCAGCGCCTGGTAGGTGCCCATCCAGCCAATGTTGGTGAAGAGCTGGAAGAGCGGGGTGATGAGGGCAACGCCGGGGAACATCGAGGCTCCCAGGATGAAGCCCAGTACCAGGAACTTGAACCGGAAATTCAGCCGTGCCAGCGCGTAGGCGGCAAACACGCCGATCAGCAGGGACACCGCCGTCACAACGATGCCGATGAAGATACTGTTCAGCAGCGCCTGGCCGAACCTGTTGCCGAAGGACGTGTCGAATGCCGTGATGAAGTTGTCCATCGTCACGTGGGTGGGCAGGACCGAGGTGTCGTAGGTGAAGCCCACCTCGCGGAACGCCGTCACCACCATCCAGTAAGCCGGGGCAAGGCACCAGATCAGGATCACCGCGGCGCTGATGTATGTGCGGCCCTGCGCCCACTTCTCGCGGTTCTGGGCCGTTTTGCGTCCAGCGTCCTGCCTGGCGCGCAGCTCCGTGGAGGCTGTCGAGGTGGTCATTTCTTCCCCTTACCTGAAGCGCCGCTTTGTTCTACTACATTTGCGCCCAGGAACCGGACGAAAATGAAAGCGACCAAGAAGATGATGATGAAGGTGATGGTTGAGAGTGCCGCCGCCGCGTTGAACCCTTGCCTGACCTGTTGAATAACCAGGATCGAGAGCGTGGTGGTGTTGTTGGCGCCGCCGGTGAGGATGTACGGCAGGTCGAACATCCTGAGGGCATCCAGGGTGCGGAACAGGATGGCCACCATCAGCGCCGGCTTCACCAGCGGCAGCGTGATCATCCGGAACCGCTGCCACGCCGTTGCTCCGTCAACCTTGGCTGCCTCGTAGACCTCTGCCGGGATCATCTGCAGCCCGGCAAGGATCAGGAGTGCCATAAACGGCGTGGTCTTCCACGTATCAGCGATGATGACGGCCCACTTGGCCGGCCACTCACTTCCGGTCCACAGGATGGAAACGTTGAACAGC
This sequence comes from Arthrobacter sp. 754, assembly GCF_040548695.1. Lineage (NCBI taxonomy): Bacteria > Bacillati > Actinomycetota > Actinomycetes > Micrococcales > Micrococcaceae > Arthrobacter > Arthrobacter sp. 754. Next base: position 249,736 of record NZ_JBEPSC010000004.1, read on the forward strand.
TTGTTGATGATGCCGTTGAAGTCGAACATGAAGAGCCAGAGCTGGGCGGTAACGGCCGTGGGGATGGCCCACGGCACCAGCACAGCGGCACGGACAATGCCGCGTCCCTTGAAGGTCCGGGCCATGATCATGGCCATCCAGAAGCCGAGGATCGTCTCAAAGATCACGGTGATGACCGTGAAGATGAACGTGGTGCTCGTCGCGGACCAGAACTGGCCGCCGAGGGTGCCCGGCGGACAGGCCACCGTGCCGCCGCCCGGGGCAGCACACTGCTGCGCCAGCCAGTTCACGTAGTTCTGGATGCCCGCAGGCCCGCCTTCGGTGAAGAGGCCTGTGGCCGGGTCCAGGCCCGCGTCCTTCTGGAAGGACATCACGATGGCGCTGATGATCGGATAGACGATCACAACGCCCAACGCGATGATGGTGGGTGCCAGCAGCCAGGAAGCCCACTTACCCTGGCTGAGGATCTTGTTGTCCTCCCCCACACCCTTTGGCGCGTGGTGGACCGGGGTCCCGCCCGGCGCCGGCTTGGTAGCCGGCGTCGGGCCTAATTCGGTTGCCATGGCTGAACTACGATCCTGCGCCAGCGGACTCGATGGACTTCTGCATGTCAGACAGTGCCTGCTCTGCAGACTTTTCGCCCTTCAGTGCAGCGTAGGCGTTCTCCTGGACCGCCTTGGTCACGGCCGGGTAGAACGGCGTAACCGGACGGGGCACAGCGTTGGCAAGTGACTCCTTCAGGACCGTCAGGTAAGGCAGCTTGGTGGTCAGGTCCTTGTCCTCGTACAGCGAGGCGAGAACCGGTGCCAGGGAGGCCTGGTTCGCGAAGAACTTCTGGTTTTCCTCGCTGTCGATGTACTTGATGAAGTCCAGGGCGGTGGCCTTGTTCTTGGAGTAGACGCTGATGGCTGCACTGTGGCCGCCGAGGGAGGAGGCGCCGGGGCCGCTCTTGCCCGGCAGGGGTGCCATGGCGAACTTGTCCTTGACTGCCGAGGAGCCTTCAGTGGTGATCAGGCTGTAGATGTAAGGCCAGTTGCGGTGGAAGAGCAGGTTGCCGGACTGGAAGGCGCGGCGGCTTTCCTCTTCCTGGAAGGTGATCGCTTCCTGCGGAATGTTGCCGTCCTTGTACGCCTTGACCAGGTTCTCGAGTCCGGCCTTGGCCTCCGGGGTGTTCAGGCTGGGCTTGCCGTCCTTATTCAGGACCGATCCACCGGCGGAGTTGATGGCTTCAGCGGCGTTGACGGTCAAACCTTCATACTGCTTGTACTGGCCGGAGTAGCAGCCGATGTTGTTGGCCTTGGCGATGGAGCACATGCCCATCATTTCGTCCCACGTCTTGGGAGCCGTGGGGACAAGATCCTTGCGGTAGTAGAGGATGCCGCCATCGGAATCCTTGGGTGCGGCGTAAAGAGTGCCCTTGTAGGACGCTGCTTCGACCGGGGCCTTGAGCATCTTAGAGGTGTCAATGGCCATCTTGTCCTTGAGCGGCTGCAGCCAGCCCTTGGCCGCAAACTCTGCCGTCCAAATGACGTCAACGCTGACGACGTCGTAGTCCGACTGCTTCGCCTGGAAGTGCTGCACCAGGTCGTCGTGCTGCTGGTCGGCCTTGTCGGTCTGCTCCTTGAAGGTGACCTTCTCATTCGGGTGTGCGGCGTTCCACTTCTCAATGAAAGGCCGGACCACGTTGTTGTTGTCCTTGCCCTGAACGTAAGTGATGGGCCCGCGGCCGTCGAGGTTGGCTTCGGCGTCAGTACCGCCGCCGCCGCCGGTAGTGCCGCCGCCGCCCCCGCCTGCACAGGCCGAGAGCGTCAGTGCCAGGATTCCGGCGGTTGCCGCCGGGAGTAGGAATTTTCGGGTTTTCATATGCTTGAGGCTCCTCGCTGAGTGACAAGATAGTCGACAGTGCGGTTGATGTGGTGACCATCACACTAGTAAGCTCGCTGCGGTTTATGCAAGCGTTTACATCAAAACGTTACCTGAGAGGAACCAAATGCCCCATCCACCCGTTCCCACACCCGCTTCCGGCATCGGTTCCTGGTGGGCCAGTGCCGTTGTCTATCAGGTTTACCCGCGTTCCTTCGCGGACGCCAACGGGGACGGAATGGGTGATCTTCGCGGAATAGCAGCCCGTCTGCCCTACCTTGAGCAGCTGGGCGTGGATGCCATCTGGCTGTCGCCCTTCTACAAATCGCCGCAGGCCGATGGGGGCTACGACGTAGCGGATTACCGGCAGGTCGATCCTCTGTTCGGAACGTTGGCCGACTTCGATGCTTTGTTGCAAAATGCTCACGGCCGTGGCCTGAAGGTCATCGTGGACCTCGTACCCAACCACACCTCGGATGAGCACGCGTGGTTCCGGCAGGCGTTGGCGGCAGCTCCGGGCACCGCGGAGCGGGACCGGTACATGTTCCGGCCGGGCAAGGATGAAGTCGCCGGGTCCGGCGACGGCAACCTGGCACCGAACAACTGGAAATCCATCTTCGGCGGACCGGCCTGGAGCCGTGTCACCGAACAGGACGGCAAGCCCGGCGAATGGTATCTCCACCTTTTCGACACCAAACAACCGGACCTGAACTGGGAAAACGCCGAGGTCCGTGAGGAAATGCGTGCCGTGATCCGCTTCTGGCTGGACCGCGGCGTCGACGGATTCAGGGTCGATGTTGCCCACGGCATGGTCAAAGAGGCTGGCCTGCCGGACTGGGAGGGTGTGGCGGCCATGGTGGAAGGCACCGCTGAGACGGCGGACAAGCGGCATACACCCCCGGGTGATGCCCCCGGCGCGCACACGGACTCACAGGAACCGCACCGCGCCGTGTCGCCGCTGTACCCGCCGTCGCCCTTCTTTGACCAGGACGGCGTCCACGAGATCTACCGGGACTGGCACAAAGTACTGGCCGGGTACGACGGCGACCGGATGATGGTTGCCGAAGCCTGGGTTGAACCGGCGGAGCGGCTGGCCCGGTATGTCCGGCGGGACGAAATGCAGCAGGCCTTCAACTTCGACTTCCTCCTGGCAGGCTGGGACGCGGAGCGGATGGCTGAAGCCATCGAAGACTCACTGAAGGCCGCCGCCTCGGTAGGGGCTCCGTCCACCTGGGTGCTGAGCAACCATGACACGGTCAGGCACACCACACGGTTTGGGCTGAAAGACCCCACCACCTTCCCCAAGGGCCTGGGCGCACGCGACGAACAGCCGGATGCAGCCCTGGGGCTGGCGCGCGCCCGCGCGGCCACCCTGGTCTCCCTGGCACTTCCCGGCTCCTCCTACATCTACCAGGGCGAGGAACTCGGCCTTCCGGAGCACACCACGCTCCCCGACGAGGCCCGCCAGGATCCGACGTTCTTCCGCACCAAAGGAGCAGAGATCGGCCGCGACGGCTGCAGGGTTCCCCTGCCGTGGAAGGCTTCGGAGCCCGGCTACGGCTTTTCGGTGGCTTCCGGCCCGGACGGGAACGACGACGGCGCGGCGGGTTCAGCCCACCGTCAGCCGGCAGCGCCGTGGCTGCCGCAGCCCGAGTCCTTCCGGGTGCTCGCGGCTGACAGGCAGGACGGCGTCGAAGGTTCCACCCTGGAGCTCTATCGTTCCGCGCTGGCATTTCGTTCCGGCCAAGGGCTGGGATCCGGAGATTTCCGGTGGGCAGATGTCCATCAGCCCGATCGCGGTGTACTGGCATTCCATAACCGCGATATCCTGGTCATGAGCAATCTGGGGCCAACCGCGGTGCCTGTCCCCCCTGGCCATGTCGTAGCGATGACGAGCACCCCCGTGGCAGCAGCCGACGTGACCGAAGTGCCGCCGAACTGCACGGTCTACCTGACCACCTGAGCGGACTGATGAACCAAAGGCGTGGGAGGCGGTTCCGCCCACGCCTTTGGTTCATGTGCCGCCGTGTTCGATCTGCAGGCGACGCCCGCGCGGACAAAGTCAGCGCACGCGCTCGGCGCGGCTGAAACGCGTCCTGGCCCCGGCACCAATATGCAGCAGTACCGGCGTTCGTTTCCCTACCACTTGGTCCAGGGCGTCCGCGAGGGCCAAAACCTCGGCCGCCAGAAGGTGCGGCGCCACGCCTTGGCGCGGCTGGAGCCGGATCTTCAGCGCAGGGCTGCCCTGGACGTCGTAGGTCGCCACCGTGGCAGCGGCAAGGTCCGGCCGCTCGGCAAGGGCATGCTTGAGCGCCTGTTCAGCCACTCCCCCGCCGATCCGCACGTCTCCAGCCACTGTTCCGGGATCGAATTCGGCCGCCAGCAGGTTGCTTCGGCCTTTGCCCTGCTGCGCAATCCAGGCAACCATGAGGCCGATCAGCACCAGCAGGGCGATGGCCATGACAATCCAGAGCCAGCTTTCCGGACGGCCAGGAAAGCGGGTGTCGGCGAAAGCCTGGTTCAGCCCGTTCCAGCCGGCCCGGGACCACGCATGCCACCACGGTCCGACTGAAGGGACGGCGGCCAGCGCAACCAGCAGGATCCCGACGGCAAGCAGGATGAGTCCGAAAATACCGATCAGGATCCGGTTGAGCAGTGCGGGTGTGCTGGTCATGCTCCGATCACTCCTGTGGCCGCAACGTTGACGCGGACCTCCGGCAACGGCACCAGGGACATCCCGCGCAGCTCCTCCTGGACCGCGGCCAGCACCGCTGTTTCGGCCACGGGAACTCCAGAGGTGGGCCGGACATTGACGATGACCTGGCGCTGGGACACCACCACCATGACCTGTTCAGGGGTGACGTTGGCTGCGAGCCGGGCGCTGCGGGCCAGGGCGGAGGCTATGACCTCGTCATCCACCACGACCGCGGTGTGGCTTCCGGTGCCGGCCATCACGTGCCGGGCGCGCCTGCCGGGCAGGACCGCGTTGAGCAGGAAGAACAATCCCACCATCGCGGTAACGGCGCCGCCGGCTCCGAGCAGCAGGGGCGGGACGCCCGCCGGAAGGGCGATGATACGCTCAGCCGCCAGCGTGGGCTGGATCAGCCACGCTGGCTGCCCGATGGCATGGACCGCTGATTCGAGAAGGCCGTACGCGGCCATCACAATCACCAGGACAGCAGCAATTGTTGCCACCACGGCGCGGGACGAATGGGTTTCCCGGTACACAATCTTCCGCATATCAGGCTGCCGTTCCGCCTGCGCCCCGGTTGCTTCCGCCGGGTCAAGCAGCGCCCCGTCAGCTGGGTTGGAACTCACTTGACCCTGCCTCCCTCGGTAGGCTTGACGCCGCTGATCCGAACATCCACCCTGCTCAGGCTGGCGCCGCTCAAGGCTGTGACGGTGGAGAGGATCCGCGCTTTTGCCGCGACAGTGCGGTCCCGGATGGATCCACCGAACATTGCGACCCTGCCGGCATCCCGGACCACGGCGGCAAGGGGCGGGATGCGGATGGGAGCCACCAGCGACAGGGCCAGCAGCCCGCCGTCGTCCGCCCAGTCTGCCCGCACATCCTGGGCATCCACGCCCAGGGCCTCTGCCGCCGCCGCCTTGGCGAGGCTGGTCAGCGCCTGCGTGCTGATGCGGTTGTGGCCGCTAAGGACCTGTCCCTGGAGGGAGGGCGCCGGTGAGGTCATGACGAGGAGCGCCGGCCGATGATGGCGTCCAGGACGCCGCGCAGGTCCAGTTTCCCTTCCGCAGCGCGGCCCAGGAGGGCACCGATGGCCATGAAGAGGAGCGCCACAAGGAAGCCCCACAACCCGAACTGGAAGGACATGAACGCCACGAAGGCGCCCACGGCGATACCTACAACGGTCAGGTTCACAGCAGGGCCTCTCTCTCCGTGCCGGCGGGGGCTGCGGCTTTGGGCGGCGGGGCGACGAAGACATCGGTTATTTCGACGTTGACTTCGATGACCTGCAGGCCGACGAGCTCTTCCACCGCGCGGTAGACCGCGGACCTGACCTGGTTGGCCAGCGAATGCAGTGGCGTGCCATAGGTGGCGACCAGGCTGATGTCCACGGCCACCTGGGTCTCTCCGACCTCCGCGCGGACGCCGGCGGCATGGTCAGAGCTCCCGACGGCGTCGCGGATGGCGCCGAGTGCGCGGGACGGCACCGATCCGAGGGAATAGACGCCCGGAACAGCGCGGGCGGCGATGCCTGCCACTTTTGCCACGGCAGTCTCTGCGATCACCGTGCGGCCAACCCCCGGCGCATGTTCAGGCAACGGGCTGGAACCATGTTGGCTGGCAACCGGCTGGCGCTCGAGGCCGGCACCGGGTTGTGGGTTCTGGTACTCCATCAGGCACTCCCCCTTCTGTTGATCCCAACCCTATCCCTAGATCAGCCACAGCGATGGAATCCGGGGCAGGGCGGTTAAAGAAGAAAAGCACCAGTTCCGAAGAACTGATGCTTCCCAGTGGTGGCTCCGACCGGCGTCGATCCGGTGACCTTTCGATTTTCAGTCGAACGCTCTACCAACTGAGCTACAGAGCCTAGGTGACTAGTCACCATGACAGCCGAAATCTCTTCCGACAATCAGAGCGACCCTGACGGGACTTGAACCCGCGACCTCCGCCGTGACAGGGCGGCGCGCTAACCAACTGCGCTACAGGGCCTTGCTTTTTCTTGCTTCCGCAGTATCGCTACCGCTTTTTTCAAGGCTTCCAGCCTACCAGACATTTACTGCCTGCCTGACCAGTTCCTTGCGTACCCCCAACGGGATTCGAACCCGTGCCGCCGCCGTGAAAGGGCGGTGTCCTAGGCCGCTAGACGATGGGGGCCAGAACCCGTTCGGCACAAAATAAAAGGCTTCAAGCCGAGGCTCTCAGTCTTTTCGTTTGCAGTTTCTCCGAACTGGACTCTAAAACTATAGGGCCTTGGCAGGAATTATCCAAAATCGGCCGGCGGGCAATGAATACAGCGGCCGGAACAGGCGAAGATGGAAACATGGATGCTGCCGCCGCGCTCAACGAGATCGCTTTCTGGCTGGAGCGCGGACGCGCTGCCACGTTCAAGGTCCAGGCTTTCCGTAAAGCGGCCGGGATCATCGCCGCGCTTGACCCTGCCGAGGTGGAGGCCAGGGCGCGGGACGGCAGGCTGAAAAGCATGAAGGGAATCGGGGACAGGACCTATCAGGTGGTCCGCCAGGCGGTGGATGGCGAGGTGCCCGAATACCTCGCGGACCTGCGGGAGCGCAGTGCCGAGCCACTCACGACGGACGGTGGTGCCCTGTACGCGGCACTCCGCGGCGATCTGCACAGCCACAGCGACTGGTCCGACGGCGGTTCCCCCATCACCCTGATGGCTGACGCTGCAAGGCTTCTGGGCCGTGACTACCTTGCCCTCACCGACCACTCCCCCAACCTGACAGTTGCCAACGGCCTCAGTGCCGAGCGCCTGACTGAGCAATTGGACGTGGTGGCGGGAATTAACGGCGACAACGCAAACGGCTTCCGGCTCCTGACCGGAATAGAGGTGGACATCCTGGAGTCCGGCGAGCTCGACCAGTCTCCGGAGATGCTCGACCGCCTGGACATTGTGGTCTCCAGCGTCCATTCCAAGCTGCGATCCCCCCGGGACACCATGACTGCACGAATGCTCGGCGGCATCAAAGACCCGCACACCAATGTACTGGGCCACTGCACCGGCCGCCTGGTGGAAGGATCGCGCGGCACCCGGCCGCAGTCGGAATTCGATGCTGAAAAGGTGTTTGCCGCCTGCGCGGAGCACAACGTGGCTGTGGAGATCAACTCCCGCCCTGAAAGGCAGGACCCGCCGGACAACCTGATCCAGCTCGCGATGGAGGCCGGGTGCCTCTTTTCCATCGACAGTGACGCCCACGCGCCGGGGCAGCTCGACTTCCTCCAGTACGGAGCAGCCCGCGCCGCCAAGAACAACGTCCCTGCCGAGCGGATCATCACCACCTGGCCCCTGGACAAGCTTCTGGAGTGGGCGAAGAAGGCCTGACGGGGCTACTTCACGCCGTCGAGGAGCTTCTGCCGGAAGTCCTGCTTGGTGCTCAGCGTCAACTTTTCGCCGTCCAGGAAGAACGTTGGGGTGGCCGTCACCCCGAGGGCAGTGCCGTCGGTGATATCCGCCCGGATGCGTTCCTTCGTTTTCTCATCAGCAACGGCGGCGTCGAACGCGGCCAGGTCCAGGCCCAGCTCGACGGCGAAGGTCCGGAACAGGGGTGCCTGCGACTCGGCCTTTCCATGCCATTGTTCCTGGGACTCAAACAGCCTGGCGGACATGGCTTCAAACCGGCCCTGCTGTGCCGCAGCTTCAACGGCGAGGGCGGCCGTGCCCGAATTTGGGTGCGAGGACAGCGGGAAGTAGCGGGTGACGAAAGTGATCCTGTCGCCGAATTCCTGTTTCAGCTCCTCCACCACGGGATGGATCGAGCGGCAGGCTTCGCATTCGAAGTCAAGGAACTGTACGAGCTGCGCTTTTTCAACGGCAGGAGATGTCAGCCGGTGGCTCTCCGTCCGGACAAGCTGTTCGGCCCCTGCCACCGGCCGCCCCTGGGACGGCTTGGCCGAAGTCAGCGCAAAGTACCAGCCGGCCCCGCCTGCCACGAGAACGGCCAGCAGGATCCACACGACAAGGCGCACGCGCTTGCCTGTGTCCTCTGGGGAAGAAGTGGAAGCTGAGACCATGGAATGCATCCTAACGGAGGGGCTTAACCGCTGTGATGCCAGGCCGCGGCCTTTTGGCAGGAACTCGACTAGAGGTGGCTGATTTCCGCCAGCCGGCAGCGCGGCATCCCGGCTAGATTGGCAGCATGGCTTCAATCCACCCAGCGTCAAACCCCCGTGCAGACGCCGCCCCGCCTGCAACTCTTCCCACACCGGCCGGAGGAGGCGGCAGCGCCCTGGGCATCGCCGCAGTTCTGGTCACCGTCGTGCTCTGGGCGTCAGCCTTCGTCGGAATCAGGGCCATCGGGCCCACCTTTTCCCCGGGGTCCCTGACCCTTGGCAGGCTGGCGGTTGCCGCCGTCGTGCTCGGTGCCCTGGTGCTGCCGCAGCTGTTCAGGAGCCGGCTCCTGCCCAGCGGCCGCGAGTGGTTGCCCATCGTTGGGTATGGCGTGATGTGGTTCGGCGGGTACAACGTGGCCTTGAACGCCGCGGAACACCTGCTCGACGCCGGGACCGCAGCCCTGTTGATCAACGTCAACCCCATCCTTGTTGCCATCATGGCCGGTTTCTTCCTCAAAGAGGGCTTCCCCCGGTGGCTGCTTATCGGCAGCCTGGTGGCGTTCGGCGGGGTTGCGCTGATCGCGCTGGGATCCGGCTCAGGTTCGGGCTCAGGGGAACGTTCGACGGCGGACGTCGCGGGTGTGCTGCTCTGCCTCCTTGCCGCCGTGCTCGCCGCCGTCAGCGTCATCATCCAGAAACCGGTGCTGCGGAAGTTCCCGGCCGGCCAGGCCACGTGGTTCGGGATCATGGTGGGTGCGCTCTGCTGCCTGCCCTTCACCGGGCAGCTTGTGTCCGAACTCCAGGCCGCGCCGCTGCCCGCGACCCTGGGCCTGGTGTACCTGGGCGTCTTTCCCACCGCGATCGCCTTCACCACCTGGGCGTACGCGCTGTCATTGATCGACGCAGGGAAACTGGCCGCCACGACGTATCTGGTGCCCGGCACCACCATCCTCATCTCCTGGCTGCTGCTCAGCGAAGTCCCGTCCGTCTGGGGCCTGGTGGGAGGAGTGGTCTGCCTGGTGGGAGTGGGACTGACCCGCCGCAGGACCCGGGTGGCCAGGATTCCCTAAGCACAGCGGAGGATCCGCGGATCGCGCTAAAGTCAGGGCATGCCCGCCAACCTGCCGCCCGGACTGCCCATCATCCCCGATGGGCCTCACGAGCCGCTTCCCTTTCAGATGTCGGAGGACGACTTTGAATCCGCCGTCACGGACGCCCTGGGCCGGATCCCCGCCAAGCTTGCCGCCGCCATGGACAACGTGGCGGTATTTGTCGAGGACGATTACGTCCCCTCAGCCGGCGAAGATCCGGACACGGTCCTGCTTGGCCTCTACGAGGGCGTTCCGCTGACTGAACGGGACTCCTGGTGGGACGCCGGTTCGCTTCCGGACCGGATCACCATTTTCAGGCAGCCCATTCTGGACATCTGCAGCTCACGCGAGGAAGTGATCCACGAGGTGGCCGTGACCGTGGTCCACGAAGTTGCCCACCACTTCGGCATCGACGACGAGCGGCTGCACGAGCTCGGCTGGGACTAGCCTTGTAGGCATGGGACACGATCACAGCCATACCCACGGGATCACGGCAACGGGCCGTCACCGCAAGCGGCTTGTCGCCGTCCTGGCCATCACCCTGGCGGTGGTCGCTGTGCAGGTACTGGGTGCCATGTTTTCCGGCTCGCTGGCTCTGCTTGCTGATGCGGGGCACATGCTGTCCGATGCGGCCGGGGTGACCATTGCCCTTTTGGCCGCGTGGATCGCCGGCCGGCCTGCGAGTGACCAGCGGACCTACGGCTACCAGCGGGCCGAAGTCCTGGCTGCCCTGGCCAATGCGCTGATCCTGGTGGTCATCTCCGTGGTGATCTTCACCGAAGCGATCCGCCGAATAAGTGCCACGCCTGAGGTTCACACAGACATCATGCTCGCCGCCGCGATCCTGGGCGCCGTTGCCAACCTGGTCTCGCTGCTGATCCTGCACGGGGCACACCAGGACAGCCTGAACGTCCGCGGTGCATATCTTGAGGTGCTGGGTGACCTCCTGGGCTCCTTCGCCGTGATCATCGCCGCCGTGGTCATCCTGTTCACCGGCTACCAGGCTGCCGACACCATTGCCTCGGTGCTCATTGCCCTGATGATCCTGCCGCGCGCCTGGAACCTGCTCCGGGACGTGGTGGACGTCCTGCTGGAAGCGACTCCCAAGGGTGTGGAGGTGCAGATGATCCGCGAACACATCCTCAGCGTTGACGGCGTGGTGGACGTCCACGACATCCACATCTGGACCATCACCTCCGGAGTGCCTGTCTTTTCGGCCCACGTGGTGGTGGAAGACGGCGTCCTTAACGCCCGCGGCGCAGACCAGCTGCTGGACAAACTCACCACCTGCCTCGGCTCCCATTTCGACACCGAACACTGCACCTTCCAGCTGGAGCCCGCCAGCCACTCCGAACACGAGTCCCGCCAGCACGCGTAACGCCCCGGCGCGCCCGTCACATTCCGGACACGCCGGTGCGGATGTGCCTGAATCACACTCTTGTTGTTTATGTTATTGATGTGACCAGTGTTGCCAATGTGCAGAAGGTCACGTAGCCTCGGACTGCTGGGAGATCAGTAGAGGGGCCTTTTTGTGCCGCCACCGGACCTCGCTCCCCAGCCTTACCGTGCGAGGTTCTGCGAATGCGTTTGACTGGATCCGGCCTGACCGCCGCCGCACTGTGCGCCGCCGTCGTACTGTCCGGAAGCGTTGCCCTCCCCGCGCAGGCAGACCCTGCTCCCCTGCTCCCCGGTGTCATCGCAGCGGCGGTCCAGCGGCCCGCCTCGCCGGAGGTTCCCTCCGCGGAGGACATTGCCGCCGCGAAGTCCAGTGAAAGCGCGACGGCGGACCAGGTCACCGCTATCGAGCGCCTCCTGGCAGACGCTGCGAACGCCCAGCAGGCGACCTTTGCCCTGACGATGCAGGCCAACAATGCCTACGGTGAGTCCCTGGTGGAACTGCAGGACCGCCGGACCGCTGCCGAAGTGGCCACAGCCAAGGCAAGGACGGCCGCGGAACTGCAGGACAGGACCCGCAAGCAGGTGGGCCAACTGGCGGGCGACCTGTACCGCAACGGCGGCTTGAACCCGGCCCTGACCACCTTCGTCAGCGGCAACGGCGAAGCGCTGCAGCAGGCTGCGACGCTGGAGGCCATTTCGGCCAGCCGCAGCCGCGCGTTCGAATCGGCGGACACGGCAGCCGTCGCGGCGCGGTCCCTGACGGCTGCAGCGCAGGACGCCAACCGGGCCGCAGACGAGGCCGCACGGACCGCCGAGGCCCGCAAGGCTGATGCTGAACAGGCCAACGCCACACAGGTGAGGGCCGTGGCTGATGCGCGGTCCCAGCGGACCGTCCTGGTGGACCAGTTGTCGCAACTGAGGAACACCACCGTTGCGCTGGAATCGGCCAGGGTGGATGGGCTGGACCGGCAGCGCGAAGAAGCCAGGCTCGCGGCCATCACCGCAGCCGCCGAAAGAGGCTCGTCCAGCCAGGCCGCAGGTAGCCCTGCCGCCGTTCCCGGCGCTTCTTCCGGCGCCGGCCAGGGGACGGGGACCTCCGCCGCACCGGCCGCTCCAGCACCTGCCCCGGCTCCTGCTCCCGCGCCCGCTCCTGCTCCCGCTCCTGCCCCCGCTCCGGCACCCGCGCCCGCCCCCGCGCCGGTTCCTGCACCAGCACCAGCACCAGCGCCGGCTCCTGCTCCTGCGCCTGCTCCCGCGCCGGCTCCTGCGCCTGCTCCCGCGCCGTCACCCGGCGGGTCCAACGAGACTGCGATCTCCGTGGCCATGTCCAAGGTGGGAGCACCGTTCTTCTACCAATACGGCGGTACCGGCCCCTACGGCTTTGACTGCTCCGGCCTGGTGCAGACTGCGTTCGCTGCCGCGGGCAAGTACCTGCCCCGGACCGCTGCGCAGCAGTACGCGGCCGCACCTGTCCACGTGCCTATCTCACAGGCCCAGCGAGGCGACTTGCTGGTCTGGGGTTCGGCTCCGGGCTTCTATCACGTCGCAATCTACCTGGGTAACGGCCAGGTGGTTCAGGCACTGAACCCGGACGAGGGCATTGGCGTCACCCAGCTGAGCAGGATGGCCGGGATGCAGCTCCACCCCTACGCCGCCCGCTACTGACGCGAGGCTTGGTTTCGGGCACCGGGACGCACGGCTCAGGGCTCAGGGCTCAGGGCTCAGGGCTCAGGACAGGATGTCCTTGGTGACAAATCTGCCGTAGGCGAGCGCTCCGAAGACGGCGACATAGCCGAGCTGCAGCAGGGCGTTGTTGGCGAATGAATCCCACAGCACCGGCTGGCGCAGGACATCGGCGAACCCGAACCAGTAGTGGCTGAACAGCCACGGGTGCAGCCACTCAAGCTGGGGCAACTGGTCGGCAATCTGTGAGGCCACAGAAATGACCACCGTGGCCGCCATCGCACCCACGGGCACCACTGTCAGGGTGGAAATGAACAGGCCGATCGCCGACAACCCTGCCAGTGATACGGCGAGGTATGCAGCAATCAGGACCAGCCGCAGCGCCGCCTGGGGCGGCTGGATGACGTCCCCCGACAGCAATGTCACAGGCCCGATGGGGAAAAGGGCGGCTCCGATGGCCGCCCCGGCAAGTGCCACGGTGATGGGTGCCGCCAGGCAGAACGCCAGTGCGCCGGCATACTTGACCAGCAGCAGCCTGATCCTCCCGGCGGGGGCCACGAGCAAATAGCGCAACGTGCCCAGGCTTGCCTCGCCGGCGATGGTGTCCCCCGCGACCACCCCGATGGTGAGGGGCAGGAACAACGGCACGGACACCAGCAGCGCAGTAACGGCAACGAACAGCCCGTTCTGGGTAATCCGGTCAAGGAATGCCGGTCCCCTTCCCGGCGGAACGGTTGAAGAGAGCCTGACCGCGACGGCGATCAGGATTGGAATCGCGGCCAGCGCCAGCAGCATGGCCAGCGTCCGCCGTCGCCTGAAAAGAGTCTTCAGCTCAGACGCCAGGAGGGACAGGCTGGACCCGCCATCAGCGGCGCTCGCGGGGCCGGACCCGCCAGAGCCCGGGGCACCCGCTGTTTCAGAACCGCTACTGGGCAACGTCGAACCCCTCCCCCGTCAAGGCAACAAAGCGTTCCTCGAGACTCTCCCGTTCCACCGCAAAGCCACGGACCCGTACCCCGGCGGCCACTAACTCGGCCACGATGTCTTCCGGGGCGTCCAGCCGGGCAGCGGCCGCGACCGCGGTCAACACCTGCCCTTCTGCCTCCGGATGTGGCGTCCCCGGCGTCAGGCCCAACCGCACCAGGACCCCTGCGGCTGTGCCGGCGTCGGGCGTTATCAGGCGGATCCGCGTTTCGCCGGCCTGCCGGAGCTCGGCCAGCGGCCCCTGGGCGACCAGCCGGCCCGCGCTCATGATGGCCGCGTGCGTGCAGATCTGCTCCACCTCCGCCAGCAGGTGGCTGGAGACGAAGACCGTGGCGCCATCGGCGGCGAGGGAACGGACCAGGCTCCGCACCTCACGCGTCCCCTGCGGGTCCAGGCCGTTGGTGGGTTCGTCCAGCACCAGCAGCTCCCGCGGTGACAGCAGCGCGTTGGCGATTCCCAGCCGCTGCTTCATTCCCAACGAGTACGCATGCACGCGCTTGCCGGCCGCGTGCGACAAACCCACCCGCTCAAGTGCAGCAGCAACCCGGGCGTTCCGGGTGGACGGCGCCGCATGCCTGCCGGCAGCGTCAAGCCGGTGCAGGTTGGCGGTACCGGAGAGAAAAGGGTAGAAGGCCGGGCCTTCCACCAGGGCGCCGACGCGCGGCAGGACCTCGTGCAGCCGCTGCGGCATCTGGTGGCCCAGGACGTTAACCGTGCCCGCCGACGCTGCGGCGAGGCCCAGGAGCATCCGGATAGTGGTGGTCTTGCCGGAACCGTTGGGACCCAGGAAGCCGAAGACGGAACCGTGCGGCACCGCGAGGTCCACATCATCCACCGCCACCTGCGCGCCGAAGCGCTTGGTCAGCCCGCGCGTCTCTATGCTCAGTCCGGTTCCCCCGGCGGCGGTCACGCTGCGCCGGCGGCGGCCTGAAGCCGCTCCGCCGGAACCATCCCCACAAAGATCCTGCCGTCGTCGGTCAGCAGGACGTTGACCAGCGAGGTGGACAGGAGGCGTCCGCCGGGCACCGCGACGGTGGCCTGGGACAGGAGCGGATCCTTAAGCAGGGCTTCGGTCAGCTGCGCACCCTGCCCGTCCGGGGGCGCCGGGAACCCGACCACAGATTCCCAGCCCTTCCCGGTCACCGTGGGCTTGGGCGCGCTTGCATCCCGCTGGTGAACCGCGCTTCCGGGAATCCGGTCCGGCGCTACCATTCCCGGAGTTGCGGGATCACCCGGGAAGCCCGGCATGCCCTGCTGATGCGGCATCATGGGACCCTGCGGGAGCGGGGGCAGCGGAAGCTCTTTAACCGTGGCACCTGGCGGGGCAACGAAGTTGAACATCGCGTCCTCCGGCGCGGCAAGGGTCAGGCTGGTGAAGCCTGCCTCGAACGCGGCCTGCTCCTGGCCGCGGGCCAAAACAGTGACCTTCAGCGGCATCCCGGTCTCACCATCCACCGCGATCACCGCTTTGTCCACCAACGTACCGTCCGTCCTTGGCGCCAGCACCAGGCTGTAGGCGGACCGGCCGGCCACCTGGACATCGGGGCCCACCGTCACCGAGGTGGAGCTGTCGGCTGCATCAAGGAAGCGCTTGGCGAGTTCCTCGGGCGTGGGAATGGCATGCGTGGATGGAACGGGGGCGTCCGGTGCCGGAAGCGGCAGGTCGCTGGCTTTGGCGGGCAGGGTGAGGTGCGCCGCGCTATTGTCCTTGGAGTTGTAGAACCAGACGTCGCTGTCCCGGCGGATGACGTCACGTTCGGCGAGCCTGTCTACCACCTGGACGCGGACCTTCGCGGAGCCGTCCATGAAGATCCGGGCAGTGTGTTCGCCGGTCAGGAGTTCAGCAATTGACGCCGCCCCGCCGGCCGAGGCTGGTCCGGACGTGGGACCGACGGACGGCAGATCCGGCAGGCCAAGCTCAGAGGACTGTTCCAGGGTTCCGGAAAAAGACCTGGTGCTGTGCTGGCCCAGCAGTGTCAGAACCTCAGCGGGAGATTTTTGGGGCAAAGGATCCCCGGCGCGCGCCGGAATGGATCCCGCCAGCACACCGGCGGCTATCACGGCAGGTACAGCTGCTGCGGGAACCCAGCGCAACCATGTGCGTTTCATGCCAGACCCGCTTCGTCCTTGGCGCCCATAGATTCAGATTACGCCTGGCGGCGGCCCTGCACACCCCTGATCCGGAGCCGTAACCGGAGGGCAGTCCGGTTACCAGGGCACTACGGTGCCCGCCCCGCCGTCGACCGTGATTTTCTGTCCGGTGGAGAGCCGAAGCGTGGCGTCCGGAACGCCAACCACCGCCGGGATGCCGTACTCCCGCGCCACCACTGCCCCGTGTGAATTCGGCCCGCCCATCTCCATGACCAGGCCGCCGGCCGTCAGGAACAGCGGGGTCCAGCCAGGGTCGGTGGACGGGGCCACCAGGATCTCGCCCGGTTCAAGATGGGCTCCCACCGGGTCCAGGATGACCCGCGCCGGCGCAGAGACGGTTCCGGCGGAGGCGGGGCTTCCGGCCAGCATGCCCGGCACGGCTGGCGCGCCCTGCGTTCCGGCCGGCTGCAGCCGCTCCGGTTCCGTGCCGTCGGAGAGGAGCACCCGGGCCACGTGGCGCCGTTCCAGCTCCTGCGCGTAGGCCGCGCGGCGCCGCGCCACCAGGGCCCGGAAGTCTGCAGGCCGCGGTCCGTCAGCACCGGCCCGAAGGTTTGCGGCCTTCACGCCTGCCTGATTGCCTGCGTGATTGCCTGCGTGATTGCCGGCCTGATTACTTGACTGCACCAGACCGGCCCTGGCTTCGACGAGGTCCAGGAAGAAAACGTCATCCGCCCGTGCCACTACCCCGGCGTCCGCCAGCGCCCTGCCGACCAACCACAGCTCCTTCCGCACCGCGGCGAGCCTCACCACCAGCAAGTACTTCGGAAGCTCGCGGAGCCCGGCAAACATCCGTGCCCGCCTCAGCGCTGCCCGGACCGCGGCGCCGCGCAACCGGCCGCGGCCCCGCGCCTCGGCCACCAGGCGCTCCACGGAGGCTTCGGCTTCCTCAACAGCGTTGCTGAACTGGACGTCCGGTGCCAGGGAGGAATCGTCGAGCCGGAGGTAGTTGGCCAGGACACCGAGGATGTGCGTGGGGTCCTCCGACCAGCGGGGCATGCCGACGTCGATCTCTGCGACGGCCCGATGCCCGTACTGGCCCATGAACCTCGCCACTCCGGCCTGCAGCTCCGAGGGCAGGTCACCGGAGCGATAGTCGACAGCGAGCGCTGCAGGTCCCCGGCCAGCCATGGCCGCGCGGGATTCGCCGTCGTTCCTGATCACCCGGGCCAGGCGCCAGAGTTCCAGGTCCATTTCGGTGGTCACATTGTTCGGCAGCCCGCGGAGCACCACCTGCAGGTCATCCCAGCGGCCGTCACCCAGCAGCTTCCCGGCCAGCGCCAGCGCGGCGAAGCCCAGGGCCGGGAGAGGCAGGATGGCAGGAACCACCGGGAAAATCCGGGCGCCGAGCAGGTGTTCGGTGTGGTCCAGGCGCTGCAGCGGCGTGGCGTCGGCCGGAGGTTCGAGGGAATCGCCGAACCCGCGTGCAAGGCGGTTGGCACGCCGCAATGCGGCCGCCGGGCGGAACAATGCCCGGAGCAGTGTCTCAGGAACCCGCGCGTGCACCGCAGCAGGCACCACGTGGCGGAGCATGCCCAGCGGGGTCCGTCGGGTCACAGAAAACCGCGGGTCCTCGAATACGCGGCGCAGCACAGTGGCGGAACGGGCTTCCATGACATCGAAGACCCGTGGAACGATCCGCCGGCCCGTGGCGCTGCGGGCCACGGCGGTCAGGTCGAAGTACATTCGCTGCCCCGCTTCCGCATAGGGCGACGGTCCGTTGCGGGGTTCGGGAACGTCGAATCGCGCGGCGCGGGCCACGGAGGAGGCTATGACCCGCAATGCTGCCAGGCCCATGGGGGTGATGGGGCGGGTCAGGCCCTGCGCCAGGCTGAAGCACAGGTAGACCCGGAGGCCCGGACGGGCAGCCGCCCGCTCGGGAACAGGGTAAAGCGTGGTGATGGGCCGCGACTGGACCAGCCACAGGCGGCCGTCTCCGGCGATGGCCCACTCAATGTCCTGCGGCGCTCCGAAGATGTTCTCCACTTGAAGGCCCAGGGCTGCCAACTCGCCTGCCTGCCGGTCTGTGAGGCAGGCCGCCGCCCCTCCATTGGGGGAAACCACCGTCCGGGTACCGCCGCCGATGACCGGCCGGACGGCTATCCGCTTGTCGCCCAGCCGCCGCTCCAGGACAGTCCCGGTGACAGGGTCAACCACGAAGTGGTCCGGGTTGACGGCCCCTGACACCACGGCTTCACCCAGTCCGGGGCCGGCATCGATTACGGCCTGCTGCCGGCGGCCGGTGAGCGGGTTGGCCGTGAACAGGACACCGGCGGCGGTGGCATCCACCATGCGTTGAACCACCACGGCCAGTGCCACGGCAGCCGGATCAATCCCCCTGCTGGCCCGGTAGCTGACGGCCCGGTCGGTCCAGAGTGACGCCCAGCAGTTACGGGCAGCGTCCACGACCGACGCGGTCCCCACGACGTTGAGGTAAGTGTCCTGCTGCCCGGCAAAACTGGCCGACGGAAGGTCCTCGGCGGTGGCGGACGAGCGGACGGCCACCGGGACGTCGTCGCCCAGGGCGACATACGCCCGCTCAATGGCCTCCACTGTTTCCGGCGGAACAGGAGCGCTGAGCACAACTTCGCGTGCCCGGGCCGCCAACGCCGCCAGGGCGGCGAGGTCGTCGTCTGCAGTGGCTTTCAGGGCCGCGTGCAGCTCGGACAGCTGGCCCTGTACCGGCCCGTCCGCACCCGTCGCGTGCCGGTAGGCCTCCGTGGTGAGGCAAAAGCCTTCCGGCACGGAGAGCCCCGCGGCGGTCAGCACCCCGAGGTTGGCAGCCTTGCCTCCCACGAGGGGCACCATGGCCGCCCCGATGTCCGCCAATCCCAGGATTGGTTGCGAAGCTCCGGTGCCAGGCATTTCCATGCCTCCTGCTGCGAAACTACTTAGGCCGCGCCAAGGATGGGTCCAAAGTTCGCCCGGTCGGCCAGACGTGGATCCTCCCGGTCCGGGACAACCAGCACCGGACTCTTGGCGTGGTGAAGCACGCCCGCGGAGGTGGAACCCAGGAGCATTCCGGTGAAGCCTCCGCGGCCGCGCGTGCCCACAACGACCAGCTCCACGTGCCGGCTGGCCTCCACCAGGGCATCCACCGGCGAGCCGTCCCTGAGCTCCGCTTCCATGGGAAGGGCAGGGTAGTGGCTCTTCAGCCACGCCATCCCGGCGTCGAGCTGCACCTGGATGTCGGCCAGGAGGGCCTTCCGGTCCATAGGGGCCGGCACCCAGGCCAGGGATCCGCTGTACTGCGGCACTGCGCAGAGGACCCGCAGGGTAGCCCCGATGCGCTCAGCCTGGGAGGCCGCCTCCAGCACGGCGACGCGGGCCTGCTCGGAGCCGTCAACGCCCACTACCACCACGTTCTCCACGGGCTTGTGTCCGGCTTTGGCCTGTTCGGCCCTGATGCGTTTGTCGTCAGTGGTTTCACCCAGGCGGTCTGCGCAGATCAGGGGCACGGTGACGGTGGGGCATTTGGCGTGGGCCGGCAGCGCACTGCTGACTGAGCCAAGAAGGCGTCCGACGAAGCCGCCGCGGCCCCTGGTGCCAACCACCAGCAGTTCAGCCGTCTCGGACAGCTCCAGCAGGACGCCCGAGGCATCGCCGTTCTCCACGGAGGCGTCGACGTCGATGTTGTACCCGGAAACCTTGTCCACCGCCTGCTGCAGGACTGCCTCGGCGCCCTCGCGGATCACCGAATCGTCCACGGTGGCGTAGCCGCCGTCCAGCCCGGACGCAGCGAAGATCGGCACGGAATACGCCGTCACTATATGCAGCGGCCGACGGCGGCGCTCGGCTTCCCGGGCCGCCCACACCAGTGCGCACTGGCCGTGATCGGACCCGTCCACGCCCACAACGATTCCGCCCGGGGCGGCCGGAGTTCCGGCCCCATCCCGTTCCGGATCCGGATGCATCTCCTGTGCGCCCATTGGGCCGCCTCCTCGCGATACTGCCTGATGTTGCGGCTATTCTGCCAGAAGCGGAGCCCTCCGCCTGCACCCGTCGGATTGTCACCGCCGCGGCCGGGAAAACCCTGCTTCCGCTTCTCACTATTCTCGGTCCGCCTGCACTTAGCAAGCTGTCCACAGGTACGGTGCGCAGGTTATCCACAGCCGCCCGGCGTTGGGATGGAAAGCGCGTTCATCGCAAACAGAATGTTTCGGTTTGGGCTACCAATGAGCACAAATGTTCTGTAGTCTTCGAGGCACTGCCGGTCCGGGACGCCCTCAGCGAGGAAGCATCCAGGGCCGGTTCTGCGGCCGGACTTTGGGGGTAAGGTGACGCATGCGGGGCGATGATGCCCGCGTCAGCCGAAATCTTCGAAGGAGGAAACTGTAGTGTCAAGCATGCCTGTAAACGGCGGGACCGAACGGACCACCACGGTGATCATCGGCACGGGGCTCTCCGGCCTTGCCGTCGGAGCAGAGCTGCGCCGGCGCGGCATAGACGCCATCGTGGTGGACGGACTGGACATCCTGGGCGCCGCGCAACCGGCCAACACAGCTTCACTGCAGCGCTGCGACGCAGCAGATTCCGATTCCCTCCGGGAACGCAATGAAATCCTCCGCCACCTTCGCAACTATGCGGCCAGCCACGACATGGATGTCCGCAACACCACCCGGGCCGTCCAGCTCACCATGGTGGGCGGGACGGCAGCAGGTGCGCATGCCGGCGCGCCAGAAACCTCCGCGCCGCGCCAATGGGAAGTCCATACCCCCAACGGCATCCTGCTGGCGGACAACATCGTGCTGACCCGCTGCGCCCACAGCCAGCTGCGCCGCATGCTCAGCGACTTCGGCATCACCGTCCGCAGCAACCTCGTGGCCGCCATGCGGACCATCGGCATCTACCTGGTGGGCGTGGGCGAGCTCATTACCCCCTCGCCCAAGGAAGTGCTGCGCCAGGCCAAGACTGTGGGGCAGGCCATCTCCGCCAAGATGCAGCCGGACGACGGTCCCCCCGCCCTGACGGGCAGCTTCGCCGTCTAGGGGCGCTGGACCCCGCCTGCGGCAGAGCCTGAGTCTTCATCAGGACCCTGGTCTTCGTCGGGACCCTCGTCTTCGTCGGAACCCGCGCTGAGCCGGCGTTTGGCCAGGACACCGATGGCCACCAGCAGCCCCAGGGCCACCGCGGCAAAGACCACCAGGCTCCAGGGAAACGGTTCAGACGCGCCGGCCGCGGGAAGTGGAGTCACCGTGGCTCCCGGCTGCGCGGTTCCCATGGTGGGGACGGCCGGCGCCGCCGTCGTACCTGTTCCGGGTGACGCGGCCGACGGCGATACCCCCGGCGGTGCTCCCGCCGCCGGTGCGGATGCTGTAAACCCGAACGTCCCCTCGATGGGGTGCGAATCCGAGCTGACAACGCGCCACGCGACCGTGTAGGCGCCCGCCGGAGCGCCGGACTTCAGCTTCTGGGACGCAACGTTGTCCACGATCTCGACTGCACCGTCAGCCCACTCTGTGCCGGCGGAATCCTTGACGGAAAACTGCGCGCCGATGCCCAGCGGGTTCTTGCTGAACGTGACGGAAACCTTCTCGGGGGCGGTTGCCACCGTTGCCCCCTGTGCAGGGCTGCTGGACTCCGCAGCATCGTGCGCCGACGCCGGAGTGGGGGCGCCCAGAAGAGCGGCGGCAACGACGGCGGCAAAAACCACTGCCCCGAGTACGGCGCTCAGCAGCTGACGGCAGGTGGATCGCATGGGTGGACTGCTCCCTCGGGTTGGCGTCCTTCCAGCCTAGGCGAACTTCGAAGGTGGCCTGGCTCCCGGCTTGGCCCCTCCACTACGCGCCCACATACGCCGCCAGATGCTTGCCGGTGAGGGTGGACCGGGCCGCGACGAGATCGGCAGGCGTGCCCTCGGAAACGATCCTGCCGCCGTCGTGGCCGGCACCGGGACCGAGATCGATGATCCAGTCGGCGTGCGCCATAACCGCCTGGTGGTGCTCGATGACGATCACCGATTTGCCGGAGTCGACGAGCCGGTCCAGGAGGCCCAGCAGGTTCTCGACGTCGGCGAGGTGAAGGCCTGTGGTGGGCTCGTCCAGAACGTAGACGTCCCCCTTTTCCGCCATCTGGGTGGCCAGCTTGACGCGCTGCCGCTCGCCTCCTGACAACGTGGTGAGCGGCTGGCCGAGTGTGAGGTACCCGAGCCCCACGTCCACCAGGCGGTCCAGGATCTTGTGGGCGGCCGGGGTACGGGCCTCCCCCTCGCTGAAGAACTCCTCGGCCTCGGTCATCGACATGTCCAGGACGTCGGCGATGTTGCGGCTGCCAAGCGTGTATTCCAGCACTGATGCCTGGAAGCGCCGGCCCTCACAGTCCTCGCAGGTGGATTCGACCGTTGCCATGACACCCAGTTCGGTGAAGATGACGCCGGCCCCGTTGCACGTGGGGCATGCGCCCTCGGAGTTTGAGCTGAACAGCGCAGGTTTCACATTGTTGGCCTTAGCGAACGCCTTGCGGATGGGCTCGAGCAGTCCCGTGTACGTGGCGGGGTTGCTGCGGCGCGAGCCTTTGATGGCGCCCTGGTCGATCACCACCACGCCGTCCCGGCCGGCCACCGAACCGTGGATCAGCGAGCTCTTCCCGGAGCCGGCCACACCGGTGACCACGCAGAGCACACCCAGCGGGATGTCGACGTCGACGTCCCGGAGGTTGTTCGTGGAGGCACCCCGGACCTCGAGCTTCCTGGCGGAGGAACGTACCGTCTCCTTCAGGGCCGCCCTGTCATCGAGGTGGTGCCCGGTGATCGTGTCGCTGGCCCGCAGGCCCCCGACAGTCCCTTCGAAGCAGACGCTGCCGCCTTTGGTCCCGGCGCCGGGACCGAGGTCGACAACGTGGTCTGCGATGGTGATGGTCTCGGGCTTGTGTTCGACCACGAGCACGGTGTTGCCTTTGTCCCGAAGCTGCAGCAGGAGCCGGTTCATCCGCTCGATGTCGTGCGGATGGAGCCCGATGGAGGGTTCGTCGAACACGTAGGTGACGTCGGTCAGTGAGGATCCGAGGTGGCGGATCATCTTGGTGCGCTGGGCCTCACCGCCGGAAAGCGTCCCGGCCGGCCTGGCCAGGGAGAGGTAGCCCAGCCCGATTTCGGCGAACGAGTCCAGCAGGTGCTGCAGGCCTTTGAGGAGCGGCGCGACCGAGGGTTCATTGAGGTCCCGGATCCAGCCGGCGAGGTCGCTGATCTGCATCTCGCACAGATCGGCGATGTTCCTGCCCTTGATCTTCGCGCTCCTGGCCTCCGGGCTCAGCCGGGTTCCGTCACACTCCGGGCAGGACTGGAAAGTGATGGCGCGCTCCACGAAGGCCCGGATGTGGGGCTGCATGGCGTCGACGTCCTTGGAGAGCATCGATTTCTGGATCTTAGGGATCAGGCCTTCGTAGGTGAGGTTGATCCCCTCGACCTTGATCTTGGTGGGCTCCTTGTAGAGGAGGTCGTTCATTTCCTTCTTGGTGTACTTCGCGATGGGCTTGTCCATGTTGAAGCCGGCGCCGGCGAAGATGCGGCCGTACCATCCGTCCATGCTGTATCCGGGGACGGTCAGTGCGCCCTCGGCGAGGGACTTGCTGTCGTCGTACAGGGCGGTGAGGTCGAAGTCGGAGACCGAACCCATGCCCTCGCAGCGCGGGCACATGCCGCCAAGGTAGACGGCGTTCTGGACCACGCTCTTCTCAACCCTGCCGCTCTTCTCGGTGCTCATCACCCCGCTGGCCTTCCGCGTGGGGACGTTGAACGAGAAGGCGGTGGGCGGGCCGACGTACGGCTTTCCCAGCCGGCTGAAGAGGATACGGAGCATGGCGTTGGCATCCGTGGCCGTGCCCACCGTGGAGCGGGGGTTGGCGCCCATCCGTTCCTGGTCGACGATGATGGCCGTGGTCAGTCCTTCGAGCATGTCGACGTCGGGACGCGCCAGCGATGGCATGAATCCCTGCACGAAGGCGCTGTAGGTCTCGTTGATCATCCGCTGCGACTCAGCGGCGATGGTGGCGAAGACCAGCGAGCTCTTGCCGGACCCGGAGACGCCGGTGAACACCGTCAGCCGGCGCTTCGGGATCTCCAGGCTGATGTCCTTGAGGTTGTTCTCCCGGGCGCCCTGGACGCGGATCAGGTCATGGGTGTCGGCAGCGTGGACCGCGGGCGGCTGCAGGTCCGTTGCGGTCTCCGCAGTCATTTTGCCTCGTTGATGCGGATCATGTTTCCGGCGGGATCACGGAAGGCGCAGTCACGGATACCATAGGCCTGCTCGATGGGCTCCTGGACCACTTCCGCGCCGCTTGCCAGCAGCTTCTCGAAGGTTCCGTCCAGGTCCGGGGTAGCGAGCACGATCCGGGCGTAGCTGCCCTTGGCCATCAGCTCCGAGATGGTGCGGCGCTCATCATCGGTGAGGCCGGGGTCCGCGTTCGGCGGCTCCAGGACGATGGAGGTCTGGGGCTGGCCCACAGGCCCGACGGTCAGCCAGCGCATTCCGCCGTAGCCGACGTCGTTGCGCACCTCGAAGCCGAGGGTGTCCCGGTAGAACGCCAGGGACGCGTCGGGATCGGTGTGCGGAAGGAAAGTCCAATGAATTGTGAGTTCCATGACGTCATTCTAGGCTCGGCTCCTGGACCTTCGCTTCTCGATTCCTGATCGGTCTGGTCACCTGTTTCACCACGCATGACGGCATGCCGGAGGCGTCCCCGCCGGCCAGGCGGCGGTAGGTACCCGGCGACATCCCCACCAGTTCGTTGAACCGGGTGCTGAACGTGCCCAATGACTGGCAGCCGACGGCGTAGCAAACCTCCGTCACGCTGAGGTCCCCGCGCCGCAACAGTGCCATGGCCCGCTCGATGCGCCGTGTCATCAGATAGCCGTAGGGCGGCTCGCCGTAGGCGAGGCGGAACTGCCGGCTGAGGTGCCCCCCGGACATGTTCACACCGCGGGCGAGCGCCTCGACGTCGAGCGGCTGGGCGTACTCGCGGTCGATCCGGTCCCGCACGCGCCGCAGAAGCGCGAGGTCGCGCAGGCGCTGCTGCTGCGCCGGATTGGTCTCCACGAGCGTGATCGTGCCACGCCAAAGCAGGGATGTCCAGCACTTTCTGCCCGTTTGGAAGCCCGCAAAAGGTAGCGAACTTCACGGCGCGTTTCCGCCCCCTTGGTCCTGGGGCGCATCCCCGTCCGTTTAGGATCAAGTATCCCCAAATGACTCCCCCGGAGGACTAATGCTTAAGCAAGGCTCTGCCCTGGACCGGTACTTCAAGATCACCGAGCGGGGGTCAAACCTCTCCCGCGAGATCCGCGGCGGTTTCGCCACGTTCTTCGCGATGAGCTACATCGTGGTCCTGAACCCGCTCATCCTCTCCGGCCCCGACTCCAGCGGCACCACGTTGGGGTTCACCGCGGTCGCGGCCGTGACCGCCTTCGTGGCCGGCATCCTGACCATCCTGATGGGTGCCTGGGCCAAGCACCCCTTCGCGTTGGCCACCGGCCTGGGCGTCAACGCCTTTGTGGCCGTGACCGTGGCCACCAACCCCGGCCTGACCTGGCCGGACATGATGGGCCTGGTGGTCCTCTCCGGTGTGACCATGCTGATCCTGGTCCTGACCGGTTTCCGGACGGCCGTCTTCAAAGCCGTTCCGGACGGGCTCAAGACCGCCATCGTGGTGGGCATCGGCCTTTTCATCGCACTGATCGGCCTGGTCAACGCCGGGTTCGTGCGCCGCATCCCTGACGTTGCCGGCACCACCGTTCCCGTTGGACTGGGCTTCGACGGCAAGCTCCTGGGCTGGCCAACCGCGGTGTTCGTTTTCGGCCTGATCCTGACCATCGCCCTGGTGGTCCGCAAGGTCAAGGGCGCCATCCTGATCGGCATCATCACCTCAACGGTCATCTCCGTCATCCTTGAGATGACCCTGCACATCGGCCCCAGCTTCGACGGCAAGGTCTCCAACCCGCAGGGCTGGTCGCTGGTGGCCCCCACGTTCTCTGAGTGGTCCGCCCCGGACCTGTCCCTGATCGGCAAGGCCAATCCGTTCGGTGCCTTCGAACACCTGGGCTTCGTGGCCGCGACGCTGCTGGCCTTCGTCATCCTGCTGAGCATCTTCTTCGACGCCATGGGCACCATGGTTGGACTTGCCACCGAAGCCGGCAACATCGATGAGCACGGCAACATCCCGAACGTCGACCGCGTGCTGCAGGTGGACGCCCTGGGTGCCATCGTGGGCGGTGGAGCCTCCATCTCCTCGAACCAGATCTACGTGGAGGCAGGCGCCGGAATCGGCGAGGGCGCGCGGACAGGCGTGGCCTCCATCGTGACCGGCCTGTTGTTCCTGGTGGCCATGTTCTTCACCCCGCTGATCAACCTGGTGCCCTTTGAAGCAGTGGCACCCGCACTGGTGGTGGTGGGGTTCATGATGGTGTCCCAGGTGGGCAAGATCGACTGGCAGGACTGGGGCATCGCCATCCCGGCCTTCCTGACCTTCACTCTCATGCCATTCACGTATTCGATCGCCAACGGCCTGGGCGCCGGGTTCATCGCCTTCGTCCTGATCCGCACCGTGCAGGGCCGGGTGAAGGAGATCCACCCGCTGATGTGGGCGGTGGCCGCGGCCTTCCTGCTCTTCTTCGCGGTAGGACCGATCGAGGCCGCGCTGGGCATGCTGTAGTTCCCGGGGCGGGGTCAGACGGGGGTGTTCGGGGCGAGCCCCTCGTCGCCGGTCTCCGCCACTGCCTTGCGTTCCCGGAGCCGGTCCAGCCTGTTCATGAGGGGCGAGGTGGTGGCGCCGTGGATGACAATCGACAGCGCCACCACCAGGCCCACAAATCCCCAGAGCCATTCCGCCTGGTCGGAGAATTCGCCCTTGCCCAGTGCGTAGGCGAGGTAGTACAGCGAGCCGATCCCGCGGATCCCGAAAAAGGACAGGGCGATCCTTTCCCGCGGTCCCGTCTTGCCACCCAGAAGCCCCAACCAGCCGGCAACGGGACGCACCAGCAGCAGGAATGCCAGCGCCACCAGGACCTCGGCCCATCCCACCGGGGCGAGCAGCCCGCGTGCAATGGCTCCGCCCAGCAGGACCAGGATCACCACGGTCATGAGGCGTTCCAGTTGCTCCACGTACGAGTGCAGGATCTTGTGGTAGCCGTGGGTGTGTTCCGCAGCCCGGATGGTCACGGCGCACACGAACACCGCGATGAACCCGTATCCCTCGATCATTTCCGTGAGGCCGTAGGCAAGGAAAGTTGCCGCCAGGGCCACAAAGCCTTCCGAATGGTTGGATAGCCGAAGGCTGGCTTTGCGGGCCGAGAAAAACAGCATGGCCAAAACTTTTCCGGTAAGGAAACCGAGCACCAGGCCCACGGTCAGCCGCCACAGAACATCCACGCCGAACCATTCCGGAAACCAGGCCGACGGCGATGACCCGACAATACTGATGGCGATGGCCAGGTAGACGAACGGGAAAGCCAGACCGTCGTTCAGGCCGGCTTCGGAGGTCAGGCCAAAGCGGACCTCGTCTTCCTGGCCCGTTTCCTCTTCCTGGTCCGCCGGCTCCCCCACCTGGACTTCCGAGGCCAACACAGGATCCGTGGGGGCCAGGCTGGAGGCCACCAGCAGCGCGGCGCCAAGCCCGAGCCCCAGAAACCACATCCCCAGAAGCGTCAGGATGATGATGCACAGGGGCATGGCGATGCCCAGGAGACGCCAGGTGGTGGACCAGCTCTTGCGCCCCACCGGACGGTCCAGTGCCAGCCCCGCACCCATCAGCGAAATGATCACGCAGACCTCCGCGATGTGCGTGGTGAAGTCATTGTGCTGGAGCGGGTCCGGATCAGGCAGGGTGGGAATCAGGGAAAACGCCGCAATACCCGCGCCAAGAAACACCATGGGCATCGAAAAGGGCGCGTTGCGTAAGGCTTTGGGCAGGATTGCGGCGACGAACACGGCAACACCGGCGGCGGCAAAAATGATACTCGTGGCTTCCAGCATGGGCTGTCTCCGGAATCGAATGCTCGCGTGAGAAAGTGGTTGGTCCACAATAGCCGTAACGTCCAGGCCTTTCCGCGACATCCGTAATGCCAGACAGTCCGCCGTGCGCGGTGCTGGTTTTCGCAGCAGGCATGGGGTGAAGTTGGGGAATGGTCCTTCCCGCTTACACCGTTGATGTCCCGCCGATGCCCTGGACCGGGAGGTTCGACGGCGAGGGCCAGGAGCACCGCCGGTGGTGGCAGGCAGTATCGCCTTACGTTCCTGGGTCGGTCGCGCCTGGGTCAGCTGTGCCTGGGTCAGCCTCCGCCGCTCCCGGCCCTGCCGGGGGATCCGGTTCACGTTCAGCAGTGATTCTCGGGTTTGCGAGCGATGAAGGTGTCCGGCGGAACCAGGGCCGCCCGGGTGCGGCCCAGGCCCCTGCTGCCCTCCGCGCGGCGCTGGGCCCCCTTGCCTTTCATCCGGACCGCCAGGTGTTCGACGCCGGCGACGTCGAAGTCGCAGGCGGTGCCCTGGAGGACGGCCAGGCCCGTGCCGGGCACGCCATCACGGCAATGCTCGACGGCGGGCATCTCACCGCTGTCCTGGGCGGCGGGCACGAGACCGCTTTCGCCAGCTACCTGGGCGTGGCCGGTTCCAGGGCTGTCCGCGGCGGCCGGCGGCTGGGCGTGCTGAACCTGGACGCCCATTTCGATCTCCGCGATGAACCCGAACCGAGCTCCGGGACGCCGTTCCTGCAGATGGCGCGGGCGGAAGCCGCCGCGGGGCGCGAACTCAGGTACGCCGTCGTCGGCATCTCAGAACCCAACAACACCCGGGCCCTGTTCAGCACGGCACACCGCCTGGGTGTGAAATACCTGTTGGATGAGGACTGCACGGCGGAGCGGGTGAAGGCCTTCGTGGCTGACTTCCTGGCCGGTGTGGATGTGCTTTACCTGACGATCGATCTTGACGTGCTGCCGTCGTCCGTAGCTCCCGGGGTCAGTGCGCCGGCAAGCTACGGGGTGCCGCTGCCGGTCATCAGCGCTGTGTGCCGCCAGGTTGTGCAGAGCGGAAAGCTGCTGCACGTGGACGTGGCGGAGCTTAACCCTGAGTACGACGTCGACGGCCGGACCGCAAAGGTCGCCGCC
This sequence comes from Arthrobacter sp. 754, assembly GCF_040548695.1. Taxonomy (NCBI): domain Bacteria; kingdom Bacillati; phylum Actinomycetota; class Actinomycetes; order Micrococcales; family Micrococcaceae; genus Arthrobacter; species Arthrobacter sp. 754. The sequence goes on from NZ_JBEPSC010000004.1 coordinate 278,747, forward strand.
AGGCTCGTGGAGACCCTGCTGCGCTAGCTTCTGAGCACGTAGCGCCGTTCGGGGCGCCCGACGCCGTACTTAAGCCGGACGTCGAGCACGCCCTCGTCGTGGAGGTACTCCAGGTACCGGCGGGCGCTGACCCGGGAGGTGCCCAGCTGGACCGCGACCTCAGCGGCGGACAGGTCGCCGTCGGCGTCCTTGAGCGCAGCTTCCACCAGCTTCAGCGTTTCGATGCTGCAGCCCTTCGGCAGCGGCCGTTCGGTCCGGTCCAGGCCGAACACCCGGTTCACGTCGGACTGCTCCGCCACGTCCTTGGACGAGTCGAGGCCCTGGTATGCGCTGCGGTAATGCTCCAGCCGTTCCTGCAGGTCAGTCTGGGAGAAAGGCTTGATGAGGTAGTGCACGATCCCGCCGCGGAGCGCCTTGCGGACCGTCTCCACTTCGCGGGCGGCACTGATGACCAGGACGTCCAGTTCCGGGGCCACCTCCCGCAGTTTCTGCATGAGGTCCAGGCCGTTGATATCCGGCAAATGGATGTCCAGAAGCACGAGGTCAGGCATCAGGCGTGCGGTTTCCGCCACAGCCTGGGCACCGGTATGGGCAACCCCGACGACGGCGAACCCCGGCGTGCGCTGGATGAACCCCGCATGGACCTTGGCCACCATAAAGTCGTCGTCAATGATGAGAACATTGATCATGGCTGCGGCCTCCTTCGTTTCAGCTTCGCCGTAAAGACTGCCCCGTTGTCGTTGGCCACGGTGAGGTCGCCGCCGCCGCGCCGGCAGACCACGCGCGAGAGCGCCAGGCCGAAGCCCCGCCCGCCGTCGGACCCGGGGGTCGCGGTTCCGGACTGCTTGGTGGTGAACCCCTGCCGGAAGATCTCCTCCGCGCCGACATCCGGGATTCCCGGGCCGTTGTCCCGGACCGTCACCCTCACGCCGTCGCTGTCCTCTTCAACCAGGACCCGGACCGACGCGTCAGGGCGCCCGGAGACGGCGTCGAACGCGTTGTCCACGAGGTTCCCCGCGACTGTGGCGAGGTCGCGGGAAAGGTCCTCATCCACCCGCCCGAGGTACGACCGGGGATCAAGCTGAAGGGCCACACCCCGTTCGGTGGCGAGGCTCGCTTTGGCGATGAGCAGGGCGGCGAGCGCGGGATCCTGGATCCTGCTGGTGACCTCGTCATTGAGGCGGGTCCGGTCCACTGTGGCACCGTTGACGAACTGCACCACCGAATCGTACTCGCCGATCTGGATGAGGCCGGAGATCACGTGCAGCTGGTTGGCGAACTCGTGGGCCTGCGCCCGCAGCGTGTCAGTGGCCGTCCGGGTGGCCCCGAGCTCACGTTCCAGGGAAGACATCTCCGTGCGGTCGCGCAGGGTGGTGACCGCGCCGATGTCCCTGCCGCGGGACCGAATGGGCACCCGGTTCAGCACCACGAGCCGCTCCCCCACCAGCACCAGGCGGTCCGGGTCCACCTGCTCCCGGGTAAGGACCTCCTTCACCGCAGGGTCCACCGCGAGCGCCGCCAGGTCCTTGCCCACGCAGTCGGCGGGCAGCCCCAGCAGTTCGCGGGCGCTGTCGTTGGCCACCGTGACGCGCTGGTGCGGATCAAGTGCCACCACACCCTCCTTCAACCCATGAAGCATCGCCTCGCGGTTCTCCACCAGGCCGGTGATTTCGCTGGGCTCCATGCCGAGCGTCTGCCGTTTGACCCGCCGGGCCAGCAGCAGTGAACCGGCCACTCCCAGCACGCTGGCGATGCCCAGGTAGGTCAGCAGGTTGGGGACTGCGTCGCCCAGCCTCTCCAGGACGGACGGATAGTCCCTGCTGATGGAGGCGATGCCGATCATCTTGCCGCTGTCATCAAGTACCGGAACGTGTGCTGAAAGGAACTGCGAGCCGGACCCGCTCACCGGTCCTGTCCAGGCCCGGCCTTCCATCACCCGGCTGCCGCCCAGTTCCAGCGGCCGGCCCAGGAGGTTGGGGTCGGATGAAGCCACTACGGTGCGGTCGAACCGGGCGAGCGCCACCTGGGAGGAGCCGGAGACTGTGCGGACTGTCTCCGCGACAGCGGCCAGGGCCGCGCTGCCCCGCGGCTCCGCAACGGGCAGCAGGGCACGCACAGCAGGGTTGTTGCCCAGCGCCTCGGCTGCCGAGAGGGCACGGCGGCCCTCGATCCGTTCAAAGGTCGCGGCCGACTGGGCCAGCGAAATCGCCGCCACCGCGACGAGGACGGCCAGGACGATCAGCAATTGCAGCACCAGGTACTGCCCGGCGAGGGACATTCCTCTTCGTCGAGACACTGTGGTTCTTTCCTCTGGTGGGTGGGGACCCTCGCGGGGTACCGGAACTATATCCCACCGTACGCGGCCCATGGGGACCGGTGGGCTGCCGGAAACGTGAACGCAATGAACTTAACTTTCTCTGAGTACACAAGAGTGATGCCCGTCACCTGGCCGCCTAGCATCGGATCACCAGTCAGTTTCTTGCTGATCAGTTTTTAGAGAAGAGGAAAACCATGCGCCACACCCGCGCATTGCGAATCGCCGCCGTCGCCGCCGGCATCGCCCTGATGGCCACCGGCTGCGGTGCCACCGGAAAGAGCTCCACCGATTCGGCAAGCACAGGCGCTGCCGCCGGTCCCGTCACGGGGCTGCAGATCATGGTCCCCAACACTCCCGGTGGCGGCTACGACACCACCGCCCGCGTTGCCGCGAAGGTCCTCGACGACCAGAAGATCGCCACCAATACCGAGGTCTTCAACCTGGCCGGCGCCGGTGGAACAGTGGGACTGGCCCGTGTGGTCAACGAAAAGGGCAACGGAGACCTTGCCATGCTCATGGGCCTGGGCGTTGTGGGCGCCAGCTACACCAACAAATCCCAGTCGAAGCTGACTGACACCACTCCCCTGGCCAAGCTCATCGAAGAACCCGGCGCCATCATGGTCAGCAAGGACTCGCCCTACAAGACCATCGATGACCTGGTCACCGCCTGGAAGGCAAACCCCGGTTCCATCAGCGTCGGCGGCGGCTCTTCCCCCGGCGGCCCGGACCACCTGCTTCCCATGCAGCTCGCAGGAGCTGTGGGAATCGACGCTACCAAGGTGAACTTCGTGTCCTACGACGGCGGCGGGGACCTGCTCCCGGCCATCCTCGGCAACAAAGTGGGCTTCGCGGCTTCCGGCGCCGGCGAATACCTCAAGCAGATCGAATCCGGCGAGGTCCGCGTCCTGGCAACCAGTGGGGAAAAGCGCCTCGATGGTGTGGACGCCCCCACGCTGAAGGAATCCAACATCGACCTGGTGTTCAGCAACTGGCGCGGCCTGGTGGCCCCTCCTGGAATCAGCGACGCCGACAAAGCCAAGCTGATCGGCGCCGTCGAAAAGATGCACGAAAGTGCCGCCTGGAAGGAAGCACTCAAGACCCACAGCTGGACTGATGCGTTCATCACCGGCGACAAGTTCAAGTCCTTCCTTACAGAGCAGGACAAGCGGGTGGCCGACGTCCTCACGAAGCTTGGCCTGGCGTGAGTTCTTCACCAACTTTGGCCTCACGGCTCAAAGGCCGCTCCGAGCTGGGGGTTGCCCTCCTGCTCGGGGCGGTCGGGGTACTGGTTCTGGTCGACGCCATCGGCCTGGTAACGCCGTATTCCAAATCGGACCCGGTAGGCCCTAAGACCATCCCGTACATCGTGGCCGGGCTCCTGCTCGTCTGCGCCGTGCTGCTGGCCGTCAATGTCATTCGCGGCGGCCAGGGCGAGGCCGAAGGCGGCGAGGACGTGGACCTCACGCATCCGGCCGATTGGAAGACCGTCCTGCCGCTGGCCGGCGTCTTCATCCTCAACATCCTGCTCATCGACTGGGCCGGCTGGGTGATTTCGGGCACCGTCCTGTTCTGGGGAAGCCTCCTGGCCCTTGGCAGCCGGCACTACATCCGTGACGGCCTCCTGTCCGTGGCCCTTTCCCTGCTCACTTTTTATGGCTTCTACCTGGGCCTTGGCATTGCACTGCCTGCCGGGCTCCTGGACGGGATTCTCTGATGGATGTCTTTTCCTCCCTGATGGACGGTTTCGCCACCGCCCTGACACCCATGAACTTCATGTACGCCGTCATCGGCGTCATCCTGGGCACCGCCGTCGGCGTGCTGCCCGGCCTGGGCCCGGCGATGACCGTTGCGCTGCTGCTCCCGGTCACCTACGCCCTGGAACCCACCAGCGCGTTCATCATGTTCGCCGGCATCTACTACGGCGGCATGTACGGCGGCTCCACCACGTCGATCCTGCTGAACACCCCGGGTGAATCCTCGTCAGTGGTGACGGCCATCGAAGGCAACAAAATGGCCAAAGCCGGACGTGCGGCCCAGGCCTTGGCGACGGCGGCGATCGGCTCGTTTGTTGCCGGCACCATCGGCACTGCCCTCCTGGCCGTCTGCGCACCCATTGTGGTGAAGTTCGCCGTCAGCCTTGGCGCACCGAGCTACCTGGCCATCATGATCCTGGCGCTTCTCGCCGTCACGGCCGTTCTGGGATCGTCCCGGCTCCGCGGCTTCGCTTCGCTGGGCCTGGGCCTGGCGATCGGGCTCGTGGGCATGGACGCTGTTACCGGCCAGCGGCGCCTGACTTTCGGCCAGCCGCTGCTGGCGGATGGCCTGGACATCGTGGTGGTTGCGGTGGCGATCTTCGCCGTGGGCGAAGCCCTTTGGGTCGCCGCGCACCTGCGCCGCACGCCCACGCACATCATTCCCGTTGGTCAGCCGTGGATGGGCAAGGAGGACTGGAAGAGGTCCTGGAAACCCTGGCTCCGCGGAACGGCCTTCGGGTTCCCCTTCGGCGCCCTGCCCGCCGGTGGTGCGGAGATCCCCACGTTCCTCTCCTACGTCACCGAGAAGCGCCTCACGAAGCACCCGGAAGAGTTCGGCAAGGGTGCCATCGAGGGCGTCGCCGGCCCGGAAGCAGCCAACAACGCGGCAGCAGCGGGCACCCTGACGCCCATGCTTGCCCTGGGTTTGCCCACCAACGCGACAGCGGCCGTGATGCTGGCGGCGTTTACGTCCTACGGCATCCAGCCCGGTCCGCAGCTGTTCGCAAGCGAGGGACCGCTGGTCTGGGCGCTTATCGCCAGCCTCTTCATTGGCAACTTCCTGTTGCTGATCATCAACCTGCCCCTGGCTCCGTTGTGGGCCAAGCTCCTGCAGCTCCCGCGGCCCTACCTGTACGCGGGCATCCTGTTCTTCGCCACATTGGGCGCGTACTCGGTGAACCTGCAGGCGTTTGACCTGGCAATCCTGCTGGTGATCGGTGCGCTCGGTTTCATGATGAGGCGCTTCGGGCTTCCGGTGCTGCCGCTGGTCCTCGGCGTGATCCTCGGACCGCGGCTGGAAAAGCAACTCCGGCAGACGCTGCAGTTGAGCGCCGGAGACCCTGCGGGCCTCTGGAGCGAGCCGATCGCCGTCGTCATCTACATCATCGTGGCGATCATCCTGCTCTGGCCGTTTCTGTTCAAGCTCGTTCGGCGCAACCGTCCGGCAGCCGTACCGGCAGGCATTCCTCCGACCGGCTCAGGCGCGGCCGCACCGAGGGAGGCAGGCAGCACCGTCAGCCATGGCAGCCACCGTGCCGACGAACCATCCGGCGGCCACGGAACGTCCGGCGACCGATCATCCGGCGGTGGAGCATCCGGCAGTGACGGCGGCAGCGACGGCTAACCAGCCAAGGCCACGGGCACCCGTCCGAGCGGCAGCAGATCATGAAAGTACAGACACTAAGGAAATGCCATGACGATTGTGGTGGGATACGTCCCAACTCCCGAGGGCGAAGCGGCGCTCACCCAGGCGATTTCGGAAGCCCGGAAAACCGGCACGAGGCTGCTGGTGGTCAATTCCTCCAAGGGTGATGCCCTGGTGGACAACCGCTACGCCCAGGAGCCCGAGATCCAGACCATCGAGGAACGCCTGGCCACCCAAGGTATTGACCACGTGATCAAACAGCCCGTGCGCGGCCACGATGCTGCGGCTGAGGTGCTGGACGCCGCCGAGGAGCACAACGCGCAGCTCATTGTGATCGGCCTGCGCCGCCGTACTCCGGTGGGCAAACTCATCATGGGCAGCACGTCCCAGCGGATCCTGCTTGAAGCAGACTGTCCTGTACTGGCGGTCAAAGCGGCAGCAACGGCCTGAACCGGCAACACCTGAGTCCGAAGCTTGTTCGCCAACCCTGCCCGCGGCGGTACGGTGAAGCGAAGAAGCTTCGGACTTGTGTCATCCTGGGCGCACTAAATGCCAGTCATCTGACATCTGTGCGGCGTAGCGGGTATGCTTGATGGAGCCATTGGCATGAAAGACAGCCTTTGGAGACGAAACACAGAAAGTTCGGCACATGGATACAGCAACATTGGAACGCCCCTTGGCCGCCGTCGCCGCCGAAGACGCCTCAGCTTCCCGGTCCCTCGATCTGCAGTTCTCCACTGCCCACGAGATGCACGAAGGACTGGACCACGCTGTTGCCACCCTCATCGGGACCGCCATGGAGGCATCCTGCGGCATTCTCGTCACCCGCCTGCACCCGGGACGTTACACGGTTGCGGTGGACGAGTCGGTTCCCTTTGGCGAGACCTACGAAAGCATTGCCGCCTGATCTGACGCCCTGAGCGCAAAAAAAGTCCCTGCGGGCCGGTAACATCCGGACCGCAGGGACTTTTTCAAATCGGGGTCAGCTCCTGCGCACATCTACCCCGTCAGATTTCAGGAAAGACTCCTTCTCCGACGGGCCGGCCGGCACGAGCCACAGCACGTTCCCGCTCTGCGATACCTCTTCGACAACGCCGTCCGCAATGACATGCGCGTGCTTGATGATTTCCACTTGGTCCCCGGCCTTGAGCGTTCCCCAATCAGAGATGATGGCCGAATGGGAATTGCGCCTCGACAGGACCGCCCCACGTGCTTTCATTTGAACTTCTACCCCTTTGTATACGTCCTGCGCCACAGCATCCTTGATGTGACTATTGCTACAACTTCAGTTCTACTACAATTCCGGCGGCCAAAATGTGCGTGTTGCATCATATTTCAACATTGCCCGGAATTGTGTTCGGTATCGAAGAATATTCCTGCTCAGGCAAGTATTCCTACCGCCGCTTCGGCCGCGGCGCGGACCTGCCCGGAGGCAACCAGACGGTCGGCCGCCTCGAGTTCCGGCGACAGGGACCTGTCCGTACCGGGGCCCTCAACAACGGTCCGCAGCACCTCAATAACTGCTTTCCCTGCCGGACCCGGGACCAGTTTGCCGCCGGAGAACTCCGTGCGGATGTCCAGGGCGCGCGCTGAGGTCACCAGTTCTATTGCCAGGACACGGCGCAGGTTCTCCACGGCCTTACGCAGCTTGCGTGCCGCGTGCCAGCCCATGGAGACGTGGTCCTCCTGCATCGCGGAGCTCGGGATGGAGTCCACCGACGCCGGGACCGCCAGCCGCTTGTTGTCCGAAACCAGCCCGGCCTGTGTGTACTGCGCGATCATCAGGCCTGAATCAACACCGGGATCCGCAGCCAGGAAGGCGGGCAGCCCGTGCGAGCGGGCCGGGTCCAGCATTCGGTCTGTGCGGCGCTCCGCGATGGAGCTCAGGTCCGCCACTGCAATGGCGAGGAAATCCAGCACGTAGGCCACCGGTGCGCCGTGGAAATTTCCGTTGGAGCTGACGCGGCCATCCGGAAGGACCACGGGATTGTCGATGGCAGCAGCCAGTTCACGGGATGCCACCAGGGCTGCATAGTCAACCGTGTCCCGGGCGGCACCTGCCACCTGGGGTGCGCAGCGCAGGGAGTACGCGTCCTGGACTTTGGAGTCGCCCACCCGGTGGGAGGCCACGATGGGCGAGTTGGACAGCACCCGGAGCATGTTGTCCGCGCTTGCGGCCTGCCCGGGATGCGGACGGAGTGCCGCGTGCAGCTCCGGCAGGAACACCTGGTCAGTACCCAGCAGCGCCTCAACACTGAGCGCGGCGGTGATGTCCGCCGTCGTCACCAGCTGGCGAAGGTCCGCGATGGCCATCAGCAGCATGCCCAGCATGCCCTCGGTACCGTTGACCAGCGCGAGTCCCTCTTTCTCGGCAAGGGTCACCGGCTCAATGCCATGCTCGGCAAGCAGCACGGCGACAGGCTCCTCGCCCCGCCCGCCGTACGTCACGCCGTCGGGCCCCGCGGCTTCGCCCTCACCCATCAGCACCAGGGCGCAGTGGGAAAGCGGGGCCAGATCGCCGGAGCAGCCGAGCGACCCGAATTCGCGGACCACCGGGGTGATGCCGGCGTTGAGCACGTCCACCATGGTCTGCAGCACGACGGGCCGGACGCCGGTCCGGCCGGAGGCGAGGGTCTTGGCGCGCAGGAACATGATGCCGCGGACCACCTCACGCTCCACGGCCGGCCCCATGCCGGCGGCGTGGCTGCGGATGAGGGATTTCTGCAGCTGCGTGCGGAGCTCGTTGGGGATATGCCTGTTGGCCAGTGCACCGAAGCCGGTGGAGATGCCGTAGGCCGGGGTCTCACTGTGGGCGAGGACGTCGATGTGTGCGCGGACTTTTGCCACCGTTTCCAGGGCGTCCTGGGAAATGGTCACCTTGGCGTTGTGGCGGGCGACGGCGACGAGGTCCTCGGGTGTGACGCCGCTGGAGCCGAGGGTGACGGTCAGCGGTTCGTGGGTAATGGCAGTCATTTGTTCCTACTTCTTTGCTTCTGCGGAATCTGCTGATTCCTTCATGGGGATGCGGACGCCGCGTTCCTTCGCCACCTCGACGGCGCGGTCGTAACCGGCATCTGCGTGGCGGATGACGCCCATGCCTGGGTCGTTGGTGAGGAGGCGTTCAAGTTTCTGCGCGGCGAGGTCGGTGCCGTCGGCGACCGAGACCTGCCCGGCGTGGATGGAGCGGCCGATGCCGACGCCGCCGCCGTGGTGGATGGAAACCCAGGTGGCGCCGGAGGCTGTGTTGAGCAGGGCGTTGAGCAGCGGCCAGTCGGCGATCGCGTCGGAGCCGTCGGCCATGGCCTCGGTTTCGCGGTAGGGGGAGGCGACGGAGCCGGAGTCCAGATGGTCGCGGCCGATCACGATGGGCGCTTTGACCTTGCCTTCCTTGACGAGCTGGTTGAACAGCAGGCCGGCCTTGGCGCGGTCGCCGTAGCCCAGCCAGCAGATCCGGGCGGGCAGGCCTTCGAACTCCACGCGTTCCTGGGCGGCGTCGATCCAGCGGTGCAGGTGCTTGTTCTCCGGGAAGAGTTCCTTGATGGCTTTGTCCGTCACGGCGATGTCTTCCGGGTCGCCGGACAGCGCAACCCAGCGGAACGGACCGAGGCCCTCGCAGAACAGCGGGCGGATGTAGGCCGGGACGAAGCCGGGGAATTCGAAGGCGCGGTTGTAGCCGCCCTTGCGGGCCTCGTCGCGGATGGAGTTGCCGTAATCGAACACTTCGGCGCCCGTGTCCTGGAACTCGACCATGGCCTGGACGTGCTTTGCCATGGAGGCCTGGGCCTTTTTGGTGAAGCCTTCCGGATCCGCGGCCGCCTCGCGGTGCCATTCCTCCACCGTGATGCCCTCCGGGAGGTAGCTCAGGGGATCGTGCGCGGAGGTCTGGTCCGTGACGATGTCCACGGTGAGTTCGCCGGCGTTGTGGCGGCGCAGGATTTCAGGGAAGACGGTGGCGGCGTTGCCGACGTAGCCAACGGACCAGCCGCGGCGTTCCTCCTTGGCCTTGAGCACTTTGGCGATGGCGGCGTCGAGGTCTGTTTCCACCTCGTCGAGGTAGCGCTTGCCGGCGCGCCGGCGAAGGCGGCTCTCGTCGACGTCGACGATCAGGCACGCGCCCTCGTTCAGGGTGACGGCGAGCGGCTGGGCGCCCCCCATTCCGCCGCAGCCGCCGGTGAGGGTCAGTGTGCCGGCAAGGGTGCCGTTCTCGTCCCCGGTGAGCTTCCGGGCGATCGCGGCGAAGGTCTCGAAGGTGCCCTGCAGGATGCCCTGGGTGCCGATGTAGATCCAGGACCCGGCGGTCATCTGGCCGTACATCATCAGGCCCTCGGCCTCGAGCCGGCGGAACTCGGGCCAGTTTGCCCAGTCGCCGACGAGGTTGGAGTTGGCCAGCAGGACGCGCGGAGCCCATTCGTTGGTGCGGAAGACGCCGACGGGCTTGCCGGACTGGACCAGGAGGGTCTCATCCTTCTCCATGGTTTCCAGGGTGCGGGTGATCGCGTCGAACGCGGCCCAGGAGCGGACGGCGCGGCCGGTGCCGCCGTAGACCACCAGATCATCGGGGCGTTCGGCCACCTCGGGGTCCAGGTTGTTCATGAGCATGCGCAGCGGCGCCTCGGTCTGCCAGCTCTTGGCAGTGAGCGTGGTGCCCCGGGCTGCTTTGACCGGGCGGGCACCGGTGGTGAAATCGGCGGGTGCCATGGTGGCTCCTTCTCGTGTTGTGCTGGGAAGAGGTTCTGTATCAACTAAAGCCGCTTCCCAGCAGTGGAAACAGGCCTTTCGAGGGGGTGCTGTCCGGGATTCCAGACCGGCCGGGCTCGCGTGGGCAGTGCTATTTCGCCAGGCTATTTGGCCGGGCTATTTGGCCGGGCTATTTGGCCGGGCGGCCGTGGATGCGGACCGACAGCTCGTCCGCTGCCTTCTGCACACGGGCCGCGAGCGCCGGCCACTGGTCTGCCGGCAATTTGTCCTCCAGGAAGGTGACGGCGACTGCCGCCGTCGGCCATCCCACGTGGTCCGTAACGGCGGCCGCGATGGAACCGAAGCCGGGGGTCACCTCGCCGTGCTCGGTGGCGTAACCGCGCTGCCTGACCTGGTCCAGGTGCGAAGACAGTGCCGAGTACTTCATGATGGCGCCTTCCACCTCATGCCGGGCAGTGAACGCCGCAGCATTCGGATAGAGCGCACGGACCTGGGACTTCGGCAGGGCGGCAAGAATCGCCCGGCCGCTGGCGGTTAGGTGGCTCGGGAGTCGGACGCCGACGTCGGTCACCAGGGAAGGACGGTTCTTAGCCCGTTCCTCCACGATGTAGAGCACGTCGCGGCCATGAAGCACCGCCAGGTGGGCACTCTCACCGATCACGTCCACCAGCGATGCCAGCAACGGCCTGCCCAGACGCGACAGTGGTTCCTGCCGCGAATAGGCCGAGCTGAGTTCGAACGCGCTGATGCCGAGCCCGTAACGCTGCTCCTCATGGAGGTGCAGGACAAAACCGTTCGCCTCCATGACACCCAGCAGGTGGTAGACGCTGGAGCGGGGAAGGCCCAGTGATGTGGCAATGCTCGACGCCGCCATCGGCCCCCGCTTCGAGGCCAGCAGTTTGAGGATGCGCAGCGTGTTCTCGGCAGCAGGGACCTTTGAAGTCGCCTTTGATTCACGGCCTTGGGGTCTGGCTTCTGCGTCCGTCACCATTCCGCCTCCTCCGGTTCCTTGTGTGGGATTCTCCGCTGTCCGGGATCCCGTACTTAACCTTGCGCCCTTCCCACATGTCCTCAGGGCCATCAGACCACTTCAATGTCTGAAATACCAGACATCGCCAGCGGGCCTATCCCGCCGACGCATGTCCCAGGCTGGACCGCATGGTCCCAACCGCCGCCATCCTCGCTGCGTATGCTTTGGGTAGAGTGCCCGTCATGGACGAAAAGGAAACGCTGCACCGCTATCTGCGGGCCCGGCGGGATAACCTCCTGGGAAAGCTGGACGGCCTGAGCGAGTACGACGTCCGCCGGCCTCTCACTCCTACAGGCACCAACCTGCTGGGGCTGGTCAAGCACCTGGCCAGCGTGGAACTTGGCTACTTTGGTGAGGTCTTCGGACGGCCCAGCGGAGTGTCCCTGCCCTGGTACGACGACGATGCCGCACCTGACGCCGACCTGTGGGTCACCGCCGATGAAAGCCGTGAGTACATCATTGGGCTGCACCTATCGGCCGCGGCGCACAGCGACGCAACCATCGATGCGCTGCCGTTAAATGCGCCCGGTGTGGTGCCGTGGTGGTCCGAGGACCGGCGCCACGTCACCCTGCACCAGGTTTTGGTTCACATGGTTGCTGAAAGGGCCCACCACCTGGGCCATGCTGACATCCTGCGCGAACTCATCGACGGAACGGCCGGCCAGCGGCCCGGGGATCCCAACCTGACGCCGCACAGCCCGGAAGAATGGTCGGCGCACCGCGCCACCATCGAGGCGGCGGCGCGGGCTGCCTTCGATGCGACGCAGAAGACTCAAGACCGGGACCACCGCTAAAATCTGGCAGGTTCGCCGCCCTGGGCATAGCCCTGCCCGGATTCCTGGTGCGCGGTAACGACCCGTTCAGGTTCTTTAGATGTGCTGCGACCCTCCTGTTTTCGTAGCTGGTCCAGCATCTTGTCCGGCAGTTGTGGTGGTTCCCAGTCGGGTTGTTCGCTGGCGTAGCGTCGGCCGGTGGGTGAGATCCAGCCTGGTGGTTCGTGTTGGGTGGCGCGGCCGGGTGTCCAGCCGCCGGTGTGCCGGAGCTTGTGGTGCTTTGGGCAGGGCTGGGCGAGGTTGGTGATGCCGGTGGTGCCGCCGTGTGCCCAGGCGAGGAGGTGGTCGGCTTCGTTGTCCAGGGATTGGTTGTGGCAGCCGGGGAACGGGCATTTCCCGTCCCGCAGGCGCAGCCATTGGCGTTGGGCTTTGGTGACCGGGTAGCTGGTCCGCCCGATCTCCAACGGCGCACCGTCCCGCGGGTCGATCAGGACCCGGTGGAAGGAGGTGGCGCCGTCCGCGATGAGCCTGCGTGCCATGGTGACCGGGATCGGCCCGAACCCATCCAGCATGGCCGGTTCGTCCGTGGCGCCGAGCAGGGACATGATGGGCACGGTGAGCAGGACCTGCGCCCGTGGTGACGGCACCCGCCCGGCTCCACCCCCGCCCGTACCGCTGGCCATTTCACCTGTGCCGGAGCCGGCGGTGAGGTTGTCACCATCGCCGCCTGAGAGCAGGGTAGCCGCGTCCCCACAGAGGAGCAGGGTCGCGGCGATGTCGGCACGCATCTGGGTCATGGTGCGGTCCTCGTCCGGGCCCTGCAGGGCCCGGGCGTCGGCGGTGATGCGGTTCCAGATCCCGGCAGCCTGATCCGCGGGCAGGTACGCCGAAAGCCAGGCCATCCCGTCCCGGTCCGGGCGGTATTCCAGCCGCCGGTCCGCAACACTTCTGGTGTGGCGTTTTTCGATGCTGACCGGGTGGTGCCGTTCGCGCCAGATCCTGGCCTTGTGCCGGAACCGGGAGGCGACGAGTTCCCCGGCCGGGCAGCCCCGGTTGGGGTTCTCCGCCTCGGGGTCCAGGAAGTGCGCCTCCAACGCAGCGGCGCCGGCGGGGTCGAGGTTGGCGGTTTCGTCCACCATGACCCGGGCATGCTGCCAAGAGAGGGAACCGGCCGTCAGCGCGGAAAGGGTCAACGGCAACGCTGTGGTCAGGGCCTGGGATTCAGCCAGCAGGGCCCCGGCGGTCCGCTCGCCGACCGTCAGTGCACACGCGACCTCCGCAACCAACGCCATTTCCTGCGCGGTGGCCTCCTGCGGCGACAGCGCCGGAGAAGCCAACGCCGTGGACACCTCGACTAATTCCGCGAGGACCCGGACCTTCTCAGCCGCGGTCCGTGCCTCGCGACGTGCAATCCCCGCCAGACGGTCCAGGCAAAGTTCCTTCCGCCGGCGCAAAGGATCCGACGGGAAAAGTACTTCGGCCTGGAACTCGGCGTCGCCGGCGCCGCCATCGAGACTGGCAGAGGCAAGAGCAGGCGCGGAGCCAAGGGCTGGAGCAGAGGCAACGGCAGAGGCCGTGATGCGCTCCGATACCTCGTCCGCCGTCGTGCTTTCCATACCCCCATCATCCTGCGGGGCACCGACAAAAACGGCGTGGACAAAGGCCTATGTGGATAACTCTGGAGCCGGTGCAACCACCCGTGGATGTTCTGTCCAGTCAGGTTCCCTGGATGCTGACAACCACCTTGCCGCGGACCTTGCCCTCGTGGAGGTAGGTAACGGCGGCGGGGGCTTCTGCGAGGGGGAAGACCCTGTCCACGGCTGGTTTCACACTGCCGGCTTCGATCAGTGTTGTCAGTGCCTCAAGATCGCGGAACGACTCTTTGGCGACGAGCCCCTTGAGTTTTTGGCCGGAGAGCAGCGAGACCAACGGCGCCCCGAGGGACCGCTGGAACCCGCCCGCCAGCTTCCCGCCGCCTTCGCCCCCAACGATCACCAAAACGCCCTTCGGGGTGAGCGCACGCCGCAGGACGGACAACGGCCTGTTGCCGGCGGTATCGATGATGATGTCGTAGAGCACTCCGCCTTGGGAGAAATCTTCACGCGTGTAGTCGATCACGTGGTCGGCGCCGAGTGACCCGACCAGGTCCGCCTTGCCGGCACTGCAGACTCCGGTAACCTCGGCCCCGAACGCCTTCGCTACCTGCACCGTGAAGGTTCCTACTCCCCCACCGGCCCCGATGACCAGGACCTTCTGGCCGGAGACCTGCCCGGCATCCCGGACCGCCTGCAGCGCTGTGACAGCGGAGATGGGCGCCGCTGCCGCCTCCTCGAAAGTCAGGTTCGACGGCTTACGGGCCAGCCGCGCTTCCTTGGCGCAGACGAATTCGGCGAAGGACCCTTCGCACGTGCCGTACACCTCGTCCCCGGGCCGGAACCGGGTCACGCCGGCCCCTACGGCCTCAACGACGCCGGCCACCTCCCGGCCCCGGACGGGCACCCCCGGTCTCTTCAGTCCATAGCCGAAGAGCCGGACCAGGTACGGCAATCCGGTCATCAGATGCCAGACTCCCTGGTCGACGCCGGCGGCACGGATCCGTAGTAACACCTCGCCTTTGCCCGGCACAGGCTGGGCAATCTCCCGCAGCCTGAGCACATCCGAATTCCCGTAGACATCCTGCACGATAGCTTTCATGATGCGTCTCCTTCATGATCCGGGTACTGGAAAACGTCCTCCAGCGGAACGCCGAGCACGTGGGCGATCTGAAAGGCCATCTCCAGCGACGGCGAGTACCGCCCCTGTTCGATGGCAATGACGGTCTGGCGGGTGACGCCCACCCGGTCCGCCAGGCCTGCCTGGGTCATCTCACCCCGCTCGAAGCGCAGCCGGCGGATGGAGTTGGTCACCCGCGTTGGTTTCACCACGGCTGGAACCCCCGGCGGTAAGCAACAATCTTCGCGATTGACCCCAGAACCGCAGAGAGCACGAACGCCAGGTAGATGACATTCGCGATCCAGAAATGGTCTGCCTCCGTCATGGCCATCAACAGAGCAGCCACTCCCCCAATGACCACAAACGACTGACCGATGTACTCACCGAACCGGTAGATCTCCCGGTCCCGCTGGTCCTTCTTCCCAGCGTCCCTGGGCGAGAGGATACCGAACAGGGCGTGCAGCGCAATGGACGCGGCAATGGAAGCCCCCACCGTCCACAGCAACGGCGCTACATAGGGGACATCAACCAGGGGCATGCTGCCGGCCATGCCCAGGACTAGGGCCAGATAAACGCCGTAGGAACCCACAGCTACCACCCCCATGATCCAGGCGATCTTCTCTTCGAAGGACATTCCGACTCCCGCGGCAGCAAAAAATGTAAAACAAACCTGACATCACCAAAGTAAAGAAAACAAGACATTATGTCAAGAGTTTTTGACTCACCAACGGCAGCGGGCTCGCCAGTCTGAGATCAAAGACACCAAGCCCCCGTGAGGCTCATCACGTCGGGCGCAGGAATGGTCTGCTGGTTAGCGACCCCCTCCCAATGACGAGAAGGTATTTGCATGCAGCCAGCACTGAAGGCCCCGAAAGCCGAAACAAAGCCAACCGGAAAGCGGCGTCCGGGTACCGCCGTCGAAAGTGTCCTGAACCGGGGACTGAACGTCCGGCACATCCGCTTCATGGCGCTCGGCTCGGCCATTGGAACCGGACTGTTCTACGGTTCCGCGTCTGCCATCCAGAAGGCCGGTCCCGCGGTCCTGATCGCGTACATCATCGGCGGCGCCGCGGTGTTCATGGTGATGCGGGCACTCGGTGAAATGGCCGTCCGCCACCCGGTTTCGGGCTCGTTCGGCCAATACGCCAGCCGCTACCTCGGACCGCTCGCAGGATTTGTGACCGGCTGGACCTACGTGTTCGAGATGGCGATTGTGGCCATTGCCGACGTCACGGCGTTCAGCATCTACATGGGCTTCTGGTTTCCCCAGGTGGACCGCTGGATCTGGATCCTGGCCATCATCTGCTTCCTCGCCGCCCTCAACCTACTCAGCGTGAAGGTGTTCGGCGAGCTGGAATTCTGGTTCTCGCTGATCAAGGTGGTTGCCATCATTGCCATGATCGCGGGCGGCGCAGCCATCATTGCGTTCGGTTTCCAGGCGGGCGGGTCAACGGTGGCGCCTGGGCTGGGTAATCTCGTGGAGCATGGCGGGATCTTCCCCAACGGCTTCGAGGGGCTTCTGGCATCGTTCGCCGTGGTGATGTTCGCCTTCGGCGGGATCGAGACGCTCGGCATCACCGCCGGCGAAGCAGCAGATCCAAAGACAGTCATCCCCAAGGCCGTCAACACGGTTCCGGTCCGGGTCCTGCTCTTCTATGTCCTGACCCTTGGCGTCCTCATGAGCCTCTTCCCCTGGACCGAAATCGGCACCAACGGCAGCCCGTTCGTCCAGATCTTCAGTGGCCTGGGCATCCCGGCGGCACCCCACATCCTGAACGCCGTGGTCATCACTGCCGCCCTGTCCGCCATCAACAGCGACATCTTCGGCGCAGGCCGCATCCTGTTCGGCCTGTCCAGCCAAGGCCACGCGCCGGCAGTGTTCGGCAAGGTCTCGCGCCACGGCGTCCCGTGGATGACGGTGGTGATGATGGCCGGAATCCTGTTGGTGGGCGTTGTCCTGAATGCGGTCATTCCCGAGGATGTCTTCATCCTGATCGCCTCCATTGCCACGTTCGCCACCGTCTGGGTGTGGGTCATGATCCTGGCTTCGCACGTTGCCATGAAACGAGAGATCGCCCGTAACGGACTGCCGGCGTCGGAATTCCCGTCGCCCTGGTGGCCTGCCGCGTCCGTGCTGACCATCGCGTTCATGGCGCTGGTGATCGCCGTCCTGGGCGCTTTCGAGGACACCCGGGTGGCGCTGTACGTGGGAGCGGTGTGGCTGGGACTGCTGGTCCTGGCGTACCGGGTGTGGGTCAAAGGGAACGGACGACGGCGGGCCGAACTGGTGGACGAGACCCCGCCGCTGCCGGTGGTCACCACCGAAGTTTCAGCCGGCAGCTAGGCATCGACCCCCGGCGGAGGCCGAGGTTATCATCAGGCATGGTTCCGCTCACGAATCTCCTGGCGTTTGCCTTGGCCTCGCTGGTCCTCATCGCCATCCCCGGTCCCAGTGTGCTGTTCGTCATCGGCCGTTCGCTCGCGCTCGGACGCAAGGGCGGGCTCCTGAGCGTGCTGGGAAACGCCCTGGGCATGGTTCCGCAGATCATCGCCGTAGCGCTGGGGATCGGCGCGGCACTGGCACAGTCGATGGTGCTGTTCACGATCATCAAATTCGCCGGTGCGGCTTATCTGGTCTATCTCGGCGTTCAGGCGATCCGGCACCGGGGCGGAGGTACGACGTCGGCCGGCGCGCCGCCGTCGTCGTCCACTTGGCGCATGCTGCGCGAGGGATTCCTGGTGGGTGCCACGAACCCCAAGTCGATCGTGTTCTTCGTGGCGGTGCTGCCGCAGTTCGTTGACTACCGGTCCGGCAGCATTCCGCTGCAGCTTGCGTCCCTGGGCGCGGTTTTCCTTTTGATAGCGCTCGCCTCGGACAGCATCTGGGCCCTGGCCGCCGGCACCGCCCGGCATTGGTTTGCCCGTTCCCCGAAGCGCATCTCGACGCTCAGCGCCGCCGGCGGAGTCATGATGATCGGCCTCGGCGGAACGCTGGCGCTGGCCGGCAGCAGGTCCTGACCGCCCCACGCTCCCGCACGTAAAGTGCGGGAGCATGTGCCCAAACGGTGCAGGAGATGAGAGAGCGTTGGGTCAGAACCCGCAGGAAGTGCCAGAGCGTGCGGGCAGGTTGTGTGGTGCCGTCAGACGGCTGCGAGCGCCGAGCGGACAGCGGTTGGCATCGGCGTCGTGGGGCGGCCGATCAGGTCGCGCAGGTCGGAGCCGCTGACGTGCAGGTCACCGCGGGCGATGCCGAGGTCCGAGTCCGCCAGGATGTCGGCGAAGGGCTGCGGGACGCCGAAACCTGCCAGCAGCCCTGCGTAGTCCTCTGCCGGGAGGTCCTGGTAGGTCACGGCCTTGTTCGCGGCGGTGCTGATTTCCCGGGCAAGTTCGTCAAGGGTGAAGGCGTGGTCCCCGCCCAGCTCGTAGACTTTGCCGGCTTGGCTTTCGACGGCGACCAGCACAGCGGCAGCAGCCTCCGCGTAGTCCGCCCGGGAGGCCGCGCTGACCTTGCCTTCTCCGGCACTGCCTGCGAGGGCGCCCTGGGCCAGTGTTCCCGGGAGCTGATCGGTGTAGTTTTCCAGGTACCAGCCGTTGCGGAGGATGGCGAACTGGATCCCGGAGCCCTTGAGGATGTCCTCGGTTGCCTGGTGTTCGGCGGCCAGCTTCATGCCGGTGGTGTCGGCATTTGCAATGCTGGTGTAGGCGATGAGCTCGACGCCCGCCTCCGCTGCCGCCGCAATGACCGTGCGGTGCTGCTCGATCCGCTGGCCAACCTCGCTGCCGGAGATCAGGAGCACTTTGGTGGCGCCTTCGAGCGCCTGCGCCACGGAAGCGGCATCCGTGTAGTCCATGGCCCTGACCTGCACGCCGCGCGCTGCGAAGTCCGAAAGCTTCCCGATGGAACGGCCTGCGGCAACGATCTGCCCTGCCGGGACGTTCCGCTCCAGGAGGGCCTCGACGACGTGGCGGCCAAGCTGTCCGGTAGCTCCGGTGATGACGATGCTCATGGGTGGTTTCCTTTCACCATTTGTAAGGGGGTCACCTTCCACAACTGCGTACCCCGCTGATAACTTCCTGAGGGAGAGTACGCACTTTAAAGTAAGGTACTAACCCTGGAGTCAGGTATGTACCTTTCGGTAAGCTGGATGCATGAGGATCAGCAGTGTGGAAGTCAGTGAACTGCCGGCTCCGCTGCCGGTGGATTTTGCCGACGGCGTGTTCCCGGCCGGGTGCCCCAGCCGGACCGTGCTGGACCACATCACCTCCAAGTGGGGCGTCCTGGTCCTGCTGTCACTTTCGGAGGGCGAGCAGCGCTGGAGCGAACTTCGGCGGCGGGCGGAAGGCATCAGCGAGAAAATGCTGGCCCAGACCCTTAAGACCCTGGAACGGGACGGCCTGGTGCTCAGGAAGGCCCATGCAGTCATACCGCCACGCGTTGACTACAGCTTGACCGGGCGCGGCTATGAGCTGACCGCGCTGCTGGTCCCGCTGGTCACATGGGCTTTCAACAATGCCGACGACATCATCAACGGCCAGCGCTGACAGTCGCCGGAACGGCAGGGCTGCCCAGTGCAACCCACCAAGTGGTGGCGCAATCAGAAGTCGAGTACCTGTTACTGGTGTGACTGGTGTGAATAGCGCATAGCGTGTTTCCAAGGTGCCAGCCAGGAATAGGAGGACCATCCTCTGCTGGGAGCGTTCCGGCAACCGCACCGCAGCGAACGGCCAGGTGCCGTTCCAAGGAGTGGTTTCGATGGTGAAAACGCACGTCCCGGATCTGGCCAGTATGGGCCGGCCCGTCAGCCTGTCCGCCCTCATCGCCCAAGCCGCGTCCCGGGTCCTTGCCTGGCTCCGGAGGGTCATGGCACCGAGCAGTCCCTACCGGGTGGGAGATGCAGTGGTGGCAGAGGATCCGTTCCACGGCCGCCGCGAAGGGATAGTGGTATCCCGCCGCGGTCCGAGCGTGGGGGTCGGAACCGCGACGGGAATTCTCCACTTCGACCACAGGCAGCTCAAGAGGCAGGAATAGCCGCCTGCGCGTTGGGTGGGGCAGGGGTGGTGGGCCCGCAGACACAGGTCAGCGGGCCGACCAGCCGCCGTCCATGGTGTAGCTGGCACCCGTGACCATGCCTGCGTGGTCAGACGCCAGCCATGCCACCAGGGAAGCCACTTCCTCAGGTTCGACCAGCCGCTTGATGGCAGACTCTGTGAGCATGATTTTGGACAGGACCTCGGACTCGGGGATCCCATGGACTTTGGCCTGGTCAGCGATCTGCGATTCCACCAGGGGCGTGCGCACATATCCCGGGTTGATGCAGTTGGACGTGACTCCGTGCTCCCCGCCCTCCAGCGCCGTCACCTTGCTCAGCCCTTCAAGGCCGTGTTTGGCGGATACGTACGCGCTTTTGAACGGGGAGGCACGGATCCCGTGCACGGAGGACAGGTTGATGATGCGGCCGAAGTTGTTCGCATACATGTGCGGCAGCGCAGCCCGGATCAGGAGGAACGGCACCTCCAGCATGAGGGTGACCAGCCGGCGGAAATCGGCCGGCTCGAAGTCCTCTATGGGGCTGATCCGCTGGATCCCGGCGTTGTTCACCAGGATGTCGCAATCCAGGCTCAGGGTAGTGAGGCTGTCCACATCCAGCAGGTCAACGGCCCAGGTTGTGCCGCCCACTTCATCGGCAAGCGCTTCGGCGGCGGCGGCGTCAACGTCCGCGATGACCACCTTTGCGCCCCTTGCGGCGAGGGCCCGCACACTCGCGGCACCGATACCGCCGGCGCCTCCTGTGACGAGCGCCTTGCGGCCGTTCAGCGTGTCTTCCATAACCCTGCCTTCCGTTGCGGATTTCTCAATGACCGGGCCGGCCCCAGCCCAGGCTGGGGCCGGCTCATGCTTCTCAGCGTGCTTCTCAGCGCGCTGCTGCTACTGTCAGGCCTTCGCGCTCGGCGTCGGCCCTGTCCACTGATTCAAGGGCGATGCCCTTGGTTTCCTTGAGACTCAACACTGCCACCGTGGTAATGGCACACGCCACCACAAGGTAGATGGCGGTGGGAAGCCATGATCCGGTGTCCTTGAGCCACTGCGTGGCCAGCAGCGGCGCCAGGGAACCGGCGAAGATCGACGTGACCTGCGAGCCCAGGGACACACCGGCGTAACGCATCCGGGTGGGGAAGAGCTCGGCCATGATTGCAGGCTGGCCGGCATACATAAACGCGTGCAGGCAGAGGCCGATGGTCACGGCCAGGACAATGACCACAGGGTTCCTGGTATCGAACATCGGGAAGGCAAAGAAGGGCCAGGTGGCGCCGGTGATGGCACCGATGAGATAGACCGGCTTCCGGCCCCAGCGGTCCACCAGCCGCCCCACCTGCGGGATGACCAGGAAGTGGATGACGTGGGCGATCAGGAGCGCCAGCAGCAGCGAGGACGTGTCGTACTTGTGGACGCTCTTGAGGTAGACGATCGCGAAGCTGACCACCAGGTAGTACATGATGTTCTCCGCGAAGCGCAGCCCCATGGCCTGGAGGATGCCCTTGGGGTATTTGCGAACGACCTCAAAGACGCCGTAGCTGACAGCCTGTTCCTTCTCCACCAACGCCTTGGCTTCCAGGAAGATGGGCGCCTCGGTGACGTGGGTGCGGATGTAGTAGCCAACGAAGACGATCACCGCTGAGAGCCAGAACGCCACGCGCCAGCCCCAGCCGAGGAATGCCTCGGGGCTCAGGGTGGAGGACATGATGAAGAGCACCAGCGTGGCGAGCAGGTTGCCCACCGGAACAGCGGCCTGGGGCCAGCTGGACCAGAACCCGCGGGATGCGTTGGGGCTGTGTTCGGCCACCAGCAGCACCGCGCCGCCCCATTCACCGCCGAGGGCAAAGCCCTGGATGAAGCGCAGGATCACAAGCAGTGCCGGAGCCAGGTAGCCGATGTCGGCGAAGCCCGGGAGGCAGCCCATGAGGAAGGTGGAAACACCGATGATCACAATGGTGAGCTGCAGGGTGGGTTTGCGGCCCAGCTTGTCACCGATCTGGCCGAACACGATGCCGCCCAGCGGGCGGGCCACGAAGCCCACTGCATAAGTGAGGAAGGCCTGGATGATGCCGTCAAGTTCGTTGCCGGTGGCGGGGAAGAAGTACTTGCCAAAGACAAGGGTTGCCGCGGTGGCGTAGAGGAAGAATTCATACCATTCCACTACCGTGCCCACCATCGAGGCGGCCACGATCTTCTTAAGTCCGGATCCCTTGGGTGCGGGTCCGGCGGCATTATCTGCCGAGCGCTGCTCTACGCTCATTGAGTTTCTCCTTAGTGTCCACTTTGACACGCGCTGTGATCCACAGCACTAAATGGCTCCACCGAGTATTGCTGCACAAAGCTATGCATTCAATGGCCAAACCAGCAGGATGCGTGTGCATAATTGCAGACATGAAGGCAAACCCCGATGACCTGCTGGTGCTGCTCGAGGTGTCCCGGTCAGCAAGATTTACGACGGCGGCCCAAGCCCTGGGACTGAACCACACCACCGTTTCACGCCGCATCGCCGCACTGGAAAAAGCGCTGGGCGGACGGGTCCTCGCCCGGGCCGCGGGCGGCTGGGAGCTCACGGACCTCGGAACCGACGCTGTCAGGGTGGCCGAACAGGTCGAAGCTGCGATAGGTGCGCTGGGACCCGCCGGCCGGGTGCCCGACCCCATTACGGGCACCGTCCGCATGACTGCCACCGACGGATTCAGTGCCTACATTGCAGCCCCCGCCGTGGCGAGGCTGCGCCGGGACCACCCCGGACTCAGCGTGGAGGTGGTCACCATGACCCGGCGGGCGCTGCAACAGCGGTCCGGGCTGGACATCGAGGTGGTGGTGGGCGAACCCCAGGTTCACCGAGCCGAGGCGGTCCGCCTGGGTGAATACATGCTGGGGATGTACGCGTCGCGCGCCTATCTGGCGGAGAACGGTACGCCGGCCAGCGTCGCGGAACTGACGGAGCATCCGCTGGTGTATTTCGTGGACTCCATGCTGCAGGTTGACGACCTCGACGCCCCGCGCCGCCTGGTGCCTGCCATGCGGGACGGGCTGACCTCCACCAATGTGTTTGTGCATGTGGAGGCCACCCGTGCCGGCGCAGGCATAGGCTTCCTGCCCTGTTTCATGGGTGACCTGCACGAGGACCTGGTCCGTTTGCTGCCGGACGAAGTTGCCGAACTGCTGCCCTACTGGATGGTGCTCCGGCCGGATTCCATGCGGCGCCCTGCCGTGGCGGCCGTGGTGCAGGCATTACGGGACCAGACGTTGGCGCACCGGGAAGCGCTGCTGGGACGGGCAAAGCCCCCATCGACTGCTCGGTAACTGCCAGTAAAGATCCCGTAACCGCCAGCAAAAAAAGCCCGTCTATGGGGCAACCAATGGGGCAATCGATGGTGCAGGCGGGTCGTGGCGCACGGGTGAGCCTGCGGCGAAGGCCCGCACTTGGGCGTCGCTCCAGATGTGGGCTGGGACCGCACCGCCGAGGAGCCGGCGGGCCAGCTGCGGGTCGCCGTCGAGCGGGCTGTCGCTTCCGGCCATGACCATGTTCCCGTAACGCCGGCCCTTGAGCATGGCGGGGTCGGCGATGATGGCCGTGTGCTCAAAGCTGGCCGCGATGGTGGCTGCGTCCTCGCGGGCGTTTTTCAGGTCCGGGGCGTCGCCTGAGTTGACCACATAGATCCCGCCGGGCGACAGGACCTGCCTGATGTGGCCGTTGAACTCCGCGGTGGTGAGCGGACGCGGCGTCAGGGATCCGGCAAAGACGTCGCGGATGATGAAGTCCCGGCTGTCCGGCGTCAGCGTCTCGGTAACTGCGCGCGCCTCCCCCACCCGGAGCCGCAGCAGCGGAGCCTTGGGGAGGTCGAACCAGCCCCGGACGTATTCGGCCAGTTTGCCGTCGAGCTCCACCACCACCTGACGCGCGTCGGGGTAGGCGGAGTGGAAGTAACGGGCCAGGGAACAGGCGCCGCCGCCAAGGTGCAGTCCGCGCAGCTTGTGCGGGTCCGCCGCACTTGAGCCTCCGGCCTTCGGGTCGGCGGCTTTCGACTGGCCTGCTTTGGACTGGCCGGCTTTGGACTGGCCGCCCTTGGGCTGCTGCGGCCAGCGCGACTCGATCAGGGCCGCCATCCAGCGCATGTACTCAAAGTCGAGGAACAGCGGATCTGCAAGGTCGATATGCGAGCTCATGACCCCGTTGATTCTCAGGAGCCAGCCGTTGGAGTTGTCCTGGTCCGCGATCAGCTCACAGTCGCCGGTATCAATGTAGTAGACCCCCTCGACGGGGCCGTCCGGCAGGGTTCCCTTGGGCACATCGATGACGCCCGCCGTCGGACGCGGGCTGTTCCGTGCGCCTGACTTGCCGCGTTTGCCCATTAGCTTTTTGCCGCTTCAGTCATGGTTCAAGCCTAGGGGACAGCGCGTGCCCGGCCGCCTGCTCTCCCCGGCCGTCTATTCTGCCTGCGCGGCGCCCTTGCCGGCCTGGATCCGCTGGACCACGGCTGTGGTGGAACGTTCCGCGACGTAGTCAAGGATGGCCACCCGCCCGCCGTACTCTTCCACAACCTCCGTTTCTTCCAGCATCTCCGGGGTGTAGTCCCCGCCCTTCGCGTAGACCTCGGGCCTGAGTTCCCGGATCAGCGGACTGGCCGTGGGCGTATCAAAGACCGTCACATAGTCCACGCAGCTGAGCGCGGCGATCACAGCCGCGCGGTCGGCTTCGGCGTTGATGGGCCGGCCAGCTCCCTTGAGTTTGCGGACGGAATCATCGCTGTTAAGCGCCACCACCAACACGTCTCCCAGTTGCTTGGCCTGCGTCAGGTAACGGGTGTGGCCGCTGTGGAGGACGTCGAAGCAGCCGTTGGTCAGCACGATCCGCTGGCCCTGGGCCCGGTGCGACCGTACCTGCTGCGCGAGTTCCTCCAACGGGAGCGCGGTATCGGCGAAGCTCTCCAGGTGCCGGCTCAATTGGCTGGTACTGCAGACAGATGTGCCCGGCTGGTGCACCACCACGTCCGCGGCGGCCTGGGCCAGATCAAGGCTGGCAGTAAGCGGCAGGCCCACCGACCGGGCAAGGGTGAGGGCCGCCACGAAGGTATCGCCGGCGCCGGATGCCTGCTTCTCCGCGGCGGGACGCGCCCAGGTCCGGTGGGTGCCGCCGCTTTCCGAAAACAGCACAGTCCCGTCCCGGTCCAGCGTGACCACGACGGCCCGCGCTCCGGTGGCCTCAAGCAGCGCTTCACGATGCCTGGTCACCACATCGGCACGGCCGGGGCCTTCGGGGAGGCGCAGGTCCAGCAAGCGTGAGGCTTCCTGGGCGTTGGGCGTGACCAGGTCCGGACGCAATTCCGCCCAGGGCCGGGGATCGTGGGCGTCGATCACGGTCAGGGGGCGTTGGCCGGCAGAGCCGCCCGTAGTGTCGCCCGCAGGGTCGCCAGCCGAGTCGCCCGCAGGGTCGCCCTCAGGGTCACCGGCCAGGCCGTGCGGGGCTCCCCCCGCGGCGAGCGCCGTACAGATGGCAGCCCGGACCGGGTCTGCCAGCACCCCTGTGCCGTAGTCACACACCATCACCGCGTCCTGGTGTTCCACGGCGGCGGCCATGGAGGCGGCGAGGGCGGCCAGCGCCTCCGCCGGGACTGCACTGGCCGAGTCATCGATGCGGAGCATCACCTGGCCGCCGCTGCTGATCCTGATTTTGGTGGTGGTAACCATGGCCGGATGGCTGTGCAGATGTGTTACGTCGATCCCCGCATCCTCAAGTTTCCGGCGCAGCGTCAGCCCGGCGTCGTCGTTGCCGATGATGCCCGCCACGGATACGCGCGCACCGAGGGCGGCCAGGTTCATGGCGGTGTTGGCGGCGCCTCCCGGAGCGGACTCCCGCGCGGCGATGTCCACCACGGGCGCGGGAGCCTCCCGGCAGAGCCGCTCGATGGCTCCGCTCCACCAGCCGTCCAGCATCACGTCGCCAACCACCAGGACGGCGGGGCGTTCGTCGGCCAGGCGCCGGGGAAGCCAGCCTGACAAGGCTCGCTGGCCGGAGAGGTCTCCCCTCCCTGCTGCATCCCGGGCAGTCATGAGGCAGCCGGTTCGGTCTTCTGCGGCGGCGCGGCCAGATGAACCACTTTGACGCGGGAGAATTCGTCCATCAGCTCGGGCCCGTAGCCAAACCCATGGCCGCTCGCCCCGCGGGGCTGCGCCGAACCTCCCGGGGCGCCACCGAACACCGCGTTGATTTTTACGGTCCCCACCGGGAGAGTGGCGATGGCCTGCTGGGCATGGGCAATATTCCCCGTGAGCACAGTGGCGGCCAGACCGTACCTGCCGCCGGCCGCCCGGCGCAGCCCTTCCTCGAAGCTTGCCACCACCTGCACGGGCGCCACCGGCCCGAAGGTTTCCTCGGTCATCACTTCCATGGCGTCATTGCATTCCAGCAGGACCGTCGCGGGGTAGAAAGCGCCGGGACCTTCCGGCACCGACCCGCCTTCCACCGCATGCGCCCCGAGTTCCCGGGCCTGGGCCACCTGGGCGTGGACTTCGTCCCGCATCCGGGTGTCCACCAGCGGGGCCACACTGCCTTTGTTGTTGCGGAGCGCCGCCTCCGCTTCCAGCGCAGCACAGAACCGGTGCGCAACGTCTGCGTGGACGTAGATCCTTTCCACCGAGGTGCAGATCTGGCCGCTGTTGCTGAAAGCCCCAATGGCCGCCTGCTCCGCCGCCCAGAGGGGGTCGACGTCCCGGTCCACCAGCAACGGGTCATTTCCGCCGTTCTCACGGATTACATGCGCGCCGGTGAGCACCCCGGCCTCAGCGATCTGCGCTCCGGCTGCGCTGGACCCGACGTGGGCAATGACATCCGCTCCTGCCTGGGTGAGAAGACTCCCCACACCAGCGCCGCCGGAAACAGTGAGGAGCACTCCGGGCGGGAACGACGGCGCCAGCACCTCGCCCAACGCCTCACCGAGGCGCGGGCAACGTTCACTGGGCTTGTGGATCACTGCGTTGCCCGTGATGAGTGCCGCCCCGATCAGGCCGCATGCAACGGCCACCGGATCGTTCCAGGGCGTCAGGAGTACGGCCACCCCGCGGGGTTCTGCCACGGTGTAGTCGGAGGCGAACCGGTTGCCGAGCAGGCTGTGGCCCCGGTGCACCGGACCCAGTTCGGCGTATTGCACCAGGGTGGAAACCCCGGCGTCGATCCCGGCCAGGGCTTCGTTGACGGGGCGCCCGGTCTCACTGGAGTTCAGACCCGCCAGTTCCGCCCTGGCCGCGTCCAGTGCCCGGGCTGCGGCATGGAGCTTGGCGCCGCGCTCGGCGGCAGGGGTGGCGGCCCATCCGCCGGCCGCCTTCCGGGCCAATTTGGCGGCATTGGCCACGTCCCCCGGTTCGGACTCGTGGACTGACCACAGGAAATCGCCGGTCCGCGGATCCCTGATGACAATCCCGGTACCGTCGCTGGATGCAGTTTGAGCGGCAATCGGCATGGCTTGCGTATCCATGAAACTCCTCCCGTAGGCACTTCTCCTTGCTGTCCCTTACCCCCGGACGGGACGTTTACACGGCGGTAGCCAGGCGGTCCGTCGGTCCGTAGGGTGGCAGCACGCACACGGAAGGAACGGGCGAATGGATGATCCAGGCAACGGACCCGCTAAGGAGTCCGCCCCGAGGCACACGAAGAGGCCCGCCACCGTGCCAACAACGGCGCCCGCCGGCGTCGGACCTGTCCTGGAGAAGTTCCCGGACATTGCCCGGATCGCCTTGTTGCGCGGCGGCGGGCTCGGCGACCTGATGTTTGCCCTTCCGGCTGTCTCCGCTTTGAAAGCGGCCTATCCGGGCTCCACTGTGACCTTGCTGGGGACGCCCCTGCAGGAGGCCCTGGTGTCCGGAACCTGCACTCCGCTGGACGACGTGATGGTCCTGCCGTTCGCTGAAGGAGTGCGGCCCGGCAAGGAGGAACCGGCCGCGGTGGAGCTGTTCGTCAACAGTGCGCGGGAACGGCACTTCGACCTGGCGGTGCAGCTCCACGGCGGCGGCCGCTATTCCAATCCGTTCCTGCTGCAGCTGGGGGCCCGGCACACGGTGGGTTCCGCCACCGCGGATGCTGTCCCGTTGGAGCGGACCCTGCCCTACACGTACTACCAGCACGAGCCGTCACGTGCCCTGGAGGTCGCCGGCCTGGCGGGCGCCCCGCCGGCGCTGCTGGAGGCCAGGCTGAACCCGCGGGCGCAGTACGTTGCACAACTGCCCGCCACGCTGGGTACCGCACTGCCGCCCGGGGACACGCCCCTGCTGGTCATCCATCCCGGCGCCAGTGACCCCCGCCGCCGCTGGCCGGCCGAAGCTTTCGGCGCTGTCGCCCGGGCAGTGGCCGACGACGGCGGCAGGGTCCTGGTGATCGGTGACGCCGGCGAAAGGGGGCTGGCGGATGCCGTGGTGGGCGCCGCCGTCGGGCGTTCCACCGGGAACGGGGACGGGCCGGTCCTCTCAGTTGCCGGCCGGCTGGAACTGGGGGAACTGGCGGCGCTGCTGGCCCGGGCCGATGCGGTCCTCGCCAACGACAGCGGTCCGCGGCACCTGGCGCAGGCGCTGGGCACCCCGACCGTCGGCATCTACTGGGCCGGAAACGCCCTGACCTCCGGGCCCCTCGGCCGGGGCAGGCACCGGATCCACCTGTCCTGGGTGACGCGTTGTCCGGCGTGCGGCGCGGACGTCACCCAGGTGGGCTGGACCGCTCCGCGATGCCCGCACGACGGTTCGCTGATGGAGGGAATCGGGTCCGACGAGGTCACTGCCGACGTCAGGAGCCTGCTGGCACAATAGCGGGTCACGGCCAGGAGCCCTCCTCCTCGTGGCAGATCAGCATCTCGCGCACCTCACATCCCTTCGGCTGGGACAGGACAAACAGGATCGCCTGGGCCACGTTCCCGGGTTCGTTGAGCCTTGAATCGTCCTGCGGTTTGTACTGTTCGGTCCTGTCGTCGAAGAACCTGGTCTTCATCCCGCCCGGGATCATCGTGGTCACGCCGATCTCGCCGCCGGTCTCGGCCGCCAGGGCGTGGCTGAAGCCCACTACGCCGAACTTGGAGGCGCAGTACGCCGTCGCGTCGGCAACGGCCCGCTTGCCCAACGTGGAGGCGATGGTCACCACCCTGCCATGGGAGGTCTTGAGGAATGGCAGCGCGGCGCGGACCACGGACACGGTGCCGAACAGGTTGACGCCGATCACCTTCTCCCATTCCTCCGCTGCGACGTCCGCAAGTTTCCCGCAGCGGTCGATCCCTGCTGCGGTGACCACGGCATCGAGCCCGCCCAGCGACTCGGCGGCTTCCCGGACGGTCCGCTCCACGGCAACGCGGTCTGCAACGTCCACCTCAAAGGCCTTGACGCCGGAGACGCTGCTGATATCGCGGTCCAGGACCACGGGCGTTCCGCCCGCCTTGAGCACGGCCTCGACGACGGCGGCCCCCAGTCCGGAGGCCCCGCCGGTCACGAGGACCCGGCCGGGTGAGCCGGTGTTTAGAGGTGACTCGATGTTCATGGATGACACAGTGTTCATGTTGTTCCTTTCGCTCGAGGGCAAACTCATAAAATCGTTTCCGCGGGGCCTAGCTGACCTTCGCGAGGGCATCGGCCAGGACGGTGGTGGAGCGGGCCGGATGGTAGGGAACGGTGACGCAGCGCCCGCCCCAGCTCTCCACCAATTCGGCTTCGGGCAGCCGCGCCCCCTTGTAGTCGCCGCCTTTGACCCATACATCGGGACGGAGGCTGTTCAGGGCCGCCTCCGGGGTGTCTTCCTCAAAGACGATCACCGCGTCCACGAACTCCAGTGCCAGGAGCAGCTCAGTCCTGTCCTGCTGGTTCATGATGGGGCGCTGTTCACCCTTGAGCCGCCGCACCGAATCATCCGAGTTCAAGCAGACAATCAGGCAATCTCCCAGCTCCCGGGCAGCCGTGAGCGATCTGACGTGCCCGGCGTGAAGCAGGTCGAAGCAACCGCCCGTGGCCACCACCGTTCCGCCGTTTTCCCGCACCCTGCGGGCCAGCAGCATGGGGTCTGAAGTGCGGTGCCTGCGCCTGCCCGGAACCGGCGGATCCGGCATGGCACTGACACCTCCGGCCGCCAGGAAATCTGCCGCCTCGTGGACGGCAAGGACGGAGGCGTCTTCGAGGTCCCGGCCGCCGAGGAGGTGGACAGCAAGGCTCGCTGCGAGCCTGTCGCCGGCGCCGCAGGGATCGCCCGCCTCAACACGGGGCGCCGGGACAGGACGCGGAGTGCGGTCCCGCTCCCGGAAAAGAAGCGCCCCACGCTCCCCCGTGGTCACCAGTACTGCCCGGCTGCGCCATTCATCGAGCAGGATGCCCGCCACTTCGGCTGCGCCGTCCGCCGCTGAGCCGAAAACTCCGGTGGCCCTGGATCCCGCGGCCTGGTGCGCTTCGGCGAGGTTGGGTGTCACCACCGAGACCCCGGCCACGGGAAGGGCACCGGAGGGGTGCGGGTCCCACACCACAGGCACATCGTCCGCCAGCCCTGCGAGCAGCTCCCTCAACTGGGGATTGGCTGCCAGGCCGCGGCCGTAGTCGGCCACGATCACGGCGCCCGCCTTTTCAACCGCCCGCAGCATTGCCGGGGTGACTTCAGGTACAGGTGTCCCGCCGCAGCCCTCGTCGAAGCGGACCACGGCGTGGGTTCCCGCGCGGACGCGGGTCTTCACCGGCGTCGGGGAGCCGCTTGGACCTGCCACCAGCCGCACGCCGGCGAGCGTCCCCTCCAACTGCCGCCCGGCCTCGTCGTCCGCCAGCACCGTCACCAAGGTGACGGGCCAGCCGTCCTGCGCCAGCATCCGGGCAACGAGCCCGGCGCCGCCGGCCCGCCGCCTCACGCTGGAAACGTCCACCACGGGAACGGGCGCATCCGGGCTGAGCCTGGTCGCTGTCCCGGTCAGGTCAACGTCGAGGATCACATCCCCCACCACCACTATTCTCATGACCGGCCGCCCAGCTCCGGTGCCCAGTGCGCGGAGCCCCGCCGGCTGACTTCCAGATCGAAAGCGCGGCAGACTGCGTGCAGGGCGATCAGGTGCCCTTCCTGCGCGTTGGCGTTGACGGCGTCGATCATGACCGCCTCGTCACATGCGGCTGCCAGCGGATTGGGCCCGGGCCCGGTGAGCGCCCAGGTAGTGATGTTCAGCCTCGCGGCCGTTTCGGCCGCGAGCAGCAGGTTGGGGCTTTGGCCGCTGGTGGACAGGAGAACCAGCACATCCCCGGACCGGCCGTGGGCACGCACCTGGCGCGCGAACAGCTCCTCGAACCCGTAGTCGTTCGCGATGGCCGTCACCGCCGAGCTTTCTGCGTGGAGTGAGATCGCGGAGAACGGGACGCGCTCGCCGTCGAACCTGCCCACCAGTTCCGCGGTCAGGTGCTGTGCCTCCGCGGCTGATCCGCCGTTCCCGGCTGCCAGGAGCCGCTGGCCCCGGAGAAGCCGGTGGGCCAGTTCGACGCCCCAGGCTGCCAGGCGGCCGGACTGGCCGCGCAGCGAATCCAGTGCAGGGATGACGTTGTCCAGGTGGAGCCGCACGGCCTCGGCGGCCGCGCCGTCCAGGTCATCCATGGCATCAAGCCCGGGCAATGTCTCCGGAAAGCGCACCTGGCCGTCCAGGGCCCGGAGGTCGTCCTCACGAAGGGACCATTCGGCGGTCACAGTGCTGCCCCTTCCATCCGGTCCGCGCCGGCAGGCATCCCTGCGATTGCCAGCTGGTAGGCCTTTTCGGTTTCAGCAGCCACGCGGTCCCAGGAGTACCGGGACCGCGCCCGCTGCTGTCCCGCAGCGCCAAGCTCAGCCCGCAGCGCCGCATCGCCCAGCAGAAGGGCCAGCGCCGCTGCGATCGCTTCCGGATCCCGGGGCGGCACGTGAATGCCTGTCACGCGGTCCACCACAGTGTCGCGGAGCCCGCCCACCGCGGCGGCCACCACCGGTACGCCGCAGGCCATCGCTTCAAGGGGAACGATGCCAAAAGGCTCATACCAGGGCGTACACACCACGGCGTCCGCACTGCGGAAGGTCGCCGGCATGTCAGCCCGCGGCACCTGCCCCAGCAGCGTCACCCGGTCAGCGACGCCCAGTTCGGCGGCCAGCGTCAAAAGCCTGCGGACCTCCGGGTCTGACTCAAGAACCCCGGGGTCCGCGCCTCCGCCCACGATGAGGAGTTCGACGTCGTCATAGCCTTCCGCGCCCAAATGCGGCAGGGCCCGGATCACCAGGTCGACGCCTTTTCTTGGCACCAGCCGTCCCACGGAGAGGATGCGGTGCTGCCGCCTGCGGGGTTCCGCGGGGCCGTCTGCGGAGAAGAAGGCCAGGTCCACGCCGCAGGGAGCGATCGATACCTTGCCGGTGTCGATGTCCATGGCTTTGAGTTCGAACACCTCATCCGAGCACGTTGCGATGATCCGGTCCGCGGACCGGCCCACTCCCGGCTCCAGCCAGCGCCGCTCCGGCGGGCTGGTGTCCTCGGCGCCCTGATGCCTGCGCTTGACGGTGCCCAGGGCGTGGAATGTTTGGACAACGGGAACCCGATGCCCCGCCTCTTCGCGCCTCGCGGCATCAAGCGCCGCCAGGCCGGACATCCAGAAATGGGCGTGCACCACGTCCGGCGGGCGTTCGCCCCAGTCTTTGGCCATGGCGTCGGCCAGCTCCCCCATGAATGGCAGGAGTTCGTCCTTCGGCAGGCGGCGCGCAGGACCGGCCTCGGCATGAACAACTTCCAGCCGTGGCCCCACCCTGACTCGGGGAGGGAGGTCCGGCGAATCCTTCCGCGTGTAGACGGTGACGCTGTGGCCCCGCCTGGCGAGGGCCTCGGACAGTGCAGCGACGTGCACGTTCTGCCCGCCCGCGTCCACCCCGCCCAGTGCGGCCAGCGGACTGGCATGCTCTGAAACCATGGAGATTTTCATGGGTCTTCCTCTCTCGCGCCGGAATAGGATCTGCTTTTCCAGTGGTTGGCTACCGGAGGGCCTGTTTTTCCGGATCGCGGTAGTGCGGGTACACGGACCGCGGCCGCAGGTCTGCCAGCACGGCGTCCCAGTCGTCCAGGAACCTGGCCAGGCCGTAACGGGCAAGCGCCGCCTCGCGCGCCGCCTCGCCCCGCCGTCGGGCTTCTTCCGGATTGGCAATCAGGCGCCGTGCACTGCTGAGCAGTTCGCCGACGTCGGCGGACACCGCGCCGGCTTCCGGCGGCACCGCCCGGGGTGCTTCCGTGGTGGCCAGGGCAAGGACCGGCATGCCCAGGTGCATCGCCTCCAGCAGGGACAGCCCCAGCGATGTCCAGCGCATCGGGTGGACGTACACGCGGCACCGGGCCAGCTCGCGGTGCAGTTCCTTCGGTTTCAGGTCCCCACGGACATGCAGGCTGGCACCTTCGAAGCCTGCGGCGGCGAGGAGGCCTTCAGTCTTCATGCCGAAAACGTTCAAGGGCGCGACGGCGGCGAAAGCCGGCAACAGATCCGTTCCCGTGACGCGTCCCCGCCGAACGGGTTCATTCACCACCACACCGAGCTCGGGCAGTTCGCCTGTGTAGAGGGGGCCGGGATCCGGGATGCCATGCTCGATCACCACCGCCGGGGCTGACCCGTTGTCCCAGGCGAGCCTGTTGAAGTGGGTCACGTGCACCACCGGAATACTGTCCTGGTCCGCGAGCGGATGCCGGGTGTAGGGGAAGTTCCCTTTCGGGGTGTTGTGCTCGAGATAGACGGCAGGAAGGTCGACGCCGGGACGCCGTCCCAGCGACTGCGCCACCGCCTCGATTTCCTCAGGCCGCTGAAGCACGACGGCGTCCACGCTCTCGGCGTCGAGCCCGGCCAGCGGTACCTGCTGCACAGAGTCCGGCCACGGCCTGCCCGCGCGTCCCAGGCCCCACGGGCCGCCTTCCGGGAGTACCGGCAACAGGTATTCGTGGCGGCCGCGGACGAAAGCGTCCGTCCACGAACCGTGGACGTGCCAGAGGAGGATTCTCATCGGGTGCGGTCCTTCCTGCGCGTGCTGAGGTGGGTGCTGAACGAGGACACACCGCCGATCAGGCGCTCCACGGCGTGCATCACTTCTTCGGGTGAGACCGAATCCAGGCACGGGTGGCCAGGCACCGGACAGATCCTTGCCCTGGTGAGCCGGCACGCTGCGTTCTGGTCGCCAAGGAGTTCCAGGGGGACGCCGTAGGGGGCCCAGCGGACAGCGGGCACCACCGGGGAGAACAGGCACGCCACGGGCGTTCCCACAGCTGCGGCCAGATGCGCGGGGCCGGTATTGCCGGCGACGACGGCATCGGCTCCTGCCATGACTCCGGCCAGTGTCCGCAGATCCGTGCGGCCGCCCAGATCAAGGGCCGAGGGGCCCGCAACCGTTGCGGTCAGGGACGTTTCGTCCGGGCCGCCCGTCACCACCACCCGGTAGCCGGCCCCGGCGAGGAGTTCGACGGCGGCGGCATGGTGGAGCGGCGGCCACGCCCTGGCCGGGACCGCGGCTCCCGGGTGGACCACCACATAGGGCCCGTCGCCCACGAGATCGGTCACCGCAGGCACTGGCTTTACCTTGAGCTTGCCGTCATCGCCCAGCGGCAGCGGGAAGCCGGCTGCCCTGGCGATGTCCAGGGCGCGTTCGGCTTCCGGCTGGTCCTCCGGCAGGTCCTCGCCGGGCCTGAGCCGGACGTCCAGCAGGGAGCCCGCGTAATCGGTGGAGACGCCGCTGATCCGCTCCACCCCCGCCAGCCGCAGCAGCAGTGCCAGCGGCAGCGGGGACTGGTGGAAGGAGGTCAGGATGACAGCCTCGGTGATCCGCGAGTTCCGCACATACTCGATCAGCCGGTCAGCGTGCGGCCCCGTCATTTTCGGGGCAGGATTCATGATCCAGGGGCTGTCCCAGCTGTAGACCTCCGCCACGCCGGGCAGCATCGACGCGGCAGCATCACCCTGGCGCCCGCACAGCATCACCACATGGTTGGGCCGGCTGCCGTCCTGCTGCCGCCCGTTGGCAACAGCCCGGACGGCCGGTCCGGCCAACAGGACGTCACCCAGGCTGTCCAGCCGTGCCACCAGGACGTTTCCCATCAGGCCCCCTTCAACAGCGGGCTTGGTTCCGGCAACGGGTTTTGTTCCGGCTGGTGGCCGCGTTCCGTCTGGTGCCTGCGTGCAGGCCGGTGGCCGCGTTCCGGCAAGAGGTCAACGGCCGCGGCGAGGTCCCGGGCCACCAACTTTGCATCGTTGACCTCCTCGGTACGCGTGACCGGCGTCGGCACCAAAATTCCCCGAACGCCGGCGGCCTCCGCAGCCTGCACATCGCTTCCAATGTCCCCGATCAATGCAGCTTCGGAAGCCTCAATGCCCAGCCTCCGGCACGCGCTGAGCACCATGCCTGGCGCCGGTTTCCGGCAGGGGCAGCCATCGGCAGCTCCGTGCGGGCAGACCTCCCACACATCGAAGGGTCCCAGGAGTTCCTCCACCTTGGCATTGACGCTGGCAACCTCCGCGGCCGTGAGGATCCCCCGGGCCACTCCTGACTGGTTGGTGAGCACGCCGATTGCCAGTCCGCTGGCGCGGAGCGAATCCAGCACCGCCTTGGCTCCCGGCATTGCCCGGACCAGGCCGGGGTCAGCATTGTAGGGCACATCGACCACCAGCGTTCCGTCCCGGTCGAAGAGCACAGCCTTGAGTTGAGGAGTTTCGGAGCTTCCCATACCGACGTAGTTCCCTAACACGGGAGGTCCTAAACAGCGTCCCGGTCATTTCCCCGGAATAGAATCCACTGACACCCCGGATCCGTTGAACACGAAAATCCGATGAAACGGCGGCGGACGCCGCGGACATAACGGCCGGAACAGCGGCACGAAAGGAGGGGCGATGGACGCGAAAGAGGGCGGAAGTTCCGATGCCCGGCCCGTCCTGCTGGTGCTCCGCGCCCTTGGCCTGGGCGACCTGCTGGTTGCGGTGCCGGCCCTGCATGCCCTGCGCAGGGCCTACCCGCAGCACCGGCTCGTCTACGCCGGCCCAGCTTGGCTGGCTGGAGCCGTGGACCTGGTGGGCGGCTACGAATTGTTGCCCCAAGCCGGGCTCGCATCCTCCCTCCCGGCACTGCCAGGCGGCGTGGATGGTGGCGTGGATATCGCCGTCAACCTGCACGGAAGGGGACCCGAAAGCACCGAACTCCTGCGGGCCGCCGGCGGCCGGAAAATCATGGCGCATGGTGCCGGAGCTGGAAGCCCGGGCCCGGGCAGTGACGGCGCGGATGGACCCGGCTGGGTGGAAGACATGAACGAGCGGGCGCGCTGGACGCGCCTGCTGCAGTGGTACGGAATCGGTGCCGATCCCGCGGACTGCGCCCTTCGCCGCCCCGCCGTTGCTGGACCGGTTCCGGGCGCCACAGTGATTCACGTCGGCGCCGCTTTTCCGAGCAGGCTGTGGCCGGCAGAGCGGTTTGCCGAAGTGGCCCGGCGGCTCTCCGACAGCGGGCATCAGGTTGTTTTCACGGGAAGCGCTGACGAGCGTCCAAGGGCGCTGGAGATCTGCACACGGGCTGGCCTGCCTGGCTCCGCAGTCCTGGCGGGCAAACTGTCCCTCGCGGCCTTTGCGGCCTGCATTGCCGGCGCGCGCCTGGTGGTTTCGGCAGATACCGGCGCAGCCCACCTTGCAACCGCCTACGTCCGGCCGTCCATCGTGATGTTCGGCCCGGTAGGTCCGGAACGCTGGGGTCCGCCGCCTGGACCTCACGTGGTCTTGACGCGGGAACGGCTACGGCGCGGCGATCCTTTTGCCGACAACCCCGACCCCGCGTTGCTGGGTGTAACTGTTGAGGACGTACTGAGGGCCGCGTCGGAACTCGAATCAGCACACTGACTGCTGTCCGAAAGTTTGTGCTGCAGGTCCACCAGCACCCGGGCGAGCCGCCGGGAAACCTGCATCTGTGACATTCCCAGCCGTCTGCCGAGCTCTACCTGGGTCTCCTCGCAGAAGTACCGGCGGTACAACAGCTCGCGGTCAGCGGCATCCAGCTCCAGCATGGCCTCGCGCAGGCAGGCGAGGTCCTCCAGCCGTTCAAAAGGCACATCGGGACAGGCAAGCACCTCCGCTATCGGTGGCGCATCGCTGTGGGGATCGACGGCGTCGAGCGAGTCCGGATGGAGGCTGTTGGATGCGCTGACGGCTTCCCGCACTTCGGCTTCATCCACGCCAAGGTGACTTGCAAGTTCGGCCATGGTGGGATTGCGTCCCAGCGTCTGCGCCAGTTCGGGCTCTGCACGGAACAGCAGTGAACGCAGGTCCTGGACGTGCCGCGGCGGCCGGACCATCCAGCTTCGGTCCCGTAGGTACCTTTTCAGTTCGCCGGTAATGGTGGGCGCGGCATAGGCGGGGAAACTGTCCCCTTTTGCCTGGTCGAAGCCGCGCGCCGCCTTAACCAGGCCAAGGTAGGCCACCTGGTTCAGGTCGGCGCGCTCCCGGCCGCGCGCTTCGAAGCGCGCGGCCAGTGCTTCTGCAAGGTCCAGGTAGTCCAGGACCAGTTCGTTTTCGAAGGCCTCCCGAAGCCGTCCGTGCCCCGCCGCAGGCATCCGCACAGGCGTCTCCAGCGGCGGCTCCGGGGGCATTTCGGGGGCAAGTTCCGGAAGGGCGGACCGGACTGCTGTAGCTTCGCCGGCGTAGGCAGCAATGAGTTCAGGCATTGTCGGTGGCTCCCTCGGGTCTGGGTCCGAAAGCCTGTGGCAAGACTTAGCAGTAGGAAATCATAAGCTTGCTTATAAAACAATGCCTTCCCGACAAGAAGCCGCCCGGAGCGCCCCGGCGTGCGCCGGAAAGTTACCCCTTCGGCTACACGCCAGACGCCGGCTTGTCCCGGGCGGCCCGCTCTGCGTCGGTCATTCGCGCCCGGTCTGCCTCGCTCATTCGCGCCCGGTCTTCGTCGGTCATCCGTGCCCGGTCTTCGCCGCGAATTGCGGAGCGATCGGAATCGTCCGTGTGGTGCCCGGCCGCGCGATCGGCACGGGCTGCATCGCCGTATTCCCCGCGATCATCCCGGTCAGTCCGGTCAGTCCGGTCAGTGCGGTCAGTCCGGTCAGTGCGATCGGTACGGTCAGTCCGGTCAGTGCGATCCCTGCGATCCGCAGCGCCGGGCAGCACGCCACCCGTCCGGTTTTCCCCTGCCCTGGCGCCCCGGTCTCCGCGCACGTCCGGGTCGATCTCGTCAGCCTTGCGGGTGTGCTCGGCCACGTTCTCGCGAAGCGACTGGGCTTCGGCGGCCTTATGTTCGGCTTCCTGCTTCAACCGCGCGGCCTGGACCTGTGCCTGTTCCGCATCGGCACGTGCCCTGGTGGCACGGGCTTCGTTCTCGCGGGCGTCAAGTTCGATGTTTTCGGCCTTTTTGCGCATCTCCGTTGCCTTCTCGCGGTGCGACTCATCGCGCTTCTCCTGTATGGCCCGACGGCGACGTCCCGTTACCAGCAGCAGCACAATAAGCGCCACGACGACAATCGCAATAACTATCCAAACCCACGGTGCTACGTCCAAAGCTACCCACCTCTTCCCACTCCGTTGTGACCGGCTCCAAGCGATGCCAAGACGGCAGGCTTTGTGGCCCGTTTGAAAATCTATCAGCAAGGGTACTTACTTAATATTAGTAATTATGCTTACTATTTTACGGCCAGTACTGCTGGTTCTTGATCAACAACCGGCCTTCTTTGGAAAGAGAGTGCGAAGATGACAGAGAACCAATGGCCCGAGGATTCGGATTACACGGTTCCCCCGGCCACTCCCGGGACCACCGGGGAGCGCAGCGCCACCACGTTCCCCTCGGCAGCATCAACCTCACAGCCAGTAGCTCCGCAGTCAGGTGATCCTTACGGCACGTCCAAGAAGGATGCTGCGAAACAGGAGGCCGGAGACGTCGCACGGACCGCGGCCGAGTCTGCCCAGAGCGTGGCCCAGACTGCCAAGACCGAAGCGGGGGCTGTCGCGTCGGAGGCCAAGGCCAACGCCAAGGACCTCCTGTACCAGGCCCGCAGCGACCTCACCCAGCAGGCCGGCGCCCAGCAGCAGAAGGTCGCCAACGGCCTCCGTTCAGTTTCCGACGAACTGCACGCCATGGCCCTGGCCTCCGATCAGCCCGGCGTCGCATCAGACCTGGTCCGTCAGGCTGCCGAACGGTCCTCCTCAATTGCCTCTTGGCTGGACGGGCGGGATCCCGGATCCCTGCTCAATGAAGCCAAGAGCTTCGCGCGCCAGCGGCCAGGAACCTTCCTGCTCCTTGCTGCCGGAGCAGGTATCCTCGCAGGGCGGCTCACGCGCAGCCTGAGCGCCGGGGCACCCGACTCGGCCACGAACACGGCCGCATCCGGCTACACCACGGACCCGTACGGCACCGCCCCCGGCGGCTACACGCCGTCGGGCGGCGGAACCATCCCCACACCTCCCGTACAGCTCCCCGGCCCGGCCACCACAACGGCAGGGTTCGACGGCGGCGCGCCGGGAAGTGCCTATGGGGACGCCTCACGTCCCGCCAGCCCGTTGGACAGCCCGCAGATCGCCGAAGAGCCCTGGTCCGGTAACCGCCTGGCTGACGATCCGTTGGGGGACCGAGAGCTCGCCGACGACCCCATGGCAAATGACCCCCTGACCCGCGACCGTTCCACAGACGGCCAGAACGGCAGGCCATTATGAGCAGCCAGATTCCCGAGACGCCGCCTTCGGCGGCGCACGCGAAAGCGGACACCACGTCCCTCGGTGACCTGCTCGGTGAGGTGACCCGCGACCTGTCCACGCTGATGCGCCAGGAAGTGGAGCTCGCCAAGGCCGAAGTCAAGCAGTCCGCGTCCAAAGCCGGCAAGGGCGGCGGCATGCTCGCCGGCGCCGGCGTCGCAGGGCACTTCGTCCTGCTGTTCCTCTCCCTCGCCCTCTGGTGGGCCCTGGGCGAACTGATGGGACTCGGCTGGTCCGCCGTCGTCGTCGCCGTGATCTGGGGCATCATCGCCGCGGTCCTGGCCTCGATGGGCCGCAAGAACCTCAAACAGGTCCAGGGCATGCCCCAGACCGCAGAAACACTCTCAGAAATCCCCCCAACCCTGAAACCCGGTGAGGTAAAACGATGAGCGACAACCCGGACGCAATCCGTTCAGACATTGAAGCAACCCGCGCCCGCCTGGGCACCAACGTGGACGCCGTGGCCGACAAAGTCACCCCGTCCAACATCGTCCACAGGCAAACAGACAAGGTCAAAGACGCAGTCTTCGGCGTGAAGGAGAAAGTCATGGGAGCAGCCGACGACGCCACCACCCGCGTCCACAGCGGAGTCCACAGCGGCACCGACGGTGCCGGAAACGCCCTGCACGACGCCGGGCACGCCATCGGCGAGGCACCCGCCCAGGTCAAGGCCAAGACCCAGGGCAACCCCCTGGCCGCCGGCCTCGTGGCCTTCGGTGCAGGCATGCTGATCTCCTCCCTGATCCCGGCCAGCACCAAGGAACGCGAAGCCGCGGACGCCCTCAAAACCGCCGCGGAACCGATGACCACGGAACTGACCGAGGCCGCCAAGGACATGGCAGAAGGCCTGAAGGAACCAGCCCGCGAGGCGATGGAAAACGTCAAGGCCACCGCCACCGACGCCGCCGAACACGTCAAGGCCGAAGGCCAGGTCGCAGCAGCAGACGTCAAAGACCGCGCCACAGACGCCAAGGACCACGTCCAGAACACGTGACGGCGCCAGCCTGGCGGCGGCCTGACCGGCACCCACCAGTGCCCTGATCAACCAGCATTACAGATAGGCCGGTTCCGCCCTCCCCCGGCGGGACCGGCCTGTCCCTTGCCAACCCGAGATGAGATGACACCCCATGGCCACTCAAGATGCCTCCGAAACCAGCACCGCCAAGGCGGGCCAGGCTCCAGCACCCGATGATTCCCGCAAACCAGGGAGCCCAACCGACGTCACCAAGCCGTCGTGGAAGTACATCGCCAGGAAGACCTTCAGGGAGTTCACGAAGGACCAGTGCCCCGACCTGGCCGCAGCCCTGACCTACTTCGCCGTGCTCTCACTCTTCCCGGCGTTGTTGGCCCTCGTTTCACTGCTGGGCCTGTTCGGAGATCCGGAAAAGACCACCACTGCACTGCTGGAGATTGTCCGCGGCTTCGCTCCCGCCGAAACAGTCAACACGGTCAGCGGGCCCGTCAAAGAACTCGCGTCAGCGCCGGCCGCCGGCTTCACGCTGGTCATCGGCCTTGCCACCGCGCTGTGGTCTGCGTCCGGCTACGTTGGGGCCTTTGGCCGGGCCATGAACCGGATCTACGAGGTCGACGAGGGGCGCCCGTTCGTGAAGTTGCGGGGCACCATGCTGGCTGTCACCCTGCTCGCAGTGGTGGTCGTTGCCATCCTTGCAGGCATGCTGGTGCTCAGTGGCCCCGTGGCAGAAGCAGTGGGAGGACTCATCGGGCTCAGCGGCGCGTTCCTCGCCATCTGGAATATCGCCAAGTGGCCCGTGATCGTGGGGCTGGTCGTCGTGATCATTGCCGTCCTGTACTACGCCACTCCCAACGTGAAGCAGCCCAAGTTCCGGTGGATGAGCATGGGCTCGTTGATCGCCTTGGTGATCTTCATGCTTGCCTCACTGGGCTTCGGCTTCTATGTAGGCAACTTCGGCAACTACAACAAGACGTACGGGGCGCTGGGCGGCGTGATTGTCATGCTGCTCTGGCTGTGGATCCTGAATATGTCGCTGCTGTTCGGCGCTGAGTTCGACGCAGAGACGGAGCGGGGACGCCAGCTCCAGGCCGGCATCGAAGCCGAGGAAACCATCCAGCTGCCGCCGCGGGACACCAAGAAGAGCGAGAAGCTGCAGAAACAGGAAGAAGAGGACATTAAGCGTGGCCGTGAACTGCGCGAAAGCCACCGGACGGACCAGGACCGGACCGACCAGGACCGGACCGGCAGGGATAACACCGACCCGAAGCAGACCAGGCGGGACTAGGCAGGCCCCCTGAGTTGGAGGAAAATTAAGAACAGCAGATTCCTTCAGGTTTCCCGGCGTCCCTGACGTCCGGGTATCAGACGGGGTCGGCGGCGAGGTGGCCTCTTCTGAGACCGAGGCCAGTCCCCCCAGTCGTCGTCGGCCCCCCAAATTCTGCGTTCCTCAGCCCTCGAGGGCCGCTGCGGATTCCATTCCCAGTGCCAGCAGGTAGGCGCCGAAGCCCTGGGGGGCCCGGGCCTCGGTGCGCCCGGAGGTCAGGACGCGGACAGTGTCCGTGGAGGTCACACGGAAGCCGCGCCGACGGAGGCGGTCCACCAGGGTCCGGTCCTCATGGGAGCGCTGCCGCGGAAAGCCGCCGGCAAGGACGTACGCCGAGGCCCTCACACCCAGATTCGCACCAAAAACATAGGCATGGTCCTCCCCCAGCCGGTGGCGCACGTGCCAACGCTTCAGCAGTTCGCTGTCCATACCTTCGGCATCCGGTTCCACTGTTCCCAGGACTGCATCGGCCCCACCGTCAGCCAGCTGGACCTGGCGCAGCAGCCAATTCTCCGGGACACAGGAATCGGCATCGGTGTTGGCAAGC
This sequence comes from Arthrobacter sp. 754, assembly GCF_040548695.1. NCBI lineage: Bacteria > Bacillati > Actinomycetota > Actinomycetes > Micrococcales > Micrococcaceae > Arthrobacter > Arthrobacter sp. 754. The sequence goes on from NZ_JBEPSC010000004.1 coordinate 321,259, forward strand.
CACAACGTCCCTGCGGTGTGCGGTAGATCCGCTCCAGGGAAATGCATGGAGCGGCCGTTGAAGACTGTGCCAATGCCCGCAACCCGGCTTTTCCCCACACTCCTGAACGGGACCCGAAGCAGGGTGATGCGGCGGTCCGCGGCGGCAAACCGTGCAGCTACCGCTTCCGAGTTGTCTGTGCAGCTGTCCAGCACCACCACGACGCTGATATCCGTGTTCGGCCTGCTTCCCTGCAGCACATCGGCCGCGGCCAGGACCCCCTCGAGGGCCCGTCCCAGGTGCTGTTCCTCGTTGTGGACCGGGATCACCACAGCAACCTTCGCTATACGACAGGCCACCTCAGCCCCGAGGTCCGGGGTCACCGGGCGCCACCAGCGTCTCCAGCACAAAATCGCGTTCCCGGTACAGCCCTGCAGTGGGCCAGCCCAGGAGGTTTCGGGCCAGCGTATGGACCGAATCGCCGTCGAGCTCCCAGCCGGAAACCGGGTGCCGCCAGTGGCAAAGGAGCAGCGTGCCGCCGGGCTTCATGGATTCCCGGATCCGCTGCAGCAGCGGCTCCAGCTCCGCCTGGGACAGGTAGTACCCCACTTCGGAGACCACCACCAGGTCGTAGCTGCCGCCAGGCCATTCGGCCGGAAGCGTCAGTTGCCGCGTGGCGACGCCGGGAACGTCCGCGAGCCGGCCGGCTGCGCGTTCCAGCGCGGTGCCGCTCGCATCCACGGCGAGGAGGCGTGTGCAGCGGCCGGCCAATTCGGCGGTGAGGGTACCGATGGAACAGCCGATCTCCAGACCTGAGCGGTACTTTTCCTCGGGCAGGGCAGCGAGGGTAAGCGAGCGCTTACGCCGTTCGTACCAGCTGGTGGTGTACTGCCACGGGTCCGCCGACTTCGAGTGCACGGCGTCGAAGATCCGCTGCGCATCGGCGCTGGCGTGGGGCGCAGGCGCCTTGGGCGGGGTCCAGGCGAAGGTCTCGAACGCCCGTGCGAAATGCTGCAGGAAGCCCGCGCCCAGTAGCACTTCATCCCCGGGCAGATCGGACAGCGGACTGTGCTGGCTGGTGTGGGCACGGAGGGCGGCCATCTTGGCGTCCTGCTGTTCCGGGTCCAGCGGAAGCCGGACCCAGTCCTGCCAAGCCGTGTGTTCGGGGGATGCCCAGAACCAGTACCAGATGGGAAACTCCAGGAGGGCGTGGCCGTCCTCCCGCGCAACCTGGGCCGCCACGGACCCCAGGGCGTCATGGTCCGCGTGGCCGTCCGCGCGGTACGGGGCCACGATGGCCAGTTGCTGGGGCTCCTCTGGATGCCGGCGAATCCTTTCCCTTAACAGGGCGGCGATGTCAGGTGTCCGCGCCGCCAACCCGCCGTCCGGCAGCCCAATAAACTGCCAGCGAGCGCCCAGCCCAAGCACGTCCATCGCTGCGGCAAACTCCTGCATCCGGACGGCCGCCAGCCTGTCAGGCGTGATGGTCCGCGAGTCCGGGTGAGATCCCTCCCCCACCGTAAACAGCAGCACCTCGACGTCGGCCCCCAGCGCGCGAAGGCGCGCAAGCAGGCCACCGGCGCCCAAAGCCTCGTCATCCGGATGGGCCACCAGCACCACGAAGCGCATGGACGCTAACTCCTGCGGCCCCAACGGCAGCTCAGCAATTGCCGGCAGCCCGCCAGAAGCCCAGGCGGCCTCGTCCGTGCCTTCGTCGGTGTGGGAGAAGGTCACCACGGACACTCCTCCTCCAGGGTAAGTTTCCCCAGCTGCGCGTCGTCCCGCATCCCATGATGCTGGCGCACATACAGCGCCAGGTCAGCCATGCGCTTGGCGTACGGTTCGTCGAACGCCAGCGGCGCAGGACCGCGGTTGAGGCTGACAAGGGAAAGGACACGCTCGACGGCGGCGGCTGCCGTTCCGCGCACGCGCAGCGCCTCACTCCATGCACTGCGTCCCGTCTCCACCGCGTCACTTGCGCTGGCGCCGGCTTCTCCGTCGATCCGGGCGGCAACACGCGCAAGGTGCTGAAGCGCCGCCGTGAGGATCCGGTCTGTTTCGCCCAAAGCAGCCAGCGCAATCTGATCCGGCTCCCGGCCGGCCTCCGCCCCGGCGGCGAGCGATTCCCGATAGTCCCGCGCTACGCCCACCGCGCCGCCCAGCCAGCACGCGGCCACGCCCATGCCGCCCCAGGCAAACCCCGGACGGTTGAAATACCAGTTTTCGCCGCCAACAGGTTCTGCCGGAACGTCGCTGAAATGCACGGTCCCGCTGGGTATCTCCCGCAGTCCGCGCGCCACCCAGGCAGGCTCCTCGCACGTCACGCCCGGGTGGTGGAGGTCCACGGCAAAGGCTGCCCTCCCGCCGCCTTCGGCGTACGCGGTGATCACGGCCCGGTTCAGCTGCGGCGCCAAGGAGCACCACGGCTTCGAGCCGCTCAGGAGAATCCCGGCGTCGCCCGCTTTCGCCTGCAGCCTTGATCCCGGGCCTTCGGCCGCGAACACTCCCCACGCACCGTCCATGTGACCGGGTCCTTTGCCCGCCTGGGACAGGATAGCCAGCGCATCAAAGTGCGGCTCCAAGATCCGGGCGGCGGCAACATCCACGGCCGCGACGGAAGCCAGGAGCTCCCACAATCGGGCTGTCCTGCCCTGGCCCGGCTGAGGCGCGTCGGTTCCTGCCTTCCGGGCGATGGCCAGGAGCGCCGGAACGTCACCAACAGCGCTGGTGACGTCCCGCAGCAAAGCCGACAGGCCGGCGTCGGCCGCTTCATCCGGGTCAAACCGGACGGGCCTCGGAACGGTGCGGTCCACGGGCGCTATTTGTCGGCAGGTTCGGTGACAGCCGCTGACGGGGTCATGGTTTCCGCGTTCACCATCCATGCCAACTGCTCGAGGCGTTCAATCGCGGCATGAAGGAGGTCCGCGCTGGTGGGGTCTTCCTCGTCCACCTCGTCATGGACATCCCGCATGGTCTGGACGGTCCGTTCCAGCCTGTTCGTGACGAGCTTGACGGCGTCCTTCGTGGAAGTGAGTCCCGCGGGAAATTCATCGAGCCGGGTGTCAGCGGAAACCGTATTGCTCCGGCCGTCCGGAAGGGCGTGCAGGGCCCTCATCCGCTCAGCCGCCTGGTCTGCGAACAACCGGGCCGCGGCGATGATCTCGTCCAACTGCAGGTGGAGGTCGCGGAAGTTGGTTCCCACGATGTTCCAGTGTGCCTGTTTGCCCTGCATATGAAGTTCGATCAGGTCCGTCAGGACCATCTGAAGGTTACTGGCAAGGGTGGGTGACGCTTTCACTGTGTTCCTCCGTTGCTGGGCGCCCGGTCCGGGAATCCGGCCGGGAAAGCTTATTCTAAGCGTACTTAGCAGTTTGGGGCGCGGTGCAGCCGCTTGCGCTCAGCGGATACGGGCCAGGGCGAACCCGTCCCATCCCTTGGAGCCGACGGTCTGGATCACCGTGGCATCGAGCTGCGGGTGGTTGCCCAGCAGTTCCAGTGCACCGATAATTCCCGGCGCGTTGATCCGGTCGATGGAAGGGTCCAATACGGCCCCTTCCCACACGGCGTTGTCCAGTACCACGGTGGTTCCGGGCCTGCCCAGCCGGATGGCCCAGTCCAGGTAGTTGGAGTTGTTTTCCTTGTCAGCGTCGATGAACACAAAATCGAAGGGTTCGTGGCCTTCGGCCTGAAGGGCTGCCATGGTTTCCAGGGCGGGGCCCACCCGGACCTCCACCTTGTCCTCCAGGCCTGCTGCCGCCACGTTCGCCCGGGCTATCTGCGCGTGTTTGGTGAGGTATTCGCAGGTCACCAGCCGGCCGCCGTCGGGAAGCCCCTGAGCCATCCAGATGGCACTGAACCCGGCCAGGGTGCCGATCTCCAGCACGCGGCGGGCGCCGGAGAGCTGCACCAGGAGTTTGAGCAGCTTGCCGGCGTTTGGCGTCACTTCGATAGGCGGCATGCCGGCATCGGCGGCCGACTGCGCTGCCCGCTGCAACGCGGCATCCGGGTGCACCACGGTTTCCGTGAGGAAATCTTCAACCGCCATCCACCCGCGTTGGGGCTTGTGTTCAAAAGGCTCGCTCTGAGGCATGGCCACAGTCTGGCAGGTCGCCGCAGACCATGGAAGCTTTCGAGGACGGCGGCGCGCGGGGAGTTGTTGGGCCGGCCCGGCGGGGCCGGAACGCTGATTTAGCCCAGGGCCTGTTCGAGGCGTTCAACCTTGGCGCTGAGTTCGCCCGAGTAGCCGGGGCGGATATCGGCTTTGATGACCAGCGAGACGCGGCTGCCGAACTCACCCACAGCTTCGGTGGCACGCTTGACGACGTCGAACACCTCGTCCCATTCGCCCTCGATCTCGGTGAACATCGAGCTGGTCCGGTTGGGCAGTCCCGACTCCCTGACGATCCTCACCGCGGCAGCGACGGCGTCGTGAACGGAAGCATCCGTGGGGCGTGAACCGCTGGCAGGCGTTCCGGACGGGGCAACAGAAAATGCAAGCAACATAAGGCCAGTCTGCCACGCGGCCGGACGGTCCTCCGGGCCTCGGCGGCCCGCAGAACGTCACATAAACACCTACCCCCGGGTAACCATGACCGCCGGCTGCAGCGTTGCTAGCCTGATCGAATGAGCATCGATGTCGTCCGCAAACCACTTCGCGCAGACGCTGCCCGGAACGTGGACAAGATCATCACTGCGGCACGGAATTGCTTCCGCGAACACGGCCCCGAGGTACCCCTCCAGACCATCGCGACGACGGCGGGCGTTGGCCCCGCCACGCTTTTCAGGAACTTCGCCGACAAAGAGGAGCTGGTCCTGGCCGCCCTCAACCGCCGGCTCCGCGAGACGGTTGACCCTGTCATCGTCGATGCCCTGGCTGACATTGATCCGGCCGCCGGACTGATGCGCGTGATCGAGGCCATCATGGCCGCCGCGAGCGATGACGCGAACCTGTTGGGCGCGGTGGCCGGGCGCCGCGAGCTGCTGACGGGGATCACCGGTTCCCTGATGGATTCCCTGAGTGTCCTGCTGACCCGGGGTCAGGGACAGGGCACACTGCGTTCCGATATTTCCATGACCGACATGTTCCGGCTGCTCGCCATGCTGATCGGCGTGGTGGACACCATGGAACCGGGCTCCGATGCCTGGCGGCGGCCCGTGGCTCTGGTCGAGGACGCCATCCGCGCTGAACGGCCGCGGCGGCCGCTGCCGGCACATGTCCCGCTGCCCGCCCCGCAGCTTCAGGGTCCGGCGCAGCTTCAGGGTCCCGGGCAGCTCCAGAATTCCTCACAGTTCCAGCGCCCGACCCAGTACAAAAGCCCGCGGCTCAGCTGATTGTCGGCTTCACCGTGTTCGATTAGACTCAGGTGGGGGTTACGCAGCCAGCCTCTGAATGACCAGAGGAGCAATCATGAACATGTACTGCGTACTGAACCCGAACCACCTGAACATCACGCGATGAACGACACCGAGCTTGCCCTCTTCATCAGCGATCCCCGCGGCCCGGAGGAAGTCCTTCCCTTATTGGCGGCGGAAGAACTCGCAAACCTGCTGGACGCTCTCTACCAAAACCTTGACACTCCCGCGCCCGCCTTCGGCGCGCAGTCCTGGTACGAGCTTGCCGTAGAGGAAAGCGCCCGCCGGACCGGGTCACCGGAGGCTGAACAGACGGCCTGAATGATCCCGCGGGCGGACCCGGGGCCTGCCTGGACCCCGCATCCCCGGCAGCCCCCGCCCTGCGTACATTCTGCGGCTCCCATCCACCGCCACGCATCCGTCGGCACTGCTGAATCAACTGTTCAGTCGGTGTCGCCTTCGGTGTCTTTTGCCCCAGGCTCGACGCCGGGGCGCTTGCCGGCGTCGGGGCCCTCTGCAGCCTCGGCCTGGCCGGGCTGGGCGTCCTGCTCGTCCTGCTCGTGGTGATGGGGCACGTGGTCCTTCGCCTCCAACAGGTGCTGCTGCAGCTTTCCCTCGGCGTCGCGCCGCCGCCGGGACGTGTCCCGCATTTCCCTCGTCGCTTCGGACGTGCCGGCGTCATATCTCTGCCGCGGCTTGGACTCGGCCCCTTGCTGCCTGGCTGCGGCGCTGTCAGCATCCGGCTCGTTCGCCTGCGGTTCGTTCGCCTGCGGTTCGTTGGTCTCTGGTTCGTTCATCGCCAGTGGCTCCTCTCGGCCGCAATCGCATCCTGCCGGAATGGTGTCCGGCGGTTGTCATCCAGCATTCATTGACTCAATGCGCAACAGATTTCAGCGCGCCGATTCCCGGTGCCGGAGTTCGGCCCGAACCGCGGCGTGCAGGGCGGTCATCTCCGATCCTTGGCCGACATCCAACGCCGTCTTGAGTCGTTCGGAGAGCAGGTCCAGATCCTCCGCGGGCAAATCCGCCAGGGACCGGAACCGGGTGAAGAACCGCTTGACCGGCAGACCGGCCCGCCTGCCATCATGCCGGGCCTTGCCGCTTCTCGCACTGAGGGCATGCAGTCTTTTTTCCATGGGTATCCCTGACGCCAGAGTCCACGGCCAACTGCATAGCCAAGCCCAGCCTACAGCGCCAGCTGGCTGCACCACCAGAGGGTTGACGGGTTGCTAGTTCCACCCGATCAGCCGCAACAGGGCCGCCGTGCCGGCTCCCACCAGGACAACCACCAGGAAGGGTGCCCGGAGAGCCAGTGCGACGGCGGCGGCGGCGAGTGCGCCCAGCCGCGCATCTGCCGCGAGGGTCTGTCCGGACGCAACAGTGTTGACGATGGTCAGCGATGCCAGCAGTCCGATGGTCATGGTCCCCGCCACCCGGGACATCCTGGGGTCTTTGAGCAGCCTGGCCGGGAGGAGATAGCCCACCAGCTTCCACGCATACGCCAGGGCGCAGGCCAACAGCAGCCAGATCCAGAGATTCATAGCCCCGCCTGCCGTGTGTCTCCATGGCCGTGGCCGTTCGCGCGGCCATGGTGATGCTCCTCGTAAGGGTCAACATCCGGTTCGAGGCCTTCGTCGCTGCGCCCATGGCTGAACCAGCCGATCAGGGCGGCAACCACGGCGGCGATCAGGATGGGCACGCCCGCAGGAACGAATGGCACGGCAACAACCGTGGCCAAGGCACAAACTACGGCAATGGCCGCAGGCTCGCGGCCCTTCAGCCGCGGCCACAACAGCGCAAGGAATGCCGCCACTGCAGCTCCGTCCAGTCCCCACTGTTTGGGGTCGCCCAGCCCGCTTCCTGCCAGGGCCCCGACCGCCGTGAACAGATTCCAGAGCAGGTAGATGCCTATGCCGGCGGTCCAGAAACCCCGCCGCTGCTCAGCGGGGTCAGTCTGGCCGCTGCTGGTCGCCGTCGACTCATCGATGGTGAGCTGCGCGGCAACAAAACGCCGCCAGCCGGTCGGATGCAGGAGGGCATTGAGCTGCATGCCGTAGATTCCGTTGCGCATTCCCAGCAGCGTCGCGGCGCTCATGGCCGCCACGCCTGAGCCGCCGCCCGCCACTACGCCGATGAACGCGAACTGGGAACCACCGCTGAACAGCAGGAGGCTCAGCGCCATGGTCTGCCAGAAATCAAGTCCCGAAGTGACTGAAAGCGCACCGAAGGAGATCCCATACAGCCCGGTGGCGATGCTGATCGAGATACCCACCCGGACCGCGGGGGAAGCGAGGAGTTTCGGTGCGGACCGGCGGAAAGGCATGATTCCACTCAATCACAGGAAAGGGTCAGGACGGCAGCTGGACCTGATGCCCGGTGGAGTGGAGTTGCGCCAGCACCCGGGCGGGCGTATTCGTGGTGATCTCATGAATTCCCAGCCCTTGGCACAGGGCGACGTCCCGTTCGGTATCCACTGTCCACACCCGGAAGCGGCGGCCGGACTCCAGCCAGCGCTGAACGGTCCGGGCATGTTCGCGGACATAGATGATTCCGGGACCGGCGAGGAGCACCTCGCAGTCATCCAGGATGCGTTCGCCTTCAAGCTGTGCGGCCTTCATCACGTTGGCGATGGCGGTGCCCGTCAGCGGCCCGAGGCCCAGCTCGTCGCGGATCTCGTCGACGTCGATGTCGTCCACGAGCTGGCAGATGAACTCTGACGGGACAGCCCGGAGGAGATGCTTGACGGAGTCCGGACTGAAGCTCATGAAGGTCACCTTGATGTTGTCCACGGTGGACGTCTTCGCGTCCCAGCCCTCGCTCCGCAACACCTGCAGGACCCGGTCCTCGAGTTTGAGCTGGTAAGGGCTGGGATGTTTGAGCTCGATGGCCAGTCCAATGGGCCGGCCCGCTGAACGCAGTATGTCCAGGAGGTCCGGCAACGACAGGAACTGCTCCGACCGGGCACCGAACTTTTCCGGAATCCGCACGCCTTTCCAGGACGAGAAGTCCAGCAGCCGCAGCTCTGCCAGGGTCCGGTCCGCTACCGGGCCGGTGCCGTCCGAGGTACGGTCCAGGTTCGCGTCGTGGAGCAGCACGGGGTGCTGGTCCCTGGTGAGGTGGATATCGCACTCAACCCCGTCCGCGCCGTCGTCGATCGCCTGGAGGTAAGCGGCACGGGTATGTTCGGCAAATGCGGCGCTGGCGCCCCGGTGGGCGAATACCAGCGGCCGGTTCGGCCGGGCCTCATCGAATGTCATGAGGACACGCTAGCGGACCCCGGGCGGGCGCACGGGGCTAGGCTGGGCTCATGCAGGTGAACTCTGAGCCAACTACCCGGCAAGACCCAGCCCGGCCCGCAGGTGCCACCCATCCTGCCCGGGGGGCTGCCGCCGTCGTCGGTCATCATCTCAGTGCCGGTGACGCCGAAAAGGCGGCCGCACTGCGGAAAATGAAGCTCCTGGCGCTGGGACTGCTCATCATTATGGCCATCGTTTTTGTGTTCGCGTTTGCGTTGCAGAAGGACTATCCGTGGCTGCAGTACGTCCGGGCAGCTGCCGAGGGTGGCATGGTGGGCGCGCTGGCTGACTGGTTTGCCGTCACCGCGCTGTTCAAGTACCCCATGGGCATCAAAATCCCGCACACAGCCATTATCCCGCGCCGCAAGGACCAGATCGGCGCTTCGCTGGGTGAGTTTGTGGAGACCAACTTCCTGTCCGAGCAGGTGGTCCAGGACAAGCTGGCCAGCGTAAACATCGCCCGCAAGGCCGGCGAATGGCTCGCGGCCCCCGGCGGCGCCGAGCGCGTCGCCAAGGAGGGTGCCGCCGTCATCCGCGGTGCATTCAAGGTGCTGAACGACGACGACGTCCAGGCAGTCATCGAGGGAATGGTACGCAAGCATTTGCTGGCTCCGCCGTGGGGACCTCCGGTGGGCAGGCTGGCGGAGCGGATTTTTCACGACGGGCACCATCACCAGCTGGTGGACCTGCTGGTGGACCGGGCCGCGGACTGGGTCACCGACAACCACGAAACCGTCAGCCGGCTGGTAACCGACCGCTCCCCCACCTGGGTCCCGCAGTTTGTGGACGGGCTGGTGGGCGACAAGGTCTATGTCGAGATTCTGAAATTCACCCGCGCCGTGCAGTCCGACCCCAACCACCAGGTCCGGCAGTCGATCGACAAGTACTTGAACGATCTCGCCCAGGACCTCCAGCATGACCCGAAGATGATCGCGCGGGCCGAGGACATCAAGGCCCAGGTCCTCGGCGACCCCGAGGTCCGCGAACTTGCCTCACGCACCTGGGGCACCGTGAAAAGCGCCCTGCTCAGCGCCGTGGACGATCCCCAGAGCGACCTGACCATCAAGTTCAAGGCGGCGGTGCGGGACTTCGGCACCCGGCTGGTGAACGACGCCGAGCTGGCGGGCAAGGTCAACGCCTGGATCGGGGACGCCGCGGGCTACCTGGTGCGGACGTACCGGAAGGACATCGCGGGCGTCATTACCGATACCGTGGCCCGCTGGGATGCCGAAGAGACCTCGCAGAAGATCGAGCTCCAGGTAGGCAAGGACCTGCAGTTCATCCGGATCAATGGCACTGTGGTGGGCTCCCTGGCAGGGCTGGTCATCTTCAGCGCGGCGCACCTGGTGTTTGGCTGACCCCGGCCCCTTTTTGAAGCAACGCGTTGCACCCTTTTTGAAGCAACGCGGGGTCACTTCAGGCCCTTTCGGAGCGGTTTTTTGGGCGGAAAGTGACCCCGCGTTGCTGTAGAAAGCTGCGCCTAGTGGGCGAAGGACTCCAACGCCACGCCGGCTGCTTCCAGTCCTGCCCGGACGCGGGCAGCCATCTCCACAGCCCCGGGGGTATCGCCATGGATGCACAGGGAATCGGGCCTGACCTGAACAACCGTCCCGTCCACGGCCACGACCTCTCCCTTGACCGCGAGGCGCACGGCCTGCTCAACAACCGCGTCGACGTCGTGCAGGACTGCCCCTTCCTGCGAGCGGGGCACGAGTGTCCCGTCAGGCTGGTAGGCGCGGTCCACGAACGCCTCCACGAAGACAGGATGGCCTGCTTCCATCGCCTGCACGAGGAGTTCTGAGCCTGGAAGTCCAAGGATCGGAAGGCCGGGATCGTAGGCCTGGATGGCGGCAACCACGGCCGACGCCTGGTCGGCATCGTGGACCAGGCGGTTGTACAGCGCGCCGTGCGGCTTCACGTAGTCAACCGAGGCCCCGACGGCGTGGGCCACACCGTCGAGCGCGCCCAACTGGTACAGGACATCGCCGAACAGGTCGTCGAAGGACATGTCCATGGACCGGCGGCCGAAACCGGCCAGGTCCCGGTAACCCACATGGGCTCCGACCGTCACATCGAGTTCGAACGCGGCACGGCAGCTGTCGAGCATGGTGACGGGATCGCCGGCATGGAAACCGCAGGCCACGTTGGCGCTGGTCACCAGCCGGAACATCGAGGCGTCGTCCCCCATGTTCCAGGCGCCGAACGATTCGCCGAGATCAGCATTAAGATCCAAGGTTGTTGCCTTCCAGTGCGGGGTTCTCCGGGGCGGCCGTGGCCTTGAGCTCCCCGGGGACGGTATCCGGCATCGGCCCGAAGGCCTCCTTGGCGTTGGCCACGACGGCCCGGCCCATGATGAGGTTACCGGCACCACCCACCACGGCGCCGATGCCGAACGGAAGTGCCCGGCCGAACAGCGCTGTTCCCTGACGCTTGAGCAGGTTCTTCAGGAAGGCTTTCTGGATCCTGTTCCTGACGGCACCGAAACCCGTGGGCATGGACTTGGAAAGAACATTTCCCCATGCCTGGGTGGTGTTGGTTCCCTTGCCGATGGCCTGGCCGCTCAGTGTTCCGAGAAGGGCAGTGCCCTCCTCGCCCAGCATGATGGCCATGACCATGGTGCTGGCCTTTTCGGGGTTGGTCAGGCGGATTCCGTGCAGTTCAGCGAGCGAAGTGGCGTACAGCGCCGTCGCTTCGAGGAATCCGACTGTCGCCGCGGCGGACAGCCCCAGTGAGGCCACCGTTCCGACGCCGGGCACAACGGCTGTTGCCCCGACGATCGCGCCGCCCCCGGTTACGGCACGCAGGTAGTCGCGTTCGAGGATCTCGGCGAGCTTCGCCGCGCTGGCCCGGGGATGCTTGCGTTGCAGCCGACGGACGTATGCGACCACGAACGGCCGCTGGATCTCCACTGCCCGCAGCAGCACGTTGTGCACTCCGGGTTTTGGCTTGCCTTCGGCGTCGAACACCGCGTTGTGGGCGGTCTCCTGAGCGATTCGAACTGCGGGATTGCTGCGCTTGGACATGGTCACCTCTGCTTCTGTGCTGCTTCCATCCGCCGGCAGCTTTGGCTCCGGCCCTGCCTTAACAGTAAGGGGGCTTAACACTTTGGGAAGCTCACGACCGGGTGAGCCCCCTGATGGCTTGCCGGGCCACGCGTTCGAAAGGTACCGCCGCGTTCGGAGGTGCCGCCCCCAACGCGCCCAACCTAGACTTGGGCTATGCCCGTCCTCCAAGCCCTGCGGCCGTTTGCGCACCGGGAGTACCGGGTCCTCATCGCAGCGCTGGCCATCTCCATCTTCGGATCAGGGATGTGGGCCGTCGCGATGGTTTACCAGGTGATCCACCTCGGCGGCGGCCCGCTGGAGCTTTCCCTGGTGGCAGCAGCGGGGAGCGCCGGACTGGTGGCCTTCGTCCTTGTCGGCGGGATTGCCGCAGACCGTGTGCCGCAACGGCTCCTGATCATCGGCGTCGAAGGCGCCAATCTGGCCGTGATCGCGACCATCAGCGGGTTGGCCATGGCAGGCTGGCTGCAGCTGTGGCACCTGGCCGTCGGCAGTTTCGTCCTTGGAGTGGGCGCGGCGTTCTTTTTCCCGGCCTACTCCGCAATCCTGCCGCGCATTCTTCCGCCCGAGGACCTGCTTGCTGCCAACGGCATGGAGGGGACCATGCGGCCGATGCTGCAGCAGGCGGCCGGACCCGCCGTCGCCGGCATCCTGGTGGCCGCGCTCTCGCCCTCGCACGCCCTGACCGGCGTGGCCGCCTGCCACCTGGCAGCGTTCATCACCCTGAACTTCCTGGGCCGTCACAGCGGCAGCCAGGTTACGCATGGCACCGGCGAGACGGGGGCAGCCAAAACTTCCTTCTTCGCCGATCTCCGGGAGGGCATCAAATACACCGTCCGGACCCCCTGGCTGCTGTGGACCCTGCTGTGGGCCTGCATCTCGGTGCTGTTCCTGATTGGCCCCATTGAAGTGCTGATGCCGTTTGTGGTGCGCGACCAGTTGGGCGGAGACTCCCGCATGTTCGGCTTCCTGCTGGCCGTCATGGGTGTGGGCGGGGCGGCCGGCTCACTGCTGACCGCATCCCTGAAGCTGCCGCGCCGCTACCTCACCGTGATGATGGTGTGCTGGGGAGCCGGCAGCCTGCCCCTGGCCGCTGTCGGAATCCTGGACAGCTTCTGGACCGTGGCCGCGGCGATGTTCATTTTCGGCGCCACCGGCGGCGTGGGCATGGTCATCTGGGGCACGCTGCTTCAGCGGCGGGTACCGGGCCACCTGCTGGGCCGCGTCTCCAGCCTGGACTTCTTTGTATCCCTCGCGCTGATGCCGGTCTCCATGGCACTGGCCGGACCTGCCGCCGAAGTCTTCCCGATCTGGGCAATCTTCCTCGTGGCCGGCAGTGTCTGCCCGGTGCTGGCGGTCATCGCCATGATCGTGGCCCGGATGCCCGACGACGAACTGTCGCACCCTCTGGACGACGCAGCCGGCGTCGGACGCACGCCATGAACTGAAGGCCAAAGGACTGAACGCACGACGGCGGCAGGAGGCTGACGCTCCCCAGCCCGGCGAGGGCACTGGCCTGCCTGAGCCGGCTAGCTGTTGACGCGCACGATGGGGAGGCTCGCAGTCGGCGGCCCGCTGGGGAAGACCGTCCGCTCCTGGAACTCAACAGGCTCCAGGGCCACCCGGACCGGTTCTTCTCCAACGCTGAACAGCGCGCCGCGGACATCCACATCCAGGGGCTCGCCGCTGCGAACACTGAGGGTGAGGGCACCGGCGTCGAGTTCAACGTGCAGCAGCCGGCCCAGGATCTTGAGGTGGAAGGACAGCCCCTCCCATTCCGAGGGCAGCCGCGGGTCAAAGAACGGCACCGGCCCCTGGTCCCGGAGGCCGGCGAAGCCACTGACCAGCGAGCTCCAGACTCCTCCGGTTGAGGCGATGTGCACGCCGTCGATGGTGTTCCCGTGGGTGTCATCCAGGTCGATGAAGGCCGCGTCCGTGAAGTGCTTCAGGGCAGCTTCGGGGTGCCCCACCTCGGCGGCCATGATGCCCTGCACGCAGGCCGAGAGCGTGGAGTCGCCGGTGGTGATGGGGTCGTAGAAGTCAAAGGCGCGGCGCTTTTCGACCGGCGTGAAGTCCTGCCACTGCAGGAACATGGCCAGCACCGTGTCCGCCTGCTTCAGCACCTGGTGGCGGTAGATCACCAGCGGGTGGAAGTGCAGCAGCAGCGGGTACTTGGAGCGGGGGGTGGTCCAGTCCCAGGCTTCCAGGGTCATGAAGTCGTTGTCCTGGGAATACACTTCCAGGTCGTCGTCGAAGGGCAGCTGCATGCGGTTGGCGGCCTGCATCCAGAATTCCCGTTCGGCGTCGTCGATCTCCGCATGGTCCAGCTCAGCTGCGGCACGAAGGTTAAACCGGGCCATCACGTTGGTGTACAGGTTGTCGTTGACGACGGCAGTGTATTCGTCCGGACCGGTGACGCCGTGGATGTGGAACTGGCCGTCCTTGCCGAAGAAGCCGAGCGAGCTCCACATGCGGGCGGTCTCGATCAGCAGTTCGGCGCCCATCCCCTCCCGGAAGGTTTCGTCGCCGCTGGCCCAGATGTAGCGGTTGGTGGCGAAGGCGATGGCAGCGGCGATGTGGAACTGGGCGGTGCCGGCAGCGTAGTAGGCGCTTGCTTCCAGACCGTTGATGGTGCGCCACGGGAACAGCGCGCCGTCCACGCTGAGCTCCTTGGCCCGGATTTTGGCAGCCGGGAGCATATCGTGCCGGAACTCCAGAACCTTGCGGGCGCCGTCGGGATTGGTGTACGTGAGGTAGGGCAGGAGGTACACCTCCTGGTCCCAGAAGTAGTGGCCTTCATAGCCGGAGCCGCTGACGCCCTTGGCGGGGATGCCAGCGACGTCGGCCCTTGCCGTGGCCTGCGCCAGCTGGAACAGGTTCCACCGGATGGCCTGCTGGAGCTCGGGCTGGCCGCCCACCTGGATGTCCGAGGTTGCCCAGTACTGCCGGTAGTGCTCCTCGCTCTCGGCGAAGATTTCCGCCACGCTCCGCAGACCGCCCTCAGCAGCCTCCGCCGCGTCCTGGCTGGAATCCTGGACGCCGCGGCCGGCGGCATAGCTGACGCTCTTTTCCAGCCGGAAGGGCTCGTCGGCGCCCACGGCGAGGACATAGCGGACGCTGCTTTCGTCCTGGCCGGCCAGGGTATCGAACGGCTGATGGCCCGCAGAGGTCCAGTGGTCCACGGCAAGTCCCACGCGCTGCCTTGACTCGGCGGCTTCCCATGCCAGCCGGAGCGACCCGTCAGAACCTTCGATCCGCAGGGGCAGCAGGACCCTGCCGGCGTGGCGGCCGGCGCGGCGCGGGTCATGCATGGAGTGGTCCTCCACAGGCTGGTCCTGGCGGTTGATGATGGCGGACGTGACATCGGCCGAAACATCCCGGTCTGCGGCAACTTCAAGTGAGATGCCCAGGCTGCCGCGCGAGGCGAACCCGACTGCGCGGCGCTCGGTGGTGGTCACAGTTGCACCGGACCGGCACTGCCAGGTGATGCGGCATTCGTAGCTGCCGGTGGAAAAGTCAACGGACCGGCGGTAGTCCAGCACGGTTGACTCCGCGAGGGACAGGCTCTCGCCGTCGATGATCACGGTGAAGTTGTTCGCGTCCGGGATGTAGATGATCCGCTGCCCGGTCCTGGCGAAGCCAAATGCATTCTCCGCGTGCTTGATATCCCAGATTTCGTGCAGGCCATTGATGAAGCTGCCGGGGAGGTCGGCGTCCGCGGCCGCCCAGTGGGCGCCGCGGATACCCAGGTGCCCGTTGCCCAGGGAGAAGAGCGTTTCCAGGATGCCCTCGGTGCCGGGCTCGTGGCGTGTTTCCACGAGCTGCCAGGGGGTGTTGGGGAACCGTTCGCGGTCCGCGGTGATAAGTGCCATGGTGTTGGGGTCCTCAGGCGTTGTGGGTGTTGCGGCTGAATCATGGGCAGCCGGGTCGTGAGCAGGCGGGGCGTGAGCAGGCGGTCTGCGGCGTGGGGAGGGCGCCGCAGGCGGAAGGCGGGGAAGCTAGAGGAGTTCCTGGAGGTCGTTGACCACGTGCGTGGCTCCGGCGTCGAGGAGCGTCTGCCGGCCGGCGCCACGGTCGACGCCGATCACCGAGTGGAACCGCCCCGCGTGGCCGGCCCGGACACCGGACACTGCATCCTCCACCACCACGCATTCTTCGCTGGGCAGGCCAAGCAGCTCTGCGGCGTACTGGTAGGTGGCCGGGCTCGGTTTGCCGGGCAGGCCCTCCGCGGCAGCCACCACCCCGTCCACCACGACGCTGAAGTGCCCGTCCAGGCCGGCGGCCTTCAGGACCGCGGGCGCGTTGCGGGAGGAGGATACGACGGCGACCATGAGTCCGCGCTCCAGCACGGCCTCAAGGAAAAGCACCGAACCTTCAAAAGGCTCGACGCCGGCACTGACGATGTGATTGAAGACCTCATTTTTGCGGTTGCCCAGTCCCTGCACGGTCACCTTCGTGGGGTCCTCATCGGTGGGCCCTTCAGGGAGCACGATGCCGCGGGACGCCAGGAAGTCCCGGACGCCGTCGAACCTGGGCTTGCCGTCGATGTGGTCGAAATAATCGTTTTCCCGGTACGCGGGCACGTCGGGGCGGGATGCCAGGAAGCCGTCGAACAGTTCCTGCCACGCCCGTTCGTGGACGGTTGCCGTGGGGGTCAGCACGCCGTCCAGATCGAAGAGAATGGCTGAGGCAGTGGCCCAGCCCGTGTCGAGCGGTTTCAGAAGTTCGGTCATGCGGGGGTGTCCTTTCAAAGGGCAGGCAGCTTCAATGGCGTGTCCTGAAGAGCGTGTTCCATGGGAGGGCGTGTTCTGTAAGCGTGTTGTCAGGGACCTGTTTTCAGGCTGCTTTTATGGCAGTGAGGCAGGGCGGGGGTGGACGTCGATGTCCTCTGGATCAGCAAGCGCAGGGGCTGGGCGCGGGCGGAGACGCCAAGGCGGACCAAGGGGGCTGCTGATAAACGTCTTCTTCCATCATGGGCGCAGTGACGCGCCCTGACAAGCTGTCCCTAATGCACCGCGCCTGACCAGCCGGGCGCAGGCAGGTCCAAACAGGGCCGTGAGAAGTGTAAGCGCTTACAAATTTCGCTCGCAACTGTTCTTTTGAGCGCGTCTTTCGAGCGCGCAGGTTGGGGCAGTGGCGGTTCAGCCGAGCACATAATGCCGGAGGAACGCGCTGACGTCCACCATCTCCGTTTTACTCATGGCGTGGCCCATCCCGGGGTAGGTCCGGGCCGTCAGGAGCGTGTGTTCATGCAGCCACTCTTCGGTATAGGCGGTGGCGTCCTCGTTGATCACCAGGTCAGCCTTGTCCCGCCCCCAGAAGAACGGCGGCTTGGTGGTGAAGGATTCGCTGAGCGACAGAAGCTCGTTTTCCAGGACGAATCCGGACAACCCCACCGTGGCCGTGTAGTCGTCCGGGTGGAGGCGCAGCAGTGTGCTGGCCATCGCCATACCTTGCGAGTAGCCGAGGAGGCTGACGCTGCTGTGTTGGCCCTTGACCACGTTGATCCACGTCTGGACGGCGTTGGTGGCCGTGATGACGTCCGCAAAGTCGTTCGCCAGGAAATAGTCCAGCAGGAACCAGCCATAGTGGTCTCCGATCACCATGGGCGCACGAAGCGCGGCACAGGTGAACTCGGCCGGCAGGTACTCGAACAGACGCACCATCCGGGATTCGTCGGTGCCGTAGCCGTGCATCATGACCAACAGCGGGGTTCCCGCCCGCTCAGACTCCGGCTTGGACCAGACTACTGTTTCCATCAGGTCAGCCTAGCCATTGCGGGATGCTGAACAGCCACTACTCTCACGCCGCGCCGTCCGGCCAATGATTGAATCGTGCCTCTGCGGGCTGTACCTTGAGGATAAGACAGCATGCTTACCGTTCAGCACCTGCACTGCTCTCGAATCACAGCGCACTTGGAACGATCCCCCACCCGGACCACCACGCACCCGAACCACAAGGAGCAAGTCATGAGAATCGGTTCTTCCATCTTCCTCATCGCCCTCGGAGCCATCCTGGCATGGGCCGTCGCTCCAGGGCTCATCCCGTTCATCGACCAGGTGATGATCGGCTACATCCTCATGGCGGTTGGTGTGATCGGGCTGATCGCATCGCTCATCCTGGCTTCGCCGGCCCGCAGCCGCCGCGTCAGCGAATCCCGCTCGGTTGTTGATCCCAACACCGGCGAGCGGATCACGCGCAATGAAAGCCGCGACGCCGGACTCTAACCGGAGCACCGGACGCGAAAGCGCCCCATCATGGATCCCGATAAGCCGGGCCGGACCTGCACATGGTCCGGCCCGGCTTTTTCGTCGCCGGGCAGGTTCTCACAGCGGGAAAATATCGCACTTTGTTTCGTGTGGGTTTCCATTGACAAACCAACATAAACGCAGATAAAGTCAGGTAATCCAACATCATGTGATGTCAGTCACCGGACTTCGCAGCCATAGGATCCAGCACTTTACGCAACGGAGGGTACGTGTTCGCCGAGGAGCGCCAGCAGAAGATTGCCGAGCTTGTAGCCGGCAGCGGCCGCGTGACCGTCAACCTGCTCGCGGAGCGCTTCAGCATCACCACCGAAACGGTCCGCCGCGATCTGGCCACCCTTGAAACGGCCGGCACGGTGCGCCGGGTTCACGGCGGCGCCGTCGCCGCCGATCGCTTCAGCACCACTGAGGAGAGCATCACCGACCGGACAATCCAGCGCCCGGGGCAGAAGATGCGGATCGCAGACGCTGCCCTGGCGCTGATACCGCCGGCGAAATCCGGGAGCATCCTGCTCGACGGCGGCTCCACCACCGAAGCGCTGGCTGACCTGCTGTCCCGGCGCACCGCCGCCGGCCCTTCCGGCTCAGTGGCTGCGCCTGAACTCGTGGTCATCACGAACGCTGTCCCCATTGCCGCGAGGCTGGCGAGCACGCCCGGTATTGCCCTCCAACTCCTGGGTGGCCGGGTGCGCGGCCTGACCCAAGCCGCAGTCGGCCAGGCAACCGTGGATGCTGCTAACCGGATGCGGCCGGACATTGCGTTCATCGGCACCAACGGCATCCACGCCGATTTTGGCCTCAGCACGCCCGATCCTGAAGAAGCCGCCGTCAAGGCAGCCTTCGTCCATTCGGCCCGCCGCATTGTGGTGCTGGCCGATTCCTCCAAGCTGGACGCGGAAACCCTGGTCCAGTTCGCCTCCCTGAAAGATCTGGACACCTTGATAACTGACAGCGAGCCCAGCCCGGAACTCACGGCAGCCCTCACAGAGGCCGGCGTTGACGTGGTGATCGCATGATCGTCACCTTCACGGCCAATCCCAGCCTCGACCGTACGGTGGCCCTCCCGGGGCCGCTGGAACGCGGCGAAGTCCAGCGGGCCGTTTCCGTCAGCCAGGAGTCCGGGGGCAAGGGAGTCAACGTGTCCCGGGCACTGTGCGCCTCGGGCGTTGAGACGGTCGCCGTCCTTCCGGGGGCCGACAGTGATCCCGTCCTCGCCGGACTCCGGCACGACAAGGTGCCGTTCGCTGCCCTCGCCATCGACGAGCCGCTGCGCACCAACGTTGCCCTCACGGAACCCGGCGGTGTCACCACCAAGATCAACGAACCCGGCCCGCTGCTCACCGAAGACCAGCAGGAGGCCCTGATCGCGCTGCTCCTGGAGCGTTCCCGCGGCGCCAGTTGGGTGATCCTGGCCGGTTCCCTGCCGCCTGGCTTCCCGGCCGAGTTCTACGCCACGGTCACCCGGCGGCTGCGTGCCGCGGGCAACGGCAACACGCCGCTGATCGCCGTCGATTCCTCCGGCGGCCCGCTCGCCGGTGCCGTCTCAGGTACTTCACAGGACGGTGTGTCCGGGAAGCCGGATCTCCTCAAACCCAACGCCGAGGAACTGGCGGAACTGGCTGCAGCAGCCGGTTTCGCCACGGCGTCAACCGCCGAGGAACTCGAAGCGGATCCGGCGGCTGCCGCAGCGGCTGCCGCCGCCGTCGTGCGTTCCGGTGTGGGTGCTGTGCTGGCAACTCTCGGATCAAAGGGAGCTGTCCTTGTAACGGCCGACGGCGCGTGGCTGGCCACGCATCCGCCGGTCGCCGCGGTCAGTACGGTCGGCGCGGGCGATTCGTCGCTGGCTGGCTATCTGCTCGCTCACGGCCTGGGCGCCGCCCCGGCCGATTGCCTCCGCCAGGCGGTGGCCCACGGTGCCGCCGCCGCCTCCCTGCCGGGTTCCACTGTCCCGGCAGTCCACCAAACCACCCCGGATGCCGTAACCATCACGGCCCTTCGAAAGGATTGACAGTGACTCAGCTCATCACCACCGAACTGGTCGAGCTCGACCAGAACCTGGGCAGCTCGCCCGAGGACGTGATCCGGCACCTGGCCAGCAAAGTTGCTGCCACCGGACGCGCCTCAGAAGTTGAAGGCCTCTTCGCAGACGCCTTCGCCCGCGAACAGAAGACAGCCACGGGAATCCCCGGCGGCATTGCCATCCCCCACTGCCGCTCAGCGGCGGTCATCGAACCGACCCTGGCCATGGCCCGCCTCAACCCCAAGGTGGACTTCGGCGCCAAGGACGGCCCGGCGGACCTGATTTTCTTCATCGCTGCTCCTGACGGCGCCGACCAGGAACACCTCAAGCTCCTCTCCAAGCTGGCCCGGTCCCTGATCAAAAAGGACTTCACCGCAGCCCTGCGCAACGCCTCTTCCCGAGAGGAGATCGTGGAGCTCGTGGACGGCGCCCTGGCGGACAAGCCTGCAGCCCACGCCGCCGCTGCTGTACCTGTGGCTGCGGGTGCTGCTTCCGGCGCCTCCGCCGCAGGTGCTGCTGCGGTTCCGGCAGGCTCCGCCACCGGCGCCGCATCGGGCCCGAGGCGCCTTGTAGCTGTCACCGCCTGCCCCACCGGCATTGCGCACACCTACATGGCCGCCGATTCGCTGGTGGCCGCCGCCCAGGAAATGGGCGTGGACCTGCAGGTCGAGACGCAGGGCTCCTCCGGGGCCAAGCCGCTGGATCCCGCGATCATTGCCGCCGCCGAGGCCGTCATTTTCGCCGTTGACGTGGACGTCCGCGGCAAGGAGCGCTTCGCCGGCAAGCCCGTCATCAACGCACCCGTCAAGCGCGGCATCGACGAGCCAACCAAGATGGTGCAGGAAGCACTCGCTGCAGCCCAGGATCCGAACGCACGCCGCGTCCCGCACTTCGGTGCTGAAGAGCAGGCCGAGCGTGAGGCCTCCGAAAAGGGCGAGCACATCGGCCAGAAGCTGAAGCGCGCACTGCTCACTGGCGTCAGCTACATGATCCCGTTTGTGGCCGGCGGCGGCCTGCTGATCGCGTTGGGCTTCCTGCTGGGCGGCTACAACATCACCAGCATCGCCGACAAGGTGGTGGTTCAGAACAACTTCGGGAACCTTCCCGACGGCGGCCTTGCCATCTACCTTGGTGCGGTGCTCTTCAAGATCGGCGCCCTGTCCATGGGCTTCCTGGTCCCGGCGCTGGCAGGCTACATTGCCTACGCGATCGCCGACCGGCCGGGCATTGCCCCCGGGTTCGTTGCCGGTGCTGTATCCGGCTTCATGGGCGCGGGCTTCCTGGGCGGCATCGTGGGCGGCCTGCTCGCCGGCTACATGGCGCACCTGATCGGTACCTGGCAGGTACCGCGCTGGCTGCGTGGCCTGATGCCCGTGGTGATCATCCCGCTGCTCGCTTCAATCTTTGCCTCCGGCCTGATGTTCCTGGTCCTCGGCGGCCCTATCGCCGGACTCACTGCGGCACTGAACAGCTGGCTGTCGGGCATGACCGGCGCCTCCGCCGTCGTCCTCGGAATCATCCTGGGCCTCATGATGTGCTTCGACCTCGGCGGACCGGTCAACAAGGTTGCCTATGCCTTCGCAGTGGCCGGCCTGAGCGCCGGCAGTGCCACCAACCAGGCACCGTGGCAGATCATGGCCACCGTTATGGCTGCGGGCATGGTTCCGCCGCTCGCCATGGCACTGGCCACCGTCCTGGACAAGAAGCTCTTCAGCCTCGCCGAGCGTGAAAACGGCAAGGCGGCCTGGCTGCTCGGTGCCTCCTTCATCTCCGAAGGCGCCATCCCGTTCGCCGCTGCCGACCCGCTGCGCGTCATCCCCGCCAGCATGGTGGGCGGCGCCCTCACCGGCGCCCTGACCATGGCCTTCAACGTCACGTCGCAGGCGCCGCACGGGGGCATCTTCGTGTTCTTCGCCATCGGCAACCTGCTGATGTTCGTGGTGGCCATCATCGCCGGAACCATTGTCAGCGCGCTGGCCGTCGTGGCACTCAAGCGCTGGGCAGCCCCGAAGAGCGCTGCTACGGTGGAAACCGTTCCCGTAACGGTCTGACCCGCCTTACCCATCACTGATCCACGGCCCTGAACCCCAGGGGCCGAAAGACTAAAGGAGCAAGAATGTCAGAACGCACCGCAACCGTGGCCAGCCGTGTAGGCCTGCACGCCCGTCCCGCCGCCATCTTCGCAGAGGCTGCCGGAGAGTACGACCTCGACATCACCATCGCCCGCGAGGGTGAGCCCGTTGACGAGGCCATGGACGCCGCGAGCATCCTTTCCCTGATGAGCCTGGGCGCTTCCCACGGCGACGTTGTGGTGCTTCGGGCCGAGGGCACCGGGGCCGATGACGCCTTGGAGAGCCTGGTCCGGATCCTGGAAACGGACCACGACGCCGAGTAGCGGTTTCACGCCGACGGCCGCCGTCGCGCTTTTTCCCTAAGTGGGAGGGCGCGACGGCGGCTGTTGCGTTTAAGGGGTCAGTGTAAAGGGTCAGTGCCGCGGGTGCCCGTCGCCGCTGCAGCCCCGCTCCGGTTCATCCCCGCTCAGCGATCTTCTTGACGTCCGCCACGAGCATGTCCCACATCCCCTGGGAGTGTTCTGCCGCTTCCTCGCTGGCATTATTGTCCTGCGAGAGCGTGAGTTCAGTCCGGCCGCCCTGGTCCTCAAGGGTCCACGTCAGCGTGTGGTAGTTTTCGGGTTTGTCGTCCTCGCCGCCGAGCGGGCTGAAGTGGGTATGGACCAGCTTTTGTCCCGGCACCACCTCAAGGACTTGTCCCTTGTCCTCGTAGGGTTTGCCTTCCCACTCACCGCGCCAAAGAATGGGCCCGCCCACGGTCCAGTCGGTTTCCAGGTCTGCGCCGAACATGAATTCCTTGACGGCGTCCGGATCCGTTATGACCTCCCAGACGCGGTCCGGCGGAGCATCGATGGTGACCGAGGACCGGGCCACAAATCCCCCGGGCATCAGCGGGCCTTCCGGGCAGTCAGCAGGAGACATTCCCACTGCATCTGCCACGCCGCGTCACCATGGGCCTCGCCAAAGGAATCGGCCAGCTCGATGAGGGCACTGTCCAGGGCCTTGGCCTTGTCTGCGTCGTCGCCGATGAATTTGTAGACGGAGATGGTGGGACCGTAGTGGGACTTGAAGTACCGCAGGAAGTCCTGCGGCTGATGGAAGCTGTGGATGGCCAGCGTGCGCTTTTCCGCCTTGATGTCCGTAATCCGGTCGCCGAAGAGTTCCCGCACGTGGTCCTCGCTGCCCCAAAGCGGCCCCGGCGATGCCCCGGGCGGCGGAGGCGGCGCAAAGGGCTTCAGCGTGGCATCCATTTTCCCGAGGAATCCTTCGGGCGTCCAGTTGAGCAGTCCTATGGTGCCGCCGGGCTTGCACACGCGCACGATCTCATCGGCACTTGCCTGATGGTGCGGAGCAAACATCACGCCGAGGCAGGATGTCACCACATCAAATTCGTTGTCCTCGAACGGCAGAGCCTCGGCGTCGGCTTCCACCCATTCCAGCTCGACGCCGCGATCGGCTGCCTGCCGGCGGCCGGCGTCGAACAGTTCCGGAGTGAGGTCGCTGGCTACGACTTTGCCGCCCATCATGGCCGCGGGAATGGCTGCGTTGCCGGCACCGGCACCCACGTCCAGCACGCGCTGCTTCTGCTTGATTCCGCAGGCATCGACCAGGATGGCTCCGAGGTCGTTGACAAGTTCGGCAGCCAGCGCCGGGTAATCCCCCGAGGCCCACATAGCCCGCTGCTTTTGCTTCAGTGCCGGGTCTGCCTCGTCTGCTTTCGCTTCGCCATTCATCTCGGGACCCCTCTTCTTTGACAGGTTTTGAGTGACAGCACGCTGTTGGCACAGTGGAGGCTGCGATGCGACCCATTGTGGCCGCATCGCAGAAGGCTGTAAAGCATTCGAGGGTGCCTCGGCGGATCCACAGCAAGCAGCCTTAGTGTTTTGTTGTTTTTCCACAGGCACCGAATTAGCGTGGAAGCCTGACCAGCAAAGACAGGACGCCAGCGTCCAGGACGTTCCCCGCCAACGTTTAGGGAGGATGACATGCCAGGCAAGAAGAACCCCAGCCTGAAGGATCCTGAACTTTATGAGGAACTGCGCGAAGATGGCGCGTCAAAGCAGAAGGCGGCGCGCATTTCCAACGCCGCGGCCAGCAAGGGCCGCTCCGCCGTGGGCCGCAAGGGCGGAAAATCAGGTGACTACGAGGACTGGACCGTCCGGCAACTCAAGGCCAAAGCAAAGGAAATAGGACTGACGGGCTACTCCGCGAAGAAGAAGAGCGAACTTATCTCCGCGCTCCGGAATTCCTAGGCGGCGGCCATCTCCCGAAAACCCTGCGCCTTCATAGGCCCCGCCTTCACAGGCCCCGCCCGGCCCGCGCCTGGTCCGGCAGCGTCATGCGCCCTTCCGCGCACGGGTAGCAGTCGCCTTGTCTGCAGGCTTGGCAGCCGACGGGTCCGCCTTGGCTGCCGGTTTGCGGGAGGTGGACTTGGCGGCGGCGGTCTTGGCGGTGGTGGACTTGGTCGCGGCGGTCTTCGAGGCGGTGGATTTGGTAGTACTGCTCTTTGCGGCACTGGTCTTGGCGGTGCTGGTCTTTCCTGCAGCCCTCTTGGATCCCGTGCCGGGCTCCTCCGCTTCGTCCTCGTCTTCGCCGGCCGTATCCTTCCCGGAACCGGAGCCCTCCGAAGCCGCTGCGCCACCACCGCGCTTCCGGTCCAGGCTGCGCTTGAGGGCCTCCATCAGGTCAATGACTTCACCCTTGCCGCCTTCGCCCGCTTCCACGCCGAACGTCTCCCCGGTGTCCAGGGAGTCGCCCTTTTCAAGCTTGGCGTCGATGAGCGTGCGGAGCTGGACCTGGTACTCGTCGGTGAAGTGGTCCGGATCGAAGTCCGCGGCCATGGACTCCACCAGCGCCGCCGACATCTCCCGTTCCTGGGCGGAGATCCGGACGGACTCGTCCAGTGCCGGGAACTTGGCCTCGCGGACCTCATCGGGCCACAGGAGAGACTGCAGCACCAGCACGTCATCCTTAATCCGCAATGCCCCCAGCCGGGTCTTCTCGCGCAGGGCAAACTGCACGATGGCCACACGGTCCGTGTCCTCCAGCGCCCTGCGCAGCAGGACGTAGGCTTTGGGCGACCTGGAGTCCGGCTCCAGGTAGTAGCTCTTCTCAAACATCATCGGTTCAAGCTGCTCCGATGGGACAAACTGCACCACTTCGATCTCGTGGCTGTTCTCCGCCGGAATGGCCTTGAGCTCGTCCTTGGTCAGGACAACAGTCCGGCCGTCGTCCTCGAAAGCCTTCTCGATGTCCGAATAGTCGATGATCTTGCTGCACACCTCGCAGCGGCGCTGGTACCGGATCCGGCCGCCGTCCGCATTGTGGACCTGGTGCAGACTGATGTCATGATCCTCGGTGGCGCTGTAGACCTTCACGGGCACGTTGACCAGGCCAAACGCGATGGCACCTTTCCAGATGGCTCTCATTCCTCAAGTGAACCCCACACAGCGCCGGAGGTGAAGACCTTTGGCCCCTCCTAAGGAACGTGTCCGGGTGGCGGGACGGGAACTGACCCTGACCAACCTGGACAAAATCATCTACCCGGAGACAGGCACCACCAAGGCCGACGTCCTGGCCTACTACGCCGCGGTGGCCCATGTCCTGATCCCGGCGGCAGCCAACAGGCCGGCGACCAGGAAGCGCTGGGTCAACGGTGTGGGCACCGCCGGAGACCCCGGAGAGGTGTTCTTCCAGAAGAACCTGGAGGACTCGGCTCCGGGCTGGCTCCCCCGCGCCGCCATAACGCACAAGGACCGGACCATCTACTACCCCATGGTCAACGATCCCGCCACGCTCACCTGGTTCGGCCAGATCAATTCGCTCGAAATCCATGTCCCCCAGTGGCAGGTGGACTCCCACGGCAGGCAGCTCAATCCGGACCGCCTGGTGCTGGACCTCGACCCCGGCGAAGGCGCAGGGCTCACGGAATGCGTGGAGGTAGCTTTCCTGGCGCGCACCATCCTGCAGGATGTGGGGCTGGACCCGGTCCCGGTGACCAGCGGCAGCAAGGGCATCCATCTCTATGCCGGCCTGGACGGGACCCAGACATCGGACCAGATCTCCGCGTTCGCTCACGAACTGGCGCGGGCATTGGAAGCGGACCACCCTGATCTCGCGGTCAGCGACATGAAGAAAACGCTCCGCACCGGCAAGGTCCTGGTGGACTGGAGCCAGAACAGCGCGGCCAAGACCACTATCGTGCCGTATTCACTGCGCGGCAGGCCTACGCCAATGGTGGCCACCCCGCGGACCTGGCAGGAGCTCAGCTCCCCCACCCTGCACCATCTGGACTACAAAGAAGTGATGCGACGGGTCGAGGCGGGCAAGGACCCGTTCGCCGCCGTCGAACACGGTTCCGGCCACCCGGGCAGCCCCAAGGGCAAAACGGCTGACAATGCGGACGACGGCGGCGCGCATCCGCGCCTTGAGCGGTACCGTTCCATGCGCGATCCGAACGCGACGCCCGAGCCGTTCTCCGGCGCGGAGGGCACGGGCGACACCTTTGTGATCCAGGAACACCACGCCAGCCGGCTCCATTTCGATTTCAGGCTGGAGCATGAAGGAGTCCTGGTGTCCTGGGCCCTGCCCAAGGGCGTCCCCGAATCGGGCGGACAGAACCACCTGGCGGTCCAGACCGAGGACCACCCGATGGACTACGCCACGTTCGAAGGGACCATCCCGAAGGGCCAGTACGGCGCGGGGGAAGTCACCATCTGGGACCACGGGACGTACGAGCTCGAAAAATGGATCAACGGCAAGGAAGTCATCGCCACCCTCACCGGTTCCGAAGGCGGCGGCCTGGGTGGAACCAGGAAGTTCGCCCTGATCCATACCGGGCGCGGGCGCGGCGAGGAGGGGCAATGGCTTATCCACCTGATGGACAAGGAGCACCACGGCGGCAGGCACCGGCACTCTTCAGACAATGGAACGGGGGACGACGGAAACGGAGCCGGTGAGGACGAACGAGTCCCCGCTGAACCAGACAAGCCGGAAAGGACCAAGCTGCGGGAGCCACAGCCCGTTGCCGGACCCGCCAGGGAAGCTGCCGCCACACCCCTGGACGACCTCCGGCCCATGATGGCGACCGCCGGAACCCCCGCGGACCTGCAAGGCAGCGAGTGGCAGTTTGAGTTGAAATGGGACGGCGTCCGCGGGGTGATCGTTGCGGACGAAAAGAGGGTCCGCATCTTCAGCCGGAACGGCAACGATGTCACCGCAACGTATCCCGAGCTGACGGACCGGAACGGCTGGCCGGCGGGGTCGTTCGTCGCCGACGGCGAGATCATCGCCGTCGGGCCTTCCGGCAGGCCCGATTTCGGGCTGCTCCAGGGACGGATGAAACTGACCAAAGCGGCCGACGTCGAAAAGGCCCGCCGCGCCATCCCCGTCCGGCTCATGCTGTTCGACCTGCTGTCCGTCGGTGGTGAGGACCTCCGCAGAAAGCATCTTCAGACGCGGCGGCAACAGTTGGAGGAGTTCTTCTCCCCGTCCGACCTTCCCGTGGAACTGTCTCCCGTGTTGGACGAACGGCTGGACCACATCCTGGAAAGCGCGCAGGAACTGGGACTGGAGGGAGTGATGGCGAAGCGTCCGGACAGCCGTTACGTCAGCGGCCAGCGGACCAGGACCTGGATCAAGATCAAGCTCGCGAAAACACAGGAGGTAGTGGTGGGCGGCTGGCGTCCCGGCAGGGGCGGGCGGGAAAGCTCGGTCGGTTCGCTGCTGGTGGGCATCCCGGAAGGTAAGAGCCTGCGGTACGTGGGCCGGGTGGGCAGCGGTTTCAGTGCACGGGAGCTGACCGAGCTGCGGCAGAAAATGAATGATCTGGCACGCAAGACCTCGCCGTTCGACGACGTCCCCCGCGAGGATGCATCCGACGCCCACTGGGTCACGCCAAAGCTGGTAGGTGAAGTGACGTTCGGTGAGTGGACCGGAAGCGGGAGGCTCCGTCATCCGGTGTGGCGCGGCTGGCGGGTGGACAAGGGCCCGGAGGAAGTGGTTCCGGAAGCGTAGCGGCACTGCAGTGGGTCTGTGTCGTGCGACGCGGAAAGGCCTCCCGATACGGGTAAGGCCTGGGGACACCGGAATACCGGTGTCCCCAGGCCTTTTGCGTGTCCCCAGGCCTTCTGCCTGTCCCCAGACGCCCTGGGCTTCCTAAGACGCCCTTCGCTCCCTAGGAGGAGTGCGGCATCTGGGGCCGGCCGGTCCGGTGAACAGCAGTCACGGCTGCTTCATGTCCGGGCCGGCCGTGCATCGTATTGTTTTCCTTGGGGTGGCGGTTCTTCCCATTGCCATCCGGCCAGTGCTGCTCTCCCGCCATGGCCCTGCCCACGGCAATGGCGGCCGGGCCGGGGAATGCCGGCTGGTCCATGGCTGCCGCGAGATGGCCCGCGACCTCTGGTTGGATCTTTGCATCAGTCATTTTTTTAGCCATTGTTCTTCCTTTCTACGACGAAATGAAGCGCTCCCTGAAATGGGGGCAAAATAATTCCTGAAGTTGGATTACCCGCGAATTACCAGCGGACTTTCTTCTCCGCCGGCCCCTGTTTGCCACTGACATGTGTTGGTTTGTGGCTCTTGCCTACGCTTTGCAGCCCGGCGTCCCCGCCCCTGGACTTGCTGGCGAGCATCGCCTTCTGGGCGTCAGTCAGCCGGGAGCGGACCCCCTTCGGTTCGGGCTGCCCGGAGGTTTCGTGGGCGCTTTCGGCAGTGGTTTCGGGGTTGCTTGAAGCAGAATCTTTAGTCATTCTTTGGAACCTTTCTGAGGGGAATCAGCGTATCTGACGAGCTCGGCCGGGACGAGGCCTGCGAAACCAGGCCACGGGCATCCGCCTACTCAAAAATCAGTGTTCCCATGGCACAACAATAGGCAGGGTCGGAGCAGCTTGTGAACCCCTTGCAGCGAGGGTGCCCGTACCAGCCCGAACAGGCTGCCAGGCCGCGCCACGCTGGTGGCGGCCGTCACTTTTCGGGCCTCCCGCGCGCGCCAAAAGCCGGCAAACCAAGCAGGAGCGAAAAAAGATTAGCTGGGGAACCCGCCAACCCATCGGATGCCAGTAATGGAGCCGCAGGATCGCCGAAAGAAAGTTCCGCAAAACATGCCCGTAAAGGCACCGAAACAGGCCACCCTACGCCATCCAGCTCTCAGTTACCAGAGAATTCGCGTAAAATTGAAGGCCTGCCCAGAGCGGGGCAGCTACAAGTCGCAAGCAAATGACCTCCATAGGAGTCGCCCAAATGCCCACAGACCGAAGCACGACCGACTCTTCAGCAGGCGCGAACAACGCCCGCAGAACCAGCAACGCAGTACCGGAAAACGCAGTACATGACAGCGCAATACACGACAGCGCAGCGCCCAGGAGCGCGAGGAAACCCAAGCTCCTCGGCCGCCGTCGGCTCAAAGAATCCGACGTGAACGTCGTAAACCAGCCAATGCTGAAAAAAGCGCTGGGCGGAACCATCGTGGGTAACACCATGGAGTGGTACGACGTCGGCGTGTTCGGCTACCTCATCACCACGATGGGACCGGTGTTCCTGCCGGAATCCGATCCGAGCACCCAAACCCTGTTCCTCTTGGGAACCTTCGCCGCCACCTTCATTGCCCGTCCCCTTGGCGGAGTGATCTTCGGCTGGCTCGGCGACAAGATAGGCCGCCAGAAGATTCTGGCCACCACCCTGATGATCATGGCCGCCAGCACCTTCGCCATCGGCCTGCTGCCCGGCTATGCCCAGATCGGCATGTGGGCCGCGGCCCTCCTGGTGCTGCTCAAGGTTGTCCAAGGGTTCTCCACAGGCGGCGAATATGCCGGTGCCACCACCTTCGTGAGCGAGTACGCGCCGGATAAACGCCGCGGATTCTTTGCCAGCTTCCTGGATATGGGCAGCTACATGGGGTTCGCGCTCGGCGCCGCCCTCGTCTCCGTCCTGCAGCTGACTATGGGTCAGGCTGCCATGGAAGAGTGGGGCTGGAGGATTCCGTTCCTCATCGCCGGCCCGCTTGGCCTGATCGCCGTGTACTTCCGTAGCAAGATCGAGGAATCCCCGCAGTTCCAGGCAACACTGGATGCCCAGGAGGACCTCGCCAAGCACGCCGCAGCCGGCGACGAAGCCGTGGTCAAGGGACCGGTTGGCATCGTCAAGGCCTACTGGCGCTCCATCATCGTGGCCATGATCCTGGTGGCCGCCGCCAACACTGCAGGCTATGCCCTCACGTCTTACATGCCCACGTACCTCACCGAATCCAAGGGGTACGATCCGGTCCACGGCACCTTGCTGACCATCCCCGTGCTGGTCATCATGAGCCTCTGCATCCCGCTGACCGGCAAGCTGTCCGACCGCATTGGCCGCCGCCCGGTCCTCTGGATCGGCGCGTTGAGCACTGTAGTCCTGGCGACGCCTGCATTCCTGCTGATCGGTATCGGGGACATCTGGTCCACCCTGGCCGGCCTGGCCCTGATCGCCTTCCCGGTGACGTTCTACGTGGCCAACCTTGCCTCGGCACTGCCGGCCCAGTTCCCTACGTCCAGCCGTTACGGCGCCATGGGAATTGCGTACAACTTCTCCGTGGCGATCTTCGGCGGAACCACGCCGTTCATCGTGGCCGCCCTCATCACTGCCACGGGCGATGACATGATGCCGGCCTACTACCTGATGGGCACCTCTGCGATCGGCGCAGTGGCCATCTACTTCCTGAAGGAATCGGCCCAGCGTCCGCTGCCGGGCTCCATGCCCAGCGTGGACACCCAGGCAGAGGCGCGTGAACTCGTTGCCGGCCAGGATGACAATCCGCTGATTGACCTGGCCGAAATGCCGTTCGAGACCCAGGACATCACGACGGCGAGCGCGGCAGCCGACAAGGTGCCCGCAGGAGCGAACTGAGGCAAGGCTGACTGCGTCTTGTAGTCCACGCTCAGGTGGCCCGTGCTGCGTGATTTCCTTGGGGGAATCACGCAGGGCGGGCCTCAGCCGTGTCTGGCCGCAGCAGGTTACGTCCCGTGTACGGCATGATGCCCAGCGGGAACGGGCCGTGATAATTTCCGGAAGGCTTCACCAAAGGAGCCACAACCGAAGGTTGGTGTGATCCGTGAAGCCTGTCCTGCGCCAGTTACGTGCCTTCCACAGGCTGGAGCCGGCAAACAACGATCACCTCGCCGCCCTCCGGGTCGCCCTGAGTGTAGCCGTGCCCTCCCTTGTCCTCCTGGGTTTGGGGCGCCCGGACCTCATCATCTACGCCGTCTTCGGGGCCCTCACCGGAATGTACGGTCGGGCAGAATCCCACCAGCTGCGGCTGAGGCACCAGTCCCAGGCAGCGCTGGTGCTCCTCGGCGGCGTCGCAACAGGGGTCTTCCTGTCCGTCAGCCACCTCCAGTCCTGGTGGCTCGTGGGCGTGGAGGCCTTGCTTGCCGGAGCCGGCTCGGTGTTTGCGGACAGGGTTCGGCTAAGGCCCAATGGCCCGTTCTTCGGCATACTCGCCCTGGGTGCCTGCGCCTCCGTACCAACAGCCGTCCCGTGGTTCGTTGCCCTGCTCATCGCCGCAGCAGCTGCCGCATTCTCGCTGGCAGTGGGTTTCGGCGGGTGGGTCCGGGCCCGGGTGTGGCAGCCCGGAGCGGCCCGCGATGCACGGCCCCTGCGCGGAAATGCCCGCCGGCTGGCAGCTGTGCACGCAGCGCGGTACGTCCTGGCAACAGGCGTCGCCGGGTCCATCGGAGTGCTCAGCGGCAGCGGCCATCCCCATTGGGCAATGGCAGCAGCCGCCGTTCCGCTCGCCGGCGCCGATCTGCCCAGCAGCGTCCGCCGCGGAATCCACCGCATCGTAGGGACCTTGCTCGGCCTGGCCGTTACCGCCGTCGTCCTGGTTCCCGGCCCGTGGCTTCCCGCGGAGTTTTACGGCGTGCACCATGTGGCGATGCTGGCCATCCTGGTCATCGTTTTCCAGTTCACCACCGAGCTGTTTATGACACGGCACTACGGACTGGCGATGGTCTCCTTCACGCCGGTCATCCTCCTGATGACCCAACTGGCCGCACCCGCCTCGCCAGGGGTCCTGATCACGGAGCGCGCATTGGAGACCTTTGTGGGTGCCGTGGTGGGGATCCTGGTGGTGGTGACCGTGCGGCGCCGCAGCGGGACCACCCTTATTGGCCGCGGAGCTGCTTCAGGCGGCGCGCAGGCCCGTTAACCAGGCGCCCATGCAACAGCGGCCCCACCACAGCCAGCGCCTTGTAGCGCATGGACGGGATGGACAATGCCCTGCCACGGAGGCTGTCCGCCAGTCCTTCGCGGACCACGCGCTCGGCGGTCAGCCACAGCCAGGGCGGCGTCACCGATTTGTCCTGCCCCATCCGCTCGTGGAATTCCGTACGGGTAAGGCCGGGGCACACCGCAGTGACCTTCACGCCCCGCTTCCCGTACGCCGCGTTTGCCCAGCGGCTGAAGCTCAGCAGCCAGGCCTTCGCCGCAGAGTAAGTCCCCCGCGGCAGAAAAGCTGCAATGCTGGCCACGTTGATGATCCTGCCGGAACCACGGGCCAGCATGCCCGGCAGGACGGCATGGGTGAGTTCAAGCGGCACCTGGCAGTGCAGCACCAGCCCCTGTTTCTCGTCCCCGATGCTGTTCTCCTCGAACTCCCCCAACAGTCCGCGGCCCGCATTGTTCACCAGGATTTCCACGGGCCTCGCACTGTCGGTGAGACGTCCGACGACGGCGGCCATCCCGGCGTCGTCCGTCAGGTCCGCGGGCAGCACCTCAGCGGTGATTCCGTACTGCTGTTCCAGGTCCGCCGCTGCTTTTTCGAGGCGGGCACGGTCGCGGGCCACCAGTACCAGGTCATGGCCCTGGCTGGCGAGTTGCCGGGCGAACTCGGCGCCAATGCCCGCGCTGGCCCCTGTAATCACGGCTGTGGTCCCGCTGTCCTGTGGCGTCATGGCCCCAAGCCTAACCGGAGGCCCGCTCCACTGCTGCTTGCCCTCAGAGATGGATATGGGCGGCCTTGTTTGACCGTTCGCGCTGTGCCCGCTTGGCCGACGCGGCGCGTGACGGGCGCACCGGGCTGGCCGGATCGGTCGGCTGGCTCGGGTGTTCCACCATCGAGGCTTCGGCCGCGTCCCGGCGCGCAGCCTCGAAGTGCGTGCCGGAATGGACGGGGCACACCGGCAGGTAAACCGGTTCGATGAGGGTCAGCCGAAGATGTTCGGCCTCCTCAAGGGCCGCGGCCACTGCCCAGGCCAGCCCCTGGCGCAGGACATCGCGCTGCCCGGGCTGTGGGCGGCCGGGACCGGCCAGGAGGCGAAGGTGCGCCAGGACCCCTGCGTCCAGATGGATTGCGCGCCGCAGGTCCAGCGCTATTGCCGGGCTGGACACCAGCCGGTGAGCCCGGAGCAGCAGGTGCAGGAGAGCCGGAAAGGTGGACTGCGTCAGGCACCCACCGACGTCCACCCTTACCTGCCCGGGATCCACATCGCAATGGACAACGACCCGAAGCTTGTGGTGGGAAAGTCTGTGGCTCACGGGAATCTCCGCGGAAGTACCGTAGGCCGGCTGCATGGCCCACCTACGACTTTACGAAGTTGCTGCCCGGCTCACAAGGTTCGAATCCCCCTGGGAGGCCTGGTCCGCCGGGCGGCTATTCTTCGGGCCAGTCGATGTGCTGTTCGTAGCCCTCGTGCTTGCGGAGGTAGCTGCTGATGAACGGGCAATGCGGAATGATCCGCTTTCCTGAAGCGACGACGTCGTCGAGGGCGAAGTGGGCCAGCACCTTGCCCAGCCCCTGGCCCGCAAATTCCTCCGCGGTCTCCGTGTGGGTGAAATCCACGTGTCCGGGCCGGTCCCGGAAAAAGGACTGGACGGCGATCTTGCCGCCCACCCTCAGCTCGTAGAAGTGATGCTCGTCATCCCGTGCCAGCGACACGTCCGGGCTGAATTTGTCCTCAGTGGAAACCATGTTCTCAGTCATGGTTCGACACTGGCACTACTTGGCCCCGCTGGCAATGCCCCGCCCTCCCCGTTCCCGGATTCGGAAACAACGTGGACGGGTACCCGCTCCGGGACCCTTCCCAGCAGCAGGACAGCCAGGGCGAAGCAAGCTGCCCCGCCGCCGAGCAGTGCGAGGGTGAGGCCATTGAAGGCGGCATCCGCCACCGGAATGAAGACGACGACGGCGGCCGTCACCACCGCGGCGGCGGGCCTGCCGCGGGCGTGGACCGCCGCCGTCGGACGTTCCTCAAGGCGCCCGAAAACAACAATCACGGGCAGCAAAAGGGCGACGACGCCGGTAAGCACCAGGGGCCGCGCCCACCACCATGCCGCTGTTCCGGCCGCGGGTTTGGGGAAATCGGTCAGGAGCAGCAGCCCGGACATCGCAGCCAGCAACGGCAAATGCCACAGGTACACCGTCATGGCACGTCGCCCGGCCATGGATACCACCGCCCGGACCCAATGTATGCCGGAGATCCAGTTCATCTCCGGCCGGAAAAGCTGGAGAGCGGCGGCCTGCGAGACACCCAGGATGAAGAGGCACAGGTTGGGCGGGTTGAGGTTGACCAGCATGTTTCCCGAGTAGAGGCCCAGCCCTGTGATCAGGCCCAGCAACAGGTTGGCGGCGACGATCAGTCCCACCAGGCCGGACCGCGTGAGCCTGGCAAGATGACCGTCGGCCATCAGGAAACCCAGTTGCTGCACGGAACACCACACGAAGACGAGATTTGCGTAGGCGAGCTGGGGCAGCGTTCCGCGCAAGCAGTCCACGGCCACCACGAGCGCCACCAGGGCGGCAAGGGTCAGCCAGGGTGCGCGCCGATGGAACCGCGCGAGCAGCGGGATATTCAGCTGGGCCGCGAGATAGGCCGCGAGGAACCAGAGCGGCATGCCCGCCCCGGTGGCGATCAGCTGCGTCACCTGGGGGTCCACACCCAGCAGCCGTGCCGCCCACAGGCCCACAAACATCAGTGCCAGGAGAGCTGCCGCGGGCCGGACGAGCCGGAGTAGCCGGGCCTGGGCGAAATCGAAGCCGGTTCCACCGCGGTCCTTGAGCCGCAGCCAGGATTGCAGGCCGGTGATTCCGCCGGTGACGAAGAACAGCGGCATCACCATAAAGATCCAGATGACGGGCTCGAACCAGGGCTGGTCCCCCAGCGTGTTCTGGCTGGTCACCGTTCCGTCGGGGTGGAGGACAGGGCTGACCATCATGCAATGGCTCACCACCACCAGGGCCAGGCACACGAAACGGATAACGTCGATGCCGAGGTCACGGTTAATCTCCGCTTCGCCCGGCGGTGTTGGCCATTGTTCCTTCATGCCACTCACCTACGGTCCCTGCCTGCGCCAGATGCTGCCGATGCCTGCATGTTGTTACGTACATTGTCCGCCCGGGTGGCACCTGTGGCCAGCGCCCGGTGCCACCATCAAGGCACCTCCGGGGCCTAGCCGGGCAGCGCGATGAGACCGAGTACGACGGCGAGTAACGGCGTCGTGCCTTGCAGCACCGCGGCGCGGAGGTACTTCCGCCCGCTGAGGGCAAGCACTACGGCGGCGAGCAGCATTGAACCGCAGCATGTGAACATGAGGGTCCAGCCCACCACCGGCTGGACGGATCCCGGCGGTGCGAACGCCACGCAGCCGACTCCAACGAACGCGCCGATGGCCAGGAACAGGTTGTAGAAGCCCTGGTTGTAAGCGAGGGGCCTGGTGGTTTCCGCGTCAGCCTGCGATGCCAGGCCGAACCTCTTCCAGGTTGCGGGCCTCGTCCAGGTGAGGGACTCCATGGTGAAGATGTACACGTGGAGCGCGGCTGCGAGGAACGCGAAAACAAGGGAGGCCAGGATCATGGCTCGATCCTAGCCTCCCTGCAATTTGGTCCTGGCGTGTGCCTCCAGGAGCCGGAGCGTCAGCGGGTAAGCATGCCCAGCGCCGCAGTTGCGAATTCCCGGGCCGAGGCGTTCCAGTGTCCCAGCAGTCCCTGGAGGTTTTCGCCGTCGGCCCGGTGCGCCGGCAGCTGCTCCTGGAGCGTGGCCAGCACCCCGGTGCGGAGCTCGGTATTGAAGTTCACCTTGCCCACGTTCATGGCGGCGGCCTTGACCAGCTCGTCCGCCGGAATGCCGGAGGCACCGTGGAGCACCAGCGGGATGTGCGTCCGCACGGCGATGTCCTGGAGGACGTCCCAGCGGAGCTGCGGCTCGCCCTTGTACTTGCCGTGCACGTTGCCCACGGCCACAGCCAGAAGCTCTGCGCCGGTCCGGGCCACGAAGTCCTCCACCAGGGCGGAGTCCGTCAGGCCGGCGACGTCAACGCCCGCCTCGTCCGCGCCGAAAGCCCGGTCCTCGTCGCCGGCGAGGCCGCCGAGTTCCGCTTCAAGCACGACGCCGGCACCGAGCAGGGCGCGCGCCTCACGGACCAGCGCGATGTTCTCCTCATACGGAAGGGACGAGCCGTCGGCGAGGACCGAATCCGCCCCCGCAGCGACGGCGTCGGCCATCACGCGCAGGTCAGTTGCGTGGTCCAACTGGACCGCCACCGGAACGGACGCGGCATCTGCCAGCCCGCGGAGGGCTGCGATCAGGCGCAGGCCGTGGGGGGTCGCGGCTGTTTTAGGGGCCACCAGCAGGATGATGCCGTGGCCCGAGTCTTCAGCGGCCCCCACAACGGCCAGCGCGGTGGTGAAGTCGTAGCAGGTGAACGCCGGAACGGCCGAGCCCTGCTGCAGGGCGGAGGTGACCAGGTGGTCGAGTCGGGTGCGCATCAGACGCCCAGCCCTCCCACCAGGATCCAGGCACCGAAGGTCAGGGCGAAGCCGGCCAGGCCGAGGATGGTGGTGAGCACGGTCCAGGTGCGGAGTCCGTCGGACACGGTGAGGCCGTAGTAGCGCACCACGGTCCAGAAGCCGGCGTCGGTCACGTGCGACAGGCCCAGCGCGCCGAAGCCGATGGCGATCACGATGACGGCGATCTGGGCCGGTGAATAGCCGCCTTCCATCACGGCCGAGGTCAGCAGGCCTGTGGTGGTGACGATGGCAACCGTGGCCGAACCCTGGGCTGCGCGGAGCGCCAGGGAGATGACGAAGCCGAGCACTATGACCGGCAGGCCCAGGTGGTCAAGGGTCTGGGACAGCGCGGCGCCGATCCCGGAGGTGCGCAGGACTTCACCGAACACGCCGCCGGCGGCAACCACCATCAGGATGGAGGCGATGGGAGGCAGTGCGCCTTCGAAGATCTCGCCGGTTTCCCGGAGCGACCAGTTGCGGCGCACAGCCAGCAGGAAGAAGGACAGGGCAACGGCCACCAGGAGGGCGAAGAACGGGTTTCCGATGAAAGCCGCCAGCCCGTACCAGGAGTTGTCCTTGGGAATGGTGAGCGTGCCCAGGGTGCCGATCAGGATCTGGACGATCGGCGCGGCGATGAGGAACATGATCAGGGCCGGGCGGGGAGGGGCAATCGCTGCTGCGCCGGGGCCGTCGTGGCCCACCTTCACCAGGGAATCCGAGCCGAACTCTTCCACCTGGGCCTTGACGCCGGGGAGCAGCTCGTAGTCCTTCCGGTTCATGATGCCGGCAACAAAGTAGGACAGGAAGCCCAGAGGGATGCAGATGATCAGTGAGATCAGGGTGATCAGGCCAATGTCGGCACCGAACACGCCGGCGCCTGCCACGATGCCGGGATGCGGCGGCACGGCAACGTGGATGGCGAGCATGATGCCGGCCATCGGCAGCCCGAATTTGACCGGGTGGACGTTGGCGATCTTGGCGAAGGCGTAGACGATGGGGACCAGCACGATGATGCCGACCTCGAAGAACACGGGGATGGCCACCAGGAAGCCGACAGCGGTGAGTGCCACCGCCACGCGCTTGGCGCCAAGCTTCGCGGTGAAGTGCGAGGCCAGGGACTGCACGCCGCCGGAAACCTCGATCATGCGGCCCAGCACGGCGCCGAGCGCAATGAGCAGCGCCACTTTGCCCATGGTGCCGCCCACGCCGTTGGCCACAACGGTGAAGACGTCCTTGAGCGGGATCTGCGAGGCGACGGCCACGGCGATGCTCACGCTCAGCAGGGCCACGAAGGCCTGGATCTTGAAGCGGATGATCATCACCAGCAGCACGGCGATGCCAATGGCCGCGATGGTGAGCAGCAGCGGAGTACCCAGCTCCACGGCGGGTTTGATGGCAGGGGCATCGGCTGCCCCCACCATCAGGGGGTTAATCAGGGCGTTCATTGCGGCTCCTTTGACAAGCCGGTCTCCGGAAGACGGGCTGTATGGGGCGCTGGATGTTGCGGTGGCGGACTTGGACGCTGGGGACCTCGGAGAGGGTACGACGACGGCGGAGGGGGGACCGCCGTCGTCGTACCTTTTCCGAGGTGGTTAAGTGGAGGTGCTTAAGCGGTGGTGCGCTTCGTGGGGGCGATGACCTTGATGACGGCTGAGTCGTCGGCGGCGGCGAGGCCCTGGGCCTGGCCCAGGAGGTAGAGCTGCTCGGCGGCGGCGGCCACGGGGGCGGCCAGGCCGGCGGCGCGGGTGGCCTTGCCCACGATGCCCATGTCCTTGACGAAGATGTCCAGCCGGGACAGGACCTCGGCGCCTTCCTCGGTGTAGGCCTCGAGGATGCGCGGGCCGCGGTTGGAGAGCATGAACGACCCTGCGGCGCCTGCCTCGAGGGCGGCGAGGGTCTTGGCCTGGTCCAGGCCGAGGGCATCGGCGAGGGCCATGGCCTCGGCGGCGGCCGCAATGTGGATGCCGCACAGGAGCTGGTTGACGGTCTTGAGGGCCTGGCCGTCGCCGGGCTTGTCACCCACGACGGTCAGGGTGGAGGCGAGGAGTTCAAGCGCCGGCGCAGCCTTTTCGCGGGCCTCGGGGGAAGCCCCGACGACGATCAGCAGGTCGCCTTCGCCGGCGCGCTTGGGACCGCCGGACAGCGGGGCGTCAACGAGCTCGACGCCGTATTCGGCCAGGCGGGCCACGGTGGCCGGGATGGCTTCGGTGCCGACTGTGCTGCCCAGGATCACGACGGCGCCGGGCTCAAGCACGGAGGCCACGCCGTTTTCGCCGAAGAGAACATCGTTGAGCTGCTCGCCGTTGCGGACCGCCAGCAGCAGGGCATCGGCGCCCCGGGCTGCTTCCCGGGCTGAGGCAAAGGTGCGGATGCCGGCTTCTTCGGCGAGCTTCAGGCGCGGCTCGGCGATGTCGAAGCCGTGCACGGTGAGCTCGCTGGCAAGGCGGGTGGCCATCGGCAGGCCCATGGCACCCAGGCCCAGGACGGTGACGGTGTAGTTGCTGGTCATGGTGTTCTCCTTTGAAACTGGTGATCGGGCTGAATGCCCGTGATGAAGCTGGCTAGAAAGTGTTGCTGAGCTTGCGGGTGACGT
Organism: Arthrobacter sp. 754; assembly: GCF_040548695.1. NCBI lineage: Bacteria > Bacillati > Actinomycetota > Actinomycetes > Micrococcales > Micrococcaceae > Arthrobacter > Arthrobacter sp. 754. The sequence continues at coordinate 360,654 of NZ_JBEPSC010000004.1, forward strand.
CGGCGAGGGACTGGTCGTCGCCCACGTTGCCGGCGAAGACGATGTATGGGATGCCCTTGGCGGGGCCGTCCACCGGCTCCCAGAGGCTTACGATGCCCGGGAGCATGGGCCCGCGGACAATGGCGTGGCGGATTTCCAGCCCGTGGGCGGCGACGTCCGAGGAAGTGATGCCGCCCTTGGCAATGACGAACCGGGGCGGGAAGGTCTTGAGGGTCCGGTTCACCACCGCGACGACGGCGGCTGAGACGGTGCGCGCAATCCGCAGGCTTTCGGCAGCGTCGTCGGTCTTGATGAGCAGGCGGCTGGTGTGGACGATCACGTCTCCCCCGTGGAGGGCGTCCACCACAGTGCTGACTGTCTGGTCCAGGTAGGCGTCAGCGGAGTCGCCCAGCAGCTTCTCGACGTCGATCTCAACGATGCGGGCCGCGCTGTGCTGTTCCGTCAGTGCCTTGAGCTGGCGGGTGGTGACGCCCACGTGGGAGCCGACCACGATCAGGCCGCCGGCGGTGGACGGGGTGTTGCCCGCATAGGCTTCGGCGCCGCTGAGTTCGGCGCGGATTTCCTGGCCGATCCGGGCACGTCCGAACGGCGGCCCAACCCGGTACAGCAGCTTCTTGCCGCGGCGTTCGGCTTCTTCCAGGCCCAGGGACAGGGCGCGGAGGTCGTTCTCGGTAACGATGTCCGCCACGACCGGGGTGGAATTGGTGGCCGGCGCGATGGCGTCAGCGATCGCATTGGCGGTGACCTGCGGGTCGGTGGAGGCGCGGATGATGTTCAGGTCCAGCACGATCACCGACTCTGCGGCGAAGCGGCCGTGCGACTTCTCCTCCACGTATTTGGCCATGTCCGAGTTGGCGAAGCCGAAGCTGGCGTCCTTGGCGAATTCGGTCTCGGCCACGGGCGTGAGCTGTCCTGCAGCCTCACCGGTGCCGCGCATGTAGTGCACGCCGCCGATGGTCACGCGGCCGGCGTCGGGGAAGGCTGGAACCAGCACCACGCCGTCGGTCTGTTCGCCGGTGACCTCAGCGACGGTGGCGGCGATAACGTCGGGTTCCAGCGGGTAGTGCCCGCGGAGGGTTGAGTCGCTGCGGCTGACGAACCCCAGCCGCAGGTTGGAACCGGCTTTGCTGGAGCTGGCGGCGGCCAGCGCGTTGCGGACCACTTCCTCGTTCCGTGCGGCAGCTTCGGCGGGATCCAGGCTGCGGGTGTTGGTCAACACGTACACAGCGGGTTTGGCTTGGGCGAAGGCCCAGATGAAATCTTCCACGTCCCAGCTGGTGAGCACAGGCAGATCTGAAACGGACTGCGTTCCGGTGGGGTCATCGTCGAGCACTACCAGCATCTTGGGAGTTACCGCACTGGAGGCGGCGACCGCGTCGGCAACGAGGCGGGCGGGAATCTGGACCTCGGCCGGGAAGGCCGCCAGGATGTCTGCTTCAAGCGTCACTATGCACTCCGTTGTGTGAAATCTATGGTGGTGAGTCTCGTAATTTTGCGTAGCTGTAAGATGTCTGACATCTAACATTTGAAATAGTGTGGCACACCACAGGGAAGCTGCGCAAGTAGACTTGTCAGACATATACGGCGAGGGCGGCAGGGGGAACATGGCACGGAAATCACTGGTGGGCGTCGTTGCCGACGAACTCCTCGACCGGATCATCGCCGGGGACTTCCCGCCCGGATCCAGCGTGCCCGGCGAGCTTGAACTCAGCGCCCGGCACGACGTAAGCCGCATGACCGTCCGCGAGGCCATGAAGACCCTTGAGGCGCAACGGATCCTCAGTGTCGAACGTGGCCGCGGCACCTTCGTGAACCCGCTGAACCGCTGGGCGTCCCTGGAAGCTGTGCTCCGCGCGGCTTCGGAGGGCAAGAACGAGGCGGACGCATCGGTTCAGCTCATCGAACTGCGCCGGATGCTCGAAACCGGTGCGTGCGAACTTGCCTCGGCCCGGATCGGTGATGCGGATGTGCAGGCACTATTCGGCCATGTGGCTGCGATGCGTGCTGCTCATGACGTCAACGACGTCGCCGCGTTCGTGGAGGCCGATCTCGCCTTCCACGACGTGATCCTGCGCGCGTCCGAGAACGTGTTTGTGGCCGTCCTTTTTGAGCCTTTGCACCGGGTGCTGGAAAAGCGCAGGGCTGAAACATCCGTCGTCCCGGAGATCCAGGAGCACGCGATCGGGCATCACCAGAACATCGCGGAGGCACTGGAGTCACGCGACGCATCGCGCTCCCGTGAAGCCATGGACGCGCACATGCAACAGACCCTCGATGACCTGAAGAACCTTGTCCTCGAGGCACCCCGGGGCGCCTGACCACGGGATGTGACACTTCCCCCGGCCCGGAAGTCCTACTAGTCTGCAAGGACGGTCCGCAAACCGGGACTCGAAGGCGATCACGAGGAGCGAAGTTGTCCAACCACACGTACAGCATTTCTGAAATTGTCGGCACATCAACCCAGGGCGTGGACGACGCCGTCCGTAATGGCATTGCCAAGGCATCCCAGACCCTGCGCCACCTCGACTGGTTTGAGGTCAAGGAAGTCCGCGGTCACCTCGAGGACGGCAAGATCGCAGACTGGCAGGTCACCATCAAGCTCGGCTTCCGCCTGGAAGAACACTGACCACCACTCGATCCGCAGGTGATGGCTGCACCCCTCGGGGTGCGGCCATCACTGTTTCCCGGGGTCAGCGGGCCGAAGAGCTTCAGCGGTGACCACTTCGGTCAGTTCCGGTAATGCCGGGGCGCCCAGGCTGCCCAGCAGGAGCAGGGCATCGGCCGACGGCGAACCGGGCTTTGCGGAAAACACCCTGAGTTGCTGGTCCGGATCGTCGGGGAGGACGAGGTTTTCAAAGCTCAGTTCAAGATCGCCGACGGCGGGGTGGTGGAGCCGGACAATGCCGGAGGACCTCGTGGCCACCCTGTGCCCTGCCCACCATTGGCGGAAGTGCTCGCTGTGGACGGCCAGCTCCCCCACCAGCTGGTTTGCCTGTGCGTCGTTCGGGTGCCGGCCCACGTCCACACGCAGCGCGCCCGCGGCTTCCGCGGCCACTGTCTTCCAGTCGCGGAAGAGTTCCCGTGCCTGCGGATCCAGGATCAGCCAGCGGGTCAGGTTGCGCTCGGGGGCAGGCAGTTGCGGGAAATCTGCGAAAAGCAGGAAAGCCATCCGGTTTCCGGCAAGGACGTCGGTCCGGCGGCCCAGCAGCAGCGCGGGAACGTCGCCGACGGCCTCCAGGAACTGACGCAAGGCCGGGCGCACACCCTGCGCGGGTCCGGGGGTTCGGGTGGTGGCGGCACAGTTTTCGAGCAGGTCCATCATGTGCGCATGCTCGCCGCTGTCCAGACGGAGTGCACGGGACACGGAGTCCAGCACCGCACGGGAGGGATGGATGTTCCGCCCCTGTTCCAGACGGACGTAGTAGTCGGTGCTCACACCGGCGAGCCGGGCCACTTCCTCGCGGCGAAGCCCGGGCACCCTGCGCGCGCCGGAGCCCGCATCCGCTCCTGCATCCTCGGGGGCTAACCGCGACCGCATGGCTTTGAGGAACTTCCCGAATTCGGCACTCTGACCCATGCACCCCATTGTGCCCCGGTCCAATGACCGCTTTCTACAACGAAGGTAGGACTGGCAGTCCTAGGACAAACAGGCACAGGGTCAAGGGCTGACTATCGGCACAAAACTGCATAGGCTCATTGTGGGCCTTCCCGAAAGCGTTTTCCCAGCAAACCCGCAGCGTAGGCAATACCCGCAGCAAAGGAGCCACATCATGTCAGAGCTGACCCTGAACAACGGCGTTACCATCCCCCAACTGGGTTTCGGAGTCTTCCAGGTTCCGCCGGAAGACACCCAGCGGATCATCGAAGATGCCCTGGAGGCCGGCTACCGCCACATCGACACAGCCGCCGCCTACCGCAATGAAGCCGGCGTGGGCGCCGCTATTGCCGCCGCCGGGATTCCGCGCGAAGAACTTTTCATCACCACAAAACTCCGCAACGGCGAGCAGGGCCGGGCCCAGGAGGCATTCCAGAACAGCCGCAAAGCACTGGGCCTGGACTTCGTGGACCTGTACCTCATCCACTGGCCGGTGCCGTCCCAGGACCTGTACGTCCAGGCCTGGAAGGAGATGGAACGTTTGTATGCCAACAACGAGATCCGTGCCATCGGCGTATCGAACTTCCTGTCCGATCACGTGGATACACTCCTGGCCTCCGCGGAAGTTGTTCCTGCCGTCAACCAGATCGAACTGCACCCCAGCTACCAGCAGGCGGAGTTAGCGGCGAAGTGCCGGGCCCTGGGCATTGAGGTGGAGGCATACAGTCCGCTGGGCCAGGGCGGGGACCTCAACGGGCGCGCCGTCACCGCGATTGCCCAGGCCCACAACGCCACCACCGCGCAGGTGGTCCTCGCCTGGCATCTTGCCGCCGGCAACATCGTCATCCCCAAATCAGCCGATTCATCCCGGATGCGGGAGAACCTGGCTGCCTCGTCCCTGACGCTCAGCGACGACGAACTCGCGTCCATCACCGAACTCGAGTCGGGCGCGCGCATCGGTTCCGATCCCGCCGTCGCGTCCTTTACACAGCTCTAGCCCCGCGCACCCAATCCCCACCGACACTCCTCACCGACACTAAGGATCCACCCATGCAGTACACCCACCTTGGCCGCTCCGGCCTCAAGGTCTCCCGCCTGTGCCTCGGCACCATGAACTTCGGGCCCCAGACCGAGGAAGCAGACGCCCACTCGATCATGGACTCCGCCCTGGACTCCGGCATCAACTTCTTCGATACAGCCAATGTGTACGGCGGCACCGGGCACCGCGGCTGGACCGAAGAGATCATTGGCCGCTGGTTCGCCCAGGGCGGCGAGCGGCGCGAACGGACAGTCCTGGCCACCAAGCTGTACGGCACCATGACTGAGCGCCCCAATGAATCCAAGCTTTCCGCCCTGAACATCCGCCGCGCGCTGGACGCCAGCCTGAAGCGGTTGCAGACCGACTACATCGACGTGTACCAGTTCCACCACATCGACCGGGACACCCCGTGGGACGAAATCTGGCAGGCCATCGAAGTAGCCGTCCAGCAGGGCAAGATCCTGTACTCCGGCAGCAGCAACTTCGCCGGCTGGCACATCGCACAGGCACAGGAAGCCGCCCGGCGGCGGAACTACACGGGCCTGGTCAGCGAGCAATCCATCTACAACCTCTTCCGCCGCGAGGTGGAACTTGAGGTCATCCCGTCGGCACAGCAGTACGGCCTGGGACTCATCCCCTGGTCACCACTGCAGGGCGGCCTTCTGGGCGGCGTGCTGAAGAAGCAGGAACAGGGCGTCCGCCGCACTGAGGGCCGGGCCCTTGAAACCCTGAAGAAGCACCAGGACCAGATCCAGCAGTACGAGGATTTCGCGGACGAACTGGGCCACGCACCCGGCGACGTCGCACTCGCCTGGCTGCTCCACCAACCTGCGGTTACCGCACCGATCGTGGGACCGAGGACGCAGTCACAGCTCGACGCCGCCATCCGGGCTTTGGATGTCACGCTCGATGCCGATGCGCTCAAGCGGCTCGATGACATCTTCCCGGGGTACCGCCCCGCTCCCGAAGACTAAGCGTGGTGACTCCGCCTGTTCCTGGCGCCGGTCCTGGCACCCTTCCTGAGGACACGGTGGCGCCGCGGAACATCCTCTTCATCGGCGGTACGGGCGTTATCAGCGCGGCGGCGGCAGATCGCGCCGTCGCGCTGGGGCACCGGCTGACTGTCCTCAACCGGGGACAGTCTTCAGGCCGGCCCGTGCAGGAGGGTGCCGAGGTCCTGCATGCGGATGTGCGCGATCCGGCAGCCGTGCGGGAGGTGCTGGGCGGCCGGGAGTTCGACGCCGTCGCGGACTTTATTGCCTTCACTCCGGACCAGGCGCGCGCCAGTATGGATCTGTTCCGCGGCCGGACCGGACAGTATGTGTTCATCAGTTCCGCGTCGGCTTACCAGAAGCCGCCCACCCTGCTGCCGATCCTGGAATCCACGCCTTTGAAGAACCCGTTCTGGCAGTATTCGCGCAACAAGATTGCCTGCGAGGACCTGCTGTTCGAGGCATACCGTTCGGAGGACTTTCCGGTCACGGTGGTGCGGCCCTCCCATACCTACGACCGCACCAGGATCGCCATGCTGGGCGGCTGGACTGACATCCACCGGATGCGCACCGGCGAGCCTGTGGTGGTGCACGGCGACGGCACGTCCCTGTGGACGGTGACGCACAGCAGGGACTTCGCGAAGGCCTTCGTTGGGCTCCTCGGCAGGCCCCAGGCAGTTGGCGAGAGCTACACCATCACCTCGGATGAGTTCCTGCCCTGGAACCAGATCTACCGGCTGTTTGCCCGGGCGGCCGGCGTTCCCGAGCCCGAACTGGTCCACGTGGCGTCGGAGACGATCGCTGCACAGAATGCCGGGCAGATTCCCGAACTGGGGCCCGGCCTTCTGGGCGACAGGTCCCACTCGGTGGTGTTCGACAACGCCAAGATCAAGTCGTTGGTGCCTGGCTACGCAGCCAGCATCCCGTTCGCGGACGGCGCCCGGGAAATCGTTCAGTGGCACGACGCCCATCCTGACCTGCAGGTGGTGAACCCGAAGTTCATGGACCTGAGCGACCGCCTGGTCAGGTGGGCACGGCGCTAGGGCTGACGAGGGGCCGCTCCCGGAGGTGCCAAACCTTGCCGCACCTATTGATTATCGATAGACTTTCACCGTAAATCGATACTCTAGGAGACCCCGTGGGAAAACTGACCACCGTTGCGTTGCGCGTAGTACTGGCCGCGGCCCTGGCCGGCTCGCTCTTTGTCCAGGTGCGGATGGTTCCGCTGCTGTCCACGGACCTTGAAGAGTCCGGCGCGGACACCGGCACGCGCATCTTGGCCCTCCTGATCGTGGTGCTGGGTATCGTCAGCGTCCAGGTCACGCTCGTGTGTGTCTGGCGCCTCCTGACGATGGCACGGAGGAGCGCGGTGTTCTCGCACGGCGCCTTCCGCTACGTGGACATCATCTTCTGGGCAGTGGCAGCCGCGTCAGTGCTGGTGTTCGCCCTTGCAGTGATGCTCGCACCCGGCGAGGCTGCTCCCGGTGTGGTCCTGCTTATCTGCGGCGCATCGTTTCTGATCGCAGGGGTGGCGCTGATCGTCCGGGTGCTCCGGACGCTGTTGGCGCAGGCCGTGGCACTTGATGCAGAGGCGAAGCACCTCCGGACCGAGCTCGACGAGGTGATCTGATGCCCATCGTCGTGGACATCGACGTGATGCTGGCCAGGCGGAAAATGGCCGTGGGCACGCTCGCGGATCGCGTGGGAATCACCCCTGCCAACCTGGCGGTGCTCAAGAACGGCCGCGCCAAGGCCGTGCGCTTCACCACGCTCGAGGCGCTGTGCGACGTCCTCGAGTGCCAGCCCGGCGACCTGTTGCGTTGGGAGCCCGAGACGGACGGCACCACCGACTGACCCTCTCTACAACGTTCTAAATACCCTTATTACCGACCCGGCGCAAGGCTTGATTGTGGTCGCCACCCCCGCTAGGTTACTGGGGAAGCGTTTTCCCAATCCAAAATTGAAAGGATTCACTGATGAATCCGAGTAGGAAATCCGTGCGCCACCTGTCTGTGGCCGCCGTAGCCGGCCTGGCACTGACCGTCGGCTGCCTCAGCACCCCGGCAATCGCCGTCGGGCCTTCCGTAAAACCCAGTTCGCCAGGCGTTCAGCTGGACCACCTGGACCGCGGGCTGGTTGCCGCCGGCACGTCGGAGGGTGTTTTTCTCAGCTGGCGCCTCCTGGGCCACGAGGCGACCGGTTCCACCGCAACGGGCCTGACCGGCACCGATTTCAATGTTTACCGGGACGGGCAGAGACTCGCCACTGTCACGGACAGCACCAACTACCTTGACCCCGCTGGAACTGCGACCTCGAAGTATGACGTGCGCGCCGTCGTCGGCGGCGTTGAACTGGATGAGAGCGCCGCCGCCACCTCCTGGGGCGGAAACTTCAAGGACATCCCGCTGAAGAAGCCGGCCGACGGCGTCACCCCCGCGGGTCAGCCGTACACCTACTCGGCCAACGACACCTCGGTGGGCGACGTGGACGGCGACGGCCAGTACGAGTTCGTGGTCAAGTGGGATCCGAACAACTCCAAGGACGTCTCACAGGTGGGCTACACGGGCAACACTTACGTGGACACCTACAAGGCCGACGGCACCCTGCTGCACCGCATCGACCTGGGTGTCAACATCCGCGCCGGTGCCCACTACACCCAGATGCTGGTGAACGACTTCGACGGCGACGGACGTGCCGAGATGATGTTCAAGACGGCACCGGGCACCAAGACCATCTCCTACAACCCGGACGGTTCGGTGGCAGGCGAGTCCTTCATCTCCATGCTCCAGTCGGACCTGGACGCCGGCTTCTCCAACGCCGATGACTACCGGATGAGCGCAGCCGACTACTACCAGCACATAGTGGACACCTTCCAGGGCTGGAGCGACCACCCCGAGGTGAAGGCCGGCAACTGGCCCGCCACCCTGGAAGAAGCCTTTGGCATCGCGCCGAAGTACCAGTACCCGCTGTCCCGCACGGACGCCGAAGCCGTGGCCAGCTACTTCATGGACGTCTACGCACCGTCCCGGAGCGCCCGGAACAACCTGCGCGCCTTCGAAGGCTTCATCGTGTCCGGCCCGGAATACCTCACGGTGTTCGAGGGGGCCACGGGCAAGGAACTGAAGACTGTCGCGTACGAGCCCGGCAGGCACGACGACGGCCTGATGTGGGGCGACTACGCCATGGCCCGGATCGAACCCGGCAACCGCGTGGACAGGTTCCTGGCGGGCGTCGCCTACCTGGACGGCAAGAAGCCGGCCGCCGTGTTTGCCCGCGGTTACTACACCCGCACAACGCTTGCCAGCTACACGTGGGACGGCGCCAACCTCTCCCCCGTCTGGAATGTGGACTCCGGATGGGCGCCCATGACCAACCCGTTCAACGACTCTCCGCACGGCCGCGACGGCACGGATCCGGTGTACGGCAAGCTCACCACCCAGGGCTTCCACTCGCTGAGCGCCTCCGATGTGGACGGCGACGGCAAGCAGGAGATTGTCTATGGTTCCGCCACAATCGACGACGACGGCTCGCTGCTCTACAGCTCGTTTGACACCCTGCCGGCTGCCAGCGCCGCTCCCGGCGTGGAGGCCCGGCTGGGCCACGGCGACGCCATGCACGTCACCGACATCGATCCAAACCGCCCCGGCAAGGAAATCTTCTCGGTGCACGAAGGCGCCACCTACGCCCCTTATGGCTATGCGATGCGTGATGCCGCCACCGGTGAGGTCCTGTTCGGTGCCTACTCCGGCAAGGACACCGGCCGCGGCATGATCGGCGACGTGGACCCTGCTGTCCCCGGCATCGAGAACTGGGCCATCGGGATGCAGTCGGCCGACGGTGACAAGCTCTCCAGCACCGCACCCGGCACCAACATGAGCATCAAGTGGGCTGCGGACATGACCACGCAAATCATCAATGGCGCCCAGGAACAGACACCCACCATCGATGACTTCAAGCGCGGCCGGCTGCTGACCGCGACGGGCACCCGCACCAACAACGGCACCAAGGGCACGCCGAGCCTCGTGGCCGACGTCGTGGGTGACTGGCGCGAGGAGATGCTGGTCCGGACGGCCGACAGCTCCGCCCTTCGCATGTTCATGAGCACCGAAGTGACCAACCACAAGCTCTACACACTGATGCACGATCCGCAGTACCGGGCAGAGGTAGCGCGGCAGAACACCGCCTACAACCAGCCGTCGTACACGGACTTCTACTTCGCCTCGGACATGGACTTCACAGACGTTCCCCTGCGCGCTGCGTGGCTCCCGGGCAGCGTCAAGGCGCTCCAGCAGACCCTGGAGGATTTGGTTGAGTCCGGCGGGGTGTCGGGGCCGGTGGCCAAACAGCTGGCCGCGAGTGTGCAGCAGGCTGCCACGGCTGTGTCCGACGGCGATGCCTCCAAGGCGGGGCAGGCCATCGCACGCTTCGTGGAGTTCCTGGACCAGCAAAAGAACCCTGACGAGGTGTCCGACCTTGCGCGGACCGTGCTGGATTACCAGGCCGCCAATATTCTCGCCGCATTCGAGGGCTAGGAAGGCAAAAGCAGGAGAGACTGTTGAGATGACACTCGCACCGCTGATCAAGCTCAATGACGGTCACAGCATCCCGCAGCTGGGTCTGGGCACCTGGCCGCTGGACGACGAACAGGTGACTGCCGCCGTCGTACGCGCCGTGGAAGCCGGGTACCGGCACATTGACACGGCAGTGAAATACGGCAACGAAAAAGGCGTTGGCGACGGAATCAGGGCCAGCGGGGTGAATCGTGGCGAACTTTTCATCACCACCAAGCTGGATGGCCAGTTCCAGGGAAACGACCGCGCCATGGAGGGGTTGGACGGTTCCCTTGAGCGGATGGGGCTGGACTATGTGGACCTTTTGCTGATCCACTGGCCGCTCCCCCAGCGTGACGAGTACATCTCCACATGGAAAACGTTCGAGCGGCTTTTGGCGGAGGGAAAAGTCCGGTCAATCGGTGTGTCCAACTTCAAAACTGCGCATCTGGAGCGGCTGCTCGCGGAAACGGATGTGGTTCCTGCGGTGAACCAGATCCAGCTCAGCCCTGCCATCACGAGGATCGCGGAGCGGGACTTCCACACGAAGCTCGGCATTGTCACGGAGTCCTACAGTCCGCTGGGAGGCTCAGGAGGGGACCTTTTGAGCGCTCCCATCCTTGTTCAGCTGGCTGAAAAGTACGACAAAACGCCTGCCCAGGTCGTGTTGCGGTGGCATATTCAGCAGGGTCTTGTAACGATTCCCAAGTCCGGAAATCCGGAGCGGATGAGGGAGAATCTGGATGTCTTCGACTTTGCCCTGGATCCGCTTGATCTCGCGGAAATTGCCATCCTCGACGAGGGCTCCGGAGCTGGCAACGACTCGGACTCTACGGGGCACTGAAAAGGCACTGACGTGGCCTTTTTATAACGGACGGGGTTGGCAAACCGATAGTAAGCATGATTACTATTAGGGCAGAAGGATTAAGCGTTCCCGGGATCCGGGAACCTCCTTTACTTAGGAAGAGGAACGTAAAAATGGGATTTCTTGCATTTCTGATTCTCGGCCTTATCGCTGGCGCGATCGCTAAGGCGATCCTCCCGGGCAAGCAGGGTGGCGGCTGGATCATCACCCTCGTACTCGGCGTCGTTGGAGCACTGCTCGGCGGCTGGATCGGTGGAATGATCTTCGGTACCGGCCTGCAGGAGTTCTTCTCCCTGCAGACCTGGCTGCTCGCCATTGGCGGCGCCCTCATCGTGCTTCTCGTTTACGGCATGATCACCAAGCGCGGCGTCCGCAGCTAATTGCGACGCGCGCCAGGAAACCGGCCTGGGGACAAAATCCCCGGGCCGGTTTTCTATTCTCCCGGCCAGTAGGCCCGGACTGAAAACCTTCTCACGGAGCAGGAGTTCATCATGAAAAACAAACTTCTTTTGGGTATCGGGGTTGCGGCAGGCTACGTCCTGGGTTCGCGGTCCGGCCGCGAAGCGTACGAAAAGCTCAAGACCAGGGCAGCAGGCATCTGGGACAGCAAACCTGTCCAGGATAAGGTCACGGCAGCCACGGAGGCCATCAAGGAAAAGGCCCCGGATTTGGCTGACCAGTTGGGTGAGGCCGCACGGCGCGCCGGAACTGTCATTGGTTCTGCCATGCACCACGACACCACCTCGGGCAAGGGCAAGACGTCCGACGCCGGAACGCCGTCCGGCGGCACGGGCACCTCGGGCGTTGCCGCCACAGCTGGGGTTGCCGGCGCAGCCGGTGCAGGGGACCACATCCCGGCCCACAGCACGCACCCGGAAACAGTCAATCTGGGGACTTCGGATGTTGAATCCGATCCTGCCCTCAATGACGCCCAGGGCCAGGACTGGTCCGATGAAGGTGGCGCCACACCCGCCGGGGCAGCCACGAACGTGGACCCGCGAAGGGACTGATTCCGGCTTCCTGCCCGGAACGTTACGCAGGCCCGCCACTTGACACTGAGGTCAGGACGGAACTGTGCTAAAACTGTTTGACCTTGCTGGCCGTCGCGATCCTTGGGGGACGCGGCGGCCGGCAGCGTTTTGAGCGTTTTTTGCGCAGCTGTGCCTAGGACCAATCGTCCTCCTTCGTGCCAGCACCCATCAGCTTGCGGGTTTCAGCGGTTCTGCCGCCGTACTCACGCCCGCCGTCCCGCCAGGCGCCCAAGCCTCTGTTGGCGGCGATTCCAGTCGCGGGGCGGCCGACGCCGGCAATAATGTCAGACCCTCCCGGCAGACTGTTCCCATGGAAGCTTTTGGGGATCAGCTCGCCGGGTCCGGCGGTTCTACTGCCGTGCTGACGCGCCCGGCCCCGCCTGCTGCCCACGCCCCTTTGGGGGATCCGCCTGTTGCGGGCGCTTCCAGCGGCGGGACCGCCGACGCCGGCAATAATGTCAGACCCTCCCGGCAGACTGTTCCCATGGAAGCTTTTGGGGATCAGCTCGCCGGGTTCGGCGTTTCTACCGCCGTGCTGACGCGCCCGGCTCTGCCTGTTGCCCATCCCCCTGTTGGGGATCCGCCTGTTGGGGGCGCTTCCAGCGGCGGCACCGCCGACGCCGGCAATAATGTCAGACCCTCCGGGAAGACTGTTCCCATGGAAGCTTTTGGGGATCAGCTTACGGAGCACGGCGGTAGCACGGCCGTGCTGACGCGCCCGGCCCCGCCTGCTGCCCACGCCCCAGTTGGGAGCGCTTCCACCGATGGGACGGCGCCCGGCGCGCGGCTCGCCGCGTTGCTGACCGCGGCTAACGCCGTCGCCGCCGCAGCGCCCGACCGGCTCGCGATGGCCAGCTACGCAGAAGCCGCCGATTTCGCCGGCACCGTGGAGGACATCTCCCGGACCGTGGAGTACCTCCAGATCCTCGCCGCCGGGACCGTGGACAGGACCCGCAACCAGGCCATCACCGCCGCCGCAACCGCACGCACCCACACAGGCCGGGGATGGATCACCGGCTGGGACAACGGCACCGAAACCCTCAACGAAACCGACGCCATCTGGCCCGCTGGGAATCCCGGACCTGCCGGATCCATTGGATGTGTGGGGACTGCAGTTGCCGGCGCCCGGCCCGCGGCAACCGTTCCCGCGTCCCCGGCGGACGACGGGTGCGCGAACACCGCCGAGTTCCTCCGCCTCCGGCTCCGGATCGGCAAGAGCGAAGCCCACCGCCGGCTCCACCTCGCCCACGCCGCGCTGCCCGCCACCACCCTCACCGGCGACACCACCCCACCACCACGCGAACACCTCGCCGCAGGACTCACCCCCACCACCTGTGCCGACGGCGCCGGTGAGACCGAAGGTGCAGACAGTGCCTCAGGGCCCGCGCCGGCCTGCCCTGCCGTGTCCTCCCGGGCCGGGACCATCATCAGCCTCACCCTGGACCGGCTCCAACACCGCACCACCCCCGAAACCCTCACCCTGATCGAGACCGACCTCACCCGCACCGCCGCCACCACCGACCCGGACTTCCTCGCCCGCGTCGCCCGCCGCTGGTCCGACACCCTCGACGCCGACGGCACCGAACCCAGCGAAGAAGCCCTCCGCCACACCCAGGGCGCGTTCATCCGCAAACCACGCCACGGCCTGCACCACCTCGAAATCTTCGCCACCACCGACCAATACGAACCACTCCTCGCCGCCATGAACGCCGCCACCAACCCCCGCACCACCACCCCCACCACCGGCGGCAGCAGCACAGACAGCGGCACGGATGACAGCACAGCCGGCCGCACCGCTGGCAGCACCGGCCAGGACGACTGGGCGGACCCGGGCCCCGACACGGACCTGGACCGGCGCACCCGCTCCCAAAAACAACTCGACGGCATCATCGGCGCCATCAAAGCAGCACTCACCACCAACACCCTGCCCACCACCGGCGGAAACCGCCCCCAAATCCTCGCCACCATCCACTACCAGGACCTCCTCCCCCAACACCACCGCCCCGGCACCACAGAACCCGCCAACGGAACCGGCACCGGAGGACCAACCAACGGAACAGGGAACTACGCCTTCACCGGCCCCGTCACCGCCGCCACCCTGCGAAAACTCGCCTGCGACGCCGACATCATCCCCGCCCTCCTCGGCACCCACAGCGAAATCCTGGACCTCGGCCGCAAAACCCGCCTCTTCACCCCCGCCCAACGACTCGCCCTCACCGCCCGCGACCAAGGCTGCACCTTCCCCAACTGCACCATCCCCGCCCCCTGGTGCGAAGCCCACCACATCACCTACTGGTCACACAACGGCCCCACCAACACCAACAACGGCACACTCCTCTGCTCACACCACCACCACCTCATCCACAAAGAACAATGGACCATCACCACCCACAACGGCACCCCATGGTTCACACCCCCACCCCACATCGACCCCACCCAAAAACCCCAACAAAACCACTACTTCAAACCACCACCCCCACCCCTACGCGAATAGAGCTCAAACAGGCTTACTACGAACACGGTAAAGATCTGCGAGGCGCGCGTTCCAAGCCGAGCACTCCGTGGCCGGGCCCGACGGAGCCGAGTCTCCTGCGCGGACGCTCCGCGCCGAGAAAGGGACTGTCTGAATAACGGTGGATCCACGGTTGGCCTGACACGCCGGGCGTTGCCTGGCGGGGAGGACTGATCATGAGCGGAACCATGGATCCCATGGCGACTGATGTGGATCAGCAAGAGTTAGCGCAGCAGCTCCTGGCCCAGGCCAGGGAGCAGGGCATCGACCTCGTCGGCCCTGACGGGTAGTTGAACCGGCTCACGAAGAATGTCCTGGAGACCGCGCTGGAAGCGGAAATGGATGAACACCTCGGGTACGAAAAGCACGACGTGTCCGGGCGCGGGAGCGGGAACTCCCGCAACGGCACCCGCACGAAAACCGTGCTGACCGAGATCGGGCCCGTGGAGATCGATGCCCCGCGGGACACCGGCTCGACCTTCGATCCGCAGATCGTCCGCAAGCGGCAGCGCCGGCTGACCGGTGTTGACGAGATCGTGTTGTCGTTGAGCGCGAAGGGGCTCACAACCGGGGAAATCGCGGCCCACTTCGCCGAGGTGTTCGGCGCCAGGGTCTCCAAAGACACCATCTCGCGCATCACCGAGAAGGTCATCGGAGAGATGACCGAATGGCAGAACCGGCCCCTGGACCGGGTCTACCCGGTGATGTTCATCGACGCGATCCACGTCAAGGTCCGTGACGGGCAGGTCACCAACCGGCCGGTCTACGTCGCCATCGGCGTCAGCGTCAACGGCGAACGCGACATCCTCGGGCTGTGGGCAGGGGACGGCGGCGAAGGGGCAAAGTTCTGGCTCTCGGTGCTGACCGAAATCAAAAACCGCGGCGTCGAGGACGTCTGCATCGCGGTCTGCGACGGGCTCAAGGGCCTTCCCGAGGCCATCACCACGGTCTGGCAGCTCGCTGTCGTGCAGACCTGCATAGTGCACCTGATCCGCAACACCTTCCGCTATGCCGCCCGGCAGTACTGGGACGAAATGTCCCGTGATCTGCGCCCGGTCTACACGGCACCGTCCGAGGCCGCGGCGAAGGAGCGCTTCGTCGAGTTCTCGGGCAAGTGGGGCAAGCAGTATCCGGCGATCACCCGGCTGTGGGAGAACGCCCGGAGTGAGTTCGTGCCGTTTCTGGACTACGACGTGGAAATCCGGCGGGTCATCTGCAGCACCAACGCCATCGAATCCGTCAACGCCCGCTACCGGCGCGCGGTCAGGGCCCGGGGCCATTTCCCCACCGAGCAGGCCGCCCTGAAATGCCTCTACCTCGCCACCAGGGCACTAGACCCCACAGGCAAAGGCAGGGCACGATGGGCCACACGATGGAAGCCGGCGCTCAACGCCTTCGCCATCAGCTTCGACGGAAGAATCAACTAAATGCCAACCGTGGATCCACCGAAAATCGGACAGTCCCCCGAGAAACTCCGTTGCCGCGTCCGCGGGACCTCAGTCCGAGGGGCCGAGTCCGCGGGGCCGCTGTGATGGATCGACGAAGGCTGGCGGACCTGCCCAGTGGTTAGTCAGCGGTCAGCCAGTGGGCTACTCCGACAAGCCCGCCAGCGGGTTACTCAGGCAGACCAGCCGGCGGGTGGGGTAATCAAGCAGGCGGCCCGGGCTGATCAGGCAGGCGGACGAGTAGTGCCAACAACCACGGTGCCGTCGAGCTCATCAGAGCGGACTATACGGACAGCCAGTCCCGCTCGGGCCATGATCTCGGCCGTCTGGGCAGCCTGTCCTTGGCTGGTTTCGATGATGATGCTCCCGCCCGGGAGTAGCCATTCCGGCGCCCCCGCCGCAATGCGACGGTGGAAATCAAGTCCGTCCGGTCCCCCGTCGAGCGCGGTTCGTTTTTCGTGCAGACGGGCTTCCTGGGGCATGGTGTTGAGCGCGCCGGTGGGAACATAGGGGGCATTGACCGCCACGACCTGGATCTTCCCCTTTAGTGCGGCCGGCAGGGCATCAAAAAGATCGCCCAGGTGGACCGTGCCACTCGCCGGGGAAACGTTCCGGCGCGCACAGTCGACGGCGGCGGGGTCCACATCTGCGGCATGCAAGTCAATTCCCGGAATCCGGGCCGCGATTGCCGCACCAACGGCACCGGACCCGCAGCAAAGATCCACCACGACGGCGGTCGACCCTCGTTCGCGGTGTTCCAGCGGCCGCTTGGCCTGCAGTAAAGCGACCGCCTGCAGCAGGGCGACGGCCTCCTCGACTACGAGTTCTGTGCGGCTGCGGGGAACAAAAACGCCCGCGTCCAGTTCAATCCGGAGCCCGCAGAATTGTGCCCATCCCAGGACATGCTCCAGCGGGTAGCCGGCGACTCGACGTTCCACCCATGAAGCAAGTTGCGCAGGGCCCGACGCCGCGGACAGGAGGAGCTGAGCTTCTTCCTCCGCAAAGACACACCCAGCGGACCGAAGCCGTGCGCAAATGTCAGCGAAGGAAGCTGGACGCAAATCACTGGCTGGCATGGGAAGCCTTTCAGCGTCCCAGCTGCGCTCGGGTACACCCCTGGCTTTGCCGGTCCCACCAGCGGAGGGAATCAGCATCCGCAGCGACCACACGAATCTGGACCAAACGTCCCTCCCTATCTAGCGGAAACTCCATGCTAACCGACACTCCCACCAGGAGGCGTGCACTCATGGGCGGCGGCAGACTAACCCTTGGAGGCCGTTATCAAAAGACTGGATTTATTGGATGCAAGCGTTTACAGTCTGACGTGGTTCACAGTAACGGCGATCACACATCGCCCTGTAAGCCGTATCGAATCCCCGACCGCCGGATGGCCCAAAAACCATGTAAGCGGCCACCGAACAAACCACAGCCTGTAAAGCAACGCCGCTACCAGGAAGGTCTCTCCTGACGTGAAAACCCGCACCCTCAAAGGCTCCACCCCAAGCCTCCAGCCAGGCGCCCATAGCCGCCCGGCATCCAAACGCGCACCACTCCTTCGCGCCGGAGCCGGCATCCTTGCAGCGGCCGTCGCCGCCGCAACCGCGGTGCTCCCCGCCCAGGCGGCACCCGACCCCAAGGCGCCAGACCCGAATTCCGGGACGTCGTCGGCCCTCCATTCCCTCCGCGCTCCGGTAACGGACGAGAACTTCTACTTCGTCATGGCGGACCGGTTCAGCAACGGGGACACCGCCAACGACACCGGAGGGCTGGGCACCGATCCAATGGTGTCCGGCTTCGACCCCACCAAGAAGGGCTTCTACAACGGTGGAGACCTGGCCGGCCTGCTGGACAAGATCGACTACATCCAAGGCCTTGGGACCACATCCATCTGGTTGACCCCCAGTTTCAAGAACAAAGCCGTCCAGACGGAGGACAAGTCGGCTGGCTACCACGGCTACTGGGTCACCGACTTCACCCAGATCGACCCCCACCTTGGCACCAACGACGAACTGCAGGCCCTCATCGACGAGGCGCACTCGCGCGGCATGAAGGTGTACTTCGACATCATCACCAACCACACGGCGGACGTTATCGGCTACGAGGAAGGCGCCCGGAAGTCCTACATCTCCAAGGACGCCGAACCGTACAAGACGGCGGCCAGGGTGGAGTTCGACGACCGTGACTATGCCGGCTCGGAGAGTTTTCCGAAGCTCGACGCCAAAGAATCCTTCCCTTACACGCCCGTCCTGGACGCCCAGGAAAAGAACCTGAAGGTTCCCAACTGGCTGAACGATGTAACGCTTTACCATAACCGCGGCGACACCACCTTCCAGGGCGAGGACTCCTACTACGGCGACTTCTTCGGCCTGGACGATCTCTTCACCGAGCACCCCACCGTGGTGAAAGGGATGGAGGACATCTACAAGACCTGGATCGGCAAATTCGGCGTTGACGGCTTCCGGATCGACACCATGAAGCATGTCAACAACGAGTTCTGGCAGGAGTTCGGCCCGGACGTCCTCAACTACGCCCATGAACAGGGCAAGGACGAGTTCTTCATGTTCGGCGAGGTCTTCGACACCACCAAGAGCTTCACGTCGCAGTTCACCACCCGCAACCAGATGCAGGCCGTACTGGACTTCCCCTTCCAGGACGCCGCCCGCAACTTCGCCTCCAAGAGCCAGGACACCCGTTCCCTGGAGTCGTTCTTCGCCGGCGACGACTGGTACACGGACGCCGATTCCAACGTCTACCAGCTGCCCACGTTCCTGGGCAACCATGACATGGGCCGGATCGGCAGCTTCATCGCCGCCGACAACCCGGGCGCAAACGACTCGGAGCAGGTGGCCCGCGACCAGTTGGCCCACGAGCTGATGTACTTCTCGCGTGGAAATCCGGTGATCTACTACGGCGACGAGCAGGGCTTCACCGGCCCCGGCGGCGACCAGGACGCCCGGCAGACGCTCTTCGCCAGCCAGGTGCCGGAATATCTCGACGACGACCTGCTGGGTACAAACGCCACCCATGCCACAGACAACTTCGATGCCACCCACCCGCTGTACTCCAAGATCAGCCAGCTCGCTGCCCTGACCAAGGAACACCCTGCCCTGCGCGACGGCGCCCACCAGCACCGGTACGCGTCCGGAAGCTCCGGCATCTACGCGTTCTCCCGCACTGACGCGGAAGAACAGCGGGAATACGTTGTTGCCCTGAACAACAGCGAGCAGCCACAGACTGCGGACGTTCCCACCTACATCGGCAAGCGCAGTTACACGAAGATCTACGGCGATGGCGCCGCCGAGGTAAAGACCTCAGCGGAGGGGAAACTGACTGTTACCGTTCCGCCGCTGTCGGCAGTGGTCTACCAGTCCTCGGGCCGCATTCCGCACTCGAAAGCCGCACCCGCCGTCGCCCTCCAGGAACCTGCCGCGGCACCCGCGGACAACGGCCGGATCAAGGTAACGGCCGACGTCGACGGTGCCTCGTTCTATGAGGTCACCTTCGAGGCGAAAACGGCAGGCGGTGGCTGGGCGCCCATCGGCACCGATGACACCGCCCCGTACCAGGTGTTCCACGACGTTGCGGCCTTGGATGCCGGCACCGCCCTCGAATACCGGGCCACCGTACTGGACAACGGCGGCCACACCGCTACCAGCCAGTCCCGCGCAGCAGCAGTTCCCGCCCCCATCCTGACATTGCAGAAGCCCGTGGAGGGCAGCAGCGTCGAAGGTGCCGTGGAGCTGAGCGCCACCGCGGACCCCGAAAAGGCAAGCCACGTGGTGTCCTTCGAACGCAGTGTGGCAGGCGGCGCCTGGACTGCTGTTGGTTCCGATGATTCCTCACCCGTGTACTCCGTAACGGATGACCTGACACCGCTGGACCTGGCGGATGGCACGCAGGTCCAGTACCGGGCGACCATGACCGGGCCCGGCTTCAGCGTGGCCAGCGAGCCGCGGACCGTGTTTGTGGGCGAGGCCCCGCAGCCTGACTCGGTGACAGTTGCCGGCGACCTGAACCTGGAGATGGGCTGCCCAGGTAACTGGGACCCGACCTGCCAAGCGGCGTTCATGACACTGGATCCGGCGGACCACATCTGGCGGCTGACGGTGAACCTGAACGCCGGGCGGTACCAATACAAGGCGGCGCTCAACGGCAACTGGGATGTGAACTATGGCGCGGACGGAGTTCCCGGCGGGGCCAACATCGTCCTGGACCACCCTGGCGGGCCAGTCACTTTCCGCTACGACAACAGCACGCATGTCCTCAGTGCGGTCTACGCCTCACAACAGCCGCAGGCGGTGGCCATTGCTGGCAGCCTGGACGACGAACTCGGGTGTGCGGCCGATTGGGACCCCACCTGCGACCAGGCGCAGTTGACCCTGGACCCGACAACCATGGTCTGGAAGCTGGCCGTGACGAACCTGTTGGCCGGCACGTATGAGTTCAAGGCGGCGCTGAACCGCGGCTGGACAGAGAACTATGGCGCTGACGGCGTGCCCAACGGCGGCAACATCACCTACAAGCACGACGGCGGAGCGGTCACCTTCCGGTACGACCACTTCACCCACCTGCTCACGGTGGACTAGCCCGAGGAGACTAGCGGCGTCGCGGGCCTGGGTGCGGAAGCGTATGCCCCAGGCCCGCGACAACCCGCCTGATGGCAACCTCGGCAGTTGGAGGCTCGCCGAAGAACTGCCGCTGCAAAGCAGTGTCGGCGACGTACCGGCCCGACTGGAACCACTCCATCATGGCGGCCGCGTCCTTCGCCATGGGATTGACCGGAGCCAGCAGGGTCCCCGCCACCCGCAGGACACCCAGGGGAATGGACCGGACGCGGACCGGCCGGCCTGAGAGCCTGCCCATGATGTCCGCGACCTCCTGCATCCCCAATGCCCGGTCCCAGCCGATGTCGATACGCTGCCCTTCCAAGCCTGGAAGGTCGACCGCCTCTGCAAGGTAGGCGGCGACGTCGGAAGTAAGCACAAACGTCAGCGGAATCTGCGGGGAGCCCATCCACATGAGGCGCCCCTTGCTAAGGGGGTCACCGCCGAACCGCGTGACCTGGTCCAGGAACGCCCCCGGCCGCAGTGCCACAAACGGGACCCCCAGTTCCTGCAGCTTGTCCTCCGTCAGTTTCTTGTGCCAGAAATGCGGAACCTGGGGCGTCTGATCGCAGGTGAGGATGCTGGTGAAGACGAATCTCCGGATGCCTGAGCGGCTCGCTGCTTCGGCCAGGTTTGAGTTCCCCACGGAATCGGTTTTGGGGGTGTCGCCTTTGCGGTGCCTGGTGTAGCCCGCGGCCGACGTGATCACGGCGTCAACGCCCTCCATGGCCCGCAGCAGCGACCAGGCGTCCAGCATGTCGCCCCGGGCAATGTCCACGCCCGCGGCCTCAAGCCGGGAAGCGTCCGAGCCGGGACGTACCAGCGCCCTTACTTGCTTACCGCGTTTGAGCAGCTCGGTGGCGACCTGGCTGCCCAGCATGCCCGTGCCGCCCACCACCAGTACGGGTCCGTCTGCCATGGGGTGTTCCTCCTATGAACGCGCGCGCCTCAGCATCTCCGGTGGGGCGGCCAACCATCACCGACGCCGCCGTGTTCACATTGTCGTCCCAGGCAGACAGACCCGCCAGCCCCTTAAGACCGCAATGCCTCGTCCACCGCGGCCAGCAGCGAGTTGAACCGGGCATTGGTGGGCAGGTCATCGATGAGCACGGCCCGGCCGTCCGGATCGCCCAGCGGGACCTGCCAGTTCGGATACAGCGCTTCGGTGGTTCCCGGCTGGTTCTGTACGCGGCGCTCCCCCACCGCATCAACCAGTGCCACACCCAGCAATACCGACGGCGACTGGGCCAGCAGGCGGTGCAGCGCTTCTATGGTGTGTTCCTCGGTCACCGCCGGACCTGCCCCACCACTGACCGCAGCGCCGCCCTCCGGCAGCAGGCCCCGTTCCCGCAGCAGGCCCATCATTTTTTCAAGCGTGGCCACATGTTCGGCCCGTTCCTCGGCCTCGGACCGTTCCAGCAGGCCCAGTCGGCTCCGGAGGCCCACGTGGTCACCCGCGAGGTAGCCCGCGGTGGGCGGCAGGTCGTGGGTGTTCACGCTGGCGAGGGCCTGCGTCCGGTACCGTTCGGGCGGAAGGGGCGAGTCGCCGTCGTTCTCGAACCAGAGGATGGAGGTTCCCAGGATGCCGCGGGCGGCAAGGTAGTCCCGCACCCACGGCTCGAAGGTTCCGAGGTCCTCGCCGATCACCACTGCACCGGCCCGCTGGGCTTCAAGCGCCAGGATCCCGATCAGCGCCTCGTGGTCGTACCGCACATAGGCGCCTTCCCGCGGGGAGTTGCCGGCCGGGACCCACCACAGCCGGAAGAGGCCCAGAATGTGGTCAACGCGGATGCCGCCCGCGTGCCGCAGGACGCTGGCGAGCATGTTGCGGAACGGAGCGTAGCCTGCCTCGGCCAGCCGGCCCGGGTGCCACGGTGGCTGGTTCCAGTCCTGGCCGAGCTGGTTGTACATGTCCGGCGGAGCGCCCACGCTGACTCCCGGCGCCAGGACGCCGCGAAGAGTCCAGGCATCGGCACTGCTCAGGTCGACGCCCACGGCCAGATCGTGCACCACTCCCAGCCGCATCCCGGCCCGGCGGGCAGCCACTTGCGCGGCCTCCAGCTGTTCGTCGCAGATCCACTGGAGCCAGCGGTGGAACCCTATCCGGTCCGCGAGCTTGGACCGCAGGGACTCGGCTTCGGCAGAGCCAAGGGCACAGTCCGGGTCTTTCCACAGCGGATCTTCCGGTGCCAGGTCCTCGCGGATGGCCGACCAAAGTGCGAAGTCCTCCAGGCCGGACCCTGAGATCCGGCAGAACTCATCGAACGCCGCCTGCCGCGCCGGCGAGCGCCGTGCGTGGTACAGCAATTCCAGGGCCTGAAGCTTGGCGGCGTAGACCGCGTTGCGGTCCAGCCGGTCCCCGTCCCTGTTCAGGCCCTGCACCTGCTCCTGGAGCCTGTCCACCGCGGCGCGCTTCCGGGGTTTGAGGTAGGCCAGTTCGGGGATGGCCTCCACCCGGATGTAGATCGGATGGAAGAAGCGGCGCGTGGACGGGGAGTAGGGCGAGGGCTGGACCGGCGGGACAGGTTCGGCAGCGTGCAACGGGTTGACCAGGACGTAGTCGGCTCCCCGCTGGCCGCTCAAGGTGGCCAGGTCCGCGAGGTCGGCGAAGTCGCCCACGCCCCAGGAACGCTTGGACCGCACGGAATACAGCTGGGTGGCGAGTCCCCAGCCACGGCGCTCCAGCAGCGGCCCGGCAGTGGTGAGCCGCGACGGGACCACCACCAGCGCACCCTCGGACGTGACGCCGTCGGACTCTGCCTGAAGTGTGTGCCAGCCGAGCGGCAGGTGGTGCGGAAGTGCGAAGGTGGCACGGCCGGTGGGTACGCCGTCCACGTCCAGTGGCTGCACCCAGATGTCCTGCTGGGCGGCTTCCACCACCCCCGCCCCGGACTCAAGCACGATGTTCAGGCGTGCCGTGGCGCCGTCCGGGACGTGGACGGGAACCAGCGCCGTTTCGCCTTCCTGGACGACGACGGCGGGCGGCAGCATCCGCCGCCAGGGCGCCAGTTCGGCCTCGGCCAGGGCGGCTTCAATGAGGTTGTTTGTCTGGGCCTGGACGCCGAGCGATGCCAGGACCTTGACCAGGGTTTCGGGCGCTACGCTGTGCGGCAGCCCGTCCCAGCCCTGGAACGATGTGCCCACCCCGTGCGCGTCGGCAAGGCGCTGAAGCAGTTGATGGTCCAAGGGCTCATGACCTGCCGTTCCAACCGGCCCAGGGGATCCTGGCGTGCCGGAGAGTTGGGTGTGCTGCTGGTCTGGAGCCTTCATGGATGTCCGCCTCGTCTGGTGGGATGGGCCTGAACTTACCTTGTTGCGTGCCTGCTACCTGGTGCACCTGGGTTTTCACTCCCCGGCAACCGTAGGTCCGATTATTGCAGGGCAACGGTAGGCCGGTGAAAAGGACTTGCGCAGCCCCACCTTGGGTGACGGGCCATCCAGCAGAGTCCCGGCCACGAATGACTGTTACGGGTGCGCCTGGGTAACCGGCCGCTGCCCTGAGGGAATCCGTTTGTGTTGCAGGACGTTAACCCAAATGCGGGCAATACACCCGCGGTTTGATCAAGGAATGGAATGAACGCGAAATTTGTCTCAGTTGAGGACGACGCCGGCAAGGTCACCCGGTATATGCGCCATGCCAATGGAGGCGGACTCGTAGCACCGGGAGCCGTGGTTGCCGAGAACGCCCGCATCGGGCCGATGACCTATGTGGAGCATGGCGCCCACATCGGTTCCGGCTGCCGGGTAGGGCACGGGAGCTGGATCGACCGGGAAGCAAGGATCGGTGACCGGACGGTAATCGGCGACGGCGTACGCATTGGCCGTGGCACAGTAATCGGCAGCCGGGCACACATCGGCAGCCATTCGCGCATCGGCTCCGGCGTCCTGGTTGAGCATGGAATCCATCTCCACGCGGACAGTACAGTTCCCGATGGCAGCGAAATTGTGGCCGGATCACGCCCTGCCGGGCGGACGACGGCGGCGCGAACCTCTGCCGAGCATCGCCAGGCACGGAAGTCCAAAGGCCGCCTGGCCGCATAAGTTCCCCCTGCCTGTCGGCGGGGGTTTCATCAACGAAGGGAACACTCCATGGTCAGGGCAATCTGGAACGGACAGGTCATTGCCGAATCCGAGGACACGGTGATGGTGGAGGGCAACCACTATTTTCCGCGCGATGCCGTCAACGCCACCTTCCTCAAGGACAGCGACAAAACCACTGTCTGCTTCTGGAAAGGCCAGGCGAGCTACCACACGCTGGAGGTCGGCGGTCAAATGAACAGCGACGCCGCGTGGTTCTACCCCGATCCCAAGGAACCTGCGGCGTCCATCAAGGACCGCGTCGCCTTCTGGCGGGGTGTAACCATCGAAGAGTAGGCGCTGCGCGTCAGGCACGCGGCCAGACGCGTCCTGTCAGAAGAGCGCCGGCTGGCTGTCCTCGGCCACTACTGGGTCAACAGCAGAGGCGACCGGTGATGCCCAGGGTGCAGGGACGCCAGGCACCCCCGGGAGCAGCTCTTCGATGCTGGCTTGACCGGCCAGCACCGGTATCTCGGCCGCAAGTATCCCGGCTGTCGCGCCGTCGACTTCAATTCCCGCAGTTTCCACGCCAGAGAGCATAATCCAGCCCGACTCCAGCGGGGCGCCGACACTCCCCCGTGGAGTCGAACAGCAGAAACAACCCACCCCCGTTCAACTATGAGTAGGGTGAACTTGCATGAGTCTCGTAGCCACTCCTCTGGGCAGCGTCCGCGGCAGGTTCGAAGCCCCTGACGGCCTTCCGGTTCACTGTTTCCGGGGCATTCCGTACGCAGAATCCCCCGCTGGCGAAGGCCGTTTCCTCCCGCCGGTCCCGGTCCGTTCCTGGGAAGGTGTCCGCGACTGCACCGCACCCGGCGCCATGGCGCCGCAGAATCCTGATGACTTCACGCCGCCGTCGGCCGGTTTTGCCGACCTGTGGGACGAGGCCCGCTGCCTCAACCTCAATGTGTGGACCCCCGCACCGGACGGCGCCGGGCGGCCGGTGATGGTGTGGATCCACGGCGGCGCCTATCTCAGCGGATCCAACAACGGCAGCATGCACGACGGCGGGCCGCTGGCTGCCGCGACGGACGTTGTGGTGGTTGCCCTCAACTACCGGCTGGGCGCGTTTGGATTCCTTCATGTGCCGGAGCTGCTGGGACCCGGGTACGAGGACTCGTCCAACGCGGGGCTCCTGGACCAGTTGGAAGCGTTGCGGTGGGTTGTGGCGAATATCGCCGCGTTCGGCGGGAATCCGGCCAACATCACCGTGTTCGGTGAGTCTGCGGGGGCAGCGGCCGTCGGCACCCTCCTGGGCATGCCGGCGTCGGACGGGCTGTTCCGCCGCGCCATCATGCAAAGCGGCACGGCCGAGAGGTTCAGGACCGCCACCGGATCCGCGCAGGTGGCGCGGGACTTCCTCCGGCTGTGCGGACTGGACGAGGCACGAGCGGCCGAGCTGCTCACCCTGCCGGCCGCGCAGCTCCTCGAGGCCCAGAAAGCGCTCACGGACGCCGCCGCGCCGCACAGCTTCGGCGTGCCGTTGCCGTTCCAGCCCACAGTGGGGACGCCGTCCCTGCCGGAACCGCCGCTGGACGCCGTCCTGCACGGCCGGAGTTCGGCCGTGGACCTGTTGGTGGGGACCAACCTCAACGAGGGTTCGTTTGCTGTTGAAATGCGCCCGGATTTTCCCAGTGACCCGCCGCTGTTTGAGGACCGGGTGGAGCTGGTGGTCACCGGACACTTTCCGGATCCCGCCAGAGCCCGTCCCGGCTTCGCGGCCGCCCTTGCCGACAGCCTGGGGAGGGATCCTGATGGCCGGGAACAGCTGGAGGCCTGCCTGGCCGACGTGCAGTACCGCCAACCCACCAACCGGCTGCTGGATGCCCGCGAGGGATCGGCCGGCGCCACCTTCAGTTACCTGTTCACCTGGCCCAGCCCCGCGTTGGGAGGAAGGTTGGGTGCCTGCCATGCCCTGGAGATTCCGTTTGTGTTCCGGCAGACCGGCAACCGCGAAGCCAGGTTCCTGACCGGCGGAACAGCGCCGACCGGCCTGAGCCGGGCAATGAGCACGGCGTGGGCAGCATTCGCCCGTGCAGGCGCTCCGGACGCGGAGGGGCTGCCGGAATGGCCGAAATATTCATCGCCGGACCGGCACACCATGATCCTTGACGAGAGGCCCGGCGTCGAAGCCGATCCGCGCGGGTCGCTCCGGGAGTTCTGGCTGGGCTCAGCGGGCGGCGAGAGAGTTCAGGGTGTCCCGGATCCCGTTCAGGGCCGGATCCCGCAGTGACATAAAAGCGGGCTTAAGGAAGGGCTGGAGAATTTTTGCCGGGCCCTTGATCTCGAATTCGGCGGTGTAGGTGACCAGCGATCCCTGGCCGGAGGGGCCAACGTCGATGGAGTCGTAGGCTGTGACGGTCTTGTTCTCACCGCGGAGTTTGATGTGGCGGCCGGTCAGTTCGATCACCTGGTACTCGAGGGACTGGCGCTTGCCGCGGAACTCGGATTCGGCGTGGTACCGGTGGCCTACCGCCACCGGGCCGGGAGTGAGCTTGTCCATCACCGGCGTGCTGGGGTCCCACTCGCTGGTGTTCTCAAATTCAGCAAGAAAGGCGAAGGCCTTCTCGGGGGACAGTTTCGTTTCGATGGATCCGGCGACTGTGATCATTCACCCAGTGTAGGAACCCGGGCGGATCTTGGCGACGAGCAGAGTAGGCTGCCCACCTTGCGAGGGAGTTTCAGGACCGGGCCTGCTGGCGCAGGATGAAGCGCTGTACCTTGCCGGAAGGTGTTTTCGGGAGTTCGTCGACAAAGTGGATGCGCCGGGGAAAGGCGTGGGCAGCGTACTGGGTTTTGACGAGGTTTTGCAGCTCCGTGACCAGGGCATCGTCACCCGAGGTGCCGCCGGTCAGGACCACGTAGGCTTCCAGGACTTCGCCCCGGAGCTCGTCAGGCGCCCCGATGACCGCTGACTCGTGCACGGCGGGGTGCTGGGAGAGGACGCTTTCGACGTCGAACGGCCCGATCCGGTAGCCGGCCATGATGATCACGTCATCGTCCCGGGAGGAGAAGTAGTAGTAGCCGTCCTCATCCACCATGCCCGCATCCCCGGTGATGTACCAGCGGCCGTCCTCGCTGAAACGCTCAGCCGTTTTCTCCGGCGCGTCACGGTAGCCGGTGAACCACATCATCGGGCTGTTGGCAGTGTCCACCGCCACGCGTCCCATCTCCCCCGGGGCGGCCGGTTCGTTGGCGGAGTCCTTGAGCACAGCACAGGTCCAGCCCGGCAGGGGATGGCCCATCGAGCCCGGGCGTAGCTCCCTTCGCAGGTCATCATGCCAGGCGTTGATGATCATCATCCCGTGCTCGGTCTGCCCGTAGTGGTCCCGGACGGGGACGCCGAACGTGTCCTCGGCCCAGGAGATCACTTCCGGCGTCAGCGGCTCCCCTGCGGAGGACGCCCGGCGGAGGCGGACGCTTTTTGCCGCTGCGGGCTTGGACCGCATGGTCCGGTAAACGGTGGGAGCGGCAGCGAAGTTGGTCACCTTGAACTGTTCCAGGACGGCGAAGCTCAGTTCCGGGGAGAACCCGGCGTGCAGCAGCAGGCTGCGGCGGCCCGCAGCGAGCGGGCCCAGAATTCCGTAGTACAGCCCGTAGGCCCAGCCAGGGTCCGCGGCATTCCAGAAAACATCGTCCTCGCGGACATCCAGGCCGTATTCGATGTACTGGCGGAAGGCCGCCAGTGCCCGGACCGGGACCGGAACCCCCTTGGGCGCCCCGGTGGTCCCGGACGTAAAGATGAGCACCAACGTGCCGTCACCACCGACAGCCTCGGCCGCGATGCCCGGCTCGTGGGATGCCAGCAGCCTGCCCAGGGAAAGGTCGCTCCCGGCCACACGGTCCCCGGCGACCACCACAGCAGCGGCGGTGTCCTGGATCTTCCCCCGCTGGTCCTCGTCGGAGATGACCACTTTGGCGCCGGAGGCGTTCAGTCGAAGTTCGATGGCGGGCCAGGCGAACGCCGTGAACAGGGGGACGTGGACTGCCCCGCGCCGCCAGATCGCCAGGAGCATCACCACCAGGTCAGCCGATTTGCCCATCAGCGTGGCGACGGCGTCACCGGGCCCGACTCCCAGCCCGGCAAGCGCCGCGGCCCCGCGCTCGGAACGCTCACGCAACTGCCCGTAGGTGATGTCCTCATGCGCAAGGTCCGCCTCGATGAGGGTAAACGCGATGGCGTCAGGTTCATGTCCGTCGCACAACAGCTCGGCGGCGCAGGCACCTTCCCCCGCGTACATCCTGATGGCGGCCTCGACACTGAGGGCTGGTGCAGACATGGAGGACTCCTACGGACGTTGACAGCCGGGAGGCCAGCCGTCCGGGCTGGCCCGGCGCCATTGACGGGAAGGTACGCGTTACCTTCCCCATCCTAGGACCTCACCAAAGGCGGGCGTCAGCGGGCGCCATGCCGCGGGCAAGCCCGATCGATGATTCACAACCTTCCGATCGGATATCCCTGGACTCAGCGGGATTCCAGCAGGTGTTTCAGCTTGGCGAGATCTTTCCGCATTGCCCGGCGCATCATCGGCGCCATCACCAAACCGGCCACGCGGGAAAACCCTGCAGGACTGCCTGTATTGCGCAGCACCATCCGCGTCCGGCCCTCCCCGGCGTCCTGCCACGTGTAAGTGGTCTGCATAGGAAAAGGCCCCTGGGCGGTCTGCATGGTCAGGGATGTACCAGGGACGAATTCCGTGAACTGATAGGTGTATTCGAGCGTCCGGCCAAGGAAGTGCGCGACAAAAGCCACACGGGAGCCAAGCCTCTGCGGCGGCTCCGTCTCCCACCGCACGGATGCGATATTGCCGTACCAATCCGGCGCGTTGCCGGGGTCAGCGGCGTACCCCGCCACCTCCAGCCGTGGACGGTTGATCACGGTCTCGGCCTGGACATCAACCACGGGTTTCTGCTTTCATCTGCAATCGCTGGTTTTCACGGGGCCGATTCGCGTATCCGGAGTACAAATCCTGCTTCGATGTGGACTCCCACTTCGGCCGGCTCCTG
The DNA here is from genome assembly GCF_040548695.1 of Arthrobacter sp. 754. Classification (NCBI taxonomy): domain Bacteria; kingdom Bacillati; phylum Actinomycetota; class Actinomycetes; order Micrococcales; family Micrococcaceae; genus Arthrobacter; species Arthrobacter sp. 754. Next base: position 390,371 of record NZ_JBEPSC010000004.1, read on the forward strand.
CCCCTCGATCCTGTCGAGCAGCAGGCCTATCGACCTCTCCGCGATCTCGTCCATACCGGGTGAGACCGTGGTGAGCGACGGCGAAGCGAACCGCGCCTCGTCAATGTCGTCAAAGCCCGCTACGGCCACGGACCGGGGAACGTCCACCCCGCGGATGAGCAGTTCGTGCATGGCGCCGAGGGCCAGGGCGTCGTTCAGGCCGAACACGGCATCAAACGCGACGCCGCCCTGAATCAGGCCCGCGACGGCGGCAGCCCCGCCGTCGCGCCGCCATTCACACGGCGCCACCAGTGCCGGATCGAAAGGGATCCCGGCCTTGTCCAGCGCCTTTCGGTAACCGTTGAGCCGCAAGCCCGCGGTGCCGGCTGATTCTTCGGCGTGCGCCCCGACCACGGCAATACGACGGCGCCCTCCCGCCAGCAGGTGGGTTGTGACGGCCTGCGCCGCCTCCTCGTTTTTCATGGTGACCAGATCGAACCTGGAATCCATGATGTGCTCGCCGAGCATCACCACAGGCTTGCTGCCGCGGTGGGAGGCAACGGCGTCGGCGTCCAGGGCCAGCGGGGTAAAGAGCAGCCCGTCGGTCAGTTGCCGCAGCGGCCCCTGGAGCGCACCAAGCTCGTTGCCGGCAGCGGCCCCCGACTGCTCCACGAGGACGCGGTAGCCCCGTGCGGAAGCCACCCTCATCAGTCTCGAGGCGAGCTCGGCGTAATAGGGTGCCGAGAGGTCCGACAGGACCAGCCCCAGCATCCGCGTCTTTCCCGAACGCAGGCTGCGCGCGGTCAGGTTCGTTTCGTAGCCCAGCTCCGCGATGGCGTCATGGACCTTCTGCTTCGTGGCAGGGCGGATGAACTCATAGTCGTTGAGGACGTTCGAAACGGTCTTCAGCGAAACGCCCGCTGCCCGCGCGACGTCGTTCATGGTCACTGCCATTGCGGCTACTTCCTTCCGGGCCCCGCCGTCAGCCCTTGGCCGCCTTTGCGGCCGCCTTGGCCGCCTGCTTGCTGGCACGGACCTTGACGAGTGACTCCGGGTCCACGATGTCTGCCACGGACAGGTACGCGTCAGCCTCGCCGTAGTGGCCGGCGGCTTCACGCCAACCCGGAGCCTGGAGGCCGCACTGCTTCCCCAGGAGCGCGAGGAAGATCTTTGCCTTCTGTTCGCCGAACCCGGGCAGGGCCTGGAGGCGGCGCAGCACCTCTTTGCCGTCCGGCTGACCCTTGGTCCAGATGAGGGTTGCGTCGCCCTCCCAGTCCCGCTGGACAGTCTCGGCAAGGGCCTGGACGCGGCCGGCCATGGAACCCGGGAACCGGTGTACCGCGGGCCGTTCCTTGAACACCTCGACGAACGCCTGCGGGTCCTGGGCGGCAACAACGGACGGCTCGATCGAACCGAGGCGGGCGCGGATCTTTTCAGGGCCGGCAAAGGCCGATTCCATGGTCACCTGCTGGTCCAGCAACATGCCTGTCAGCAGCGCAAACGCATCATTGCTCAGCAGAGTGTCGGCAGCCGGGTCCCCGGTGATATGCAGTTCCATGGCCCTTATCTTTCCATCATCCGGCGGCCCGCGTCATGGGAGTGGCGCCTGGTGCCCGCTAAGCCTCCAGAGCCAGCCGGATCATGGACCATGACACCGCCGGGAGTTCGCCGGTGAGGCGGCCGCCGTCGGCCTTCACACTGACGTTCGCGGCGGGCAGGACCGACGTCGAATCATCGGCGGTTGCCTGCCAGTACGGGTCCTTGTTCGAGAAGGTGAGCGCTTCGAGGATCCGGACGTTGCCCAGTCCCATGATCGAGGCGTCGAGTTTCAGGGCATCCGTTGCTGAGCGGTTGACGGCGAACACCACTGCCTCGCCGGCCTCGGCGTCGAGCGTTGCGACGGCGGACAGCGCGCTGAAGTCCGGCGTCTTGCCGCCGCTGAGCACCGGGGATTCGACGGCGAGGTGCAGTACCGTGCCCGCGGCGTGGCGGGACGTGAGTGCGAACGGGTGGAAGGTGGTCTGCTTCCATGCCCGGCCGCCCGGCTCGGTCATGATGGGGGCAATTACGTTGACCAGCTGCGCCAGGCTCGCGGAGTGCACGCGGTCCGTGTTGCGCAGCAGGGTGATCAACAGATCGCCGACGACGACGGCGTCCGCCACTGTGTAGCGGTCCTCCAGCAGGACGGGGGCCACTGGCCAGTCCGTGCCGGTGGGTGCCTTGGACTCGCCGCGGCTCATGTGCCAGACGTTCCATTCGTCGAAGGAGATGTTGACCTCCCTGGTGGACTTTCTTACCGACTTCACGTGGTCGATGTGGGCCACGATGTCCCGGATGAAGGATTCCATCCGGTGTCCTGCTGAGAGGTGTTCCTGCAGGTCGCCGAAGTCCTCGAAGTACTGGTGCGCGGAAATCAGGTCCACGAGGTCGTAGGTTTCGGTCAGGACAACCCGTTCCCATTCGCCGAAGGTGTCCATGGAGGGCCCGGAGCTGCCGCAGGCCACGAGCTCGAGGTCCGGATCGATCATGCGCATTCCCCGGGCGGTGTCCGCGGCGATGCGGCCATATTCCAGGGCATTTTTGTGGCCGATCTGCCAGGGCCCGTCCATCTCGTTGCCCAGGCACCACATTCTGATGCCGTAGCCGTTCCCGGCGCCGTTGGCCTTGCGCTGGTCCGAGAAGGCCGTGCCGCCGTCGATGTTGCAGTACTCCAGCAGGTCCAGGGCCTCCTGGACGCCGCGGGTGCCAAGGTTGACGGCCATCATGGTTTCCACGCCGGCCTTTACGGACCATCTGGCGAACTCGTCCACGCCCACCAGGTTGGGATCCGTGGAGTGCCAGGCCAGGTCGAGCCGCGCCGGACGCTGGTCCACCGGGCCCACGCCGTCTTCCCAGCGGTAGCCGGAGACGAAGTTCCCGCCCGGGTACCGGACCGTGGAGACGCCAAGCTCGCGGGTCAGCTCCAGGACGTCCGTGCGGAACCCGTCCTCATCAGCTTTGGGGTGCTCCGGCTCGAAGATTCCGGTATAGACACAGCGGCCCAGGTGCTCCACGAAGGCCCCGAAGGTCCTGCGCCGGACCGGGCCGACTGTGAAGGCCGGGTCGATGGTGATTTTTGGCTGTGGCGTTGTCCTGGGCGGTCATCTGAAATCCTCGTTCAATCGAATTTACAACGTTATAGAAATCCATCGTAGTGGGACCCATGCCTGAGTCAAGGAGTTGGCTCGAAATCGCCGATCTCGGCGACCGCACAGCTGGCGCAAAACCAAGTACTACCTAATCTCATAAACGAGTACCGATTACGCGTTTACGGGGCACCGCCTCGGACTACCTTCGATTAAGAGCTAAGACTCGCAGATCTTACTGGGGTTGGATGTCTCACTAGGGGGTTGTGAGAAGTATGAATGCAGCACTTATCAGCCGGGCTTTCCCTGGCCAGCGCGTTTTCCGGGACCTTGGGGTCCCGGAAGTGAGCGGGGCCGGCGACGAGGAGGTCTTCGAGACCAAGGCCTCTCCCCCAGCCGTCGCCGGCCCTCTGATCGCCCCAACGAACCTTCCCACGAGGCACCCCGGCAGGTCTGCAGCGGGCCCGCGATGAAGATCTCCGCTTCCCAGTCGTCTGCAGCGCATACGTCGGCCGGCAGGCGTCCCGGAACCGCCCACGCCGCCCAGCGGTCCACCCAATACCCGGCCCAGCGTTCTGCTCCGGCCCCTGTCCAAGAGGCCGCCGGTACGGTCGGGGCTGACGGTTACATTCCCGACCTGGCCACGGGCGCGGAGACTTTGGCTGATTCCCTGGAGATCCTGGTCCAGATGGCCGCGGGCGTCCTGTGCCGTACCACCGGAGAGCGGATTGATTGCGGCCTTGTCCTGCACAGGATCAAGCGGGGCTTTGCAACCGCCGGCACTGGCATCCAGGCCGCGAGGCTGGCCCGGCTGGAGCACGAGGTCAGGGAAGGCCCCCTGAGCGAAGCCCTCGCAGGGGGCGGCACGGTTGCCATGAACCATGCGGCCACTGACTTCCGCTGGGCGCGGTTCCGCCCGTACCTGCGGGACGCCGGATTCAACAGCGTCCTGGCTTTGCGGCTTCGCCTTGATGAGGGCGCGGAGGCAGCCCTCGTGTTCTTTGCGGCAGAGGACCAGGCGTTCCCGCTTCAGGTGATCGCGGAGGCCCGCAGCTTCGCTGACGCCGCATCGCGCGGACTCAGGCTGGTCCTGGAAATGGACGCCGCCAGGACCAGGGCTTCGGATCTGAAATCCGCACTGGAAAGCCGGACTTCTATTGATATCGCCTGCGGTGTGATCATGGCGCAGAACAGGTGTTCCTACAACGAGGCAATCGCCATCATCGCGAAGGCGTCCAGCCACCGGAACATCAAGCTGCGCAAAGTGGCAGAGGGCATCCTGGAGAATCTTCCAGGCGGCGCACCCAACACCCATTTCGAGCACTGACCCGCAAGGCTGCGGCGCTCTACTTCCTTAAGCCAGAGAAGACCAGAGGCGGTCCGCCCCTGGTCTTCTCAGCGAAGGACCCCGCGGCACGAGTCAGGTTACACGGGGTCCTTCTTCTCAGCTCCACATATTGGGAACATGAAAAGCTGCTGAAACCAAGATAATAGACAGCATGCTTACAATCCAAATCGCCGCCGGACATTGCGGACTTGCACTTGAAAAGAACTGTGGCCTCAAAAGAGAAGACCAGAGGCAACATGCCTCTGGTCTTCTCCGCGGGTGGGCCCTGTGGGGCTCGAACCCACGACCCACGGATTAAAAGTCCGATGCTCTACCAACTGAGCTAAAGGCCCCAGCCGACGGTCAAAACGACCCATCAGCCCAGTCCATTTCTGAACGTTAAATACTCTACCGCACGCGCGCGGCCGCTCTGGCACCCGGGCCCGGGACGGCGTCGTGCGTTCACCGCTCCCCGGACGGCGCACTATGGCGCCGGCCGCCGGTCTCCTCCCGCCATCCGTAGGGGGCGATGCTCGATTTCCCGCACGGCACAGGAGTAGCGTGGGGGCATGAGCGAGCAAGCAGGACCCAGTCATTACGGCGGAGCCAACAGGCATCACAAGCCGAAGCCGTTCGCGCCCATCGACTTTGAACCCTTCGCCGGCGGAGCAGACCCGGCCCGCGTCTCGGAGGCCGCGCACCTTGCCGCCCAGGCGCTGGTGCGTCACGGCCGCGACAGCGACGACCCCGTGATCACCGAGCGGCTGGTCAAGCTGGCAGACGAGCAGGGGCTTGAAGCCATCGCCGAAATGTGGGCCGAGAGCCCCGCCCGGTCCCTCCCGGGCGCGCTGTGGCGGCTGTACGCCATCCGCGCGGCGACGGTCCAGGACCCGGAACGGATTTCCGTCTACTTCCGCGCGGGAAAAGACACGGCGCAGGTCTCACACGTCGTCGCCGGTGCCGCTGAACCGCCGGGTGCCGAGGAAATGCGGGCCATGGCTGACGCCATCCTTTCAGGAGCGTTCGACGGCGAGTTCGACGTCGCGCTGGAGCGTTCGGCCGCTTTCTGCCGCGTGGTGGCCCTCGGCCAGGCGACCCTTGCTGATGGCGCCGAACACGGCAACGAGGCGCACGCGAGCAAGCTCACGCGCAACTCGCACCAGCTGGTAAAGACGGCGGAAGACCTGGAACACGCAGCAAATGCATGGCGCCTTGGTGAGCTCGACTGAACCACGACGGCGAATCTGTCAATGTTGACTTGAGCCAACCAACGTAGAACACTGAAACTGGTGTCGAGCCGCGAAACCCCCGGGCTTCAACAATTAGCCGCCTAGAGCGGCCTACCGCCGAGAGGCGTATCCGGTTCGGCACCATTTTTCTGCGTGTTTGCAGGCTCAGATGCGGACTCCCCGGAACGGCCCGGTAGAATCAGCAACAGCTGCTGGCCTGCGTAAAGTCACAAGTGGGCGGCCCCCGACACAGTACATCGCCCGGAGACCGGTACCCCAACGTGAAGCTGCGACTTTTCCCCCAAGAGCCCGCCGGGCTGACACTGCTCTCAAGCATGGCCCAACAAATCGTACTTGCCAGCGCCACCATGGCAGAGATCCTGGGCGTTCCCGCGGCCGAGCACGCCAAACTCGTGGACGACATGCACAACCACGAGGCAAAGTCAGACGAACTGCACTTCGCCCTCCTGACCCACATGCGCACGAGCTTCGTCAACCCGCTCCCCCGCGAAGACATGTACACCCTGTCCCGGCTGCTCAATGAGGCCCTGGAAAACCTCGACTCTGCTGCCGAGCTCGTGTTCCTCTACAAGCTGGAGCGGCTGCCCAGGCGGGCCGCGGACCAGCTGGAGATCATCAGCAGGCAGGCCGAACTGACCGTGGACGCCATGCGCCGGCTGAACAACCTTGACGATCTTGAGGACTACTGGATCGAGATTCTCAGACTGGCCAAACGGGCGGAGCGCACGCACAGGATCTGGGTGGCCGACATGATCCGGGACATGAAGTGGGCGCAGTACTCCCGTAACCGCGACGTCGCCAACCAGCTGGTGGAAGTCACTAAGGGCATGCGGCGCATAGCGACGCAGGTAGGCAGCATCATCGTCAAGGAATCATGACGTGACAGCCGTGATTTTCGGCGTCGTGGTCCTGCTGACCGCTACGTTTGCCTTCCTGAACGGCTTCCGGGACGTCTCGACGTCGGTGGCGCTTGCGGTCCGTACGCGGGCGCTGACCCCCACCGTAGGTGTGCTGCTGGCAGCGCTCTTCAACTTCCTCGGCGCCCTCCTCAGCGCCACTGTGGCTGTGGCCGTCAGCCACACCTGGATCCACCTGCCCGCCGGTGACAGCGGCCTCAGTATTCTTGTGGCCGGCCTCGCCAGCGCTTCAGCCTGGGGCCTGCTGATGTGGTGGCGAGGCATCCCGGCGTCGTCCACCCACGCGTTGGTGGGCGGGCTGGCAGGGGCCGGGCTCGCCAGCCTGACCGTGGGAGGGCCGGGGGTGGGCGGCGTGGACCAATCACTCTTCCTCCAGGTAGGACTGCCGCTTTTGTTGTCGCCCGTTGTCGCCTACGTGGGGGCCTATCTCATGGTTTTTCCCGCCACCTGGGCGGCGCGGTACGCGCAACCGAACGTGGTGAATCAGCGGTTCCGCCGCAGCCAGGCCATCGCCGCCGGCGCCGTGGCCTTCGGCCACGGACTCCAGGACGGCCAGCGGGTGGGCGCCGTGCTGCTGCTTGCCATGTTCGCGGCCGGATATTCCGACGGCGACAGCATGCCCCTGTGGGTGGCAATGTTTTCGGCCGTGATGATCACCGTAGGAACGCTCTTTGGCGGTTGGCGCATCTCGCACACCATTGGTTACAAGATCACCCGAGTCGACCCGCTGCGTGGCTCCGTGGCCCAGATCTACAGCGCCTGCATGCTGTTCATCGGCGCAATTGCCCTTCACTGGCCGTTGTCCACCACCCACACCGTGACATCGTCCGTGCTGGGCGCAGGCGAGAACCAGCACTTCGCGGTGACCAACCGGAAGCTCGTCATGCAGATCCTGGGACTCTGGATCCTCACTCCGTTTGCGTGCGCGGCAGGTGCCTTTGTGTTTGCCCTTGCGTTGTCACCCCTGGGCCGCAACTAGCTCACAAAGGCTGGAAGCCGGTGATGGGCCTATCCGAAGCGGCCGGAGACGTAGTCCTCCGTGGCCTTCACCGTGGGGTTGCTGAAGATGTTCTGGGTGAGGCCGTACTCGATCAGCCGGCCCGGCTTCCCGGTGCCGGCGATGTTGAAGAACGCCGTCTTTTCCGAAACGCGGGCGGCCTGCTGCATGTTGTGGGTCACAATCACCACTGTGTACTGGTCCTTGAGGTCATTGATGAGGTCCTCGATGGCCAGGGTGGAGATCGGGTCCAGCGCCGAACACGGCTCGTCCATCAGGATGACCTGGGGTTCGACGGCAATTGCCCGGGCAATGCAGAGCCGCTGCTGCTGTCCGCCTGACAGGCCGGAGCCCGGCTTCTCCAGCCGGTCCTTGACCTCGTTCCACAGGTTGGCGCCCCGCAGGGAGCTCTCCACCAGCGCATCAGCCTCGCCCTTGGAGATCTTCTTGTTGTTCAGCTTCACGCCGGCCAGCACGTTGTCCCGGATGGACATGGTGGGGAACGGGTTGGGCCGCTGGAACACCATCCCGATCTGTGCGCGTACGGTCACGGGGTCAACGCCGGGGCCGTAGAGGTTGTCGCCGTCCAGCAGGACTTCACCTTCGACGCGGGCGCCGGGCAGGACCTCGTGCATGCGGTTCAGGGTGCGCAGGAAAGTGGACTTTCCGCAGCCGGAGGGGCCGATGAAGGCCGTCACGGATTTGGGCTCGATATTGATGGTGACGTCCTCCACGGCAAGGAAATCGCCGTAGTACACGTTCAGGTCCTTGACGTCGATGCGCTTAGACATGGTGTTCCTTCACTTACTTAGGATATGAATTAGCTTGACAGGGCCGGCTTCCGGAGGGAAGTGTCAGCGGCCGGTCTTGGGTGCGAACGCCTTGGCAATCAGCCGCGCACCGAGGTTCAGGACCATCACCAGGATGATCAGCACCAGGGCTGCGCCCCACGCCCGCTGCGAGGACGGGTCCGGATTCGCCGGCGAAGTGGGGTTGAGGATCTGGGTGTAGATGAACGTTGGCAGCGAAGCCATCCAGCCGCCGAACACGTTGCTGTTGATGCTGGTGGCAAACCCGGCGGTGACCAGGATGGGGGCCGTCTCACCGATCACGCGTGCGATCGCCAGGGTGATGCCGGAAGCGATGCCGGAGATCGCCGTCGGGATGACCACCTTGAGGATGGTGCGCCACTTACGCACGCCGAGTGCGTAGGCGGCCTCGCGCAGCTCGTTGGGGACGATTTTCAGCATTTCCTCGCTGGAGCGGACCACCACCGGGATCATCAGGACGGCGAGGGCGACAGCGGCTACGGCGCCCGTTTTGGTGCCCGGCCCCACAACAGCAAAGAAGAAGGCTGCCGCGAACAGGCCGGCCACGATGGACGGGATGCCGGTCATCACGTCAACGAAGAACGTGATGGCACGGGCCAGCCGGCCGTCGTTGCCGTACTCCACCAGGTAAATGGCCGTCAGCAGGCCGACCGGCACCGAGATCACAGTGGCTACGAGCGTGATCTGGACCGTGCCGATCAGCGCGTGGTAAATGCCGCCGATCACCGGGGCGCCCTCTTCAACCGCCTTGTTGTCGTAGACGCCGGTGACGCCGTTCATGGAGCTGGTGAGGAAACCCGGCGAGATGAGGCCAGGGATGCCGTTGACCAACACGGTCCAGATTACGGAGATCAGGGGCAGCAGCGCGATCAGGAACGAGCCCACCACCAGGCAGGTAGCCAGCTTATCCTTGGCCTTGCGTGAGCCTTCGACGATGGCGCTCCAGCCCACGAGGCCGGCGGCGAACAGAATGGCGGAGAGAATGCCCCAGCCGAATGCGTTGAATCCGATCAGCGCCATGATTGCGGCCCCGACAATAAGCGCCAGAGCCAGAACGAGGTACGGCGCGAATGCGGGCAGCTGGCCCTTGGTCAGGGCTGAGCGCTTGCTGCGCACGGGAGTAAGGGTGGAGGACATTTAGTTTGCTCCCGAGAATTCTTTGTGCTGGCTGATGATCCAGCGGGCGATCATGTTCACGGCCAACGTGATGACGAACAGCACCAGGCCCGCAGCAATCAGCGTGCTGACCTTGAGTCCGCTGGCTTCGGGGAAGTTCAGGGCGATCTCTGCGGCGATGGTCTGGTTGCCGGAGGTGATCAGGCTGGCGGTCAGGGCTCCCGAGGAGAGCACCAGCGCCACAGCCATGGTTTCGCCGAGCGCGCGGCCCAGTCCAAGCATGACGGCGCTGATGATGCCCGGGCGGGCGAACGGAAGAACGGCCATCTTGATCATTTCCCAGCGCGTGGCGCCAAGTGCCAAAGCGGCCTCTTCGTGGAGCTTGGGGGTCTGCAGGAAGATTTCGCGGCTCAGGGATGTGATGATGGGCAGCACCATCACCGAGAGCACGATGCCCGCGGTGAGGATGGTCTTGCCTGTGGCGGAAGCCGGGCCCTGGAAGATGGGCAGCCAGCCCATGTTCTCGGCGAGCCAGTTGTAGGCCGGGGAGATTTCCCTGGCGAGAAACGCAGCACCCCAGGCGCCGTAGATAACGGACGGGATGGCGGCCAGGAGGTCCACCACGTAGCCGAGGGCTGAGGCGAGTCCGCGCGGGGCGAAGTGCGAGATGAAAAGCGCCACGCCGATGGCGATGGGGGTGGCGATCACCAGTGCGATGACTGCGGCAATGAGCGTGCCGATGACGATCGGCCAGATGTAGGCGAAGAAGCCCTTACCGCCCTGGATCTCAGCGGCCGGAGCTGTCAGCGCCGGAATGGCCTGCACTACGAGGAACAATGCCACGCCGAACAGTACGGCGAGGATGAGGCATCCGGCGGCCATGGCGGCGCCGGAAAAGATCTTATCCCCGGCGCGGCCTGCGCCCTGGGAAGAACTCAGGGAGGTGGCGGTCATTGAAGACCCTTCGGTTGTGGTGGTGCCAAAAAAGCTTGCTTGCAAAAAACCAAGTTCCCCGCCCCACCTTAGCGGCGTGGCGGGGAACTTGGTTCAGGGACAGGTACTAGGACTTGACCTTGATCGATTCGATGGCCTTGACTGCCTTTTCGGACAGCGCCGGGGAAAGCGGTGCGGACTTCGCAGCGTCAGCAGCTGCCTTCTGGCCTGCATCCGAGACTACATAGCTTTCGAAGGCCTTGACCAGATCCACCGTTTCCTGCTTGGGGTAGGTGGTGCAGACGATGTGGTAGGAAACCAGGACGACCGGGTATGCACCCTTTGCGGTGGTCTTACGGTCCAGCTTGATGGCGACGTCGGTGGCGGAGCGGCCTTCGACGGGCTTGCCGGCTTCAACAGCCGTGGCGGCAGCGTCGGCTGAAATCTTGACGAACTCCTCGCCAACCTTGATCGAAGCGGTGCCCAGCTTGCCGCCGACTGCCGAATCATCGGCGTAGGTCACGGCGCCCGGGGTGTCGGTGACGGTCTTGACCACACCGGAGGTTCCCTTGGCGTTCTCGCCCTGCAGGGTTGCGGGCCAGACGCCGGAAGCCTTGTCGGTCCAGACCTCTGCAGCGGCAGAGGCCAGGTACTCGGTGAAGTTGGTGGTGGTGCCGGAATCATCAGAGCGGTTCACCGGGGTGACCTTGGTGTCCGGGAGGGTGACGCCCGGGTTCAGGGCAGCGATTGCCGGGTCGTTCCAGGTGGCGATCTGGCCACGGAAGATCTTGGCAACGGTGGTGGCGTCGAGCTTCAGATCGGTGATGCCGGGGAGGTTGAAGGCAACGGCGATCGGGGAGATGTAGACCGGGATGTTGATGGCACCTTCGGGGCCGCACTGGGTCTTGGAGCTGGCAAGCTCTTCATCCTTGAGGTACGCGTCGGAACCGGCGAACTGGGCCGAACCGTCGATGATGGCCTTGCGGCCTGCGCCGGAGCCGTCCGGGGAGTACTGCACGGTGGCGCCGGAGTTGGCGGCAGCGAAGCCGGCCTTCCAGGCATCCATGGCTGCGCCGGTGGAGGACGCACCAATGCCGGTCAGCGTGCCGGTGACCTTGGGCCCTGCAGCAGTCTGGTTGCCCGCAGGCGTGTTGCCCGTGGCGTTATCTGAACCACAGGCGGTAAGCGCGAGTGCGCCGGCTGCGATAACAGCGATAGCCGCGTGGCGGCCGAAGCGGAGTGCCTTCACTAGATGTACCCCTTCCAGGGTTATTCAGTAGCGGGCAGGGCCGGAGACGCCCTGCAGCGCGATGCGTACGTTTTGTACCTTTATCGAACTTAGGCGCAGCAGGTAAAGGGATTGGCGGCCGAGAGTGAACAGAAGGTTAACGGAGATTGGACATTGGCCAACATGTGCACCGTCACCATTGCGCAGGTCACACTTCCGGACGTAGTGGACCAGGGCGTGTCGGCAAGGGCCGCAAATTCGAACGGCGGCTGCAAATAGACTGGAAGGCATGGCCGCAGCAGCAGGACTCTCAGCAAGCAGGCGGTTCCTGCGCGGACGGATGAAAACCGGGCTGATCCGCAGCCGCAACTCCCTGTTCCCCGCCATCCAGATGACCGGGTGTGCCGTGGGCGCCTACGCGTTCGCCCAGTATGTGTTGGGGCACTCCGGCCCGCTCTTCGCGGCCACCTCCTCGCTGATAGCTTTGGGTTTCTCGCGCGAACCGCGGCTGCGCCGGGTGATGGAAGTGGGTTTGGGCTGCACCATCGGCATCGCGGTGGGTGACCTGCTCCTCCACTGGCTGGGCGACGATATCTGGGTTGCCGCCGTCGTGCTCCTGGTGTCCATCCTGCTGGCGCGCTTCCTGGACAGCGGCAACATCTTCACCACACAGCTGGGGCTGCAATCGCTGCTGGTGGTGCTGCTGCCCGCCCCGGCCGGCGGGCCTTTTACCCGCAGCATCGATGCGATCGTCGGCGGTCTTTTTGCACTGTTGGTGACAGTCCTCATCCCCAAGGATCCGCGCCGTGAGCCGCGCAGCGATGTCCGGAAACTGCTCCACGAGCTGGCGGAAGTGCTGCGCGAATGCTCTTCCGCATTGATCGAAAGTGACTCCACGAAGGCCTGGCACGCGCTGGTCCGGGGCCGGAACTGCCAGCCTCTAGTGGACCGCATGCGGCAGTCCCTGCGGGCCTCCGGTGAGGTGGCCACCCTGGCGCCTGCCTACCGCCGGCACCGGGACGAGCTGGGCCGGCTGGAGCAGTCCCTTGACTTTATTGACCTCGCGCTGCGGAACAGCCGCGTTTTTGCCCGCCGGCTGACCAGCGCCATCAACCATGCGGCACTCTCCGACGAGGCCACGGAAAACATTGCCGACGTGCTCCGGGAGACCGCCGCCGCCATCGATGAACTGTCGCTGGGCCTTGCTGAATCGCACGACGGCGTCCGCCGCGCCCATCTGCGCACCGCCCGGCAGGATTTCAGTGAGATCGCCTTACGGCTGCACCCCAAACTGCTGGAGGTGGAGCGGCTGGAGGGTGAGACCGTGGTGATGCTGTTCCGGCCGCTCATGGTGGACCTCCTGGAGGCGGCAGGCATGAATGCCGATGAGGCCCGGGACGTGCTGCCCGGGCTCTAGGCTTCCCTTCGCGGGCCGGGACAGCTGCTGGCGGTTGATGTCGGTGCCCGCCAGTAGGGTTGAACCCATGGCAACCAAGACCTCCCGCGCGTCCAAGGCGCCCGCGTACAAATGTGCCGAGTGCGGCTGGACGGCAGTGAAGTGGGTGGGGCGCTGCGGCGAGTGCCAGGCCTGGGGCACCGTTGAGGAGACCGGCGCTGCCGTGGCACGCACGACGGCGGCGACCACCGTTCTTGAGCCGGCCCGCCGGATTGCCGAAGTGGACGCCACTACGGCGGCTTTCCTGCCTACCGGCGTCGACGAGCTGGACCGCGTGCTGGGCGGCGGCCTTGTTCCCGGTGCCGTCATCCTGCTGGCCGGCGAACCCGGCGTGGGCAAGTCAACGCTGCTGCTGGACGTTGCCGCCAAATTCGCACGCACTGCCCAGGACGTCCTTTACGTCACCGGTGAGGAGTCCGCCGCGCAGGTGAAGCTGCGTGCTGAACGGATCGACGCCGTCGCCGATTCCCTCTACCTGTCGGCGGAGACTGACCTGGGCCAGGCACTGGGCCAGGTCGAAAAGATCGAACCGCGCCTGCTGATCGTCGACTCGGTCCAGACCCTGAGCAGCGCGGATGTGGACGGCAGCGCAGGCGGCGTTTCCCAGGTCCGGGAAGTGGCCGCGTCCATCATCGCTGCCGCGAAGCGGCGCAACATGACCACGCTGCTGGTGGGGCACGTGACCAAGGACGGTTCCATCGCCGGCCCCCGGCTTCTCGAACACCTGGTGGATGTGGTCTGCCAGTTCGAGGGCGAACGCCATTCCCGTCTCCGGATGCTGCGGGCGGTCAAGAACCGCTACGGCCCTACGGACGACGTCGGCTGTTTCGACCTGAACGAGAACGGCATCGAAGGACTCACGGACCCCAGCGGACTCTTTGTCAGCCGCACCAAGGAGCCCGTTTCCGGTACCTGCATCACGGTGACCATGGAAGGGCGGCGGCCGTTGCTGGCCGAGGTTCAGTCGCTGCTGGCCGAAAGCGCCAACTCGCAGCCGCGCCGCGCCACCAGCGGCCTGGACAGCTCACGGGTATCGATGCTGCTGGCGGTATTGCAGCAGCGGGCCGGCTGCCTGCTGCACAAGGACGACTCCTACGTGGCCACGGTAGGCGGGGTGAAGCTCAGCGAACCCGCCACGGACCTCGCAGTTGCCCTGGCCGTTGCCTCCGCCAAGGCCCGCAAACCGCTGCCCATCAGGCTGATCGCTTTCGGGGAGGTGGGCCTGGCGGGCGAGGTGCGCCCGGTGCCCGGCATTAACCAGCGGATCCAGGAAGCGCACCGGCTGGGTTTCACCCACGCAGTGGTTCCCGCCAGCCACAACGGACCGGGCCCCGTGCCCGCCGGGTTCTCGGTGCGGGAAGTGGAGCACCTGACGGAGGCCTTGAGCCTGCTGATCGGGTAAGGCTGGTTTCAAGTGAGCCTAGGGTTCGTGGCTCAGCGGCTTGAAGGACCTGGCGCCGGCAAACCAGCCGTCGTCGGGCGCCTCGGACACCTCAGCCGTCCGGTCCCCTGCCGTGCCGTCCGCGAGCCGTCCGATCTCGTGGAACCTGCCACCAATGTAGAGCAGCGGTTCGCGCCCGGTGACCTCAAGGGCGATCACTTCCCCCACCACGATGATGTGGTCGCCGCCGTCGTAGATGTTCCACGGCCGGCATTCAAGGGTGGCCGCATTCCTGGTCAGGATGGGCACGTCGCCGTCCAGGGTCCATTCCGGTTCCTCTTCCATGACCCTGCCGGCGAAGTGGAGGGCCACGTCCAACTGGTCAAGGGACAGGATGTTGATGGCAAACGGCGCACCCTCCAGATAGCGGGCTGCCCGCGAGGTGCGGGTCAAGGTCACCTGGGCAAGCGGCGGATCCAGGGATACCGCGGTGAAGGCGTTCACTGTGGCGCCGTGCGGCACCCCGTCATCGGCACGTCACCACGGTGACACCGGTGGCAAACGTGCCGAATGCCTGCCGGAGTTCGTGGGTGTCGAACGGGGCCCCGAGTGCTTCGTTGGTCACCGCAGCCTCCTTGTTGTTGACTCCGGTCCCAGCGTACTCCGGGCTCAACTACGCCTTGGTGATCACCAGGGCGACGCTGTGGCCGCCGAAGCCGAAGGCGTTTACCAGGCCGGCAGGCGCAGAACCGGGCGCCAGGGTGTGAACCGTTTCCGTGACGACGTTCAGGTTCAGCTCCGGATCGAGCGATTCAATGTTCAGCGTTCCGGGGAGCTGCCCGGTCTGCAGGGCCTGGACCACCACGACGGCGGCCAGCGCGCCGGCGCCGCCCAGGAGGTGGCCGGTGTGGCCCTTGGTGGAGGTCACGGGCACGTCGGAACCTAAAATCGCGCTGATGGCCTGCGCCTCGAGCCTGTCACCGACCGGTGTGGACGTGGCGTGGGCGTGGACGAAACCGATGTCCGAGGCTTCCATTTCGGCCGAGGCCAGGGCCTTTTGCATCACCCTTCGCTGCATGGCAGGATCGGCTGCCACGATGTCGTTGGCGTCGGATGTCACCGAGCCGCCGGCGACGGCCCCGAGCACGGCCGCGCCGCGGGCGCGGGCATGCGCTTCGCTCTCAAGCACCACGATCCCGGCTCCCTCGGCGAGGACAAAACCGTCGCGGCCGCCGTCGAACGGGCGCGATGCGCGCTGCGGTTCCCCGTTGCGGCTGGAGAGGGCACGGATCTGGGAGAAACCGGTGATCACCAGGTCATTGACCGATGCGTCCACGCCCCCGGCTATGACGACGTCGGCAGCTCCGGACCTGATCATCTCGGCACCCTGCACAATTGCTTCGGCGCCGGACGCGCAGGCGCTGACGGGGGTCCGGGCTCCGCCGCGGGCACCGAGGTCGATGGACACCCAGGCGGCCGGTCCGTTGACCATCAGGCGGGTGAGCGTATGGGGGGAAACCTTGCGGGGGCCCGATTCGGCAAGGGTCCGGTCCTGTTCCAGGGTGGAGCCCAGTCCGCCGTAGGCCGAGCCGATCACCACGGCGAACCGTTCGGGATCGACCTCGGGTGCACCGGCCTGCTGCCAGGCTTCGCGGGCGGCCACCAGAGCCAGCTGCCCGCACCTGTCCATCCGCTTGAGCTCGCGGGTGGTGAGGTGCTCGGAGAGGTCAGTGGTGACCTGACCGGCAATGCGCACAGGCAGCTTTTCCGCCCATTCCTCGGCCAGCGCTGCGATGCCGGACTCCCCGGCTACCAGCTTGGACCAGGTTTCCGCGACGTTGGAGCCGAGCGGATTCACTGTTCCGGCGCCGGTGATCAGGGCACGCGGCTGAACCGGACCGGGTTGGACTGCAGTCATCGTGGCCTACTTCGCGGGGTTGTGCGTGCCGATCGGCACCAGGGTCAGATCGGGGTGGTTCTTCTCGATCCGGCGCAGGGCCCAGACGTCGTTGAACAGGGCAAGGTATTCGCCGTCGGAGCGCAAAAGCACCTCGGCGCCCGGAACGTTGGCCAGCGCAGGCATGGCGTCCGCCGTCGAAATCCTGGCGATCGAGTATGGCAGGCGTTCGAGCCGCATGGGAGCGCTGAAATCGTGCGCCATGCGGTCCTCCACCACTTCGAACTGCATGGGCCCGACGGCGGCAAGGACCGGCGCCTGGTCACCGCGGACGTCGGAGCGGAGCACCTGGATGACGCCCTCGTGTTCGAGCTGCTCGATGCCGCGGCGGAACTGCTTGAAGCGGCTGGGGTCCTTGGAGCGTGCCACCTGGAAGTGCTCCGGGGCGAACAGCGGGATGGCCGGGAATTCCACGGCGTCCTCGATGAAGAGGCTGTCACCGACGCGCAGGGAAGAAGCGTTAACCAGGCCCACGACGTCCCCGGGGTAGGCCTCGTCGATGACCTCGCGTTCGCGGCCGAAGACCTGCTGGGCGTACTTGGTGGCGAACGATTTTCCGGTCCGGGTCTGGGTGACCACCATGCCGCGTTCGAAGACGCCGGAACAGACGCGGATGAATGCGACGTGGTCGCGGTGGGCCTTGTTCATGCCGGCCTGGACCTTGAAAACGAACCCTGAGAAGGGCGATTCGACCGGGCGCGGGCTGCCCTCAATGTCGGGACGCGGAGCCGCCTGCGGGGCGAAGTCGACGAGGGCATCCAGCAGTTCCTTCACACCGAAGTTCAGGGCTGCGGAGCTGAAGAGGATGGGGGTGGCGGTACCGGCGTGGAACGCCTCCACGTCGAACTCGGAGTTGGATTCGATCACCAGTCCGGCTTCGTCAACGGCGTCGGACCAGTTGCTGCCCTGGCTCTCGGCGGCTTCCTCAGGGGTGAAGTACTCGGTCAGCGCGATGTTGGCGCCGGAGTTGTTGCGCTTGAAACTGGCGAACCTGTCGTTGCGGAGGTCCCAGACGCCGCGGAAATCACCGGAGATGCCCACGGCCCAGGTCAGCGGCATGGGCTGCAGGCCGGTCCGTTCGGTGAGCTCGTCCATCAGTGCCAGTGCGTCCAGGCCGGGGCGGTCCCACTTGTTGATCACGGTGATGATGGGCAGGTTGCGCTGCTTGCAGACCTCGAACAGCTTCATGGTCTGGGTTTCCAGGCCCTTGGCGGCGTCCACCAGCATCACTGCACAGTCCACGGCGGCCAGCACGCGGTAGGTGTCCTCGGAGAAGTCGGCGTGGCCGGGGGTGTCCAGCAGGTTGATGACGGTGTCCCGGTAGGAGAACTGGAGCGCCGCCGAGCTGATGGAAATGCCGCGGTCCTTCTCCATCTGCATCCAGTCGGAGACGGTTTCCTTGCGGTTGGCCTTGCCACTGGAGGCGCCGGCCGTGCCGATCACCTTCGCGTGCAGGGCCAGCGCCTCGGTCAGCGTGGACTTGCCGGCGTCAGGGTGCGAAATAACAGCAAAGGTCCGACGCCGGGCCGCCTGTTTGTGAATCTCGTGGACTCGGGCGGGGCTAAGGACATCTTGGGACACGGTGCTACTTTCGCTGCGATGGGGTTACCCCAGGCGCTCGGCGGGCCTTGACGGGGAAAAGCGTGGCTCTCTGACAGCCAAGTTCCAAGTTTATCGCAGCAACGGCCCCACACCGAAGGGGCGCCCATCGGGGCGCTTAACACCGGTCAGGCAGCTGGACGAAGCCTGTGAAATGGGGGCCGTGAATGAGGGGCCGCCGGGGCTATTCCGGGACTATCCCGGGCCTATCCCGGGAGTTCGAACACGCCGCAGCCGAAGCCGTCGGCGTGGACGGTGCCGGCGTCGATCCGGACGCCTTTGCCGATAAGGTGCCGGGCCGTTGAACCACCGGGAAGCTTGAGGTCAACCTGCGTGGCGCGCCGAAGCGGGTTGATGACCACCAGGTGCGTGCCGTTCCTGGCGTACACAAGCGGATAGCCGACGGCGAGCAGCCTCGTGGGCGTTCTGGTTCCAAGGGCCGCGGTTGATTTGCGCAGCTGCACCAGCCTTCGAACGAAGTGCAGGAGCGAGTCCGGGTCCTCCCTTTGCGCCGCCACCGTGGGCCGGTCCGGGTCGGGGTCCTGGGGCAGATACAAATCCTCGGACGGTGCTGTCGAGAAGCCGGCGTTGGCAAGGGCGTTATCCCACTGCATAGGGGTGCGGCACCCTGCCCGGTTGTACTTGGGCGTCCAGATGCTGCCCTCCTTCTCGGGAACCCCTGCCAGGTAGCGCATGCCAATCTCGTCGCCGAAGTAGATGGACGGGATGGAGCCCCAGGTCAGCAGGAACGTGAACGCGGCGGGAAGCTGCTCGGTTGTCCTGTTCCCGCAGGCGAGCCGCGAGAAGTCGTGATCGGCCGAAGGCAGCACCACAAGGCGGTCCGGCCCGTTGGTGTCGTGATGGTGGTTCCACAGGCCGATGAACTTCCCGAAGGCGAGGGTGCCCTCGGCTGGGTCAGCGTCCGGATCGAAATAGCAGGGCTCGGTGGTTTCCTGCCACGGCAGCAGGCCCGCGCCTCCGTTGTTGAAGAGCGCACTGTGCTCCTCATGGATGACGAGCGAAAAGTCTGCGTCGAAGCCGCCCCGGGCACCGGCGTCGACCGTTCTCCACTCGTCACTTTCCGGAAGGAGGACCGCGTCCGGGTATTCGTCCTTCATCCACACCGCCAGTTCCCGCCACAAAGCCGTTGTTTCGACCAGGCCCGGGTCATCCTTGACAAGTGAGAACGCCATGTCCACCCGGAACCCGGCCACGCCGCGGTCAAGCCAGTAACCGATGATTTCCCGGAGTGCCGCCCTGTTTTCCTGCGGTCCGGCGGCGTCCGTCAGCTGCCGCCAGGGCTCGTCCTCAGCCAACCGTGCGTATCCGAAATTCAGCGCCGGCTGTTCGGGGAAAAAGTTCTTGAGGTACCAGCCCGCACGACGTCCGGGCGAGGGCACAAAAGCATCACCGGGACGGTCCGACCAGACGTAGCGGTGGTCGGATCCGTCGTTCATTGAAGCGCGGAACCAGGGGTGGTCAACAGAGGTATGGCCTGCGACGAGGTCCAGCAGGACCCGGATTCCACGCTGCCCGGCCTCCTGGATCAGGGCGGTCATGTCCTCGTTGGTCCCGTAGCGGGGAGCGATGGTGAGGAAGTCCGAAACGTCGTAGCCGGCATCCCGGAAGGGCGACGCGAAGCAAGGATTGAACCAGATCACGTCCACGCCGAGCCACTCCAGGTAGTCCAGGTGTTCCCGGACGCCCGGCAGGTCGCCGATGCCGTCGCCGTTGGAATCCGCGAACGACTGGGGATAGATCTCGTAGATGACGGCGTTCGCCAACCATTCTGGGGGTGCCGGATGGCCGGTGGATGATTCGCTGCCCACTGCGGTTCCCACTGCCGTGCCCGGGTCATGCTGTACCATACGCGTCCACGCTCCCTGTCCGATTCTTCGTTTCGGCCGATCTAAAATGCCCCGGCCGGCAGCCCGCCACCGAAGCCGAAATGCGCATTTTAGGGGCACCCCGTATGGGCCACTTTAGGGCTTGACCGTGCGGTTGTTGCCCTTTCTTACCTCTAGTATTGAGCTTGCGGGAAACTCAGTACTTTTGGTCCCGCCGGCGGAGGGCAAATCCGGCGCACGCGTGGGCGGCAGTCTGCACCTATGAAGGGAACAATATGGCTCGGAGCCCCGAAGAATCGCTCAAGGCGACTCTGGGCAGAGTGGCTCCCGGCACTCCGTTGCGTGATGGGCTTGAACGCATCCTCCGCGGGCGTACGGGTGCCCTGATCGTGCTGGGCATTGACCGGACCATCGAATCCATCTGTTCGGGCGGGTTCGACATCGGCATCGACTTCTCCCCCACAAGGCTGCGCGAACTGGCAAAGATGGACGGCGCCATCATCTGCGACAAGGACGCCGGGAACATCCTCCGGGCCGCAGTCCAGCTGGTGCCGGACTCAAGCATCGAGACGCAGGAATCCGGCACGCGGCACCGCACCGCCGAGCGTGTGGCCATCCAGACCGGTGTGCCTGTGATCTCCGTGAGCCAGTCCATGCAGATCATCGCGCTCTACGTGAACGGGCTCCGGCACGTCCTGGAAGGCTCCGAGAAGGTCCTGGCCCGCGCCAACCAGGCCCTGGCCACCCTGGAGCGTTACCGCTCCCGGCTGGACCAGGTCACCAGCTCCCTGTCCGCGCTGGAAATCGAGGCCATGGTGACGGTAAGGGACGTGGCGGTCACCCTGCAGCGCCAGGAGATGGTCCGCCGGATCTCCGAGGAAATTTCGCAATACGTGCTGGAACTGGGCGAGGACGGCCGGCTGCTGTCCCTCCAGCTGGATGAGCTCACCGTGGGCCGCGGGCCTGGCAGCGATGTCATCATCCGTGACTACGCCCGGCCTGATGCCTCCCCTGAGGACATCGAAAAAGCCGTGAGCGCCCTGGTCAGCCTCGGCCCGACCGAGCTGATCGACCTCGGAAAAATCTCCGGAATCGTGGGTTTTGCGGGCGGCGAGGCCAACCTCGACGCCGTGGTGCAGCCCCGCGGCTACCGTCTGCTCTCAGGCCTGAAGGCAGTGCCCAAGGCTGTAGCTGACCGCCTGGTCGATCACTTTGGCGGACTGCAGTTCCTGATGGCGGCCACCATCGATGACCTGATGACCGTGGACGGCATCGGCGACCAACGCGCCCGGACTGTCCGCGAAGGGTTGAGCCGCATGGCCGAGGCAAGCCTGTTGGACCGGTTCCTCTAGACCCGGCGCCTGCACGTGGGAGACACTTCGGTGAGCAGGTTCGTTCTTGTACCGGGTGCGGGTGGCGCAGCCTGGTACTGGAGCCGGGTCGTGCCTCTGCTGCAAGGCGCGGGCCACCACGCCGTCGCAGTCGATCTGCCCGGTGACGACGAAAGCGCCGGCCTGCCGGAGTACACGTGCCTGGTGCTCGAAGCGATAGGTGACAGCCAGGACGCCGTCCTCGTCGCGCAGTCGCTGGGCGCGTTCACGGCCCCGCTTGTGTGCGAAAGGGCTTCGGTCCGGGAGCTCGTCCTGGTAAATGCGATGATCCCCCTGCCAGGCGAGACCCCCGGGGCCTGGTGGGAGAACACCGGCTGGGCTGCAGCACAGAAAGCCGCGGCGACGGCGCACGGCTACAGCCCCGGGTTCGACGCAGAAACCTATTTCCTGCACGACGTTCCACCGGAAGTGGCGGCTGACGGGGAACGTCATCAACGGAGCGAGGCAAGTGCCGTCTTCGACTCGGTATGCAACTTCACGCAGTGGCCCAAGATCCCCATCCGGGTGCTCGTCGGCGCGGCGGATCGGTTCTTCCCGCTGGATTTCCAGCGACGGGTGGCCCGCGAACGCATCGGCATTGAGCCGGATGTTGTGGCCGGCGGCCATCTCCTGGCGCTGGCAGACCCCGCCGGTGTAGCGGACTACCTGCTGCGCCGCTGAACGCAGGACCTCAGATCAGGCGCTGGTTTTGCGTTTCATCCAGCCCCAGACGCCTGTGGCGACAAACAGGACGAGGGCGATGACTGCCAGCCAAATCAGGCCCTTCACGGCAAAGCCAACGATAGACAGAACAAGCCAGATGACCAGAAGCGCAATTATTAGTCCCATACCGGAATCCTACGCCCGTCGAATCCGTCAAACCCGGAGGGCACGGCCCGGCGGCCCGGTCAGTTGAGCTGGAAAACGGCCTTGGGGCTGGCCTTGGAGCCGAGCTTGGCAGTGAAAATGTAGTACGCACCGCCGGCTCCGGGCTTGGCCTCGATGAGGCTGCAGCCTTCGAGGGTCCGGTTGCGCGGCCATGGCATGTTTGCCGTCTCGCTGGCGCCCGGGGCGATGGTTTTCACAAGGTCTTCGCTCTTGGCCTGGCAGTCGCGGGAGGAGAAGATCCGGTCAGCGCCGCTGGTGATGAGGTACTCCATCTGCGACGTGCCGATGTTCACTTCGCACGGCATGGGGCCGCCGTTGGTGACCTTGAGGCTGAGGAGCGGGTTCTCGTCGGGTCCGTAGGCGGCCTTGTCCGTGGACGCAGATACCGTCACGAGGTTCTGGTTGCAGGAGGGCGTGGGGGCCGGCGTCGGGGTGCCGGCCTGGTTCTCCGACGGCGCCGCATTGGGCGCGGAGGCCGGCTCGGTGGCGCCGTCAGTCGAGGACGCCTGCTTGCCGTTGAACGCGCCGGCGACCGCAAAGCCGCCAAGCCCAAGGGCTACTGCCACCAGGAGTGCTACGCCGACAAACAGCCGACGGCGGCGGTAGACGGCGGCGCTCGTCTTGCCGCTGGCGCCGGAACCGCCCCGGGAACCGGATGCCGTCTTGCGTGGTGATGAATTGCCTTGCCTGCCCATCCTTCTAGGCTAGAGAACAGCCGGGACTCCGCCGTCCCACCACGCCGCGCGTTCAGCCAACGCTAAGGTCACAGTTTGTCCGGGACTGTACTACACGTCGGTTCACGCTCATCCGCTAGAGTGCGCATCCACTACAGTGTTGGGATCGACGCTTCAACCCTCACCCCAGCCGCGCCCGTGGAGCCCAGCACCAGCGAGCCCAGCACCAGCGGGCTCAAGACCGCCCGGCTCAGTACCGCCCAGCTCACTGCTTTGCACGGCAGGATCACGGGCTGGTTCGCCGAGACCGCACGCGACCTTCCCTGGCGGGAACCGCACTGCTCGCCGTGGGGTGTCCTGGTCAGCGAGATCATGCTGCAGCAGACCCCGGTGGTGCGCGTCCTGCCGGTCTGGCGCGAGTGGATTGAGCGCTGGCCCACCCCGGCCGGCCTCGCAGGTGAACCGGCCGGTGAAGCGGTCCGTTCCTGGGGCCGGCTCGGCTACCCCCGCCGGGCTTTGCGGCTCCATGCGGCCGCTGCCGCCATTGTTGCCGATCATGGCGGCAAGGTCCCCGGCACTTACGCCGAACTGATTGCCCTGCCCGGTGTGGGAAGCTATACCGCCGCCGCCGTTGCTGCCTTCGCCTTCGGACGCCGCGAGACCGTGGTGGACACCAACATCCGGCGCGTGCACGCACGTCTGATTTCCGGCGTCGCGCTCCCCTCCCCGGCTTTGTCGGCCGCGGAAATGCGGCTCGCGGCAGAGCTGCTGCCGGACGACGGCGGCACCTCGGTCCGGTGGAACGCCGCGGTCATGGAACTGGGGGCTCTGGTCTGTACGGCCCGGGCGCCGAAGTGCGCAGCCTGCCCGGTCCGCGACTCCTGCGCCTGGCTCGCCGCGGGCGAGCCGCCGCCGTCGTACACGCCAAAAGGCCAGGCGTGGCACGGCACTGACCGCCAGGTCCGCGGCGCCGTGATGGCAGTGCTCCGGCTCGCCGCGGCGCCCGTGCCGGCCGAGATGTTCCAGCAGGAGCCGGCTGATCTCGGCTTCGCCCCGGAGGGCATCGGCGTGCCGCTGGCCGCACTGCACCGGCTCAATACCGCACCGGAACAGCTCGACCGCGCCCTTGCAGGCCTGGTCAGCGACGGCCTGGCCCAGCTGCACCAGGACGGCTACCGGCTGCCCGCCTGACACCCGCCCCCTGAAGACCCGTTACGGACCGGGACCGCCCGGGTGGCATACTTTCAGGTGACTCGAACCGGGGGATGTTTATGAGAATCGTGCTGTACATTATCTGGGCGCTGTTTGTGGCGGCCGCCATTTTCCTGCTCGTCAGGAACCTGCGGAAGACCAGTCGGCATGAACAGCTGATCGCGGGGTGGCCAAAAGTGCAGGCCACCGTCACGGGCAACGTGGGGGGCTGGACGAACGGCGGTGGCGGCGGCAGCCGAAGCCGGGTCTTCTACCCCACTTACCAGTTCGCGGACCCGAACGGGACACTGTACGCCGGTGAGTCCGAGGTGTGGCACCGCAACCAGCAGGTACCGGGATCGCTCCTGGAGGTGGCCTACAACCCGGCGAATCCCAACCAGTCCTTCGAGATGTCGTCCGAATCCAAGGCGGCGATCGGATGCCTGATTCCGGCCTTTGCACTTTTCGCCCTGCTGCTGTTCTGGGTTGCCGGCGCCTTCCCGCTGGGCTGAACCATGGACTCCGTGAAACTGATTTTCATTGTCCTGCCCGGCCTCTTTCTGGTCCTTGGCCTGATCCTGGCAGCGATGTCGTTGACTGAGTCTTATCGACGGCGCGCCTCCACCCGCGGGTGGGTGGAGGCATCGGCCACTGTCACCGGAAACCTGCACGGCAAAGACGGCCACGGGAGCAACGGCCGTAACCGCTTCGCACCGTCCTTCGAGTTCCACGACACCGCCGGTAAGCGCTGGCTGGGGCAGTCCGATATCTACGGCCCCGACCAGGAAATCATCGGCACCGCCATTCCGGTGCGCTACAACCCCGCCAACCCGGCCGAGTCCACCCGCCCGGGATTCGTCGTGGCAAAGGGCCGTCTGGCCACAGGTCTCATTCTGGTGATCTTCGGCGCCGCGGCCATAACAATGTTTGCGTCACTTCTCTGGTAGCAGTTCAGCGCCGGTCCCGCCGGATCTACGCTGAATTATGCGCAAGTCCTGGGTGCTTCCGGCACTGATGGCGACGACGGTCCTCACCGGCTGCTACCACTTCCCCGTCCCGGCGCCATGCCCCGCGATCGCGCAGGCCACAGTCGTTTCCGTGACGGTGACGCGGGAGTACGCCGCCCAGGTGGCAGCGCTGCACCTGAAGGCGTGCCAGGGCGGCGTCTGCAAGGAGTCCGACGTCGAGCTGCGTCCCGGCAGCGACCCTGTAGACCAGGGCTGCACACCGGAAGGTGTCTGCTCAGCCACGGCTTCGCCGAACGGAACACGGCTCGGGATGCTGATGCTTGACACCCTCACCGAGGAGCTGATGGACCTCACGGCAACGGGGACTGCACCGGACGGATCGGCCCTTCCGGAACGGACCCTCCAGTTCCGGCCACGCGCCGCCTACCCGTTCGGGGAGGAGTGCGGCCGGTTCATCACCGCTTCGGTGAGCCTGGATGCCAACGGCCTGCGCCAAAGCGACCCGGAATAGCGCATCGGGGCGGACTTTGCCCGGCCGCTGATGCGGTGCAGAAGTTCGGTGTTGCCTGGAGAAGTTCAGGATTCCCGTCAGGTTCAGGACAGGTTCAGGACACGCCGGAGCGGCCGTGGGACAGGCCGGTGGGGAAGCCGAGACTCACTGTTTCCGGTACGGAGCAGCACGAGTCGTCTGCGGCAGCGGGAACGTCACAGCTGGAGCCGGCGTCGGTGGAGCAGACCCCCGTCTCGGGAAGTTCGAGCTGGACGGTGTCGGCTGCCTCGACGTCCCCGGCTAGGGCTGCGGCGACGGAACGCACTTGTTCATAGCCGGTGGCCAGGAGGAAGGTGGGCGCCCGGCCGTAGGACTTCATGCCAACAATGTAGAAGTCCTTCTCCGGGTGCGTGAGCAGCCTGGCCCCGTGCGGCGGAACGGTGCCGCACGAGTGGAATTCGGGGTCGATCAGCGGGCCAAGCTCCACCGGCGCCTCAACAGCCGGGTCCAGGTCCAGCCGGAGCTCGCGAAGGATGTCCAGGTCCGGGCGGAAACCGGTGCAGGGGACCACTACGTCGGCGTCGAGTGTGCGCCCGTCCACGGCTTCAACGCTGACGTGCGAGTCCAGGGCCTTCAACGCGCCGATGCCGAAACCAGTGTGCAGGTCGATGGATCCGGCGCCGACCAGGCGGCGCAGGCGCGAACCGAGCTGGCCCCGTGCCGGCAACCCGTCGGCGTCGCCACCGCCGTAGACCTTCTCCGCGGAGTCGCCGCGGACCGCCCACAGGATTTTGGTGTCCGGCTCGTCTTTCGCTAGATCAGCCAGGCTGATGAGGGTATTTGCAGCGGAATGCCCCGCGCCGACCACCAGGATCCGGCGGTTGGCAAAGGAGGCGCGGTCACGGCCAAGGACATCCGGAAGAGGCGGGGAAATCCTGGCTGCGGCGTCGTCCTCGCCCATGGCCGGCAGGCCCGAGGTACCCAGCGGGTTGCGCCGGGACCACGTTCCGGACGCGTCGATCACCGCTCCGACCGTGTGGTCGCGGGTCTCACCGTCCCGGTGCCGGACCCGGACCACAAAAGGTGTGGTGTCGCGGTTTGCCGTGTGGGTTTTGTCCATGCCCAGCCGAGTTACGGCCACGACGCGGGCGCCGGTCTGAAGGCGGGAACTGATTGCCGGTACAGCTGCCAGGGGCGCGAGGTAGCTGTCGATAAGCTCACCGCCGTACGGCAGGGCAGTGGGCCGGGGCATCTTCCAGCCTGTGGATTCGAGCAGGCGTACGGCGGCAGCGTCGACATTGAATCGCCACGGCGAGAACAGGCGGATGTGGCGCCACTGGGCTATCGCGGACGCAGCGGTGGGCCCCGCTTCGAAGATGAGCGGTTCCAGGCCGCGCTCCAGCAGGTGGGCCGCGGCGGCCAGGCCAACCGGACCGGCGCCGATCACGGCAACGGGCATGTTCTTCGTCGAATCCATGGTTCCTCTTTTAGATCTTCCGGTCTGGCGGTTCGTGCGGGAGAAGCCTGCCGGTCCCTCACGGGGCCGGCAGGTGGAAGCGGTGTCAGCAGCAGTCCTGCCCGTCCTCGCAGCAGGCAGAGTCGTCGCAGCAGCCGGAGTCACCGCAGCATCCGGTGTCCATAAAGCTCACCTCCTCCCCCGTGTCCGTTTTAGGCGTGGGTGGGTTCCTCCACCAGGGCCGTGGCAATGCTGTCGGCATCGTCCAGGGCCGCAAGGTAGCGCTCGGCGTCGAGTGCTGCCGCGCAGCCGGTGCCGGCGGCAGTGATGGCCTGGCGGTAGCGGTGGTCAACGGCATCCCCGCAGGCGAACACGCCGGTCAGGTTGGTGACCGTGGTGGGCGAATCGACCTTGATGTAACCCTCGTCATCCAGGTCGACCTGTCCGTGCAGGAGCTCCGTGCGCGGGACATGCCCGATCGCCACGAAGATCCCCGTGGCGGCCTGTTCACGTGCTTCACCGGTCCGCGTATCAGTCAGCGTCACACCGGCGACCTTGCCGTCACCGTGGATGGCGGTGACAGCAGAGTTCCAGGCGAAACTGATTTTGGGGTTGTCCTTGGCGCGCTGGGCCATGATGCGTGAGGCACGGAGTTCGCCCTTGCGGACGACGACGGTCACAGACTTGGCGAAGCGGGTCAGGAAGGTGGCTTCCTCCATGGCGGAGTCGCCGCCGCCGACCACGATGATGTCCTGCTCGCGGAAGAAAAAGCCGTCGCAGGTGGCGCACCAGGAGACCCCGTGGCCGCTGAATTTCTTCTCTTCGTCAAGGCCCAGTTCCTTGTAGGCCGAGCCTGTGGCGAGGATGACGGCGGGAGCTTCGTATGCCTCACCGGCGCCCGTGACCACGCGCTTCAGGTGCCCTTTCAGCGTCACTTCAGTGACGTCGTCGAACTTTACGTTCGCGCCGAACCTTTCGGCCTGCTGCTGGAGGCCGTCCATCAGTTCCGGGCCCTGGATGCCACCGGGGAAGCCTGGGAAGTTCTCCACTTCGGTAGTGTTCATCAGCGCACCGCCGGCGGTGACGGAACCGGCCAGCACGAGGGGTTTCAGGCCTGCGCGGGCGGCGTAGATGGCCGCTGTGTAGCCGGCGGGGCCGGACCCGATGATGATCAGCTGTTCGGTGTTTGCGGTCTCGCTCACGGGATGTCTCCTGGTGCTCGGAAGTGGCTTACTTGGCGGCGGGGGCCAGGGATGCGATCAGGCCTTCAATGCGGCCCTTGATCTCGTCCCGAATGGGGCGGACTGAGTCCACGCCCTGGCCGGCGGGGTCTTCGAGCACCCAATCCTCATAGCGTTTGCCCGGGAAGTAGGGGCATTCGTCTCCGCAGCCCATGGTGATGACGACGTCCGACTCCTTCACGGCTTCGGTGGTGAGGACCTTCGGGATTTCGGCTGACATGTCGATGCCAAGCTCGGCCATGGCCTCGACTGCGGCGGGATTAACCTTGTCGGCCGGCTGGGATCCCGCAGAGCGGACCTCGATTGCACCCTTGCCCAGGGTGGTCAGGAATGCTGCAGCCATCTGGGAACGCCCGGCGTTATGGACGCAGACGAACAGGACTGAGGGCTTTTTGGTTTCGGTGCTCACGGGTCTCTTCTCTCAGTTCTCCGGGAAGAACATTGATAGTTATCGATATCGGAAGTATCGGGCAATACATTGATGGATGTCAATATTTGGCCAGCACCCGGGGCACGAAGCCGCTGATGCGTTGGGCCAGGTCCTCGAATGCCATCTCGAAGGCCTCATCGGTGCCCAGGCGAAGCGGATCCGGCACGGACCAGTGGACATCGCCCCGCCCGGCAAGCTCCTCATGGGCACTGTCACAAACGGTCACCACAAGGCCCTCCTCAAGCGCCCGCCGGTCCAGCGTGTTCGGTGGATGGTCCGGCAGGTCCAGGCCGTGGCGGCGGGCGGCCTCTATGGCACCACGGGCAATCCGGTCCGCAGGGTGCGTTCCCGCGGACGCCGTCGGAATGTCACTGACCTGGCGCCAGAGGGCGGCTGCGAGCTGCGACCTGGCGCTGTTGCGGGTGCAGACAAACAACACGCTGCCCGCGTTGTACTCCACGCCCGGCACCAGGCCTTCAAGGGCTCCGGCTGCCAGCCGGAGATAACTGCGGCGCTTGTCCGCCTCCGACCGGTGGCGGGTGGCCAGCCCCGCCTCCTCCAGCGCGCGGAGGTGGTGCGCGAGCAGGTTCGAGGACATTCCCAGCTCATCCTGAAGCTCCGTGGGAGAAAAGTCCCCCAGGGTCAGCAGGTCGACGATCCGAAGCCGGGTCGGATCGGCGAGCGCCGCATGCCTGGCCGCCCGTGCCCGGAGCCTGTCATTTGCCTCAGTAGTCATTGAGTCAATTTTGACTGAGATAATTCTTTCCGTCAAGCTTGTGCCATGACTTCAACCCAGCCACCACTGTGGCGCCGCGCCGTCGCCGAACTGCTCGGCACGGCCCTGCTCGTGACGATCGTCGTCGGCTCGGGCATCGCCGCCCAGCAGCTCTCCCCCGGTGACACCGGCCTGCAGCTGCTTCAGAACAGCACGGCCACCGTCCTGGGTTTGACGGTCCTGATTCTGATGCTTGGCCCCGTGAGCGGCGCGCACTTCAACCCGGCCGTCTCCCTCGCGGACTGGTTCCTGGGCCGCCGCAGCGGCGCCGGGCTGACCCTGCCGGAACTGGCCGCCTATGTGGCGGCCCAGACGGCAGGCGCAGTCGGGGGCAGCGTGCTCGCAAACGCAATGTTCGAAGTGGGCACCTCGGTCTCCGCCAAGGAGCGCGCAACGCCCGGCCATCTGCTGGCCGAGGTCGTAGCCACGGCCGGGCTCATCCTCCTGATCTTCGCCCTCGCCGCCACCTCCCGCGGCGTGCTTGCGGCACCGGCAGTGGGCGCCTACATCGGGGCCGCCTACTGGTTCACCTCCTCGACGGCATTCGCAAACCCGGCCGTCACGGTCGGCCGCATCTTCAGTGACACGTTCGCCGGCATCGCACCGGGCTCGGTACCCGGCTTTGTCGCAGCGCAGCTGGTCGGAACGGCGCTCGGCGTGGGCATCCTGGTGATCCTTTTCCCGGCGGCGGGCCGGAGCGCTGACGATGTCATCGTGCCGCACGGCGCCGAGCGGGCCAGCCAGTAGCCTCCTATATTGATGGCTGTCAATATGCGGGCATAATGGAGAGATGAACTCTTTGCCCGTGCTGGCCGTGGAGACGGAAGAAGCCTGCTGCGCCCCGGCGGCTGCGCCCGCCCTTGGCGCTGAGGAGGCACTGCAGAAGGCGCTTGTCTTCAAGGCCCTGTCCGATCCAAACCGCCTCCGGCTGCTTTCCATGGTCAAAGCCGAAGCCGCCGGCGAATCCTGCGTTTGCGACCTGACCGGACCGCTGGACCTTGGCCAGCCCACCGTGTCCCACCACCTGAAGATCCTGGTCGACGCAGGCCTGCTGCACCGGGAAAAGCGCGGTACCTGGGCGTACTACTCCCTCGTTCCGGGCGCCCTGGAAAAGACCGCCGGCCTGCTCGCCACGCTCTGACCGTTGCCGGCCCTGTAGACCGTTAGCCCGCGTCCCGGGGTGCGAACATGATGACGGCCACGCCCGCCAGGCAAACTACTGAACCAACGACGTCCCAGCGGTCCGGGAGCTCCCTTCAGGAAGGGCTGCCACACCATCCAGGCGCCGCCAATTTCCGCCGCGGCAGCAAGGATGAAAAGCAGAACAGATTTGGCGATGGTCGTGATTCCAGCAGCGCCTGCCCGTCGACGGGGCCGCTCTGGACACCTCCGGAACCGCCCTCTTGACTTCCCTCAGGGACGCTGTACTTTCAGTATTACTAACACTGCAGATGTTGGATTTAGAGGACACTGCACGCCGGGAAGGGGTTTCGATGCCACTTTCAGATCGGGAGCGGAAACAGCTGGAAGAGCTGGAATCGGGCCTGGCAGCCGAGGATCCGCGACTGGCCCAGGAGCTCTCATCCGGCTCCGTGGGATCAAGGTTCAGGCGGAGCGCCTATCTCGGAGCGGTCGCGGGAATGTTCGGGATTGTTTTGCTTATCGCGGGCGTCAGCACCCAGATCATCGCCGTCGGCGTGGCCGGCTTCCTTCTGATGGGCGTCGGCACCTACCTGCTGTTCGAGGGGCACAAGCCGAACCTTCACCGCCGGCCGCAGGTCAAGTAACAACCCCGCTCGGGCGTCTGGGTCCGGTGCTAGGGCTCTCCGAAGCCTGCCTGGACCAGGCCCCCAACGTAGTTCACGGCACGCTCGGCATCGGGACCCCATGCCTCGACGTGGAGCACGGAGCCTTTGCCTGCGGCCAGGGTCATCAGGGAGGTCATCGCCGTTCCGTCCGCCCCGTTGACGGTAACTTCGGCGTTGAGGGCTGCAAGGCCACCTGCGATTTTCGCGGCCGGACGGGCGTGCATGCCGGCCTGGTTCACAAGTTCGAAGTCCCCGGTGAAATCCGGCCCCTCTCCGGTAACGGACCCCTCGGTGACGGTGCCTGCGGCGAACGTGGTCGCCGGGTCAGGGCCCGACGGCCCACCGTACACCGACTCGGCGGCCCGCTTTACCGCTTCAAGGTCTGCACCGCCCTGGGCTGCCACCGCGGCCGCCACCAGGCCTTCCACCAACGGCGCGTCTGCGAGGCGCACGCCGGACGGGTCCGCAACAAGCTCGAGGGCGGATTCGGCAGTCATCACGGCCGACCCCAGATCCGTCACCACCAGCACTCCGTCACCCCCGACAGCCTCGTCCAGGGCGGACATCACCTTCTCCAGGCTGGTTCCGATCCTGCCGTCACCGGTTCCCCCGGCGGTGAGGATCACGACGTCGGGCGCCATCTGGGCGGCCAGTTCGGCGGCGCCGTCGGCGATTTTTTCGCTGTGCGAGACCACCACGAGGCGAACGGTCACGCGGCGGCCTCGACGGCGGCACGGAGGATCAGCGCGCTGGAGGCGGCCCCCGGATCGCGGTGCCCTGCGCTCCGCTCCCCCAGGTAGCTGGCCCGGCCCTTCCGGGCCACCAGCGGGTCGGTGGCGACGGCACCGGCGTCGGCTGCCTCGGCCGCGGCGACGAGGACTTCGAGGATGTTGCCGGTACCGCGCGCGACGGCGGCCTGCGCCGCCTCGGCGGCCGGGGTCCAGGCATCCACCATGGTCTTGTCGCCGGCCTCGGCCTTACCCCGCGCAACGATCCCGTCACGGGCGGCCGTCAGTGCCCTCGCCCACGCCTCCGGATCAACCTCAAGAGCATCGCCCACTGCGGTGGAGGCGCGCAGGAACGCCGTGCCGTACAAGGGCCCGGCGGCACCGCCGACCTTGGACATCAGGGCCATGGCCGCCAGTTTCAGCGCCGCACCGGGAGTCTCAGGAGGAGTTTCGGCCAGTTTCTCCAGGACGGCCTGAAAGCCGCGGTCCATGTTCTCACCGTGGTCCGAATCGCCGATGGCACGGTCCAGTTCAATCAGGTAGACCCGATTTGCCGCCATTGCCTGGGCACACAGCGTCAGCCACTTTGTGGCCCAGTTCGCGTCCAGCACCATGCTCACACGCCCCAGCGCAG
This sequence comes from Arthrobacter sp. 754, assembly GCF_040548695.1. Taxonomy (NCBI): domain Bacteria; kingdom Bacillati; phylum Actinomycetota; class Actinomycetes; order Micrococcales; family Micrococcaceae; genus Arthrobacter; species Arthrobacter sp. 754. The sequence continues at coordinate 422,966 of NZ_JBEPSC010000004.1, forward strand.
CGCGGCCGTGTGCACGGGGGCGTCCCACAGCTGCGTCAGTTCATCGTCAAGGCGCAGCACGGTGATTGAGCAGCCCTGCATGTCCAGGGCCGTGATGTAGTTGCCCACCAGTGAGCGCTCCACGATGGCTCCGCGGCCGGCTATCACCTGTGCAGCGCGGCGGTACACGATGTACAGCTCGCTCAGCGGGGTGCCACCCATCCCGTTGACGAACAGCAGGACCTTCTCACCCGCGGCGATTCCGAGGTCGGTGAGCACGGGGTCCAGCAGGCGGTCTGTGATGCCGTCCGCGTCCTCCATGGGAATGCGGTGCCGGCCGGGCTCGCCGTGAATGCCGACGCCGATCTCGATCTCGTTCTCCGCCAGATCAAAGCTTGGTGTACCCGCATGCGGAACGGTGCACGCGGAAAGCGCGACGCCCATGCTGCGGACGTTGCTGTTGACGCGGCCACCGATCGCGGCCACCGCATCCAGGTTGTCGCCGCGTTCCGCGGCTGCGCCGGCGATTTTCTCCACCAACACGGTGCCACCGACTCCGCGGCGTCCCGCGGTGTACAGCGAGTCCTCCACCGCGACGTCGTCGTTCACCAGCACTGTGCGGATACCTACTCCTTCGGCTTCCGCCAGCTCCGCGGCGGTTTCGAAGTTCAGGACGTCGCCGGTGTAGTTCTTCACGATAATCACGACGCCGGCGCCGTAGTTCGCGGCCAGCGTCGCGGGAAGGATCTGGTCCGGCGTGGGTGAGGTGAACACCGCCCCGGGCACGGCGGCGTCGAGCATTCCGGGTCCGACAAATCCGGCATGGAGCGGTTCATGGCCGCTGCCACCGCCCGAAAGAAGCCCCACTTTGCCAGCCGCCGGCGCGTCTTTCCGCGTGATGTACAGAGGATCGGCGTTGACCGTCACGAGGCCTGCGTGGGCAAGCCCGAAGCCCTGGACGGACTCGGCAACCACGGCGCGGGGGTCATTGATGAGCTTTTTCATGGCCGAACTCCTGGGGACGGTGCTTCCGGAGGATGCCCTTTGACCCTACTATTGCCGCATTGAGTCCGGTAGCCCGCGTCGTCCGGTGAAGAGTGTCGGGGCCCCCCGCGCTACAGGACCTTGATCATGCGGGTGTTTCCAAGCGTGTTGGGCTTCACCCGGGCCAGGTCCAGGAACTCGGCCACGCCTTCGTCATGGGAGCGCAGGAGCTCCGAGTAGACCATCGGGTCCACGGCAGTCTGGTCCGCCATGACCTCGAAGCCGTGGCGCTTGAAAAAGTCCACCTCGAAGGTGAGGCAGAAGACCCGCGCCACCCCCAGTTCACGGGCTTCCTCCAGCAGGCTTTCCACCAGCACATGGCCCACGCCCTTGCCGCGCCAAGTGTCGGATGCGGCCAACGTACGGACTTCTGCGAGGTCCTCCCACATCACGTGCAGCGCCCCGCAGCCGATCACTTCGCCGTCGTCGGATTCCGCGATCCGAAACTCCTGGAGGCTCTCGTAGTAGGCAACCGTCTCCTTCGCCATCAGGATCCGCTGCTCCGCCAACGGCGCCACAAGCCTCTTGATCGAGGCAACGTCAGTGGTGCGGGCAGGGCGGATATGGAAGGCGTCAGTCACAGGATCCATCCTACGGTGACGGCCCTGCCAGGTCGGGGCGCTCCGGTACAGCGGCGGCGCCGGAGGCATTTGTGTAGCTTGCGTCAAAGCGACGAAGGAGCAGCAAGCGGCAAATGGCTGCGGTGCCGCCGCGACTCCCGTCAACGCACGAAGGCCCCGCCGCTCCTGGTGGAGCGGCGGGGCCTTCGTTGATGCTGGTTAGACGCTCGGGGCAATCTCCGGGATGCGCGGCTTGGCATTGCCGGCGAAGGTGAACTTGGCGGAGTCGCCTTCGCCGTCCACATCCACTACGACGATATCGCCGGCGTGGAGTTCACCGAACAGGATCTTCTCGGAGAGCTGATCCTCGATCTCGCGCTGGATGGTGCGGCGCAGCGGCCGTGCACCCATGGCGGGGTCGTAGCCGCGGGTTGCCAGGAGCACCTTGGCCGCGGGCGTGAGCTCGATGCCCATGTCCTTGTCCTTGAGGCGCTTCTCGAGACGGCCCACGAACATGTCCACGATCTCGATGATCTCGTCCTGGGTGAGCTGCGGGAACACCACAACGTCATCCACACGGTTCAGGAACTCCGGGCGGAAGTGCTGCTTGAGCTCCTCCGTGACGCGGGCGCGCATCCGGTTGTAGCCGGTCTGCGTATCCGTGCCCGACTGGAAGCCGGTGGCAACGCTCTTGGAGATGTCCCGGGTGCCCAGGTTGGTGGTCATGATGATCACGGTGTTCTTGAAGTCCACCACGCGGCCCTGGGAGTCGGTCAGGCGGCCGTCTTCCAGGATCTGCAGGAGCGAGTTGAAGAGGTCTGCGTGGGCCTTTTCAACTTCGTCGAACAGGACAACGGAGAACGGACGACGGCGGACCTTCTCGGTCAGCTGCCCGCCTTCTTCGTAGCCGACGTAGCCCGGAGGGGCACCGAAGAGCCGCGAGACCGTGTGCTTCTCGGAGTACTCGGACATGTCCAGCGTGATGAGGGCATCCTCTTCACCGAACAGGAACTCGGCCAGTGCCTTGGCCAGCTCGGTCTTGCCGACGCCGGTGGGGCCGGCGAAGATGAACGAGCCGCCGGGACGCTTGGGGTCCTTCAGGCCTGCACGGGTACGGCGGATCGCCTGGGACAGGGCCTTGATGGCTTCGTCCTGTCCGACAACACGCTTGTGCAGCTCATCTTCCATCTTGAGCAGGCGCGAGGACTCTTCCTCGGTCAGTTTGAAGACGGGGATGCCCGTGGAGTTGGCCAGAACCTCGGCGATGAGATCCTCATCCACCTCGGAAATGTCATCCATTCCGCCGGACTTCCAGTGGCGTTCCTTTTCGGCACGCTCGGTGATGAGCTTCTGCTCCTTGTCACGGAGCGAAGCTGCGCCTTCGAAGTCCTGGGCGTCGATGGCGGATTCCTTCTCCATCTTCAGCTTGGCGATGCGCTCGTCCATGGCCTTCAGCTCCGGCGGGGCGGTCATCCGGCGGATGCGCAACCGGGCGCCGGCTTCGTCGATCAGGTCGATCGCCTTGTCCGGCAGGAAGCGGTCCGAGATGTAGCGCTCGGCGAGGCTGGCAGCAGAGGCGAGGGCGCCGTCGGTGATGGTCACCCGGTGGTGCGCCTCGTAGCGGTCACGCAGGCCCTTGAGGATCTCGATCGCATGTGCAACCGAAGGCTCCTTGACCTGGATGGGCTGGAAGCGGCGCTCGAGGGCGGCGTCCTTCTCAATGTGCTTACGGTACTCATCCAGCGTGGTGGCACCGATGGTCTGCAGTTCACCGCGGGCCAGCATGGGCTTGAGGATGGACGCGGCATCGATGGCGCCCTCGGCGGCACCGGCACCAACAAGGGTGTGGATCTCATCGATGAACAGAATGATGTCGCCACGGGTGCGGATTTCCTTGAGGACCTTCTTCAGGCGCTCTTCGAAATCACCACGGTACCGGGAGCCTGCCACCAGCGAACCGAGGTCCAGGGTGTACAGCTGCTTGTCCTTGATGGTCTCCGGGACGTCGCCGCGGACAATCGCCTGGGCAAGGCCCTCGACGACGGCCGTCTTGCCGACGCCCGGTTCACCGATCAGTACCGGGTTGTTCTTGGTACGGCGGGAAAGGACCTGCATGACGCGTTCCATCTCGGATTCGCGTCCGATCACGGGGTCCAGCTTGTTCTCGCGCGCAGCCTGGGTCAGGTTGCGGCCGAACTGGTCCAGGACCACCGAGCCGGCAGGTGTGCCTTCGGGCTGTCCGGCACCGACGCCTGCGCCGGTGGTCTCCTTGCCCTGGTAGCCGGAGAGGAGCTGGATGACCTGCTGGCGGACCCGGTTCAGGTCTGCACCAAGCTTCACCAGCACCTGGGCGGCAACACCCTCACCCTCACGGATGAGGCCGAGCAGGATGTGCTCAGTACCGATGTAGTTGTGGCCAAGCTGCAGGGCTTCGCGCAGCGAGAGTTCCAGCACCTTCTTGGCGCGCGGCGTGAAGGGGATATGGCCGGACGGGGCCTGCTGGCCCTGGCCGATAATCTCCTGTACCTGCTCGCGAACGCCGTCGAGCGAAATGCTCAAGGACTCCAGAGCCTTGGCGGCAACGCCTTCACCTTCATGGATAAGACCCAAGAGGATGTGTTCGGTACCAATGTAATTGTGGTTCAGCATGCGTGCCTCTTCTTGGGCAAGCACAACTACTCGACGGGCACGGTCCGTAAATCGCTCAAACATTTCGCCACACTCCTAGCTACGACGTACTTTGATGCTACGTGGCGGACCCGGACTTGTGGAGCGTGTTCGCCACAGGGGAAACCATGGGTGCCCGTGTGACGGGAACAGGCGGCCAGCGCGAGGGCTCCACAGTCGCGGCTTCGTCCGGAATCGTGTTTTCCCGGAGCAGGAAACCCACCGCGTAGGGCACCAGCGCGCAGTCCTGTCATGGTCATCCACACCGACGAAGTCGAATCGCGTAGGCAGTGCCGAGCAGATTGGTGCCGTGGCTGGGAACCCGTCTTTTCGGGCTGTTCTCCACTTCCCATTTCCCTCTGACCGCCGTCCGGCTGCGAAGAACCGTCCTAATCCGCTAATTCCAATTACCGCGTCTCCGGCCATATTCATGCACCAAAAAACCCTGCCAACGCCGGCTGGCGAAGACAGGGTTTCGGGTAAGGCAGGAGGACGGCCCCTAGGAATTGGCCTTTTGGTAGGCTTCCTGGATTTCGGCCTGAATTCGGCCCCGGCTGTTAACCGTGTAGCCGTTTTCGCGGGCCCATTGCCGGATTTGCGCGGAATCATTGCCACGTCCGGCAATGACCGTTTTGGTGCGGGCTGCACGCCCGGCCGACGTCTTGCGTGCTGCTGCTATAAACCGCTCCAATGACGTACGGAGCTCGGCCGCGTTGGCCGAGGACAGATCAATTTCGTAGCTGACCCCATCGAGGCCAAAGCGGACATTCTCATCCGCGGATCCCCCATCCAGATCATCTACGAGGACGATGTTTACTTTCTGTGCCATTAATAGTCTTCCTCTGGGAAAGGTTCGGGGTTTTCAGAAAAGCAGGATGTTCCTCTAAAAAGTATGACCCTTATTATGGCAACGCGTCAAAGCACGAAATGGTTCCTGTGGATATCCGCAGGAAGTTTGCGGGCCTTATATCAGGATTCCGCGTCCGGCCGGACAGGGGGCGAAGCATGATTCTCGGCTTTTGTATCTGGCTGGGCATTTGACCGGGCCTGTGCCTCCGCCTGGGCACGCGCTTCCGCCTGCCGCTCGGCCTTATCGGCATTAAAGATCGATTTCATCGCAAACCAAAAAATCAGGCCAACCACCACCGAAGGCAGGAGAACGGCAACGTATTCCACGGTCAGTGTCCTTCCGGCTTCAGGAGCGGGAAAAGAATGGTTTCGCGGATGCCGGCACCGGTGAAGAGCATGACCAGCCGGTCGATGCCCAGGCCAATGCCACCCATCGGCGGGGCGCCGTATTCAAGCGCACGCAGGAAATCCTCGTCCAGCTGCATGGCTTCGACGTCGCCGGCTGCCGCGTGCCGGGACTGCTCGGTAAGCCGCTCGCGCTGGATGACGGGGTCGATCAGCTCGGAGAAGGCCGTGCCGCGTTCCATGCCGCCGATAATAAGGTCCCATGCCTCGATCAGGCGGCCGTCCTCGCGGTGCGGGCGGGCCAGCGGCTGCGCGGAGGGCGGGTAATCGTAAACAAATGTGGGGTTCAGGAGTGTGGGTTCCACAATTTCGCCGAACAGTTCCACAGCGAGCTTCTCGGCGTCCCACTTCGGGTCGGCCTTGACCTCATGCTTGGCGGCAATCGCGCGGAGCACCTCAACCGGGGTGTCCGGCGTGACTTCCTGGCCAACGGCGTCGGACAGTCCGGGATAGACCGAAAGCCAGGCCCAGTCGCCGTCGAGGTTGATCTCCCCGGCCTCGGTCTGGAGTGTGCGGCCGGCACCAACAGCGTCAGCGGCGTCGAGGATGATCTCCTTGATCCGCTGCGCCATGACGAACTGGTCCGCCCAGGCTTCATAGCATTCGAGCGTGGTGAACTCGGGGCTGTGGGTGGAGTCCACGCCCTCGTTGCGGAAAACCCGGCCCATGTCGTAGACGCGGTCGATCCCGCCCACCACGGCGCGCTTGAGATAGAGCTCGGTGGCGATGCGCAGGGTCATCTTCTGGTCGAACGCGTTCATGTGCGTTTCGAACGGGCGGGCCAGGGCGCCGCCGTGGACCAGCTGCAGGATGGGGGTCTCGACTTCCACGTAGTTGTGGCGGAAGAGCGATTCGCGGATGGAGCGGGTGATCGCGGCGCGGGTGTAGACCATTTCGCGGGCTTCGTCGCGCACCATCAGGTCCACGTAACGCTGCCGGACGCGGGTTTCCTCGTTCAGTTCCGCGTGCAGGACGGGCAGCGGGCGCAGGGCCTTGGACGCCATGGACCAGGACTCGGCCATCACAGACAGCTCGCCTCGGCGGGAGGAAATCACTTCGCCCTTGATGAAAACGTGGTCCCCGAGGTCCACCAGCGCTTTCCAGTCCGCGAGCGCTTCTTCGCCCACGTTGGCCAGGCTCAACATGGCCTGCAGCCGGGTGCCCTTGCCGTCAACGCCGCCCTCCTGCAGGGTGGCGAAGCAGAGCTTGCCGGTGTTCCGCACAAAAACCACGCGGCCGGTAACGCCCACGACGTCCCCGGTGGTGTCGTCCGCCTCGAGGTGCGCGTACTTTTCGCGGATCTCGGTGAGGGAGTGCGTGCGCTCAACACCCACCGGATATGCCTCGGTGCCGCGCTCGAGCAGCCTGGCGCGCTTTTCCATGCGGATGCGCATCTGTTCGCTGGCGTCGACCGGCTCTGGGGCATTTTTGGGGGCGGGGGTGTTTTGGGAAGTCACAATCCCCAAGTTTACCGGGCGTTCGCGTGGCCCACTTCCGGCGGCCGTCCCGGGCATAGACTCGGGCTGTGGAGAAATGGACGGTGGAGACGGAGGACGGCGGGCACCTTGAAGGGCACTCCTTCCTCACCCCGGCGGAACTGGACCCGACGACGGCGGGCCCTCCCGGCGTCGTACTCATCCACGGCACCCTGGTCACCGACGCCCTCTACCGGCCTTTCGCCCGGAAGCTGAGCGTCCTGCTGGGCCGGCCGGTGCACTGTTACAACCGCCGCGGCCGCGCGGGCTCCTCGCCTCAACCCGACGACTACTCGGTGAAAACCGAGATCAGCGACCTCGCTGCGGTCCTGCGCGAGACGGGGTCCACTGACGTGGTGGCGCACAGTTATGGCGGGTTCGTGGCATTGCAGGCGGCGCGGACCCTGCCGATCAACCGGCTGGTGACCTACGACGCCGCGGTGTCGCTCTCCGGAAACCTCAGCCACCGCTGGCGTCCCGAGCTTGAGGACGCCGTGGCAGCCGGCCAGCTCAACCACGCGTGGGCGCACCTGGTGCAGGGCCTCGCCACAGCCGGCCCCCTCTCCTACCTGCCCCTCGGCGCCCTGCGGATGCTGAGCATCCTCTCCGCCCGCACCAACCTGGGCGCGGAAATGCGCCAGCTGTTGCCCACCGCGGTCAAGGAAATGCGGGCAGTGCTGGATGCCGACGCCGAACTCGACGACTTCACGGCCCTCACCACGCCCATCCTGATGCTGAGCGGAGGCTGGAGCCCCGCGTACTTCGCCGCGACAGGCCGCCAGCTGGCAGCCGCTGTTCCGTCCATCCAATTCCAGATTGTCCCGGGCCAGCTGCATGAAGGACCGATCCGCCCCGGCAAGGGGCTGGCCGTGAGGATGGCCCGCTTCCTCAGCGGCAGCGACGGGCAGGTCCGGCCACTGGGCCGGCGTCGGTAAGCGGCCGACCGCGCACCCCTAGGATGGGGAGCGTGAAAGAACAGGAAGTGCCCACGCACGACGGCGGCAGGCTGGCCCTGTACAGCTACGGCGCCGTAGATGCGCCGGGAGAACGCCGGGTGGTGGTCATCGGCGGCGCCTTCCTCACGGCCCTGATTTACCGCCCGTTCTCCCTGGCCCTGGCCAACGGCCTCGGCGAAGGCTGGGCCGTTGACGTTTACGACCGGCGCGGGCGGGGCAACTCCACCGGACAGCCTGCCGGCTACTCGATGGCCACCGAAATCGCTGATGTCCGCACGGTCATGGACGCCACCGGCGCCCGTAATGTCCTGGGGCACAGCCTGGGGGGTTCGGTGGCCCTGAACGCAGTCCAGGAGTTTGCCGGCACCGCCCACGAGCCGGACAAGCTGGCGGTCTATGACGCTGCCGTCAACATCGACGGCAGCCTCGACACCACCTGGCTGGACGACTTTGAGGCAGCCGTCAACGCCGGCAATGTGGGCCAGGCCATGGCCCGGCTGAAGAAGGGCATGCAGCCCGCCACCACGCTTTCAAAAATCCCTGAACCCGTCCTCGCCGGCCTGATGGTCCTGGTGTCCCGCACCAAGGTCAACAGGATGTTCCGCGATCTCATGCCTACCGGCGTCGGCGAACTTCGGGCCGCCTATGACGAAGCCGACGACGTCCGGGACTTCGGCGTGCTGCCCGCCAACACGCATTTCATGGCGGGCGGCAAGAGCCCGGGCTACTACAAGGTCACCGCCCAGCGCCTGCACGCGGCTGTCCCGGGCAGCACCTTCGAGCTCTCCCCCAAGGGCTTCCACGGCTCCATCCCGGCCGCGCTGAACGAGCTGGTCACGGACATCGCGCAGTACTTCAAGGGCTGAGCCTGCTGCCAGCACTCAGGTACCTCCGATAGGCTCGGTCCATGACGCGCGAGAACATCAGGACCCCCGACGGCGGCACACTGGAGCTCTTCTCCACGGGCGCGGAACTGGCTTCGGCCGGTTCCGGCGTGGTGGTGGTGCCGGCTTCCATGGTGACCGCGGCCGACTACACCAGGTTCGCGCAGAAACTCAGCGCAGCCCTGGGCCGGCCGGTGCACACATTCAACCGCCGTGGCCGGGGATCATCTTCACCGCAGCCGGAGGACTACACCCTTGATACGGACATCAGGGACCTGGACGCGGTCATGAAACACACGTCCAGCACCGACGTCTTCGGGCACAGCTTCGGCGGTGCCGTGGCCCTGCATGCGGCCCGGACCCTCCCGGTGGAGCGGCTCGCTGTTTATGATCCGGCGGTGTCCGTGAACCACAGCGTCAAGGCGGACTGGACCGCAGAGTACGAACGGGCAACCGCGGCCGGGGACGACGGCCGGGCCCTCGCGGTGCTGAACAAGGGCCTGGAAACGGGCGGTGCGTTCTCCCGGATGCCGCTCTCCATGCTCACCATCGCCAACAAGCTCACCGCCGCAACCCACGTGGGCAAGCAGCAGCGCGAGCTGATGAACACCGGCGTCCGCGAGATCAAGGCCATCATCGCCGCCGACATGCCGGCTGAACCGTTCCTGGCACTGCCCCTGGAAACCCTGATCGTGGTGGGCGAGAAGAGCCCGGCCTACTTCGGTGTGGCGTGCGGCCAGATCCACGATGTCCTGTCCGGTTCCAGCTACACCATCCTGCCGGGCGCCGGCCATGACGGCGTACTCCGCGCCCCGGAGAAGCTCATCACCGAACTCAGCGAGTTCTTCGCCGGCTGACCCCGGACCCACGGCTGAAGTGTCGGAGTGAGCACCCGGTCTGTCGTCGGCGGCGCCTCAGTGCTTGCTGCGGGCGCCCTTGCGGGCGCGCTTTGCCTGCAGACCGCCAGGAGTCTGGTTACGCCCATAGTCCAGCGCCCGGAGCGCACGAGGATTCTGGCCACCGACGACGGCACCGTCACCTTCCATGCAGACCAGGACACCACGGCTCCCGGCGTCTACAGCCTGTACTGGAACAACCGCACCGGGCACGCCCGCATCGGTCAGGTCACCTCCAGCGACAAAAAGGCCCGCACGGTCACCCGCCGCGTCGAAAAAATCTACAGCGGCCGACTCAAGGGGGACACCGCGGGTTACTGGTCCGGCTACGTCTACCCGGACCCTGAAGCGGCCGGCCTGCCCTTCGAGGACGTGCTGCTGCCGGGGCCTGCTCCCGCATGGCTCATCCCCGGTTCGGCCCAGGGTCCCTGGGTCATCCACGTCCACGGCCTCGGCGGGCGGCGGGCCACCGGCCTCCGCACAGCACCGCTCTTCCACCGGCTCGGCTACGCGCAACTGCTCATCTCATTCCGCGGGGACCCTGACGCTCCCCCGACACCGGACGGCAAACACCACCTCGGCCTCAGCGAGCTGGCGGACATGGAAGCAGCGCTCGATTACGCGGCTTCGCACGGTGCCGGCTCGATCATCATCTCGGGCTGGTCGATGGGGGCAACCATGGCCTTGGCCGCAGCCCACACGTCCAGCCACCGGGAGCTGATCGCCGGCCTGGTACTGACCGCGCCCGTGCTGGACTGGCACCGGACGCTCTCCTCACACACAGCAGTGCGCCGCCTACCGGCCGCCCTGGCCGCCGGAGTGTTGTGGATCCTCGGCGGGCCGCTGCACCGGCTTGCCGGGCTGGCCCAGCCGCTGGACCTCAGGACCTTGGATTTCAGCTCTTTGGCACCACCTGTGCCGGTGATCATTCTCCACAGCATTGGCGATGCCAGCACGCCGATCCGCATCAGCGAGGACTACGCGGCCCGTTTTCCTGACCTGGTGAGCCTGGTCCGACTCCCGGCTTGCCGGCACACGCAGGAGTGGAACATCAGTCCCGGGCTCTGGGAAAACGCGGTGGAAGGCTGGCATCACCACAACGCGGGGTCACTTAATGCCCGTTCCGGGCGGCCGGAGAGGCATTAAGTGACCCCGCGTTGGTCTGGAAGTGGGCCTTAGGGTGTGGGTTAGTGGGCCGGTCCGTGCCCCGGACCGGCGCCTTCGGTCTTGCGCATCATCGCGGAAAGCACGACGGCGGCAAGGGCTATGACGGTCGCCGTCAGGAAGGCGGCACTCATCCCCGCCACGAGGCCCGATGCGGCAGAGACCACTGCAAAGATGGACACCAGGAGTGCAGTGCCCGCGGCGCCGGCCACCTGCTGGGTGGTGCTCATGATCGCCGAGCCGTGCGAGTACAGATGCGGCGGCAGCGGGTTCAGGCCCGTGGTGAAGGCGGGGGTGAACAGCAGCGCCAGCCCGAAACTGAGCCCAACATGAAGGGTGACGATCCACCACACTGCTGTGCCGGCGTCGAGCATGGAGAACTGCCACAGGGCGAGCACCATCAAGACGGACCCGGTCACAGTCAGCGGCAGGGGGCCGATCCTGTCGAAGAGCCGCCCGATGACCGGACCGAGCAGGCCCATGGCCAGACCGCCCGGGAGCAGCACGAGACCGGTCTCCAGGGAACCCAGGCCCCGGATTTCCTGCAGGTAGAGCGGCAGCAGGATCACGCCGCCGAAAAGCGCCATCATGGCCACCACCATCAGCAGCACCGAGACGGTGAACATGCGGAACTTGAAGGCGCGGAGGTCCAGCAGGGGCGCCTCAACCTTCTGCAGCTTGACCTGGCGAAGCACGAAGACCGCCAGGCTGGCCACGCCGATAACCAGCGCACCGATGGCCACCATGCCGGGACCGGCCTGGCCACCGTGTCCGCCGCCGATCTGGCTGAGCCCGTACACCAGGCCGCCGAAGGCCGGAACGGTAAGCAGGACCGAGAAGAAGTCGAGCTTGGTCTTCTCCGTCTCGCCGATGTTGGTCAGGTATTTGGCACCAATGGCAAGGGCCGCAAGAGCCACCGGGAGGACGAAGACGAACATGAAGCGCCAGGTGAAATGCTCCAGGATCAGGCCGGAGACGGTGGGCCCCATGGCCGGCGCCACGGAAATGGCGATGCTGACGTTGCCCATGACGGCACCGCGCCTGGCCAACGGGACAAGGGTGAGGATGGTGGTCATCAGCAGGGGCAGCATGATGGCCGTGCCGCCGGCCTGGACGATGCGCGCCAGCAGCAGGATTTCGAAGCCGGGGGCGATCGCTGCGAGGGCGGTGCCGCTGGCAAACAGTCCCATGGCGAGCATGAACACGGCGCGCGTGGAGAGGCTTTGGAGGATGAAGCCGGTGGTGGGGATGACCACGGCCATGGTGAGCATAAAGCCGGTGGAGAGCCACTGAACGGTGGGCGCATCCACGCCCAGGTCCACCATCAGCCGCTGCAGCGCAACGTTCATGATGGTTTCGTTGAGGATCACCACAAATGTCGCCACAAGCAAGGTGGCAATGATCGTCACCGATTCGCGGGACATTTTCTCCGGCGCGGCCGTCTTCGGTGCCGCCGGCTGCGCGGACTGGCCGGGCTGGCCCGGCTGGCCGGAAGCGTGCGGTGAGACTTCTGTAGACATGGGTGTTCCCTCAGGGAGTTGAATGAAGTGGCGCAAGCTTAAGAATGAAGTGGCGCGCGAGCATCGTCGCTGCAGATTCAAACACTCTACCGTCCGGAGTAATTCCCCCGCACGGGATTTTTTCCTGCCCGGCGTAGGCTATGTGGCGTGGACACCCGGAAACTGAAGTATTTCCTGGCCGTTGTTGACCACGACGGCTTCAACCGGGCGGCTGAACACCTGCTCATTGCCCAGCCCTCGCTGTCCCAAACCATCGCCGGCCTGGAGAAGGAACTCGGTGTGCCGCTCTTCCACCGGATCGGCCGCCGGGCAGTCCTCAGCGAGGCAGGCAGGGAGCTGGTAGGTCCCGCCCGGCTGGTGATGCGGGACCTGGACGCTGCGCAGTCAGCGGTGAAGGCGCTGGCGGGTGTCCGTAGCGGCCGGCTGGACATCGTCACCATGCCCTCGCCCGGGATCGAGCCGTTGACCTCGATGATCGCGCGGTTCACCGGCCTGCACCCCTCGGTCCGGCTCAATGTTGGCGCGGCATTCACGCCGGAGGAAGTCATCGAATCCGTCCGCAGCGGCAGCTCGGAGATCGGGCTCGCGGGCTCGTCCTCCCCCATCCGGGTGCCGGGCGTGCAGGTCCTGGAACTGGAACGCCAGCCTCTCATCCTCATCGTCAATCCGCAGGCAGACACCTTCAGCACGGGCACGTCCATCCAGCGCGGGGACCTGGGCGGGCACCGGCTGATCGCCAGCCAGCGCGGATCCCTGATGCGCTGGCTCGTCGACGACGCACTGGCGCACGGGGTGAACACCGAGATTGTGGTGGAGGTGGCCCACCGGACCTCCATCCTTCCGCTGGTGCTCGCCGGGGTCGGCCATGCCGTGATGCCGTCCTCGTGGGCCCCTACCGCTCACAAGGCCGGCCTGCGGACCCTGCTGATCGAACCGGTCTCGCACCTGGATGTTGCCATCCTGAGCCGGAAGGAAGACCTGACCCCGGCGGCGAGGGCCTTCCTGAAGGTCGCCGAGCTGCACACCCAGGGCCAACCCGATCCCTCCACCGATCGATAGGCTCAACCTATCTGCCGGATCGGATCTTGGTCTTGGACGCCCAGGGCGGCAGCCCGTCTACTTGAAGAGGAAGAAACAGTGTGACCCGCATAACAGGCTCACTGCTAACAAACTCAACGAGGAGGTAGGCATATGAGCGCCACCCAGAAATTCAGCATCGCATCGATCCCCGCAGACGGCGTCGGCAAGGAAGTCGTCTCGGCCGGGCGCCGCGTCCTGGACGCGCTGGCAGAAAACTCCGGCGGCAAGTTCGCCTTCGAGTGGACCGAGTTCCCCTGGGGCTGCGGCTACTACGAAAAGACCGGCCAGATGATGGACCCCAGAGGCCTGGAAACCCTGAAAGACTTCGACGCCATCTACTTCGGCGCAGTCGGCTGGGAGAACGTTCCGGACCACATCAGCCTGTGGGGCCTGCGGCTGAACATCACCCAGAACTTCGACCAGTGGGCCAACATCCGCCCAGTGAAGTTCCTCCCCGGCATCCAGTCCCCGCTGCGCAAGGCTGACGACACCGAGCTCGACTGGGTGGTTGTCCGCGAAAACAGCGAAGGCGAGTACGCAGGGCTCGGCGGCCGCAACCTGAGCGGCCGCGGCCCCGGCAACGAGGTGGCCCTGCAGACAGCACTGTTCACCGAGAAGGGCTGCGAGCGGATCATGCGCTTTGCCTTCGACCTGGCCCGGACCCGCACGGTGAAGAAGGTTTCCTCCGTGACCAAGTCCAACGCCCAGCAGTACGGCATGGTCCTGTGGGACGAGGTCTTCAACCGCGTCGCACTGGACTACCCGGACGTACAGACGGAAAGCGTCCTGGTGGACGCGATGAGCGCGAAGTTCATCCTCAAGCCGGAGGAGCTGTCCGTTGTGGTCGCATCCAACCTCAACGCCGACATCCTCTCCGACCTGGGCTCGGCCCTGGCCGGCAGCCTGGGCCTGGCGGCCAGCGCCAACCTGAACCCCGAACGCCGCTTCCCGTCCATGTTTGAACCCGTCCACGGCTCCGCCCCCGACATTGCCGGCAAGGGCATCAGCAACCCGATCGGCGCCATCGCCAGCGCCGCCCTGATGCTGGACCACTTCGGCCTGCACGAGGAAGCCCGCCTGGTTGAAGCAGCCATCGAACAGACCACCGCCGCCGGCCACCTGACCCGCGACGTCGGCGGCGAAGCGAAGACCGAAGACGTCACCGACGCCATCATCAAGGCCCTGACCCACACCCTGGCTGCCGTCTAACCGGACCGCCCGCTTTCTGAAACGCACGACGGCGGCCCGCCGGCCGCCGTCGTCCGCTTCCTTGCTCTTAAGACCCTCTCCAGCGACGTTCCACAACGAGGTAGGAATTATGGATCACAGCACCACCGCCGGCGCAGCAGCGCCGGCCAGGAAACCGGCCCCCAAGGCACGGTGGTACCGGGAGTTGTACTTCTGGGTACTGACCGCCATCCTCATCGGCATCCTTGTCGGCTGGCTCGCGCCCGCCGTCGGCATCGCGATGGAACCGATCGGCACCACCTTCGTGAACTCCATGAAGATGCTCATCGGCCCCATCGTGTTCCTGACCATCGTGGGCGGCATCGCCAGCGTCGCGGACCTGAAGAAGGTCGGGATGACCGGCCTGAAGGCCCTGACGTACTTCCAGGTCGGCACCATCTTCGCCATGATATTCGGTCTGGTGGCCATCAACGTCTTCCGCCTGGGTGACGGCGTCAACGCTGACGCAGGCTCCATCAAGACCTCGGACTCAGCGGCCAAGCTCATTGACGCCGGCGCGAAACAGGAGTGGTGGCAGTTCCTCACCCACATCATCCCCAACAGCATCGTGGGCCCGTTCGTTGAAGGCGACATCCTGCAGATCATTTTCATCGCCGTCGTGTTCGGAATCGCACTGAACGCCATGGGCAAAGTGGGCGCCCCGGTCCTGGACGGGGTGCAGCGCCTGACCGGCGTGATGTTCAAGATCCTGGGCTTCATCATGAAAGCCGCCCCGATCGGTGCCTTCGGGGCCATGGCCTTCGCCGTCGGAAAGTACGGCGTCTCCTCCCTGACCAGCATGGGTGGCCTGATCGCCCTCTTCTACATCACTTCGATCCTGTTCGTGGTGGTGGTCCTCGGGTCCGTCATGGCCTTCCTGAAGCTGAACATCTTCAAGATGATCCGCCACCTCAAAGAGGAATACATGCTCATCCTGGGCACCTCCACGGCCGAACCCGCCCTGCCCGGCCTGATGCGCAAGCTCGAGCACGCCGGCGTGAAAAAGGAAACTGTTGGCCTGGTTGTGCCCACCGGCTACAGCTTCAACCTCGACGGCGCCGCGATCTACCTTTCCCTGGCCGCCCTTTACATCGCACAGGCCACGAACACGGACCTCACCATCGGCCAGCAGCTCGGCCTGCTCGCCGTGATGCTGCTGACTTCCAAGGGGGCTGCCGGAGTGGCCGGCGGCGGGTTCATCGCCCTGACCGCCACGCTGACCACCATCGGCACCATCCCGGCGGCGGGCATCATGCTCATCTTCGGCATCGACAAGTTCATGTCCGAATGCCGTGCCCTGGTGAACTTCACCGGCAACGCCGTGGCCACCCTCTTCATCGCCTGGTGGGACCGCACGCTGGACGCGGACCGCGCCCGCCGGGTCTTCAACGGCGAGGTTGTGGAGCCCATGCCCACCGAGGAACCAATCCGCGCGGACGACGTCACCGACATCGACGCCGATCTGGCCGAGTCCGGCCACCACGCGCCCAAGCAGCCCGCTGGGCGACGCCCCGCCTACTCGGAATCCAGCTGACATGGCCACCACCGCCCCGAAAACCGTCCGGGCCCTCATCGCACCCGACAAGTTCAAAGGCAGCCTCACCGCCAACGAGGTAGCCGATGCGCTGGCAGCCGGACTGCGTTCCGCCGCAGGTTCCTCCGGCGGCCCCGGGTCGGTCCACTGCGAACTGTTGCCCCTGGCGGACGGGGGTGATGGCAGCGTGGACGCCGCCGTCGCCTCCGGCTTCACCCGGCGCACGTACACGGTTGCCGGACCCACCGGGCAGCACGTCCAGGCGGGCATCGCGTTCGACGGCGTCACAGCCCTCGTCGAGGTGGCCAACACCTGCGGGCTCGGCTTGCTGCCGGAGGGAAAGCCCGAGCCGCTGAACGCTTCAAGCAGGGGTTTCGGTGAAGCCATCCTCTTCGCCCTCAGCCTCAACCCGGCCCGGATTGTCCTTGCACTGGGCGGCAGCGCCAGCACCGACGGCGGCATGGGCATGCTCACGGCACTCGGATTCAGCTTCCACGATGCCGGCGGCCGCCAGCTCTACGGCAGCGGGCGTGCGCTCGCCCGGATCCATTCGGTCCGCTGCACCGCCCTCCCGGAACTGGCCGACACCGAACTGGTCCTTGCCAGCGACGTGCACAACCCCCTCCTGGGCACCCAGGGCGCGCCGGCGGTCTTCGGACCCCAGAAAGGTGCAACGCCCCACGACGTCGCCACACTGGAAGAGGGATTGAAGCACCTTGTCAGCAAGCTGGGCGACGCCGGATTCACCGACGCCGCCGACCTGGCCGAGCACGAGGGGTCCGGCAGCGCCGGAGGCATCGGCTTCGCCTGCCTTTTGCTCGGGGCAAGGCAGGTCTCCGGTGCCGATTACTTCCTGGATCTGTTGGACTTCAACACGCGCAAGGACAACTGCGACGTGGTGATCACCGGCGAGGGAAGCATCGACGAGCAGACGCTGGCGGGAAAACTGCCCGCCGCTGTGGCGCGACGGGCAGGGATCCGCCCGATCATTGCCGTGGCAGGCCGCTCGCTCCTGCCCCGGGAGAGCTGGCCGGAGATGTCCCTGGCCAAGGTGTACACGCTGGCCGAATACACGGATCAGGACTCTTCGAAAGACCCCGGACTTTCAGCGGCATTGCTCCGTAGGATCGGCAGGGACATCGGGACCGGCCTGTTGAACCAGGCGGCCCGTTGAACTAGGCGGTCTGTTGAACTAGGCGGTCTGGCCGGCGTGCTGGCCTTCGGAGATCTCTTCAACCACCTTGCTGTTGAAGGCGGGAAGGTCCTTGGGGCTGCGGCTGGTCACAAGGCCCTGGTCCACCACCACTTCCTCATCGCTCCAGTTGGCGCCCGCGTTCTTCAGGTCGGTCTGGAGCGTGTGGTACGAGGTCACGTTGCGGCCCCGGATCACGCCGGCGTCGATCAGCAGCCACGGTCCGTGGCAGATGGCAGCCACCGGTTTGTGCTGCTCGAAGAAATGGCGCGTGAAGGCCTGGGCAGCCTTGTCCACCCGAAGATGATCGGCGTTCACCACCCCGCCGGGGAGTACCAGGGCATCGAAGTCCGACGCGTTGGCCTCCGCCACCGTCAGGTCCACGGTGAACGTATCGCCCTTGTCAGTGCCGTTGAAGCCCTGCAGCCGCCCGCTTGACAGGGCCACCAGGGTGGGTTCCCCGCCGGCTTCCTTTACCTCCTGCCAGGGGCTGGTGAGCTCAACCTGCTCGACACCGTCGGTCAACAGGAAGGCAACCTTCTTGCCTGCGATGCTGTGTTCTGACATTTTTCCTCCTTCAGTGAGGCCGGCCTGGCGTGCCTTGCAGGGCACGAGGCTGCCTCAAGAGTTGAGTGTCTGACTCATCCAGCCTAGGAAAGCATCAAGTGATAAGCAAGCTGACTATATGGCTTCAGCTGCGGTGGTGCTCGATGAGCCAGCCGGCCATCTGCTGGGCCCGCTTCGCCGCTCCGGTATCACCTTCGGAGGCCGAGACGATGGAGCCCTTCATGAGGATGTGCCATGAGCGGGAGAAGTCCTCGGTGCGCTGCAGCCCCGCTTCCTCCGCGAGGGCCTGCACATGGCCCCGGATCTTTGCCAGATAATCAATGCTGGCCTGGCCGAGGGGATGGGCGGGGCCCATTTCCAGCAGGACATTAATGAATGAGCAGGCTTCAAAATCATCGCGCACGAACCAGTCGCCAAAGACATCGAAGATGGCGAGCAGCTGTTCAGTGGGTGTGGTGCCGCGCAGCCTTGCCTGGCTGACGATCGTCTCTATGGTCCAGAGCTGGTCCCGCTGCGCAAGGAAGGCCAGCACGAGTGAATCCTTCGAAGGGAAATGCCGGTAAAAGGTCGCTTTGGCCACGCCGGAGCGCTCGATCAGCTCGTTGACGCCGACGTCGCGCACGCCCCGGCGGGAGAAAAGATCGTAGGCCACGGCAAGAATCCGGCTCCGGGAATCGGCAGGATGAAGGGCCGCCACTGCCTGGATTTCAGCAGGCGATTGTACGGACTCTGCACCTTGACTCATCGTAGGAACAGTTTACTCCTGAAGGGAGACAGACCAGTCTTACTCGCGGTATCGTGTTTTTCAGCGCAGTGCTTCGACGCCGAGGGACCCATCAGGAATCCACCGGCCTGGTGCAAGGAGGCCCCGATGTCAGCAGAGCGAGTGTTCGAATTCATACCCTGCGAAGAGTCCGACCCGTGGATTGAAGGTGCGGCCGCATCCGCAGAAGTCCGGCAGTTCGCCCGGGAATCCCTCCGGTGGCAGGCCCAGGAAATCATCGATGAAGTGTTGGCAGGAACCGCACCGGGCGAGGAGCTGGCCAGGGCCCGGCTGCGCCGCTGCGTGGCCCAGAACCCCGGCCGGCCCGAACGCGCACTCCTGCAGCAGCTGATGATCAACCGCGATCCCCAGGGTGAGTCACTGCAGTAAGAGCCGGTTCCAGCTCGACAATCCAGCTCTCCAGGGTCAGGCTGCCTTTAGAGGGTCAGGCTGCGGTCCACGATGCGCCCGGCTGTCACGTGCAGGCTCTGGCTGTTGGCCCGTGCGTGGCTCCGTAGCCGGTTGAACGCCTCGTCCATGTCCACGCCGGCGGTGTGGGCGATGACGCCCTTCGCCTGTTCGATCAGGACCCGGGTGTTCAGTGCCCGCTGGAGCTGCTCGTTGACCAGGACCGCTTCCCGAATGGTCCGTTCCTGCATGAGGCTGATCGTTGCCACGTCCGCGAGCGCCTGCCCGATGGCCGCGTCTTCTGCGGTCAGGGCACCTTCCTGGTCCCCGAAAAGACCCATCGCCCCGATGATCCTGCCGTGAACGCGCATGGGCACTGCATGAACCGCGCGGAAGCCCTGCGAGAGCGCGGCCTCACGGAACTCCTGCCAGCCAGTGAGGTTGGCGATGCTCGCCACCTCCACTGCCTTACCGGACAGGTAGCACTCAACGCAGGGGCCGGCCCCGGCCCGAAGCTGCAGGATCTCCACGAGCCGGCTTTCCTCGCTGGTGGATGCCACCACCTGAAGCTCCCCACTGGGATCAGCCAGGAGCAATCCCGCGGCGGCCACGTCCAGCAGGCCCACAGACTCCTCCACGAGGGTGTGGAGAAGGTCAACGACGTCGTAGTCGGCCACGAGTGTGTCCGTGATCTTCACGAACGCCACGCTGACGCGCTCGGCGCGCGTACTGAATCCCATGCCGCCATTTTACTGCAGTGCGCGTCCCCCCGGCCCACCGTTGGCGGGGTCAAAGCTGAGCCGGCCCTCGAGCACAGCCGCGGCTGTCTCCTTCAGGGTGAGGTCATGGGCAAAGGCGTGCGCCCGCAACAGGAGCAACGACTCCGCTGCCGTGGTGCCGGACTGTGCCAGAACCATCCCGGTGGCCTGGTGGATCTCCCGTCGCGACATCAGCCCGGGCTCAAGGACCGGATCAGTCTCGGGGGAACTGAGATTAAGAATCCTGCGCAGGAGGTGCCAGGAGGTCTCGCCGGCCAGCACCGCCGCCATTGCCTGGTCGTACCGGCTCAGCGTTCCGGGGGTGATGTGGTACAGCTCAACGACGCCGAGGTCCACGGCGCCCACTGTCAGCGGAAAGACAAACAGGGCGGCCGCCCGTGTCCCCTGGATCGCCCTGCGGAACATCGGCCACTCATGGTCAATGGGTGACTGGGCGTCGGGAAGCAGCACGGGCAACCGGGTCTGCAGGGCCCGCCAGCGCGGCCCTTCCCCCAGGTTGAACTGCAGCTCGTCCAGTCGGGCAGCCAGTTCGTCCGTCGCGGAGACCAGGGTCTCAGTCGCCGAACCGCCGAAAAGGGAGACCGCGGCACCTGTGATGGGCAGCTTTTCCAGATAGGGGGCACACACGTCATCCTCACCCGCAGCCAAGCCGGGTGCACTTTCCATGGTGGGCCTCTGATCCTGAATTATCCCGCTGTGAGGGGACCCGGCTGCAGGCTGAACCGGAACGGCGGAGTCGTCACTTCAAGGATACCTATTGCCGCCTTTCGGGGGCACCAATCAAGGGCCTTGGCGCTGAGCAGCGCAAACGAGGTCATCAGGCAGGGCCCGTATGCCCGTGCGCCCCCGGTTGCCAGTTCCCTGGCTGATGGGCTCATTGGCCAATCAGTTCCGTTACTAATCAGTTCCGTTACTAATCAGTTCCGCGGTTAACCAGTTCCGTGGTTTCCATGAGGTGGGCCAGGAGGGCGAGCTCCGGAGAGCCCGGGTGGGCGGCCAGATTGCGGCGCAGACGCCAGTGGACCTCGTCCAGGCCCGGGGATCTGTCTTTGAGGATGGAGTCTATGATCTCCCGGGCCTGCCATCCGATCGGCGTGAGTCCGTCGGCCGGGGTCCCTTCCGCCACGGCTGCGCCGTCCACTGCGGCATGTCTGCCTGCAGCGTCGTCCACTGCAGCATGATCAAATACAGCGTCATCCACTGGGCGCGGAAGGACGCGGAATGTGCTTTCCAGGTAAACCATCGAGGTCTCCGCCTAAAGGTCCTGCCGTTCACGGGTCTCGCCGAAAGGTACGGTCTCACTGACCGCCACCGTGTAAGTGTCATAGGCATGGCGGGTCACGAGGATCCCGCACAGACCGGTGACTGCTGCGTGCTGGCGGGCCAGGTCAACGGCCGAATTAAGATAGTCGTCCAAGGCGGACGCATCAGTGACTTTCACGAGGTAGGACAGTCCGTTTTCAACTGTGCGGATCATAGGATTCGCTCCTGGGTATTCAAGGCCGGGAAGGCCAGAGGGAATTGGGGATGCAGGCGCGCGTTCGCCCGCCATGCATGCGGCTGCATTGGACACGCTGAAGCCAGGCAGCACAAGAAACCGAGGGGGAATTCAAAGGGGGGATACCGGGTGCCCGTGGTGAAAGTGGTCCTCCTGGAGTACGCCAATTAGGGCGATGCCAGGGTCCGGGGCAACACTGTCAGCATACCGGATCAGCAGGATGTCGAACAGGGATCAGGAGCTGAGCGGGACGTTATCGATCAGTCGGACCGGCCCCACCTTGGCCGCGATAATCGCCAGGCCCTCCCCACGGAACGGCACCTTACGGCAGTTTTCGGCGAGCGGCTCCAAGGTGCGCGGATCCACCACTTCAAAATAGTCCAGTTCAACCTGCGGCTGGGATTCAACGAGTGCCCGTACCGAATCGGGATCCAGGGGTTCGTGCGCATTCGCCCGCTCCTCCACGAGCCGGAGAGCCCGCGAGAGCACCAGGGCTGCTTCACGCTGTTCCGCCGAGAGGAAGCGGTTGCGGCTGGAAAGGGCAAGCCCGTCGGCAGAACGCACGGTGGGCACCCCCACGATTTCGACAGGGAAATTCAGGTCCGCCACCATCCGCCGCACCAGTGCCAGCTGCTGCGCGTCCTTTTGCCCGAAATAGGCACGGTAGGACGGCAGTCCCCCGCTGCCGCCCGAGACGAAGGCACCCGACGGCGGCAATCCCGCACCCGGTGTGCCGTAGTGCAGCAGTTTGGCAACCACCGTGAGGGCGCCGTCGAAATGCCCGGGCCGCGACGCGCCTTCCCACTTCTCCCCCAGGGAGCCTGCGCTCACGCGCACCAGAGGCTCACCACCGGGATAGACCTCCTCCACGGACGGGGCAAATACCAGGTCCACGCCCTGTTCCTCCAGCAGGGCCAGATCGGCGTCAAGGGTCCGCGGGTACCTGTCCAGGTCCACGGCATCTCCGAACTGCAGCGGATTGACGAAAATTGACGCCACCACCACGTCGTTCTGCTCAACAGCGGTCCGCGCGAGCCTGGCGTGTCCAGCGTGGAGTGCGCCCATGGTGGGCACCAGGCCCTGTGACCGCCCCTGTTTCTGCACCAGCAGCCGGGCACTTGCGTCCTGCAGCTCCGCCGCCGTTGTCACCAGTTGTATGGCCATGTCAGTTTCCTTCTTCCAGGGCAGCCCGGATTGCCTCCAGCTGGCCGGTCTTGAGCAGCCCCCGGCTTTCCGCCCGGCGGGCGGTGGCGCGGGCCATGGCGAGGTACGCCTCCAGCACATCACCGTGTGCCCCGGCGTCGTACTCGCGCAGTGCCTCCGCGTGCGCCTCCACGGTCCCCGAGTCGCCCCGGGCCACCGGCCCGGTCAGCGCCGATTCGCCGGAAGCCAAAGCGTTTTCCAGGGTGGCGCGCAGCAGTGGTCCGAGCATCCGCTCGGGCGCCTCCACACCCACGTCCCGCAGCAGCTGGGACGCCTGCGCCACCAGGGTGACCAGATGGTTCGAGCCGTGGGCTAGGGCAGCGTGGTACAGGGTGCGGTCGGCTTCGGCGATGGCCACCGGCTCAGCACCCATCTCCACCACCAGCGCCTGGGCGATCGGCAGCATCGCGGCATCCGCGGTGACTCCGAAAGTGCAGTCAAGCAGGCGGGCGAGGTCCAGGCTCATGCCTGTGAACGTCATGGCCGGGTGCAGGGCCAACGGAATCGACCCGGCCGCCCGTACCGGGCGGAGGACCCCCACCCCGAACCTGCCCGACGTGTGGGCCACGATCTGTCCCGGCTGCCAGGCCCCGAGTTTCGCCAGCCCGTCAACCAGTCCGGCCAGCGCGTCGTCCGGGACGGCCAGGAGCACGAGTTGGGAGCGCTCAACAATGTCCTGGATCTCCAGGACGGGCACGCCGGGCAGCAACGCCTCCGCGCGTTCACGGCTGGCGTCGGACACCGCTGAAACCCCGACGACGGCGTGCTCGGCAGCGCGCAAAGCCGCGCCAAGGACGGCGCCCACTTTGCCGGCACCAATGATTCCGACGCCAAGGCGTCCGGGCTTAGCCACGTTGCGGGCCTTCCTGTTGGGGTGTCATGGGCGGGGTGTCAGAGCCAACGGCGGGTGAAGCAGGCGTGTCACCAGGCCCAACCACCGGCCCGGCGGTTTGGAACGGCTCAACCACCTGCGCAAGCCAATACTCGGTGGTCTGGCGCTTGCGGGCAAGCCGGGCCCGGGCTGCCTGCTCATCGAAAAGGGTGCGCGCTTCATCGAGGCCGGCCTGGATCAGCCGCGGCGACACCGGCCCGGCCGTGGTGTGCAGGACGAGGTCCGCCAGCCTGAACCGGCGCGCGAGCGGGCCCTGGTGCAACGCCAGGGACTGGGTCCGCTGGTGCGGCACCACCACCAGCTGCCGCCACCAACGGCCTGAGCGGATCAACAGGGCAGTAGCCGTGGCCGCGTATCCGTTGCGGCGCCAACCCATGGGTGCGAGCAGCCTGCCGCGGCGCGGGGTGGTGACGAAACCGCCGTCGGAATCCAACCCGTTGAGACCGGCCGCAAAAACCCTTCCGGGTTCCGCGGTGCCGGGGTCCGGGAGCACCAGCGAGAGCATGCTCATCACCTCAGGCAGCTTGCCCACCGGCAGCAGCGTGGTTCGCGATGACGCTTCGCCATTGCTGCCCAATACGCCGTACCCGGCCACGTTGACCTGGATCCGGTACCAGCCAAAGATCCGCCACAGCGGCGACTGGGCCACTTTCAGTGCCTGGATCCTGCCGGGCGGGACCGTCTGGGCCTGGGTGTCCAGCAGCCCGTAACGCAGCCGGATCCCGTCCGGCGAAATCGCGGCGGTGAAGTTGTAGCCCTTGTTGAAGGAGCCCCAGTAACTGGCAGCCAGGCCCAGTGCCGCGGGAATCAGGTAGAAATAGAACCCGCGGTTCTCCGTCAACGCGGACAGGATGACGGAGGCGACGCCGCCCACCACCACAACGAAGCTTTGCTCGCTCAGGAGCAGCGAACCGATAAGGCGCGACGGCGGCACCGACAGGACCTGATGTTCCGGCGCCTCGGGCGCGGGTTCCTTCGGGCGTTCGGGGTCCGGGACAATCCCGGCGGCGCGCGCCAGGATGTCGGCCCGGAGCTGCCGGGCAACATCCATCCGCAGGAACGCGAGGCGCACCGCGGATTCGCCGGCGTCCGCCACCTCGAACTTGAGCTCGGCGAGCCCGAAGATCCTGGCAAGGAGCGGCTGGACGATGTCGATGGCCTGGACCCGGTCCAGCCGGGCCTGCCGCTGCTGGCGGAAGAGGAAGCCGGAGTTCACCCGGACGTAGCCGCCGGCGACCTGGTACTTGGTGAAGTACCACTCCAGGATGAAACCTGCCACGGTTGCCAGCAGTACCGCGCCGCCGGCGGCCAGGAGCCATGGTGCCCTGCCGGCGAAGTCTTCTTCAAAAACGGGGCGGCCCTGCATCATGCGTTCGAAGATGTCCCGCCCGAAGAAGAAGCCAATGGCGGCCAGCGCCAGCCAGCCGCGCACAAACGGCGACGCCGGGTGGACCCGCAGCCACTCGCCGTCGGGCGCTTTCGCCAGCGCTGCAGGCGGATCGGGCTGCGGAACCTCTGCGGTCACAGTCCTGCCAGCCTGGCTTCGCCCCGGGCGGCAAGCTGCTCGCGCAGGCGGGCCCCTTCCGCGGCGGGCAGCCCGGGGATCAGCGCGTTGGTCCCGGGCGCGGCGGTGTGGAGTTTGAGGGTGCAAAGCCCCAGCCCGCGCTCCACGGGTCCGACCGCGATATCGACGTACTGCATCCGCCCGTACGGTACCGCCAGGGTCCGCTGGAAGAAGATGCCGCCGCGGACCAGCAGGTCATCGTCCCGTTCCGCGTAGCCGATGGCGCGTACCTGGCGCGGGATCAGCGCAAGCCGCCAGAGGGCCAGGACCAGCGTCACGGCCGGGACGGTGATGGCCAGCCACAGCGGCGGCCATTCCCACCAGCCCGACAGGACAAGCAACAGGGGCAGGGACAGGACCGCCACGGCTGCGAGGTTGGCGACGGCCCATTGGACCAGCCGCACGGTGATGTACTTCGGCGAAACCCGCTGCCAGATGATGCCGGGGGGATCAATCGCCTCGGTACGCATATTCGCCTTCCCCGGCGGCTTCGCCGCGCGGGCTCCGTTTGCCCTCGCCGGGCGTTTCGGTGTCCTCAGGCGGGATCTTGCAGAACTTCTCCACCAGCAGGCCCACCACAATCATCACCAGGCCGCCGCCGGCCATCGCGACCGCCACCCAGGTGATGCTTTGGTCGCTGCGGAGGTTCCAGATCCGCAGCTGGTCCAGGAAGATCCCGGCGTGCCAGCCGAGCAGGACGGTGCCCGCGTACGCGCAGGCCTGGGCCAGCACCAGGGTCCGGGCAGCGAGGATCGGATTCAGCGGCGTCTTCTTCTTGGTGTTGTCGCGGTTGCTGTTGCGCCAGCGGAGGATCCTAATGCCAAGAATGAGGGTGATGGCAACGATCACACCCATGGAAGCCAGCGCGGTGGCCGGAAGGACGGGGGTGGCCATGCTGTACCGGCTGGTCACCACCGTGGCGGACCAGCCTGCGACGGCCATGACCAGGCCGATCAGCATCAGGCGGAACGGATTGATGGGCTTCACGGCTACTCCACCGCCCCGGCTGTGGGGACGCCGTCGTAGTCGCCGAAACCGTCAAACGGGGCAAGATCGTCGAAGTCGGATGCGCGGGCAGCGAGGACGCTGATGCGTTCGCCGTTCAGCGTGGCGGCCGGCTCGATCAGGGACCAGGGGTACAGGACGAAGGCGCGCTTGTCCGCCAAAGGGTGCGGGAGGGTAAGTGTGGGGTCATCGCTGGTGACGTCGCCGTAGGTGATGATGTCGACGTCGAGCGTCCGCGGTCCCCAGCGCACCTCCCTGACGCGGTGGTGCTTGTTCTCCACCGCCTGGCAGTGCTTCAGCAGAGCTGCGGGGTCCAGCGTGGTTTCAACGGTGATGACCATGTTAAGGAAGTCCGGCTGGCCCGCCGGGCCGCCCACGGCTTTGGTCTGGACGACGGGGGAAACGGCGAGCAGCCGGACCTCCGGCGGGTCCACGAGGTCCGCGACAGCCTCCGACAGGGTGTCGTTCCGTTCACCCAGGTTGCTGCCGAGCGCCAGCACCGCCTTGGTGTAGCCGCTCATGGCAGCTCACCGTTTATAGGGACACTTTGTTGCCGGGTCCGGTGCACGCTGACAGCCACATCGCCGAAGGGGACCTCGATGGGGGCCTGGGGTTTGTGGACGGTGATGTCCACGGCCTGGACCTTGAAGTCGCTGAGCAGGGAATCGGCGATCCGGACGGCCAGGGCCTCGATCAGGTTCAGCGGTTCCCCGATGATCCAGTCCTTGATCCGTTCCGCCACCTCGCCGTAGTGCGCGGTGTCCCGGACGTCGTCGGATTCCGCGGCCTTGGCGAAGTCCAGGTGCAGCACGGCGTCCACCACAAACGGCTGGCCCTCGCGGCGTTCAAAATCAAAGACGCCGTGATAACCGACGGCGGTGACGCCGCTCAGCGTAATCCTGTCCATGGGTCCCCCGGCCCTAGTGGTTGGTGTGTGCAGCAGCCAAGCGTGAGGCGACCTTGACGGCGTCAAGGCTTGGTCCGACGTCGTGCACGCGGACAGCCCAGGCGCCGCGGAAGGCGCTGATGGCGGTAATCGCTGCAGTGGCGGCGTCGCGTTCCTCCGGGGCGGCGGATTTGCCGGCCACCGTGAGGAGAGTCCCGAGGAAGCGCTTACGGGACGCGGCCACCAGGACCCTGTGCCCGAGGCTGTTCAGCTGGTCAAGGTTCCGCAGGAGTTCCCAGTTCTGGGCGTCGTTCTTGGCGAAGCCCAGGCCCGGATCCACAATGATCTGCTCCGGGCTGACGCCGGCTGCGTAGAGCTTGTCACGGACTCCGGCCAGTTCTGCCACCACTTCGCCGGCGACGTCCTGGTAATCGGCCAGCGAATTCATGGTGCGGGCGTCGCCCCTGCGGTGGGTGAGCACGTAGGGAGCCTTGGAGGAAGCCACCAGCTCCGCCATCTCAGGCTCTATGGTCAGGCCGGAGACGTCGTTGATGATGGCGGCACCGGCTGCCAACGCTGCAGCGGCCGTGGAAGCGTGGGTGGTGTCGATGCTGACCAGCGCACCGGCCTTGACCAGGGCCTGGATGACCGGGACCACCCGGCGCTGCTCTTCCTGCGGGCTCACGTCTTCGGCGCCGGGGCGGGTCGATTCGCCGCCGACGTCGATGATGTCCGCCCCGGCGTAGAACATCCGCAAGCCGGCCGCGATGGCGGTGTCCGCGGTGGCGTGCTTCCCGCCGTCGCTGAAGGAGTCCGGGGTGACGTTGAGGATACCCATGACCAGGGTGCGGTCCGTGGGCAGGTCCGCGAACCTGGCGGCCGGGCGCGGTTTGCGCAGGATGGGCAGCGGCGATGTTGCCGGCCCGGTTCCCGGGGCTGCTGCGAGTGAGTCCATGGTCTGATTGTTACCTTCCGAGGATGAGGCTCATGGCTTCGGCACGGGTGGCCGGGTCATGGAGCTGCCCGCGGACCGCACTGGTGACGGTCTTTGCTCCGGGCTTGCGGACACCGCGCATTGACATGCACATGTGTTCGCATTCAACAACGACGATCGCCCCACGGGGTTTGAGGTGGGTGACCATCGCTTCGACGATTTCCGTGGTGAGTCGCTCCTGCACCTGCGGACGGCGGGCATAGATGTCCACCAGCCGGGCCAGCTTGCTCAGCCCGGTCACTTTTCCGTCATGTGACGGGATGTAGCCCACGTGGGCCACCCCGTGGAACGGC
This sequence comes from Arthrobacter sp. 754, assembly GCF_040548695.1. Taxonomy (NCBI): domain Bacteria; kingdom Bacillati; phylum Actinomycetota; class Actinomycetes; order Micrococcales; family Micrococcaceae; genus Arthrobacter; species Arthrobacter sp. 754. The sequence goes on from NZ_JBEPSC010000004.1 coordinate 451,250, forward strand.
ACCAGGTGATGCTCGCACGTGGAGTAGAAGGGAATGTCCTTGACCAGGACCAGTTCCTCGTGGTCCAGGTCGAAGGTGGTCGACAGGACATCTGCGGGATTATGGTGCAGCCCAGCGAACACCTCGGCGTAGGCCTTGGCCACCCGCTTGGGGGTGTCCTGGAGCCCGCCGCGGTCCGGATCTTCACCGATGGCCAGCAGGATTTCGCGGACGGCGGCTTCGATCCGCGGCCGGTCCACCTTTTCGTGCTTCTTGTGGTGGGATCCACCCTCCGCGTGGTGCATGGCAGAGTCGTGGGCGTCGTCGTCGTCGAAGTGAGTCACAGGAGAAAGCTTAGCCGCGCAGGGCGTCAGGCCCCGAGTCGGGGATGCCGCCCTTGAAGGGAGCATCCTCCGGCACACCCTGGGGGTGCGGCGGCTGGGCGTCCAGCGGTTCGTCGAGGCGGGCCTGCTTGGCCTCCTCCTGGGCTTCCCGTTCGGCCTTCTCCTGGCGCGACTCCACCGGGCCGGCCTGCTGGACCGGTCGGGTCTCCTTGGACAGCCACACCTCGCGGAAGTCGCGCTTGCGGATTTCGGTGAAGATGTCCGCAATCTCCGTCTGGTTAAGGGTTTCCCGCTCCAGGAGTTCCAAGGCCAGCTGGTCCAGGACGTCGCGGTTTTCGGTCAGGATGGCGTAGGCCTCGTCGTGTGCCTGGTCGATCAGGCGGCGGACTTCCTCATCCACCACGTAGGCGATCTGGTCGGAGTAGTTGCGCTCGTGCCCGGCGTCGCGGCCCAGGAACGGCTCGCCGCCGCCCTGCCCGAGGCGGACAGCTCCCACCCGTTCGCTCATGCCGTACTCGGTGACCATCTTGCGGGCCGTGGCCGTGGCCTTTTCGATGTCATTGGAAGCGCCGGTGGAGGGGTCGTGGAACACAATCTCCTCGGCCACCCGGCCGCCCATGGCGTAGGCCATCTGGTCCAGCAGTTCGTTGCGGGTGATGGAGTATTTGTCGTTCTCCGGCACCACCATGGTGTAGCCCAGGGCGCGGCCGCGGGGCAGGATGGTGATCTTGGTGACCGGCGCCGAGTTCCTCAGCGCCGCTGCCACCAGGGCGTGGCCGCCCTCGTGGTAGGCGGTGATCTTGCGCTCATGTTCCTTCATCACGCGGCTGCGCTTCTGCGGGCCGGCCATGACGCGGTCGATTGCCTCGTCCAGGGCGCGGTCGTCGATGAGGTTGGCATTGGAGCGCGCGGTCAGCAGCGCTGCTTCGTTGAGCACGTTGGCGAGGTCAGCACCCGTGTAACCGGGGGTCTTCTTGGCCACGCTCTTGAGGTCAACGCCCGGTGCCATCGGCTTGCCCTTGGCGTGCACCTGGAGGATCTGGTCGCGGCCGATCAGGTCCGGCGCCTCAACCGTGATCTGGCGGTCGAAACGGCCCGGCCGCAGGAGCGCCGGGTCCAGGACGTCCGGACGGTTGGTCGCCGCGATCAGGATGACGTTGGTCTTGACGTCGAAGCCGTCCATCTCAACCAGCAACTGGTTCAGGGTCTGCTCGCGTTCGTCGTTGCCGCCGCCGATGCCGGCGCCGCGGTGGCGGCCGACGGCGTCGATCTCGTCAACGAAGATGATGGCCGGCGAGTTGGCCTTTGCCTGCTCAAAGAGGTCGCGGACGCGGGAGGCGCCCACACCGACGAACATTTCCACGAAGTCGGAACCGGAGATGGAGAAGAAGGGAACTCCGGCCTCGCCGGCGACGGCGCGGGCCAGGAGGGTCTTGCCGGTTCCGGGAGGGCCGTAGAGCAGCACGCCCTTGGGGATCTTGGCTCCCACGGCCTGGAATTTGGCCGGTTCCTGCAGGAACTCCTTGATTTCCTGGAGTTCCTCCACTGCCTCGTCCGCGCCGGCGACGTCAACGAAGGTCACCTGGGGCATGTCCTTGTTGACCATCTTGGCCTTGGACTTGCCGAACTGCATGATCTTCGAGCCGCCGCCCTGCATGCGGGTCATCAGGAACCAGAACAGCGCGCCGAGCAGGATCACGGGGATCAGCAGCGAAAGCAGGCCGGAGAACCAGTTGCTTTCGATCGGCTGGTCGGTGTAACCGTTGGCGGGCTTGGCGGCTGTGACGGCCTTGACGACGTCGGCGGCGCGGGCGTCAACGAAGAAGAACTGGACGCTCTTGCCCTTGTCCTGGCCGTCGACGTTCAGGCTGTCCTTCAGGACCAGGTCAACACGGTTTTCGCCGTCGAAAATCTTTGCCTGCTCCACCTTGCCGCTGTCGGCGAGGAGCTCAAGGCCCTTGTCGGTGTCGATCCTTGCCGCACCGCCGGGAGCCAGCGTCGCAAAGGCCACAAGCAGCATGGCGATCACAACGACGATCCAGATTCCCGGGCCCTTGAAGAAACTCTTAGCTTTCATCTGATCGGGGGCTGGCCCCGTCCCTCCTGGTAGTGCTGCACGGCGAGTGGTCTGCGCGCGTGATGGTGCTGCGTCAGCTTCTAGCTATACACCGTCCGGTGTAATTCACGCATGGAGGCGCCCAAAAGTTCCCTCTGGGCGTAGCGGAACCTGCACACAGCCGTTACCGGCGGTACCCGGCGGGTTACTCGTAGACGTGCGGGGCGAGCGTGCCCACGAAGTCCAGGTTGCGGTACTTCTCGGCATAGTCCAGGCCGTAGCCCACCACAAATTCGCTGGGGATGTCGTACCCGACGTACTTGACGTCGATCTTGACCTTGGTGGCTGCGGGCTTGCGGAAGGCGGTGCAGATCTCCACCGACGCAGTGCCGCGGGACTCCAGGTTTGTCTTCAGCCAGGACAGTGTCAGGCCGGAATCAATGATGTCCTCGACGATCAGGACGTCCTTGCCCATGAGGTCGGTGTCCAGGTCCTTGAGGATGCGGACAACCCCTGAGGACTGCGTGCCCGAACCGTAGGAGGAGACAGCCATCCAGTCCATGGACACATGGCTGTGGAGCGCGCGGGCGAGGTCTGCCATGACCATCACGGCACCCTTGAGGACGCCTACGATAAGGAGATCGCGGCCCTCGTAGTCCTTGTCGATCTGCGCAGCGAGTTCACCGATCCGCTGCTGGATCTGTTCCTTGGTGTAGAGAACGTGCTTGAGATCTGCCTGGACGTCGTTTGAATCCACCAATGGCTCCTGTGTAGATGCGGGATGCGACTAATTTGAGGGCGGTTTTTGAGGCCGGAATACTAGCTTCCCACAGCGGGCACCTTCGCGGGGAACAGGAATGCCGTCCCCGGGCCGGCGGGCGTCGGCTGCGTGCAGGCCCCCGACGTCGGGTTCTGCCAGCTGGGCCAGCGAGAGCCGGTACACGCTCACCCCGCCGGGGAGCTCCACCGGACCGGCGGAACCCTGCCGCCGAAGCAGTGCTTCCGCAGCCAGGAGTCGCTGGTAGCTGGGCTGTTGGCCCCCGACGTCGGCCGCGGCCTTGGCGATCACCCGGAACCTGATGGCCGGGGCCAGTTCGCCCAGGGCCTCCTCGGGCAGGCTCAGTTCCCGCCCGGACCGCTCCGCGAGGGCAGCGAATGTGCTGCCAGCCACCTGCTCGAGGTAGTCGGCGTCCAGCTGGAGGATGGATGCCGTGCGCGCCAGTGATTCCGCGACGCCGGGGCCGAGCTTTTCCTCCAGCAGCGGCAGGACCTCCACCCGGGTCCGCGAACGGGCAAACGCGGGATCCGCATTGCTCGGATCGTGCCAGGGTTCCAGTTCCTCAGCAGCGCAGATCGCCAGGGTGTCCGCGCGCCGGAGGCCCAGGAAAGGCCGCAGCAGCATGCCGCGGGCTGGTCTCATCCCGGCGAGGGAGCGGGTGCCGGATCCGCGGGCCAGGCCGAGGAGGACCTGTTCGGCCTGGTCGTCCAGGGTGTGGCCGAGGAGGATGGCGGCGGCACCCTGCTCCCGCGCTTCCGCCTCCAGCGCTGCGTGGCGTGCATCCCGCGCGGCGGCTTCCGGGCCCATGCCTGTTGGCGCCACAACGACAGTCCGGACCACCACCGGAGCGAGGCCCAGTTCCTTCAGGGTGCGGGACGTCCGGGCAGCCACCCCAGCGGAGCCGGGCTGCAGCTGGTGGTCCACCACCACAGCGCCCACCGTGACGGGGTGCCCGTCCACGTGTCCCCGCCGGGCAAAGTACGCCGCCACGGAGGCCAGGGCCAGCGAGTCCGGTCCCCCGCTGCACGCCACCAACACATGTGCGGGATACCCCGCCTCGGCCAGGGCGTTCTGGAGGGCTTTACGCGCTGTGCCGACGACAGGTGCCAGCCTGCCGGGCCGTCGTCGTCCGCTGTGGAAACCGGTGGCAGCGTCAGGCAACTACAGGCCCATCCGGTCAAGCCACAGCTTGGCGTCGTGGATCTCGGGTTCGGTGGGCAGGTGGTCGGCGGATTCCCATACCCGGTTGAAGCCTTCCATGCCGGCCACGTCCACCACCGCGCGGACAAACTTGGCGCCGTCGGAATACTGCCGCATCTTGGCGTCCAGGCCCAGCAGGTTGCGGATGAATTTCTCCATCACCCCGCGGTCCTTGCCCCGGTCCGTGAAGCGCTGCCGGATGGTCTTGACCGACGGGACGATGCTGGCGTCCACCCCGTCCATCACCACGTTGGCGTGGCCCTCCAAAAGGCTCATCACCGCCGTCAGATGCGAGATGGCAGCCTTTTCCTCCGGGTTCTGCAGCAGGTCCAGGATGGCGCCGCGGCCGGGGGTGTTGCCGTTGGCGCTGCGGTCCTTGAGGGAGCGGGCGGCGGCGGAGGCACGTTCCATAAGGGTGTCCACATTGCCCAGAAGGTGTCCGCTGAGGTCGTCGATCTGCTCGAGCATGTGGTGGCGGAGCCACGGCGCCGCCGCGAACTGCACCCGGTGCGTCTGCTCATGCAGGCAGACCCAGAGACGGAAATCCTCCGGTGCGACGTTGAGCTCACGCTCGACTGCGACGATGTTGGGCGCCACCAGCAGCAGCCTTCCGGCCGCCGGCGCTTTGGAGCCTTCCGCGAGCGCCGCAAACGGATCGTACTGGCCCAGGACCTTGCTGGACAGGAACGCCAGGACCGCACCCAGCTGGCTGCCGGTGATGGCTCCACTGACGCTGGCGGCCGCGGGGCTGAGGGTGCCGCGGCGGCTGGCAAGCATCTTTTCCATGGCGGGCTTGAGCATGACGGCGAAGCTCTGCGTATTCGCCTTGGCCCAGTTTGCCCGGTCCACCACCAGGACGGACGAGTCCCGGAGGTCCCTGGCCGCTTCGAGGCCGGTGATCTCGTGGACGTGCGGAACCGAGGCGTCCGCGAGGCGGCGCAGGCTGTCCACGGCATCGTTGATTTCCCCTGTATCCAGGGTTGGACCCGCCGAAGCCAGCCGGGCCGCGGTGGATGCCGCGAGGTCCCAGTTGATCAGGGCCTGGGCGGGGCCGGATGTTGCCGGTGCTGACGAATCACGTGCAGTGGACTCCATAGTTCCCATCAGAACACAGCGGGCGCCGGATCGACCTTAAGTTCGCTGACCGGCGAACGGCCCACACCTTTCACAGGCCTCCCACAGGAGGCCGAAAGCCCCGTCCCAAGCCGCAGGGGCAGAGTGGTTGCAGCAGGAACCAGCGAAGCACAGCGGCCCTGTACCGGTTCGAACGGTGTGACCCTACCGTCCGGACGTTCCTGCCGGCCGCACCACGACGTCCTTGCTTCCGGAACCGGTGCCCTACCGGCAGCCGCAGGCAGCGAGCGCCGTGGCGGCACGGTCCAGCGCTTCCCGGTTTCCGGCAGCTCCCGGCGTCAGTCCGTTTCCGATGAACGAAAACACCAGCAGGCGGCCATCCGCATCCACCACGTAGCCGCTGAGTGCGATCACCGAATTCAGCGTTCCGGTCTTGGCCCGCACCAGGCCGGCGCCGCGTTCCGTGGCCTCGCCCGAGTAACGTTCATCCAGTGTTCCGGTCAGGCCCGCCACCGGGAATCCGTCCAGGGCCCCGCGCAGCCGGGGATCCGGACCGGTGGTGATGGCGCGCACCACTTCGGCGAACTGGCGGGCGGAGACCTGGTTGCCCAGGGCCAGGCCTGAAACGTCGGCGAGGTTCATGCCTTCGGCGGGGATGCCCAGCTCCCCGAGCCGGGCACGGACGGCAGCGGTGGCGCCCTCATTGCTGGCCGGTCCGCCGGAAGCCGCCGACGCCATCCTGCCCAGCACTTCGGCCAGGTAGTTGTCAGAGGTCTGCAGCATCAGGTCCACCTGCTCGCTCACGGTGGCGGACTGCACCCCGGCCAGTACCACCGGCTCCGAGGCGGCTGCCGCCTCCCCCGTTCCGGAGGGTGAATAACGCTCGACGGCGGCGGTTACCGTGAATCCCGCAGCGGAACCCGCAGCTTTGAGCTGGGCAGCGAACGCCTCCGCTGCGGTGACGGCGGAGTCCTGGGGCCGCGGGCCGGTGGTGACCGCGGGATCGAAACGTGCGGAGTGCAGTGCCAGGGGGAACAGCGGCGCCACCTCCCCTGCTGCGACGTCACCCTCGGCCCAGGCCGGATTAAGTGGCGGGCCGCTGAACAGGGAATCGTCCACGAGGACCTTGAGCTCGCCGGCGGCTCCCTTGTCCTGGAGCGCTGCCACGGTGGCCGCGGCAAGGGACGCGAGCCCGGCGTGGCCCATCACGCGGTCCGGCGCGGATTCGCCGGGTCCGAGGAGGACATCGCCGCCGCCGGCCAGGACCACCTGCCCTGGGCCGGGACCGGCCAGGACCCTGGTGCTGAACCGGTGCCCTGGCCCCAGGGCGCGCAGTGCTGCCACGGTAGTGAGCAGCTTCATGTTGGAGGCCGGGACCCGGTTCTCCGAACCGCCGCGGTCAAACAGGATCTGGCCGGTCATCCCGTCCTGGACCAGCCCCGTAAAGGTGCCGCCGCCGTCGGGCTTTAACAGGGGGTCCAGCTGAGCGCCGACTGCAGCGGGCAGCGGCAGCGGTGCAGATTCGGACAGCGGCGCCAGGCCCTGCCGGGCGGACAGTGCCGTGGGAGCCTGCTGCCAGGCGGGTGTCTGCGGAGTGGCAACCGGCGGCGGACCCACGAAGGCCGGGGCGATGAGCAAGGCGGCGGGAGCGGCCAGGAGGACGATCAAAGCAAGGAGCAGCGCGGTGGGCAAGGCCCGCAGTCCGGGGTGGAACCTGCGCGAGGACGCGTCCTTGGACACGTCCGTGGCCGCTGTTTCCTTCATGCTGGTGCTGGTCCTCAAGTCCTGAAATATCCTTGCCAGTTCCTGAAACCTGGGCCTCTCGCTATATCCTCAATAATAGTCGGCGGCACCGACACTCCTTTTGCGGTTCGTCTTCCTGTGCCGCGAACCCCTGCAATTGCCGAGGAGCATTCCATGAAGCATGACGTGACCATCGAGATCCCCAAGGGATCCCGCGTCAAGTACGAAGTTGACCACGAGACCGGCCGCGTCCGCCTGGACCGCGTCCTCTTCACCTCCATGCAGTACCCCACGCACTACGGGTTCTTCGAGAACACCCTGGGCGAAGACGGCGACCCGCTTGATGCACTGGTGCTCCTGCAGGACTTCGATCTGCACCCGGGCGTCATCGTCGAGTCCCGCCCCATCGGCGTTTTCAACATGACCGACGACGGCGGCGGCGACGCCAAGGTCCTGTGCGTCCCTGTTGACGCCCGCTTTGACCACATCCAGGAAGTGGGCGACGTCAGCGAATTCCTGATCAAGGAAATCGAGCACTTCTTCACCCGCTACAAGGACCTGGAGCCGGGCAAGTGGGTCAAGGCCGAGGGCTGGGGCGACCGCGCTGCCGCCGAGGCCGAGCTGGAAGCCTCCATCAAGCGTTACGTGCCGGCGGCGCACTAATCCCCACCGCTTAAAGCAACGCGGGGTCACTTCCCGCCCATTCCACCTTCGGAATTGGGCCGGAAGTGACCCCGCGTTGTGGTTAAGGGTGGTTAAGGTGGAGGGTGAGTTCCGAGCCTTTGTTTAATCCTCCGTGCGGTCCTGTCACCGGCTGGCGGGACGGTGACGTGCTGCGCGCCACCGGCATCCCGTACGCCACCGCCGGCCGCTTCCAGCCTCCCGTCCCCGCGCCGGACCGGACCTCCGGGTTCGCCGCCACAACGCTTGCGCCTGCCTGCCCGCAGGGTCCCGTCCCTTTCCTGGACGACATCCTGGGCACGCGTTACGGCGAGCTGCCAGGGAGCGAGGACTGCCAGCGCCTCTCGATCACGCTGCCTGCCGACCTCGCCGGGAACGAGCACGTGCCGGTCATGGTGTGGCTGCACGGTGGCTCGTACACGTCAGGCTCCGGCGACCTGGCCATCTTCGACCCGAAGGCCCTTGTTGCCGAAAACCGGGTCATTGTGGTGTCCGTGACGTACCGCCTGGGCCTGTTCGGATACTTGGCCACCGGTACGGGCAGGCCCGCGAACCTCGGCCTGCTGGACCAGTTGGAGGCGTTCCGCTGGGTGCAGCGCAATATAGCTGCCTTCGGCGGCGACCCCGGGTGCGTCACTGCGTTCGGTCAATCGGCCGGCGGCGATTCGGTGGCGCACCTGATGGCGACCCCGGAAGCACCTTCCTTGTTCCAGCGGGCCATCATCCAGAGTGCACCGCTGGGCATCACACGCGGCCGGCACAAGATGAGCACTGCCATGGGCATCGCGGCGGAAGCCGTCACCGAGGACACTCCGATGCTGGAGGTCGTGGAGATCGAGGGCCACGTCTCGCAGGTGGCGCGGAAGTACGGGCTGATGGCTGCCATGCCGTTCGGCACGCAGTACGGACACGCCCCGCTGCCGCCGGAAGACGAAATCGAAGCCGCCTGGAACACGACGGCGCCGGCCATCGACGTGCTGATCGGGCACACCTCCGATGAGGCCCGGCTGTTCCTGCCACGGAACCCGGTTGTGGGCCGGCTGGCCAAGGTTCCGGTCCTGGGCGGCGCTGCCGTGAAGGCCGTCAACTGGGCCGTTACGGAAGCGGTTTACGGCAGGTCCGCGCGCCGGTTTGCCCGCCGGCACGCGCGTGCGGGCGGCAAGGCCTATACGTATGTGCTCTCGTGGGGTGCGCCGGGGAACTTCTACCGCGCAGCGCACACCGTTGACCTGCCCCTGCTCTTCGGGAACCAAGAGACCTGGGAGCGGGCCGGCCTGCTTGCCGGCGCCTCCTGGGACGAGACCAACGCCGTGGGCCGTGAGGTCCGCCGGCTCTGGGCCTCGTTCGCCCGCGGGGACGGCCTGGGGGAAACGGGTGAAATCCCCGGCGCCCTGCAGTACCGCGCGGTCCCATGAGAACCCTCGGCGTCGATCTGGCCGCAGCCACCAAGAAGACGGCAGTGGCTGTGCTGGAATGGGACGCCGGCGCGGCCCGTCTGGAGCATCTGGCGCTGGACGTGGGCGATGCTGAGATCGTGGAACTGTTCGGCAGCAGTTCGATGACCGGGATCGACTGCCCGGTGGGCTGGCCGGACGCCTTCCTGCCGTTCCTTGCCGGTCACCTGAACTTTGACGCCCGTCCGGTACTGGACCACGACGGCATCGAGGGCCGCCGCCTCCTGGCCTACCGGGACACGGACCGGTTCGTCACCGGGCATACCGGGCTGATCCCGCTCAGCGTCTCTGCCGACCGGCTCGCCCACCCGGCCATGAGGTGCGCCGTTATCCAGGCCAAGATCGCGGCGGAGTACGGGCCGCAGGCCAGGGACGGATCAGGCCGGCTGGCTGAGGTCTATCCTGCTGCGTCCCTTAAGACCTGGGGTCTGCTGGCGCGCGGCTACAAGGGCGGGCGGGCTCCCGAGGCGGAACGGCTGGGTGTGATCCTGGACCACCTGGTTGCGACGGCGCCCTGGCTGGACCTGGCCGGTCACGAGGACCGGCTGGCCGCCTCCGACGACCTCTTTGATGCGGTGATCGCCGCGCTGTCCGCCCGCGCAGTCAGTCTGGGGCAGACTCTCCAGCCACCGGAAGCCTACGCCGCCGCCGCATTGACCGAAGGCTGGATCCACGTGCCGTCGGGCGGGCTCGCCAGCCTTGGAGGCCAGGGCAACGCGGGGTCACTTTTGGTCCAATAAACCCGGAATATCGGGCGAAAAGTGACCCCGCGTTGCTTCGGTTCAGGGTTTCAGCGTTTGAAGTTCAGAACCCAGTTACGGATTTCCTCCGGGTCCTCGCCGTGGATGCGGGTGTGTTCCCGGGCCTGCATCCGGCGGTCCTGAAGAGTCTGCCGCAGCATGGAATGTTTTTCCGCGAGGCCCGGCACCCGGTCGATGGCGTCGATGGCCAGCTGGAACCGGTCGATTCCGTTGAGCATCGCCATGTCGAACGGCGTGGTGGTGGTGCCCTCTTCCTTGTATCCCCGCACGTGCAGGCCCTCCTGGTTGGTCCGGCGGTACGCGAGGCGGTGAATCAGGGCCGGGTAGCCGTGGTAGGCGAAGATGATCGGCTTGTCCGGGGTGAAGATGCCGTCAAAGTCCGACGCCGGGAGGCCGTGCGGGTGCTCGCTCACGTCCTGGAGCCGCATGAGGTCCACCACGTTGACCACCCGGACCTTCAGTCCCGGGGCGCCCTCCTTCAGCAGTTCTGCTGCCGCCACGGTTTCCACCGTGGGCACGTCGCCGGCGCAGGCGAGCACAACATCCGGCTCCTCCCCCTGCACCTCAGAACCTGCAAAGTGCCAGATTCCCAGGCCCCGCTCGCAGTGGTTCTCCGCGTCGGCGGGCCCCAGCCACGTCGGAGACGGCTGCTTGCCGCTGACCACGATGTTCACATAGTCCGTGGACGCCAGGCAGTGCTCCATCACCGAGAGCAGCGTGTTCACATCCGGCGGCAGGTAGACCCTGATGACCTCGGCCTTTTTGTTCACGGCATGGTCAATGAAACCGGGGTCCTGGTGCGAGAAGCCGTTGTGGTCCTGCTGCCAGACGTGTGAGGACAAGAGGTAGTTCAGCGACGCCACGGGCTGGCGCCAGGGCAGCTGGCTGTGGACCTTGAGCCATTTGGCGTGCTGGTTGAACATGGAATCAACGATATGGATGAAGGCCTCATAGCAGCTGAACACGCCGTGCCGCCCGGTCAGGAGGTAGCCTTCCAGCCAGCCCTGGCACAGGTGCTCGCTGAGGACCTCCATCACCCGGCCGGACCGCGCGAGGTGCTCGTCGACGTCGTCAATCCGGTATTGCCATACCTTGTCGGTGACCTCGTAGACGCTTTGGAGCCGGTTGGATGCTGTCTCGTCCGGCCCGAAGAGCCGGAACGTTTCCGGGTTCAGCGAGATGACGTCACGCATCCACGAGCCCAGCGTGATCATGGGGCTGATCCGCTCGGTCCCTGATTCGGCGACTTCGACGGCGTGGTCGGCGTAGGCGGGCAGCTTCAGGGGCCTGCGCAGCAGCCCGCCGTTGGCGTGGGGCGTGGCACTCATCCGCAGGTTCCCGGCGGGCGCATTCGCCGCGATGCCGGGCATGAGCCGCCCGTCGCCGTCGAACAGTTCCTCCGGACCGTAGGACTTCAGCCACTCCTCCAGCTGCTTCAGGTGCTCGCCATTGGTGCGGACCTCCGAGAGCGGGACCTGGTGGCTGCGCCAGGTCCCTTCCACCTGCAGCCCGTCCACCACCCGCGGGCCCGTCCAGCCCTTCGGCGAGCGCAGCACGATCATCGGCCAGCGGGGAGCCGGATCGCTGCCGGGAGTGCCGCCGTCGGGAGCCTCAGCCTTTGTCCCGCCGTTGCCATTGCGGTTGCCGCTGCGGCGGGATCCCTGGATGGCGCGGATTCCGGCCAAGGCTGACTCAAGCGCTTCCGCAAAGTCCCGGTGCGCCTGCGCTGTGTTGTCCGGATCCTCGACGGTCACGAAATACGGTTCGTGGCCGTAACCGCGCAGCAGCTGCTCGAGCTGCTCTTGCGGCATGCGCGCCAGGATGGTGGGGTTGGCGATCTTGTACCCGTTCAGGTGCAGGACGGGCAGCACGGCGCCGTCCGCCACCGGATCCAGGAAGTTATGGGAGTGCCAGCTCGCGGCCAGCGGCCCCGTCTCTGCCTCGCCGTCCCCGATCACGACGGCGGTGATCAGCCGGGGATTGTCGAATACGGACCCGTACGCGTGGGCCAGCGAGTATCCGAGTTCGCCGCCCTCGCTGATGGAGCCGGGGGTCTCCGGCGCTGCGTGGCTGGGAATGCCGCCAGGGTAGGAGAACTGGCGGAACAGTTCGGCCATGCCGTCGGCGTCGTTCCCCACCTGGCCGTAAATCTCCGAGTAGGTGCCCTCGAGCCAGGCATTGGCCACCACGGCCGGGCCGCCATGGCCCGGGCCGGCGACGAAAAGCATCTCCTGGGCGTCACGCCGGATCACCCGGTTCAGGTGCCCGTAAACGAAGTTAAGTCCGGGCGTTGTCCCCCAGTGCCCCAATAGCCGGGACTTGGTGTCCTCCGCCTTCAGCGGTTCGCGCAGCAGCGGATTGGAGCGGAGGTAGATCTGCCCTACGGAAAGGTAGTTCGCGGCCCGCCACCAGCGATCCACCAGTTCGAGCTCGTCCTGCGTCATGCTGCCGGCCATAACCATCCTCCCGTAGCGCTGCCGCCCCCTGGCAACAGCGCCTCCATCGCAACACCTTTCAACCCGTGAACACAAGCCCTTTCGGCAGCCGTTCTTCGACTTGCCCCGCGATAGCTACCTGCGGGTAGTCTTTGTTCACAATGTTCACGTTGACCATCAACCAAACGGATAGCCGACGCGACGGCGACCGTGTCCCTCAACTCCTGAAGGACCTGCGGCACATTCCGGCGCGCCTGGATTTCGACAGGTCCGTGGAAGACGAGGTCCAGGGCATTGTGGACTGCCCGCACCAGGCAGTCGAGGCAGCGCTGGTCGCCTTGCGCTGCGGTTCCTGGTACGTGGGGATCGGTGTGGGGCCGGTCAATGAGCCGCTTCCCAACCAGATAAAGGACGCCTCCGGACACGGCCTAGTCTACGCCCGCCGCGCCGTGGACCGGCTCCGGAACGGCAAAGAACGCATCCCGGTTGCCGTGGAGGGGCCGCTCGCAGACATCGCCGGCGAAGCCGAGGCAGTCCTCCGGCTTCTGGGCCACATTGTCCGCGACCGGAGCGGGGCCGAGTGGCGGGTCCTGGACCTGATGACGCCGGGCGTCCGCGGGCAGCAGAAGGCGGTGGCCTACGAATTGGGGATCACCACCCAGGCCGTCAGCAAGGCCGTGGCGAGGTCCCAGTGGTCTGAGGAGCACGCCGCCCGTCCGGCCGCGGCCCGGCTCCTGGCGCTGATCCTCGAAGTGCGCTGAACACCTCTGACCAAGTCCGGACGAACGTGTTCGTTTCCCTTGTAGCAGCACCACCTCGAACATAGTCTCGCTGTGCCCGGCTTCGCTGATCCGCAACCCAAGGACCAGGCGTTCACCGGCCGGAGCTGCCCGCACCCCGAGACCAAGAGGTATAAACAATGGCGTTTTCCGCACGAAGAATCCGAAGGCCGGTGGCTGCCCTGGCCGCGGCAGTGACGGCGGCGGCAGGGCTGGCGCTGTTGCCGGCTGCGCCGCCGGCAACAGCAGCAGACCAGGCAACCCCGGTAACCATCACGCCGAATCCTGCCAGCCGTGGCCAGGCGTTTGAGGGCTGGGGCACCAGCCTGGTCTGGTTCGCCAACGCCACTGCCGGCTACTCCCCCGAGCTGCGCGAGGAGCTCTACCAGAAGGTCTTCGGCGAGGACGGACTCAACCTCAACATCGCGCGGTACAACGTGGGCGGCGGAAACGCTTCGGACGTGGCCAACTACCTCAACGACGGCAGTGCCGTGGAAGGCTGGTGGAAGCCGGTCACTGATCCCGCGGCAGGCACCGCCGCTTCGAACCTCTACAACCCGGACGGCTCCGTGGAGCCGGCCCAGGCCAACAAGCTGGCGTTCCTGAACCAGTGGAATCCTGACGACCCCGCGTCCTACAACCCCGAGGCCGACCAGAATCAGCGCTGGTGGGTGGAACGGCTGGCCGCGGACCGGCAGATCACCCACTGGGAGGCATTCAGCAACTCGCCGCCGTGGTTCATGACCAAGAGCGGCTACGTCTCGGGGCAGGTCAATTCCAACAAGGGAGAAAACCTCTTGCCCCAGGCGGAAGCGAAATTCGCCGCCTACATGAAGAACGCCGTGGAACTCCTGGAACAGGGCAGCGGCATTACCGTGGACACGATCGACCCCTTTAACGAACCGAACTCCGGCTACTGGGGAACCGATATCAATGCGGCCACCGGGAAACCGCCCACCACGTACACCCAGAAGCAGGAGGGTGCGCTGATTTACCCGGCCGCCCAGGACCGCGTCACCAGGCTGCTCGCCGCCGAGCTGGCCGAGGGCAGCACCACCACGGACGCCGTGATCTCCGCGATGGACGAGACTGACCCCAGCAAGTTCATGACCAACTGGAACGGCTACAGCCAAGCAGCCAAAGACGCTGTGGCCCAGCTCAATGTCCACACCTACGGCACCAACGACCGCCGCCGCGTCCGTGACCTGGCCAGCTCCACGGACAAGCCGCTGTGGATGAGCGAGGTGGGCGGTTTCTGGCCCGGCAACCCGGCGCTTGGCGACTCCACCAGCGGCTGGGACCGCTCCAACATCACCAACGGCCTGGGCATTGCCGGCCGGATGGTGAACGATCTCCGCGAGCTGGAACCCGATGCCTGGGTCTTCTGGCAGCCGGTGGAGGACACCTACAAGCAGGAGAAGGGCGACAAGGGCTGGGGCTCCATCTACATCGACTTCGACTGCAACTACGAAGGCCGCGAGGGATTCTCCAACCGCCGGCTCAACGACGGGGCGGCCGCCGATGCCGCCAAGTGCAGGGTCCTGACCAACCAGAAATACAACACCACCCGGAACTTCACGCACTACATCCGGCCCGGCGACTTCCTCATCCAGAACGACAACGCCAAGACAGCCAGCGCACTGGACGCTGACGGCAACGGCGCCACCCTGGTGCACTTCAACGACACCCCGACGCCGGAAAAGGTCATCCTCGACCTCAGCCGCTTCGGTGCCATCGCCCCCGGGGCAACCGTGACGCCTGTGGTCACCACCAAGTCCCCGCTGGATGACATCGAACGGAACGCACTGGTCAAGGGCGCCCCGGTCGCCGTCGACGCCTCGGCAAAGTCAGCGACGCTCGAGGTTCCGGCGGCCTCCGTTGTGACGTTCGTCGTCGACGGCGTCAGCGGAGTCGCGGAGGACGCCGCGCCGGTGCAGGACGGCCACAGCTACCACCTCACCGGAGATGCCAGCGGCAAGTACCTGACGGGGCGGGCGGACGGCTCAACCGCCATCCAGGAACTGGGAGCGACGGCGGCCGAGGTCACCCCGCAGCTGTGGACCTTCCACGCTGTGAACGCCGGCGACGAATACGCCAACGACCGCCGATGGGTGGTCACCAACAAGGACGGGCGGGTGCTGACCGGGAATGGCGGCGTCCTGAACGCGAGCCAGTCCGGAGCGGCTTCCCTGGCCACCACTAACCTGGAACAGGCCAAGGCCACCCCGTCCGCGCAGTGGATCGTGGCAACAGAGAACGGCAAGCAGTGGTCGCTGGTGAACGCAGCGGCGGCCATCGCCCTTCAGGTATCCGGAAACCAGACGGCCGCCGGAGCTCCCGTTGCCCTTGCCTCCTCCGCGGGAACCACCGCCACGGCGACCGGCAGCACGCACCAGTCATGGTCATTCACGGACCTTGCGGACCTGCAGCTTCTTGGAACCAGACCCGTCGAACTGAGCACGCCGCTCGGCGTCGCTCCTTCCCTGCCCGCCACCGTCACCCCGCTTTATGCAAAGGGTGAGGGACGGCCTGTGCCGGTCCAGTGGGATGCGGTGGATCCGTCGCTATGGAAAAAGCGGGGCACTGTCACCGTCTCCGGTTCGGGAACCGACGTCTATGGCCAGGCCTTCACCGACGCGACGGTCACCGTGACCGTTGGAAAGTACACGGCCACCGATCCGGTTTCCGTCACCGTGGGAACCGGCGCAGCACTGGCGGACGTCAAGGCCGCGGCCCCGGCAACCGTGCCGGGACAGGTTGGCACCGGAACCGCCAGAAACAGCCTTGCGGTGACCTGGGACTGGAGCGCCTTTGACCCCGCTGTGCTGCAGGCACCGGGAACCGCCACAGTACGGGGCAAGGCGGCTACGGGAGTGGAGGGCGACAAACCGCTCGACGCCCTGCTGACGGTCCTGGTGGTGAACCGTGTTCCGAGCAGTCACATCTGCAAGGACGATCCCGCCACCGCCGTCACCGCAAGCTACACGGAAGGGTCCTACACCGCACGGAACACCTGCGACGGGAACGCCACCACCCGCTGGTCCAACTGGGTCAGCGGCGGGCGCAACGGTGACAGCCTGAGCTACGCCTTCGGCCGCGACTACACGGTTGACTCGGTGACTGTAACGCTCGCTGAAAAGGCACCGCAGAGCCTCACGGTTCAATACCTGGACGCGACCGGGACGTGGCAGAACGCGACGGCGGGAGCAACCACCGGCCTGACCACCGCCGCACCGGCCAAAGTAACCTTCAGCCCCGTCACTACACGCGGGATCCGGGTCTCCTTCGTCACCACGGGCTCCTACACCAAGGTGGCGGAGGTGGCCATCGCAGGGTCCCGGCTGGGCGAAGCGGGCCTTGCCGATCTCGGGCGGCTTCTCGTGGACCAGAAGTCAGTGGTTGGCTTCTCCGCAGGCACCAACGGATACACAGTGCTGACAGCGTCGACGGCGGTACCCACCGTCGCGGCGTACGCGCTGGATGGCAATGCCCGGGTTTCCATCGCCCAGGCCACCGCTGATCACCCGACGGCGGCAGTCACCGTGACCGCCCCTGACGGCACCACGAAGGAGTACGCCGTTGCGTTCGTGACCGGCAAGGCTGCCTGTGCAGCCGGTGGCTGGGCAACGAACGTCGAGCCCGGTTTTGGCAGTGAAGGGGAGTGCGTGAGCTACTTCGCGGCCAAGTAGCTGACCAAAGACGGCGCCCTTCAAAGAACACGGCCGCCGCAACTCCCGGACCTACCAGGCGTTGCGGCGGCCGTGCCGTCGGGCTGACCGCCCGGCTCAATGGGCCGTGAATTCCGCCCACACGGTTCCGAGGTCGACGGCGGTTCCGTCAGGGAACTCCAGGCGGCGGACGCCGTCGCTAAGCCGGACTGCGTCCAGTGCAGCAAGGGCACCCTCGCCGGCGAGCAGTACGACGGCGGCATAGTCGCCGTCGTCTGCCGGTCCGGAGGTGCCGATCCACGGCACGCCGAGGCACTCCCCCATCGGGTGCGGCCCTTCCCGCTGCCAGGTCCCGGCGTCGTCCAGGGGCGATCCCCAGCTGGCAAGGGACCGGATGTCACTGGTCAAAGGGGATGCTGCATCCACGGGCCACCCGCCAATCCTCAGGCGGGCGCCGGAACCGGCGGTGCCACGGAGCCGCACCAGGCGCACCTCCACCGCGCCACGCGTCAGGGACACCACGGTCACTTCCGGCCCCGCGGTGGCCGTACCTGTGGCGCCGCTGCCGTGGTCCGGACCGCCGTCGGGATCAACCGTTATCCAGTTCGTGGCAGCCCGGGAGGCACCGGCAAGGACACCGCCGAAGTCTTTCTGGCCAAGGAACTCAAAGCCAGTCCGGTGCGTCAGCCGGCCTTCGGGGTCCTCGAGGACGACGGCGTTGTCCAGGGATTCCGGTTCCAGGTCCGGGAAGGTGTGCGTGGAGTATCCGAGGCGCGCGTAGAGCGGGGAATCGGCCGCGGCGACGCCGGGATTGGCGTGGTCGGTTCCGTGGTTCCGGACGCGCACCACGCCGTCGGCGACGGTCCCGTCCACCTGCCAGCCGGGCGCTGCGATGAGGCGCTGCGTATCGCCCGCCTCGACAGGCAAGGGCTCCTCGACGGCGGTCCACACCCGGTGGTCCGCCGGGAGCGCCAAGCCGAGGAAGCCCTTCGCAGCCCAGTAAGGCGATCCCGCCCCGGAATAGGACTGCTTCATGCCGGGGAACTCGCCGTGCCAGCCAATGGAGAGCAAACCGTCGCCGGTGATCGCTCCGCGCCGCGCAAAGTAGCCGAGCATGCCGGAGGCCGCCCGCCGCGCCAGCCCCGGGGAGAGCCGGGTGTGCCCGGCGAGCTCACCGGCCCAGAAAGGCGCAGCCGCGGCGAACCGGTAGATCAGGCTGCGTCCCTGGATCAGCGGTGCCCCGTTTCCGCCGACCAGGCAGGCGGCGTCGTCGAGGAAATCGGCGAGCCGTTCGCCGTCGGCCTTTTTCCGCTGCTGGACCCGGGGATCCCCGGGGGCCATCAGTGCCCATAGCTGCGGGTAAACCTGGAAAGCCCAGCCCACGTAATGGTCGTAGGCGCGCTCCGGACCGTCGGCGAACCAGCCGTGCCCGCGGTAGAGCGAATCGTGGATGGCCAGACCGGCGTCGATGTCCGCGTCCGACGAGCGCTCGCCGACGCTTGCCAGGAACGTCTCCACCACAATCTGGAACCACACCCAGTTGATCGGCGGGTACTGCTCGCCGATGACTGTTTCGAACCACGCAATCAGCTGCTCCTGGACGCGCTGGGGAAGCTTGTCCCACAGCACGTCGCGGGTCAACGACAGTCCGACGGCGAGGGATGCGGCCTCGACCTTCGCCTGGTCGAGCTCCCCGGGAGTGGGCCAGCGGTCAGGATTGGCCGGATCCGTGCCGGCGTCCAGGCCTGCCGCGTACCATTCGGCGATCCAGCCCGTGCTGTTGGGGTCACCGGCGATCCGGAAGGAAGCCAGCAGAAAGGTCCTGGCGAACGCCTCCAGCGAATCACTGCGCGGACCGTAGGAACTGTTTGCGCCGGGCAAATGGATGTTGGCGTGGTCCCCGGTGCCGAAGCGGTGGGCGGAACGGAGGAGGAAATCAGCGTACGCACACCAGTGCTCGCGGGTGAGGCCCGTGAAAGGCGAGAGCTCGCGGTCCGGTGCAGGCAGGATCAGGGCCCGGGAAGGCGCTGTGGAAGGCATGGGGTTCCTTGGGTTCGTCGGTTCTAGCTGGCCATGAGCCAGGCGATGGCCCGCAGCAGGAGTTCACGGTGCTCGGGTGATTCGTAGGAGGCGGCATCATGGCCGAGGGCGTCAAAAAATGTCCGGCCGCCGCCACGGTTCAGGGACCACATCACCGGATGTTCCCGGTGCTCGTGGGTGTGGGTTGCGTGCACTGTGATGCCGGGCGCCGTCTGGAGATAGCTGTAGCGCTCATCCATCAGCTCGAAGTCGCCGATCCCCGCAACCAGGGCGCCGGATTCCGGGACCACGTGGATCGCCGCACGTCCGTACTTGGGATGCATGGACGTTCCGCGGATCCAGCGGCCGCCCAGGGCATCCTCCCATTCAGGGGAATCGAGGAAACTCGTGGAACTGGAATGGCTCACCAGCAACGGCCTGCCATCCGCCAGCCAGCGCCGCAGCCCGGCAGCGGCTTCCGGTGTGCCCGGCGAGGGGCTTCCGTCGCGCGGAAGGCCCACGTTCACTACCAGAAGGTCCGGCAGGCCGGGACTTTCTGTGAGGAGACCTTCCGCGTCTGGACCTGCCGCGCTGGGACCTGCGAGACCCGCCAGGGCGGCATCGACGTCGTCCGCCGTTTCGACGCCGAACCCCGCCTCCCCGAGGATGCCCGCCAGCGCCCCGGAAGTCTCCGCGAACGGGTGCCAGGGGTCCGCGTACCGTCCGCCGCCGCTCAGGACCAGCGCCTGAGAGGCCGTCACTTTGAGTCCTGGAGCAGGCCGGCCGCGGCACCCCGGGGTGCGCCGATGGACGACTCGCGCAGGATCAGATCCGGGTTCAGTTGAATGCGGTGCACGGGCCGCATCCGTCCCTCGGCGAGGCGGGCGGCCATCAGCTGGACGGCCACCTTCCCCACGTACTGTTTGGGTGGCCGGACGGCCGAGATGGCGGGTTCGGCCAGGTACGCCACTTCGTCGTCGTAGCCGACGATCGCCATGTCCCCCGGCACCTTGAGTCCCTTGTCAACACAGTGCTGAACGAACGCCACCGCCTGGGTGTCCGAGTGGACCAGCATTGCCGTGGTTCCCGTCTCTTCGCAGAGTTCCAGGACGTGATCGAAGTGGGCTGCCCGGTCACCATTGGCCGTCCTCGCAGAATCCTCGTGGACGGCGTCCTCCACAGAATTCTTCAGGGCCGCCATCGCCTGCCGCCAGCCGCGCACCACATGCGGACTGGTGGGACTCGAGGAATCGGTCAGGCAGCCGATCCTCCGGTGGCCTTCCTGCCAGAGGTGCCGGACTGCCATGCCGGCGCCGAACGCGTGGTCCGTCGCAACCCATTCGAGCCGGTGGGCCGGGTTCTCCTCCGGCGGACGCCGCTCGGCCAGCACCACCGGGATGGGCAGCGCGTTGAGCCAGCGCAGCAGTTCCTGCCCGCTCTCGCCGGTCATGTCCGGGGCGACGATCAGCCCGTCGATGTTCTGGGTGTCGAGCAGGGCCTGGACCTGGCGGCGGTTGTCCGCGGCGTCGTAGGTGGAGCCGCGGACCATGATCCGCAAATTCTGCTCCTCGGCCTCGGCCCGTGCACCGCTGATGACCTGCGGCCAGTAATAGTCCAGCGAGGGAACCACCATGCCGATGGAGTAGCTGTGCGGCTGCTGACGTCCCGCCGCCCCGGAGCGGTCCAGGGGGCTGGGCAGCGTGGCACCGCCGTGGACCCGGGAGACCAGCCCCTCGTCCGCCAGGATGTTGACGTCACGCCGGATGGTCAGCTCGCTGACGCCCAGTTTGACGGCAATGTCCCGGACGGTGATGGCGCCGTGGGCCCGCAACTCCTCCATCAGGCGCTCGCGGCGCTGGAGCGAAAACAGGGACTTGCCTTGGCCCTGGGCTGGTTGTTCGGGGCTCATGATGTTGCCTCCACTGTGAGGGTGAATGCGCCGGCGGCGCGGTGTTCGTCGGGCACGCGGAAGCGCAGCCGGGTGAGCCGCTCTCCCCACACATCGGACAGCAAGGGGTCATCCAGCAGCCATTCATCCACGACGACGACGGCGGCGCCCGGCTCCCAGCGAAGCACCGCTCCCCTGCCGTCCCCCGCAAGGGGAATTCCGGCGGGCGTAATGGTTGCGGTTCCCTCCCCGCCGAGGCGTAAGGTGCCTGCCGCGAGGTAGGTGATGCCGACGTCGGGCGTTGCGTTGTGCGGGGATACCGGGAGGTCCCAGCGGTCGGTGATGACCACCTGCCCGGCCGCCCTGCTGAGCGAGGACGTGCGGGTCCACTGCTCCGGGGGCAGGCCGTAGGCAGCCCCGAGGGCCAGCGTCAGCGTGGGGTCCGGCTCTGTGGGTGCGCTCAGGACCTGGGCCGCGAATTCCTCACCTGTTCCCTGCTCCAGTCCAAAGGGCGCGGGGACGCTGTGCCACGCACTCTGCATCGCCCGGATCCTATACCGGTCCGGTCCGAACGTCTGAGCTGTGTAGGTCGGTTGGCCGGCATCCACCAGCAGCGGAACCCCGTCCACGGCAACCACCACGGAGCCGACGTCGCGGTGGTTGTGGTGTTCGCCGTTGTGACCGCCCTTGGCTGCCAGCAAGAGGCCATGGGTGGTGCCGGCAGCCTGGCGTGCCACCATGATCTGCACAGAGGGAAGATAGGTGAACGGAACCAGCGGAGCGTCCTCTTTTTCGCCGTCTCTTCTTGCGGCTCCGTTTTCGGTGGTCCCTCCTTGCTGCGCCCCGAGCGCCAGCGCATGCAGGACGCGGCCCAGTCCCGCCGTCGCCGCGGGCTCGATGGAGGTAAAGGCAGCGGCGTGCCGGGCGGCGTCACTGTCTCCCAGGCGCACGGCCCAGCGGTGCAGCATGTCCCACGGCAAACCCCCGGCCGCCCGGGCCGGGCCGTCTGCGACGTTAAGGAACCACGTTCCGCCCAGATGCATGCGGTGTGGAAAGGCGGCGAGCTCCCTGACCACCGGAAGGTCGGCGTCGAGCGCCCCGCCGGTGGCTTCCGCCAGCAGCGCCAGGCCCTCCAACGCCCTTCCTGCCCCGTTCCACCAGTACGCGAAGCCCTCGTCGATGGCCCCGTCGGCGGGAATGGCCGCGAGGAAGCGGTCAAGGCCCTCAATGCACCGGGCCACAATTGCTGCCTGGGCCCGTGGATCATCCAGCAGGAAAAGTGCAGCGGCCATCAGGTTGGTGTGGATCCAGGGGTTCCAGTTGTGGACGTTGCCATCGAGCCCGAGCCAGTGCCAGTCCATGCGCTCAAGGAACGGCGCGATGACCCGGTGGTGTGTTTCCTGCCTGATCCTGCGCCGCAGGCCGGGCGCCCGGGCATCGAGGGCCTCCCCCAGCACGTGGTCAGTCCACGCGAGCTGTGCAGCAACCTCACCCGCTCCAAGGTCCAGGTACGGCCGTGTCCTCTCCGGTACCACCTCGCCGCTGCGGCTGAAAACGTCGTCATGCGCCGCCCAGCTCCAGGAGCTCTGTTCGCAGAGCAGGTAGACGCCGTCGATCACCTCATCGAGCCAGAGGTTGGCGTCGGGGCCTTGGCTGGTGCGTCCGGCGCTGGGGCCACCGCCGTCGCTGGTGCCTCTGGTGTTGCTGCCGTCGCTGGAACCGTCATGACCGTCGTCGTTCCCTGAAAGCAGTGCCATCACCACCGCCCGCGTCAACCGCTGCTGGCGCGCCGCCACCAGCGATTCATATGCCGTCCGGTTGCCGTCCCTGAAGTATCTGGCGTAGTCCGACACCACGGGCTGCGGCCATGGAGTCCCCCGTTCCGCGCGTGCCTGCGGCGCCCATCCGGCGACGGCAGCGGCACCTACCGCGCGCCAGGATGCATCACCCTGCGGACGGACGCGGAGGCCACTCCGGCCACCCGCTATGAGATCCATGATCCTGGCGGGCGAGGCGGCGCTCCCCCAGGCCCGGGTCAGCGGACCGTCAGCCAAAGCTGCCAACGCCGAAGCTCCGGCGGGTGCTGAATTCATGAGGAGAACTCTTCTGTTGTTCGAATCTGAATGTTTCAGTTCGATATTGGATGACATGAGTGATTTGTCTTGTTTATGAGTATCTACTGATTGTTAGATGTGATGCAAGACATGAATCACCTCGAACACAAACACCTGACACTTGAAAGGAGGGTCTCCTGATGTCACGCAAGCCCAAGGCACTGCTGGTCATGAACAGCGGAACTTTTGCTGATCAATTCGATTCCACCCGCCTGCAGCGGCTCGCAGAACTCGTAGACCTGGGCGGGCGCCCGTGGGTGGAGACGCTGGACTCGCCGGAGCTGGCGGCCCGACTGGCGGGCGTTGAAATCCTGCTCACCAGCTGGGGAGTTCCCCTGCTCACAGCGGACCGGCTTGAGCGGATGCCCAACCTGCGTGCAGTCTTCCATTGCGCCGGCACCGTTCGCAGCTTCGCCAGCGATGAGCTGTGGGAACGCGGCATCCTGGTCACCAGCGGCGCCGATGCCAACGCCATCCCGGTCGCCGAGTTCACGTTCGCCTCCATCGTCCTGGCCGGGAAAAAGGCCCACGTCCTGGCCAATGATGCCCGGGCGCACCGCGAAGACTGGAGTTACGCCACCCGTCGCGGTGAACTCGGGAACATCGGCCGGGTCATCGGCGTGGTCGGTTTCTCCCGGATCGGCCGCCGGGTGGTCCAGCTGGTCCAGCAGCTGCAGGATGTCACCTGCCTGGTGAGCGATCCCCACGCGGACCCGTTTGCCGTCAAGGCAGCCGGGGGCCGGCTTGTCCCGCTTGATGAACTTCTGCGGGCGTCGGATATCGTGACCATCCACGCGCCTGCCCTGCCCGAGACACGGCACATGATCGGGGCCGCAGAGCTTCGGGCCATGAAGGACCACACCACCCTGATCAACACAGCCCGCGGATCACTGGTGGACACCAAGGCTCTTGAGGCAGAGTGCGCCACCGGACGGATCCACGCCCTGCTGGACGTCACCGAACCCGAGCCGCTGCCGGCGGACTCCGTGCTGTACGACCTGCCCAATGTGGTCATCACCCCGCACATCGCCGGCTCCCTTGGAACAGAAACCCGGAGGATGTCCGATGCAGCCCTGGACGACCTTGAGAGGTACCTGACCGGACGGGAGCTTCTCGCCCAGGTGGTCCACGGAGACCTCTCACTCAGCGCCTGAAAGTACTACAAGCGCCGCACCACGCGGCAAACCCGAACCTCATCTAAGGAGAACGCAATGAAGCGCACAACCCTCGCCACGATCGCCCTGGCCGTAACCGCCGGGCTTGGCCTGACCGGATGCGGAGGCGCAGCCGGCCCGGCGGAACCCCAGAGCCAGGAAGGCAAGACCCGCCTCACCGTCTCCGTCTGGAACTACGAAGGAACCCCGGAGTTCAAGGCGCTGTTCGACAGCTACGAAGCGGCCAACCCCACCATTGACATCGAACCGGTGGACATCCTGGCCGACGACTACCCGCAGAAGGTCACCACCATGCTTGCCGGCGGCGACACCACCGATGTCCTGACCATGAAAAACGTCATCGACTACTCCCGGTATGCCAGCAACGGGCAACTCCAGGAGATTAACAGCGTGGTGGACTCCCTGGACAAGGACAACCTCGCCGGCCTGGACGCGTTCGACGTCGACGGCAAGTACTTCGCCGCCCCCTACCGCCAGGACTTCTGGCTGCTCTACTACAACAAGGACCTCTTCAAGGCGGCCGGGGTGGAGGATCCGTCCAGCCTGACCTGGGATGAGTACGCAGCCCTGGCCCAGAAGCTCACCACGAAGGGAGCTGACGGAAAGACCGTTTACGGCACCTACCACCACATCTGGCGTTCCGTGGTCCAGGCCATCTCCGCAGCGCAGAGCGACGGCAACCAGATCGGCGGCGATTACAGCTTCTTCGAAGACCAGTACAACACCGCCCTCGAGCTGCAGAAGACCGGCGCCACCTTGGACTTCGGCACTGCCAAGAGCCAGAAGACCAGCTACCGGACCATGTTTGAAACCGGCCAGGCCGCCATGATGCCCATGGGAACCTGGTACATCGCCGGCGTCCTGCAGGCCAAGAAGGACGCCAAGACCAACGTCAACTGGGGACTCGCTCCCATGCCGCAGAAATCCTCAGGCGGCAAGGTCACCACGTTCGGCTCCCCCACTGCCTTTGCGGTCAACAAGAACGCTGCGCACTCTGACGAAGCCAAGAAGTTCATCGAGTGGGCCGCGGGCGAAGAAGGCGCCAAGGCAATCTCCAAGATCGGCGTCGTGCCGGCCCTGCAGAACGATTCCGTCACCGAGGCGTACTTCAAGCTTGACGGCCTGCCCACCGACGAACTGTCCAAGAAGGCCTTCACGCCCGATACCACCGTCCTCGAAATGCCGGTCAGCGACAAGTCCGCAGCAACGGACAAGATCCTCAACCAGGAACACGATCTGATCATGGTGGGCGAGCGCTCCGTAGCTGACGGCATCACGGAAATGGACAAGCGGGTCAAGAGCGAAGTCCTGGGCCAGTGACCACGGAAACACTCCCGGCGGCCCCGGCCGGACAAAGCAGGGGCGTAGGACACAGCAGGGGAAACCGGAAGCAGGCCCGGCGCAACACGCTGATCGGCTGGACCTTCATCCTCCCGAACTTCCTGGGCTTCCTGGCCTTCACGCTCATTCCGGTGATCGCAGCCTTCGCCCTCTCGTTTATGGAGTGGACCTCCTTCAGCGCACCGCGGTGGGTTGGCCTTGCGAACTTCCAGCGCATGGTGCAGAGCGATACCTTCTGGGTGGCCCTGCGCAACACCGTCCTGTACGCCGTCGGCCACGTGCCGCTGACCATGGCACTGGCACTGGTACTGGCGTTGCTCCTGAACCGCAAGCTCAAGGGCATCGGCTTCTTCCGGGTGGCCATCTTCTTCCCGTACATCACCTCCCTGGTGGCTGTCGCCGTCGTCTGGAACATGCTCTTCAGCCCGGACAGCGGCCCCATCAACCAGTTCCTGAACGCCGTCGGCATCGCTGAAACCCCGGGCTGGACCTCCAGCTCGGACTGGGCCATGCCGGCGGTGATCATCACCAGTGTGTGGCGGGACATGGGCTACTACATGATCCTGTACTTAGCCGGCCTCCAGGCCATCCCGTCCGAACTCTACGAAGCAGCCGAAGTGGACGGTGCCAGCCCGTGGCAGCGGTTCTGGAATGTCACCCTGCCGTCGCTGCGGCCCACCACTTTCTTCGTGGTGGTCATGCTGACGGTATCCAGCTTCAAGGTCTTTGACCTGATTGTGGTCATGACCAACGGCGGTCCGGGACGCGCCACCACGGTGCTTTCGCAGCTCATCTACCAGGAAGGCATCGGCGAAGGGAAGTTCGGCTATTCCTCGGCTATCTCCCTGGTGCTGTTCCTGATCGTCCTGACGGTCACCGTCCTGCAATTCAAGATCCAACAGCGGAGGGAACGCTGATGACCAACATGGCCGAAGACCTCAGGACAGAGGCAACCCTCCGGGCGCCCGCCGCACAGGCTGCACCCCCGGCACCGCGCGGGCGTTCGCCCCGCGAACGGAAGGCACGGGCCACCGACGCCGTGATCTACGGCGTCCTGGCGGTGCTGGTGCTGGCGCTCCTGATCCCGTTCATCTGGATGGTCTCCTCCTCGCTGAAGGAGAACAACCAGGTACTCACCGTCCCCATCCAGTGGATTCCGACGGAGTTCGTCTGGAGCAACTACACCGACATCTGGACCCGCATCCCGATGATGGGCTACCTGCAGAACTCGCTGTACCTTGCGGTGATCATCACGTGTTTGCAGGTCCTCACCGGATCCCTGGCGGCGTAC
The DNA here is from genome assembly GCF_040548695.1 of Arthrobacter sp. 754. Lineage (NCBI taxonomy): Bacteria > Bacillati > Actinomycetota > Actinomycetes > Micrococcales > Micrococcaceae > Arthrobacter > Arthrobacter sp. 754. Next base: position 478,030 of record NZ_JBEPSC010000004.1, read on the forward strand.
GGTTTCGCCAAGGTCCGCTTCCCGGGCCGGGACGTGCTGTTCCTTGCCTACATCGGCACCATCGCCGTGCCGTGGCAGGCCTACATGGTGCCGCAGTACATCATGATGCAGCAGCTGGGGCTCACCAACAGCTTCAACGCCCTCATCCTGCTTCAGGCGTTCGGTGCGTTCGGTGTGTTCCTGATGCGCCAGTACTACATGACCATCCCCGATGAGCTGTGTGAGGCTGCGCGCATCGACGGCCTTAGCGAATACGGCATCTGGGCGCGCGTGATCCTGCCCCTGTCCAAGCCCGCCCTCGCCAGCCTGGCCCTGCTGACGTTCGTCAACACCTGGAACGACTACATGGGTCCGTTCATCTACCTGACGTCCAACCGCCTCTGGACTGTCCAGCTTGGCCTGCGCTCCTTCGTGGGCCAGTTCGACGCCGAATACGCCATGATCATGACGGGCTCGGTCATCTCGGTGATCCCCATCCTGATCATCTTCCTGATCGGCCAGCGCTACTTCATCCAGGGCATCGCCACGAGCGGCATGAAAGGATGACCGCCCTGCCCCAGCACACAACCCTGCAGAGGCGCCGCCGGTGGGCCGGTCCGGGGTTCGAGGCGTTCGGCAGCATCTTCGCCTTCGTCTACACCTTCCTGGCCGGGAACGTGATCCTCGCGCTGGCCAACGCCCCGCTGGTTTTCTGCCTCGCCCTCGTGGCCGATCCCGTGGCATCGTGGCCGTTCTTCCTGGCGCTTTCGGTGACAGTACCGCCCTCGCTGGGCGGGCTGTTCGCCGCCTTCCAGTCAATGAACGACGACGGCGGCGCGGTCAGGCCGTTTGCCTCCTTCCTCCGCGGCTATGGGCGCAGTTTCAGACGCACCGCGCCGCTGGGGCTGGCGACCGTCGCGCTGCTGCTGTTCCTTGGGGTGGACCTCGTGGCAGTCCAGTCGATGCCGGCGGCGGCGGTGCTTGTCCCCGTCATCGTTCTGGCAGCGGCAGCAACGGTGAGCGTGGCTGTACTGGTGATTGCCGGCGTCGTACTTCTTCCTAACGCCAGGCTCAAAAGCCTGGCCAAGGCGTCCCTCTACCTGTGCGTTCAGCGCTGGTACCTGAGCCTGGCCATGCTGGTCCTGCTCGGCATCATCGCCTCTGCGGCGCTGCTCCAGCCGGTGCTGGGCGTGGCCCTGGCGCCCGCGCCGCTGCTGTTTGTGGTCTGGAGTAATGCGTCCTTCGCTTTCCACACCGTGCTGCCGGCGGACTGAGCCCTTCTGCATCAGCTCCCCACTCCTGCCTCTGCTCCCAAGGAACCCATGGATACCTTTGCCATCGGCGATCACGATTTCCTGCTGAACGACGAGCCCTTCCGGATCCTCTCCGGCGCCATACACTACTTCCGGGTCCACCCGGATCTGTGGGGGGACCGGATCCACAAGGCCCGGCTTATGGGGCTGAACACCATAGAGACCTACGTGCCGTGGAACGAGCACTCCCCCACGCCGGGGACGTTTTTGACCGAAGGCCGGCTGGACCTGGGCCGGTTCCTGGACCTGGTGGAAGCCGAGGGGATGCGGGCCATCGTGCGGCCCGGGCCCTACATCTGCGCCGAATGGGACAACGGCGGACTCCCGGCATGGCTGTTCAGCGATCCCACCGTGGGCGTCCGCAGCAGCGAACCGGGCTACCTCGCCGCCGTCGGAGCCTATTTCGATGCGCTGCTACCCGTAGTGGTGGAACGGCAGGTCACTCATGGCGGACCGGTCATCCTGCTGCAGCTCGAAAACGAGTACGGGGCCTTTGGCAGTGACAAGGCCTACCTGCAGCATCTGGTGGACCTGGCGAAACGGCACGGGGTGGACGTCCCGCTGTTCACCTGCGACCAGCCGTCCGGCACCATGATCGAGGACGGTTCGCTGCCCGGGCTGCACAAAACCGGCACCTTCGGCTCCCGTTCTGTTGAACGCCTGGCCATCCTGCGTGAACGGCAACCCACCGGACCGCTGATGTGCGCCGAGTTCTGGAACGGCTGGTTCGACAACTGGGGCACCCACCACCACACCACGGACGCCGCAGCTTCTGCGGCAGAGCTGGACGCTTTGCTAGCCGCGGGAGCGTCGGTGAACATCTACATGTTCCACGGCGGCACAAACTTCGGCTTCACCAACGGTGCCAACGATAAAGGCATCTACGAACCCACCATCACCTCCTATGACTACGACGCACCGCTCAGCGAGGACGGGCACCCCACGGAGAAGTACTTCGCGTTCCGGGACGTGATTGCCAGGCATTTTCCGGTTCCGTCAGAGGTGCCTGCAGCGCGGCCGGCGGGGCCACGGTCTGATGTGACGGTGAGCTCGAGTGTCCCGCTCCTCAGCGTGGTGGACACGCTGGGTACGCCTCGTGTGTTTGCCGGAGCCGTGCCGGGCGCCGAGGCCAGCGGGCAATACCGTGGTTTTTGCCTCTATGAACGGCGCCTTGACCACGGCGGCGTCCTGAGCTTTGAGGAGGTCCGCGACCGGGCGCAGTTCTTCCTGGACGGGTTCCCACTCGGCACACTCAGCCGGGAACTCGGCGAGCACGCCATCGTCATCCCGCGGCCCGGGCTCTTGCAGGTCCTTGTGGAAGACCAGGGGCGGGTGAATTACGGGCCGCGGATCGGCGAACCCAAGGGACTGATCGGGCCGGCTGTCCTGAATGGCGAAGAGGTGAAGGACTGGCAGCTCCGGGCCTTGGACCTGGAAGGCCTTGGCTCAAATCCACTGCTGCTGGCTGCGGCGCTGGGGTTACCGGGATCCGGCGGGGTTGCCGGGCCGTCGCTGTCCTTCGCCACGTTCGACGCGGACGGACCGGAGGACCGCTACCTCCGGCTCGACGGTTGGACAAAGGGTAACGCCTACGTTAACGGCTTCAACCTGGGCCGCTACTGGAGCCGCGGACCGCAGCGCACCCTGTATGTGCCAGGGCCGCTGATCCGGAAGGGCAGCAATGACCTGGCGATCCTGGAGCTTCAGGGCAGCACCACCCGCTGCGTCCGTTTTGTGTCCGGGCCCGATCTTGGGCCGGATGGGAAGTAGCTGGCACCTGCCCTCCGGATTACTACAGTCCGCCCCTAACCGGGGCGGCGCGGAAGCAGCCGCTACGGCAGGAGGCTGCGCAGCACGTGGGCGGCGCCGTCGTCGTACACGGAAGCGGTGACCTCATTGGCCACCGCGATCACTTCCTCAGGCGCCTGGCCCATGGCCACGCCGCGCCCGGCCCAGCCGAGCATCTCGATGTCGTTCCGGCCGTCGCCGATGGCCACCGTGAGGTGCTGCCCGATGTCGAGCCGCACACGGAGGTGCTCCAGGGCACTGGCCTTGGTGACGCCTGCTGCGGCGATGTCCAACCATGCGGTCCAGCCCACGGAATACGTGACGCCGGCAAGGCCGATCTCGCTGATGGTTGCGGAAAATTCTTCCGGAGTGTTTTCGGTGCTGAACACCACAAGGCGGACGGCGGTGGAATCCAGGAGGGTCTGGAAATCGACCCCGATGGCCTCCACTCCGAAGCTGGCGTCCTGGAAACGCTCGGTGGACAGGAAGTTGCCGTCCTCGTCCTCCAGCGCATACTTCGCCGTAGGGAGCTTGGACCGGAGCGCGCGGAGGGCAGGGGCGGGATCGAACGTAGCCTTGTGGATCACTTCGTAGCCGTCGGAGAGGGCCGGGTCCAGCCGGAGCGTCACGCCACCGTTGCAGCAGACCGCGTACCCGGTGCCGATGCCGATCTGCTCAATGATGGGCAGCGTGGCGTTCAGGGACCGGCCGGTGGCGATCATGACCTCATGCCCCGCGGCAACGACAGCCTGGGCCGCCTCGCGGACGCCGGGAGACATATGGCCGTCGTGGTTTACCAAGGTGCCGTCCACGTCGAGCGCGATCATAAAGCGGTCAGAGTTGTTTTCGGTTGTGCTTCGCTGGTCTTCGTTGCCAGCGACTGAGGTTTCAGTCAGTGTTGTCATGCATACAGTGAAGCAGATGGCCCCGGACGCCGCCTAGGACGCGGGCCACACACCCGGTGAACAGCCGGTAAATACTCACAGGTTATCCCCGTTGTGAGTGTTAACCTCCGGCTCACGGGCCCGCCGCTCCAACCACAACGCGGGGTCACTTTTCGTCCGATAATCGGGATTTATCGGGCGAAAAGTGACCCCGCGTTGGAGTAGGCGGACGGGCCGCGGGTTTTAGAGGACCGGCAGGACTTCCAGGCCGCCGAGGTACTTCTGCAGCGCGGCCGGGACGTTGACCGAGCCGTCGGCGTTCTGGTGGTGCTCCAGGATGGCTACGATCCAGCGGGTGGTGGCCAGTGTGCCGTTCAGGGTGGCCACCGCACGGGTGCCCTTGGCCACGCCTTCGGGGTTGATCACACGCTCCCGGATGTTCAGGCGGCGGGCCTGGAAGGTGGTGCAGTTGGAGGTGGACGTCAGCTCACGGTAGGCGCCCTGTGTGGGGACCCAGGCTTCGCAGTCGAATTTGCGGGCCGCGGACATCCCGAGGTCGCCGGCAGCAGTGTCGATCACGCGGTAAGGCAGCTCGCACTTGGCCAGCATCTCCTCTTCCCAGGCCAGGAGCCGCGCGTGCTCGGCTGCCGCTTCCTCCACTGTGGTGTAGATGAACATCTCCACCTTGTTGAACTGGTGGACCCGGATGATCCCGCGGGTGTCCTTGCCGTGCGAGCCGGCTTCGCGGCGGTAACAGGAGCTTTGCCCGGCGAAGCGGATGGGGCCGGAGGTGAGGTCCAGGATCTCGTCAGCGTGGTAGCCGGCCAAGGCCACCTCGGAGGTTCCCACGAGGTAAAGGTCGTCCTCGGCGAGACGGTAGATCTCGGCGTCGTGCTTCACGTCAAACCCGGTGCCCTGCATGATCTCGGGGCGCACCAGCGTGGGGGTGATCATCGGAACAAAGCCCGCGTCCACGGCCTGTTCCATGGCCATCTGCAGAAGCGCCATCTCCAGCCGGGCGCCGACGCCGCGCAGGAAGTAGAACCGCGAGCCTGAAACCTTGGCGCCGCGCTCCATGTCGATCGCGCCGATCAGCTCGCCGATCTCCAGGTGGTCGCGCGGTTCAAAGTCCGGGAATTCGCGGGGCGTGCCGACGGTCTTGACCACAACGTAGTCGTCCTCGCCGCCTTCGGGGACGCCGTCCTCAATGAGGTTGGGGATGGTGCGGAGCAGTTCGTCCTGCTTGGCCTGGACGGCGTCGGCCTCGGCCGATGCAGCTTTGACGGTGTTGGCCAGTTCTTTGACCTCGGCCAGGAGTGCCTTCTTCTCGTCGCCCTTGGCCTGCGCCACCTTCTTGCCGAAGACGTTCTGCTCGGCGCGAAGGTTCTCAAACCGGATCAGGGCGGCACGCCGGGCGGCGTCCGCGGCAATGATTGCGTCCACCACTGATTCGTCCGCACCGCGGGCGCGCTGGCTGGCACGGAACTTGTCCGGGTTTTCGCTGAGTTCTTTTACGTCGATCACCAGACAAGAGTATCCAAATCCGGCCGGAGCCGGGCTCCGGCACGGACCGGGAACGGGGGCCGTGGACGCCGGGATACTGTTGGAGCACCATGAACGACTGGCTTCTCTACCTCCTGAGCGCGGCAGCACTGGCTTTCGCCGTCTCCAGCTGGTGGGGCGTGCGGCGGCTCAAAGCCCTTCACATCCGCAGCGCCGTGGGGGAAGATGCGCACGCAGCGGGCCTAGCACACCAGCGGGTGGCGGTGATCCTCAACCCGATCAAGGCCCGCGCCTCGGATGCGAAGGAAGCCATCCAGCGCGCATGCCTGGCCGCCGGCTGGGATGATCCCCTCTTCCTGGAGACTACCGCCGAGGACCCCGGATACTCCCAGGCGCGGTCGGCACTGGACTACAAGGCCGACGTCGTAGTCGTGGGCGGCGGCGACGGTACGGTCCGTGCGGTGGCAGAGATCCTCGCCCACACCGATGTGGCAATGGGCATCATCCCGCTGGGCACCGGAAACCTGCTGGCCCGGAACGTGGACCTGGACGTCTACGACCTGCACGCCAATGTGCAGACGGCGCTTTTCGGCCAACAGCGCTACATCGACACGGCGCGGATGGCGATCGAAAACTCACGTACCGGGCACTCGTCAGAACACGCCTTCCTGGTCATCGCAGGCATCGGCATGGACGCCGAAATCCTCGCCGACACCAACGACGGCCTCAAGAAAGCCGTAGGTTGGCTCGCCTACACGGAGGCGGGGATGCGGCACCTGCCAGGCAGGCGGAAAAAAGTGTCCGTCTCCCTGGACGGCAATCCCGAGCAGATCCGGAACATCCGAAGCGTCCTGTTCGCCAACTGCGGGCTGATCCCGGGCGGCATCGACTTCATCCCCGAAGCCATGATCGACGACGGCATGCTGGACGTGGTGGTCATGAGCCCCCGGAGCGCCGTCGGCTGGCTGGCCATGTACGCCAAGATCATCTTCAAACACAAGGGCAACCTGCCCATCATGACCGTGTACCGCGCCGGCAAGATCGTCATCAAGTGTCCGGAACCGATGCCCACCCAGGTGGACGGCGACACCACCGGGGAAGCGACCAAACTCACGGTCCACGTGGAACCGCGGTCCCTGCTGATCAGGGTCAAGGGCCAGCCGGGCTGAGGGTCCTCAGTACGGGGTCATGTGGCGCTCAGGCGCTGGCCTTCTTTGCAGCTCCGGTCTCGGCGGCGGCCTTTGCGGCGGCACGTGCCTCTGACTGCTCACGGATCATGGCCTGCTCTTCCTCAAAGCGCAGGCGGTCAGCGCGGTCAGCGTCGTCGCCATCCCAGTCCTGGTTATCGGCGGTGGGCTTGGGGTTCACGATCATGCCCTGACCATCGTTCTCTGTGCTGCTGGTATTCATGACCCGCTCCCTTCGTTAGGGGCCATCCCCCAAGTGGATCAAGTAAGCATACGCACAGTAGTTGCCCCGGGGAAGTACCTTCCGCGGCATTTGCCTACGCTGTGGGCGAAGCACCGGAAACGGTTTCAGGCCCTGCGGGTTTCTGCTGCAGGATTGCAGCGACCCACGCGTGCGCGGCGCGGAACGCCTCGTCGGAAGTGTGCGGCGCCACTACAGCGCTCTGCGCGTCGGCCCGGCCATAGGAGCCCAGGAAACGTGTGGCGGGACTGATCCGGTGCAGCCCTGCCAGGGCGTCGGCAACCCGCGCATCGGCGACGTGCCCGTCAGCATCGATGCTGAAGAAGTAGTGGCCGAGATACTGTCCGGTGGGCCTGGATTCGATCCGGCTCAAGTTCACTCCGCGGGTGGCAAACTGGTCAAGGATTTCCATCAGGGCGCCCGGGCGGTCCTCCGGGAGCGGTACCACCACGGTGGTCTTATCGGCACCCGTCCGCTCCGGCAGGAGGCCCGGCCGGCTGACGAGGATGAACCGCGTCACCGCGCCCGGATTGTCCCCAATGTTCTCCGCAAGGACAGACAGGCCCGGCTGCTCCTCGGCCACAATGCGCGCACAGATCGCTGCGTCGTAGTGGGCGTCCTCCTCCAACAGCCCCAGAGCTGCGGCTGCGGTGGACGAACCGGGAACGTATTCCGCCCCGGGAATGTTTGCATCAACCCACAGCCGGCATTGCGCCCAGGCGTGGCCGTGAGTGGAAATTCGGCGGATGTCGGAGACCGGCACCCCGGGGCGTGCCACCAGCACAAAGCTGATGGGGACGAGGACCTCGCGGATGATCCGCAGCTCCTGCCCGCTGGCGATGGCGTCAAGCGTGGCAGTCACGCCGCCTTCCACCGAATTCTCGATGGGAACCATCGCGGCATCCACGGAGCCGTCGCGTACTTTATCCAGCGCTGCATTGACATTGGAAGCCGGGATTCGGGTGGCCCCCGCGGCGCCGGGGACCTGCATCAGCGCCGCCTCGGTAAAGGTGCCTTCGGGACCCAGGAAAGTGTACGTAGCGGGTGACGCCGGCATGAAGTATTCCCTCGGGGTGATGGACGCTGGTTCAAACTGTGGGAGTTGAGCTTGCCTAGAGGATCAGGGGCTTGAGTCCGTTGTCCGACACCAGCGGTTTACCCGATTCGAGCCACTGGTCCATTCCGCCAGCGACGTTGATGGCCGCATAGCCCTGGCCCGTCAGCCATTGTGCGGCGCGGAAGGACCGCCCGCCGGTCCGGCAGATGACGTACAGATCCTCGTCCGGGTCCAATTCCTCCAACCGCGCGGGCAGCTGGTCCAGCGGGATGTGGATGGCACCATCAGCATGCCCGGCCACCCACTCATAGTCTTCGCGCACGTCCAGGATGGCGGCGTCCTCGGGAACATCGTTGACTGGCACGGTATCGAAATCGCTCACAGGAGTCCTCCTTCGGAACATCATGGTCTGGTCCCAGCCTAGCGCCAGCCTCGTGCCCCGTCCGCTGCACGTCCCGCAGGTTACGCTTCTAGATGACTCCAAGGAGGAGGCGCCGTGCCCGTTGTTCCGCCCACCGCTGCCGGGACCGAGATCCATGAACTCCCGGCCCTCGCTCTCCGGCATGCGCTGCGCACCGGAGAGGTCTCCTCGCAGGACGCCACCGCCCACTTCCTTGCCCGCATCAATGAACGGAACCCGCTGCTGGGGGCGTTTGTCACGGTGACGGCCGAACAGGCGTTGGCAGACGCCGCAGCGGCCGACGCCCGCTACTCCCGCGCCCGGAAGGTTTTCGGAACGGGCTCCCATAACGGCACGCCAGGTGGTAACCGGGATTCCCTGCCCCTCCTCCACGGCATGCCACTGGCCTTCAAGGACCTGACCGACGTTGCCGGTGTGGTGACGACGCACGGCAGCGCAGCCCTGGAGCACAAGCCGGCCCTGATGGACGGGGCGCTGGTCACCCAACTCAAAGCCGCCGGCGTCGTCTCACTGGGCAAAACACAGGTTCCGGAATTCGGACTGACTGCCTACAGCGAAAACCTGATCGCCCCGCCGTCGCGCAATCCGCACGCACCGAGCCGGAGTTCCGGCGGCTCCTCAGGCGGCAGCGCTGCGGCGGTTGCCGCAGGCCTGCTGCCTTTCGCACCGGGGTCCGACGGCGGCGGTTCGGTCCGCATTCCCGCTGCTGCCTGTGGCCTGGTAGGTCTCAAGCCCGGGAGGAGAGTGGTGCCGTCGGGCGAGAGCTCGGGAGACCCCGGCCGCCTGGTGGTGACTGGCCCCCTCGCCAGGACTGCAGCCGATGCGGCACTGATGATGGATGCGCTGGCCCCCGCCACCGGTAGCGGCTACCTCGACACCGTGGAACAGGGGCCCCGCCGGCTGCGGATCGGCCTGACCCTGGACAGCCCGTGGTCCGCCATCTTCCCGTTCACGCCCGAGCCCGAAGCGCTGGCCGGGCTGGAGGCGGGCCGCGGGATGCTCGAACATGCCGGGCACATTGTTGCCGAGGCCGCGATCCGCTATGACAACCGCTACCCGGACGCCTTCACCACGGTGTGGACCGCCGCCGTCGGCACGGCCCGCATCAGTCCGCACCGCGAAGCGCTCCTGACCCCGCTCACCCGCACCTTCCGGCGCCGGGCCCAACAGCGCAGCGCCGCCAAGCTCAACGAATCCCTGGCATTCCTCCGACAGTTCGAGCGCGACACCATCACCCAGTACGGGCAGTGGGATCTCATGCTGATGCCGGCTCTCGCGCAGACCCCGCGGCCCGTTGGCTGGTTCACCGGTGCCACCCACGGCGACGGCCGCTGGCCGGCCACGGAGTGGGCGCACGACGCCGACGGCGACTACCGGCGGCAATGCGAGTTCGCGCCGTGGTCGTCCATGGTGAACGTCTGCGGCCTGCCGGCCATCACTATCCCTGTCTATTGGACCGGTGGGCTGCCCGGCCACGGCCTTCCGATGGGGATCCAACTCGTGGGGCCGGCGGGCTCTGAAGCACTCCTGCTCCAGGTGGCAGCCCAGCTCGGTTTCTGAGCCCTGGCCACTAGCGGGGTTCCCGGTTTCAGGGTGTCGACTCCGGGGCAGATCCGGAGGAGGATTAAGAGCGCAGTCACTATGAGGAGGTTTGTGATGTGCTATTCATCCATGGAGGACTACGGGTGGCGGGCCAGGAAGGACGCCAAACCGAAATCCGAACCGCGCCAGGAAACACCGCCGGACCGTCAGGAGCCGCACTACACGGCTCAGGACTTCAGTTTCTGGGCCTTCCCGCGTCGCCGGAAGACCCATGAAGCGCAGGAGCCGGCTGCTGAGCGCACACACGAGAAGGTCTGACCTCTCCGGTCCCACCCTCCCGACGAAAGGCCCCGGACAGGGGCCTTTCCGCTGCCGGCACTGCACCTCCCCATCCGCCCGGTCCACCGGCACGAAAGCCCCGTCACGAAAGCCCCGTCATAAAAGCAGAGGCCAGATGCGTGAACCGTTCGTACACCAGGCGTCGCTCGTCATGGATGCTGAAGGCGATCCTGGGGCGCCCGGAGCTGCCATCACTGCGGAGCTTTGCGGCAGCTGGGAGCACTCGCCGCCCTGTCCCCTGGCGCCGCATCACACGAGCCATGAGCGGAAGGGCGACCAGCTGAGGCTCAGGGTGGTCTTCGCGGCCGAGCCGGAAGCCGAACACGAGGTCCGCCGTCGGATCGTGAAAGCCCTGGCAGCCGGCGGCCTTACCGGCCCCGATGGAGTGAGAACCAGCTGGTCCCTGCAGCAGAGCGCAGCCGGCTCGTTGAGCCAAAGTGAGCGCGAACGGGCGGTGCGGATCGCCGCACGGTAGACGTCGCGGACAGGGCGGCCTGGCAGGATTCGGGTAACGTGCGCCAGCCCACCTGAATCTGCCGGATCGACGTGGCGTCCTGCCGGATCGATCAGGCGCCGGCCCGGCCGGGGCTCAGTACCCGTAGCTTGTGCTGTACGCCGTCAACCCGAGGATGAGGAACAGCCAGAGCGCTCCATAGCCAAGCAGGCAGAGATACCCGAGGACCAGCCCCGTGATGGACAGGCCCTTGCCCGTCGGTTCGCGGCGAAGGGCAAGGTGGCCGGTGATGATCGCAGCGATCTGCGGGATCAAGAGCCAGCCAAGGATCACCGAGGCGATGCCGCAGACCATGCTGGCAATACTCAGGCCCTTGGGTTCGGCCTGCATGCCGTAGTACCCGGGCTGGCCGTATGGACCGGGCTGGCTGTAGGGGCTGGGTTGCCCATAGGCGGCGGAGGGCTGACCGTACCCACCCGCGCCTTGGCCGTAGGGGCTGGACGGCTGGGCGTAAGGCGCTCCGTACTGCCCGCCGGGCTGGTTATGGGGATCGCCGTAACGGCCCGCGCCGTATTTGTTCTGGTCGTAGAGAGGCGGGGCGGGGATGTCCGGACCCTGCGGCGGCACAAAGCGCGGCGGCTCGTACCCCGATGGCGAATCGCCCGTCCCCTGGGCACCGGAACCCTGGGCGCCGGAACCCTGCGCGCTGGAACCCTGCGCGCTGGAACCGTCAGAATCAGGGCGCGGCGTTGGCTGGTCACTCATGGTTTCCCCCTCGGAAGTCTTGCTATTCAGCTTACCGCCGCTGCCATTTCCTGGCCCTGCCGTCCCCCTGAATTGCCCCGCCCTGCGGACCGGCGCTTTACCGTCCCCAGTAGGGAAGGACGTACACCGCGAAAACCACGAAGGCGGCAAGGAACATGAGGTGCGTCACGCTGGTCGCCTGCTGCTGGGCCCTGGACTTCCTGCCGGCACCGGTGCCGCCACGGCCGTTGCCGGTGCGGCCTGTACCCGGGCCACGGCCGACGCCGGGTGCGGTGGTCCGCGGGCCCGGCCGGCTTGGCGTTAGCGCCCCCGTCGGACTCCCCGGAGGCTGGGCCACCACGGGCGGGCCGGCCGGTTTGGCTGTCAACGCCTTCACGGCCGGGCTTTCCGCTGCAGGTTCCTGGGTGAGTTGCTGGCCGAGGTGGGCGTACAGCCCCAGGACGGTCTGGTTGTCCAGCACCGCGGGCAGCGCCAGGACGGTATCCACAACGCGGTCGGCACCGGCCACGGCGACGTCGGAGCTGGTGATGCCGAACAGGTCGGGTTGCCCCGCGAGACAGATCAGAGGGCGGACAAACCGCCGGTGCGGCGGCGACAGGACGGAGGCGACGGCGGCGCACTGCGCCAAGGCGCCTTCCACCGACTGTGTCCTGGCAAACCGGCCCTGCCAGAGGACCCCGGAGGCGACGCTGACCTCGCCGGTCCAGTTCTTGGCGTCCACCACCACTACACCGCCGGGCCCCACCAGCACGTGGTCGAGGTTCGCATTGGGCCGGCCTGGCCAATGTACGTCGTGCAGCAGGAACCAGCCGTGCGGGAGGAGCCTGCCCAGCCTGTCCGCCACGATCCGTTCGCCAACAGCACCCTCGTCCCACGACTTGGTGGCACGCTCTGCCTGGTCGAGCTGGCGCTTGAGGCGCTGCACTCTTTCCGCGGCCAGCCTTGCCTGTTCGGCCGCGCCGTCCCCTGCCCCCATGGCCGCCTCCTTACTGTCCCGGCGGCTGCTTGCTGCCGCGTACGACGCGGCGCCACTGCCGCCGTCGCGCTTTGACGTTCCTGACTTTTTCCGAACGTAACAGCGCCGGCTGGGCCGGTATATAGGTACTTTTGGGGCCGGTACTCAGGTTTCATTACCTGTTTCGTGACATTCCGCGTCACAGGGGCCGGATTCTGGACAGGTCGTTTTGCCCCCGGCCTGCGTCTGGCATGCTGGTCCCATGGCTAGCCGCGCGGGCACAGTTGCCCAACCCCAGGACCTTGTTGACATCACTGCGCTCCTCGACGCGTACTACGACATCACGCCGGATCTTGGTGATCCCGGCCAGCGCGTGGCGTTCGGCACCTCCGGGCACCGCGGTTCCAGCCTCAAGGCGTCGTTCAACGAAAAACATATCGTCGCCATCACGCAGGCAATCGTGGAATACCGGGCGGGGCAGGGAATCACCGGCCCCCTTTTCCTGGCCAAGGACACCCACGCCCTCAGTGAGCCGGCGCAGAATTCCGCCCTCGAAGTGCTGGCCGCCAACAGCGTGCAGGTGCTGGTGGACGCCCGCCACGGCTACACCCCCACCCCTGCCCTGAGCCACGCCATCCTGACCTACAACAACAACCGCGCCGCCGGCGCCCCGGAAGCGGACGGCATCGTCGTCACTCCCAGCCACAACCCGCCGGCCGACGGCGGCTTCAAGTACAACCCCCCGCACGGCGGCCCCGCAGACTCCGACGCCACGGGCTGGATCGCCAACCGCGCCAATGAGCTGCTTGAAAACGGCCTCCGCGGCGTCAAGCGCATTCCGCTCGCCGACGCCCTGGCCGCGGACAGCACCGGCAAGTTTGACTTCCTGAGCAGCTACGTCGACGACCTGCCGTCGGTGCTGAACCTGGACGCCATCCGCGACGCCGGTGTCCGCATCGGCGCCGACCCCATGGGCGGTGCCGCCGTGGATTACTGGGGCGAGATCGGCGAGCGCCACCACCTGAACCTCACCGTGGTGAACCCCACCGTGGACCCGCAGTGGGCGTTCATGACCCTGGACTGGGACGAGAAGATCCGGATGGACTGCTCCTCGCCGGCCGCGATGGCCTCGCTGATCAAGCGGATGTCCGACGGCGGCAGTTCAGCCGCGTTCGACGTCGCCACCGGCAATGATGCCGACGCCGACCGCCATGGCATCGTCACCCCCGACGGCGGCCTGATGAACCCGAACCACTACCTGGCCGTCGCCATCGACTACCTCTACCGCAACCGCAGCGGCTGGAACCCCAACTCGGTGGTGGGCAAGACCCTGGTGTCCTCCTCGATCATCGACCGCGTGGCCGAAAGCCTGGGCCGCAAGCTGGTGGAGGTTCCCGTTGGCTTCAAGTGGTTTGTGCCGGGGCTGCTGTCCGGCGAAGGCGCGTTCGGCGGCGAGGAATCAGCCGGCGCTTCCTTCAACAAGCTGGACGGCAGCGTGTGGACCACTGATAAGGACGGCATCCTGCTGGCGCTGCTGGCCTCGGAGATCACCGCGGTCACCGGCAAGTCCCCGTCACAGCTGTACAAGGGCCTGACCGATCAGTTCGGCGCGCCCGTCTACGCGCGCATTGATGCCGCGGCCACGCGGGAGCAGAAGGCGGCACTCGGCAAGCTGTCGCCGTCGGACGTCACCGCCACCGAACTGGCAGGCGAGACGATTCTCGCGAAGCTGACCGAGGCGCCGGGCAACGGCGCGCCGATCGGCGGGCTCAAGGTAGTCACCGAGAACGCCTGGTTCGCAGCCCGCCCGTCCGGCACTGAGGATGTCTACAAGATCTACGCCGAGTCCTTCAAGGGCGAGGAGCACCTCAAGCAGGTCCAGGCCGAGGCCAAGGCGCTGGTGGACGGCGTCATCGCCTAGCAGTAAACCAGGGCAGCAGTACACCCGGAAAGCAGTACACCCGGAAAGCAGTACACCCAGTCCTGCCATACCGGACGCTCTGGCACTTACTGCAACAAAAACAGCAACGCACTGTCACTCTCCTCAAGAGAGTGACAGTGCGTTGCTGTTAAACGTGCAGTAAGTGCCAGAGGGTCAGACGGTGCGGACGACGTCCTCGTAGGCGAACTTGGGCTTTGCCGCACCCCAGGCGCCTTCACCGGGCTGGCCGATGTTGACCACGAGGAAGCTCTTCTGGTCCCCGGCCGGGAAGAAGGCTGCGTCGATGGCGCTGAAGTCGGCTCCGGTCATGGGGCCTGCCGAGAGTCCAAGGGACCGGACGGCGATGATGAAGTAGCCGGCCTGCAGGTGCGCGTTGTTGTTGCCGGTGGCTGCAGCCAGGTCCGGGGCGGCGTCGTACATGGCCTTCGGCGCGTTGTACTCGGGCAGGAAGGTGTCCCACTGCTCGGCCCAGGCGGTGTCGTAGCTGAGCACGGCAACCAAGGGAGCGGAAGCGGTCTTGGCCTTGTTCCCGTTGGACAGTGCGTCGACGAGCTTGGCGCGGGCCTCGTCCGAGCGGACATAGGTGACGCGAAGCGGCTGGGAGTTGAAAGCTGTGGGGCCGAACTTGGTGAGCTCGTAGATGGCACGGGCCTGGTCCTCGGTTACCTCGCCTGTGAAGGAGTTGGCGGTGCGGGCTTCGGCAAAGATGGCGTCGACCGCGGCCGGGTCGATAACTGCTTCTTCGTGGGCAATAGTCATGGCTTACCTTTCGCTGGGCCCGCTCATCGGGATGATGGGCCGGCGGTCTGCTTTCTATGGTTGCAACTTCAAGTGATCGTGTCTTCTTCCCGTGACGGCACGTGACGTTCCCCACGCCGTGCCCGCGCGGTATTGTTGCACCGGAAGATCCTCGCCCGTTGCGGCAACCCCCTTGAAAGGCCCCCGTCCATGAGCATGCTCGGAATGAAATGGAAGCTCCACGGCAACGGCAAGTCGATCAAGCCGGGCCATGTGGTCGCCCCTGACGAGCGGCTGGCCTGGCCGCTGACAATCGGGGTGGGCATGCAGCACGTGGTGGCCATGTTCGGCGCCACCTTCCTGGTTCCCATCATCACCGGGATGCCGCCGGCCACCACACTGTTCTTCTCGGGCATCGGCACACTTCTCTTCCTGGTGATCACCAAGGGCCGCGTACCGAGCTATCTTGGCTCCAGTTTCGCGTTCATCGCCCCCATCATGGCGTCCCAGCAGCAGTTCGGCGTTCCCGGAGCGCTCGGCGGCGTGGTGCTTGCCGGCGTCGCACTGGCGCTCATCGGTGCGATCGTGCAGAAGTTCGGTGCGGAATGGATCAACCGGCTGATGCCGCCCATCGTCACCGGCGCAATCGTGGCGCTGATCGGGCTGAACCTCGCCCCCGCCGCGAAGCAGAATTTCGACGCCGCCCCTGTCACCGCCGTGATAACACTCGCCACCATCATCCTGGTCAGCGTGCTGTTCCGCGGCATTGTCGGCCGGTTGAGCATCCTGGTGGGCGTGGTGGTGGGATACCTCGTGGCGATGCTGCGCGGCGAGGTGAGCTACGAAAAGATGGACGCCGCCGCTTGGGTCGGCCTGCCGTACTTCCAGACCCCCGAATTCCATGTGGGCGTGCTTGGCCTGTTCATCCCCGTGGTGCTGGTCCTGGTGGCTGAGAACATCGGACACGTGAAGTCTGTTGCAGCCATGACCGGCCAGAACCTCGACGGCGTCTCCGGCCGCGCGCTGATGGCCGACGGCGCTGCAACCGTGCTGGCAGGCATTGGCGGCGGCTCCGGCACCACCACCTACGCGGAAAACATCGGCGTCATGGCTGCCACGAAGGTGTATTCGACGGCGGCGTACTGGGTGGCCGGCGTCTTCGCCATTGTGCTGAGCTTCTCGCCGAAGTTCGGCGAACTGATTGCCACCGTCCCCCCGGGCGTCCTGGGCGGTGCCGCCACCATGTTGTACGGAATGATCGGTGTTCTGGGCGTCAAGATCTGGGTGCAGAACAAGGTGAACTTCTCCAACCCGGTCAACCTGACCACCGCCGCCGTCGCACTGATCATCGGCATTGCCGACTACACCTGGACCGTCGGCGAGCTTAAGTTCACCGGCATCGCCCTCGGCTCCATCGCCGCACTGGTCATCTACCACGGTATGAAAGCCATCGCCAAAGCCCGGGGTTCGGTAGCGGAGCCGGAAACCGAGGTGTCCGGCCTGCCCCCGGCGGCAAGGGCCGCCAATGCAGCAGCGAAGCGGGCACCGAAGAAACGCTAAGCAGTCAGGTTCCTTTCACGCTGCTCCGGTTACCGCTCAGGCGGCATGACCTCCGCTGAGTTGCTGTGCTGACGGGCTGCCAATGCCAAAAACGGGCCGCGGCTGGGGCCGCTTGGGCACCAGCAGGCCGTCATCCTCGCCATGCAGCTTTAGTTGCCGGAGGGCCCACGGGACCAGGTATTCGCGGGCCCAGGTGAGGTCCTCTGAGCGGGCCTGCCGCCAACTACGCGGCGCCATCTGCTTGGGCTGCAGAGGCACCAGTGTGTTCGGGACGCCCAGGGCCTTCAGCACGGCCGCCGCAATGGTGTGATGCCCCAGCGGCGAAAAGTGCAGCCGGTCCGGATCCCACATCCCGGGATCCGAGAGTTCGCGCAGGAACCACAGGTCAACCATCACCGCATCGTGGCGGGCGGCCACCGTATGCAGGTTCTCGTTGAAGATGGCCACCTTCCCGCGGATCTGGCTGAAAACCGGCGTCGCTCCCCAGTCGGGACCGGCGAAAAGGACCACCGTGGCCCCGGACCGGACCAACTGTTCCACCCCGACGTCGATCTTCTCCGCCAGCCGGTCAGGGTCGCTGCGCCGGAAGACCATGTCATTGCCTCCCGCTGAGAGAGTGACCAGATCAGGCTTCAGGGCGAGGGCCGGCCCAAGCTGCTCATCGAAGATTTGCCGTACCAACCGCCCCCGGACGGCCAGGTTGGCGTAAGCAAAATCAGGCTGGTTGGCACTCAACTCTTCCGCCACGCGGTCGGCCCAGCCACGCAAACCGCCCTCGCTGCGGGGCTCGGGATCGCCCACTCCCTCCGTGAAGGAATCCCCCAGCGCTACCAACCTGCGCCACGGGTGGGGTGCAGGATCCGCTGGGTTTTCCTGAGGTACCCGGTTTTCCTTCCAGGCGTTCATGGCGTACTCCCTGTTTTGCGGGGTCCCCGGTTGAGGGCCGGTGATTCAACTGCGATGAGTCCACGAAAATCAGTTTCAGGCTGGCCACGCGTGCCCGCGTCCTGTGTGGAGGCGGCCACTATGTTCATGGCGGCCTCGCGAAGCCCCTGTTGGCTATGCCTCGCCACGGTCCGGAGATATTGCAGGGCCACCTCGTGACCCAGCCCGTAATCGGCCATCAGCGTGCTGACTGCCAGGTCCATCAGCACCATGGAGCTTTCGGCTACAGCCCGTTCCGCGCTGGCTTCGGCCCGCTCGGCAACGCGGAGAACCACCCTAAGGGCCCTGGCCACCTCCCGCGCGTACGCACGGGTTTTGATGATGTCTTCGCTCGTGAATGCATGCGGAGTCGATGCATAGAGATTTATCGCGGCACTGGATCCTGCCGTGGCAACAATGGGCATGGAAAGCAGGGATCTGACGCCGTGCCCGGCTGCAGCACTGGCATAGCCCGGCCACCGCCGATCGCGGGCCACGTCAGCCAAATGAACGAAGTCCCCCGAACGAATGGCCTCCAGCACGGGTCCGTCCCCGAACGAGTGCTGCTCCTGGTCTGCGGCGAGTGCCAGGGCGCTGCCTGCCGCTACGGTGTGTGCTGCCCCATGCCGGAAAAACGTGGCGGCCCAGCTGATGCCCCGGTGCTCGCCGTCTATGCCCCGCATGAACTCGTGGGTTACCTCAGCAAGGAAAACCTCGACATCCTTGCTGTCGAACACCACATCCTGGGGATCGGGAAGCGATTCCCAGGCCGGCTCTGCCGGAGTTTCCGCGGCCATGATCCACGCCTTGGTTCGGAACGTGGCCCACTGCAAAACCTCTTCCTAGGATACGTCCGTATCAGGCTGAATGGGTGAAAGTTGGTCGGGCGGCAAACAAAGGGGCGCCGCCCGGAACGAAGCCGGACGGCACCCCTTTCACCGCCGCGGACCACTGGCAGGTCCGCGGCACTCACCGGTCAGCCGGCGTCAAAGCTTTCGTCGTCGTCGTCGCTGGGTGACTTCTCCTTGGGGAGGTCATTGCCGCTGCCGTCCGGCAGCCCGGAGGCCTCCTGGCCGGGTTCGGACGAGAAGGGCTCCGAGCCCTGCGAGTCCGCGTTCGATTCATCGATTTCGGCCTCTGCGGAAGGCACATCGGCGTCACGCGGAACCGGCGGCTCCCCCGATTCAAACCCCGGATCGTTGGTGTCGGCCTCGGCATGATGCTGCTCATCAGTGCCGCCGAACCGGCCCGCCCCGGGCTCACCGGCGCTGTCCTTGTCCTCCTCACCGAAGTGGCTCAGGTTCGGAGTGCCGGTGGCGAATGTTTCACCGGCAGGGCTGTCCTGATTCAGGCCGGCGGCGTCAAAGTCCTCTTCGTCGCGGGGCTGGGCGAACTGCTTGGAGTCCGCACCGGCCGACTCCTGCTCGGCTGTCGGGGTGCCGTAGCCACCTGCTTCCTCTTCCGGCGCGGTGGGCTGATTGTCCTGACTCATGGTTCCTCCTGTAGTGGATATGGATGAATCTGACCTTGCAAATCTCGTGACCCTGCTAAAGACCCTTGCCGCCGGTGACAGGCAGCACGGCCCCCGAAATGTACGATCCCTGATCCGAGGCCAACAGCACATAGGCGGCGGCGAGTTCGGCGGGCTGGCCGGCTCGCTGCAATGGCGTGTCCTGCCCGAACGTGGGCAGCTTGTCCGGCCATTCCGTGGCCGGGATCAGCGGAGTCCAGATGGGGCCGGGCGCTACCGCGTTGACGCGGATACCCTTGGGTCCCAGTTCCTGGGCGAGTGCCTTGGTGAAGGCCACTTGGGCCGCCTTGGTCATGGCGTAATCGATCAGTTCGGGTGACGGGTTGAACGCCTGGATGGAGGCGGTAGTGATGATCGACGATCCGGCAGCCAAGTGCGGAACCGCGGCCCGCGCCGTCCAGAGAAGCGAGTAGAGGTTGGTCTTGAAGACGCGGTCGAATTCCTCTGTCGGCAGGGACTCGAAGCTGTCCCGGTTCTTCTGGTAGGCCGCGTTCAGCACCACCACATCCAGCCGGCCAAACTCAGCCACCGCATCTGCCACGATGCTGGTGCTGAACTCCTCTTCGCGTCCGTCCCCGGGGAGGAGCAGCGCCCGCTGGCCGGCTTTGCGGATCCAGTCAGCCGTGTCCCGGGCGTCCTCTTCCTCTTCGGGAAGGTAGGAAATTGCGACGTCGGCTCCTTCGCGTGCAAACGCGATGGCGGCCGCCTTGCCGATCCCCGAATCCCCGCCCGTAATCAGGGCGGACTTTCCCTGCAGCTGTCCGTGGCCCTCGTAACTGAGCTCACCATGGTCAGGCTTGGGGTCCATTGGCGCCGTGAGGCCCGGCTGTTGCTGTTCCTGCTCAGGGAACGGGCCGGAGTGGTAGCCGCCCCGCGGGTCTGTGGGCTGGTCCGTCTGCTTCTCGGTGTCGCTCATAGTCCGCCTGTTCGCTGTCGGTTGTCGAGGCCAGCCCCGGAGTGTTCCGGCCCTTCGAAACTATCCCGCTGGACGGAGCAAGTCCACCGCCAGACAGGAATAATCAGTAAACTTATCAAAAGTTGATCTCGGCGCAACTTCGGCCTAGTTTTGGAGCACCCCGGCATGGGCCAGCGGGACCAGCAGCGCACAGCGGGGAAGGAGAAGCCGTGTCCGATGTGGAGGACTTCACGGGTAAGACCGGGCGGAACGAAACCCGCGAGGAGCAACTTGACCGGAACTGGGCTGAACTGCTGCAGGAACTCAGGGTCCTGCAGACGGGCGTCCAGATTCTTGCCGGCTTCCTGCTGACCCTGCCTTTCCAGCAGCGTTTCGAATCCCTCGACGATTTTCAGGTTGCCCTCTACCTGGTCAACGTGGTGATAGCTTCCCTGACCACAGCCCTGATCCTGTTGCCGGTGAGCGTCCACCGCAGACTGTTCCGCCAGCGGCTCAAGGCGACCCTCGTTTCCAGCGCCGATTCCATCACCAAACTGGCTTTGGCCGGGATCGGAATGCTGAGCGTAGGGACGGCGTCGCTGGTCTTCGATGTCACAGTGGGCCGCGCTGCCGGCCTGGCAGCGGGAGGGGTTCTGCTGGCCGTCCTTGTCATTTTGCTCGTTTATGTCCCGGTACGGCTTAATAAGCGTGCCGCCGGCGACTAATGGGTCAGGGGAGCAAGCAAGAAATTCAAGCAGGCTACTGGGGACCTACCGAAGGTGTTTACATGCGTAAATTTGTAAAAGAGCACGGGCTGCTGCTGGTCAACGTCGGGCTGTTCCTGGCGTTTTTTGGTGGAATGATCCTCTCCGGCGCTGCGGCGTACAGCGAGGAGCAGTCCGCACACGGGCAGCCTGGTGTCTCTGTGCTGGAATATCTGTCGACCGGCAATTTCGTTGAAGCCACCTTTGAGAACTGGGAATCCGAATTCCTTCAGATGGCCATGTACGTGGTCCTGACCGTCTTCCTGTTCCAAAAGGGATCGTCCGAGTCCAAGCCGATGGGCAAGGAAGCGCCGCAGGATGAGGACCCCCGGACCGCTACGATCAAGGACACCACGCCCTGGCCGGTAAAACGGGGCGGCGCGGTGCTCAAGGTCTACGAACACTCATTGTCCCTGCTGCTGTTCCTGCTCTTTATCGCCTCGTTCAGCCTGCATGCCATGGGCGGCGCTGCGGCGTACAGCGAGGACCAGCAAAGCCATGGGGAGGCCGCTGTCAGCGTCTTTGAGTTCATGGGAACAAGCCAGTTCTGGTTCGAATCCTTCCAGAACTGGCAAAGCGAATTCCTCGCCGTCGCGGTCCTGGTGGGCGCGTCCGTCTACCTCCGGGAAAAGGGCTCCCCCGAGTCCAAACCGGTGGCCGAGCCGCATTACGAAACCGGCGCCTAAGCCGCCGCACCAGCCCACGCCACCGGCAGGAGGTGCCGCCGGCAGGAGGTGCCGCCGGCGTGGGCCGCAGGTGTGGGCCGCTACGCGCCTTCCAGCACCTGCGTGGTGGCCCAGGTGAGGTACTTTGCCGCGTTTGCGACGGCGTCTTCCGCGCTTCCCGCCACGTCGAGCAGTTGCGCCGCAGCCACCACGCCGTGTCCCGCCAGCTCCTCCGGGGTGACCAGGATCCGTCCCGCCACCACAATCACGGGGATGCCGAGGCCATGGGCAGCATCGGCCAGGGCAATGGGCGCCTTACCCGTCAGTGACTGGGAGTCCATGGAACCCTCACCGGTGATCACCAGGTCGGCGTTCTCCAGCTGTCCGGCGAGGCCGGTGAGTCCTGCCACCAAGGCAAACCCGCCTTCCAGTGTGGCGCTGGTAAAGGCAAGGAACGACGCCGGGAAGCCGCCTGCCGCTCCGGCCCCCGGAACGTTGACGTCCCGGCCCGTGACTTCGCGCAGGACCGACGCCCAGTTGCGGAGCCCGGCGTCGAGCAGTTCCGCCGCTTCCTCATCGGCGCCCTTCTGGGGGCCGAAGACATGCGCGGCGCCCGTAATGCCGTACAGCGGGTTCTGCACGTCCACGGCGATCCGGAAGGTCACTGTGGACAGCCGGGGATCCAGTCCCGAGGTATCGAGGGCCACGACGTCGGCGAGGGATCCGCCGCCGAGCGGGACCACGTTTCCGGCAGCGTCGAGGGGCTTAAGCCCCAGCGCACGCAGGGCGCCGCTGCCGCCGTCGGTCATGGCCGATCCGCCCACTCCCAGCACGATCTCGGTGGCTCCGGCCTCAATGGCAGCCGCGATCAGCTGCCCGCAACCGTAGCTGTGGGCACGCAAGGCGTTTGCCGGAGTGGGCTCCATCTCCGCGAGACCGGAGGCCTGCGCCGTTTCAATGACCGCGGTAGCCCCGCCGTCGGCGTTCGGACGGATCGCCCATGCGGCCCCCACGGGGGCAAGGATGGGACCCACGACGGCGTTGAGCCGCTCCTCGTACCCTGCGGACACGGCTGCCTCCAGGGTTCCTTCACCGCCGTCGGCTATGGGGAACTGGGTGGCGACGGCGTCCGGATAGACGCGCAGGGCGCCCTCGGCGATGGCGGCGGCGGCTTCTGCAGCTGTGAGCGAGCCCTTGAATTTGTCCGGGGCGATGAGGATACGCATGCGCTCCATCATGCCAGTCCCGCGCCGGAAAGCGCTTGCCGAATCCGCGATGCGGACAGGCCGGGAACCGCGGTGTATTCCGGCGGGCGCTGGGACCGCGGCTGGAGCCGTGCGGCGCTTGAGGCGTGCCGGTGCCCTACGCCGGCCGCCGGAGCCGGGCGGGCGCCGGGAGGGGGATGGCCCGCGGCTGCTCCGCGGCGCGACGGCGGAACAGGGGCGGAACGGCAAACGTCACCACAGCACGGGCTTCCTCGTCATCCTTCGACCGGATGGTCAGGCTCCTGGTTCCCTCCGGGACGGAAGGGGTGAAGACCTGCAGGTTGCGGGACCCTACCGTGGCGGAGTCCTTCAGGGAGTACTCCGTGCCGAAGTGGTCCTGCAGCGTGATGTTCGGCGGAGCGCCGCCGGTTGAGGCCAGGTGGATGTTAACCACCAGGCCAGTGGTCCAGATTTCGACGGACAGCACGGTGAATTCGGCCGACTGGGTGATATGCGTCCCGTAGGTGGGGGGCAGCAACATTCCGCGGAGGGAGCCGGAGGCTAGCAGTTCGAGCATGATCGTTCCTGTAACTCGTGCGCCGGCCCCTGAAGCGGCTCCCGGGGTCATCCGGTCGCCGGTCAGTGCCGGACGATTGGGCAGCGGCGGTTATCGCCTTCGCGGCCCTGTTCCCGAGCCGGAAGATGATGGCGTTTCGGCCGCCACTGCTTGTTCTGATGGATGATTTGAGCCGGGGGAGCCGAAGGTCCATGCGCCTCCCACAGGCCCGCGTGGCGGAGGCTGTTTCCCCGCCGCGGTTCCGAAGTCCTTTCCGCGATTGCCGTTTTGATAAGGGTACTTATAAGTACCCGTCCAAGCCGTCTTTGTGTCAAGGGCAGGGCAGGATCCCGGCACCAGTACTGCGGAATCTGTGCGGCAAAGGGCGGCAAAAGGCGGGAATTACTGCCTCGCGCGCAAAAGGGCAAAGTACCCCGGTACCAGGCTGTCGCCCGGGGCGTCCGTCATCGGGTTCGTCTCGATCGTGGCCAGCCCGTCCTCCAGCAGGGTCCAGCGGTCAGCCGGCAGCACCCGGGCGAGCTGCTCCGGTCCAAAGTGGCCGGGCATGGGGAGTTTCCGGATGGCAAGTTCCAGCGGCGCCGGGATGTTCCGCACTGATGCGCCGAGGTGTGAAACATACTCCACCGGGTTTCCCTGGAAGTTCGTCTCCGCCAGGAACACGGTGCCCCGCGTCCCCACCAGCTGCAGAACGTTATCCAGCAGCGCCGCCTGGTCGGGCCGATCGAGGACGTGGAGCACGCCGCGGATAAAGACGTTAACGTCCCCGGGCCCCGCGAGCCCGGTACCTGCCCCTGGCAGTGTCATGTCCTGCTCCAGGTAGCTGACGTTGTCCAGGCCCCCGGATTCTTCGCGGGCGCGGGCCACGGCGTGCGCAGAGACGTCCACACCGAGAACCTTCGGATAAAAAGCAGCCAGGGCGCGGCTGAAACCGCCATGACCGCAGCCCACATCCACCACGGGAAGGGCTGAATCAAAGTGCCGGTCGAGGGTGTCGCGGTAGCCCAGCACCTCGTGGTCAGTGCCGGAGTCCCACAGCACCTCGCCCTTGGGGCCCGTCCTGGCGATTCCTGCCCAGTAGCGGTCCCAGGCAACAGCCCTGTCCTTGGGGGCAGACCGGGAAAGCCGGATCAGCTTGGGGAGGATCAGGTATTTCCGCAGGGCGGAGCGCACTGAATCAACTGGGGAGGACACCGTTCAAATATAGGCCCGGAATCCCCACATGACGTTCCGCCCACGGCTAGCAGTCCAGCCGGCCCTGGTCAGTCCTTCGGTCCGTCTTTCGGTCAGGCGGCGGCCGCCCGCTCCTTCAGCAGCCAGGCCATGGCATCCTCCCGTGAGGTAAAGAAGCGGGTGGGGCACGGCAGTTTATTGATACCCAGAATGAAGTTCGCCAGCACTTTGTCAACGGGCGAAGCACCCAGCAGCGCAATGCGGGACGCCTGGCACGGGCGGCCAAATACCGCGCGCGCTCCCCTGCTGACCTGCGCCGTGCTCGCCATATCCACCAGCATCGGGTAGCGGGCCGCCCCGCACAGCTCATTTACGCCGCGCATGGCGGCCTCGGCATCGGCTTCCGAAATGGAGACACCGTGCGGCCACTTCAGCTGGACCACACTGTGCCCGTCCAGCGCCAGATTTGCCTTGGCACCATCTGCCGGCTGATTCGTCACGATTGCCCTCCACGCATATTCATAGGGAACTGCTGAGCGCCGTCCCCCTACAATGTACTCATTCAGGAGTACTGGGCGCTCAATCAGCAGCAAAGGGGACAGGTTGCCAGGGGACACGCCACACGTCGCAACGGTGCCATACCTGGCAGTCGTCGCCGATCCCGACGCCGGGCGCAGGCAATCGAGCGCGGAAGCGCTGGAAGCTGCGGGCTTCACGGTCAGCACTGCGGCGGATCAGGCAGGCCTGTCAGCCCTCCTGGACAACTCCGATCCCTCCGTCCTGGTCCTGGACAGTTCCCTCTCCGACATCGAAACCGCCGCCCCAGCCCTGGTCCTGGTGGACCTCGACAGCCCGGCGGAGGTAAAGGCGGTGGAGCACGCCGGAGTGCGCGACTGCATCGCGAAACCACCCGTGGCCAAGGAGCTCGTCCACCGGGCCACAGCCTTGATCAACCTGGTCTCGCGCCGGAACGAGTCCCGCGAGGAAGCCGAGACGTTGCGTGAAAGGCTGCGCCAGGTCTCGGCCGCTGTCCGCGGCACGAACGACCCCCGGCAGATCGCCGACCTCGTGGTGAGGGGTTTCGGTGAAACGTTCGGTGCCGACCGTGTCTGGCTGACAACGTTCGACGACGAAAGGGTGCCCCCCATTACGGCCCAGTGGCACCGGCCACGGCTGGCACCCCTGCCGGACGATCTTTTCAGCGACGAGGAGTCCGCGCGAAAGACGGCGGATGCCCTCTGGACGCGTGCTGAGACGGTGACAGTGGAGGATGCCCACCCGTCCGCCGCAGAGGGCGACATCAGGTTGCCGGCCGAACTCGCTGCCCTGGGGGCCGCGGCATCCGTAGCCGTCCCGATGGGAGAAGGCAGCTCGTCGCTCGGGCTTATCTGGATGGCACTCATGGACTCGCCCAGGGATTGGTCCCGGGCTGAGCTTGGGCTGATCCAGCACGTGGCCGGTAACGCCGCACACGGGCTGATCCAAAGCCACCTGATCACCAACCAGCAGCAGGTCGTCAAACAGCTCCAGCAGCTGGACAAGGCCAAGACTGACTTCCTGGCCACCGTCAACCACGAACTCCGCACTCCGCTGACCTCGATCATGGCCTACCTGGACATGATCCAGGAGAACACGTCCGATCCCGTCTCCCACGAGGTCCACCAGATGCTGGACATTGTGGTCAGGAACACCGAACGGCTGAGGTTGCTCGTTGAAGACATGCTCAGCGTCTCCCGGAACGGGCATGAAGAGAGCCCCCTGCACCTGACGCCGGTCCGGCTGGCGCGGACGCTGGAGATCGTCACAGCCGCGCTCAGGCCGTTGGCGAAGCTGCAGAACGTCACCATAGCGGTTGCACCTGCCCGGGAAGATCCGGAAATCCTGGCTGACGAGGTGCAGTTGCAGCAGGTCTTCACCAACCTGGTCTCCAACGCCATCAAGTTCACGCCGGGAGGCGGGCGGATCGACGTCGGCATGCGGCTCCATGCGGACCCCGACGGCGCCCGCCTGGCGACTGTCAGCGTGGCGGACACCGGGATGGGCATTTCCGGTGACGAGTTAGCCCACATCTTCACCCGCTTTTACCGCGCCTCGAACGCGATGTCCGGCGCAGTCCCGGGGACAGGGCTTGGACTGGCCATTACCCAGGACATCGTCAGGCGCCATGGCGGAAGGATTGATGTGGCCTCGGAGCTCGGGGCGGGAACGACCGTCAGCGTGAGCCTCCCCTTCGACGCGCACGCGATGCAGGTTCCCTGATCACAGGTCTGTGACCCAGGCAGGATTCCACGTAACCGGAAAGGAGGGCCCCGATGTTCAACGACGACGACCCGCGGCTGTCCCAGCTGCTCGACGGCATTGTCCGGCTTGCCTCCGGTGACCTCCAGTCGCGGATAGAAGTATCGCCGGCGCGCGACGAACTCGATGCAATCATCATGGGCACCAACCTGCTGGCCGAAGACCTGCAGATCATCTACGAGGAACTTGAGCAGCGGGTGGAGGTCCGCACGCAGCTGCTCCATGAGGCCCACCGTGAAATGCAGAAGATGGCCATGCAGGACCCCCTCACCGGTCTTGCCAACCGGTCCGCGCTCCTCGCGGCGCTGAAGTCCTCCAGCGAGGGCCACGACGAAACCCCCACCCAGCCCGTCGTCCTGCTCCTGGACCTTGATGCCTTCAAATCCATCAACGACACCCTCGGCCATGCTGCCGGCGACGAGGTGCTGATCACCGTCGCCCAGCGGATCCGCAGCGCCGTCCGCGCCACCGACGTGGTGGGCAGGCTGGGCGGCGACGAGTTTGCGATCGTGATGCCGGGCACTGGCGTCGACCAGGCCGCCGTCGTTGCCCAGCGGATCCTGGCCGCCCTGAAGGAGCCGATCGAGCTGCCGGACCGGACCATCCGCTGCGGGGCGAGCATCGGGCTCAGCCTCGGGGAACCTGGGCGGACGCCGGAGGACCTGCTGATGGAGGCCGACATCGCGATGTACGCCTCCAAAGCCGAGGGCCAGAACCGCCTGCACGTCTTTGAACCCGGGCTCCTGCTGGTCCGGCGGCTCCGGAGCCAGCTGTTGGACGATCTCCGGGCGGCCATCAAGGGCGAGGGCCTGATCCTTCACTACCAGCCCGTGGTGGAGCTGGGCACCGGACGGATCGAAGGCGTGGAAGCCCTGGTCCGCTGGAACCATCCCTCCCGCGGGCTGATCATGCCCGACGAGTTCATCCCGCTCGCTGAAGACGCCGGGCTCATATCCGAGCTTGGCCTGTGGGTGCTCACTACCGCTGTGCGCCAGCTCCGCAGCTGGATCGACGCTGACGTGGTGGACAGCAGGTTTTCGGTCCGCATCAACATCTCCGCAACAGACCTGCAGAGCCTGCAGTTCATCGAGGACGTCCGCGGGGTCCTGAAGGAAACCGGAGTGCGGCCGGAACAGGTTGTCCTGGAGCTGACGGAGGTGGCCATCGTCAGGGGCAACGAACTGGACCGCTACTCATTGGGCGGGCTGCGGGGGCTCGGCGTCGGGATCGAGATCGATGACTTCGGCACCGGATACTCCTCCATCAGCTACCTCCGCCGGCTGCCCGTCGACAGGGTCAAGGTGGACCGGTCCCTGATCGTGGGCCTGGGAACCGACCCCAGCCAGCCGCCCCTGGTGGCGGCCGTCCTGCAGCTGGTGCGCGCCTGCGGCCTCGAAGCGGTGTGGGAGGGTGTGGAGACAGCCGAACAGGCAGAGCATCTGAGAAGCCTGGGGTGCCTGAGCGCGCAGGGATATTTCTTCAGCAAACCCGTACCGCCCGGGAAAATTCCGGAGCTGCTGGCCAGAACGTCCGCGGAAAGCAATACCGGTTCATGATGTAGGGCTGCGTTTTGGTTCACGCCGATATACGATCAAGTTGGAATACCCGATTCTTCGAGGCCAGAAGATCGGCCGACATCAGAACCAGCGATTCCGAAAGCGTCAAACACTTGAAAACAAAATGGCAAACGAGCCATTACTTCGTCAACTGGGGGCGTCGATAATGACTGTTCGGGTGCAAGCATGGGGAATTATTGCTGCGGTATTGGCGGATTCAGATCCCGCCGGGGCAGCCACACGCCAGCGTCTTAGCGACAGCCTTGGCGAGAATCCCGGCGTCCCGGAACGGGCGCTGCTGGAATATCTTCTGGAACGCCGGCAACAGGACAGCGAAAACGGGGCCACCCCCGACGCCGCCCGCGCACCCCAGCCACTGAACTCGATGCCGCCTTTGCTGGCCGAGCGGCTGGATTCACTGCGGAGCCTGTCCCGGATCAGCGCCCTGCTGGAAAACCAGATGCTGATGACCGCTTTCCAGCCGATTTACGGCCTCGCGTCAAGGAGCGTCGTGGGCGTTGAAGCTTTGTCGCGCTTTGTCAGCGATGACGGCGCCGGGGCCGAACTCTGGTTTGCCGAAGCTGCGGCGGTTGGCATGGGCGCCAACCTGGAATTCTCGGCACTTGGATCCGCTGCGGCCGCGGCTGCCACCCTCCCCCCGAACCTTTATGTTGCCCTCAACATCTCGCCGAAATCATGCCTCGATCCGCGGCTGCCTGAATTGTTTGATCACATCAGCTTGCCCATAAGCCGCATCGTGCTCGAATTGACCGATGGAATTCCGGACGAAGAATACTCGCATTTCGTTGCCGCAATTACGCCGCTGCGGGAACGCGGTTTGCGTATAGCCATCGACGATTCCCACCCCCATGCCGGCGCCTTGAGCCGCATGCTGCATTTACGGCCGGACTTCATCAAGCTGGGCAGGAACATGATCAGCGGAGTGGACCAGGACGATTCCCAGCGCGTGCTGGCGGCGTGCATGGTGGACTTCGCTGAGCAAATTGGCAGCGTCCTGGTGGCGGAAGGCGTGGAAACGGCGGAGGAACTCCGGGTCCTCACCGAGCTCGGCTTCAGCGCCGGCCAAGGCTATCTGCTCGGACGGCCCTCCGTCCGGCCGAAGGACTGGGCCGCGTGGAACACCCCACTCGATCCGGACGGGTTGCGTCACGTCTCGGCCGAGTCCAGCCGCGCGAGCCACGGTCCCGGCGGCCCCGACCGGCAGTGAAGCGGCTGCTCACTGCAGCCGCACCAGTAGTTCGGGACCCGCCCCAACCCAAGCCAGCCTGATTCCGGCTACTCGGCGTGCCCCTGATCACCGCTCATCTGGTCCTCTGCCGGCGGGGTTTCGCCCGGCGGGACGCCGCCGCCCGGCTCCAGGCCGGTGATGTTTCCTTCTGCGGGGTCAGGGTTCGCCGAGGCTGCAGAGTCTTTGCCGGGCTGCCCGTGCCCTGCCTGGCCGCGCTCTTGCTGGTGACGCCCCGGCTGATCGGGGTTCGCGGGATCGTTCTCCGGATGGTAACTGCTCATGGTGCGGTTTCCTCTCCATAATCGGCTGGGTTTCTCCACAGCTCTGGACTAATTGTAAGCATGCTGATAATTCTGGAACGGTAGCAGACCGGCGGACCGGCAGGCAGTCGGCCGGCCCTCATCGTCACGAAGGAGCAGTCAGATGGGCATTGGAGACAGCATCGGCAAGGCCGCGGAAAACGCCATGGAGGATCTGGCGGGCACGTCATCGCCCACTGAAGGCACCCAAATCCCGGAGCCGACCGATCCGAACAGCGACGTTGAAGTGCACTCCTCCATCAGCGAGGGGTCCAACGCCATGGAAGCCGAAAAAGAGAAGGCCCCCGGCCTGAAGCCCGGCCCCGCCACCGGACCGGTGTCTGCGAATCCCACCGGGCCTGAAGGCAGTGACGAATCGGCGGCAACGGAATCGTCCGCAGCGGATTCGTCGGCAGGGTCAGCGTCGGCGGACGTTCCACGTGACGTTCCTGGTCCCGGCGGCTTGCCGAACGGCGATCCGGATACCTTGCGGGCCGATCCCGGCG
This sequence comes from Arthrobacter sp. 754, assembly GCF_040548695.1. Classification (NCBI taxonomy): domain Bacteria; kingdom Bacillati; phylum Actinomycetota; class Actinomycetes; order Micrococcales; family Micrococcaceae; genus Arthrobacter; species Arthrobacter sp. 754. The sequence goes on from NZ_JBEPSC010000004.1 coordinate 508,337, forward strand.
AGGGTGACGAAGATCCGTCCACCAATCTTGGACGCAGCTGAAACCGGCCAGTCTCCGGCTCAGCCCTGGGGCCGCCGGTCCCGTTCCTGCAGTACCTGTGTCAGCAGGTCCGCGCGGTCGGTCACGATCCCATCCACGCCGAGGTCCAGCAGCCGGTGCATCTCGGCGGGTTCGTTGATGGTCCACACATGGACCACCAGCCCGAGGGTGTGGGCGCGGCGAACCGAGGCCTGCGTCACCACCCGGACGGCACCGTAACGAACGGGAACCTGCAGCGCCTGGACGTCGCGCAACGCACCGCGCAGCACAGCGCGCAGCAAAGAAGCCGGGAGCACCGGTCCCAAAAGGACGAACAGCGAGATGGTCATCCGGCCTGCCGACGACGCCACCGGCCGGCTGAGCAGCTTCAGCACCGCCCGGCGTCGGCGGTCCGAGAAGCTGGCCACCAGGACGCGGTCATGGGCGGCGTGCCGCTCAATCCCCGCAGCCAGGCTCTGCACGGAGTTCCAGTCCTTAACGTCCAGGTTCAGCCGGGCATCGGGAAACGCCGTGAGCAGTTCATCGAACAGCGGCACCGGCTCACGACCGCCGATCCGGGCCGCGGCAACTTCGGCGGCGGTCAGTTCGGAGATCCGGCCGCGCCCGTCGGTGACCCGGTCCAGGGTGTCATCGTGAAACAGCACCAGCACGCCGTCGGAGGTGGTGTGGACATCCGTTTCGAGGTGCCGGTAGCCGAGTTCGACGGCGGCGCGGAACGCGGCCATCGAGTTTTCCAGCCCCTCCCGGGAAAACCCGCGGTGGGCCATGGCGATGGGCCCGGCTGGATGCGCATCGTCCGGGGAACGGTCGAAAAAGGGCAAGGTCACGTTGTGAGCGTACCCCGGGGCCTGGGGCTAGGCGTCCTGCGGCTCTATCTCCACGCCGTCGCTGCAGTGCAGCAGGGTGCGGCCCTTGCCGCCGTCGAGATCCACCCACACGGCGGTGTGGTCCCAGGTGATTGCATCCACGAGGCCGCCGGTTTCGAAACCAGGGGTGAGGCGGACCCGCACGCGGTCGCCCTCTTTGAGTGCTTTCCAGTGCTCTGCCGGCTCTGCCGGGCGCAGCGGCGCCTCGGCGGCGCGGTTGCTGTTCCTTGCCATGACTTCCCCTCAAGCTGTGGATGTGTATCCAGGGACCACGCTAGGGGGCAAAGATGAACGGCAGGTGAGCGCAGGCTGTGAATGTTCCGCGCCAGGCGCGGGAAAGCCGAAGCCGCCGGTCAGGCCAGCTCCACACCCAGCGCCGCGAGCCTGGCCTCGAGGACCTGGGCCACGCCGTCGTCGTCGAAGTGCGGTGCCTGCTGCCCGGCTGCGCGGATGGCTTCGGGGTGGCCGCTGGCCATGGCATACCCGTGACCGGCCCAGCGGAGCATCTCGATGTCATTGGGCATGTCCCCGAACGCCACGACGTCGGCCGCGTCGATCCCCAGGGAGCCCGCGTACTCGGCCAGGGTGACGGCCTTGTTGACGCCGGGAAAGGACAGTTCCAGCATGGCCACGCTGGGCGCGGAGTGGGTGGCGAACGCGAGATGTGCGACGGCGGGGCGGACCGCTGCGAGGAAGTCGTCCGGGGTGCCCTCCCTGACGATGGCCAGGAACTTCACGACGGCGTCGTCCTTGGTGAGGGTTTCGGCCAGCGCGGCCGGGGTGAACTCTGCCAGCAGCTCGCCGGAGCCGTTCTCAATGAAACCAGGCTCCAGGTGGAACCCGGTCAGCGTTTCCGCTGCGAAGAGTGCGGCAGGGTGGACGTCCTTGATGATCCGCCGGATTTCCAGGACCGCATCAATGCTCAGCGTCCGCGCCGAGACAAGTCTGTCTTGCTCAAGGTCCCACACCACGGCGCCGTTGGAACAGATCACCGTGCCGGTGTGGCCGAGCTGCTCTTCGAGCGGGTGGAGCCACCGCGGCGGCCGCCCGGTGACAAAAACCAGCTCGACGCCGGCCTCACGGCAGGCATGGAAGGCGCGGACGGTGCGGTCGCTGATCTTTCCGTCGTGCCCAAGAATCGTTCCGTCAATATCACTTGCTACGAGCCGCATCCTGCCAGTCTACGTGGCCCGGCAGGCTTCCCGGGCCGCCTGCGGGCCCTCCGGGGGTGCTCCGCGGGCCTGCCGCGGGCAGGACCGCCCGAGTCGTCCCGCGACGATTCTTGACGCTGCGCTACGTCATGTTGAGCCTTCGCTACGCCCCGTTAACGCCCGCGTCAGGAACCGTTGTGGCACCGCGGGGTGCTCCGTAATCTCATCACCAGCATCTCCGCCAGCAAAGGAAATTCCATGACAACTCCCCAGGGCAACAGTCCGCAGAACCACCAGGCATCCACCCGCATCGTGGCCGGGCAACCGACCGCCCCCAAACGTCCCCTCGGCCTGAAGATCGGCATTGCCGCCGGCCTCCTGGCCCTGGTGGGCGGCGGCGTTGCCGTGGCTTCCGCCGTCTCTGCCAGCAACGCCGGCACCTCCCCCGCGTCAGTCGCCGCTCCGGCCGGCAACCCCGCGGCGGAGCTCAAGCTCGGCTACTTCGGCAACGTCACCCACGCCCCGGCTCTGGTGGGGGTCAGCCAGGGCTACATCGCCGGGGAACTGGGCGGCACCAAGCTCAGCACCCAGGTGTTCAACGCCGGACCCGCCGCGATCGAGGCGCTGAACGCCGGCGCCATCGACGCCACGTACATCGGGCCGAACCCGGCGATCAACTCCTTCGTGAAGAGCGCAGGCGAGTCGGTGCACATCATCGCCGGCGCCGCAGCAGGCGGCGCGCAGCTGGTGGTGAAGCCGGAGATCACCTCGGCCGCCGACCTGAAGGGAAAGACGCTCGCTTCCCCGCAGCTTGGCGGCACCCAGGACGTGGCGCTCCGTGCCTGGCTGTCGGCGCAGGGCTACAAGACCAATGTGGACGGCAGCGGCGACGTCGCCATCAACCCCACCGAGAACGCGCAGACGCTGAAGCTGTTCCAGGACGGAAAGCTCGACGGCGCTTGGTTGCCTGAACCCTGGGCCTCCCGGCTGGTGCTGACCGCCGGCGCCAAGGTGCTGGTGGACGAAAAGGACCTCTGGGACGGTTCCCTCTCCGGTAAGGCAGGCGAGTTCCCCACCACCATCCTGATCGTGAACCAGAAGTTCGCGGACGAACACCCGGACACCATCAAGGCGCTGCTCCAGGGCCACGTGAAATCCGTGGAGTGGCTGAACACTGCAACGTCAGCCGAAAAGGCGACCGTCATCAATGCTGCGCTCAAGGAAGCAGCGGGCGCGGAACTTAAGGCCGACGTCATCGAGCGGTCGTTGAAGAACATCGTCTTCACCGTGGATCCGCTCGCCGGAACCTACCCCAAGCTGCTCAAGGACGGCGTGGAGGCCGGCACCACCAAGCAGGCGGACATCAACGGCATCTTCGATCTCACCGCCCTCAACGAGGTGACCGGGGACAAGACCCCGGCTGCGGGGCTGGGCAAGGAGTAGCGCCCGGCCCGCTTCGGCGCCACGACCCGGCTCCGCCGAAACGGCCAGCCCTCCCGGGTCCCGCCAAAACACCCCGCTGGAGAGACAATGGCTTATGAGCACAGAAGAACCACTGACGCCCGGCGCGGTACCCCCGACGCCGGATAGCAAGCCCACGGTCCAGCGCACGGAACCTGCGCCTCCCCCGGCGGGCGCGGCCGCACCCAACCGCGTTACCCGGGCTGCCGTCATCTGGAGTGCGGTGGCTGTCAGCCTCGTAGTGCTGGTGCTGCTGATCATCTTCTTCATCCAGAACCAGGACATGGTGGCGGTGAAATTCCTCGGCTTTGAGGGCCGGCTTGCCCAGGGTGTGGCCTTCTTCATTGCAGCGGTGGGAGGCGGCATCCTGGTGGCAATCGCCGGCGGCGCCCGCATCCTTCAGCTGCGGCACAGTGAAAAACGGCGCCGTAGAGTCACAGGCCAGTAGTCCCCGAGCTACTCCGCGGCCTCCGGGTACACCTCCGGGATTGCGTTCATTTCCGCGCGGGTTGGCGGGTTGGCGCCGGGCCGGGAGACGGTGACAGCGGCCGCGCGGGAGGCGTGGGCCAGGAGTTCCGCCAGGCTCTCGGCCGGAAGCTCCCTCAATTCCTGCCGGTTCTGGGCGCCGTCCAGGCCCCGGTCCACGATCCCGGAGAGCAGCGCGGCCATGAACGAGTCCCCGGCTCCCACGGTATCCGCGACCTCCACTTTCGGTGCGGGGTACTCCGCCTCACCAGCTGCTGTGACGCCCCACGGGCCGGCCGCACCGCGCGTGACAACCACCATGGCAGGCCCTTCCGAGCCGCCCAGTGCCAGCCAGCGGCGCGCCGAGTCCAGCACGTCCGAACGCGGGTAGAGCCACGCCAGATCCTCGTCCGAGGCCTTGACCACGTCTGACAGGGTGACAAACTTCTCTGCCTGCCGCCGCGCGTAGCCCACGTCGGTGACGATGCTGGGCCGGCAGTTCGGGTCGAAACTGATGGTGGCGGCAGGGTGGGCGTGCTCGACGGCGGCCAGAACGTCCGCGGCGCCGGGCGCCAGCATCGTGGCGATGGAGCCCGTGTGCAGCAGGGTGGTTCCCTGCAGCATGAACGCCAGGCGGTCCGCCAGGCCGGGAAGCTCCCAGGCGAGGTCGAACGTGTAGGTGGCGGCGCCGTCGTCGTCAATCAGGGCGGTGGCCACGCTGGTGGGCAGGTCATCGGGGCCCAGCGGCAGCATGACTGAACTCGTTCGAAGGTGCGCCGCCACCGAATCGCCGTAGGCGTCGCGCCCGTAGCGGCCGATGAACTGCACGGGATGGTCGAGCCTGGCCAGGCCCACCGCGACGTTGAGGGGGCTGCCGCCCACGTGGGCTTCGATTCCGGAGGCGCGCTGGACAACGTCAACAAGGCCCTCGCCAATAACAGTGAGCATGGTCATACTCTGCCAGAGAAGCGGCCGCCCGGCATGTCAAAGCCCGCTTCACCCACGAAGGAGATATGACATCCCATGTCCTGCGGCCGATGACGGCTGCCGTGGCCGGCGTCGAACATGTGCTCGCAACGCGGGGCAGCGGCGGCTACCGCCAATACAGGATCCCGGCCCTGGCCGTCTCGCGCGAAGGCACGTTGCTGGCCGCCTACGATGGCCACCCCAACCTCGACGACCTGCCGAACCCGATCGACCTCCTGCTCCGCCGCACCAAGGACAGCGGCCGGACCTGGGGCGCCCAGCGGGTGGTGCGGACCGCCACTTCACCCCGGCTTATACCGTCACCGCCGCGGATGTGGCACGCGGGTTCGCCCAAGTGACCTACGGGGTAACCGGCGAGTGTGAAAGCGGTGCCGTGCGCCGCCGTCGGACGTTCAGGTTTGACACCCGCACGGGTGACATCCGCGAGTCGAACTGACGAAGCGTTCGGTGAAAATCCGCGTTAAGTGCCAGAGCGTCCGGGAAAAACGTGCGGGAGATGAGAGAGCGTTGGACCCGGGTGCTGCTTGACGCGGACCTGTGATGACGCTTACAGTCGTCCTACGAGCTCGGACGTCCTACATCCGATAAACCTTCTGGAATGGCGAGGCCCTCATGAATGTAACCACCAAGAACCTGCCGCTGGTCAATGACGCCAGCCGCCGGAATTTCCTCAAGCTGACCGGTGCCATGGGCGCCGCGGCAGCATTTACCGCCTCCGTGGCGGCGTGCGGCAGCCCTGCAGCCACCACCACCAGCGGCGGCTCCGCCAACTCCGCTGCAATTAACAAGGACCTCACCATCGAAGCGGGCATCTCCTACGCCCTCTCCACCGGCTTCGACCCGCTCAGCTCCTCCGGCGCCACCCCGATGGCCGCCAACCTGCACATCTTCGAAGGACTCATCGAGCTCCACCCGGCCACCCGCGAGCCGTACAACGCACTGGCGGCGGCAGATCCCAAGAAGGTCAGCGACACCTCATACCAGGTGACCCTTCGCGACGGCGCCACGTTCCACAACGGCGCCCCCGTCACCACCGAAGACGTGGCCTTCTCCTTCACCCGCGTTATGGACCCCGCCAACAAATCGCTCTTCTCCCAGTTCATCCCGTTCATCCAGGACGTCAAGCCAGTGGATGCCAAAACGGTCGAGTTCACCCTTAAGTACGCCTTCCCGGGCTTCGGCCCGCGGATTTCCGTGGTGAAGATCGTCCCCAAGGCCCTCGCCACCGACCTGAAGGCCTTCGACGCAGCGCCTGTCGGCACCGGCCCCTACAAGCTCATCTCCGCCGTCAAGGACGACAAAATCGTCTTCGAGGCCTTCGCCGGATACAACGGACCCAAGCCGGCCCTGGCCAAGGGCATGACCTGGCTCCTGCTCTCCGACGCCGCAGCCCGCGTCACTGCCGTCCAGTCCGGCCGCGTCCAGGCGATCGAGGATGTCCCCTACCTGGATATCGATGGCCTGAAATCCAAGGTCAAGGTCGAATCCGTGCAGTCCTTCGGCCTGATGTTCCTCATGTTCAACTGCACCAAGGCGCCTTTCAACAACAAGCTGGTCCGCCAGGCCCTGCACTACGGCCTGGACAAGGACGCCATCATCAAGAAGGCCCTGTTCGGCAACGCCAAGCCCGCCAGCTCCTACTTCCAGGAAGGCCACCCGGACTACGTCAAGGCCAAGAACGTCTACGGCTACGACGCCAAGAAGGCCGAAGAGCTGCTGAAGGAAGCCGGCGTGACGAGCCTCGAGTTCGAGCTGCTCACCACGGACACCGCCTGGGTCAAGGATGTTGCCCCGCTGATCCTCGAGTCCTGGAACAAGCTCCCGGGCGTCAAGGTCACTGTGAAGAGCATCCAGTCCGGCGCCCTGTACACCGACCGCGTAGGTGCAGGTGACTACTCCGTGGTTGCCGCCCCGGGAGATCCCTCCGTCTTCGGCAACGACGCGGACCTGCTCCTGAGCTGGTTCTACTCGGGCGCCACCTGGATGGAGAAACGCGCCTACTGGACCGCCCCGGAACGCGCCAAACTGCAGGAACTCATGAACAAGGGCTCCCAGGCCGCCAAGGCAGACGCCAAGAAGATCACCGGCGAAATCGTCGACCTGATCTCCGAGGAACTCCCCCTCTACCCGATCTTCCACCGCCAACTGCCCAGCGCCTGGGACGACAAGAAGCTCAACGGCTTCAAGCCGCTGCCCACCACCGGCTTGTCCTTCATCGACGTCGGACGCACCGCCTAAGCACCCCCTTGCGTTGCGAGGCCTGCCCTGCGCCCCTGATCCCCGGGGAAGCACGCAGGGCAGGCACCGCAACACAGGATCTGCAGCACCTCAAACACACCGGAGAACACATTGGTCACGATATTGCGTCTGCTCGGCCGCAGACTCGCAGCACTGCCACTAATGATCCTGGGCATCACCCTGCTGGTCTTCCTCGTCCTGCAGGCAGCTCCCGGCGACCAGGCCAGCTCGGCCCTCGGTGACGGCGCCAGTGAAGAAGCCAAACAGCAGTACCGCCAGGAAAACGGCCTGAACGATCCGCTGATCGTGCAGTACTTCGGCTTCCTGGCCAAGCTCCTGCGTTTCGACCTCGGCGTCACCACCCCGCCGGCAAAGTCGGTGGCCTCCATGATCGGCTCGGCGTTCCCCCTGACGCTGCAGCTGACCTTCCTGGGCGTCCTGATCGCGATCGTCCTGTCCCTGGTCTTCGGCATCCTCGGCGCCCTCTACCGCGATAAATGGCAGGACCAGCTGGTCCGCGTCTTCTCGATCGCGGCGATCGCCACGCCGTCGTTCTGGCTGGGCATCCTGCTGATCCAGTGGTTCGCCCTCGGCGCCAGCCCGCTGTTCCCCTCCGGCGGAATCGCGACGCCGGAATCCGGCTTCGGCGGCTGGCTCAACTCCATGGCCCTCCCGGCCCTGGCGCTCGGCATCCCTGTTTCGGCGTCGCTGATCCGTGTGGTCCGCACCTCGATGGTGGAGGAACTGGACCGCGACTACGTCCGCACCGCCATCGGCAACGGTGTCCCCTACGGCGAAGTGGTCTCCAAGAACGTCCTCCGCAACGCCCTGGTCACTCCGGTGACCGTGCTGGGACTGCGCGTGGGCTACCTGCTGGGTGGCGCCGTCGTGATTGAAATGATCTTCGCCCTGCCCGGCATGGGCCAGCTGATCCTGAACGGCATCACCAACCTGGACATCAACCTGGTCCAGGGCGTGGTGCTCACCATCTCCGTCACCTTCGTTCTGGTGAACATCGTGGTGGACCTCCTCTACCTGCTCATCAACCCCCGAATCAGGACGGTATAGCTCATGCGCAGCAAGCTCGCAGACCGGCTGAGTGCGCCGGGCATCCGTTTCAAGGCGCTGCCCTGGGGCTCCCGCATCGCCCTTCTCTTCCTCATCATGATCGTCCTCGCGGCCGTCTTTGCGCCGGTCATCGCCCCGCATGACCCGCTGGAAACGTTCATCCCCGCCACCCCGCCGGGCGCCGAGCACTTCTTCGGCACCGACCGGCTGGGCCGCGACATCTTCTCCCGGCTGCTGTTCGGCGCCCAGTCCTCGCTGATGATCGGCCTCGGCGCCGTGATCCTGGCCATCCTCGTCGGTGCCCTGCTGGGGTCCCTCGCCGCCACGTCCAGCAAGGCCGTCAACGAAATCATCATGCGCCTGATGGACATCCTGATGGCGTTCCCCGGCATCGCCCTGGCAGCCGTCCTACTGGCAGCCTTCGGCAACTCCGTACCCACCATCATCATCGCGATCGCCATCATCTACACCCCGCAACTGGCCCGCGTGGTCCGCGCCAACGTGCTCTCGCAGTACGGCGAAGACTATGTCCGCGCCGAGCGTGTGATCGGTGCCGGCCGCTTCTACATCCTGCTCAAGCACATCGTCCGCAACACCGCAGCCCCCGTGCTGGTGTTCGCCACGGTCATGGTGGCCGACGCCATCATCCTCGAGGCCTCGCTGTCCTTCCTGGGCGCCGGGGTACAGGATCCCGCGCCGTCCTGGGGCAACGTCATCTCCTACGGCCGCAACCTGGTGCTGTCCGGCGGCTGGTGGGCCACCACTTTTGCCGGTGTGACCATCCTGCTGACGGTGCTGTCACTGAACATCCTGGCCGAGGGCCTCACCGACGCCATGGTGAACCCGAAGCTGCGCAAGGCAGTGAGCGTCAAGGACGACGACGGCTCGGCAGCTGTTGTTTCCGGCGCTGCGGTGGGTGCCGCCGCCGAACCTGTCGATACCCAGGTGGCGACGTCCGTAGCCCAGCCCTCCGTAGTGGAGGAGCACGAGCTCGACGGCGTCCGCGCCTCCTTTGGTGATGTCCTCACCGAAGAGCGCTACACCGAGGCAGACGTCCTCGCCGATCCGAAGCTTGCCGTAGCCAACCCGCACCTGCTCCTGGACAAGGAACTTGAACTGCTCTCAGCCATCGAGGCCACGCGCACCGACCGCCTCCCCCAGGTTCCGGCCGGCGCCCGGAACGTCCTTGAGGTGAAGAACCTGTCCATCCGATTCCCCGGCCGTTTCGGCGAGACCGCGATCGTGGACAACGTCTCCTTCACTGTCCGCGAAGGCGAAACCATGGGCCTGGTGGGTGAATCGGGCTGCGGAAAGTCCATCACCTCCCTGGCCGTTATGGGTTTGCTGCCCAAGACCGCCCAGGTCACCGGGTCCATCACATTCGACGGCAAGGAACTGCTGGATCCCGCCACCAAGCACAGCAGCATCAAGGCCTACGAAGGCCTGCGTGGCCAGCAGATCGCCATGGTCTACCAGGACGCGCTGAGCTCCCTGAACCCCTCCATGAAAATCAAGGACCAGCTGGAGCAGCTGACCAAGCGCGGCGGCCGCAAGACCCCCACCGAACTGCTGGAACTGGTCAGGCTTGACCCGGCCCGGACGCTCGCCAGCTACCCGCACGAGCTCTCCGGCGGCCAGCGCCAGCGCGTCCTGATCGCCATGGCCCTGTCCCGTTCGCCGAAGATCGTGGTGGCGGACGAGCCCACCACCGCCCTGGATGTCACCGTCCAGAAACAGGTGGTGGACCTGCTCAACGATCTCCGTGAACAGCTCGGCTTTGCCATGGTCTTCGTCAGCCACGACCTCGCCCTGGTAGCCTCCCTGGCCCACCGGATCACGGTCATGTACGCAGGCCAGGTAGTGGAATCCGCACAGGCGTCCGAACTCCTGCAGAACCCCAAACACGAATACACCCGCGGCCTGCTCGGTGCCGTCCTCTCCATCGAGGCCGACGCCGTCCGGCTGCACCAGATCCCCGGCACCGTCCCGTCCCCGCGCGACTTCGCCGCCGGTGACCGCTTCGCTCCGCGCTCTTTGCGGTCCGACGCCGATCCGGACCAGAAGCTGGTCCTGACATCCGTAAGCGCCGCCGGAGGCGGGGATGCCGACCACTACTGGGCAAGCCACCTGAAGGAGGATGCGAAATGAGCATTTCCACCGATAAGCCGGGCATCGAGCTCAAGGACGTCAAGGTCCATCACCACGCACGCGGCGGCGGGCTGTTCCGCCCCAACATCGTCAAAGCCGTGGACGGCGTCGACTTCACCATCAGCCGCGGCGAAACCGTGGGCATCGTAGGCGAGTCCGGCTGCGGCAAGTCCACGCTGGCTTCCGTGCTGGTGGGACTTCAGGTCCCGACGTCGGGCGAGGTCCTCTTCCACGGCAAGCCGGCCATCAAGCGGAACGCGGCGATGCGCAAGGAATTCGGGCGGTCGGTGTCCGTTGTGTTCCAGGACCCGGCCACCGCTCTGAACCCGCGGATGACCGTCCAGGACATCCTGACGGACCCGCTGCAGATCCACGGCATCGGAACCGCCGCTTCGCGGGCGGCCAAGGTCAAGGAACTGCTGGCCCTCGTGGGCCTCCCGCAGTCCGCGTCCGAGGTCACGCCGTCGCAGGTTTCCGGCGGCCAGCGCCAGCGTGTGGCGATCGCCCGCGCCCTGACCCTGGATCCGGACATCATTGTGGCGGACGAGCCGACGTCGGCCCTGGACGTTTCGGTGCGCGCGCAGGTTCTGAACCTGCTCTCGGACCTGAAGACCCAGCTGAACCTGGGCATGGTGTTCATCTCGCACGATATCCAGACCGTCCGCTACGTCTCGGACCGGATCTGCGTGATGTACTTCGGCAAGATCGTGGAGCAGGGCACCGCCGCGCAGGTCTTCGACAGCCCCACCAACGATTACACCAAGAAGCTCCTGGGCGCCGCCCCGAGCCTCCTGCACATCTAGCTTTCACTTCATCAGTTCCAACCAACGGAGAATCCACGTGCCTACCCAATTCCAGGGCGTCATCCCGCCTGTCGTCACCCCCCGCCATGCTGATGGCAGCATCGACACCGCGTCGCTGAAGAACGTCACCAAGCACCTGCTCGACGGCGGCGTGTCCGGACTGTTCGTCCTGGGCTCCTCAGGCGAGGTCCCCTACCTGACCAACGCCGAGCGTGAACTTGTGGTCAGCACCATCGCCGACGCCAACGCGGGCTCAGTGCCGCTGATCGTGGGCGCCAACGAGCAGACCACCAACCGCGTGATCGAGGAAGCCCGGAAGGTCATTGACCTCGGTGCCGACGCCATTGTGGTCACGTCCATGTATTACGCGATCGGCAACGTGGCGGAAACCGAAACCAGCTTCCGCGCCATCCACGCCGCCATCGACAAGCCGATCTTCGCCTACGACGTCCCCGTCCGCACCCACTTCAAGCTCCCCACCGACCTCCTGCTCCGGCTGGGCCGCGACGGTGTCATTGCCGGCGTGAAAGACTCCTCCGGAGACGACGTCTCCTTCCGCCAGCTGCTCCTGGCCGCCCGCGATATCCCCAACTTCGATATCTTCACCGGCCACGAAGTAGTGGTTGACGGCGCCCTCCTCGGCGGCGCCCAGGGCGTCGTCCCCGGGCTGGGCAACGTGGACCCGGCCGGCTACCGCCGCCTGTTCGACGCCGCCCAGGCCGGCGACTGGGCCGGAGCGGCCCGCGAACAGGACCGCCTGGCCGATCTCTTCGAGATCGTCTACACCCCCAACGGCCGTGTCTCCGGCGGCGCAGCAGGACTCGGCGCCTTCAAGACCGCCCTCCAGATCATGGGCATCATCGAATCCAACACCATGAGCGTGCCGATGCTCTCCCTCAACGACGACGAAACCAAGTCAATCCGCGGCATCCTGGAACGCAACGGGCTCGTTTAGTTAGCCGTGATTGGGGCGGTGCGGTAGCTGCGTTCCGCCGGCGCCCCTCCCACGATAAGAAGGACAGACATGATGTACGCGATCGGTGTTGACCTCGGCGGTACTAAGACTGCTGCCGGAGTTGTTTCGGCAGCGGGCGAGGTGTTGTTTTCGGAGACCATTCCGACGCTGAACCGGGATGGTGGCGGGGCGATTCTTGATGCTACTGCTGTGCTGGTTTCTTCGCTCGTTGCACGGGCTCGGGCTGAGGGCCTGGCAGTTGTGGGGGTTGGGGTTGGCTCTGCCGGGGTGATTGATGCCGGGCGCGGTGTTGTGGTGTCCGCAACTGATGCGATCCTCGGCTGGGCCGGGACCGAACTCACTGCGGGGCTGGCCCGCCGGCTGGGGCTGGCTCCGGAAGCTGTGCGCGCCGTCAACGACGTCCATGCGCATGCGCTCGGCGAGGCATGGACCGGTGCGGCCGCGCGAACGGCGAGTTCGCTTCTGGTCGCCTTCGGCACAGGCGTTGGCGGCAGTTTTGTCCTGGCCGGCCAGCCCGTCCTGGGCCATCGATACGGCGGCGGGCATGTGGGCCATTTCGCGTCGCCCTATGCCCAGCACGACGGCACCCCACTCCCCTGCGTCTGCGGCGGAGCCGGGCACGTTGAGGCCATAGCCTCCGGTCCGGCCCTCCGTGAGGCCTACCTGCGCCTGGGTGGCCGCACCCCGGCCCCGGACGCCCGCGCCGTCTTCACTCTGGCGGGGGCCGGTGACGCCCTTGCCATCCAGGCGGTGGGCCTCGGGGCCGCGGCTGCCGGGCAGGCCGTGGGCGGGCTCGCCAACATCCTGGACCCCGAAGTTGTGGTGGTAACAGGTGGACTCTCCGATGCCGGCGCCCCCTGGTGGCACCCGATGGAACGTGCCCTCCGCGCCGAGCTGCTGCCGACTTTGGCTGCCCTGCCGGTCATGCCCGCTAAACTCGGCAACGCGGCTGCCATCGTGGGCGCGGCAAGCCTGATCCTCACCACCAGCCCTACGCCCCAAAGGAACCTCCCGTGATCCTGACCCCCGAAGCCCTCGAAGCCCTGCGCGGCCGGCTGATCGTGTCCTGCCAGGCGTACCCGGGCGAGCCCATGCGGGACCCGCGCACCACAGGCCAGGTGGCGGCGTCGGCCGTTATCGGCGGGGCGGCGGCCATCCGCGTCCAGGGTCTGGCCGACGTGCAGTCCACGCGCACCGCCGTCGAGGTCCCGGTGATCGGGCTCTGGAAGGACGGGCACGACGGCGTCTTCATCACCCCCACGCTGCGGCACGCCCTGGCCGTGGCCAACGCCGGCGCGCACGTTGTGGCACTGGACGGCACGCGGCGCACGCGCCCGGACGGGCTGACCCTGGCCCGGACCGTCGCCGGAATCCACGCGGACTCACATGCGCTGGTGATGGCGGATTGCGGTTCGTTCGAGGACGCCGCCGCCGCTGTCGAGGCCGGCGCGGACCTGATCGGCACCACCCTGTCCGGGTACTCCGGCGAGCGCCCCAAGACGGATGGCCCGGACCTCGAACTGCTCGAACAGATTGCCGCCGCCGGGTTCGGGGTGCCGCTGATCGCCGAGGGCCGGATCCACTCACCCAGCCAGGCAAAACAGGCGCTCGACGCCGGCGCGTTCGCCGTCGTCGTCGGGACGGCGATCACCCACCCGGCCACCATCACCGGCTGGTTCGCTGAGGCCCTGAAGTGATCCCCGCCGCGGACGGCACCGGGGCCGGCTACCTCCTGGCCGGCACTGTCCTCACAGACGGCATGGCCATGGACAACGCCGTGGTGGCCGTCGCCGAAGGCCGCATCGCCTATGTTGGTCCGCGCGCGGGAATGGACGCTTCGTCGCTGCCGGGTTTCGAGGAGCTCGAAGTACCGCCGGGCAGCATGATCCTGCCCGGCCTGGTGGATCTGCACTGCCATGGCGCGGCGGGCGGCGATTTCCCCACCGGTAACGCCGATTCCGCCCGGGCCACTGTCGATTTCCTGCACCGCAGCGGCACCACCACCCTTCTGGCCAGCCTGGTGACGGCCTCCCGTGAGGATCTGCTCCGGGCCATCGGCGCCCTCACACCGCTCGCCGAGGAAGGGCTCATAGCGGGCATCCACTCGGAGGGCCCGTTCCTCTCCCACGCCCGCTGCGGCGCCCAGGATCCCCGGTTCCTGCGCGACCCTGATGTGTTTTTCCTGAGGGAACTGATCGAGGCGGCCCTCGGCCACCTGAAGACCATGACCTACGCCCCCGAACTTCCCGGGGCTGACGCCTTGGTGCGGGTGCTCGCCGAGCATGGCGTCACCCCGTCGCTGGGCCACACGGACGCGGACGCACGGACGACGGCGGCCTCGCTCACCCAGGCGGCGCGGCTGCTGGCGGGCTCCGGGCAGCCGGGGGTCTCGCGCCCCACCGTCACGCACCTTTTCAACGGCATGCCGCCGCTTCACCACCGCAGCCCTGGACCAGTCGCAGCCTGCCTCCGGCTGGCCCGCGCGGGGACAGCCACCGTCGAGCTCATTGCCGACGGCGTGCACCTGGATCACGAGACCGTCCGGATGGTCTTCGAACTGGTGGGAGCCGAGAACGTCGTCCTGGTGACTGACTCGATGGCTGCCACCGGGCTGCCCGACGGCGACTACGAACTTGGACCGTCCGCCGTCACTGTCAGTGGCGGCGAGGCACGGCTGCGGAGCAATGGTTCGCTTGCGGGCGGGACGGCCACGCTGCTGGACGTTGTGCGGCGGGCCGTCGATGCCGGCGTATGGACGGCGGCCGCCGTCCAGTCCGCCACGGCGGTTCCGGCCCGGATCCTTGGTCTCCAACAGGAACTGGGGAGCCTCCGTGCGGGACTGAGTGCCGACGTCGTGGTGGTGGACCGGAACTTCGAGCGCACTTTGGTGATGCGGGCCGGGAAGGTGCTGGTCCATCCCGGCCTCGGACTTTAGACGCCGCGCCTCCGACGCCGGGGGAATGCACCCATAATCATTGCCGGCTCGGCCACTGGTCGATTAGCCATCGGACCCTATGCCGTGGCTACTGCGCCGGACACCCGCACGGTGACCTGCCCGCGCCCCTCATCCAGCTGCGCGGCGGCGGCTTCGTCGGCCACCACTGTCACGTGCGGATGAAGCTGCAGGACCGACGCCGGACAGTCGGCCGTGACAGGCCCGTGCAGGGCGGCAGCGAGGATGCCTGCCTTGTCCGGCCCGTTGACCACCAGCAGCAGGTGCCGGGCTTCAAGGATGGTGCCCAGGCCCTGGGTGATGCAGCGGAGCGGCACCTCTTCCGGCGAGCTGAAATAGCGGGCGTTGGCCTCACGTGTGCGTTCGGTGAGAACCTCCACCCGCGTCCGAGAGTCCAGGGCCGAGCCGGGCTCGTTGAACGCCAGGTGCCCGTTGTGGCCGATCCCGAGGATCTGCACGTCGACGCCGCCAACAGCGGCAATCGCTGCGTCGTAGCCGGCGGCGGCTGCCTCGGGATCGGCTGCGGCTCCGTCCGGCACACTCACGTTGGCAGGGTCAAGGTGGAGCCGTTCGGTCACTTCGCGCCGGACCACCTCGGCGTAGCTCTCGGGATGCCCGGCGGGCAGGCCCACGTACTCGTCCAGGGCGAAGGCCCGGAGGGAGGACATGTCCAGCCGGTGGTCCGCGAGCGCCGCGTAAATGGGCAGCGGCGATCCGCCGGTGGCTACGCCCAGGACGGCGTCCGGCTTGCTGCGGATGACGGCGGCCAGGATTCCGGCGGCAACGGAGCCGGTGGCTGAGGCGGTAGGCACAACGAAAATTTCCACGTCAAAGGCACTCTCTACAAAGGGGGTGGCAGGTGTCATGACACCCGGGCGTCAGGGAGCCGGGTGTCGGTGTAAGGGCAAGGGCGTAAAAGGTGGAGGCAGGTGCCGGCTAAGCGGCCGCGACGTCTTTAAGCTTCAGCCGGATCCCGTCGAAGTGCCGCTGCAGGCGTTCGGAGGCGAGGGCCTTGTCCTTGTTGGCCACGGCCTCAAAGATGTCCCAGTGGTCCTGCGTCTGCTGCTCCAGATTCACCGGGCCGGTACCGAGGGCCAGATGGATCTTGCGGTAAACCTGCCAGAAGACATCCATCAGGTTGATCAGCAGCTCGTTGTTCAGGGGCGCATACAGCCTGCGGTGGAACTCGGCGTCGTGCTCGTAGAGGGGCTCGTCGTTGCGGGCCGCGGCCTCCATGGCCTCCATGGTGGTGCGCAGGTCAGCAAGGTGCTCGTCGGTGAGCAGGTCAATGGCCGATCCGATCAGCCCGGATTCGAGGGCCTGCCGGACATCGATGAGTTCCATCGCTTCCTCGCCCTTGTGGCGGAGGGACAGCCGGCCGCGGAAGGTCAGGCCGGAGACCAGCGCGCTGAAGTTGTTGGGCGCCACGAACATGCCAAAGCCGTGCCGGATCTCGATGACCCCCAGGGCCTGCAGCACTTTCAGGGACTCGCGGACGGTGTTGCGTCCCACGCCCAGTTCGGCCGACAGTTCGCTTTCAGTGGGAAGCGCGTCCCCAACGTCCAGCCCCCGGTCCAGAATCAGGTCCATGATCCGTGTCTGCAGGGCATGCGAACGGAGCTGCGCACTGAAACGTGCGGGCGATACTTCTTGCGATGCGATGGCCACGTGGGTCTCCTCCTTGCCGCGCTCAGGGTTCGCGACTCGTTACCTCTCAAGAGTACAGGAGATGGGACGTCCAATGTCCAGAACGATCAAACCAATTTTGAACAATCCTCACCCCGCGACCGAATCTAATCCAGCAGGGACCGGACCAGCTCCCGGCACGTCCGGTAGGCACGCATTTTCGGATCAATGAGGGCGTAGTGGTCGCCGGGGACCATGACTAACTTCGCACTCATCCGGGCGGCCGCAGCAGCGTTGACGTACGACCGGGACTGCCCCACTGGAACGGTGGTGTCATCGGACCCATGCACCGCATAAACCGGCACCGGCAGCGGAAGGGCCGTCATGGGGTCCGCGTATTTGTAGCGGAGCGGATATTTCGACGACGACCCGCCCAGCAGGTTGCTCACCGCACCGTTGCTGAGGTTCAGCTTCTCTGCCCCCGCCAGGTCCAGCAGGCCCGACTGGCTGACCACGCCGGTCAGGTGCACGGCCGAGCCATCCGATTTCCGCAGGAGCTGGCGGTCAACGTCAGGCATTCCCAGCTGGGCGAGTTTGCCCCTGCCGGCCGCCCAGGCGGCCAGATGCCCGCCTGCCGAATGGCCCAGGGCAACCACCGGGCCAAGGTTCAAAGCGTGTTCGGCCGCGAGGTCGCCGAGTTTGTCGATGCCCGCAAGAACGTCCGCGAAAGTGTTCGGCCAGCCACCCCCGTTTCCGGCCCGGCGGTATTCAAGGTTCCAGGCAGCCATGCCGTGGGCGGCAAGGTCCTTGGCAAGCGGCTCCCCCAACTCTGCCCCGTACTGCGAGCGCCAATAGCCGCCATGGATAACCACCACGACACCACGGTGCTCACCGCCGTCGGGCTGGTCAGGGAGGAAGAGCTCCCCCCATTGGCTTGCATCCTCGCCGTACTGGTACTTGTGCCGCTTCACCGCATCCCCCTTGGCGCCGCCACCGGCGGTGCCGTCCGGCCCGGCGCCGGGCGTACACGCGGCGCCGAGAGTTCCAACGGCTGCCGCGGCAACCGCGCCAACCAGCGTGCGGAAGACAAACGTCCGACGCCGCAGATCAGCCATGTGCCGAGCCTACAGCGTGCTCTGTGGCGAAGGTTGCAGACACTTTCCCAAGCACGACGGGATCGTCCCGGCTTTAGATCGGGCTTAGGGCAGGCAACCGTTCATCAATCTCCTACGGAACCCCCGCGGGGTGACCAGGTAGGCGTAATGTCAGTAGTAGGAGATTTCGGGAACATATAGGTGGCATACAGGTCCGGGGTTGAATATTCGGGCCGTGCGCGCATAGAGCGCCCAGCCGCCAGCCGGGGTCGTTTCGAACCCCGGCGCTGCATGGAATTGAGGCCGTATGGCCGACCACGATGCTCTCCCCACTGCCGAGCAGCTTCAGGACCTTCTCCTCGAGAGCCCGGGTTTCACGGAATTCCTGTTGGAACTGACGGCCATTTCCGCATCTCTGCTGGGCGGCGAAACGCCCCTGCTGTGCGCCATCACTGTTGAGAGGGATGAGGGTCCGTCGACAGTGGCCAGCAGCAGCGAGGAGGCCCGGGGACTGGACGAACGGCAGTACGCGTTCGATGACGGTCCCTGCCTGACCGCCCTCCGGCAGCAGCACACGGTCCTGATCTCCGACCTCCAGTCTGACGAGCAATGGGACTGGTACGCGCGGGCGGTTGCCGACGAAGGAATCCGGACCGTTCTCGCAGTCCCCATCGAGACCGACAACGGTTCGCGTTCAGCCCTTAACTGTTACTCCACCCGCGCCGGCACCTTTGACCCGGAAACGGTGGCCGCCGTTGAAGAGCATGCAGCATCGCTGTCAAGGATTCTTCGCCTGGCGATTCGTGTGCATCCTTCGGAGGCCTACCCAGAGCATTTGCGGTCGGCCCTGCAGTCCCGTGCGATCGTGGACGCGGCAGTGTCCCTGATCATGGTGCACAACCGCTGCGGACGCGAAGATGCCGTTAAGCTCCTGCACCTTGCCTCCCGCAGCAGCAACCGCCGCCTGCACGATATCGCCAAGGACATTCTCCAGCGCGCGTCGGACATACCGGTGATAACCCCGGATGGGGAGAGGTAAGCAAAAGGGCAGGAAATGAATGACAACGGCAGCCTTGGAGTTCAGCAGCCCGGCGACGAAGCGGACCCGCGCTGCTTCGCCGCCAGACGCTACCGGAATGGGAACATCAATCTGACGGGATTGTGGACCTATTATTGCGGCATTGGCGGAAACGCCGATGAGCTGGCGCTGGACGCCTGTCTGCACGAGATAATGGAATTGCCTCCGCTGCAGATGGACCTGATCCACGCCGCCATCGAGGAGATCACGGCGGACGGACCGTGAAGGGGCTGCCATGTCGGACAACGTAGGAATCCGCGAAATACCCGCCGACGGCTTTGAGCCCACCGGAACAGGATTGCAGGACTTCGTGCTCCTCCTCCAGGACCTCGTCCTGGAAAGCTCTGACGTGAGAAATTTCCTGACAGAAATGGCAACGACTATCGCCGGGCAGCTCTCGCGGGAGGGGAACCGCATGTCCTGTGGGATGACGGTGGTCCGGCACAAGAGGCCGGTTGCTGTGGCAAGCAGCGACGCCCTGGCGCAAAGCCTGGATGAACTCCAAAACAGCTTCGGCGACGGCCCCTGCCTGACAGCCCTCCGGTCGGGGACCGTGGTCTCCGTACCGGACACGTACTCGGACGGCCGCTGGCCCAAATACCTCCGCGCTGCCGGGGCAGCGAGCATCGGCTCCGTCCTGGCAGTTCCGATGCGCCTACAAAATCAAGCGCAGGCCGTGGTCAATCTCTACTCACCCGCAGCGCACGGCTTCACGCGCCAGGACATGGATGAGGCCGAAAACCTCACCGGCATCTCAGCCAAAGCCCTGGACCTTGCCCTGAACATTGCACACCTGCGTGACGCCCGGGACGACCTCACGGCCGCGCTGAAGTCCCGCACCGTTATTGACACGGCCATCGGCGCCATCATGGCGCAGAACCGGTGCAGCCGTGACGCGGCATTCCAGATCCTGGTCACGACCTCCAGCAACCGGAACGTCAAGCTAAGGGAAGTGGCCACAGCAATAATTTCCTCCATCGCCGGCGAGGAGGAAATTCCGACCACTTACGATGAATAGCGCCATGCACCGGAATTCGTGCCCGGCGGAGTAGCAGTGCAACACAAAGCGATAGTCTTTATTCGGAGTAAATGAACGGTCGATACCGGGTGAAACGGCCCCCGGGGACGGGTCGCGCGGAAATGGCCGGAGGCAAACACATGATCAGGAAGTATCCCTTGGATGAGCTTTCCTCTGTCATTGGCAGGATCATGGGGCTGCTTCTGACCGAGGAAAAAGTGGACCACGCCGTCCAGCTCCTGTCCCGCGCCGTCAAGGAATCAATTCCGGGAACCCTTGGCGCGGGCGTCTCCATCCTCGATTCCCAGGCTCGGCCGGTCAGCTCCGGCTTCACGGACGCAATTGTGGAACGGGCGGACGCCCTCCAGTATCAGCTGGGGCAAGGGCCCTGTCTCACTGCCTGGGCTACCCAGGAAAGCGTGCTGGTCAACGACGTCGCCGCAGACCCCCGCTGGCCCGGCTGGAGCTCCGCCGTCCGCGAGCTCTCCATCCGATCGGTGATCAGTGCGCCCCTGATCACCGACGGGCAGGGTATCGGCGCCATGAAGATCTACGCTGGAGGCCCAGGGGCCTTTGAGGAATCAACCGCGGCCCTCATGGAGCTGTTTGCCTCACCGGCAGCAACCCTCCTCTCGCACATCCAAACCGCGGAAATCCCGGAACGCATCAGCGAAAGCCTGCAGGCCGCCCTCTACAGCAGGGATCTGATCAACCGGGCGTGCGGCGTGCTCATGGAACGCCACACACTGACGCAGGACGAAGCGCTCAGGCTCCTGATGCGGGAAGCCCGGATCACCCGCAGCACACTCAGGGAGGTAAGCGCCGCGATCCTGGCAGGCGTCACATCCGCCGCCACGGACAGAGGCAGAAGTGATGGGTTTCGATAGCAGCGAACCCGAGCAACGCAGCAGGCTCCGGTCAGCGTTGTCAGCAGCACAGATCAGCACGGGCGATCTGTGGCTGTACTACTTCGGCATCGGCGGATCGGTGGGCGAGTATGAGGTTGAGGCGTATCTCCAGGGGCTGCTGTCCCTCCCCGAGTTGCAGCGGGACCTGCTGGCCATGGCCGCCAACGAGCTGTTCTCAGGCCAGCCGGGCCACCGCGCACCCTACTCCGACGAGTTCGGCGCTGATGATCCACCCGCCGATCCCGCTGGCCCGGAGGATACCGCCTGACGCCTTTCAGTGTTTGGGGCGGCTTCCATCGTTCCCTGAGGCTGTTTAGCGTTCGCCGCGGCGGGTCCCCGGCGCGTGGCCGCCAAGGCGCGCGGTGACTTTGTCCGCAGCTGCGGCACACGATTCGCCAAGGCTTTGCAGGCGCTCCTGGGAGACCCGGAACCGTGGGGCCGGGATGAGGACGGCAGCAACGACGTCGCCGCGGTGGTCGTAGACCGGGGCAGCAACACCCACCTCGTCAAGGGAGGATTCCCCGTAGTTGATGGCCCACCCGCGGCTGGAATCCTCCTTCAGGCGGACCAGGTAGTCCTCGAGGCTCGACTCGTCCAGGCCGGGGTAGGCGATCGCTCCGCTGAGCAGGAGGGAACGCACCCGCTCTTCCGGCTCCTTGGCCAGGAACACCTGGACGGAGGAGCTCAGCGCATCGTTGTACCGTGCCCCCAATGGTGCGGTGTGCTTGATCTGGTGCCGGCTGGCAATCTGCTCCACGCAGATGGACTCGTTGCCCTCCCACATCATGAGCGCGCTGGTTTCTCCGGTCCGCTCCGTGAGCTCGCGCAGGACAGGGTAGGCAACGCGGCGCTCCTCCAGCTCGGCCAGGAGGGGACCAGCGACGGCGATCAGCCCCAGGCCCAGGCGGAAGCGGCGCGTGTCCGGATCCCGTTCCACCAGGCCTTCCTGTTCGAAGGTTGCCAGTATCCGGGAGACGGTGCTCTTGTGCAGGCCCACCCGGTTGGCGATCTCGGTGACCCCCAGTAACGGTTCGTCCGCCGTGAAGGAGCGCAGGACCGCGATGGCGTTGACGATGACGGAGGCGCCTTTGGTGTCGCCCTTGCCATTCGTGCCGCTGCCATTCATGTCACTGCTGTTCATGTCACTGCCGTTGGTATCGCCGTCGTTCGTATCACTGGAGTCTGGTGTGGTCATGGTGCTCACTATCATTCCGCATTCTCAGTCGAAAGCTTGTCAGCCGAAAGCGGCGCCGCACTGGGTGCGGCGCCGCCGGCAGGCTCTCGCCCAGGGTCACCTTAACCCCAACGCGGGGTCACTTTTGGCCCTCAAAACGCCCGAGATTGGGCCGGGAGTGACCCCGCGTTGCTAGGTTGGGTCGCCGGTCAGGCTCCGATGATGTTGTATTCCGGGCCGAAGGGGAACTTGGTGATGTTCTCCGCGCCGTCCTCGCCAACCACCAGGATGTCGTGTTCGCGGTAGCCGCCGGCGCCCGGCTGGCCGTCCATGACGGTGATCATCGGTTCCATGGAGACCACCATGCCGGGCTCCAGGACGGTGTCGATGTCCTCGCGGAGCTCAAGCCCGGCTTCCCGGCCGTAGTAGTGGCTCAGGACGCCGAAGGAGTGTCCGTAGCCGAACGTCCGGTTGGCGAGCAGCCCGTAGCCGACGTAAATCTCGTTGAGCTCGGCTGCGATGTCCTTGCAGACCGCACCGGGCTTGATGAGTTCCAGGCCACGCTTGTGCACCTCAACGTTGATGTTCCACAGCTCCAGGGAGCGGGCGTCCGGTTCGCCGTAGAACAGGGTGCGTTCCAGGGCGGTGTAGTAGCCGGAGGTCATGGGGAAGCAGTTCAGGGACAGGATGTCGTGTTCCTGGATCTTGCGGGTGGTGGCCCAGTTGTGGGCGCCGTCAGTGTTGATGCCGGACTGGAACCACACCCAGGTGTCGCGGATTTCGGAGTTCGGGAAGGTCCGTGCGATCTCGTGGACCATGGCCTCGGTGCCGATCAGGGCCACCTCGTACTCGGTGATCCCGGCGGTGATGGCGTTACGGATGGCTTCGCCGCCCAGGTCACCGATCCGTGCGCCGTGCTTGATGACCTCGATCTCCTCGGCGGACTTGATCATGCGCTGGCGCATGGCGGCCTGGGCCACGTCCACGAGGGTGGCTGACTGGAACGCTGCCTGGATCTTGTTGCGGTTGTCCAGCGGAAGCGAGTCATCCTCGACGCCGAGGCGGCGCGGGTTTATGCCGCGGGTGCGCAGGACTTCCTGGATCGCGAAGATGTAGTTGTCGCGGCGCCAGTCCGTGTAGATGATGTTGTCGCCGTAGCTGCGGCGCCAGGGCATCCCGGCGTCGATGTTGGCGGTGACGGTGACGTTGTCGTCCTTGGTGACCACCATGGCGTACGGACGGCCGAAGGTGGTGAAAAGGAAGTCGGAGTAGTACTTGATGGAGTGGTAGCTGGTCAGGACGACGGCGTCGAGTTCCTTCTCAGCCATGATGCGGCGGAGGCCGGCGAGGCGCCGCTCAAATTCGGTGTCTGAGAACGTGAGGCTGACTTTCTCGCCGTTCTTCAGGAACTTGACCCGCTCCAGTTCGGCGACGGACGTTGCGTTCTCGGATGTTGTGGTGGTCATTGTGGTGGTGCCTTTCTTTAGAGCAATTACTTGAGGAGGAAAGTAGGGAAGATTGTGGGCTATTCGTGGCGCAGCGGTTCTTTGCAGGTCTCCCTGGAAAGCGCGACGGCGATCAGGGAGATGATTGCCGCGCCCACCAGGTACCAGGCCGGCGCCAGATCGTTGGCGGTAGCGGCGATCAGGAGCGTGGCCATGAACGGGGCGGTGCCGCCGAACAGCGCGTTGGAGAAGTTGAAGCTGACCGCGAAGCCGCTGTAGCGGACCCGGGTGGGGAACATTTCGGCCAGGAAGCTGGGGAGCGTCCCGTCGTTGAGGGTGAGCATGGCGCCCAGCAGGATCTGGACCAGGACGATGACCAGGAAGTTGCCGGTCCCCAGCAACGCGAACGCGGGCACCGTCAGCACGATGAACGTGATGGAGGCGCTGATCAGCACCTTCTTGCGGCCGTACCGGTCCGAGAGCATACCGGTGAGGAAGATGAACCCGATGTACGTCAGCAACGCGATGGTGGTGGCCAGGAATGATTCCGTTTCGCCCAGCCCCAGCTCGGAGGACAGGTAAGTGGGCATGTAGCTGAGGATCACGTAGAACCCGACGGCGTTGAGCAGCACGGCGCCAACGGCAAGCAGCAGTTGCCGCCAGTGGTTCTTGAAAAGGCTGGATACCGGAGCCTTGACGGCCTGGTCCTCCTTCGCCAACTCGCGGAACACCGGGGTGTCTTCGAGCTTGGTCCGGATGTACCGGCCGATCAGTCCCATCGGGGCTGCCAGCAGGAACGGCAGGCGCCAACCCCAGCTGTGCATGGCGTCGGACGTCAGCAGGACGGTCAGCAGGCCCGCGATCAGGGAGCCGAGGAGCAGCCCCGCAGCGGTGCTGGCCGGAACCACCGCGGCGTACAGGCCGCGCTTGTTGCCCGGTGCGTACTCCACGAGGAAGGCCGAGGCTCCGGCATATTCGCCGGAGGCCGAGAAGCCCTGGACAACCCTGATGATCAGCAGCAGGACCGGAGCCCAGATACCGATCGTGTCGTAGCCCGGGATGAGTGCGATGCAGAACGTCGCTCCGGACATGATCAGGATGGACAGCGACAGAGCCGTCCGCCGGCCCACCCTGTCACCAATGTGGCCCCAGACGAACCCGCCGAGCGGGCGGACCAGGAACGAAATGGCGAACAGGGCGAAGGTCAGCAGAAGCCCGGTCTGGGGATCTGATTCGGGGAAAAAGACTGTGGCGATGGTGACGGCCAGGTAGCCGTAGACGGCGTAATCAAACCATTCAACGAAGTTGCCGATGAAGCTTGCCGCGATGACCCTGCGGCGGGTTTCCTTGCTGACACCGTTGTCAGGCTCATAATTCTGGCCGCTCATGGTGCTGCGGCCGGTCCGGACGCCGGCATGGGTGCCATGCGGTTCCGGGACGGGTCGTCCCGCCAGAGCGGGAGAAGAAGTTTCGTTACTCATGTATCCACCAAGTTGTGTTGGGGTTGCAATCAGCGCAACGCTGTTGCATCAGACTAGGTGGTGAGCTGCGCCACAGTCAATACCACTCTTTGATTTTCGTCCTAGATCGCAGACAAGCTCAGCAGGGGCACAGGCCGCGCGCTTGCGGACGCCCGGTGGCCGGCACGCCACGGTAGGGGCATGCCTGGCGGATCATGAGAAGTTGCGTCAGGAGTAACCGTGTTGCATGGAGTCAACAGCAGAGTCCACTTCGCCGTGAGGCGGCAGGCGTAGTACTTCCAGGTTCTATTGACTCGCCCTCCCTCGGCTGAGATATTTCGAGTACGCGCTATACGCACTGTGTTGTGTAATACGCAATGGGATCTCCCCCAGGTCCGCGGACCCATGAAAGGAACACAGCTAAATGGTTCACAAGGTCAAGGCCGTCATTGCCAGGGAAAAGAACGCTCCGGTCTCGGTGGAGACCATCCTCGTCCCGGATCCGGGCCCGGGCGAGGCCCTGGTGGACATCCTCACCTGCGGCGTCTGCCACACCGACCTCCACTACAAGCAGGGCGGAATCACCGACGATTTCCCCATCCTGCTCGGCCATGAAGCCACCGGCGTGGTCAGCGCCGTGGGTCCCGGCGTCACAGAAGTGGCCCCCGGTGACCGCGTCATCCTGAACTGGCGGGCCGTGTGCGGCGAATGCCGTGCGTGTGCCAAGGGCCAGCCGCAGTACTGCTTCAACACCCACAACGCCACCCAGAAGATGACCCTCGAGGACGGCACGGAACTCTCCCCCGCACTCGGCATCGGCGCCTTCGCGGAGAAGACCCTCGTCGCCGCCGGGCAGTGCACCAAAATTGACGACGACGTCGATCCCGCCGCCGTCGGCCTGCTGGGCTGCGGCGTGATGGCCGGCATCGGTGCCGCCATCAACACCGGTGAGGTCAAGCGCGGCGAGTCCGTAGCCGTGATCGGCTGCGGCGGTGTGGGCATCGCCGCGATCGCCGGCGCCAAGCTCGCAGGGGCCACCACCATCATCGCGGTGGACATCGACGCCAACAAGGTGGAAATGGCCAGGTCTCTGGGAGCCACCCATGGTGTGGATTCCAGCAAGGAAGATCCCATCGAGGCCATCCGTGCCCTCACGGGCGGCAACGGAGCGGACGTGGTGATTGACGCCGTCGGACGCCCCGAAACCTACAAGCAGGCGTTCTACGCCCGCGATCTCGCCGGCCGCGTGGTCCTGGTGGGCGTCCCGACGCCGGGCATGTTGCTCGAACTGCCGCTGCTGGACGTCTTCGGCCGGGGCGGCTCGCTGAAGTCCTCCTGGTACGGCGACTGCCTGCCCTCCCGCGACTTCCCCATGCTCGTGGCCCACTACAAACAGGGCAACCTGGAATTGGACGCGTTTGTGACCGAGCGGATCACCATCGACCAGGTGGAGGAGGCGTTCGCCAAAATGCATGAGGGTAAGGTCCTCCGCTCCGTGGTTGAACTCCCCGTCGCAGGCCTCTCCTGATGGTTTCCTGCTGGCTACGTTCGTGCCGCGCGCCGGCGGGTGAGCCTGTCCAGACCCCGCCCCGCAGGTGGGCTCCCGCCTTCCTCCCGGGAGGCCACGGTAACGGAGGCGACTTGTTCGAGCCGCGGGTGCAGGTCGTCGCCGTCTTCCACCACTCCGGTCTGCCACCACAGCTTCAGCCCCTCCGGGAGGACTTCGAGGCAGGCCAGGTTGTTGGTGAACCAGGGACCTTTGACGCCTTTCCAGCGGAACGGCGGGTCCGGCACTTTCGCTGAGCGCGCCACCAAAGCACCCACCGGCGCAGCCACTCCATAGGACATGACTGCAGCGAAGGACCTCATCAAGCGGGGCAGGGGGTTGCGGATCGGGGAGCAGACGGCCTGCATGATGCGGCTGCCCGAAGCGCGCTCCACCTCCGCGACGTAGGAATAATGGACGTCCCCGGAGAGGAACATGATTGTTTCCGGTGCAACGCCGCGTTTGCCGTCGGCGATCTCAGTGACCATGGCTGCCACCTGATGGAAGCTGTTCTCGAAAGCGCCCCAATGTTCAAGATCCACAGCCTGGCGGACTTTCTCACCCGCACGAGCGGCACGGTTTCCCCATGCACCTTGGGAAATGGCCTCATTCCAGGATTCGACATAATGCAGGCCCATCGGCAGCAGGAAAGGCAGCGAGGTTGCTACCAGCAGGTGCCGGAAACCGCCCCGCATACTGCCGTCGAGCCAGGCCATTTCATCCTTGTCGAGCAGGGCACGGTTGTCCGGAGCCAGATCCCGGGCGGCGCGCGAGTCCACCACAATCAGCCGGGTATCGCCAATATCCCGGCAGTAGCTCCACCGGTAGGACTTCGGATCCTGATCAGCCCGGTCCGCGAAATCATCCAGCGCAGCGCTGACGTCGATTTCGGCCTCACCCGTGTGGCCGGCGATCTGCCGCCAGATCGGGTCCTCATCACGTTCCTGCGGTGAGAGATTCCCCAGGTGCTGGTAGACCCAGTATGAGGCCAGCCCCGCGACGATCCGCCCGTGCCACCAGGACGTCGCCTCCATCTCCTTTTTCCAGCTCAAGGAGGTGTTCCAGTCATCACGGATGTCGTGGTCGTCGAAGATCATGGCGCTGGGCAAGGTGGACAGCAGCCACCTGTTCGCCGGGTCCGACCAGGCCAGGAAGTAAAGGTGGGCGTATTCCTCGTAGTCCTTCAGTTCCTCCCCCGGCGGCGCCTCGATGTCCCGCCTGGCCCGAATGAACTCCTGCATCTGTTCGCTGGTCAGATCGGCGTAGACCTGGTCCCCTAGGAAAGCCACCAGATCCGGCCACGGCAGGTCAGCGTCGGACGCCATCGCCAAGGCGAAAGCGCGGAGTGAATCGACGCCATGGGTGCGGTTGCCGGCCGCGTCGTGCGGGACACTGGTGCGGCAGGAGCCGTAGGCCATGCGCAATGGCTTGCCCGGCTTCAGCGTCGCAATCACCGGTGGCGGAAACCCTGAGGTGGGCTCGGGCCAGCACTGGGTCCCGTCAATTTCAAGGGTGTAAGGCAGCACGCTGCCCGGCTCCAGCCCGGCCGCCTCCACCAGAGCATAGTGGTGGCCGTGCGCAACAAACGTGCGGGCCTCCCAGCTGCGGTCACCGGCCCGGACCGTGACACGGGAATCGCCCCGGGTCTCCACCCAGATGCTGGCAGAAGTCTCGTCCACGTACCGCATCATGGGGCCCAACACCAGGGGCGACGTCGTCATGACTTAGTTCTACCCGTTCCGGGCCGCGGCAACCATACGGGCAGCCGGGAACCAAGGAAATAACTCCACTCCACGTCTAAAACAATTACGGAGCGAAAGGCGACGGGCGGTGTGGTTCGGCGCCCCAAGGCGCGAGTTACCAGCCGCGCTCGGCGAGGCGGTGGGGCTGCGGGATCTCGTCCACGTTGATGCCCACCATGGCTTCGCCCAGGCCGCGGGAGGCCTTGGCGATGACGTCCGGGTCGTCATAATAGGCAGTGGCCCTGACGACGGCGGCGGCACGCTGGGCCGGGTTGCCGGACTTGAAGATGCCGGAACCGACGAACACGCCGTCGGCGCCGAGCTGCATCATCATCGCAGCATCAGCCGGGGTGGCGATACCGCCGGCGGTGAACAGCACCACGGGAAGCTTGCCGGTGGAGGCGATTTCCTTGACGAGCTCGTACGGGGCCTGCAGTTCCTTGGCCGCGACGTACAGCTCGTCCTCGGGCAAGGACGCGAGCTTGAGGATCTCGGCGCGGATCTGGCGCATGTGGGTGGTGGCGTTGGAGACATCGCCGGTGCCGGCCTCGCCCTTGGAACGGATCATCGCCGCGCCCTCGTTGATACGGCGCAGTGCCTCACCGAGGTTGGTGGCGCCACAGACGAAGGGAACGGTGAACTTCCACTTGTCGATGTGGTTGGTGTAGTCGGCGGGGGTCAGGACCTCGGACTCGTCAATGTAGTCCACGCCGAGTGACTGCAGGATCTGCGCCTCGACGAAGTGGCCGATCCTGGCCTTGGCCATGACGGGCACGGACACGGCGTCGATGATCTTGTCGATCATGTCCGGATCGGACATGCGGGACACGCCACCCTGGGCGCGGATATCGGCCGGAACGCGTTCCAGCGCCATGACTGCCACGGCACCGGCATCTTCGGCGATGCGGGCCTGTTCGACGTTGACGACGTCCATGATGACGCCGCCCTTGAGCATCTCAGCCATACCGCGCTTGACGCGGCTGCTGCCCGCGACAGCAATATGTTCGTACGGGAGTCGTTTCAGGGTCACTTCTTGCTCCAAAAGGACGGGGCGCCTGCGAAGCCAGGCATTCGGGTAAAGGGACTGGCCCCGGGCGCATGAGCGCACCCGGGGCTACACGCAGGTCACCGAGTCAGCATTCGATGACGTTCACCGCGAGGCCGCCCCGGGACGTCTCCTTGTATTTGCTCATCATGTCGGCGCCGGTTTCCCTCATGGTCTTGATCGCTTTGTCCAGGGATACCTTGTGGCTGCCGTCGCCGTGCAGGGCAAGGCGGGCGGCGTTGATGGCTTTGACGCTGGCAATGGCGTTGCGCTCGATGCAGGGAATCTGCACCAGGCCACCCACTGGGTCGCAGGTCAGGCCAAGGTTGTGTTCAATGCCCACCTCGGCGGCATTCTCCACCTGGGCCGGCGTGCCGCCCAGCACTTCGCAGAGGCCGGCCGCGGCCATCGAGCAGGCGGAGCCGACCTCGCCCTGGCAGCCCACCTCGGCCCCGGAGATGGAGGCGTTGATCTTGAACAGGATTCCCACCGCGGCCGCTGTCAGCAGGAAACGGACCACACCGTCGTCGTTGGCGCCGGGCACGAACTTCACGTAGTAGTGCAGCACCGCGGGAACGATGCCGGCCGCGCCGTTGGTGGGTGCGGTGACGATCCGGCCGCCGGCGGCATTTTCCTCGTTGACGGCCAGGGCGAACAGGTTCACCCACTCCATCGCCCGGAGCGGATCGGTCACCCCGGTGTCCGCCGTCAGGGTCTGGAACAACGACGGCGCCCGTCGCCTGACGTTAAGGCCGCCGGGAAGAATCCCTTCCGCAGCGCAGCCGTTGTCCACGCATTCGCGCATCACCGCCCACAGCCCCAGCAGCTTTTCCCGAAGCTCAGCTTCGCTGCGCCAGGTGAGTTCGTTGGCGAGCATCACGTCGGAGATGGACATGCCCTCGCGGCTGCAGATCTCCAGTAGTTCGTCCGCCGTGCTGAACGGGCACGGCAGGACGGTGGCGTCGGCCACTACCCGGTCCTCGCCCGCGGCATCGCCGTCAACGACGAAGCCGCCCCCAATCGAATAGAAGCTCCGCTCGCTGAGGACGGTTCCAGCGTGGTCCAGAGCCCGGAATGTCATGCCGTTGGGGTGGGCGGGGAGGGACTTGCGCCGGTGCAGCACCACGTCCTCGTCCCAGTTGAAGTCCACGCGGTGGACCCCGCACACCCACAGTTCGGCGTCGAGGGCCGCCGCGGCCACCTGGTCATCCGCCGTGGTGGTGTCCACGGTTTCGGGATCAAGCCCCCTAAAGCCCAGGACCACGGCCTTGTCCGAGCCGTGGCCCCGGCCGGTGGCCCCGAGCGAGCCGAACAGTTCGGCCTGCACGCGCCTGGTGGAGCTCAGGTGTCCTTCGCCTTTGAGCCCGTCGGCGAACAGCTTCGCTGCCCGCATCGGGCCGACCGTGTGTGATGACGACGGCCCGATGCCAACGGAAAACAGGTCCAGGGCACTGAGTGCCATTAAGGGACCTCAGGGGAGGCGTATTCCCGCATGGCATCAAGGAGCCAGCGGCCCAGGAAATCGGCGAATGAAGCCCGGGGGAAGATCCGGTAGCTTTCGTCAGCGGTTTTCCACAGGACCACCGGGATGTTGCCGATCTCCGTGGAAAGTGCCGTACCGGCCTTGAACCCGCGGGGGTGGAGGTCCAGCGAGCAGCCCTTTTCCAGGACGGCCCGGGCCCGCGCCCCGGTCAGTTCGAACGTGGTGCGGTTGGCGGAGAGGTCCACCACCTGGCCTTCGCCGTCGCCAAGGGCTTCCCGGAGTGCCTGCAGCAGGTCACCGCCCAGCGACTCGTGGGCTTCCATCGGCGCCACCACCAGGAACTCCTCGGGCCCGAGCCACAGCACGGACGTTTCCCCGGCGCCGCTGACGGCGCCGCACGCTGCGGGCAGCCCGCCTGTGACGGACGCGATGCGTGTCCCGGCTTCGGTGGCCGGATTAACCCGGACGCCAACCATGGTCAGGAAGGTGATTTCACTCAGTTCCACGGTGCCGGGGACGGACGCCGTTTCAAATGCTGCCCTGAGCAGCGCAGCGGGGCTGGTGCGGAGTGACAGGTTCGTCTCACGGGAGGTTTTGGGTGCTGCTGTTTCAGCCATCTTTGCGGGTCCCTTCGGGGTCAAAAAGTACGGTTTCTGCGACAACAACGTCAACCACCTGGTTTCCTGCGACGGCCACCAGGGTCTCGCCGATCCGGTTGCGGCCGTTCTTGATCAGTGCGAGGCCAAAGGAGCGGCCCAGTGCGGCGCTGTGGTAGCTCGAGGTCACGAATCCCTGCATGGGAACCGGGCCGTAGGCGGGGGTGGTGGGGATCCCCTTTTCCACGAGCTGGGTGCCTTCCGGAAGCCGGAACGAGCCGTCCACGGGCAGCACGCTGACCAGGTGCTTGCGGTCCTCGCGCCGGGCGTCCGCCCGGGCGTAGGAGCGCTTGCCGATGAACTCCTTGGCCTTGGAGACCACCCAGTCCATGCCGGCGTCCTGCGGGGTAACGGTGCCGTCGGTGTCCTGCCCCACGATGGGGTAGCCCTTTTCGGCGCGGAGCACGTGCATGGTTTCGGTGCCGTAGGGGGTGATATTGAATTCGGCCCCTGCCGCGGCCACGGCTTCCCAGGTGTTCAGCCCGTACCAGGACGGAATGTTGATCTCGTAGGCCAGCTCACCGGAGAAGGAGATCCGGCAGACCCGTGCCTGCACGCCGGAGGCGAGGGTTGTTTCACGGAAGGTCATAAACGGGAAGGCTTCCGCCTCCAGCCCGCCGTTGGCTGCCAGTTCCGGTGCCACCTTGGCGAGGACCTCGCGGGACTTGGGTCCGACGACGGCAATGGTGGACCACTGTTCGGTCACCGAGGTGCAGTGGACGTCCAGCTCAGGCCATTCGGTCTGCAGCCATTCCTCCAGCCAGTCGAGCACCTTGGCGGCGCCGCCGGTGGTGGTGGTCATGAAGTAGCGGTCATCGTCCAGACGGAGGGTCACGCCGTCGTCGAAGATCATGCCGTCAGCCATGCACATCACGCCGTACCGGGCCGAACCCGGGGCGAGCTTCTTGAACGCGTTGGTGTAGATCCGGTTGAGGAACTCTCCGGCGTCCTTGCCGCGGATTTCGATCTTGCCCAGCGTGGTGGCGTCCATAAAGCCCACGGAATCGCGGACGGCGGCGCATTCGCGCAGCACGGCAGCGTCCATGTCCTCGCCGGCCTGCGGGTAGTACCAGGGACGCTTCCACTGTCCGACGTCCTCGAACAGGGCGCCCTTGGCAACGTGCCACGGGTGGATCGAGGTGACGCGGGCGGGATCGAACAGTTCGCCGCGCTGGCGTCCGGCCAGTGCCGCGAACGCCACCGGGGTGAACGGCGCGCGGTAGGTCGTGGTGCCGATGTCGCCGATGCCGCGGGAGGCTTCGCCGACCGTGCGGAGCGCTGCGGCGATGACGCCGATCGCGTTGACGCCGGAGGTCTTGCCCTGATCGTTGGCGGTGCTGATGGAGGTGTAGCGCTTGATGTGCTCCACGGACCGCATGCCGGCTCCGGTGGACCGCAGCACGTCAGCCACTGACTGGTCGCGCTGGAAGTCCACGAAGTGGTGGTGCCAGTCATCCGGCGTGCCCTGCTCGCCCGGAACCAGCCACAGCTGGCGCGTCGGGGCCGAGGCCTTTGGCTCACCGAACGGGACGGGCTTCGTGGTGGACTCGAAGCCCGCAGCGATCGCCGCCGATGCTCCGGCGGAGATCCCCTCGGCCAGGCAGTCTGCGAGTTCGAAGCTGCCGCGTCCGGAGCCGATGGTCTGCTGGTTCGGGACCACGGTGCTCGGCACGAAAGCGGCGAGCTCATCGTCCCAGCGCAGCTTGCCCTGGCGCTGGGAGTGGAGGTGCACCAGCGGGCTCCAGCCACCGGAAACTGCCAGCAGATCGCAGGCGATCTCCTCGATGCCGGAGGTGAGTTCGCCGTCGTCGTTGATGCTGCGGATGGTGACGGAGTTCAGACGGCCGTCCTCTCCCGCAGTGGTGTTGGCCACCGCGCTGCCGATCAGCACGCGGGTGCCGGCTTCGACGGCGGCCGCAGCCACCGGAGTGAGCTGGGGGCGGGCGTCGACGACGGCGGCGAGCTTGACCCCGGCGGCGCGGAGGTCTGCGGCCAGGGCGTAGGCGCTGTCGTTGGTGGTGCTGATGACAACGCGCTGCCCGGCGGCAACTGCGTAGCGGTTGAGGTAGCTGCGGACGGCCGAGGCCAGGATGATGCCGGGGCGGTCGTTGTTCTCGAACACCAGCGGGCGTTCGTGCGCGCCGGGTGCCACCACGACCTGCTTGGCGCGGACATGCCAGATCCGCTGCCGGGACACGCCGGGGGCGGCCGGGCTGGACAGGTGGTCGGTGCGGTTCTGGACGGCGATGACGTAGTTGGCGTCGTAGGCACCGAAGGCGCTGGTGCGGTTCAGGACGGTGGATTCGGCGCCGGAAACGAGCTCGGCTTCCACGTCAGCTACCCATTCCAGGGCCGGCTTGCCTTCGATGGTCTCGGCCAGTTCGGGGGCGGTGGAGCCGGACAGGAGGGACCCGCCCAGTTCAGGCTGGTCGTCCATGAGGATGACACGGGCGCCGCTGCGGACAGCTTCGCGGGCTGCGGCGAGGCCGGCGGGGCCACCGCCGATGACCAGGACGTCGGTGTGGACGTACTTCTTGTCGTATTCAGCGTGGTCCTCGTCCGGGTCAAGCTTGCCCAGGCCGTTGAGCAGTTCCGCCTTCAGGCCGTCCACCAGGGTGACGGTGGTGGCGGGGAGCATGGACTCGGCGACGTCGCCGGGGAAGCGCGGGAAGATCTTGACCATCGCGTTGGATTCCTCAACGCCGGCGGAGATGATGCCACGGGCGCGGTCCTCGTAGAGCGAGTTGCCGGCGGCGATGCGCCCGTTGGCGATCAGGGCCGAGGCGAGGGTGTCGCCGGGGTGGCCCGTGAATTCCTCGCCGTCCACGGTGAAACGCCAGGAGATGGTGCGGTCGATGCGTCCGCCGGAGGCGAGGCGGGCGTTCTGGGAAGTCACTTGGTTGCTCCCTTCGGGGCGGTGGTGCTGGTGCTGGGCGCTGAATCGGCCGGCGCGATGCTGGTGCCGGAGATGCTGGGAGCCGCGGTCCCGGTGGTGGTGCTGTCCGGGGCGGTGCTGGCAGTGCCTGATTCAGGTGCCGGGGCGGCTTTGTCGGGCCGGGGCGCGCCCATGGGGTAGATCGCCTGGATCTCATAGGTGACCGTGTCGCGGAGCATGTTGAACCACTGGCGGCAGCCGGTGCTGTGGAGCCAGCGTTCGGCAAAGGCGCCCTTGGTATTGTCCCGGTAGAACAGGAACTCGGCCCATTCGCGGTCGTTCAGTTCGTTCGGGTTTTCCGGATAGGCCACGTGGGCCTGGCCGCCGTAGTGGAACTCGGTCTCGTCGCGGGAGCCGCAGTTGGGGCATGAAATGAGGAGCATGTCCGGACTCTCTTCTAGTGGGCCACGGCAGCTGCGCCGTGCTCGTCGATCAGGGCGCCGGTTTCGAACCGCTCCAGCGCAAATGGCTTGTTCAGTTCGTGCGGAGTTCCCGTGGCGATGGTGTGGGCAAAGGTGAGGCCCGCGGCCGGCGTGCCTTTGAAGCCGCCGGTGCCCCAGCCACAGTTCACGAACATGTTCTCCACCGGAGTGGTGCCCACGATCGGGGAGGCGTCCAGCGTTGTGTCAACGATGCCGCCCCAGGTCCTGAGTACGTGCGCACGGGCAAAGATCGGGAAGAGCTCGACGGCGGCCGCCATCTGGTGCTCGATCACGTGGAACGAGCCGCGCTGGCCGTAACCGTTGTAGGAGTCCACACCGGCGCCCATGACCAGCTCGCCCTTGTGGGCCTGGGAAACATAGACGTGCACGTGGTTGGACATGACGACGGTGGGGTGGACCGGTTCGTGCAGTTCCGAAACCAGCGCCTGCAGCGGGTGGGACTGGATGGGGAGCCGGAAGCCGGCCATTTCGGCCAGGACCGAGCTGTGCCCGGCGGCGCACAGGCCCACCTTTTCGGTGTTGATGGTGCCGCGGTTGGTCTGGACACCCGTGACGCGGTTGCCGTCCTTGACGAAGCCGGTGACTTCGCAGTTCTGGATGATGTCCACGCCCAGCTCGTCACACTTGCGGGCGAAGGCCCAGGCAACGTGGTCATGCTTGGCGATGCCGGCGCGCGGCTGGTACGTGGCGCCCATGACGGGGTAGCGGATGTTGTCGTTGATGTTCAGGATGGGGCAGAGTTCCTTGACCTGCCTGGGGTCCAGCCACTCGGCGTCCACTCCGTTGAGCTGGTTCGCCCCGACCCGGCGCATGCTTTCGCGGACATCACCCAGGGTGTGGGCGAGGTTCATCACGCCGCGCTGGCTGAAGAGGAAGTCGTATTCGAGCTCCTCCGGCAGGATTTCCCAGAGCTTGAGGGCGTGCTCGTAGATGGCCGCGCTCTCGTCCCAGAGGTAGTTGGACCGGATGATGGTGGTGTTCCGGGCCATGTTGCCGCCGGCCAGCCAGCCCTTTTCGAGGACGGCGATGTTGGTCATGCCGTGGTTCTTGGCCAGGAAGTAGGCGGTGGCCAGGCCGTGCCCGCCGCCACCGACGATGACTGCGTCGTAGCTTTTCTTGGGGTCCGGGTTGTGCCAGAGGAATTCCGGGTGCTCGGGAAGCAGATCGGCCATTATGCCACCTCGTTTTCGTTCGCGTCAGAAGAGAGATTGGGGTAGAGCGGGAACTTTCCGGCGAGGATTTCCACCCGCTGCCGCAGTTCCGCCACGGTCTCGTCGCTGAACTCGCGCTTGAGTGCTGCGGCGATAATGTCTGCGACCTCGGTGAACTCTGCCTTCCCGAACCCGCGCGTGGCCAGTGCCGGCGTTCCGATGCGCAGACCGGAAGAGATCATCGGCGGCCGCGGGTCGAACGGTACGGCGTTGCGGTTGACCGTGATGCCAATCCGGTGCAGGCGGTCTTCGCCCTGCTGGCCGTCCAGTTCCGAATGGCGCAGGTCCACAAGGACCAGGTGCACGTCGGTGCCACCGCTGACTACCGTCACGCCGGACTCCGCAACGTCGTCAGAGAGCAGGCGTTCTGCGATGATGCGGGCGCCTTCCAGGGTGCGTTCCTGGCGGTCGCGGAACTCGGGCTCAGCAGCGAGCTTGAAGGCCACAGCCTTGCCGGCAATGACGTGCTCCAGCGGGCCACCCTGCTGTCCGGGGAACACCGCGGAGTTGACCTTCTTGGCGATGGCGGCGTCATTGGTCAGGATCACACCACCGCGCGGGCCGCCCAGGGTCTTGTGGGTGGTGCTGGTGACAATGTGGGCGTGAGGCACGGGGTTGGGGTGCAGCCCTGCAGCCACCAGCCCGGCGAAGTGGGCCATGTCCACCATCAGGTAGGCGCCCACCAGGTCCGCGATACGGCGGAATTCGGCGAAGTCCAGCTGCCGGGAGTAGGCGGACCAGCCGGCGACGATCAGCTGCGGTTTGTTCTCAACCGCCAGGCGCTCGACTTCAGCCATGTCGATGGTCATGGTGTCCTCGCGCACGCCGTACGGGACCACCTTGTAGAGCTTGCCGGAGAAGTTGATCTTCATGCCGTGGGTCAGGTGGCCACCGTGTGCGAGGTTCAACCCCAGGATGGTATCGCCGGGCTGGATCAGGGCGAACATCGCCGCTGCGTTGGCCTGGGCGCCTGAGTGGGGCTGCACATTGGCGAATTCGGAGCCGAACAATGACTTGAGACGGTCGATGGCCAGCTGCTCGACCACATCAACGTGTTCGCAGCCGCCGTAGTAGCGCTTGCCCGGGTAGCCTTCGGCGTACTTGTTGGTCAGGACGGATCCCTGCGCCTCCATGACGGCGGTCGGCGCGAAGTTTTCGGAGGCGATCATCTCGAGTGTGCCCTGCTGGCGCAGGAGCTCCTGCTGAACAGCTGCGTGGATCGCAGGATCGGTCTCTGCGAGCGTACGGGTCAGAACGTCGACCATCTTTTCTCCTCTGCTATCTAATATCCTGTTGATATATTAGTTACGTGACTCAAGTATGCTATCCAGGCTGGTGGGTGTCAACAGATTTTTTGAGCCGTTCCAGAGGCGCCAAATGCGCGGCCGGAAGGGCCGCGCATTCGGTAATTCGCCGGGAGGTGGGGATCAGGTCAGGTGAAGAGCGCCTTGCGGACGGCGTCCTCGAAGCCGCTGACGTGGCTCCGCGCCAGGTCAGCGGCCCGCTCCTCGTCGCCGTCGATCACTGCGCCGAGCAGGTCCAGGTGCTCATGCACGTGGCGGGAAAGATCGGGAAGGCGGTCCAGCACCATGCACCAGATGCGGGTGGCGAGATTGTCGTACCGGATCAGGACGTCCTCGAGGTGGGGATTGCCCGCCGCTGCATAGATGCCTTGATGGACGCGGGCATCAAGGCGCAGGGTCTCGACGACGGGGGCCGCATCGGTATCGAAGGCTTCAACAGCCCGCAACACAGCCCGCAACTGCTCCCGTTGCTGCTCCGTGGCCACCCGGGCGGCGCGGGACGCTGCGAGTGGTTCAAGCTGTGTCCGGATTTCTGAAATGAAAGCGAGGTCGGTCACCTCCACGCGGGTGGCAAAGGTGCCCCTGCGTGGATACGAAACCACCAGGCGGTCGAGCTCGAGCCGCTTCAAAGCCTCCCGCACCGGAGTCCGCCCCATTCCGAGGTCCCTGGCAAGGTGGTCGTCGTTAAGGAGGTCGCCGGGTTTGATCTCAAGCATCAGCAGCCGGTCGCGGATGCGCTCATACGCCACGTCCGCCAACGACTTCTTTACCGCATCCTCCACGATCGCCAAAGCTTCAACTGCCATAACCCGGACCCCTTTCAATTCAGCCGAACAGGCTATTGACCTCGCCCACTGACCAGTATACGCTGATTCCCAGCCCTAATATATCAGTTTATTATCTGAGAATATATCTAACGGGAAGACACCCAAAGGAGGAGACATGACCCTCGTGGCAACAGACTCATCAACCAGCACGCTGACTCAGGACCGGCCCCGCGTGAAGGACAATGCCCAGAAGTTCGTACTCACACTGTCGTGCGTCGAACGTGCCGGTATCGTCCAGGCGGTCACCACTTTCCTCTTCGAACGCGGCTTCAATATCGAGGAGCACCAGCAGTTCGACGACGGGCTCCGCGAGACGCTGCACCTGCGCACCGCGTTCTCGGGGTCTCCCGAATACACACCGGAGCGCCTCCAGGAGGAGTTCAGCGCCATTGCGGACCGCTTCGAGATGAAGTTCAGCTTCCACGACCAGACCAAGCAGCGCATCCTGGTCATGGTGTCCAAGTTCGGCCACTGCCTGAACGACCTGCTCTTCCGCTGGCGCGGCGGAAGCCTCGGCGGCGACATCGCCCTGATCGTCTCCAACCATGAAACCCACCGGGCCATGGCCGAGGCCGCCGGCCTCCCCTTCATCTATCTCCCGGTAACCCCTGAGACAAAGTCCGACGCCGAGCGGCGCCTGCTGGAACTGGTGGACGAGCACAACATCGACCTCGTCGTGCTCGCCCGGTACATGCAGGTACTCTCCGACGACCTCTGCCGCTCCCTGGAAGGCCGGGCCATTAACATCCACCACTCCTTCCTCCCGGGATTCAAGGGCGCACGCCCCTACCACCAGGCCTACGACCGCGGAGTCAAGCTGGTGGGCGCAACGGCCCACTATGTGACCGCGGAACTGGATGAGGGGCCAATCATCGAACAGGAAGTCATCCGGGTCGACCACAGCTATGGACCGAACGCCCTTTCAACCGTCGGAGCGGACGCCGAAGCACTGGCACTCTCCCGCGCCGTGCGGTGGCACTGTGAACACCGTGTGCTGCTGGACCAGACCAGCACCGTAGTGTTCCGCTAAGCACAGCCACCCGCCCAGCACAGACAACACCCGAAAATCAGCAGGAGAAACCACATGGCATCGACGCCAAGCATTGTCATTATCGGAGCTGGAATCGTCGGCACAAACCTGGCCGATGAACTGGTCACCCGGGGTTGGAACAACATCACCGTCCTGGACCAGGGACCGCTGAACATGCCCGGCGGCTCGACGTCCCACGCACCCGGACTTGTCTTCCAGACCAACGCTTCAAAGTCCATGGCGCTCTTCGCCAAGTACACGGTTGAAAAGCTTTTGTCCCTGACCGAGGACGGCGTCAGCTGCTTCAACCAGGTGGGCGGCCTCGAGATCGCCACCACCGAGACACGCCTCGCGGATCTGAAGCGGAAGCTCGGCTATGCCGCCGCGTGGGGAATCGAGGGCAAGATCCTTACCCGTGCCGAGTGCAAGGAGCTTTACCCGCTCCTGAACGAGGAAGACGTCCTGGGCGGGCTCCACGTTCCCAGCGACGGCCTGGCCCGTGCTGCCCGCGCAGTCCAGTTGCTGATCAAGCGCACGGAAGCCGCGGGCGTCAAGTACCTGGGCAACACCACGGTGACGGGCATCGAGCAGTCCGGCCGCCGGGTCACCGGCGTCGAGACTTCCGAGGGCACCATCCCTGCCGATATCGTGGTCTCCTGCGCCGGCTTCTGGGGCGCCAAGATCGGCGAAATGATCGGGATGTCAGTCCCGCTCCTGCCGCTGGCCCACCAGTACGTCAAAACCACTCCGGTGCCCGCGCAAAAGGGCAAGAACGAACTGCCCAACGACGCATCCCTGCCCATCCTGCGGCACCAGGACCAGGACCTCTACTACCGCGAGCACGGCGAGCGCTACGGCATCGGTTCCTACGCCCACCGCCCCATGCCCGTGGACCTTGACGAGCTGGGCACGTTCGCACCCGAGACCATCAGCGACCACAACATGCCCTCCCGCCTCGACTTCACCCTGGAGGATTTCCTCCCGGCCTGGGAGGCCACCAAGCAGATCCTGCCGGCCCTGCGCGAAAGCGAAATCGAAGACGGCTTCAACGGCATCTTCTCCTTCACTCCCGACGGCGGATCCCTGGTGGGTGAGTCCAAGGAGCTGGACGGCTTCTTCGTCGCCGAAGCCGTGTGGGTCACCCACTCGGCCGGCATCGCCCGCGCCGTTGCTGAATTGCTGACCACCGGAAAGTCGGAGATCGATCTGGGTGACTGCGATATCCACCGCTTCGAAGAGGTCCAGCTGACCCCCGAATACGTCAGCGAGACGTCACAGCAGAACTTCGTGGAAATCTACGATGTCATGCACCCGCTCCAGCCCAAGCTTTCCCCCCGCAACCTCCGCGTCAGCCCGTTCCACGCACGCCACAAGCAGCTGGGCGGCTACTTCCTGGAGGGCGGCGGATGGGAGCGTCCGTACTGGTTCGAAGCCAACGCCGAACTGCTCAAGGAGATGCCTGACGAATGGCAGCCGCCGGCACGTGACGCCTGGTCCGGGATGTTCAGCTCGCCCATCGCCGCCGCCGAAGCCTGGAAGACCCGCACCGCGGTGGCCATGTACGACATGACTCCGCTGAAGCGCCTTGAGGTCTCCGGCCCCGGAGCCATGAAGCTGCTGCAGGAGCTGACCACCGCGGACATGACCAAGAAGCCGGGCGCCGTCACCTACACCCTCCTGCTGGACCACGCCGGCGGGATCCGAAGCGATATCACCGTGGCCCGCCTGAACGAAGACACCTTCCAGCTCGGAGCCAATGGAAACATCGACACGGCCTACTTTGAGCGGGCCGCACGCCACCAGACGGAAAACGGCACCGCCAGCGACTGGGTCCAGGTGCGCGACACCACCGGCGGCACCTGCTGCATCGGCCTGTGGGGACCCCTCGCCCGGGACCTCATCAGCACGGTCAGCAGCGACGACTTCTCCAACGACGGACTCAAGTACTTCCGCGCCAAGGAAGTAGTCATTGGCGGCGTCAAAGTCACGGCGATGCGCCTGTCCTACGTCGGCGAGCTGGGCTGGGAACTGTACACCAGCGCGGACAACGGCCAGCGCCTGTGGGACGCACTGTGGAAGGCGGGCCAGCCGTTCGGCGTGATCGCTGCCGGCCGCGCCGCGTTCAGCTCGCTGCGCCTGGAAAAGGGCTACCGCTCCTGGGGCACCGACATGACCACCGAGCACGACCCCCTCGAAGCGGGACTCGGTTTCGCCGTGAAGATGACCAAGGAAAACTTCGTCGGTAAGGCAGCACTGGAAGGCCGGACCGAGGAAAACTCCGCCCGCCGCCTGCGCTGCCTGACGGTCGACGACGGCCGCAGCATCGTCCTGGGCAAGGAACCGGTCTTCTACAAGGACCAGGCAGTCGGCTACGTCACCAGTGCCGCCTACGGTTACACGGTGGCCAAACCGATCGCTTACGCGTACCTCCCGGCCGCTGTGTCCCTTGGTGACTCGGTCGAGATCGAGTACTTCGGCCGGCGCATCCAGGCCACCGTCACGGCAGATCCACTGTACGACCCCACGATGACCAGGCTCCGCGGCTAACCACCCGCCAGACCGCTCAAGGGCACGCGGCCCGGACTCTTCATGCGCAACCGGAGTCCGGGCCGCTGCTTTTCCGTCCCATGCCCCGGGCCAGCCGGGTAGAGCTTCAGCACAGGAAGACACATGATCAGTTCAGAGACAATAAACGACTACCTCGCCAGGCTTGCCTCCCGCGAACCCACCCCGGGTGGCGGTGCAGCCGCGGCACTCCACGCAGCCCAGGGGGCGGCGCTTGTGGCCATGGTGGCCCGATACACCACCGGTACGAAATATGAGCAGCACGCCGAACTCGTCACCAGGATCATCAGCCGCGCGGACGGACTCGTGGCCCAGGCCGTGCGCCTCG
The DNA here is from genome assembly GCF_040548695.1 of Arthrobacter sp. 754. Taxonomy (NCBI): domain Bacteria; kingdom Bacillati; phylum Actinomycetota; class Actinomycetes; order Micrococcales; family Micrococcaceae; genus Arthrobacter; species Arthrobacter sp. 754. The sequence continues at coordinate 550,410 of NZ_JBEPSC010000004.1, forward strand.
CCGACGCCGACCAGCACGCATTCCAAGGCGTCATTGATGCCTACAAGCTCCCGTCCGGTACTGACGGCCTCAAAGCCGCCCGGACAGCGTCCATCCAGGACGCGCTCGTCCAGGCCGCGAAAACACCGGCTGACCTGATCCTTGTCGCCGGCGCCGTCGTGGAACTTGCCACGGAACTGTTCGAGGTGGCCAACGCCAACGTGATCAGCGACATCGCCGCCGCCGTCGACGCAGCCCGGGCAGCCGCCACCACTGCACGGGTCAACATCGACATCAACGTGGTGGCCATCAAGGACACCGAAACACGGTCCCGTCTGGCTGAGCAGACCGATGGCCTTGAGGACAAAATCATCCTGGCAGCCGACGAACTCGTGAAGCGCGTGCGTGAAAGGATTCTCAGTTGAGCACCACACTCCTCTCTGGACGAAACCTGGCAAAGCTCATTCAGCAGAAGGCCCACGACGAAGCCCGGAACCTCGAATCTGACGGCCTGCGCCCCACCCTTGCAGTGGTTGTGGCCACCGACGACGGCTCCACGCACTGGTATGTGCGTTCCATCGAACGGGCCGCAGAGAGTGCGGGCATCGATTGCCGGATCGTTGACCTGGGCCACGACGCGTCAGGACAAGTATTGGCCTCAGTCCTGAAAGACCTCAGCGCCGAGCCGTCCATCAACGGCATCATCCTGCAGACACCATTGCCTCCCGGCGTCGATGCAGATGCGCTGGTGGGGCAGATCGCCCCTGGGAAGGACATCGACGGCGCGAATCCCCTGAGCCTTGGCCGCCTGGCTGTCGGCCAGCCCTCGTTCGCCCCTGCCACCGCACGGGCCGTCACCGAGATCCTTGACCACTTCGACATCCCGGTGGCCGGCCGGAACGTCGTCGTGATTGGACGTTCCGCCGTCGTCGGAAAACCGCTGTCCCTGCTGCTGCTGGCACGCGACGCCACGGTCACCGTCTGCCACTCCAGGTCAGGGGCGCTGGAGAAATACACCAAGACGGCCGACGTCGTGGTGGTCGCCGCCGGGCGCACCGGCCTGCTGAACGGCAGCCACATTTCGTCCGGGGCCGTTGTGATCGACGTCGGCACCAACGTCCTTCCCGACGGGTCACTCGCCGGGGATGTGGACGAAGCGAGCGTCCGGGGTATCGCCGGGGCACTGACACCCGTTCCGGGTGGCGTCGGCTCAGTGACCACATCCCTGCTTCTGCTGCACACCACCGAGGCAGCGCGGGAACAGTCGCGTGCGTTGGTCCGGGGAGCAGCCGGGTGATTCACGGCAGGGAACCCTGCTTCGCTTAGGCCCGGTTATCTCCGCGCCCGTGCGGATCCCTGCGATCCGGACAGGCGCGGACGCCGCCCCGCCAAGGGGCCCGCAGTGTCCCCGCCGCGGGGCTACAGGACGGCCCTGATGAGGTTCTCGAAGTCCGTCACATGCTTGGTGGTCAGCCGCGCAGCAGCTTCGGAGTCCCCGTCCGCAATGCACTCGAGCAGCTCAATGTGCTGGGCAATGTGCTCGGATACCGGAGGAAGTTTCTCCAGCACAAGGCTCCAGATCCGCGTCGCCAGGTTGTCGTACCGGATCAGGACATCCTCAAGATGCCGGCTCCCGGTGGCCCGGTAGATCATCCGGTGCACCCGCATGTCCAGGCGCATCAGGTCCTGCTGGGAGTGCATCTCCGGCAGGAGCTCCCCGACTTCCCTGGCAAATTCCCTGATCTCCCGCCGGAGCTGCGGCGATGCCATCCGGGCAGCCCGCGCTGCGGCCGCAGGCTCCAGAAGCTGCCGGATTTCGGATATTTCAGCCAGATCCGTGATGTCCACGCCTGCGGCGAATGTTCCCCTGCGGGGATACGCCACCACCAGGTGGTCGCTCTCAAGGCGCTTCATGGCTTCCCGGATGGGCGTCCGTCCCACTCCAAGCCGCCGGGAGATCACTTCGTCGTTCAACGGTTCGCCAGGCTTGATGTCCAACACAATCAGCTCATCGCAGAGCACCCTGTAGGCGAAGTCGGCGAAGGATTCGTCCTCCCGCCTCGTTGGCCGCAAAGACCTCCCAGCATCCGACGGTAGTTCTCCAGCGCTTGCCATTTCCACGTCCCCTCCCGATGCACGGCTTAGCCTTGACGCGAAGGCCTCCTGTACATAGTATTCCTAGAACTGATATATCAATATACTATCAAGAAAATGTCACCCGCCGGTAGGTACCAGTTGGAGAAGATCACATGGCTTCAAAAGCCCCCAAGCAGAATATCGACGAGTCAAAGCTGACTCTGACGAAGCCCAAGACGACCGCCGTCGGTCTTCCGGCTGTGGCGAATGCGTTGAAAATCTCCCTTGAGCAAATGGGCCCGCTGCGCAGCATCCAGACACTCCTGGCCGTCAACCAGGTTGACGGCTTTGACTGCATGGGCTGTGCCTGGCCTGAACACGAAAAGCGCAATGCTGCGGAATTCTGCGAGAACGGCGCCAAAGCGGTAGCCGAAGAAGGCACGCGCCGCCGCGTCACGCCAGAATTCTTCGCGCAACACTCCATCGCGGACCTGAAGACCCGGGACGACTACTGGTTGGGCCAGCAGGGCCGGCTGACGCATCCGATGCTCCTCGACGAAGGCGCAACCCACTACAGGCCCATCGAATGGGACGACGCCTATGAGCTGATCGCCCAGGAGATCAGGGACATGGAGCACCCCGACCAGTCAGTCTTCTACACGTCCGGGCGGACATCGAACGAGGCAGCCTTCGCCTACCAGCTCCTCGTTCGCGGCATCGGGACAAACAACCTGCCCGACTGCTCCAACATGTGCCACGAATCGTCCGGATCGGCCCTGGTCGAAACGATCGGCATCGGCAAAGGCTCCGTCAGCCTCACGGACCTGGAGACGGCGTCGCTGATTTTCGTGGCGGGACAGAATCCCGGCACCAACCACCCCCGCATGCTCAGCGCGCTGGAGAAGGCGAAGAAGAACGGCGCCGTCATCATCTCCGTGAATCCCCTCCCCGAAGCCGGGCTCATGCGGTTCGAGAATCCGCAAAACATTTCCGGCATGGTGGTGGGCACACAACTGACCGACGACTTCCTGCAAATCCGCGCCGGCGGCGATCAGGCCCTCTTCCAGGGACTTGGTAAATACCTTCTCGAAGCCGAAGCCCAGGGGCGCAATACCCCCGGGCTGGCCACAGTGCTGGACCACGCATTCATCAAGGACCACACCGTTGGCATCGACGAGTACCTGCGCTACCTCGAAAAGGCGGAATGGGACGACATCGTCGAAGCCACCGGCCTGACTCTGGAGCAGATCAGGTCCACGGGTGAGCGCCTCCTGGCCTCGAGCGCCACGATCGTCTGCTGGGCCATGGGCCTGACGCAGCACAAGCACTCGGTTCCCACCCTCCGCGACGTGGTCAACGTCCTGCTTCTCCAAGGCAACATCGGCAAGCCCGGGGCCGGCGTCTGCCCCGTCCGCGGCCACTCCAATGTCCAGGGTGACCGGACCATGGGCATTTTCGAGAAGATGCCGGAGAGCTTCCACGACAGGCTTGACCACCAGTTCCAGTTCCTCTCCCCCAGGGCGCATGGCTTCGACACGGTGGCCGCCATCCGCGCCATGCGGGACGGCAAGGTCCGCGTCTTCATCGGCATGGGCGGCAACTTCGTGCGGGCGGCCCCGGATTCCGAGGTCACGGAACAGGCGCTGGCCAACACCGGCCTGACGGTGCAGATCTCTACGAAACTGAACCATTCCCACGTATCGACGGGCAGACGTGCGCTGATTCTTCCGACGCTGGGACGAACCGAAAAGGACACCCAGCGCACCGGCGACCAGAGGGTGACCGTGGAGGACTCCATGAGTGCGGTCCACGCTTCCCGCGGACGCCTGAAGCCCGCGAGTGACCACCTGCACTCCGAGGTGGCCATCGTGTGCAACATTGCCCACAGGATCTTCACCGGCAGTGATAACCTCCCGCTGCCCAATACCCCCAAAGCCGACTGGCTAGCGATGAAGGACGATTACTCCATCGTCCGGAAACACATCGAAGCGGTGCTCAACGGCTTCGAGAACTTCGAGGAGCGGATCCAGCACCCCGGCGGGTTCGTCCTTCCGCACCCACCCCGGGACGCCAGGAAGTTCGATACCGCTTCGGGCAAGGCCCACTTCACAGGCAACGAACTCGAATTCATCAGGGTCCCTGCAGGACGGCTCGTCCTCCAGACCCTGCGCTCCCATGACCAGTACAACACCACCATCTACGGCAAGGATGATCGCTACCGCGGCATCCACGGCGGCCGCCGTGTAGTCATGACCAACGCGGACGACATCACTGAACTGGGGTTCGCGGACGGGGACATGGTCCATCTCATCTCCGAATTCCAGGGGACCGAACGCCGCGCCGAAAACTTCCGCATCGTGTCATACTCGACGCCCAAGGGTTGCGCGGCGGCCTACTACCCGGAGACCAACGTCCTGGTGCCGCTTGACTCCGTAGCCGACACCAGCGGCACGCCGACCTCCAAGTCCGTTATCGTGCGGCTTGAGCGGGCTGAAGCGTGAGTTCCGTCCTGACGGCGGAAGCAGCCGTCACCACGGGTGTGGACGGGCCGAGGGTGGAGCGGGCTGTTCGCGAATACCTCCTGGCCATCGGGGAGGACCCGGACAGGCCGGGGCTGGCGGACACCCCGGCCCGTGTTGCGCGCGCCGCCGCGGAGATGTTCGGCGGGCTCCATGAGGATCCTGTTGCGGTCCTGGACCGGACCTTCGACCTCGGCCACGGTGAAATGGTCATCGTTAAGGACATCCCGTTCTATTCCACCTGCGAGCATCACCTGGTGCCGTTCCATGGCGTGGCCCACGTAGGCTACATCCCGTCCGCCGAGGGACTCGTGACCGGCCTCAGCAAGCTTGCCAGGCTGGTGGACGTCTTCGCGCGAAGGCCGCAGGTCCAGGAGAGGCTCACCACCCAGGTGGTGGACGCGCTTGTTACGTCACTGCGCCCTCTGGGGGCCATTGTGGTGATCGAGTGCGAGCACCTGTGCATGTCAATGCGGGGCGTCCGCAAGCCAGGGGCAAAAACCATAACGTCCGCAGTCCGAGGCGAACTGCGCCTGCCGGCCGCCCGGGCCGAGGCGCTGAGCCTGATCCACGGCCGCTAGGAAATCTCTGGACATGCACCGTTGGCGCCTGTCCCGTTCCCGTAAATGGTGCTTCGATGGCCTGAAACCTGGGGAGGTAGCCCCATCGAAGCACCGCTTTCGGGCAACGGGGCGGGGTTTTCTGCATTGCCACGCCTAACGCCGATTGACGGCCTTGCCGCAGTGTCGGTCTAGGATGAACCAAGATGAGCCGGAAGGTTGGCTGGGACCTCCCTCCGGGTTCGCATACCCTGCATGGACGACGACACGAGGCATGATGGCCGCACGCAATGACCCGGACATGGACAAGGAGCCGGATGCGCAGGCTGGAGGCGTCCAATCGGTGGACCGCGCCCTGCAGATCCTGGAAATCCTGGCCCGCGAAGGCGATGCCGGCGTCAGTGAAATAGCCGAAGAGATGGGCATCCACAAGTCCACCGTGTCCAGGCTGGTGGGATCCTTGGTCGGGCGCGAGCTGGTCCGCCAGAACAGCGAACGTGGAAAGTACCAGCTGGGATTTGGCATCCTGCGCCTGGCATCGTCCATCCCGGGCAGGTTGAGCGTGGTTCACGAAGCCAGGGAGGTCCTCGAGAGCCTCGCAGCGGCATATAAGGAAACGGTCAACCTGGCTGTGCTGCGATCGAATTTTGCCGTCAACGTGGACCAGGCAATGGGACCTTCCACGCTGGCCACGTATGACTGGGTGGGCAGCCTGACACCGCTGCATGCAACGTCCAGTGGAAAGGTGCTCCTCGCGGCCCTGACTGCCGACGAAAGGGACGCAATCTTTAAGACGATCGGCCTGCCTGCCCGCACGCCACGTACCGTCACCAACCGTTCGGAGCTGGAGAAGCAGCTGCTGGACGTCGCGCGCAATGGCTATGCCGTCGTTCACGAGGAGTTCGAGATCGGGCTGACGGCGGTTGCAGTACCGATCTACAACCACCTGGGAAATGTCATCGCCGCGGTGAGTATTTCCGGGCCCGCTTTCCGGTTCACACCGGAAGAGCAGCCCGGGCTTATTGACGGCCTCAAGGACGCAGGCCTGGCCATCAGCACAAAAATGGGCTACAGACGCCGGTAGGCGACAGCTGTAACTATTCCGTTTTGCGTGTCATCATTGGCGCAAATCAGCCGAGACCCTTGACATCAGACTCCTCCGAGCGCAATCTGTTGCTTATCGCGATTGTCGTTGAGTCATGCGGAACGATCCCGTCATAACCCACTCGACGCGAATTTAGTCCCCCAACACCAAAGACGTGCCGGACAGGGTGCCTCCTTCACGCAGGTAACCCTCCGCACCGGAACCCGGGATGCAACCCGGCCAAACATTCCGGTAGGCACCCACGAAGCGCACATTGTCGACGTCAACACCATGATCATCGAACCGGACGAGGCCCCAACCTTCGGCCCGGACTGACACTCTGGGCCATGGTTAGCCGCCAGCCCATGCCTCACCGATCAAAGGACCCGCTCTTGGCTATTAATAGTGACCTGAAATCCCATACGCCCGAGGATTTGCCTGCTGAGAGTTCGTTGGCTGCAATTCCCCCCAACGGGAAGCGTGAAAGAACGCGGAACACCGCAACAGTCATTGCTGTCCCCGCGGACGAAGACTCCAGCCCTGCTGTCCTTGATCCGGAGGGCGGAGGCGCAGAGGGCCTGCCGGATTCAGAGGAGTACGTCCAGATCCTGGAAGAGCTTCGTACCGCCAAAACCGAGCAGGCCGTTTCGGCGCGCCGGAATGTCAAACTCACACTGGACAAGGTCACGTTCGGAATCACCGGCGCCATCGCCATCGCCTTTGTGATCTGGGGCTTCACCGGCCGCGACAGCCTCGCGACGTCCTCCACGGCTGCCCTGAACTGGGTCATGGAATACACCGGCTGGCTCTTCATGCTCCTGGCCTCGCTCTTCGTGGTCTTCGTCCTCTGGCTGGCCCTGGGCAAATTCGGCAACATCCCGCTGGGCAAAGACGGCGAAAAACCCGAATTCCGGACCGTCTCCTGGGTCTCGATGATGTTCGC
>NZ_JBEPSC010000005.1:0-447261 GCF_040548695.1 Arthrobacter sp. 754
GGACTTCATCGAGTACTACAATCACCGCAGGCCCCACACCGCACTCAAAGGCGCCTCACCGATCCACCGCGTCACCAACCAACCGGGTTAGTACATCTAGCCGGCGACGGCGGCGCGCAGCACGATGATCCGGTGCAGCTGCCGCTGCTCCTCCGCCTGGTGCAGCGCGATGTCCCGGCCGCTGAGGATCCGCTGGCGGATAAAGGCCAGCTGGGTGGCGGCCTGCAGGAACGATTTCATCTGCGGCCTGCGGTTGTACCCGGCTGCCCAATGCAAAGCAGTCCGCCTGCCGCGCGGTGTGGCCAGCAGTTCCACCTCGGCCGGGCTGAACCAGCCTGCTGCGGAATATTCAAGGAGTCTCTGGCGGGTGAGCCGGTTTTCCGCGACCCGGAGCAGGATGACCCCGATGACGGCGAGGACAAAGATCGGCACCTGGATGAGGATGTACTCGCCCAGGAAACCCTCGCCCATGCTGTTCCATCTGTTGTGCAGGAGCATCGCCGGGAGCAGCCCCACGAAGAAAGCCGCAACGGAGGCGCCCGAATGCCACCGGCGGGCCGCGAAACCCATGATCAGGCCGGTGGTGCCGGTGAAGATGGCATGCGCAAAAGGTGACATCACGCCGCGGAGCAGGAAGATCTGGGCGAGATCTGTTGCCGGGCTGGCGGACTCTGCGATGGCCCGCCCGAAGTAGAGGATGTTCTCGGTGAAGGCGAAGCCGCCGGCAATGGTGAAGGCAAACACCACACCGTCCACCGGACCGTCGAAGTGCTTCCGCGCCAGCAGCAGGAGCACCAGCAGGCCCAGGGACTTGGCGAACTCCTCCACCACCGGGGCCTGGACCGTGGCCATGTACGTCTGAAGATCCGCCACGTCACTGAACTGGAAGGTCAGCGCAAAGACCGGCTGGATGAGCAGCGTCACCGCAACCGAGACCGCCGCACCCCAGGTAAAGGCAAAAAACAGCAGCCGTTTCGGTTCCGGTTCCCACCGGTCGATCGCATGGACGGTCAGGAGCACGGCGGTCAGCGGAATCAACGACACCACGAACCCCACACCGAAGCCGCCCACGCCGGTGTTCGCCAGCAGGAACGGCACCACCAGGAACAGGCTCAGGAACACCAGGGCGGCACCGCCCACCATCAGTGCCAGCAGGCCGGCCGACCGCATGCGGCCATTCGAGTCCACCCCGCCCTGCAGGGGAGGGCCCACGGACGGAAGGGGAGCGCCCGCGTTGCCGGGAGCCGGCCGGTAGAACCTGGGCTCCACCCGGCCCATCCAGCTGGGGTTGGCCTGCCGGGCCAGGGCCGGCTGTGATCCTGCTGACAGGCCGGGCCGGCCGCCGCCTTCACCGGTATGGCCGGACTCGCCGGAATGGGGCTGCTGAGGGTGCATCGACATACTGGAAAGCCTATTGCGCCGCCGCCGGTGTGGTAATTTTGAAACGCAAATGATCCTTTTTTAATTCCGTCCCGTGAGGCGGGGAAAGGGGAGACAAGAGTTGACTGCTGTCACCAGCGCACCGGTTCCAGCCAGGGTTGTCCTCAACCAGGCGGACATTGACCGTGCACTTACTCGAATCGCCCATGAGATCCTCGAGGCCAATAAAGGGTCCAAAGACCTGGTCCTGCTGGGTATCCCGCGCCGCGGCTACCCGCTGGCAGTCCGGCTGGCACAGAAGATCGCCGCCGCTGATCCCACCGTTGACGCCGCCGCCATTGTCGGCCAGCTGGATGTCACCATGTTCCGCGATGACCTTTCCCATCAGCCCACCAGGCCGCCGCTGCCCACCCAGCTGCCGCGGACCGGGATCGACAACAAAGTTGTGGTGCTGATCGACGACGTCCTCTACTCCGGCCGCACCATCCGCGCCGCCCTCGACGCCCTGATCGACCTCGGCCGGCCGCGCATCGTGAGGCTGGCCGTTCTGATCGACCGCGGCCACCGCGAGCTCCCCATCAGGGCCGACCACGTAGGGAAGAACCTGCCCACCTCGTCCGCTGAGAAGGTCCGGGTCCGGCTGGCGGAAACAGACACCGCCGCCGACGGCTCGCCCATCAATGAAGTGGTCATTGAGGGCGGCGCATGAAACACCTCCTCTCCACCGAAGACCTCAGCCTCACCAACGCCGTCCGCATCCTCGATACCGCCGAGGAAATGGCCGCCGTAGGTGACCGCGAGGTCAAGAAGCTCCCCGCCCTGCGCGGGCGTACCGTGGTGAACCTTTTCTTCGAGGACTCCACCCGCACCCGGATTTCCTTCGAAGCTGCCGCCAAGCGGCTCTCCGCCGACGTCATCAACTTCGCGGCGAAGGGCTCCTCGGTCTCCAAGGGCGAGTCCCTCAAGGACACGGCCCAGACTCTGGCAGCCATGGGGGCGGACGCCGTCGTGATCCGCCACTGGGCATCCGGGGCGCCGCACCGGCTGGCGGCCACCGACTGGATCGACGCCGCAGTCATCAACGCAGGCGACGGCACCCACGAGCACCCCACCCAGGCACTGCTGGACGCCTTCACCATGCGCCGGCACTGGTCCAGGCTGGCCGGAACCGGCTCCACCGGAGCAGACCTGACCGGCATGCGCGTGGCGATCGCAGGCGACGTCCTGCACTCCCGCGTTGCCCGCTCCAACGTCTGGCTGCTCCGGACGCTCGGCGCGGAAGTCACCCTCGTGGCACCGCCCACGCTGCTGCCCATCGGCGTCGAACAATGGCCGTGCAAGGTCAGCTACAACCTGGACGAAACCCTGGAAAAGGGGGTGGACGCGGTGATGATGCTGCGGGTCCAGGGCGAGCGGATGAACGCCTCCTTCTTCCCCTCCACCCGCGAATACTCCAGGCGCTGGGGTTTCGATGACAACCGGCTCCGGACCCTGGACAGCCTGGGGCTGAAGGACACCATCATCATGCACCCCGGCCCCATGAACAGGGGACTGGAGATTTCCGCCGCCGCCGCCGATTCCCCCCGTTCCACCGTGCTCGCGCAGGTGCGCAACGGCGTCTCGGTGCGGATGGCCGCCCTGTACCTGCTGCTCTCCGGGGACACCCGCGAACCAGCTGCCACCGCGGGCGCCGCCCGCACCACTGCAGCCCTCGCGGGCGCCCATTCCACCAAGGAGAGCCACTGATGGCAGAGAACAACGGAACCTACCTGATCCGCGGCGCGGCAGTCCTGGGCTCCGGAGCCGAGGACCTGCTCATCCGGGACGGCGTCATCGCCGCCCGGGGGACCGGCGCAGCAACCAGCCCTGACGTGGCCGGCGCCACGGTGATTGAGGCTGCGGGCCTGGTGGCCCTGCCCGGCATGGTGGACGTGCACACACACCTGCGCGAACCCGGCCGCGAGGACGCCGAAACCGTGGAGACCGGCACCCGTGCCGCCGCACTGGGCGGCTACACCGCCGTGCACGCCATGGCCAACAGCACGCCGGTGGCGGACACCGCCGGCGTGGTGGAACAGGTCTTCAGCCTGGGCCGCGCCGCCGGTTGGGTGGATGTCCGCCCGGTCGGCGCTGTAACGGTGGGCCTTGCCGGGGAGCAGCTCGCAGAGCTCGGCGCCATGGCAGACTCCCGCGCCCGGGTCCGGATGTTCTCCGACGACGGCATCTGCGTCCACGATCCGGTGCTGATGCGCCGTGCGCTGGAGTACGTCAAGGCGTTCGACGGCGTCGTGGCCCAGCACGCGCAGGAACCGCGCCTCACCGCCGGGGCACAGATGAACGAGGGCGAGGTGTCCGCAGTCCTGGGTCTCACCGGCTGGCCGGCCGTTGCTGAGGAAAGCATCATTGCCCGGGACGTCCTGCTGGCCCAGCACGTGAACTCCCGCCTGCACGTCTGCCACGTTTCCACCGCCGGCTCCGTGGAAATCATCCGCTGGGCGAAGCAGCGCGGCATCAACGTCACCGCCGAGGTCACCCCGCACCACCTGCTGCTCACGGACAACCTCGTCCGCAGCTACAACCCCGTCTACAAGGTCAACCCGCCGCTGCGGACGGACGCGGACGTCCAGGCCCTCCGGGCAGGCCTTGCCGACGGCACCATCGACGTAGTGGGAACTGACCACGCGCCGCACCCCAGCGAGCACAAGGAATGCGAGTGGGCGCAGGCCGCGATGGGCATGACCGGGCTGGAAACGGCTTTGTCCGTGGTCCAGCACGCCATGATCGAGACCGGCCTCATGACCTGGGCCGACTTCGCCCGCGTGACCTCCACCGCAGCGGCGCAGATCGGCAGGCTGTCTGATCAGGGCCGCCCCCTCGAAGCCGGCGAGCCCGCCAACATCATTCTTGTGGACCCCGCCGCCCGCTGGACCGTGGATCCCGCCAAGATGGCCACCATGGGACGGAACTCCCCGTTCGCCGGACTGGAGCTGCCGGGCAAGGTGGTGGCCACGTTCTACAAGGGCCACCCCACCGTCCTGGACGGCAAGCTCAACACCCCTTACCGGCATCCGGCCGAGTCAACGGCAGGCGCCGCCTGATGAACAACCAGACCCTCACTTTGGTCATCACCCTGGCGCTGGTCGCCGTCGCGCTGGTCCTGATCGGGATCGGCTGGCGTAACCGCCTCAGGCGGCAGGCCGACGTCGCACCTTTGCCGGCCGTGCCGGAAGCCGCCGGTGTACCGGTTGCCCGCGCGGAGGGCCAGTACGTTGCCTCCACCACGGCAGGAGACTGGCTCGACCGGATCGCCGTGCACGGCCTCGGCCTCCGGACCAACGCTGTCCTCAGCGTCTTCTCCCATGGCGTCCTCTTCGACCGCTCCGGCGCACCCGCGCTCTACATCCCGGCAGCCAGCCTGACCGGGGTCCGGCAGGAAAGCGGAATGGCCGGCAAGTTCGTGGAGAAGGAAGGCCTCCTGGTTCTCACCTGGCACCTCGGGAGCCACGAACTGGATACCGGCTTCCGCACCCGCAGGGCAGCGGACAAAACCGCCCTCGATGACTCCCTTCAGCAATTGATCGCCGCCACCCACCAGGAACATTCCCAGGATCCCCATAGTGGAAAGTAAGACAGTGACAGAAACAGTGACAGCAGACTCAGCGACTTCGGTCCCTTCCACCCCGGCAGCGCTCGTTCTTGAAGACGGCCGCATCTTCCGTGGCACCAGCTACGGCGCGCAGGGCAAGGCACTGGGCGAGGCGGTATTCGCCACCGGCATGACCGGCTACCAGGAAACCATCACGGACCCCTCCTATGCCCGCCAGCTGGTGGTGCAGACTGCGCCGCACATCGGCAACACCGGCGTGAACAGCGACGACGCCGAGTCCCGACGCATTTGGGTGGCCGGCTACATCGTCCGGGACGCCGCGCGCCGCCCGTCCAACTGGCGCTCCGAACGTTCCCTGGACGAGGAACTGGTGGAGCAGGGGATTGTGGGCATCCAGGGCGTGGACACCCGCGCCATCACCCGGCACCTGCGCGAGCACAAGAGCATGCGCGCCGGGGTCTTCTCCGGCGAGGCCGCCCAGGCAACCGAGAAGGAACTCCTGGCCGCTGTCCTGGCGAGTGCCCCGATGGAAGGCTCCCGCCTCGCTGAGGAAGTCAGCGTGGACAAGGCATACGTGGTGGAACCCAAGGACCACGGCTGGGAGGGCGAGCCGCGCTTCAGCATCGCCGCGATCGACCTCGGCATCAAGGCCATGACCCCCGTCCGCTTTGCCGAGCGCGGCGTCCGCGTCCACGTCCTGCCGGCCACCGCCACGCTGGAGGAAGTGAACGCCGTCAACCCGGACGGCTTCTTCATGTCCAACGGCCCCGGCGACCCCGCCACCGCCGACGCGCAGGTCAAGCTGCTGCGCTCGGTCCTGGATGAGAAGCTCCCGTACTTCGGCATCTGCTTCGGCAACCAGATCCTGGGCCGCGCACTGGGCTTCGGCACCTACAAGCTCCGCTACGGCCACCGCGGCATCAACCAGCCCGTGCTGGACCGGCGCACCGGCAAGGTGGAGATCACCTCCCAGAACCACGGTTTCGCCGTGGACGCACCGCTCGACGGCGCCACCCAGGCTCCGGAGGAGCGCTACGGCCGGGTGGAGGTCAGCCACATCAGCCTGAACGACGACGTCGTCGAGGGCCTTGCCTGCCTGGACATCCCCGCCTTCTCGGTCCAGTACCACCCGGAAGCGGCCGCCGGCCCGCACGACGCCGCGTACCTGTTCGACCGTTTCATCGACCTCATGGCAGAGACCAAAGCAGCCGTTGCCGGCGCGCAGAACACCACCGACTCCAAGACTGAGGACAAGAAGTAATGCCCAAGAGAACTGACCTTAAGAGCGTCCTGGTCATCGGCTCCGGCCCGATCGTCATCGGCCAGGCCGCCGAATTCGACTACTCCGGAACCCAGGCACTGCGTGTCCTCAAGGAGGAGGGCCTGCGGGTCATCCTGGTGAACTCCAACCCCGCCACCATCATGACGGACCCCGAGTTCGCCGACGCCACCTACATCGAGCCCATCACCCCCGAGGTGGTGGAGAAGATCATCGCCAAGGAGCGGCCGGACGCCATCCTGCCCACCCTGGGCGGGCAGACTGCACTGAACACCGCCATCGCCCTGGACAAGAACGGTGTGCTGGCGAAGTACAACGTCGAACTCATCGGCGCGAACATCGCTGCGATCGAGCTCGGCGAGGACCGCGAAAAGTTCAAGGGCGTGGTGGAACGCTGCGGCGCCGAATCGGCCCGCAGCCACATCATCCACACCATCGACGAGGCCCTCAAAGCCGCCGAAGACCTCGGCTACCCGATGGTGGTCCGGCCCTCCTTCACCATGGGCGGCCTCGGCTCCGGCCTGGCCTACGACGAAGGCGACCTCCGCCGCATCGTCGGACAGGGCCTGCAGTACAGCCCCACCTCCGAGGTCCTGCTCGAAGAGAGCATCCTCGGCTGGAAGGAATACGAGCTCGAGATGATGCGGGACAAGAACGACAACGTGGTTGTCGTCTGTTCCATCGAAAACTTCGATCCCGTAGGCGTCCACACCGGCGACTCCATCACCGTCGCCCCTGCCCTGACGCTTACGGACCGCGAATACCAGCGGCTGCGCGACATCTCCATCGCCGTCATCCGGGAAGTGGGCGTGGACACCGGCGGCTGCAACATCCAGTTCGCCGTCGAGCCGGACACCGGCCGCGTGGTGGTCATCGAGATGAACCCGCGCGTATCGCGGTCCTCGGCACTGGCGTCCAAGGCCACCGGCTTCGCCATCGCCAAGATCGCCACCAAGCTCTCGCTCGGTTACACCCTGGACGAGATCCCGAACGACATCACGCAGAAGACGCCCGCGTCCTTCGAGCCCACCCTGGACTATGTGGTGGTCAAGGTTCCGCGTTTCGCATTCGAGAAGTTCCCGGCCGCCGACGACACCCTCACCACCACCATGAAGTCGGTGGGCGAGGCCATGGCGATGGGCCGCAACTTCACCGAGGCGCTGCAGAAAGCCCTCCGTTCCCTGGAACAGAAGGGTTCCCAGCTGGACTTCAGCTCCGTTCCCGAATGGGAAGTCGCGGAGCTCATCGAGAAGTCCAAACGGCCCACCACCGAGCGCCTGCACCAGGTGCAGCGTGCCCTCCTGGGCGGCGCCAGTGTTGAGGAGCTTTTCGAAGCCACCAAGATCGACCCCTGGTACCTGGACCAGCTCCAGCTCCTGAACGAGATCTCCCACGAGATCCGCCAGGCCGGTTCCCTGACTGTGGAGATGCTCAAGCGGGCCAAGCGCCACGGCTTCTCCGACGAGCAGATCGGCGCCCTGACCCACAACTCCGAGGCAGTGGTCCGCGGCGTCCGCCAGGCCCTGGGCATCCGTCCGGTCTACAAGACGGTGGACACCTGTGCCGCCGAGTTCGCCGCCTACACGCCGTACCACTACTCCTCCTACGACGAGGAGGATGAGGTTGCGCTGCACGCCAAGCCTTCCATCCTGATCCTCGGCTCCGGCCCCAACCGCATCGGCCAGGGCATCGAGTTCGATTACTCCTGCGTCCACGCCTCAATGGCACTGCGCAAGGCCGGCTACGAGACCGTCATGGTCAACTGCAACCCGGAAACCGTCTCCACCGACTACGACGTCTCCACCCGCCTGTACTTCGAGCCGCTGACGCTTGAGGACGTCCTGGAGGTCATCGCGGCCGAGGAACGTACCGGCGGCGTGATGGGAGTGTTTGTGCAGCTGGGCGGCCAGACCCCGCTGAAGCTTGCCCAGCAGTTGGCCGACGCCGGTGTGCCCATCCTCGGCACGTCCCCGGAAGCGATCGACCTCGCCGAGCACCGCGGCGAATTCTCCCGCGTCCTGGACAACGCCGGGCTGATCTCCCCGAAGAACGGCACCGCTGTCTCCTTCGAGGACGCCAAGAAGATCGCTGACGAGATCGGCTACCCCGTCCTGGTCCGTCCGTCCTACGTCCTCGGCGGCCGCGGCATGGAGATCGTGTACGACGAGCCGAACCTTTCCCGCTACATCGCCAACGCCACCGAGATCACCCCGGACCACCCGGTCCTGATCGACCGGTTCCTCGAAGATGCCGTCGAAATCGACGTCGACGCACTCTTCGACGGCACGGACATGTACCTCGGCGGCATCATGGAGCACATCGAGGAAGCCGGTATCCACTCCGGTGACTCCGCCTGCGTCCTGCCTCCCATCACGCTGGGCAACAACGTCCTGGAACGCGTCCGCACCGCCACCAGGGCCATTGCCGAGGGCGTGGGCGTACGCGGCCTGATCAACATCCAGTTCGCCCTGGCCTCCGACGTCCTGTACGTCCTGGAAGCCAACCCGCGTGCCTCCCGCACCGTGCCGTTCGTCTCCAAGGCAACCGGCGTCCAGATGGCCAAGGCCGCCGCCCTGATCGGCACCGGCGTCACCATCCACCAGCTCCGGACCGCCTACAAGATGCTGCCGGAAACCGGCGACGGCTCCACGCTGCCGCTGGACGCGCCGGTCTCGGTCAAAGAAGCTGTCCTGCCGTTCAGCCGCTTCCGCACACTGGAGGGCAAGGTGGTGGACTCGCTGCTCGGCCCCGAAATGCGCTCCACCGGCGAAGTGATGGGCATCGACAAGCACTTCGACACCGCCTTCGCCAAGAGCCAGGCCGCCGCCAACAACGCGCTGCCCACCGAAGGCAAGATCTTTGTCTCGGTGGCCAACCGGGACAAGCGCTCAGTCATCATGGGCGTCAAGCGGCTCTCCGATCTCGGCTTCGAGATCGTCTCCACCGGCGGCACCGCCGATGTCCTGCGCCGCAACGGCATCCAGGCCACCCCGGTCCGCAAGGTCGCCGAGGGGAGCAGTGCCGAGGGCGAAGGAACCATCGCGGACCTGGTCATTGCCGGCGAGATCGACATGGTTTTCAACACCCCGTCCGGCGGCGAAGCCCGCAGCGACGGCTACGAACTCCGGGCCGCCGCCACGTCCATCGGCATTCCCTGCATCACCACGGTGGCCGAGTTCAACGCGGCCGTCCAGGCAATCGAGGCCATGCGCACCTACGAGTGGTCAGTGACCAGCCTGCAGGAGCACGCTGCGGCGCTGACCGCCTCGCAGCATGCGGCCGCGCAGAACGCCGCTTCGCAGACTGCGGCCCTCGATTCAGCGGTTTCGCAGAATGCCTGAGTCCGGCGCAACTGGAACCGCCGCCGGGTCCGGCACTGCCGGCCGGGAGTCCTTTGGCTCCCGGCTCGGCGCCGCCATGGCCGCCCGCGGTCCGCTCTGCGTGGGCATCGACCCCCACCCGGCGCTGCTCAAGGCATGGGGACTGGACGACGACGCCGCCGGCCTGCGGCGTTTCTCGCTGACGGTCCTGGAGGCCGTAGGTTCCCTCGCTGCCGCGGTGAAGCCGCAGGTGGCGCTCTACGAACGCCACGGATCAGCCGGAATGGCCGTCCTGGAGGAACTCCTTGCCGAGGCGCGGGACGGCTCGGTGCTTACCATCGCCGACGCCAAGCGCGGCGACATCGGCTCCACCATGGCCGCCTACGCGGACGCCTGGCTCCGGGACAGTTCACCGCTCGCGGCGGATTCGGTGACCCTCAGCCCTTACCTGGGCTTCGAGTCCCTGAGGCCTGCGCTGGACCTCGCTGCCGAGACCGGCCGCGGAGTGTTCGTCCTGGCACTGACCTCCAACCCGGAGGGCGCATCCGTGCAGCACGTGGGCGGAGCCGATTCCGTGGCCCGGCGGGTCGTCGAGGCAGCCGCTGCCGAGAACCTGCGATATTCCGGTGCGCTGGGCTCGGTAGGCCTTGTTGTGGGAGCCACGGTGGGATCGGCGCTTTCCGACCTGCAGGTGGATCTGGGAGCCGTCCGCGGTCCCATCCTGGCCCCCGGACTGGGTGCCCAGGGTGCAACACCGTCGGACCTCCGCAGGACATTCGGCGATGCATACCCGCAGGTCCTGGGAACCTCCAGCCGGGATATCCTGGCAGCCGGTCCCGGCCTGCGCGGGCTCCAGGAAGCAGCGCTGCGGACCCTGGACGGCCTCCGGGGCGAATAGGCGCCGGTTCCCGGGATGCATTGATTCGCCGACCCCCAAGGGGTAGGTTTCTGGACAAGTCCAATGGCGGCCGCCTTGGATGCATCCGTCACACCGGGGGTGTCCTCTATGAGCCTGCGACCCTTATCCGCGTCGGAACGCACAGCTGCCCTGCAGAAGGCCGCGGCTGCCCGTGCAGCCAGGGCTGCGGTCAAGGAAAGGCTCAAGAACGGCCAGACCTCCGCGGCGGACATCATCAGCTCGGCCGCCGCTGACGATGCCCTGGCCCGGATGCGGGTGGCGGAGCTGCTTGAAGCCCTGCCCGGCATCGGCAAGGTCCGGGCAGCGGCCATCATGGAGCAGCTGGGAATCGCGGCTTCCCGGCGGGTCCGGGGACTGGGCATTCACCAGCGCCAGGCGCTGGTAGATTTTATAGACGAGAAGTAGGGGCGTGCCACGGTCCGCCCCACCCGAACTCCGGCACAAAGGAATACGTGAGCAAGAAACCGGGACTGACAGTCCTCGCAGGTCCGACGGCTGTTGGCAAAGGCACCGTATCCACCTACATCCGGGATAACTACCCCGAAGTCTGGCTTTCAGTATCGGCCACCACCCGCGCACCCCGGCCGGGGGAGCAGGACGGCGTCCACTACTTCTTCAAGTCAAAGGAAGAGTTTGACTCGCTGGTGGCAGCCGGCGAGTTGCTCGAGTGGGCCGTAGTCCACGGCCAGAACACCTACGGCACGCTGAAGAGCACCGTCAAGCAGGCCATCGCCGACGGCAAGTCCGTCCTGCTGGAGATTGACCTGCAGGGCGCCCGGCAGGTCAAAGCGGCCGTCCCCGATGCACAATTCATCTTCCTCGCCCCGCCCAGTTGGGACGAAATGGTGCGCCGGCTCGTGGGCCGCGGCACCGAAACGGCCGACGAACAGCGGCAACGGCTGGAAACCGCTAAACTAGAACTTGCCGCTGAACCGGAGTTTGACCACACCGTCATCAATGATGACGTTCGCCGGGCAGCGGACGAGCTTGTTTCACTCATGGGGCTGACACCGCACCCGCACTAGCTGCCGGTACCGTTCAGCCCGTTAGAATTTGGAGAATTCGTGTCCACGAACCTTGAAGGCATCATCAACCCGCCGATCGACTCACTGCTTGAGGCAGCTGATTCCAAGTACGGCCTGGTGATCTTCGGCGCCAAGCGTGCACGCCAGATCAACGCTTACTACGCCCAGCTGCACGAGGGCCTGTTCGAGTACGTCGGCCCGCTGGTCGACACCAAGCTGAACGAGAAGTCGCTGTCCATCGCCCTGCGCGAGATCAACGAAGGCAAGCTCGTTTCCACGCCGATCGAACACGCAGAGTAACGCAGCGGTCCATTAACGAGACCACACAGACTCACCTGTTGACGGAGATCACGTGCGCATAGTCCTCGGAGTCGGGGGAGGGATTGCCGCCTACAAGGTGGCTTCGCTCCTCCGGCTTTTTACTGAAGCCGGGCATGACGTCACCGTGATCCCCACCGACGCCGCCACCCGCTTTGTCGGTGTCGCCACCTGGGAAGCCCTGTCCGGCAACCCGGTGACCAACAGCGTCTTTGACGAAGTCCATCAGGTCAACCACGTCAAGCTCGGGCACGAGGCCGATCTCATCGTGGTTGCCCCTGCCACAGCTGATCTGCTGGCACGTGCGGCCACAGGCCAGGCCAACGACCTCCTCACCAACACGCTGCTGATGGCACGGGGACCCGTACTCTTTGCACCCGCCATGCACACCGAGATGTGGCAGCATGCCGCCACCCGGGCGAATGTGGAGACCCTGCGGGGCAGGGGAGTGGCGGTGCTGGAGCCGGCCAGCGGACGGCTGACCGGCGCCGACTCAGGTCCCGGCCGCCTGCCGGAGCCCGAAGCCATCTTCGATGCCGCCATGGCCCTAGCCCAGGGCAAGCCGGACTACCAGCTTCCCCTCGCCGGAAAGACGGTCACCATCAGCGCCGGCGGCACACGTGAACCCTTGGACCCCGTGCGCTTCCTGGGCAACAGGTCCTCCGGCAAGCAGGGCGTCGCGTTGGCCATTGCCGCGCGCAACGCCGGCGCCACTGTGCGGCTGCTCGCCGCCCATATGGAGGTACCGCCCCCTGCCGGCGTGGACGTTGTGACAGTGGAAACTGCCCTGCAGTTGCGCGAAGCTGCGCTGGCCGCGGCAGCCGATTCCGACGTCGTCATCATGGCCGCTGCCGTCGCGGACTTCCGTCCCGCGGAGATCTCCGGGACAAAGATCAAGAAGCGTGAGGATACTGCTGATCCGGTGATTACGCTGGTCCGCAACCCCGATATCCTGCATGAGCTCGTGGAACTGCGCGGCCAGGCCCTGGAACATGACTCAGTCCGCCGCAACCAACTGATCATCGGGTTCGCCGCCGAGACAGGTGACGGGCAGGGCGACGTCCTCGCCTACGCGGAGGCAAAGCTCAAGCGCAAGGGCTGTGACCTCCTGGTCCTCAACCACGTGGGCACGGACAAGGTCTTCGGCCAGGACACCAACTCCGTAGTCATCCTGGCCCGCTCCGGCGCCGAACCACAACTGGCCGCCGGCACCAAGACCGAGGTTTCGGCCGCCATCATTAACCGGATCGGCTTCGAGCTGAACCGCGTTTCGCCCCGCGCCTGACGCCAGGACCGGCAAGGGTTCCTTAGCACAGGGACACACGCCGCCGGACGTCCGATTCCTAACCAGTAAGGTAGTTGAGTGACTTTACCGCTGCACATTCCCCAGACCCACGGGACCACGCCCCCCGCCCTCCGGCTCTTCACGTCCGAGTCGGTCACTGAAGGCCACCCGGACAAGATCTGTGACCAGATCAGCGACGCCATCCTTGACGCGCTCCTCGCGGCAGACCCGGAGTCCCGCGTCGCCGTCGAGACCATGGCCACCACCGGCCTGGTCCATGTTGCCGGCGAAGTCACCACCGACGCCTACGTTGAAATTCCCCAGATCGTCCGGGAGACCATCCTTGGCATCGGCTACGACTCCTCGGCCAACGGCTTCGACGGCGCCCGCTGCGGCGTGTCGGTATCCATCGGCCAGCAGTCCAACGACATCGCCGGGGGCGTCTTCAACTCCCTCGAAGCCCGTGAGGGCCGCCAGGAGGACGATTACGACCTCCAGGGCGCCGGCGACCAGGGCCTGATGTTCGGCTACGCGAGCGACGAAACGCCGTCGTACATGCCCACCCCCATCTGGTTGGCGCACCGCCTCTCCGAACGCCTCACCGAGGTACGCAAGTCCGGCCTGCTGGCGTACCTGCGCCCCGACGGCAAGACCCAGGTCACGGTCGGGTACGACAAAGACGTTCCCGTTTCAGTAGAAACCGTGGTCATCTCCAGCCAGCACGCGGAAGGCACCAGCCTGGACCGCCTCCGGGCGGACCTCGCCGCCATGGTGATTGATCCGGTACTGGCCGCCGCCAACCTGGACATTTCACGGGCTGCGAACATTCTTAACCCCGCCGGCGAGTTCGTCATCGGCGGACCCGTGGGCGACGCCGGCCTGACCGGGCGGAAGATCATCGTTGACACCTACGGCGGTATGGCCCGTCACGGCGGCGGCGCGTTCTCCGGCAAGGACCCGTCCAAGGTGGACCGGTCCGCCGCCTATGCCATGCGCTGGGTTGCCAAGAACGTGGTGGCCGCCGGCCTCGCCAAGCGCGCCGAAATCCAGATTGCCTACGCGATCGGCCAGGCCCGGCCCGTCGGAACCTACGTGGAGACGTTCGGCACCGAAACCGTGGACCCCGCGAAGATCAGCGCCGCGATCGCCGAAATCTTCGACCTCCGTCCGCGGGCCATCATCGACGCCCTGGACCTGAAGCGCCCCATCTACGCCAAGACCGCCGCGCACGGACACTTCGGCCGCGACGATCCCGATTTCACGTGGGAACGCCTCGACCGCGTCGACGACCTCAAAGCCTTCTTCAACGCCTAAGGGGGACCGCCCCACGGCGGATGTGGCAAAGGGAATGTCAGAGGCCCGTGGTTGGCTGGACGTGTCCGGACAATCCGGACTCGCCGGTCCGGCGCAGGATGTTGAACGGGGGTGAGGGCCGTGGCCGCTAAGGAGACTGCTGTCCAGCCGTCGCTTCTACAGGGCTTCCCCTCAAAGGCCAGGCCGGCGGGCCCGCCGCTGGCCGGCCACCTCCCCGTGGCCAGGGTCCTCGTGGAGACTCCGCTGCCCCATCTGGACCGGCCCTTTGATTACAGCGTTCCGGCTGAACTGGACGAGGCGGCGCAGCCCGGCGTCCGGGTCAAGGTCAAGTTCAATGGCCAGGACATGTCCGGCTTCATCATGGAACGCGCTGCCGAGTCCGACGCCGGCCATGCCCTGGTGCCGCTGCATAAAGTCATCTCCCCGGTCGCCGTACTGACGCCCCGCGTGCGGGACCTTGTATCCGCCGTCGCAGCCCGGTACGCGGGCACCGTCAGCGACGTCCTTCGGGTGGCCGTGCCCCCGCGGGTAGCCAAGCTGGAGAAGGAGTTCCTCGCGGGAGCACTCCCTGGAACCGCCGGTGAAGCCACTGCCGGCTCGGGGTCGGAACCAAATGCACAGGCAGGCGCCTCGCAGGACCAGGATGCCGCCTGGGACGGTTACACGAACGGGCCCGCCTTTGTCCGTCACCTGCGCGACGGCGGATCCCCGCGGGCAGTCTTCAGCCCGCTTCAGGGATACGGCCCGGCCGCCTGGCCGCGGCTCCTGGCGGCCGCGGTGGCAGCCGTCCGGGCCTCCGGCCGTGGTGCTTTGGTGGTCGTACCTGACCACCGTGACCTCGACCAGCTGGAAGCGGCGCTGCTCGAGGTGCTGCCGGCCGCGGACATCGCCCGCCTCACCGCAGATGACGGACCCACTCCGCGGTACCGGAGTTTCCTCCGCCTCCTGGACGGGTCGGCACGGGTAGCCATCGGAACACGGTCGGCGGCCTACGCCCCGGTGCATGACGTCGGCCTGGTGGCCTGCTGGGATGACGGCGACGACCTCCACATCGAACAGCGCGCTCCGTACGCCCACGCCCGCGAGGTCCTGTTGCTTCGGGCCGACCAGGAAGGTGCGGCCTGCCTGATGGCCGCCCATTCCAGGAGCACTGAACTGCAACGGCTGGTGGAGGCCGGCTGGGCCATGCCGATCGACGCCGAACGGCCCTACCTGCGCCGGACCGTTCCGCGCGTGCTTAACACGGCTGACAGCTTTGAACAGGAACGCGACCCCCTGGCGCGGATAGCCAGGCTCCCCGGAGCCGCGTGGCGGGCGGCCAAGGAAGGACTGGAACGCGGCCCCGTCCTGGTGCAGGTGGCCCGCGCCGGCTACGCCCCGTCCCTGGTCTGCGAGACCTGCCGCGAACCGGCCCGGTGCCAGTCCTGCCGTGGCCCGCTGGCCCTCGCCGGCGCGAGCGGTTCGGCCTCGATTCCGCAATGCCGCTGGTGTTCAACCCCTTCTCCAGACTGGCAGTGTGTCCACTGCACTGGCCGGCGGCTGCGCAAGGGAGCCACGGGAGTCCTGCGGACGGCGGAAGAGCTGGGGCGTGCTTTTCCCGGGAAGGCCGTGGTCACCTCGTCCGGGGACCACGTCAAAGCACGGGTGGGCAGCACCAACGCCCTGGTGGTGGCCACTGTCGGCGCGGAGCCCGTGGCGGACGGCGGATACGCCGCGGCCCTGCTTCTCGACGGCGACTCGCTGCTGCGGCGGGAAAACCTCCGCGCCGGCGAGGACACGGTCCGCCGCTGGTTCAATGCCGCGGCCCTGGTGCGCCCCGCGTCCGACGGCGGACTGGTGGTCATCACCGCGACGGAGAGTGTCGCCGTCGGCGCGTTGCTGCGGTGGGACCCTGCCGGCTATGCCCGGCGTGAGCTGGAACTCCGGATGGAACTCCAGCTGCCACCCGCGGTCCGCATCGCGTCCGTCACCGGTCCTAGGGCCGCCGTCGGGCATTTCACCGCTTCGGTGGAACAACAGCTGGCCGCCTCGGGCCTGACGCTGCGGACCGCGGGACCGGCGCCTGTGCTGCTCGTCGGGCTCCCCACACCGCAGCGGGTCGGAGAGGACGTCCGGACCCTGCTGTTCTTCCCTTACGGGCAGGCCGGCTTGGTCACCCGTGTCCTGCGGGCAACGAAGGCGGCGGCTGCTGCCAAACGCAGCGAGGAGCCCGTGCAGGTCAGGCTCGACGGCGTCGACGTCCTTTAGCGGTGCCAGCCACCAACCGAGTCCGTTACCGGCGGCGCCGCGACACGATGTCGTGTGCCACGTCCACCAGCTGGCGCGCGGATTCGTCCCAGCTGAACCCCCGTGCACGCGCCACGGAGCGGCGGGACACGTCCTGCCAGTGGGCGTCATCGCGCAGTTTCCGCACAGCCGCCGCGAACTCCGCCGGGGAGGCAGGATCCACGTACGCTGCTGCGTCGCCGCCGACTTCCCGGAAAATGGGGATGTCGCTGGCGATCACCGGCGTACCCAGCGCCATGGCCTCCACCAGCGGCAGCCCGTAGCCTTCTGCGTGGGAGAGGCTCACCAGTGCAGTGGCGCGCTTGAGCAGGGTCCAGTATTCGTCGTCGGTGACGCCGTTGTGGAAGACCACCTTGGCACCGGCGGGGATTATGAGCTCCAGCTCGGCCCGGCGCTGCGGGGTGATCCGGCTCAACAGGTGAAGCGTGAAATCAGGCAGCTCCGCCATCCCGGCCACCATCGTTCCGACGTTTTTATATGGCATGAAGGAGCCCATGTAGATCAGCGCGTGGTCCGCGCCGGCGGACGGGTCGCGCGGGTCCTGCGCGGGCTGGGGCGCGTTGCTGATGATTCGTACGGGCCGTTTGGTGAGCCGGTACTTGGCCATCAGGGCCTCCGTGGTCCTGCTGATGGTGGCCACAATGTCCGCCCGGTTGAGGAGCAGCCGCTGGGGCCAGAAGGCCTTGTGGTAGAGCCGCCACAGGATCCTGACCGGCGCCGGCAGGAAGCCCGGGGGCGCGGGGTGTTCGTAGTAGATGAGGTCATGCAGGGTCAGGACCAGGCCGTACCTGCGTCCCCAGCTGCCCATGGTCTGCATCGGACACACCACGACGTCGGCCCCGAGCGGGTTGATCTTGCGGGCAACAAACAGCTCCACCGGCGACAGCGGACTGTTGATGAGCGTGTACGGGACATCCGGGAGCAGTGCGAGCTGCCGGGGGTCGCTGATGAGCATGGAGACGTCGGCTATTTTCGCCGTTGCCGCGATGAGGCTGGCCCCGTACCGGCTGATGCCGTCGTGGTGGTCGGTCCTGGTGAATCGGGCATCGATGACAATCTTCACGCGGGGTGGTCCTTAAGGAAGCTGCGGATGAAACCGGCGGCCGGTTCGGGCGTCTCGTAATGGATGAGGTGGCCGACGCCGGGAATCACCCTGAGCACCCCGTCCGGCAGGAGCGCGGCGAGGCGGTGCTGGTCCGGGAGCATGGCTATCTCATCCTTTTCACCGGCAATCAGCAGCACCGGCAGGGTCAGCTTTTCCGCAACCTCGGCCACGTGGCTGCCCACTGAGGCGGTAAAGGATTCGAGGAGGCTTTCCCGGTCAGCGAAGGCGCTGAAGTAGGCATGGTGCTGGCCGTGGATAAAGCGGCGCAGGTCCTTGTTGCCGGTTTTGGCCATGGCCTCGCTCATGACACGGACGATCAGGGGGCTGCGCAGCAGCGCCAGTCCGAGCGGGCGGGGAAGTCTGGCCGCAAGCCGGTAGTAGAGCACCGCCAGTTTCGTCATGATCCCCTTCGGGCCTTCCAATGCGGGGGCAGCGATGGGGTTGATGAGGATCAGCGGCGTGACAGTCCCGGGGTGGTCTGCCACAAAATGCGATGCCACGATCGAGCCGAAGGAGTGCCCCAGGAGGACAGTGTCCTGGCCCAGTCCAAGTGCCGCCATGAAGTCGGCGATGAAGGTGCCGTAGCCGGCCACTGAATGTTCCGCGGCCGCGAACGCTTCAGAGCTGCCGAAGCCGGGCAGGTCGGGCATGATGATGCGCATCTCCGGGAGCTGGTCCGCCACCCGGAGCAGGCCGTGGTGGTCGCCCCGGAAGCCGTGGATAACCAGGATGGTGCGGGTATCCGGTGTTGCCTGGACTGGTTCGTAAGTCCAGTACGCCACCGTGCTGCCGTTCAGCGTAATGGTGGCGGCATGGGTGCGTGCGGCGAGAGCGTCGCTGAAGTAGGACGGCGCAGGGGATGGCTGGGAAGCGGCTGTTTTCATTGACCCTGGGTCCTAGTTGACGTTGTCGGGGTGGGAACCGGTGCGCTGGCCGCGGTCGAGCTCAGCCAGGGCGGCCATGTCCCGCTGTGAGAGCTCGAAGCCGAAAACGTCCAGGTTCTCCCGGATCCGGGCCTCGGAGCTTGCCTTCGGGACAGTGAGGTTCCCGAGCTGGACATGCCACCGGAGGACGATCTGGGCCGGACTCCGGTGATGCTCGGCTGCAAGGGCCAGGACGACCGGATCTCCCAGCACGTGCCCCCGCGCCAGCGGGCTCCAGGCCTCGGTCAGGATTCCCAGCTCGTGGTGCTTCTGGCTGAGCTCGTGCTGCTGGAGCCAGGGATGCAGTTCAATCTGGTTCACGGCCGGCACTACTTCTGCCTTCTGGAGCAGAAGGTCCAGATGCTTCGGCTGGAAGTTGCAGACACCGACTGCACGTACCTTTCCTTCGCGGTACAGCGTCTCCAGGGCGCGGTAGGTATCGGTGAACAGCCCGCGCCGGGCGCACGGCCAGTGGATGAGGTACATGTCCACATAGTCCAGGCCAAGGTTGACCATGGAGGTATCGAAGGCGCGGAGCGTCCTGTCATATCCCTGGTCGTCGTTCCAGACCTTGGTGGTGACGAAGACGTCCTCACGCCTCAGTCCGGGGGCAGCTTCCCCTGAGCCGCCGCTTCCGCCCTCGGTTCCGAAGGCGGAACTGAGCCCCCTGGCCACGCCGGTTTCGTTGGCGTACATGGCAGCGGTGTCGAAGCGGCGGTAGCCTGCGCCCAACGCCATGGACACCAGGCCGGGTGCGGCAGCGGCAGGAACCTTGTAGAGCCCGAATCCCAGTTGGTCGATCAGGACGCCGTTGTTCAGGCTGAGACGGGGTGAAGGTTTCATAGCATTGACTTTACCCATTGGGTCAGGCGACGCCGCGAAAGCCTGCCGGGCGGCGCGCGGTGGCTTCATTGGATATTCTTCGAACGGGACCTGGCCACTTCTGCCCCGGACAAGGACGTCAACATGAACCAGTACGTAATCGCGATCGATCAGGGCACCACCAGTACCCGTGCGATCATCTTCGACCACGGGGGCGCCATCGTCTCCTCGGGGCAGCTGGAACATGAGCAGATCTTCCCGAAGCCCGGCTGGGTGGAACACCGGCCGGCCGAGATATGGAACAACACCCGCGAGGTCATCGGCTCTGCCCTCTCGAAGGCGAACCTGACCAGGCACGACATTGCCGCCGTCGGGATAACGAACCAGCGCGAGACCGCCGTCGTGTGGGACAGGACCACCGGCGAGCCTGTCTACAACGCGATTGTCTGGCAGGACACCCGGACCCAGGACATCGTGGACGGGCTCGCCAAGAACGGCGGGCCGGACCGGTTCAAGCAGAAGGTCGGCCTGCCGCTTGCCACGTATTTTTCCGGCACCAAGATCAAGTGGATCCTGGACAACGTGGACGGCGCCCGGGCCAGGGCCGAGGCCGGTGACCTGCTGTTCGGCAACACCGACTCGTGGGTCCTGTGGAACCTGACCGGCGGAGTGGACGGCGGCGTGCATGTCACCGACGTCACCAACGCTTCGCGGACCCTGTTCATGGACCTGGAAACGCTCCAGTGGGACTCAGAGATCCTGGACATTTTCGGCGTTCCGGCGTCAATGCTGCCGGTCATCAGGTCCTCCTCCGAGGTGTACGGCACGGTCCACACGTCCCAGCTGCTGCGCGAAGTCCCCGTCGCCGGCATATTGGGCGACCAGCAGGCGGCCACCTTCGGCCAGGCAGCGTTCAATGCGGGGGAGGCCAAGAACACCTACGGCACCGGCTGCTTCCTGATCTTCAACACGGGTGAGGAGATCGTCCACTCGAGAAACGGACTCCTCACCACTGTCGGCTACAAGCTCGGTGAAGCCGCTCCGCACTATGCCCTTGAAGGCTCCATCGCCGTCACGGGATCCTTGGTTCAGTGGCTCCGCGACAATCTCGGCATGATCAGGAACGCCGCGGACGTCGAAACCCTGGCGGCGGCCGTGCAGGACAACGGAGGGGTCTACTTCGTGCCGGCGTTCTCCGGGCTCTTCGCGCCCTATTGGCGGTCGGATGCCCGCGGCGCCATCGTCGGCCTGACCCGGTTCGCCAACAGGAACCACATTGCCCGGGCAGCCCTGGAAGCCACAGCGTTCCAGACCCGTGAGGTGCTCGACGCCGTCAACGCGGACTCCGGCGTGCCGCTTACCGGGCTGAAGGTCGACGGCGGCATGGTTGCCAACGATGCCTTGATGCAGTTCCAGGCAGACATCCTCGGCGTTCCGGTGATCCGGCCCAAGGTGGTTGAAACGACCGCCCTGGGCGCTGCCTACGCCGCAGGTCTCGCCGTCGGCTTCTGGAAGGACCTCGGCGAGCTTTCGGCAAACTGGTCCGAAGACAGGCGCTGGGAACCCGGGATGGACCAGGCGGAGCAGGACCGGCAGCTCCGCCTGTGGAAGAAAGCAGTCACCAAGTCCATGGACTGGGTGGACGGGGACGTTCGCTGAGGCGCCTTCAGTCCAGCTGCGCCGGCGGTGTCTTCGCGTAGACGCTCCGGCTCACCTCGTAGCCCCTCGCGTCCTGCTCGAGGGCCTGCGCATTGGCTTCCGCGAATTCCGCGGCGCTGAGCTTCTTCACTTCCACGAGGTCCATGAATTCCTGGTCAGGGCCGCCAACGGCAGTGACCTTCACCAGACCCGTCCCGGCTGAGTAGTACTTCCGTTGGTGCCCGGCCTCGGGCGGCTCCAGCGGGTTGTATTCATCTATGACCAGGACATTGTTGTAGCACCCTGTCGGAACGCAGACGCGCTGGTGCTTCTTAATCACTTGACCGCAGTCCAGGAAATCGACCTTGGGGGCGTACGCCTGGACATAGGCGGGTGTTCCTGTGCGGGGCAGCGACTGCATGGCGATACCTGCCTGCGCCTTGGCTATGCCGCTGATGAAGGTGCTGGGCGCGCCGGTAAATTCACCATTTTCGTATTCCTCCGGGTATTCCCCGAACAGCCAGACAGCGCCCTTCCGGGTCTGCGCGAAGAAAGCCAGCTCCGACTCGACCAGATCACCGTTGTCATAGTCACGGTCCCACATCACGCGCGTCTGCACGCCATCGATCATCTTGGTGAGCCCGGTGACCGTGTGCACCACTGAATGCTCGCTGACCCCATCAGCGGAGGTCACCGTCCCGGTGGTGGTGAACTGCATGCCGGGCTCGAGGGGGAACCACTTGTTATCGATCTCCGGTGAGGACTGGAAGGCGGACCGGTCAAAGTTGATTTCCGATCCCGGCCCGCACAGTTCCGCGGAGGAAGGACCTGCGGCCGCAGGTGCAGCCGACACCGCGGTCAGCGACCCAAAGGCGAGGAGTAATGCGGCCCCGTGGGCCGCGAATTGCCTTACCGGAGAAGCCATCGAACGTGCCTTTCATTGGGAGGAATGTTGCGACTAAACGGCCGTGGCCGGCTGCGGCTTGCGTGATCCGCGGCGGCGTCCGCCGGCCTTGGCGAAGCGCAGGTAGAGCGAGGGAACGATGAACAGGTTGACCAACGTCGATGTCACCAGGCCGCCGAGGATCACTACGGCCATGGGATGCTCGATTTCATGCCCCGGGATGTTGCCCATGACCACCAGCGGCACCAGCGCGAGGGCGGTCGCCAATGTCGTCATCAGGATCGGTGACAGGCGTTCGGCGGCCCCCCGAAGCACGAGGGCCGGTCCAAAGGGCATGCCCTCGAACTGTTCCAGGTGCTGGCAGTGGTTGATGAGCAGGATGCCGTTACGGGCGGCGATCCCCATCAGGGTCAGGAAGCCAACCAGGGAACCCAGGGAGAGGATCCCGCCGCTCAGATGGGCGGCGATCACCCCGCCCACGAGCGCCACGGGCAACGTCAGGATGGCCAGGGTTGCCAGCCGCCAACTCTTGAAGGCTGCCTGGAGCAGGAGGTAGACGACGATCACCGCGGCTATCGCGAACAGCGACAGGCGCTGCGCTGCGGCTTGCCGCTCGACGTATTCGCCGAGCACCACGGCACTGTACCCCACCGGGAACTCAATGGAAGTCATGCCGGACTTGAGCTTTTCCACGACCTTGGCCAGGTCGCCTTCCTTGACGTTGGCGCTGACGTCGATGCGCCTGGATCCCTCCGAGCGCTCAATCACGTTCGGGGTGGGTTTGATCGAAACCGTGGCCACATCCGCCATGCGGATCTTTTGCCCGGCGGGGGTGTCCAGGACGAGGTTTTCAATGCTGGTCACGCTCGTCCGGGTCTCCGGAGGGCTCCATACCTGGACATCGTAGGCCTTCCCGTCCCGGTAGACATCGCCCACCTCCTCACCGGCAACCATCGTGGCTGCAGCCCGCCGGACATCGCCGGGCTTCAGGCCGTACCGGTTTGCCGCTTCAAGGTTCACTTCCACATCGATCTGGGGAATGTTCGCCTGAAGCGCCACCTTGGCACCGATGGCTCCGTCAATACCGCCGAGTATCCCCTTGATCTTGTCCGCCTCCTGCCGAAGCGTGGCAAGGTCATCGCCATAGACACGTACGACGACGGCGTAACCAGTACCTGTCAGTACCTCGCGGATGCGTTCCTTAAGGTAGGTCTGGACGTCGCGTTGGATTCCCGGGTAGCCCTCAACCACAGTCTGTATTGATGCCAGGGTGTCGTCGTAGTCAACACCGGGGTCAACGCTGATCCAGTTTTCGCCGAAGTTGACGCCCACCACCTCATCGGCGGCGAACGCCTGGCCAATATGGGACCCGCAGTTGTTCACACCGGGTATTGTCATGAGTTCGTTGCATGCGAGCTGGCTGACTCGGACTTCCTCGGCATTTGAGGTACCGGGCTGTGTCACCCAGTGCATCAGGAAGTCGCGCTCCTTGAAGGATGGCAACAGTGACTGGCCCAGCAGGGGCGCCGCCACGATGCCCACAACACCAAAGGCCGCAAGGGCAAGGTATCCGGGGACCGGACGGCGGACGATGGGGCGCAGGCCCTTGGCGTACCAGCGCTTCAGGACCCGCACCACCGGCGGATCCCGGTCCTCCAGCTTGGCGTTCCGGAGAAAGATGTAGGCCATGGCTGGAGTGACCGTCAGTGCCACCACCATCGAGGCAATGACCGCGAGGGTGTAGGACGTCGCCAGGGGCCGGAAAAACGCGCCGGTGAGCCCATCGAGGAAGAAGATCGGAATGGTGGCGACGACGATGATCAATGTGGCGTAGACGATCGGTCCGCGGACCTCAAGCGAAGCGTTGACCACCACCCTTGCGGTGCTTCCCGCCGCTCCCGAGGCCCTGTGGTGCCGGAGCCGCCTGACGATGTTTTCGACGTCGATGATGGCATCGTCAACCACCACCCCGACGGCGATCACCAGGCCCGCCAGCACCATGGTGTTGACGGTGCCGCCGGTCCAATACAGGACGAGGGCTGCCGCGGTCAGCGAAAGCGGGATGGCCAGGACGCTGACCAACGCGGTCCGCCATTGGAAGAGGAACACGCTCAGCACCAGGATGACCAGGAGGCAGCCGAGCCACAGGGCGGTGCCCAGGTTGCCCAGGGACTCTTCAATGAAGGTCGCCGGCCGGAAGATGGTCGTGTCCACGGCTATTCCGCTCAGCCCGGGCTCCAGCTGCTTCAAGGCTTCTTCCACCCCGCGGGTCACTTCGAGCGTGTTGCCCCAGGGCAGCTTTTCCACGATCAGCATCAGGCCGGGACCGCCGTTAATGACGGCGTCACCGATGAGCTGCTGGTGGTCCTCGACCACATTGGCCACGTCACTGAGCCTGAGCGGGGGCTTTCCCTCCTCGCGGTCCTCCAAAGCGATCTTGGCTAGGTCCTCCGGGGAGGTGATGGCCTGGACGTGCCTGACCCCGAAAGACTGGCTGGGAGTGTCCAGGGAACCTCCCGTGCCGATCAGGGCACCGGAGGAATATTTGAGCAGCCCGGCGTCGAGTGCGTTCGCCGTGGAGCTCATCACAGTGTCCAGGCTGACGTTATGCGCCGCGAGCTTGGCGGGATCTGCCTGGACCTGCAGCATCTGGAGGCGTTCACCCCAGATCGCGACGTTCGCCACCCCAGGCACCCGCAGCAGGTGCGCCCTGATGTTCCAGTAGGAAATCATGGACATCTCGATCAGGGAGCGGGTGTCCGAGGACAGCCCGATCTTCATGACCCTGCTGGTGGAGGACAGCGGCTGCAGCATGAGCGGCGGCGCCGCCCACGTCGGGAGCGTCGGAATGACCGTTGCCATCCGCTCCGACACCAGCTGCCGCGCAGTGAGCAGATCCGTGCCGTTCTCAAATTCCATCACAATGGAGGACAGCTGGGGTACCGACTTGGACCGCATGTGGTCGAGCCCCTCGATGCCGTTAAAGGCTTCCTCCATCGGAACCGATACAAGTTCCTCCACTTCGGCGGCGGTGAGTCCCAAACAGGCCGTCTGGACTTCGACCTTGGGCGGGGCAAATTCGGGGAACACATCCACCGAAGCGCTGCTCAATTGCGTGCCGCCCACGAGCATCAGTGCAGCCGCCATAGCAATGACGATCGATCTGAACCTTAGGCTGGCCGCGACTATGCGACGCATGTCATTTACCCGTGTTGAATTCTGCGCCGAAAAGCTCGGCAGCCCCGACCGTCACCAATGCAGTGCCCGGGGCGGGGCCTGCACTGGCTGTGACCGAGCCGGCTTCCACTTTGGAGACCGTGACGGCCTGCCTTTCGTAAACGCGCGGCGAGGGGTTGACATACACCCAGGTTTTCCCCTGTGCGTCGTAAAGAAGCGCGGCGTAAGGGATCACAACTCCGGCTCCGCCGGGTGCCGGGGCTGCCGCGTCGGTGCGGAGCTCCAGCCGGTCAATGGCCCGCTGGCTTAGCGTAATGCGGGCTATGCCGGTGGTGGCGTTCTTCTCCACAGTGGCCGGTGCCTCGTGCGCCGACACAGCAACTGCCGATGGCTGTGCGCAGGCGGGCAGCAGAAACAGTAAGGCTGCACACGCGGCGGACGCCATGGGCCGGCGCCGCACCGAACTTGGGATGGTCATGATACTTCCACCTTTTCCTGCGTGACGGGAGAGACTGGTGTCTCCGATTGGTAGACTTCGGACCACTCTTCGGGCGCGGTGCGGGGACCGAACCAAAGCATGAGCAGCGGAAGGATAAAGATCCCAACGAGCGTGGTGGTCACAAGCCCTCCGGCAATGACCAGCAGCATGGGCCTCAGCAGGGCCTCGCCGACGGGGCCGCCAAGGAAGGCCGGCGGAATCAGCACGAGGAGTGTGATGAGGGCCGACTTCAGGATCGGGGATATCCGGTCCCTGGCCGCGGACATAACCACGTCAGTGCGGGACACTTCCGCAGAGTCCCGCAGGAGTTCGTCGACGCGTGCGGACAGGAGGGCCGCGTTCCTTGCGGCGATGGCCAGGACGGCCGCAAATGCGGTCATCGACAGCCACGACAGGGTCGGTGCCCCGATCCAGGCGGCGATCGCCGCGCCCGCCATCGCAGCAGGCATGGACAGGAAGACTGCGAGCGAAAGCTTCCAGCTTCGTACCGCAGTCTGGAGCAGAAGCAGCACGGCCAGTACCGCAGCAGCCCCAAGACCCTGCATCAAGGTGTCCGCTGCCTGGATCTGGCTGTATTTCGCCGGAACCTCGGCATGGTACTCAAGCGGGAACTGGATCTGACGGATCGCAGCTTCGATGTCGCGCTGGACATCGCCAAGCGGCCGCCCGCTGATGTCTGCAACGACATCGATGCGCCGGGACGTATCGTCATGCTGGATGACGACTTCGTTGGGGACCATCCGGACGTCCGCGACCTGGCCCAGCTGGACATGACCGCCGTTGGGTGTGTCCAGGAGCAGCTCACGAATGCTGGTGAGGTCGTCCCGGACGCCAACCGCCCCGCGGACCACGACTTCGAACACCTTCTGCTGTTCGAACAGGTTTCCCACAACGATCCCCTGCATCAGGGTGGCTGCGGCGCGGCGTGCGTCGCCGGGCTTGATGCCGAACTTCTGCGCGGCCTCAAGGTTGACCTCCACCTCCACGATTGGTGTCATGGCGGTGGTGCTGATGGTCGGATTATTCACACCATCAATCTTCTGGATGGCCTGCCGGACCTCTTCGGCCTTTTCACGAAGCACGGGCATTTCTGTCCCGTAGACGCGGACCGCGAAACCTGGCTCCATGCTGGTCCGGGTGTCGCCGATGGTCTGCTGCGAGTAGTTCAGCACATTGTTGGCGATGCCCGGGTAGCCCTCCACGACGTCACGGACTGCCTTCTCCGTCTCGCCGAAGTTGGCATCCGGTGCGACTGTAACCCACAGCTCCGCAGAGCTGTTTCCGACGACCTGGTCCGCGGAGATGGCACGTCCAATATGACCGCCGACGCCGGAAACGCCAGGCAGTGTCCTGAGTTCATTGGAAGCGAGTGCCGCGACGCGGCGGACCTCATCGTTGGACGTACCGGCCATGGTGTCCCACTGAACAAGCAGGGTCCGGTCCGGCATGGTGGGAACAAGCGGCCTGTTGCCGGCCAATTGCCAGCCTGCAGTGATGCCGAGGATTCCGAGGACTGCCACAGCCCCGATGGCAAGAAGCCGGCGCGAACCCGCTGCGCCCAGTGAACGGACGTAGGAGTCCTTGCCCCGCCTGACGGCAGGAACCTCCTTGCGCGGCTCCGAGGAAACCGGCAGCAGGAAATGGGCCAGAACGGGGGTGACGGAGAGGCCGACCAGCAGGCCCGCCGCCAAAGCCAGAGCCAGTGACCAGAAAAGGGAGGAGAAGAACGGGCCGCCGACCCCCGGAACAAAGAGCGTGGGAATCAAAACGGCGATCATGATCAGCGACCCAAAGAACAGCGGAGTGCGGACCCCTCTGGCGAGGGTGCTGATGCGCGACCTTGGCGCGGTTCCGGCCCCGGCTGCCTCCAAGGCGTTGGGGCGCCGGCGGTGGGCCTGGACGTCTTCAACGATGTCGCCCACAATCACGGACATGCCGAGCAGGATGCCCAACAGGACTGTGATGTTGAGGGTCGCATTCTGGGCGAAAAGAATCACCGCCGCCGTCATCACGGTGGTGGCGAGTGCCACCAGCGCGATCACCGCAACGCGCCAGGACCTGAAGAGAAGCCAGAACAGCGCAACAGCAATCAGGAGGCTGATCAGGAGCGCAAGGCCA
Source organism: Arthrobacter sp. 754 (assembly GCF_040548695.1). NCBI lineage: Bacteria > Bacillati > Actinomycetota > Actinomycetes > Micrococcales > Micrococcaceae > Arthrobacter > Arthrobacter sp. 754. Next base: position 27,920 of record NZ_JBEPSC010000005.1, read on the forward strand.
AGACTGTCTACGGATTCCTGCACACCGGTGGCAGGCCGGAAAACCGACGTGTCGATCTCTACGCCTTTCAGGCCGGGAAGCATGTCCTGCAGGGCGGCTTCGACGTCCCGGGTGACCTGCACCGTGCTGGTTCCTGGGAATTTCTCGACCACCAGCAGCAGGCCCGCATCCTGTCCGACCACGGCGTCCCCGATGAGGGGCTGGTGGTCTTCACGGACCTGGGCAATGTCGCCGAGGACCAGGGCGGGATTTGTCTCTTCGACGCTGACCTTGGCGAGGTCCGCGGGTGTGCGGATGGGCAGGACGTGCTGGATGCCGAGGCGCTGGCTGGGTGATTCGACGAATCCACCGGTGCCAGGGGTCGACGCTTCGAGGAAGCTCAGCGGCGAAACCCAGACCGCGTTTCCCGTGGTCTTGACGAGCTGCTCCAGGGTGACGCCCTTGTCACGCAGTTGTGTCGGGGTGACCTCGACCTGTAGCTGTTGTTCGCGCTGGCCCCAGATGGAAACGTTCGCTACCCCGGGGATACCGATCAGGCGCGGTTTGATTTTCCACCGTGCAAGGACGGACATGTCGATGCCGGAGAGTTCCTTGGAATTCATTTTGACCATCAGCACCCGGCTGGTGGACGACAGGGGTTGCATGATGAGTGGCGGCGCGGACACGTTCGGCAGGGCGTGGGCCTGCGTCATCCGCTCGGCAACAAGCTGGCGTGCCCGCAGCAGGTCAGTGCCCGGTTCGAACACGAGCTGGATCGAGGACAGGCCCGGCACGGATTTCGAGCGGATCTCGTCGAGCCAGGCAACGCCATTGAGGAGGTCTGCCTCCATCGGTGCGGTGATGAGCTGTTCAACTTCAACAGCGGAGAGCCCTAGGGCTTCCGTCTGGATCTCAACCTGTGCGGGGGCGAATTCCGGCATGGTGTCCACGGCGATGTGTGGAACGTTGACCACGCCAAAACCAATGAGGCCCGCCGCGACCGCGAGAACCAGGATTCGGAACTGCATACTGAACCGGGTAATCCAGCCAAACACGGCTAATCCTCGCTAGCTCATCGCAGCGGTGCAGTGGGAAAAATTCGGTCCGTCGCAGCCAAGTGCGGGACGATAACGCCAAGAATACATTTGAGGCTCCTGACCTGAGACCGTCTAGTTTCCCCACAGACTTGGGATAACTGTGGCGCCGGCCACCCCGGTTTAGCAAGGGCAGGTGGTACCCTATTTGGCTAGGGCTTTTAACAATGTGTTTTTGGCGGCTTCCCCCTAACTACCTAACGGGCCCGGTAGCGGTTCCCCTTCCACCGTCCCGGCATTGCCGTCCACTGTGACCATATCGCCGGTGCGGAGGACCTGCGTGGCGTTGCCGGTTCCGACGACGGCGGGAATTCCGTATTCGCGTGCCACCAGGGAGGCATGTGCGGCCAGGGTTCCGCCGTCCGTGACGACGGCGACGGCGGCTGCGAACAGCGGAGTCCATGCCGGTGCGGTCGCCTTGGCCACCAGGACCTCACCCGGCAGGAATGCGCCGAAGTCCCCAGGGCCGTCCACGATGCGGACACGGCCGCGTGCCCGGCCCGGACTGGCCGGGTGCCCCACCAACGCCCCGGCAGGCAGGTCAGTGGTACTGCGGGCGGTGTTGGCCAGACGGTCGAAGGTGTTTCCCAGGAGCGGGGGCAATTTTCCCAATTGGAGCGGGGCCGCGAGTTTCCGCTGCCGGTGCCATTCCTTCCGCCGAGCCTCAACGACCGCATGCTGTGCAGGAGCGTCCAGGCGCACGACGTCGAGCGTCAGGAAGTAGACATCCTCCGGATCACCGATGATGGCGCGATCACGGAGGCGGGTGCCCATTTCTGTTGCACAGCGGCGCAGTAGCGGCCAGCCCAGGGTGAAATCCCTGACCTGTTCCTCGCGGAGCATTGCGTAGTGCTGCGCAACACTGAGCAGGCTTTCAAAGCGCGCCAGGCGGCCGGTGCCCTTCAGGATTGCGCGACAGGCAGCTTCGGCGGCCCGCCGCCGTTCCGCCGCCGGCAGGGCTGCCGGATTATCGGGGTATGGACCGCCGCCGGGCTCCCGGTCCTGACCGGAATGTTCACCGGCCGTTGGGTGGTACCAGTCGATGCTGTACACAGCGTGCGGAGTACGTTGCGGCAGTGCGGGAGACAATCCGCCCAGGAGGACCTGGTATCCGTGCCCGGGCCGTTGCGCTGCGGTGCCGCGGCGGGCGGGCGCCGGCGCCAGGTGCCGGCGCCAGAACCGCGCCAGGGCCAGTTCCATCTTCCAGGCGGCACCTCCGGTGGCGGCGAAGAGCCATAAGTACTCGCCGGCCTTCCATGCCACTGCGTTCACCATGCCGATGAGTTCCGCGAGGGAGGCTGTGGCTGAGGCAGGCCAGGCAGTTTCCGCCAACGTTCTATAGGAGGGCAGGCAGTCGGTCCGCCACTGGTGCTCCAGTGCGGCCAGTACTGTCCTGTCCGCCCCGGCGGGGTCGAACAGGGGCCGGGCGACTGAATTGTAGAAGTACGGCAAAGACCGGGCCGTCCCTCCGAAAAGCAGGCGGGGCAGCGCCCTGGGGGTGGGCGGCGAAACGTAGTACCAGCCGTTGACGGCGCCGAAGCGCATCGGCACGTCGACACCCAGAGACCTGCGCACCGCCTCGTTGTAGCCGGCATCAATCCGGGGAACCAGCCAATCCAGGAACAACGGCGTGACGGGTTCGGGCAACCATTCGCCCAGGCGGAAGTTCCTGATCCAGGCACCCTTACCCGGAGGCTCCCACTGCACCGGGTCCGGCAGGGCGGTCATGGGACGTGCCTGAAGGATGAGCAGGTTCCCTGAATGGTCCATGGCCCACTCAATGTCCTGGGGGCAGCCGAAATACCCGGCGATCCGGCGGGCCGCGGCGATTACCGTCGTTGCCCGTTCCTCTGACAGCACGCTGCCCGGACCGCGGACTAGGCGCGGCCGGCCTGCACCGGCCAGCCACTCGTCTCCCGTCTCCACCCCGGACACAAGGCTTTCGGCGAGTCCCGGAACGGCGGTGAGCACGGTTTCCCCGCGGTCGCCGGTCAGCGGGTTGGCGGTGAAGGCGACCCCTGCGGCAACCGGATCCACCATCTGCTGGACAAGCACGGCCATTCCACCGCCAGGCACGCCGTCGAGGCCGCCTTTTTCGCCCGCAGATCCGCCCACGGCCCCGGACTGCAGTGAGGCTTCGTATGCCCGGACGCGTTCGGCGTTTGCGGAGGCAAAACACCGCTCCACGGCCGCCGCAAGATCAACTGCGGCGACGTTCAGGTAGCTCTCGTACATGCCGGCGAAGGATGCTCCGGGCAGGTCTTCCTCAACGGCCGAGGACCGGACCGCGTAGGGGCCGGGACCGGCTGCCCTGGCCGCCGCCTGCAGGCTGAGTTCCTGTTCCCCGGCTTCGGCGCCCGCCAACGCCTCAGCCCGGAACGTCCCGGTGACAACGAACCCGGGGGGAACCGGGAAACCGGCGCCCATCAGGGCAGACAACGCGGCGGCCTTGCTGCCGGCCAGCTGCCTGTCCTGCGTCACTGGGTGCCCGAGAGGGGGAAACCCCGGTTCTATGAATTCTGGGCTCACCAGGGTCACCGGTCCGGATCATTCGTTGCGCTGCCGGCTCCAGTCTATTCAGTCGCCCCTGCGCCGGATAGGGCAGCGGTTCCCTCCCGCCGCCGGCCGGTGCGCTAAAGTAGTCCTATGCGTGCGATCCTTCTGCTTAGCTAGCCGCCCGGTATCCGAAAACCAATCGGATGGCCGTGCGGCAGCCCCTCCATGGCGAGGGGCTTTTGTGTGTCCGGGCCGGTTTGCGGGCGGACAGCAGGAGGATCAGACCGTGGTGGCAGCACCGATGCCACCACTGAACAGAAGAGGGCAGCAGTGAGCGTTCAGCCGGAGACAGACACCGGAACAGCAGCAGCGGCGGCGGACACCCCCGACGAGGGGGCCTACAGCTTCGCGGCGATGGAGGCCAAATGGCCTCAGGTATGGGAAGACCTCAAGGTCTTCACCCCCGTCGACGACGGATCCCGCGAGCGCCGCTACGTGCTGGACATGTTCCCGTATCCGTCCGGCGACCTCCACATGGGCCACGCCGAAGCGTTCGCCATGGGCGACGTCGTGGCGCGCTACCTGCGCCAGAAGGGCTATGACGTCCTGCACCCGATCGGCTGGGACTCCTTCGGCCTGCCCGCCGAGAACGCCGCCATCAAGCGCAACGCCCACCCCAGCGAGTGGACGTACGCCAATATCGACACCCAGGCGGCTTCCTTCAAGCGCTATGCGATTTCGGCGGACTGGTCGCGCCGGCTGCACACCTCCGACCCCGGGTACTACCGCTGGACCCAGTGGCTGTTCAAACGCTTCTACGAGCGCGGCCTGGCCTACCGCAAGGATTCCCCGGTCAACTGGTGCCCCAAGGACCAGACCGTGCTGGCCAACGAACAGGTGGTCAACGGTGCCTGCGAACGCTGCGGCACCCCGGTCACCAAGAAGTCCCTGAACCAGTGGTACTTCAAGATCACCGAGTACGCCGACCGGCTGCTCGATGACATGGACGAGCTCCGCGGCCACTGGCCCGAGCGCGTGCTGGCGATGCAGAAGAACTGGATCGGCCGGTCCGAGGGCGCGCACGTCAACTTCGTGATCGAGGCCGACGGCGGCAAGCCCGCCAAGGACGTCACCGTGTTCACCACCCGGCCGGACACTCTCTACGGCGCCACGTTCTTCGTCGTCGCAGCCGACGCCCCGCTCGCCGTCGAACTGGTGACCGAGGAACATGCTGGTGCGCTGGACTCCTACCGCGAGCAGGTCAAGGCGCTCACGGAAATCGAACGCCAGTCCACTGAACGCGAAAAAACCGGCGTCTTCACCGGCCGTTATTCAATCAACCCCCTGAACGGTGAGAGGCTGCCGGTCTGGGCCGCCGACTATGTTCTGGCCGACTACGGCACCGGCGCCATCATGGCCGTCCCCGCGCACGACCAGCGTGACCTCGATTTTGCCAGGACGTTCGACCTTCCCGTCCGGGCAGTACTGGACACCGGCGGGGAGGATCCGGCGGTTTCCGGCAAGGCCACCTCCGGGGAGGGCACCCTGATCAACTCGGGTGTCCTGGACGGACTGCCGAAGACCGAAGCGATCCCCGCGGCCATCGAGATGCTCGAGAAGCAGGGCACGGGCGAGAAATTCGTCAACTTCCGGCTGCGTGACTGGCTGCTCAGCCGGCAGCGGTTCTGGGGAACCCCCATTCCGATCATTCACTGTCCTTCCTGCGGAGAGGTACCTGTCCCGGACGAACAGCTGCCCGTCACCCTCCCCTCGGACCTGCGGGGCGAGGACCTGTCCCCGAAGGGGACGTCGCCGCTGGCCGCGGCTGAGGCCTGGGTCAATGTTGAATGCCCCAACTGCCACGGACCGGCCAAGCGCGACACCGACACCATGGACACGTTCGTGGATTCGTCGTGGTACTTCCTGCGGTTCGTCTCGCCGCAGTACACCGACGGTCCTTTCGACCCGGCGAAGATCAATGACTGGATGCCCGTAGGCCAGTACGTCGGCGGCGTGGAGCACGCCATCCTGCACCTGCTGTACGCGCGGTTCTTCACCAAGGTCATCCATGACATGGGCATGATCGAAGCCGACGAACCCTTCAGCGCCCTGCTGAACCAGGGCCAGGTCCTCAATGGCGGCAAGGCCATGTCCAAGTCCCTGGGCAACGGCGTTGACCTGGGGGAGCAGTTGGACAAATACGGTGTGGACGCCGTCCGCCTGACCATGATCTTCGCCTCCCCGCCGGAAGACGACGTCGACTGGGCGGACGTCTCGCCGTCGGGCTCCTCAAAGTTCCTGGCCCGCGCGTGGCGGCTTGCCCAAGACGTCAGGAGCGCCCCCGGAACCGATCCTGCGTCCGGAGACCGCGCGTTGCGCTCGGTCACGCACCGCACCATCGCAGACGCCGCCGCGCTGCTGGACACGAACAAGTTCAACGTGGTGGTGGCCAAGCTGATGGAGCTGGTCAACGCCACCCGGAAAACCATAGATGCAGCCTCCGGCGCCGGCGGCGCTGACCCGGCCGTCCGGGAAGCGGCAGAGGCTGTTGCGGTCATCCTGAGCCTTTTTGCCCCGTACACGGCCGAGGACATGTGGAGCGTCCTGGGCCACCAGGCCTCCGTTGCGAACGCGGGCTGGCCCGCCCACGACGAAGCCCTGCTGGTCCAGGCGACCGTCACAGCCGTCGTCCAGGTCCAGGGCAAGGTCCGCGACCGCCTGGAGGTGTCCCCGGAGATCGGCGAGGACGAGCTGCGTGAACTGGCCCTGGCCAGCGAAAACGTGCAGCGGGCCCTCGATGGCCGCGGCATCCGCACGGTGATCGTGCGGGCGCCTAAACTGGTCAACATCGTCCCGGCCTAATACGAAGGAAGGGCTGTGTACCGGCCACCGGATCCGTCCGGTGGCCGGCCCTGACCCAGGAGGCCACCTTGCCCGACCGCGACGCCGCTGCATGGCTCTGGCTCCGGGAGCGACTGGCCGCCCTGCGGCCCGCGCCCCGTCCGGGTGCGACGGCAGCGGAGGCAGCCGCCGTCGTCCGTACGGCTGTGGTGACGGACTCCGCCGCCGCCCTCCCTGCCGACTGGGTAGGGGCGTGTGCCAGCGACGGCCGGCTTACTGTCATCCCCATGCCCGTGATGATCGGTGACGAAATTTACGGCGAGGGCGAAGACGACATCACCGATACCATTGCCCTGGCAATGGCCGCCGGAAAGCCGGTCAGGACTTCCCGTCCCTCGCCAGGCCAGTTTGAACAGGCCTTCCTCGCTGCGGAGCGCCATGGCTACGAGGGTGTTGTGTCCATCCACATTTCAGCCGGTCTGTCCGGCACCGCGGATGCCGCCCGGCTCGCTGCGGGCCGGGTCGGCATCCCCGTGGAAATCCTCGACTCGGGCACTGTCGGTATGGCGCTGGGCATGGGCGTGCAGAGCGCGGTTCTTGCCGCCGCCGCCGGAGAGGACCTTCATGAGGTGCGCTCCAGGGCCGCGGAGCAGCTGGCCCGGACCAAGGTCTACTTCTACGTGCCCAGCCTTGAACAACTGCGCCGGGGTGGACGGATCGGCGCTGCCGCTTCGCTGCTGGGGACGATGTTCGCCATCAAGCCCATCCTTGCCGTCGACGACGGGAAGATCGTCCCCCTGGAAAAGGTGAGGTCGGCCGCCCGGGCGGTGGCCCGGCTCGAGGAAATCGCCGCAGCGGACGCCGCTTCGCGCCCCGCCGGCCAGGCCCTCCTGGCCGTCCATCACTTTGGTAATCCGGAAGAAGCCGAGGCCCTTGCCGACCGGCTCGCTGCGGCACTGCCGCAGTGCCCGCGGGCCCAGATCAGTTCCCTGCCCGCGGTTCTGGCTGCGCACGCCGGCCTGGGTGTGCTGGCCGTGATCGTGGGAGAGAGCGGTGCCGCCGCCGAACCGGTGCCGCCCACGGTTTCCACCTAGCTGTTCGCCCTTGCCGGTATCCACATAGGACGGTCCGTGACTGTCACCGGACGGGGGGAGTCCCTAGCGTTGGGACCATGTCACGCCGGGACGCTGGAGCAGCACGCCAGGAAGCCCGTCATGTCCGGGACCGGCTGCAGTCCACGCTCGGGGGCGGCGGCCTGCTCCTGACCGGTGGCGGGGAGCCTTTTGAGTACGACGGCGGAGCGCAGCCGGGTCCCGAAAGCCCGGATTTCGGCGGTGCGGGCGGGGCCCTTGCCGTTACAGGCAAAACCGGGCCCGTCCTGAGATGGCGGGTTGGATTCAGGGTTGCCCTCCTCATCGGGGCGTTTGCGGTTCTGGGCGGTGCCGGGTTCTGGTGGCAGGTGGCCGCGGGGCAGCCCCAGGTGATGCCACTGAGCGAAGTCGCACCGCAGGACAGGCCGCCTGCAGACCCAGGCGCACTCCCGGGCAAGGAGACGGAGGGCCCGGACCCGCCCGATCCCGCCGGCGGAAGTTCCCTGCCCGCCGTTATCGTCCACGTGGCCGGTGCCGTCGCCGCGCCGGGAGTGGTTCAGCTGGCCGCGGGCAGCAGGGTCCACCAGGCCATCACCGCGGCGGGCGGCGCAACTCCGGCCGCGGACCTGGACCGCCTCAACCTTGCTGCAGTGCTCGCTGACGGCGGGAAGCTGTATGTTCCCCAGACCGGTGAACAGATGCCCCCCGGCCAGTCCGGTTCGGACGCCCAGCCATCCGATGGGGACTCCGGGAGCGGTATGCCGGGAGCCGGTGGAAAGGTCAACCTGAACACGGCAGGCGTCGAAGAACTGGACACCCTCCCAAAGGTCGGTCCGGTCCTGGCCCAGCGCATTGTGGACTGGCGCAAGGAGCACGGCCCGTTTAAGTCGGTCGAGGAGCTCGATGCTGTCGACGGGGTGGGACCGAAGATGCTCGAATCGCTCCTGCCCCTGGTGGGCGTCTGAGGTGGCAGCCCGTAGCCGTTGGAGCCGCTTCGTCGACTCGGCAGTGCGGGGCCAGGAGGTGGCCCCTGACGACGTACAACCGGGGCGCAACGTACAACCGCGGCGTCAGCCGGCGGCCACGTCAGCGTTGCCTCACGCCGGCCCGGCAGGCGCGGGTTTCCTCGGTGCTGCCCGGCTGGGTGCTGGCCAGGTGGGTGCTGCTCGGGTGGGTGCACGCCGGGTGGGTGCTGCCCGGCTGGGCGATCGCGTCGGCAAGAAGCTGCGGGGCCAGGAGGGAATTGCGCCCAGCGATGCTCCCCGGCGGCGGACCGACGTTCGGCTTGCACTGCCCGCCGCGCTCATCTGGGGCGCTGCAGTGGCTGGCGCCTGGCTTACCCCGGCGGCGCTGCTGGCAGTGTGCGGCGGCTGCGTACTCCTGGCCGCTTTGCTGCTGGGCATCACTGCCCGCGGCGGGAGTCTGGCTGCCGGCCGGCGCAGCTTCCTGATGACCACAGCGATAGCCCTGATGCTTGCCGCGGCAACAGCCTCCCATTCAGCGGTTTCTTCCGCGCAGCGCAATGAAGGCCCCTTCGCGGACGCTGTCAGCGCCGGCAAGTCGGTTGTGGCCGTCGTGGAGGTCACCGGATCGCCCCGTTCGGTTTCGGGCGGCGGCGGTGGGCGGCCCGAGCGTTGGTCCGTAACCGCGCAGACACAGGAGGTCACCGTCAGCGGCCAGATCATCCGCACCCGTGCACAGCTGGTGGTCATGGGCGGGGGCGGCTGGGAAAACCTGGTTCCCGGCCAGGTGGTCCGCACTGCAGGCAAACTGAAGTCCCCGGACCCCGGCCAGGAGGAAGCGGCGGTACTCGCGGCGTCGCTGCCTCCTGTCACCGGTGCCGGTGCCCGGGGCTGGGAGGTGACAGCCAGTGAGTTGCGCGGCCGGTATGTGTCAGCTGCGGCTTTCCTCGCCGCCGATCCGGCCGGGCTCCTGCCAGGCATGGTCACGGGGGACACGAGTGCGTTGGACGAAGGACTCACCGCGGCCATGAAAGCGGTCGGCATGACCCATCTGACCGCCGTCAGCGGGGCCAACTGCAGCCTCGTCCTCGGAGCCCTCCTGGTGCTGGCACGCAGCTTGCGGCTGCCCCGGATTCCGGCTGCCGGGCTGGCAATGGCAGGCCTGGGGATGTTCGTCGTGCTGGTGGGCCCCGACGCCAGTGTGCTCAGGGCTGCGCTGATGGGCTCGATCGGCCTGGCATCGTTGGCCGGCGGACGCACGGGCCGCGGGCTCAGCTTTCTCTGCCTCGCCGTGATCGGCCTGCTGCTGACGGACCCGGGCCTGGGAACGAGCTTCGGTTTCCTGCTCTCCGTATTGGCGACACTGGGGATCATCGTTCTGGGCCGAAAGATGATCGACTGGACCCCGCCAGCGGTTCCGCGGTGGGCAGCTGCGGCCTGGGCCGTGCCGTTGTCTGCGCAGCTGCTGTGCGGCCCCGTCATTGTGCTCCTGCAGCCCCAGTTTTCCACGTACTCCCTGCTGGCGAACGTCGTGGCCGCACCCCTGGTGGCACCGGTAACGCTCCTGGGCACTGCCGCGGTACCGTTCCTGGTTGTGGCGCCCTGGGCAGCCACTGCGCTGATTGCCGTCGCGGGAACCTTCTGCGCCGGGGTAGCCGGGACGGCCCGGACGGTGGCTGGTCTGCCTGGCGCCTCCTTGCCGTGGCCCGAGGGCATTTTTGGCCTGGGCACGATGATTCTGTTTTCGGTGGTGACCCTCGCCGGAGTCTGGGTTGCCGTCCGGCCGCGCCGAGTGATCAGGCTGGTGCTCGCCCTGCACGCACGGACGGAATCGGTGCTGGACCTCGCAGAGCGGCGACTGCGCGTCATCAGGGCCCGGGCCGGGCGCGCACGGGCCGCCCGCGGCTTGGAGGGGGCCGCCGGCCATGGCAGGCTTAGAGACTGCACCAGAATTTCCGGGAGGAATCCACAATGGCCGCTGCCCCAACCACGCGGAGCAAAGCACAGGCAACAAACGTCGCCTCCTGGCGGGACGTAACCCCTGCGCTGGTGGTGCTGGTGGGCGGTCCCGAGGAATACTTGGGAATCCGCGCCATGGACCACGTCCGGTCACAGGTGCGGGCTGCGTTCCCGGACGTGGAAGTCAGCCAACTCACGGCCGGCATCTACGAACCGGGTGCACTGGCCATGCACGTCAGTCCGTCCCTCTTTGGTGAGCGCAAACTGATCGAAGTTGAAGGCGTCGAAGCGATGAACGACGCCTTCCTGGCTGACGCACTTGCGTATCTGGCCCATCCCGAGCCGGAGGCCGTCCTGGTCCTGCGGCACGCCGGGGGAGTCCGTGGCAAGAAGCTCCTTGACGCGGTCAAAGCCGGTGGCTGGCCTGTTGTGGACTGCCAGCCGCTGAAGAAGGATGCGGACAAAGCAGCATTCGTCACCGCTGAGTTCAGGACCGCGGGGCGGAAGGTCAGCTCCGAGGCTGTCCATGCGCTGGTGAACGCCGTCGGAGCCAACTTGTCGGAGCTGGCGGCGGCCTGCAGCCAGCTGATCGCGGATGCCCCGGGAACGGTGACACCGGAGGTGGTGGACCGGTACTACGGGGGCCGGATCGAGGCCACTGCCTTCAAGGTGGCAGACGCTGCCATGGCCGGGAATGGTCCGGTGGCGCTGTCCACCCTCCGCCATGCCTTGGCAACCGGTGCTGACCCGGTCCCGATCGTGGCGGCGCTGGCGGCGAAGCTGCGTACCGTGGCAAAGGTCGCCGGCGCCCACGGATCCCCGGCCCAGATTGCCCGTGAGCTCGGTATGCAGCCGTGGCTGGTCGAGCAGGCCCAGCGCGATGTGCGCCGCTGGACGCCTGAGGGCCTGGTCCGCTCCATCCAGGCGACGGCCGAAGCCGACGCCCAGGTCAAGGGTTTATCGAGGGATCCGGTGTACGCCGTCGAGCACGCTGTCACCATCATCGCAACGTCGGCGCAGCGGCACTGACCACGCCGTGACGCATTAAAGACGTGTGGCCGGCACCCATCGGGTGCCGGCCACCATCATCAGTTCAAATGAACTGGAAACCTTACAGTGCGTTGACCTTCTTGGAGATCGCCGACTTGCGGTTCGCTGCGTTGTTCTTGTGCAGAACACCCTTGCTGACAGCCTTGTCCAGCTTGCGGCCGGCAGCAACCAGGGCAGCAGTAGCTGCATCCTTGTCGGTGGACTCAACGGCGGTGTTGACGGCGCGGATGGCCGTCTTCAGCTCAGACTTGACTGCGTTGTTACGCAGGCGTGCCTTCTCGTTGGTGAGGATGCGCTTCTTCTGGGACTTGATATTAGCCACGTGTGAACTCTCTTTTTAATGCGGAAATGGTCTAGAGGGCTTTCAGATTGGCCATTGACTGAGCGGCGTGGGGATACCTATGGCGGCCAACCATCAGTGGCCGTCGACCTGCACGGACACACAGCTATAAAGAATAGCAGACCCCGCACCGGGGTGGCCATTTGCGTGCTACTTCCAGCCGTGTCGGCTGCGCAGCCCGGCCGCAACCGCGTCAAAGCGTTTTCGGTCCAGCACGGCTCCCTCCCGCCGGATGCTGTCCGGGCTGATCTGCAGCACGCGTCCCAGATTCGCCTCGCTGGGGCGCTGCTGGCGGTCCCAGCTGCCGGTTCCGATGTCCACGTAGTCTTCGGACCTGTTGCCGTCCGGGTCGTGGTCCTTGCTGGTCAGCATCAGGGCCAGCAGGTGCGGGCCGCTATGGCCGACCAGCAGGACAGGACGGTCTTTCCCCCTGGAGTGGTCCTCCTCGTAGGGAACCCACGTCCACACGACCTCGCCGGGATCGGGGCTGCCATCGGGCTGGGGCGCATAGCGGACGGAGGAGACGCCCCGGAAATCGCCGGGGTACGAGGCAGCTGGGACTGTCGCGGCCCGGCCGGTTGTCCTATGGGAGGCAGGTCCGGCAGTTGGGGCCGCGCCGGATCGGAATTTCTCCAGGACCCTGACGGTCGTCCGGAAGGCACTGGCCAGCGAGCGGAGGTTAATAGGCATGGGGCAACAATATCGCCGGCCCGGTGTTGTCCGCGGAATGTCCGGCTTCGCCCGCGGAATGCAGTGCGATGGGCTCCGGCGTGGGACACTGGAGGTTCAAAATGTGCGGCCCGGCCGCAGGGTGCCTTCGTTGCGTCCTGCAGGCGGCCGCGTGAATGCCAACAGTAAGGACCCTGCGTGTCTCCCATGGCCCGCACCGCCCCGGTGCCCGCCGCGACAGATCCGGCCATCATTCGGAATTTCTGCATCATCGCGCACATTGACCACGGTAAGTCCACCCTGGCCGACCGCATGCTGCAGTTCACCGGGGTCGTTAAGTCCCGCGACATGAAGGCCCAGTACCTGGACCGCATGGACATAGAACGCGAGCGCGGCATCACCATCAAGTCACAGGCAGTCCGCATGCCCTGGGAACTCGATGGCAACAGCTACGCGTTGAACATGATCGACACGCCCGGCCACGTTGACTTCACCTACGAGGTCTCACGCTCGCTGGCAGCCTGCGAAGGTGCAGTGCTGCTCGTTGACGCAGCGCAGGGCATTGAGGCCCAGACACTCGCCAACCTTTACCTGGCGATGGAAAACAACCTCACCATCATCCCGGTCCTGAACAAGATCGACCTCCCGGCCGCCCAGCCCGAGAAGTACGCGGCGGAGCTGGCCAGCCTGATCGGCGGCGACCCGGACGATGTCCTCCGTGTCTCCGGCAAGACCGGCATGGGTGTTGAAGCGCTGCTGGACAAGATCGTCCGCGACCTCCCCGCCCCCAAGGGTGATCCGAACGCCCCTGCCCGTGCCATGATCTTCGACTCCGTGTACGACACCTACCGCGGCGTGGTGACCTACGTCCGGGTTGTTGACGGCATGCTCCACCCCCGCGAGCGCATCCAGATGATGTCCACCCGGGCCACGCACGAACTCCTCGAAATCGGAGTCAGCTCGCCTGAACCCACCCCTTCCAAGGGTCTTGGCGTGGGCGAGGTCGGCTACCTGATCACGGGCGTGAAGGACGTCAGGCTTTCCAAGGTGGGCGACACCGTCACCAACCTCGCCAAGCCGGCCGCCGAATCCCTTCCCGGCTACGCGGATGCGAAGCCGATGGTGTTCTCCGGCCTGTATCCCCTGGATGGCACTGACTACCCGGTACTGCGCGACGCGCTGGAAAAGCTGATGCTCAACGACGCTGCGCTGGTCTACGAGCCGGAGACGTCAGCGGCATTGGGCTTCGGCTTCCGCGTGGGCTTCCTGGGCCTGCTGCACCTTGAGATCACCCGGGAGCGGCTCGAACGCGAGTACAACCTGGACCTCATCTCCACCGCGCCCAACGTCGAGTACGAGGTGACGCTGGAGGACAAGAAAGTGGTCCATGTGACCAACCCCAGCGAATACCCCACCGGAAAAGTCGCCGAGGTCCGCGAGCCCATGGTGGCGGCAACCATCCTGGCGCCCAACGAATTCGTCGGCGCCATCATGGAGCTGTGCCAGAGCCGCCGCGGGGTCATCGGCGGCATGGACTACCTTTCAGAGGACCGGGTGGAAATCCGGTACCGCCTGCCGCTCGCGGAAATTGTTTTCGACTTCTTCGACATCCTCAAGTCCAAGACCCGCGGCTATGGCTCGCTGGACTGGAAGGCCGACGGCGACCAGGTGGCCGATCTCGTCAAGGTGGACATCATGCTCCAGGGCGAACAGGTTGACGCGTTCTCGGCGATCACCCACCGTGACAAGGCCTACGCCTATGGCGTCATGATGACCACCAAGCTCCGCGAGCTCATTCCGCGCCAGCAGTTCGAGGTGCCCATCCAGGCCGCCATCGGCTCGAGGATCATTGCCCGCGAGAGCATCAGGGCCATCCGCAAGGACGTCCTGGCCAAGTGCTACGGCGGTGACATTTCCCGTAAGCGCAAGCTGCTGGAGAAGCAAAAAGAAGGCAAGAAGCGCATGAAGATGGTGGGCCGCGTGGAGGTTCCCCAGGAAGCCTTCATCGCCGCGCTGACCACGGACGAGTCCAAGGACAAGGCCAAGAAGTAATGACAAGCGTGGCCGGAACCACCGGGGGCCGCCGCAATGCCTAGCGTTCTTCCCCTCGGCGACCCGGCGCCGTCGGACGGTCTGCTGCCCACCCAGGCAACCGACGGTGCGGCGGACCGGGCACTGGGGCTGTATGTGCACATCCCGTTCTGCGCCGTGCGTTGTGGGTACTGCGACTTCAACACCTACACGGCCACCGAACTCGGCGGCGGGGCTTCCCAGGATGCCTACGCCTCCACCGCCGTGTCCGAGGTGGACTTCGCGGCCACCGTCCTTCGGGAATCGAAGCTGCCGGACAAGCCCTTGAGCACCGTTTTCTTCGGCGGCGGAACCCCCACGCTGCTCCCCGCTGAAGACCTGGCACGGATCCTGAGAGCCGCCGTCGGGCACTGGGGCCTGGAACCGGGCGCCGAGGTCACCACCGAAGCGAACCCGGACTCCGTCACCCCGGAATCCCTGGCCGTGCTCAAGGAGGCCGGTTTCACCCGGGTTTCCTTCGGCATGCAGTCCGCCGTTCCCCACGTCCTGAAAGTCCTGGACCGCACGCACACGCCAAGCCGTGTTCCCCAGGTGGTGCGGTGGGCGCGCGACGCCGGCCTGGCCGTAAGCCTGGACCTGATCTACGGAACGCCGGGGGAGTCGCTGGCCGATTGGCGCTACTCCCTGGAGACAGCCCTCTCCTACGAGCCGGATCACATCAGCGCCTATGCGCTGATCGTGGAGGACGGCACAAAACTCGCCGCCCAGATCCGCCGCGGCGAAGTCCCCGGAATCGACGACGACGACCACGCCGATAAGTACGAACTCGCCGACGAACTCATCACCGCGGCCGGGCTGGCGTGGTACGAGGTCAGCAACTGGGCGCGCACACCGGAACAGGCGTGCAGGCACAACCTTGCGTACTGGCGCGGCGATGACTGGTGGGGTATCGGGCCCGGCGCCCACTCGCACGTGGGCGGTGTGCGGTGGTGGAACGTCAAGCACCCCACTGCCTATGCCGGAAGGCTTGCCCAAGGGCTCTCACCGGCTGCCGGACGTGAAACGCTGGATGCTGAGACCCGCGAGGTGGAGCGGGTCATGCTCGAGGCGCGGCTCGTGTCCGGGCTGGCCGTCTCAACCCTGGGGGAGCCGGGCCGTCATGCGGTTGCCGGACTCATCGCCGAGGGCCTGGTGGAAGCGCCGGCGGCCTTCCGCGGACGGCTGGTGCTGACCCTCAAGGGCCGCCTGCTGGCCGACGCAGTGGTGCGGCGGATCCTGCCCGACTGAAACCCGCCAGCCAAAGCAACGCGGGGTCACTCCCGGCCCAATCCAGTGCGGATATTGGGCCGGGAGTGACCCCGCGTTGGTGTCGGGCGGGGACTACTTGATCCAGCGCAGGTTGTACTGGTAGCGGTGGGGCTGACCCTTGTTGACGTGGATGCCGGCGGCGACCGAGTAACAGGTCAGGGCGATCCAGATCAGGGTGGCGATGACCGCAAAAATGTTTCCTACCACCGGGATGAAAACCAGAAGGTTTGCCACCAGTGCGGCAATGGTGGGCGGAAGGCTGAAATTCAACGCCTCCTTGGACTCCTGTGCGGTGAACGGGCCGCGCTCACGGAAGATCAGGAAAATCAGGAGCGAGGGAACGCAGCCGAGGATTCCGCCAAAATGGGCCAGCGTGGCCCACTGACGGTCTTCGCTGGCCGTAAGGGGCAATGCATTTGCGGGAACGCCCTGGTACTCGGAACGGCCCTGCTGGCCGTGGTCGTCCCGGTGCCCGGGTGCGTTTTGTGCCACTGTTTCTTCCTTCGAGAGTGCAATAGTGCTTGGTGGAGAGTGCCGGCATGAAGAAACAACAGCCTCCGCAGTACCAAGAATACTGGGTCGACGGACAAAAGCCCCGCTGCTGCCCGGGGGCGGAACCTAAGGCACTGTCAGGAAGTCGATGACTTCCTCCACCCGGCCCAGGAGCGATGCCTCCAGGTCCGCGTAGCTGTGAACCGCACCCAGCAGCTTCTGCCAGCCGAGCCCGATATCCTCCTTGGTGGAGTGCGGCCAGCCGAAGGCCGCCAGGATGCCTGTCTTCCAGTCCTGCCCGCGGGGCACCACCGGCCACTGGCCGATACCCAGC
Source organism: Arthrobacter sp. 754 (assembly GCF_040548695.1). Taxonomy (NCBI): domain Bacteria; kingdom Bacillati; phylum Actinomycetota; class Actinomycetes; order Micrococcales; family Micrococcaceae; genus Arthrobacter; species Arthrobacter sp. 754. Next base: position 44,566 of record NZ_JBEPSC010000005.1, read on the forward strand.
ACGGAGGGCCTGATGGCCTGCCATACGTCAACATAGGGATGCCCGACGATCAGGACGTTGCCCGCCGCTCCCGGTGAAGCCATGACCCCTGCAGCGATCCGCGACTCCTTCGAATCCGGCACCAGGTGGTCCACCAGGACACCCAGCCGCCTGCCGGGACCCGGCTGGAACGCGGCCACCGCACCGGCGAGGTCATCGATCCCATGCAGCGGTTCGACGACGATGCCTTCCACGCGCAAATCATCGCCCCAGACCTTTTCGATGAGTTCGGCGTCGTGCTTCCCCTCCACCCAGATCCTGCTCGCCTTTGCCACCTGGGCACGCTGTCCGGCCACGCGGACTGAGCCGGAGGCTGTCCGGCCGACGGCGGCCGGGGAGGCGGTGGCGGGCTGCCGGGGAGCGGGGGGCATCAGCCGGATGGGCTGCCCCTCCAGGAGGAAACCAAAGCCGAGCTTGAAGGACCGGGACTTGCCGCGGCGGTCTTCAAGGGCCACCACGTGCATGCCGCCGGACTTCTCCACCCTGGTCACAGCCCCTACCCAGCCCGACTGTGCGTCTTCGAGGACCATTCCCCGTTCTGCGGGAACCTCGGGGAGTTCACTCCTGACGGGCGCTTTGATGTCCTGCGGACCCCAATTCCGGTACTCCATCGATTGACTCCGCCTTGCGCTAGATGATCCGCCCGGAGTTTCGCCCGGAGCGGTACCAATGCTAACAACGGGGAGAGTCATATTAGACTGTTAGCACTTAGGCATGTCGAGTGCTAACGCTGGCCGGTCCGTCCTGACCGCCCCGTCCGTCAGGACCAGGGGACGCCCGCGGCCCGGCCGGACAGGCCGTGACCCGTAGATGGAGGTGGAGTGTGAGCGAGCCGCGCAAACTTGAAGTACTGCGTGCCATCGTGGAGGACTATGTGCACTCCCGTGAGCCCGTGGGGTCCAAAGCCCTGGTGGAACGCCATCACCTGGGCGTCTCCAGCGCCACGATCCGCAATGACATGGCGGCGCTCGAAGACGAGGGCCTGATCACAGCGCCGCACACCAGCGCGGGCCGGATACCCACCGACAAGGGCTACCGGCTGTTCGTGGACCAGATTTCGGCGGTCAAACCGCTTTCCGCCGCGGAGCGCCGCGCCATCCAGTCGCTGCTGGAAGGCTCAGATGACCTGGATGACGTGCTGGAGCGGACGGTCAGGCTGCTGTCGCAGTTGACCAACCAGGTGGCCGTTGTGCAGTACCCGCACCTCAGCCGTGCCACCATCCGCCACATCGAGTTCGTCCTCCTCGCGCCGCGACGGGTCCTGGTTGTCCTGATTGCCAACACCGGCAAAGTGGAGCAGCGGGTGACCGACGTCGGCCAGGACCTGGGCGAGGACGCCATCGCCGGTTTGCGGACCCACTTCCTCGGGTCGCTGTCGGGCACGCCGCTGAGCCTCCTGACGCAGTCCCTGCCGGCAGTGGTTTCGTCGGTAGGCCCCGGCCAGCGGGCAGCTGCGCAGGCACTGGCGCAGGGGTTGGAAACACTCGCCCACAGCAGCAGGGAAGACCGTATGGTCATGGCAGGAACTGCCAACCTCGCCAGGTCCAATGTGGATTTCCCGTTGAGTATCGGCCCCGTCCTCGAGGCTTTGGAGGAGCAGGTGGTGATGCTCAGGCTCCTGAGCGAAATGGCGCAGGATCCGCGCGGCGTGACCGTCAGCATCGGCCGCGAGAACCCCTACGACGGCCTGGCCGAAGCATCCGTGGTCGCCACGGGCTACGGGCCCGACAGTACCGCCAAGATCGGTATTCTGGGCCCCACCCGGATGGACTACCCCACCACCATGGCCGCCGTCAGGGCAGTAGCCCGTTACCTTTCACGAATTCTGGGCCCGTAGCAGCACCGGTCCAGGCACCAAGAGCAGTGCAGGCAGCCCGGCTGCCTGGCGTACAACAAGGAAGAGATACGAACTTTGAGCAGCCACTACGACGTCCTCGGGGTCTCGCCGGAAGCCACCGGAGAAGAGATCAAGAAGGCCTACCGCAAGCTGGCCCGCACACTTCACCCGGACGTCAATCCCGGGGACGATGCGTCGGACCGCTTCAAGGCCGTGACACACGCCTACGAGGTGCTTTCGGATCCCCAGAAGCGCCGGGTCTATGACACCACCGGCAACGAGAACGGCACCGACAACGGCTTCGGCGGCGGCAGCTACGCCGGCCAGGGCTTCGCGTTCCAGGACATCTTCGACACCTTCTTCGGGGCCGGCGGCCAGGCCGGTCCGGCATCCCGCGTGCGCCGCGGCCAGGATGCGCTCATCAGCGTCCGGATCGAACTCCGCGACGCCGTGTTCGGCGTGAACAAGAAGCTTGAAGTCGATACAGCTGTCACATGCCCCACCTGCAACGGATCCTGCTGCCGCGAGGGCAGCCACCCCGTCCGCTGCGACATCTGCGGCGGCAGCGGCCAGGTCCAGCGCGCCGTCCGCTCCATCCTCGGCCAGGTCATGACGGCGGCTCCGTGTGGCAGCTGCGAAGGCTTCGGAACGGTCATCAAGGACCCCTGCAACGAGTGCAACGGCCAGGGCCGCATCCGCAGCCGCCGGTCACTCACCATCAAGGTGCCGGCCGGTGTGGCCACGGGTACCCGCATCCAGCTCTCGGGCCAGGGCGAGGCAGGCCCCGCCGGCGGGCCGGCCGGAGACCTGTACGTCGAAATCCGCGTCAACAACGATGCCACCTACGCCCGTGACGGCGACGACCTCCACGCCACGCTGAATATCCCGATGACCGCCGCCGCCCTGGGCACTGAGCTTTCACTGGAGACCTTTGACGGGCTTCAGGAGATCGACGTGAAGGCAGGAACGCAGTCCGGCGAAATCATCACGCTCCGCGGCCTGGGGGTAACCCACCTGCGCGGGTACGGCCGCGGCGATCTCATGGTCCACCTCCAGGTGGAGACACCGGCAAAGCTGGATGCCGCGCAGGAGGACCTCCTCCGTCAGCTGGCGAAGCTCCGCGGAGAACAGTTCACCGAGGGCAAGCTGGCCGTCAGCGGCGGCGTGTTCGCCAAGTTGCGGGACCGGTTCGGTAACCTGTAGCGGTGAGCAATCCCGTCTTCTTCAGCGGTGCCGGGGCGCTGGACCATATGACGCCCGGCGCCCTGTTTGTCCTTGAGGGTCCTGAAGCGCGCCACGCCGTGACCGTGAAGCGGCTTACGGCGGGCGAACCGGTGGACATCGCCGACGGCGCCGGGAAACGGCTGACCGGAAGAGTTGTCTCTGCCTCTCCTGCCGAGCTCACGGTGGAATGCGGCGCGCTGGCCGTGGAGGATCGGCCCGACGCCAGGCTGGTGCTGGTCCAGGCCTTGGCCAAAGGCGACCGCGATGAGCTGGCCATTGAAACGGCCACAGAACTGGGGATCGACGCCGTGATCCCCTGGCAGTCGGAACGGTCCATTGTGCGCTGGAAAGGTGAGCGTGCGGCCAAAGCCCACGCCAAATGGCAGTCGGTGGTCACCGCCGCAGCCAAACAGGCACGGCGCGCCTGGATCCCCGAGGTGCGTGCCGCCGTCGAGACGCCGGGCCTTGCATCCGCCGTTGCGGCCGCGGACCTGGCAGTGATCCTCCACGAGGACGCAGTGCGGCCGCTCCGGTCCGTCCTGGAGGCGTGGCAATCGCGGCAACAGGCGGATCCCGGGCCCGGCCCCTTGGAAATCCTGCTGATCGTAGGCCCGGAGGGCGGTATCAGCCCGCGCGAAGTCACGAGGCTCTGCGACGCCGGCGCCGTGACGGCCCTGCTGGGACACCACGTCCTGAGGTCCTCCACAGCCGGGCCCGCCGCAGTAGTGCTGGCCAGCGATGTCCTCGGACGCTGGAGCGCTAACCGACCCTGAAGTTCCGGGTGTCCACGTTCAGCTCCTGGCCGTTTCCGGCGTCCACCTGCGCGACGCGGAGCTCATACTTGCCCGCGGAAAGACTGAGGGCAAGGGTGAAGAGTCCGGAGTGCGCGGCTTCAGTCCCGGCCGTTGTCTCCCCGGTCAGATAAGGCGTTTTGTCCCCGTTTCCTTCCACCCGGAGGATCTGCCAGGCGAGCTTGCCGCCCGCAAGGGTGCTGCGGCCGGTGATCTTGACACTGCCGCCGGCGATCTCCGTCCCTTCCTGCGGGTCGATGATCCACACGGGAGCTACCAGCCCGGCGACACGTGACATCGGGTCACCCAGCTGGACGTGGTCGAACGCCACGTAGTCCGTGTGACCGTCCACCAGTACCCGGACCTGGATCTGCTGGCCGGAGTCGATCAGGCCGGAGCTGGCCGCGGCCGCCGTGGCCGTGTAGACCAGCTGCTGAATTGCGCGGACAGCCATATCGGCGTCGAGATTGCTGTTGAAGGCATCCTCGGAGAGGTCAACCGTGATCACGTTCTTGCCCGAAATGGACGACGCCAGTTTTTCCGGGTTTTGCCACGGAGTGAAGAAATCCGGGTCCAGCGGTTTTTCGGACATCATGGCGCGCAGGGCCCGCGTCACAGGATTGTCCTGCTCCGGCACATCGCGGAACTCGCGGTAAAGGAAAACGTTGCCGTTGCTGCGGCCAATCCAATAGACGGGAGCCTTGTTCGAGGACTGCGTGGTTTCCAGCGGTGCGCTGGTGGACGGGGCACCAGGGGAGCCCGATGCCGCGGCAGTGGAATTTCCCGGAAGCGTGGCTTCGGGGCCGGGCTCTGCAATGCAGCCGCTGAGCAGCAGGAGGGCGGGGAACAGACCCAGGATTACCCGCAGTCGGAACCGCCGCAGGGCAGGTGCCGCACGAAGGGGCGTCGTTGTTTCCGGCACTCTGGTGACCCTGTCCTTCCTGGTTGCGGTAAATGCGGCGTGCGCCTTCCGAGCCGGTCCCCGGACGGCTTGGATTTCCAGCATTGCACGGCGGACCATGCCAAATGAGCCCAAGTACGCCGCTGATGCCCAACTGCAACGGGAACGATATGAGCCCGATATGAAGTTGATACCTAATGACGGGAAGGCTCGACCGAATCGCCGGTGACGCCCTCCCGTCCGGAGGCATCCCCCGCGCCACCGGGCAGTGCCTGCTGGCGTAAGATGGAGGGAGTCCGCTGGCTCCTGCGTACTCGGCAACAGGCCGCGCGCACAGGAGCCGTCGGCAGGTAAATTCGAACTGGAGGGGACCACGGGCCTGCGGGCCAGCACCATGACTGAATCAGCGAACGGAAAGCGCCGGCTGAACACCGACCGCGCCGCCGGAGAATTCCCGCACTCACTTCCCGGTGTCCGGACGGAGGTGGTCCTCTTTGACAACTCCGATCAGATGGTTCAATCGCTCGGCAGCCATGACGAGGCCCTGCGTTTCATCGAGGAGCAGTTCCCCTCCGTGAACTTCCATGTCCGTGGGAACGAGCTGTCCATCAGCGGTCCGGCCACCGAGGTGCCCCGCATCATGCGGCTGCTTCACGAAGTCCGCGGCCTCGTGGCCCGTGGCACGGTCATCAGCCCCGCCGTTCTGCAGCAGCTCGTGGCGTTGCTCCGCAGCCAGTCCCAGTCGCTGCAGAACCCGGTGGACATCCTGACGCATGACATCCTGTCCAGCCGTGGAAAAACCATCAGGCCCAAAACCCTCAACCAGAAGAACTATGTTGACGCGATCGACGCGAACACCGTCATTTTCGGAATAGGGCCCGCAGGCACCGGCAAGACCTACCTGGCCATGGCCAAGGCGGTCCAGGCGCTGCAGCAGAAGGAAGTCAGCCGGATCATCCTGACCCGGCCAGCGGTTGAAGCGGGTGAGCGGCTCGGCTTCCTGCCCGGCACCCTGAGCGACAAGATCGACCCCTACCTGCGGCCGCTTTATGATGCACTCCACGACATGATGGATCCCGAGTCCATCCCGCGCCTGATGGCCGCCGGGACCATCGAGGTGGCGCCGCTCGCCTACATGCGTGGGCGGACGCTCAATGACGCCTTCATCATCCTGGACGAGGCACAGAACACCACGCCCGAGCAGATGAAGATGTTCCTGACCCGGCTGGGCTTCGGCTCCAAAATGGTTGTCACCGGAGACGTCACCCAGGTGGATCTTCCTTTCGGCACCCGCTCCGGGTTGCGGATTGTGGAAGAAATCCTGCAGGGAATCGAGGACGTTAACTTCACGGTCCTGGACTCCACCGATGTTGTGCGGCACCGCCTGGTGGGTGACATCGTCCGTGCCTACAGCCTGTGGGACGATGTCCAGCGCAGCAAGGTCAAGCACTCGGTCAGCCGCGAGAAGCGCGGGGAACACGCATGAGCATCGAGGTGAACAACGAATCCGGCATCGAGGTGGACGAAGCGGAGCTCGTGGCCCTGTCCCGGTTCATCTTTGAGCAGCTCTACATCCATCCTCAGGCTGAACTCTCCATCCTCCTGGTGGACGAACCCGCCATGGAGAAGCTCCACATCGAGCTGATGGACGAGCCGGGCTCCACCGATGTGCTCTCCGTCCCCATGGATGAACTGACTCCCGGCACCCCGGACCGGCCCACGCCGCAAGGGATGCTGGGGGACATCGCGGTGTGTCCGCAGGTGGCGCAGGTCCAGGCCAAGAACGCAGGCCACTCCCTGCAGGACGAAATGCTGCTGCTGACCACTCACGGGATCCTTCACCTGCTCGGCTACGACCATGCCGAGCCGGAGGAGAAGGAAGAAATGTTCGGCCTCCAGCGCCAGCTGCTTTCGGGATTCACCGGCAAAGACGCACCCGCCGAGACCACGCAGTGACGCCCCTGCTCCTTGTTGGCATGGCCCTGGCGTTCCTCAGTACTGCTGCACTCCTGACCGCGGCGGAGGCCGCGTTTACCTACCTTCCCCGGCACGACGCCGAAGAGGCGCTCCTGAAGAGCCGCGGCAATGCCATGAAGCGCATCCTCGCCCAGCCGGTGGCGCACATCCGGGCTTTGAGGTTTTGGCGTGTCTGGTTCGAGATGGCTTCTGCCGTGGCCGTCGCAGTCCTGCTGCACAGCCTGCTCGACAACATCTGGCTCGCCGGCCTTGCGGCAACCGGGATCATGGCCCTGCTGGGTTTCGTTATTGTCGGGGTTTCGCCGCGGCAGATCGGCAGGCTCCACTCGGCAGCCGTTGTCCGCTCCACCGCCGGCCTGATCCGGTCCCTGACGTGGGTCCTTGGCCCCATCCCCGGCTGGCTCGTGGCCCTGGGAAGTGCTGCCGCTCCTGGTGCGCCCGCAGGCGATGAAGCATTCTTCAGTGAACAGGAATTCCGCGAACTTGTGGACCGGGCCTCCGAATCGGACATGATCGAGGACACCGAGGCGGAAATGATCCAGTCCGTCTTTGACTTCGGGGACACCCTGGTACGCGCCGTCATGGTACCCCGGACGGACATTCTGACCATCGACGCCGGCTCAAGCCTCAGGCGGGCGATGTCGCTGTTCCTGCGCTCGGGCTACTCGCGGATGCCCGTGATCCGTGACAACACGGACCAGATCCTGGGGATTGTCTATTTGAAGGATGTCGCCGCGACGCTGCACGAACTGGGGCCCGACGACGAACAGCCCCCGGTCGAAGCCCTGGCCCGCGAAGTGCGCTACGTCCCTGAGTCCAAGCCGGTAAGCGATCTGCTGCGGGAACTGCAGAAGGAATCCACCCACGTGGCCATCGTCATCGACGAATACGGCGGCACGGCCGGCCTCGTCACGCTCGAGGACCTCATCGAGGAAATCGTCGGCGAGATTGTGGACGAGTACGATACCGAGAGCGCCGAGGCCGTCGCCCTCGGAGATGGCTCCTACCGCGTCAGCGCAAGGATGAGCATCGACGATCTCGGCGAACTTTTCGATATCGAGCTCGACGACGACGAGGTGGACACCGTTGGCGGCCTGCTGGCCAAGGTTTTGGGCCGGGTACCGATCGTGGGAAGCAGCGTGGAAGTCGGCGGTATCTCGTTGCGCGCCGAGAGGCTCGAAGGCCGGCGCAACCGGGTAAGCCACATCATTGCCGCACCAGCACCAAAAGCAGACACTGACCTTGAAGACCTCCTCGACGAGGCGGAAGCAACCCAGCAGGGAGTTTCACGTGAACAAGAAAAATAGGCCACCGGCCAACCGGAATTCCGAAGACCAGGACTTCGGCGGCTACCGGGCCGGCTTTGCTGTCCTGGTGGGGCGTCCGAACGCGGGAAAGTCCACCCTCACCAACGCACTGGTGGGCCAGAAGGTAGCCATCACCTCCGCCAAACCGCAGACTACCCGGCACACCATCCGGGGGATCGTCCACCGGGACGACGCCCAGCTGATCCTGGTTGACACCCCTGGCCTGCACCGCCCCCGCACGCTGCTGGGCAAGCGCCTCAACGACCTCGTTGCGGACACCCTTGCCGAGGTTGATGCGATCGGCTTCTGCATTCCTGCCAACGAAAAAATCGGCCCCGGCGACAAATACATCGCCGCGCAGCTTGCTGCCCTGGGCGGGAAACCGGTCATCGCACTGGTGACCAAGGCGGACACGGTTGACCGTCAAGGACTGACAGAACAGCTTCTCGCCGTCGCGGCGCTCGGCCGGGAGGTCCTGGGCGAAGACGGCTGGAAGGACATCGTGCCCGTCTCTGCCACTGACGGTTTCCAGGTAAGCACGGTGGCCGATGTGCTGATAGGCCACATGCCGCCGTCGCCCCCGCTCTATCCTGAAGGGCACCTAACGGATGAACCGGAAGCGGTGATGATCGCCGAACTCATCAGGGAAGCCGCCCTCGAAGGCGTCCGCGATGAACTGCCGCACTCCCTTGCCGTGGTCGTCGATGAGATCGTCCCGCGTGAGGGCCGGGCTGAAGACCGTCCGTTCCTCGATGTCCGGGTCAATCTCTATGTGGAACGTCCTTCCCAAAAGGCCATCATCATCGGCAAAGGCGGCGCCCGGCTCCGGGAAGTCGGTACCAACGCACGCAAGGGGATCGAGGCCCTGCTCGGCGCCCGCATCTACCTGGACCTTCACGTGAAAGTGGCGAAGGACTGGCAGCGCGACCCCAAACAGCTGGTCAAGCTGGGGTTCTGACCCGGTCATAATCGCCCCGCCCGGCCGGTCACCGGGAAGTTCCCAGCATGGGCAACTAAAATGGGCCGGATTCAGATTTAAGAGGAAGGTACACACCACATGGGGCGAGGCCGCGACAAACGCGAGTACGGAGCCGACTCAGCAGCCGGAAACGGTCCGGTCTCCCGGCACGCGGATGACACTGCCGTGGGCGTCGCCCGGCACCTCGGATCCCATCGCCGGATGCCGGGCTGGCTTAAAGTGACTGCCGCGGTCCTGGCCGTCCTGGTGGTCGGTGGCCTCGGCTTTGCCGGCTACTGGTACTTCCGGTTGCAGTCGAACATCACCACCGCACCCCTCAGCGCCGGTGACGGCAGCGCGAACGGTGTCAACGATTCCTCTGACAGGATGCAGATCCTGATCCTGGGCTCGGACACCCGGGACGGAAAGAACTCAGGGTACGGCGGCCCGGACGACTCAACGGGCTACGGCAAGTCCGATGTGATGATGCTGATGGACATTTCGGCGGACAACAAGCGCGTCAGCGTCATCAGTTTCCCGCGGGACCTGCTGGTTGACATCCCGCAGTGCACGGACCCTGAGACGAAGCGGGTCTACCCGGCACGCAGCGGCGTCATGATCAATGAAGCCATGGGCGAAGCAGGCATCGGTTGCGCCGTCGACACAGTCAATAAGCTGACCGGCCTGGAGGTTGACCACTTCATGATGGCCGATTTCAACGCCGTCAAAGAACTCTCCAATACGGTGGGCGGAGTGGACGTCTGCATCAGCGACGCCGTCTACGACCCCGACTCACAGCTCCGGCTGCCGGCCGGCACGTCTGCTGTCCAGGGCGAAATGGCACTGGCCTTCCTGCGGACCCGGCATGCATTCGCCGACGGCGGCGATCTCGGCCGCATCAAGGCCCAGCAGGGCTTCCTGTCCTCCCTCACCCGCAAGATCAAGGACGACGGCACCCTTTCGGACCCCGCCAAAATGCTCAAGATCGCGGATGTAGTCACCCAGAACCTGACGGTGGACAACGGACTGGCTTCGGTTCCTTCACTGGTCACCATTGGGAACCGGCTCAAGAATATCGACATCAGCAAGGTTGCGTTTGTGGCCGTTCCCACCACGCCGGCCGTGACGGACCCCAACCGGCTGCAGGTCGCGGAGCCGGCTGGATCCCAGTTGTTCGCGGCGCTCCGCGGGGATGTGGACCTCACTGATCCCACAGCCCCTGCCACGCCGTCACCGGAGCCAACGGAAACGACGGGCCCATCGGCTGTCCCCACCGAAACAGTCCCGCCCGCAGCCCCCTACAACAAGGCCCTGCAGCCCGTCACTGTGGCCAACGGCACCGGTGTCACCGGACGGTCTCAGGAAATCGTGCAGGCCCTGATTGCAGGCGGGTTCACGCAGGCAGGACAGTTCGCGGCCGCCCCGGTGGCGCAGTCGGTTATCTACTACGGGCCGGACTTCGCCGATGTCGCCGCGGACGTGGCCGCTTTGCTGGGGATCCCGGCCGCACAGGTGCAGCCTGCCCCGGTCATTCCGGGCGTCCAGGTCTACCTTGGGACGGACTTTCCATCCGGCACCTCGTATGGAGCCGTCGCGGCACTGCCGGAGGACATCGTCAACCAGACGGCGGGGGACAAGGTGTGCCAGCAGGCCAACCCGGAACTCATCGTCCAGGACTGACAGCTTCCGGCAGTCCGCAGCGGCTTGGGGGAGTGCACAGAAGCAGCTTGGGGAATGCACAAAAGAGGCGGGGCCAATACGGCCCGGCCCCTTTTTCTTCGTGCCGGGAACTGCCTACCAGATGCTGACCCGTTCCTCCGGCGGCATCCACATGCCGTCCTGTTCCGTCACGCTGAACGCTTCGTGGAACGCGTCCAGGTTCTTGGCGATGGCGTTCGTCCTGAACTCGTTGGGGGAGTGGGGATCGGTGGCGAGCCGCCGGATTGCTTCCTCCGGGCGGATCACCTGCCGCCAGCCGGCCGCCCAGGAGGCGAAGAAGCGCTGCTGCCCGGTGAGTCCGTCCAGCACCTCCGGCTCCTGGCCGTCGAGGCTGAGGAGATAAGCCTTGTACGCAATCGTCAGGCCGCCAAGATCGCCGATGTTTTCCCCCAGGGTCAGTTTGCCGTTCACCGTGTGCCCGGGAGCAGCGTAGGGGGACAACACCTCGAACTGGGCAACCAGCCTGGCAGTGAGTGCCTCGAACGCCTTGCGGTCCTCCTCAGTCCACCAGTTCCGCAGGGCGCCGCTACCGTCGAACTGGGAGCCCTGGTCGTCAAAGCCGTGCCCGATCTCGTGCCCGATCACGGCGCCGATACCGCCGTAGTTGACCGCGTCATCAGCGTCCGCAGTGAAGAACGGCGGCTGCAGGATGGCGGCCGGAAAGACGATCTCGTTGAGCATCGGATGGTAGTAGGCGTTCACCGTCTGCGGTGTCATCAGCCACTTGTTGCGGTCCACCGGCTTGCCCACCTCGTCCAGGTGGCGGTCGACGTCGGCGTTGTGGGCGCGCTCGACGTTTCCCAGCAGGTCGGCGGGGTCCGTCTCCACCGCGGAGTAGTCGATCCACTCGTCCGGGTAGCCGATCTTCGCGCGGAATGCCTCAAGTTTCCGCAGGGCCTCGGCCTTCGTTTCCTCACCCATCCACTCCAAAGCCGTGATGCTCTGCCGGTAGGCCTCGATCAGGTTGGCCACCAGAGTCTGCATGCGGGCCTTGTGCGACTCGGGGAAATGCTTTGAGACGTAGATCTGCCCGACTGCTTCGCCCAGTCCGGCTTCGACGACGGCGACGCCACGCTTCCAGCGGTCCTTGTTCCGGGGAGTGCCGCTGAGGGTGGTTCCGTAGAACGCAAAGTTGGCGTCCACAAACTCCGAGGAGAGATACGGTGCAGCGGCATTGATGACCCGCAGGGCCAGCCATTCCTGCCAGCCGGACAACGGCTCGGACTCGAGAAGCCCCGCGGCTCCGCTGAAGAAGTCCGGTGTGCTGACCACGATTTCCTGGCGTTTGCCGGCGTCGATTCCTGCGGCGTCGAACCACGTGCCGAGGAGGGGAAACAGGGCACTTGCTTCCTCGGCAGACTTGAGGTTGTAGGTCTTCTGCGGATCCCGCAGGGTCACGTTGTCCCAGTGGTGGGACGCGAGGCTGGTTTCGAGGGCAACAATGCGGGCGGCCGCGGCGGGAGCATCTTCGATGCCCGCCAGTGTCAGCATGGTCCGCACATGGTCTGTGTAGGAGCTGACCATTGGGGCGAACTTCTCTTCGCGGTAATAGGACTCGTCCGGCAGGCCGAGGCCGCCCTGGCCCGTATAGAGCAGGATACGGTCCGGATTACCTGCATCCGGTGCCGGGTAGATGTAGAAAAGTCCGGAGACGTCCGAGCGGAACAGCCTGCCGGCCAGCGCAACCAGCTCGGAAATCGATCGTGTGGCAAAAACCTCGGCCAGCCGCCCGCGGATCGGTTCCATTCCCTTGGCCTCCACGGTGGCCTCGTCCATGAAGCTGTTGTAGAGCTCGCCTACTTTGCGTTCTATGCCGCTGGCCGCTTCACCTTTGCCCGCCGCTTCTTCGATGATCCCGCGGACCGCGAGTTCCGCTCCGTCCCGCAGGGCAGTGAAGGTCCCCTCCAACGGGCGGTCATCAGGAATCTCCGTGGCTTTGAGCCATGCGCCGTTGACGTGCTGGTAAAGGTCATCCTGCGGCCGGACGGTGTGGTCGATGTTGGACAAGTCGATCCCGGAGATGGGCACGAAAGCTCCTTAGTGTGACGTGCCGCTGCCGGCGCTGGCACCGGTGCGGCGTCTGCATGGTGGACGTTACAGGAGTTGTAGCTCCTCCATCTTACGCACGCGTGTTACTCTCAAATGGTGCGCGCAGAGCTCCTCCTTCTTAGCTGCCGCGGCGAGGCCTCAGACGCGATCTAGCGCAGGCCCATCCTCGTCGCGGAGTTTGTGTTGCCCGGCCTCCCTTTCAGAAGAACCATAGAAAAGGCCCGATTGTAATGCGAAACGCACAGAAGCCCTCAGGAATGCCTGCCCACCGTTACCGCCCGTTCCAGGACCTGATAAAGGTCGAACTGCCGGACCGGACCTGGCCGGACAAAGTCATCACGAAGGCCCCCCGCTGGTGCGCCGTGGACCTGCGTGACGGAAACCAGGCACTGATTGACCCCATGAGCCCGGCACGCAAAATGAAGATGTTCGAACTGCTGGTGGGCATGGGCTACAAGGAAATCGAAGTCGGTTTCCCCTCCGCGTCCCAGACGGACTTCGATTTCGTCCGCCAGCTCATCGAGGGCAACCGCATCCCGGACGACGTCACCATCCAGGTGCTGACCCAGGCCCGCGAACACCTGATCGAGCGGACCTACGAGTCCCTGGTCGGGGCCAAGCAGGCGATCGTCCACCTGTACAACTCCACTTCCGTCCTGCAGCGCCGCGTCGTGTTCAACCAGGACCAGGACGGAATCCTGGACATCGCACTGCAGGGTGCGCGGCTGTGCAGGAAGTACGAGGAAACCCTCGTTGACACGCACGTCACCTACGAATACTCCCCGGAATCCTTCACCGGCACGGAGCTGGATTACGCCGTTCGGGTCTGCAACGCCATCGCCGATGTCTTCGAAGCCTCGGCCGACAAACAGGTGATCATCAACCTGCCCGCCACCGTGGAGATGGCCACCCCGAACGTCTACGCCGATTCCATCGAGTGGATGAGCCGGAACCTCCACCCGCGGGAGGGCATCATCCTGTCCCTGCACCCGCACAACGACAGGGGCACCGGCGTGGCTGCCGCCGAGCTGGGTTACCTGGGCGGCGCGGACCGGATCGAAGGCTGCCTGTTCGGCAACGGCGAGCGGACCGGCAACGTTGACCTGGTCACGCTGGGACTGAACATGTTTGTCCAGGGCATTGACCCGATGATCGATTTCTCCAACATCGACGAGATCCGGCGCACGGTCGAGTACTGCAACCAGCTGCCGGTCGCCGAACGGTCACCCTACGGCGGGGACCTGGTCTTCACCGCATTCTCCGGCTCGCACCAGGACGCCATCAAGAAGGGCTTTGAAGCGCTGGAGAAGGACGCCGCGGCAGCCGGTGTGGAGGTTTCGGACTACAACTGGGAAGTCCCCTACCTGCCCATTGACCCCAAGGACCTGGGCCGCACGTACGAGGCCGTCATCCGCGTCAACTCGCAGTCCGGCAAGGGCGGTGTGGCGTACCTGCTCAAGAACGAGCACAGCCTGGACCTGCCGCGGCGCGCCCAGATGGAATTCTCCGGCGTCATCCAGAAGCGCACCGACACGGTGGGCGGCGAAGTCAGCGGCGCCCAGCTCTGGCAGGCATTCCAGGACGAGTACCTGCCCTCTAGCCAGGCTGACGGGCAGTGGGGCCGCTACGCCCTGGGTGCGGTCAGTACCGAAACCGATGAAGACGGCGGCATGACGCTGCACGCCAACCTCACGGTGGACGGGGTCCAGGTCCGCCGGACCGGGACCGGAAACGGGCCGATCGCCGCACTGCTCAGCATCCTGCGCGAGGACGGCATGGACGTCCGCGTCCTGGACTACAGCGAGCACGCCCTTTCCGAAGGCGGGAACGCCTTGGCAGCGGCCTATGTTGAATGTGCCGTGGGGGAGCGGGTCCTGTGGGGTGTCGGCATCGACGCCAACACCAGCATGTCCTCGTTGAAGGCAGTCATTTCCGCCGTCAACCGCGCCATCCGGGACTCCCGCGCCTGATCCCGGTTGCGTTGCGTGCCGGGGTTCCCGGCACGCAACGCGCCGGGATTGCCGGCTTTCCGGGAGACAGTGCGAAGATTAACCGTGGTCCAACAATCCTTTGCCTCGCGCTCATACCGCGATGACGCCGTCGTGCTCAGGACGCACAAGCTGGGCGAGGCTGACCGCATCATCACGCTGCTGACCAAGCATCACGGCCAGATCCGCGCCGTCGCCAAGGGCGTCCGCCGGACCAGCAGCAAATTCGGCGCCCGGCTGGAGCCCTTTATGGTGGCCGACCTTCAGCTCGTGTCCGGCCGGACGCTGGACATTGTCACCCAGGCCGTCGCCAAGGGTGCCTACGGCGGCAGTATCGCCGCCGACTATGCCAGCTACACCGTCGCGGCGGCGATGACCGAAACAGCGGAGAAGCTGACCGACGTCGACGGTGAGGCCGGAACTGCCCAGTACAACCTACTTGTAGGCGCGTTGGCGTCCCTGAGCCGCGCTGAACACGCGCCCGGGCTGATCCTCGATTCCTATTTGCTGCGTGCCCTCTCCACCGGCGGGTGGGCACCGAGTTTTACAGATTGTGCGCGCTGCGGCCGGCAAGGCCCCCACACAGCGTTTTCCGCGCCCATCGGCGGCATGGTCTGCGCTGACTGCCGGCCCCCCGGCTCGCCTGCTCCTGCGGCTGAGACCGTCAGCCTGCTGGCGGCGTTGCTGACGGGGGACTGGACGACGGCGGACAGCTCGCAGGAGCCGCACCGCAGGGAGGGTGCCGGCCTGGTGGCCGCCTATCTGCAGTGGCACCTCGAGCGAGTCCTCAAATCCCTCAAACATGTGGAGCGTAGCTGACAGTGGCACTGGGAAGAAAACACATTCCTTCGCGGAAGCGGACCACCCCCGTGGTGGCGCCGTATCCCCATCCTTCCGGTGCAGTTGCCCCGGCCATCCCGGCAGAATTAGTCCCGCGGCATGTCGCCATCGTCATGGACGGTAACGGCCGTTGGGCCAACCAGCGGGGCCTGCCGCGGATCGAGGGCCACAAGGCCGGTGAGCCGGCCCTCCTGGACGTCATGGCCGGAGCCATTGAGCTCGGCATTGAGTACGTGAGCGTTTATGCATTCTCCACCGAAAACTGGCGGCGCTCACCCGAAGAGGTGCGCTTCCTGATGGGTTTTAACAAGGACGTGCTACGCAGGCAGCGCAACCAGTTGGACGAATGGGGCGTCCGGGTCCGCTGGTCCGGCCGGCGGCCGCGGTTGTGGGGTTCGGTGATCCGCGAACTCGAAGAGGCTGAGGAGTTCACAGCCGGCAACAGCACCTGCACGTTGAACATGTGTGTTAATTACGGCGGGCGGGCCGAAATAACGGATGCCGTGACGGCGATCGCCGCCGAGGTTGCGGCCGGCCGGCTCAAGCCGGGAGCCATCAGCGAGAAAACCATCCAGAAGTACCTGGACGAACCCGACCTGCCCGACGTGGACCTGTTCCTGCGGAGTTCGGGGGAGCAGCGGCTGTCCAACTTCCTGCTGTGGCAGTCGGCGTACGCGGAGTTCGTCTTTATGGACACGCTGTGGCCCGATGTGGACCGCCGGACACTCTGGAAAGCCGTGGAGATCTACGCGCAGCGGGACCGGCGTTACGGTGGCGCCGTCGACGCTGCGGTCCCGGCAGAGGCAGCGGTCTCCGAAGAGCAGGACAGCACCCAGCGTACAACGTCCCTGTAAGCCTCCTCGCGGATCCGCCGCAAGGAGAGAAACACGTCGTGCATCGCACCCGGATAGCGGAACACCGCAACCCTCCGGCCGAGGCGGAGTGCCCGCACTGCGGTTTCCTCGACGTCGATCACAGCATCCACATGCATCAGCTCGGCGGTCCATTCGGCCTGGATCCTGGTCCGGTCTGAAAGCAACACCAATACGGGGACCGTGATGTCCAGGCCCCGGGCAATCTCGGAGTGGCCGGCGAGGACCGCCTTTGCCCAGCCCGCCCTGATGGGGAACGAGGACGCCGGCCGCCACACCGGATTAAGCTGCCACTCGCCGTGGGCGTCGCTGCTCATGCTCTGCCAGTAGCCGGGCATCTCGGGAAAATGGAAGGGACGCCGGGGATCGGAGCGGGCAACGGGCTCCACCAGGTGCATGGCAATATTCCTGACCAGGCCGCTGCCCTGCAGTTCCAGCCAGGGGGCATTGAGGATCAGCGTTGACAGTGCGCCTGGATGACGGTCTGCCCATGTGGCCGCAACAAGCCCGCCGAAGGAATGGGCCAAAAGGTGGACCGCGGGCGCCCGGCCCGGTCCCGTCAGATGCGCGACGTCGTCCCTGATGGCCGCCAGCGCGGCTGCCAGGTCCTCGTCGTACATGGCCAGGTCCGTAGCGTAGCCGGGGGTTTGCCAGCCCCGCAGGCTGCGCCCGAACTTCCTGAGGTCCAAAGCATAGAAATGGATACCCTCGCCGGCCACGTGCCGGGCGAGTTCGGCCTGGAGAAAGTAGTCCGCCCAACCGTGCAGGTAAAGCACCACCGTGACGCGGGAAGCATCGTGATTGCCGGTACTTTGCCCGGGCGCCCTGGCGGGCCTCGCAGCGCACCGGATAAGGCTGGCAACCACCTCGCCTTCGTCGTCGGGGGCAAGCGGCAGTTCGCGGACCTGGAAGTCCGGTCCCAGGAAATCCTCGGCCCAGAGGTCCCGTGACGTGCCAGTGGCCGGGACCACGGCGCTGCCGGGCCGGGCGTCACTGCCCGCCCGGGTCATGCGCTGCCTTCCGGTTCGTCGCCAGGGGACCCGTAGGCCCGCAGCCACCGGGAAAGCCTGGCATAAGCGTCCGCCCGGATCCTGGCGGGGGAGAGGAAGACGTCGTGGAGGGCACCTTCAATCCGCTCCACCGTGACGGTACGCCCCAGAGTCAGCGCCCGGAGAGCGATGATATTGACGTCCAGGACAGCGTCGGTCCGCCGCATTTCCTCGGTCCAGAACGGCCCGTTGGCACTGCCGCGCGAGAGCAGGACCAGGATGGGGACATCGATGGCCAGGCCCCGGGCCACCCTGGCGTGGCCGGACAGGACGGCACTCAGCCAGCCGGCCCTCAGCGGGAAGGCCATCGGAGGCCGGAACCTGTCGTCCAGTGCCCACTCGCCCTCCGCCGAACTGCTGATGGTGCGCCAGTAGAAACCCCGTTCGGGCAGGCGAAGGACTGCCTCGGGGCGGAAGCGCGCCACCGGTCCCACCATGGTCGATGCTGCACGGCGGACCAGCGAGCTGCCATGCATTTCCAGCCAGGGACTGTTGAGCACGAGCTGTGAAACAGTGCCGGGGTGCCTGCTGACCCACAAGGCCGCCACCAGACCGCCGGTGGAATGTCCCATCAGCGTCAGGAACAGTGACTCATCCGAAGCGGGCACTGACTGGCCGGCCGGTTCGATGTGGTGTGCATCGGCACGGATGAGCTCGATGGCGTGCTCAATTTCGGCGTCGTAATCGGCCAGGTTGGCCACGTAACCGCCGGGACTGTCCGGGCGGAGGCTGCGCCCGTGGTTATGCATGTCCAGCGCATAAAACCCGTATCCCTTGCGGGTCCAGAATTCAGCCAGGTCAACATTGAAGAAATAATCGCTCCAGCCGTGCAGGAACAGGACTGTCCTGCGTGGCAGGCGCGGTAGTTCAGGTCGCGCCTGTTGCTGTTCCCCGGGCTGCTCTGCGCGCTGCTCCGGGGACCGTTCCTCCGACCGCTCCACGGCGCGGAAACGCACCAGCGTGGCAGTCCGCTGAACGCCGTCGGCACCGGCAGCATGAAAGGTCCAGGCTTCGAAGCCTTCGCCGAGGATGTCTGGCTGCCAGGTCATGGTTTTATGCTAACCGGGCGGCACCGCAGCTGCCCGGTTTGGTCTGGACCGGCCAAGACGGAAAACTAGAGCCATGCGCGTATATCCGACATTCTTCAGGCTGGCCTTTTCATGGATGGACGCCGAACGCGCCCACAAGATCGGATTCAAGGGGATCAAGCTCGTCCATGCTTCCGGCGCGGGCCGCGTCCTGGCGAGGTTCACCGCACCGGCGCCGTCCCTGCAGACCACGGCATTTGGGGTCACCTTCCCGTCACCGTTCGGTCTCGCTGCAGGATTCGACAAGGAGGGCCTTGGCATCGAGGCCCTCACCGAGCTGGGTTTCGGCCATGTGGAAGTGGGGACCATCACCGGCCAGGCACAGCCGGGCAACGGGAAGCCTCGCCTGTTCCGGCTGATTCAGGACCGCGCCGTGATCAACAGGATGGGGTTCAACAACGACGGCGCGGCCGCCGTCGAGCCGCGCCTCAAGGCGGCCCGCGCTGCCCTGCAGCGCAGACACCCCAACGTCCGCCCGGTGATCGGGGTGAACATCGGCAAGAGCAAAGTGGTGGAACTCGACGACGCCGTTGCTGATTACCTCATCAGTGCCCGGAGCCTCGCCCCGGCAGCCGACTACCTGGTGGTCAACGTGAGTTCACCCAACACTCCCGGACTTCGACTCCTGCAGGATGTCCAGTCACTCCGCCCGCTGCTGACGGCGGTGGGGGAGGAAGCCGACCGGGCCGCAGGGCGGCACGTGCCGTTGCTGGTGAAGATTGCCCCGGACCTCAGCGATGAAGACATCGACGACGTCGCCCGGCTGGCACTGGACCTTAAGCTGGACGGAATCATCGCCACCAATACGACCATTGGCCGAAGCGGGCTGACGTCGCCGGCCAGCAAAGTTGCCGAGTGCGGCGCCGGCGGGCTTTCCGGTGCGCCGCTGAAACAGCGGTCGCTGGAAGTCCTCCGGCGGCTCAAGGCAGCCACCGGGGATGCGCTTACCCTCGTCGCCGTTGGCGGCGTGGAGACCGCCCACGATGTGCAGGAGCGGCTGGACGCTGGAGCAACCCTGGTCCAGGGCTATACCGCCTTCCTTTACGAAGGGCCCTTCTGGGCCGCGCGGATCAACCGGGAGCTGGGCAGGGCGCGGGCCGGCAAAAAGGGCAGCTGAGCGCGGAAAGCCGGCAGTGGAACAGACTGCCGGCAACTGGCTGCAGCCAACTGACTGCCGACAACTGCCTGAAGGCAACTGCCTGAAGGCAACTGCCTGAGGGCAACGACGAAAAAACCCCGGCGGAAGACCGCCGGGGTTTGTTGATTGAAGATCGCCAGTGAGCCGCGGGCTGAGCCCGGGCACGTACATCAGGACGGGTACTGGCCGCGCTTCACGAGCGGCTTGGGCAGCCGCAGCTTGCGGAACTGCAGGGAGCGCATGGAGCCGTACCAGACGGTGCCGCGCTCCACTTCGCCGAACTTGGCGGCCAGCTTCTTGCGGAGCTGCCGGGACAGGATGAACACGTCCACGAAAACAGCCAAGAACATCACCCAGAAGCCGCCGAGGACATAAATCATCTGCTCGCTGGAGGCCGGGACGATCAGCGAAATGATAACGAACACCAGGGCCCCGAACATAAGGTATTCACCCAGGCTGAAGCGCGCATCCACATAATCGCGGGCGAAACGCTTCTGCGGGCCCTTGTCACGCAGGGGCAGGAACTTCTCGTCACCAGTGTCCAGTGCCTGGCGCATTTTGGTCCGCTGGTCCTGGATGGCCTGGCGCTCAGCAGCCTTCGATGCCTTGCGGTCCTCCGGCACCAGGGGCCGCTTCCGCGCTGCTTCCTGGGCCCTGCGCGTTGGGGTGGGTGCACCCTTGCCGAACGCGGCATCCTGCCGGGCGGCCGCTTCAGCAGCCTGCTGGTCTATTGATTGCTGCGCCGTTGGCGCTTCCTTTTTACGTCCGAACACCTCAACAGAATACCTTGCGGCCTGCGGAGATTCGGCGCGGGTATTGTGATCGCCATGACTTCCTCTCCAGCGGACACCCCGCGCCCTGCCGGCAGCTCCGACCCCCGCCCTGCTGTCACCATTGATACGGCCGCGCTCCGGCTGTCCGTCACCAGGTCCTTCGACACCACCATGGCCCGGCTCAAGGAGCTCGTGGCCATCCCCGGGATAGCCTGGCCCAGTTTCGATCCCGCTCCCTTGGAAGCCAGCGCCCAGGCAGCGGCGGAGCTGCTCCGCGCGGCAGGACTTGAGGAAGTCCAGGTTCTGCGCAGTCAGAAGGCGGACGGAACCGACGGCGGGCCCGCCGTCGTCGCACGCCGCCAGGCCGCCGCCGGGAAGCCGACCATCCTCCTGTACGCCCACCACGACGTCCAGCCGCCGGGCGATCCGGCACTGTGGGAATCAGAGCCGTTCACCGCCGTCGAGCGTGACGGCCGGCTCTATGGCCGTGGGGCTGCAGATGACAAAGCCGGCATCATGACCCATGTGGCCGCCTACAGTGCCGCCGTCGAAGTGCTGGGCCGCGAATTCGGCATTGGGGTGACGTTCTTCATCGAAGGCGAGGAGGAAGCGGGCTCGCCAACATTCCGACCTTTCCTGGAGACTCACCGCGAACTGCTGAAGGCGGACGTCATCGTTGTGGCCGATTCAAGCAACTGGAAGGTGGGCATTCCCGCTTTGACCACCAGCCTGCGGGGCCTCGTGGACGGAACCATCGAGGTCCAGGTGCTTGAGCACGCAGTCCATTCGGGGATGTTTGGCGGCCCCGTGCTCGACGCTCCCACCCTGCTGTCCCGGCTCATCGCCACCCTCCACGATGCCGAAGGCAACGTGGCGGTCGAAGGTCTGGTTTCCACCGACAACGTGGCCGTAGACCTCACTGAAGCGGAGTACCGGGCCGACTCCTCGGTCCTGGACGGCGTGCGGCTGGCCGGAACAGGCAGCATTGCGTCGCGTCTGTGGACCAAGCCCGCACTGTCGATCATCGGCTTTGATGCGCCGGCAGTTGACGTTGCCTCAAATACGCTCCTGCCTCGGGCACGCGCCAAGTTCAGCCTCCGCCTGGCACCGGGCCAGGTGCCCGCCGACGCGATGGACGCTGTGCGGCGCCACGTTGAAGCCAACGCGCCCTTCGGCGCAAAAGTGGTATTCACCCCGGGTGAGAGCGGCAATTCGTTCCTTACCGACACTGCGTCCAAAGCTGCGGAACTTGCCATGTGGGCCCTCGGCGAGTCCTGGGGAGTACCTGCGGTGGAGATGGGCATTGGCGGGTCGATTCCTTTCATCTCGGACCTGACAGAGCTCTATCCTGACGTCCAGATCCTGGTTACCGGCGTCGAGGACCCGGATTCGCGCGCCCATAGCGCCAACGAGTCCCTCCATATCGGTGATTTCAGGAATGCGGTGGTGGCCGAGGCCCTGCTCCTGGCCCGGTTGAACGCCGAAGGCCTGGCCTGAGACCACGCTGGCGGCGATGTCTGCTGCCGCAGGGAACAATCAGCGTCCACTCATGGTTACGCCAGCAGTTAGAGCTACACGCCTGACCGAAGTAGCATGTAGCTATAGCCCGTACCGTATCCGTAGGGGCAGGTGCCTCCCAGGTGGCACCGCCAGGACCCGTCCTAAGAAGGTAGGCCAATGAGCACCGCAACCAATGAGAACAGCACCGAAACCACCAGCGCCGTCAGTGATGAACTGGCTGCCCACGAGGTCAAGCTGACCGACGTTGCCGCAGGCAAGGTACGCAGTCTTCTCGAACAGGAAGGCCGTACCGACCTTCGCCTCCGGGTTGCTGTCCAGCCCGGCGGATGTTCGGGACTGATCTACCAGCTCTACTTTGACGAGAGGCTGCTCGACGGCGATGCCGTCCGTGACTACGACGGCGTCGAGGTCGTTGTTGACAAGATGAGCGTGCCCTACCTCAGCGGCGCCAGCATCGACTTCGAGGACACCATCTCGAAGCAGGGTTTCACCATCGACAATCCCAACGCCGGCGGCTCCTGCGCCTGCGGTGATTCGTTCCACTGACCGGTCTTTTCGCCCGATGCCGGCGCCGCTCCTCCGTCCCTGATTAACGGCACGGAGCCACGGCGCCGACATGTGGGCGAAACGCCCGGCGGAGCGGTAAGCTCTACACCGAGTAGTAAAACTTTTAGTGTGCCCGGGACTGCTTTTTGCCTGCCGGGCTCCAGCAACAAGTAGGAAGGGCCGTCTGTGAGTTCGCAGAACCGAACCGGCAGCCGACGCACAACGATCACTACGATCTCAGCCTTGGCAATCGCCGGCGCGTTGGTTTTGACTGGATGTTCGCCAGAGGTAGAGAGAGGGTGGCTGCCCACTGAACGTGGCACCACCAGTAACACCGACCGGATCATGGACCTCTGGGTCAACTCATGGATTGCTGCCTTGGTTGTGGGCACCATTACCTGGGGCCTGATCATCTGGTGCATCGTTGCCTACCGGCGCCGCAAGGGGACCGTAGGCTTCCCGCGCCAGACCAGCTTCAACCTGCCGCTGGAAGTCTTCTACCTGACCATCCCGATTTTCATGGTCCTGGTCTTCTTCTACTTCACCGACCGCGACCAGCAGGCCATCGATGACCGTTCCAAGCCTGCCGACGTCGTCGTTGACGTCCGCGGCAAGCAGTGGGCCTGGGACTTCAACTACAAGGCCGGCGACGTCATCGAAGAAGACGTCTACGAAGCCGGTGAACAGGCTCACCTGACCGGAAACACGATCGACAAGGAAAAGCTCCCCACGCTTTACCTGCCGGTCAACAAGTCCGTTGACCTCGAGCTCAATGCACGCGACGTGATCCACTCCTTCTGGGTACCCGCCTTCCTGCAGAAGCGCGACATGATCCCCGGCAAGACCAACTACATCAGGTTTACCCCCACCAAAGAGGGGACGTACGACGGCAAGTGTGCCGAACTCTGTGGCGAGTACCACTCCGAAATGCTGTTCCGCGTCAAGGTGGTGTCGGAGTCTGAATTCCAGGCACACATGGACGAGCTCCGGTCAGCCGGCAATGTTGGCCTCCTCGGCGAAGAGTACGACCGCAACCCTAACCTGAACGAAATTAAGTAAGGGGAGCGACGTGGCTACTACGTACACTCAATCTGCACCCACCACCGGCGTCCTCACGGCCCCTGTGGTTCCCAAGTCCAAGGGACGCATCGTCGTCAACTGGATCACCTCCACTGACCACAAGACCATCGGGTACATGTACCTGATCGCCTCCTTTGTGTTCTTCTGCTTCGGTGGCGTGATGGCGTTGCTGATCCGCGCCGAACTGTTCGAGCCCGGCATGCAGATCCTGCAGACCAAGGAGCAGTACAACCAGCTGTTCACCATGCACGGCACGGTGATGCTGCTGATGTTTGCGACACCCCTGTTTGCCGGCTTCACCAACGTGATCATGCCGCTGCAGATCGGTGCCCCTGACGTGGCGTTCCCCCGTCTGAACGCGCTGGCTTTCTGGTTCTTCCTCTTCGGCTCAACCATTGCGGTTTCCGGGTTCATCACCCCGCAGGGTGCCGCCTCGTTCGGCTGGTTCGCCTATGCACCGCTGTCGAACACCACCTTCAGCCCCGGCGTCGGCGGTGACCTGTGGGTCTTCGGCCTGGCCCTGTCCGGCTTCGGAACCATCCTCGGTGCGGTCAACTTCATCACCACCATCGTGTGCATGCGTGCACCGGGCATGACCATGTGGCGGATGCCGATTTTCACCTGGAACGCCCTGATCACGTCCATCCTGGTCCTCATGGCTTTCCCGCCGCTGGCTGCCGCACTGTTCGCCCTCGGCGCGGACCGCCGTTTCGGTGCACACATCTTTGATCCGGAAAACGGAGGTGCAGTCCTCTGGCAGCACCTGTTCTGGTTCTTCGGCCACCCCGAGGTGTACATCATCGCCCTGCCGTTCTTCGGCATCGTTTCGGAGATCTTCCCGGTCTTCAGCCGGAAGCCCATCTTCGGCTACAAGGGCCTGATTTACGCGACGATCTCCATCGCCGCCCTGTCCGTGACGGTGTGGGCCCACCACATGTACGTGACCGGCTCGGTCCTGCTGCCGTTCTTCGCCTTCATGACCATGCTGATCGCAGTACCGACCGGCGTGAAATTCTTCAACTGGATCGGCACCATGTGGCGGGGGTCCCTGACCTTCGAGACCCCCATGCTGTGGAGCATCGGCTTCCTCATCACCTTCCTCTTCGGTGGCCTGACCGGCATCATCCTGGCCTCACCGCCGCTGGACTTCCACGTCTCTGACTCCTACTTCGTGGTGGCGCACTTCCACTACGTGGTGTTCGGCACCGTGGTGTTCGCAATGTTCGCGGGCTTCTACTTCTGGTGGCCCAAGTTCACCGGCAAGATGTTGAACGAACGCCTGGGCAAGATCCACTTCTGGCTCCTGTTCCTGGGCTTCCACGGCACGTTCCTCATCCAGCACTGGCTCGGTGTCGAGGGCATGCCCCGCCGCTACGCCGACTACCTGGTGGAGGACAACTTCACCTGGATGAACCAGTTCTCCACGGTGGCGTCCTTCGTGCTGGGTGCTTCGCTGATCCCGTTCTTCTGGAACGTTTACATCACCTGGCGCAGTGCCGAACGTGTTGAGGTGGACGATCCCTGGGGCTTCGGCGCTTCGCTGGAATGGGCTACATCCTGCCCGCCGCCCCGCCACAACTTCACCTCCCTGCCGCGCATCCGTTCGGAACGCCCGGCATTGGACCTGCACCACCCCGAGCTCTCCCAGGTACATACAGTGGAGTCACCGGCTCCGGCCGCCTCGGTTCTCGGTAACGCCGACCAGAAGGACACAGCCAAGTGAAGATCGAATCATGGATTTTTGGAGGCGGCGTTTTCTTCTTCATTCCGGTCGCCTTGGTTTATGGTTTCCTGACCAACTGGAACGAGCCTGTGGGCCTGTTGGGTGTCTTGCTGCTGGCCGGCCTTGCCGGCATGATCGGCGCCTACCTCGGCTTCACCGGCAAGCGCGTCGGTCCCCGTCCGGAGGACCGCAGTGACGCCGAGGTCCATGAGGGTGCCGGCGAGCAGGGTCATTTCAGCCCCTGGAGCTGGTGGCCGCTGGTCCTGGGTCTTGCCTGTGCAGGTGGATTCCTCGGCCTGGCAGTCGGCTTCTGGATTGTGTTCATTGCCGGCGGACTCGCTGTCGTGGCCCTTGTTGGCTGGGTCTTCGAATACAGCCGTGGAGACCACGCACACTAGGTCCCGCTAAAGCCGTTCTGAAGTTTCAAGCAACGACGTCGGGCCCCGCCTTTTGGTGGGGCCCGACGTCGTTTGTTTGCATTCTTCGCAATGGGCGGCCCAACCGGTCCGGCTGAAGCGGCGGAATCCTGAGGCGGGGTCTGCGTCCTTGCAATAGACAGAACCGGGCTTACCATGGCGGCCGCGTGCTGCCGGGGAGCCCCAGCGACGCTCTCTCACTTCCTGCGGGTTTTCCGTCGACGCTCTTTCACTTCCTGCGGATTTTCCCGCGACGCTCTTTCACTTCCTGCGGGTTTTCGCGCGACGCTCTTTCACTTCAGGTATGACGATCCGAACTGCGTGTTCGCTCCGGACGGCAGAAGGTCGGCTCCCGGTACCCGGCCCAGACAGCCAACGCGCTGCCGAAGCTGAAAGAGGGTTTGGGGATTCGCTGCAGGAAGTGAGAGAGGGTTTGGTAAATCGCGGCAGGAAGTGAAAGAGGGTTTGGGGGGGACGACGGCGGGGTCCGGTTTCCGCTCCCAGGGCGTCAGCGTGCCCCCTGGGACTCCAGAAGTTCGGCCAGGGACTGGAGGGCCGCCTCGGCTGTCCGGAGGCCGGTGGGGCCAGCAACGGCGCTGTCAGGTATGGAAAGCTCAACCTCGCAGCCAAACGAAAAATCCGCCGTCATAACTTCCAGCAGCGACCGTGCGTCGACCCCTTCGATGCCCGCTTTCCTGATCCGGACGGGAAGTCCTGTTTCATTCACGGCCCTGACAAACACCGCGGCGGGGCGGGCGTGCAAGCCGATCGACGCTGATACAACGGCCTTATGCACCGGCAAGTGGACTCCCTTTTTCCCTAACGGCCCCCACCGTCTTCAGCTGAATTTTCCTGTCCAATTATCCGGCCCGGTGCTGGCTCATCCAAATGATGGCCGTCCCGGCTCTCCTTCGGCTCCAAGCTGGTCTAGACCTGCTTGAACTTGCTTTAACATTGGAGGGTGAACACAGAAGCAGAAGCGTCCCTCCATGGCTGCTGATGCCAGCGGAGTTGCCGGTGAGATCGACCGCAGCAACGGAATTGCCATCTATGTCCAACTGAGGGAGATCCTCAGGGCCTACATCAGCGACTCGTGCCCGCCGGGCTCTGCGCTGCCGTCCGAACGCGATCTGGCGACCCGGTTCGGCCTCGCCCGGATGACGGTCCGCCAGGCCATCGATGCCCTCGTCGGCGAGGAGGTCATCGAGCGTGTAGTGGGTCTCGGCACCTTCGTCCGGAAGCCAAAACTGGACCTCCAGGTGAAGCTCACCTCCTACAGCGAGGAGATGCAGCGCCGCGGAATGGTCCCGGCGGCGAAAGTCCTCAGCTTCGAGCAGATCAGCGCCAGCGCGTTTCTGGCCCGCGAGCTCCAGGTCGAGGAGGGCACACCCCTGGTCCGCTTCCGGCGGCTTTTGCTGGCGGACGGCGAGCCAATGAGCGTGGATGAGAATTTCATTCCGGCCCACCGGGTGCCAGGGCTGCTGGACGGCGACCCGCCAACGTCCCTGTACAACGTGCTCAATGAACAGTTCGGCCTTGTCATGGAGTGGGGAGAGGACATGATTGAGGCCACTGCGGCGTCACCGTCCACAGCCCGCCTGCTCAACGTTGACGTCGGCACACCGCTGCTGAAAATCCAGCGCCATGCATTTGTTGCCAAGGCGATGGTTGACTACTCCGTCTCGTACTACCGCGCCGACAGGTACAAACTATGGGTGCCCCTCCAGCGGCCTGGGGCCAGGCCTGCGCGCAGCAATTCCTCGGGTTACCGCAACCACTAGTCGCCATTCCGGCGAAGCGGGCTCCAATACGAAAGGCCCGGTCCAATGGACCGGGCCTTTCGTATCGGATCAGAAACCGCTGTGCATCAGTGGCTGAGGCTCTTGCTTTCCGCTGCCGCCTCCACTGCGGGGGCGTGGTGGCCGTGTGCGGCCTCCAGTTCGGCGGGAGTGGCCGGTGCAACGCGGTCCTCGAAGAACCACCTCGACAGGAACGCGCGCCGCTTTTCCTTGCGGGTGACAACGCCGTGGTCGTTGGGGACTGCAGGCAACGGCCGCGGTGACTCAAAGCCCACCAGCTTGTAACGCTTGTACTCGTCCAGCGGGGCGTGTACTTCGATGAATTCGCCGTGCGGCAGACGCACGATGCGGCCGGTTTCGCGGCCGTGCAGTGCGATCTCGCGGTCCTTGCGCTGGAGCGCCAAAGCCACACGCTTGGTGACGACGAACGCGATGATCGGGCCGATGAAGAACAGCGTCCGCAACCAGTAGGTGACGTCGTTCAGCGATACGTGGAAGTGGGTGGCGATGAGGTCCGAACCTGCAGCCGCCCACATCACGCAGTACCAGACGAAGCCTGCAACACCAATGGCGGTGCGGGTGGGGGCGTTGCGCGGGCGGTCCAGGACGTGGTGTTCGCGGTTGTCCTTGGTGATCCAGCTCTCGATCCACGGGTACATGAACATCACCGTAAACAGGATTCCTGCCGGCACCAGGGCCGGAAGCAGTACGTTCAGGGTCAGCACGTAACCGAAGATCACGTACTCGAAGTGGAAGTCACCGATCACACCGGGCATGAGCCGGAGGGCGCCGTCGACGAAACCGATGTACCAGTCAGGCTGGGTACCGGCGGACACCGGTGAGGGGTCGTAGGGCCCGTAGTTCCAGATCGGGTTGATCGTGAAGAACGCTGCCATAAGTGCCACGACACCGAAGACGATGAAGAAGAAGCCGCCGGCCTTGGCTGCGTAGACAGGTCCCAGCGGGTACCCAACGACGTTGCCGTCATTGCGGCCCGGGCCGGGATACTGCGTGTGCTTGTGGACAACAACCATGAAGAGGTGAAGCACGATCATCAGGAGGATGAGGGCGGGCACCAGCAGGATGTGGAGCATGTACAGGCGGCCGATGACCATGGTCCCGGGGAACTCTCCACCGAACAGGAAGAAGGAGATGTAGGTGCCGATCACCGGAATGGACTTGATGACGCCGTCGATGATCCGCAGGCCGTTGCCGGACAGCAGGTCATCAGGGAGGGAGTAACCGGTGAAGCCGGCGGCCATGGCCAGGATGAGCAGGACGCCGCCTACCACCCAGTTCATTTCGCGCGGCTTGCGGAACGCGCCGGTGAAGAACACCCGGAGCATGTGTACAGCGATGGAGGCCACGAACAGGAGTGCAGCCCAGTGGTGTACCTGGCGCATGAAGAGGCCGCCGCGAACGTCAAAGGAGATATCCAGCGACGAGCTGTAGGCCACCGACATTTCGACGTTCTTCAGCGGAACGTAGGACCCGTCGTAGTGCGTTTCCGCCATGGAGGGGTCAAAGAAGAAGGTCAGGAAGGTTCCCGACAGCAAAAGAATGACGAAGGAGTACAGCGCGACTTCACCGAACATAAACGACCAGTGGTCGGGAAATACTTTTCGTCCGAATTCGCGCAGGATCCCCGACCCGCCGACCCGTGAGTCGACAAAATCAGTGATACGTCCGGCTTTGGTCTTGGCGACGAAGGCGGGGGCTTCAGCTCTTGATGCTGCGCTCATGCTCATCACGCTCCCAGTAACTTGGTCCTACGGGTTCATTGAAGTCGCTGGTGGCGACCAGGTAGCCTTCGTCGTCAACTGCGATGGGCAGCTGGGGGAGGGGCCGGCTGGCCGGGCCAAAGATCACCTTGCACTCGTTGGTGAGGTCAAAGGTGGACTGGTGGCACGGGCACAGCAGATGGTGCGTTTGCTGCTCGTAAAGGGCAACGGGGCAACCGACGTGGGTGCAGATCTTGGAGTAGGCAACGATGCCGTTGTAGCTCCAGTCCTCGCGGCCTGCTGAGGGATTCAGGGAGGCAGGATCAAGACGCATCAGGAGAACAACGGCTTTCGCCTTCTCGTTGAGTTTGCCTTCATGCAGTTCGTTCAGGCCTTCCGGAATGACGTGGAAGGCAGAGCCGAGGGTCACGTCCGAGGCCTTGATAGGCGTGCCGTCGGGGTCACGGGTGAGGCGCTTGAGCTTGCCTTCCTGCGGCGCCCACATGGTGTGGGCCAGTTTCTTGTCCGGACGGGGGCCAAGGTCACCGAATATCGCAAGGGCGGGGAGCGGTGCGAGTGCCACGGCGCCAAGCAGGGTGTTACGGATGAGGGGGCGGCGTTTGATGCCGGTCTCTTCCACGATGTCGTCCACGATCCGGACCGCGGCCTGGCGGTCCTCTTCGTGGCGGATCGCGTGGCGTTCTTCGGAGACCTCATGGTCCGGCATCAGGGCCTTTGCCCAGTGCACGATGCCGGTCCCGATGCCCAGCATGGCGAACGCCGTGCCAAGCCCCAGCAGGGCATTCTGCAGCCGGATGGTGGCGATGCTCGCGTCGCCCAGATCGATGGCGAAGTACGCCACCAGGAACAACAGGGTGCCCACCACGGAGGCGCCGAAGAGCAGGGCAACCTGCCGTTCTGCACGCTTTGCGGCCCTCGGGTCCGTGTCGGCCAGGCGCAAACGGTGCGGGGGAATTCCAGGATCCTGGAACTTCTCCACCTCATTCTGACCAGCCGTAGCTACGGTGCCCGAGTGGTTCGGACTGCCGTCACTATGGTTGCCCATAATTCGCCTCATCCTTCTCTCGTCCCGGCGTCTGCCGAGTTAGTTTTCAATGTCAAACTGCTGACTGGGCAGCAGAAGTTGTTTATGTTGGTGCAGCGTCCTAGGACGTGCGTGAGGTCAGCCAGATGGTGAAGGCGATGATGACGCCCAGGCCTGCAACCCAGACGAAGAGACCTTCGGCGACGGGGCCGAGCGCACCGAGGTCGGCGCCGCCGGGGGAACCGTTGGCTTCGATCTGCTTCAGGAAGGTGATGATGTCGCGCTTGCCCTCAGGGGAAACGTTCGCGTCACTGAAGACGGGCATGTTCTGCGGACCGGTGACCATTGCCTCGTAGATGTGCTTTCCTGACACGTCAGCGAGGGCCGGAGCGAACTTGCCGCGGGTCAGGGCACCGCCGGCTGCAGCTGCGTTGTGGCACATGGCACAGTTCACGCGGAAGAGCTCGCCACCGGCGGCCGCGTCACCCTTTTCGTCCAGCAGGCCCTCTTCAGGAATTGCCGGGCCTGCTCCCAGGGAAGCTACGTAGGCTGAAAGCTGGTGGGTCTGTTCATCGTTGAACTGGGCCGGCTTCTTGTAGGCCTGGGGGCCGTTCATCTGCATCGGCATGCGGCCGGTCCCGACCTGGAAGTCAACCGCAGCTGCACCGACGCCCACGAGGGAGGGGCCGTCCTGGGTACCGCTGGCACCCATGCCGTGGCAGGTGGCGCAGTTGGCGGCAAAGAGCTTTCCGCCTTCTTCAGTGTCAGTGGCACTGAAGCTGCTGGTGGAGGCCTTGGCCTGGTTGACGGTGGTGGCTACGGCATAAAGCCCACCAGTGACGAGGAGTCCCATCAGGAGCAGCGCTATTACTGCAAGTGGGTGACGCCGCTTTTGCGAGAGAGCCTTCACGTGGTGGTTCCTTTATTCGATCCTGCGCCGGCTCCGTGAGCCGCTTCTTGAAATTCTGCCTCTTGTAGAAAAGGAATCAAAGCTGGCTACTTCAGTACGTAGATGACCAGGAAGAGGCCGATCCAGACAACATCCACAAAGTGCCAGTAGTAAGACGTGACAATTGCCGAGGTTGCTTCGAAGTGGCCGAACTTCTTCGCCGCGAATGAGCGGCCGATGATGAAGAGGAAGGCGATGAGGCCGCCGATCACGTGGAGGCCGTGGAAGCCGGTGGTGATGTAGAAGGCGGAGCCATAGGCGTTGGAGGAGAGCGAGACGTGCTCTGAAACCAGCATGGCGTATTCCGTGGTCTGGCCGGCGACGAAGAACGCCCCCATGATGAACGTCAGAGTGAACCACTCGTTCATGCCCCAGCGGACAAACTGGAACGGGCCGCCGGTCTTGCGCGGCTGCAGCCGTTCGGCGGCGAATACACCCATCTGGCACGTAAACGAACTGGCCACGAGGACGATGGTGTTGACGAGCGCAAAGGGGAAGTTGAGCTTCGCTGTCTCTTCCGCCCACATCTGCCCGCTCGTGGAGCGCAGCGTGAAGTACATGGCGAAGAGACCGGCGAAGAACATCAACTCGCTGGAGAGCCAGACTACGGTTCCGACAGAAACCATATTGGGGCGGTTCAGCGTGGGGTGCGCCGGGGTACTGGGGGCATGGGTCGCAGATGTCACATAGACATTATGTCTATAAAACTCCGCAGTTCCCAACGCGAACCGCCTTTTCCGGGGACTTTTTCTACAAAGACGCGAAATCACCGGGAAAAGTTCCCGCTGCCGTTCGCATTGGTCACGGCCGGGGGTCGCTGGATAGCATCAGGAGGTGACTTCTCAGGCAACCGCACCGGCGTCCGGCAACACGTGGCCGCGGCTCATCTCCGCTCTCATCAACGGCACCGACCTGACTGCGGACAATACGGCATGGGCCATGGACACCATCATGTCCGGCGAGGCAACGCCTTCCCAGATAGCCGGATTCCTCGTCGCACTCAGTGCCAAGGGCGAGACCGTGGATGAAATCTCGGGGCTGGTCGATGCAATGCTGGGACACGCGAAGCCCATCACCATCCCTGGTGAAAAGCTGGACATCGTTGGCACCGGCGGCGACCAGCTGAACACTGTGAATATCTCCACCATGGCCGCCCTGGTGGCCGCCGGTGCAGGCGCCAGGGTAGTGAAGCACGGTAACCGCGCAGCGTCCTCGTCCTCCGGTTCGGCTGACGTGCTCGAAGCCCTCGGTGTCCGGCTTGACCTGGCGGTTGAGCAGGTGGCTCGAAACGCGGCGGAGGCTGGCATTACTTTCTGCTTTGCACAGGTGTTTCACCCGTCCTTCCGCCACACGGCGGTGCCCCGGCGCGAACTCGCGATTCCCACTGCCTTCAATTTCCTCGGACCGCTCACCAACCCGGCGCTGGTTCAGGCTTCCGCCGTCGGTGTAGCAAACGCCCGGATGGCTCCGCTTGTCGCCGGGGTTCTGGCGAAGCGGGGAAGCCGGGGCCTGGTATTCCGCGGCAATGACGGGTTGGACGAGCTCACCACAACGGGGCCTTCCACAGTGTGGGAAATCCGCGACGGAAAGGTGTCCCAGCTGACTTTTTCACCGGCCGACCTGGGAATCCGTCCCGTAACGGTGGAGGAACTCCGTGGCGGCGACGCCAAGGCGAACGCCGCCGTCGTCCGCGATGTGCTGGCGGGCAGCGAAGGGGCGGCCAGGGATGCAGTCCTGGTCAACGCTGCGGCCGGCCTCGTCGCGTACGATCTGACGGCGGAGGGCCCGTTCCTTGACCGCATGCGCTCAGCACTGGCACGGGCGGCGCACTCGATTGACTCAGGCGCCGCCGCTGCCGTCCTCGATAAATGGGTATCGCTCACGCAGCCCTGAAAACTTCCACAAAAACGCGGCGGGCCCGGCACTGAGCCGGGCCCGCCGCCGTTGTAAGGCCGGGCGGCTGCCTACTGTTCGAAGCCGAGGGCGAAAGCCGCGTCGAGATCGTGCTGCGAGTAGGCGCGAAAGGCAATGTGGGTGGTGGTGTGGACGACGGCGGGCACCTTGGAGAGTTTGTCGGCGATGACGTCGGCCAGGTCTTCGTGCCGCGCAACACGGGCGACGGCGATGAGGTCCCATTCTCCCGTGACCGAATAGACCTCGCTGATGCCGGGGATGGCAGAAATCTCTTCAGCAGTTTCCGGGATGCGCGCGGCGTCGGTCTTGATCAGAACGAATGCGGTGATCACTAGTCAATCCTTCCGGATCTGTTGGCCGTAGCTGTGCCCGGCAAGTCTGTTGGTGTTGCCAGCCTATTACACGCGGGCATTGATCAACGCTGGCTTCGCGTCCGGCCAAACCTCCGCGCCCCGGCCACGAGAAGCCGGTAGCCAACGAGGAAAAATCCCAGGCTGAGGAGTGCGACAACCACAAACGGGATCACGACGGTTTGCCCTGTGATGGCCCGGAGGACCATGCCGCCGGCGACTGCGCCGATCCATACCGCCAGCCCCGACGGGCGAACGGTGAGCGGACGCAGCCAAACCCTGGCTGCGAGCCAGCCAAGTGCTGCCCCGGCGAGAAAAGGCCACGCCGTCAGGAGCACGCCTGTAAAGATGTCGCCCCGCTGGTGCGCGTCCCTGCCCATCGCGGCAAAAACCAGGATCAGGAGGGCATCGGCAAGTGCCGCGCCGGCCACGGCGCGCCTGGCGGTCCGCTGGGCGGAGGCGGGCGGCTTAGTCTGGGAAGTCATCGGTTACCAGCCTAACGTGGCCGCTCCTCCCGCCGGGCACCGGACCAGGACCATTGTATGGCCAGCAGGCCCGGGACCAGGTCCACGAACAGGCCCGGGCCCAAGCTCTGGCCCCTCCGGGTGATGCCGGAAGGGAGCAGGTCACCAATGGCGGCTGGCACCGCCCGCCGGGTGGTTTCATACTGTGTCAATGAATAGTGCACTGTGGATCGGCGTGCTCCTGGGAGCCGCCCTGGGAATCGCGCTTGGCCTGACTGTTTTCGACAGTCCATTCATTGGCGTGGCATTGGGAGCGGGGCTGGGGGCCCTGATCGGGGCCGGCTTGGGTCCGAGGCGCTGAACCGGACCTCCGGGCAGGGATGGCAGGGACCAAAGCCTCTGCCCGGGGCAAAAAGACCAGTGTTTGAGTTGGCTTTGAAAGGAAGGCCACGACAGTCGTGCTCAACAACCTCCGGCTTCACAGTGTCCTTTGGGCGGTCACCGGCCTGCTCGCGCTCGTGGCAGCGGTGACGGGTGTGGCAGTTCCGGGGATCTATGCGGGTGTGGTCTCGAGCGAGCTGGTTCCGGGGGCATTTTCCCAGGACCTCATTTCGATTGTGGCGTCAGTCGGGCTGATTTCCGTGGCCCTGGCGGGCGGAAGGGAGCAGGCCAAGGGGCAGATCATTGCGCTGGGCCTGCTTGGGTACCTCTTTTACGCCTTCGGTATCTATGTCATTGAACGCACCTACAACGGCTTCTACCTCGTGTACCTGGCTATCTTCAGCCTCTCCTTTTGGGCGCTCATAGCCGCGGGGGCCAGCCTCCAACGGGATTTCCGGGCGCCGGAGCTTCCCCGGTCCCTCCGCCTGATCTCGGCCTCCGGAGCATTGCTGCAGCCGATGATCTTCTATCCGCTCTGGATCGGCATGCTGTTGCCCCTGATGAGCAGCGGAAACCAGATCGACTCGCTGTACTCCATTTTCATCCTTGACCTTTGTTTCATCATGCCGGGCTTCCTGCTGCTGGCCATCCTCGCCTACCGGTCCCGTCCGCTTGGAATGCTCCTCTTGCCGGCACTGTACGTCCTCGGGTTTGCGCTGATCTTTTCGCTGGCGTTGGGCGAGCTTGTGAAGCCACTGTTCGGCCTGGACACAAATATCCAGTCCTTCTGGACCTCCCTGGTTCTCTCCGTGTTTTTCGGGGTCCTCGGCGCATTACACCTGCTCAGGCTGGAACTCACAGCGGGGCCTGGCCAACCTGCGCAGCGCGCAGCGCACCAAAGGCATACCGGCTCCACCTCCAGGCGCTGATGGTGGACACCCATGGACCACTCGCCCACAGTCTCAGCAGCCCTCTCACCCTTTGACGCTGTTATTTTCGATCTTGACGGAGTCGTGACAGACACTGCCGCGGTCCATGAGGCAGCGTGGAGGGAACTCTTTGACGAGGTGATGAAAGACCCGCGCATCCCGGCCGGGACTGCAACGCAGCCCTTCAGCAGCGCCGATTACCTCACCTATGTGGATGGCCGGCCCCGGAATGACGGCGTTGAGGTATTCCTCAAATCGCGGGGGGTCACCCTGGCCGCAGGCACGGCCACCGATGCCGCCGGGGAGTGGACAGTCCAAGGCCTGGCCAAGCGTAAGGACCAGCTCTTCAGGGCGCGGCTGGGACGTGATGGGGTCAGGCCATTTCCGGGAACCGTTGCCCTGCTCGAAAGGCTCCGCTCAGCACGGGTTCCGGTGGTCCTGGCGACTTCAAGCCGAAATGCAGCCGCTGTCCTGGCGGCCGCGGGCCTCTCCGACGCATTTGACCTGGTGGTGGGCGGCGTCGTCGCCGGCGAGTTGGGGCTGCCGGGTAAACCTGACCCGGCGCTGTTTCTTGAAGTGGTACACCGGCTGGGGATCCCTGCGGCACGCGCCGTCGTGATCGAGGACGCAGTGGCGGGCGTGGAGGCTGCACGCCGCGGCGGCTTTGGCCTGGTGGTGGGGATAGACAGAGACGAACGGCGGGCCGAACTGGAGGCAGCCGGTGCCGATGTTGTACTGACAGACGTCAGCCAACTCGATCTGGGCCGCGTCCTCACGGACCCGTGGCGCCTGATCTATGAGGGCTACGATCCGGCGCACGAAGGTCACCGGGAGGCCCTGACCACCCTCGGCAACGGGTATGTGGCTGTCCGCGGCGCTGCTCCGGAGGCCCGGATGAGCGAGGTCCATTATCCGGGGACTTACCTGGCCGGGGTCTACAACCGGCTGGTAAGCCGCGTGCAGGGCCAGGACACCGAGGACGAGCACATGGTGAACCAGCCCAACTGGCTGGTGCTGGATATCCGGCTGGACGAATCAGGGTGGTGGTCAGGAGGTGGTCTGAAGATTCTCCGTGAGCGGCGGGTGCTCGACATGCGCAGGGCCATCCTCGAACGCCAAATCCTTCTGGAAGCACCGGACGGGCGACGGCTGGCAGTGGTCCAGCGCCGGTTTGTGTCGATGGCCCAGCCGCACCTGATGGCTCTGGAAACCACCCTCACTGCCCAGGGGTGGAGCGGGCCGGTGACGGTACGCAGCGGGGTGGACACCGGCGTGACCAACGAAAATGTCCCGGAGGACGCGCTCCTGTCCCACCACCACCTTGTCCGGTTGGGAGAACCGGACCCTGCTGGGCCGGTACCGGTGGTCGAGGTGGAAACGAGCCAAAGCCATGTCAGGGTTGCCACCGCTTTGCGCACCGACATCTCCACAATCGCGACCGTGGGAGCGCCCCCCGGCGGGGATCCGGCCGGACTGGAGCCCCCCGGCGGGGAGTCAGCCGGCGGGAAGCCGGCCGGAGTGGGGTCAGCCGCCGGCCAGGCAGACAACGGGGTGCCGGGGGAGGAAGCCGGGCTGTCCTACCGCTCCTGGGTGGTCCGGTTGGCCGACGGGGTGCCGGCGGTGGTGACCAAAACGGCAGCCATGGTGTGTTCCCGGGACCGGGCAATCGCGTCCCCGTCGCTGGCTGCGTTGACCGTCCTCAGGGCCGCAGGCAAGGGCTTCGAGGAGATGCTCACGGACCATGAGGACGCCTGGAGCAGGCTCCTGCGCCTGTTCGCCATAGAACTGGACGGAAGCCCGCAGGTCCAGCTGATCCTGAACCTTCATGTCTTCCACCTGCTCCAGACCTTGAGCCCGCATACGGCCGAACTGGATGCCGGCGTGCCCGCGCGCGGTCTCCACGGGGAGGGCTACCGCGGCCACATCTTCTGGGACGAACTCTTCGTCCTGCCGCTCCTGACATCCCGGATGCCGATGGTGGCGCGTTCCCTCATCAATTACCGGTGGCGGCGGCTCCCGGCAGCACGGGAAGCCGCGGCGGCGTCCGGCTTCCGGGGGGCGCTCTTTCCCTGGCAAAGCGGCAGTGACGGGCGGGAAGAGACACCCCGGTGGCTTTACAACAGGCGCTCGGGCCGGTGGGTACTGGACCACTCCCATCTTCAGCGCCACGCAGGCCTGGCGGTGGCCTACAACGCCTGGCAGTATTTCCTGGCCACGCAGGACAAGGAGTGGCTCCTCCGCCACGGGGCCGAGCTGATCGTGGAGGTTGCCCGGCTGGTTGTCTCCATGGCCGACTACGACCAGGACTCGGAACGGTTTCATCTGCGGGGCCTCATGGGGCCCGATGAATACCACACCGGCTATCCCGGAAAGAAGGAAGCCGGGCTGGATGACAACGCTTACACGAACGTCATGGCCGCCTGGGTATGTGCCCAGGCCTGCGAGATCATGACGCTTCTCCATGGCCACGATCTGGAAGACCTGCAGGCACGCTTTTCCATCGAACCCGCCGAAATAGGGGGTTGGATGCGCGTGAGCAGAAGGATGTCGGTGCCCTTCCACGATGGCATCATCAGCCAGTTCGCCGGGTACGAGGACCTGTTGGAACTGGACTGGGAGCACTACCGCAACACTTACGGCAACATTGAACGCCTGGACCTGATCCTCGAAGCTGAGGGTGACAGTACCAACCGTTACAGACTGGCGAAACAGGCTGACGTGCTGATGCTGCTGTATGTCCTGGGGGAGAAGGAGTTGACCGACTCCCTGGCCCGGCTGGGCTATGAAGTGTCAGCAGCCCAGCTCGCCGGAACGGTCGATTATTACCTTGCCCGGACGGCGCATGGATCCACCCTGAGCCGGGTCGCCCACGCTTCGGTCCTGGCAGCACGGGATCCTGACCGGGCCTGGACGACCTTCCGGGAAGCACTCAGTGCCGATCTTGACGACACGCAGGGCGGCACCACCCACACGGGCATTCACCTTGGCGCGATGGCGGGAACAATCGACGTCGTCCAGCGCAGCTTTGCCGGCCTCAGGATTACCCGGGATGCACTGCTGTTTGCGCCGAGAATGCCCAAAGGCATCCGGACGGTGTCTTTCCGCGTCCGTTACCGGGACCATCTGCTGACGGTCAACCTCGAGCACGGAAGACTGACCGTGTCCACAGCTCCCGGTGATGCCGCCGCCATCTGTGTGCAGGTTGGTCCCGAGCAGGCACTCCTGGGCGCGGGTGAGACCTGTCATTTCACGCTTGATTCTCTATAGCTCCTTGTGCTGGAACACGGCTACGGCCAGTGCAACCAAGGCCGCGGAGATCACCACGGACGTTGTCACAGGCCAGAGCAGCGAGGGTTCCCCTGTGCCCGCGGCAATGGAAGCGGCGTTACCCGCCAGACCCGCCGGGGAGTAGCTGCTCAGTGGTTTCCAGATGGCACCGATGCTGAGGACCGCGTATATCCCCACCCCCGCACCGGCTGCTCCGGCGGTGGAAGATATGGCTACCGACAACAACGTCATGAGTGTGACGAAGAGGACGCTGAGCACAAGAAGGAGGCCTCCAGCTGTCCACAGCGGCCCGCCCGGGGCTTCGCCGAAGAAAGCGGCTGTCCCTGCCCAGGTAATGAGGGTTCCTGCCGCCAGTACTCCGGCGACGTAGCACGAGTGGATAACAGCCTTGACAGTGACGAACGCGGTCCGGGAGAGCGGCTTGGTGAGCGCAAAAACCGCCGTCCCGCTCTTAACCTCCGAGGAGATGAGGCTCCCGTAGATGATGATGAGCACGAACATGATGATTTGGGAAACGTTCTTGGTCCACTGCGCGTAGGAATCGCGGTAGGTGGGCGCGGGAAGTTTGATCTGTCCGAGCTGGTCACCAGCAATGCTGCTGATGAGCTCGGGCGTGAAACGTGCCAGTGGCGGACCGGTGGCTGCAAAGAAGAGGACGACGGCGGGAAGCACCCAGATGCGCCAGGTGCGGCCGATCTCTCGGACTTCCTTGTGTGCAAACACCATTGAACTGTTCACGGCCGGTCACCCTTGATCAGCTCGACGAACACTTCTTCCAGCCCGAGCTCGCCTGCCTCCAGCCGCGCGAGGCCTGTACCTTGAGCGCTCACCAGGACCGGGATTTGGTGCCGCGCTGCGGCAAGGTCGCTGACCGTGACGCTGATCTCGCCCTGCGGGCCGGGAGCGACGGACCTGGCCCAGCTGCAGCGCGAGATCGCCGCCGCCAGCTTGTCGGCGCCCTCGGTAACCTCCAGCACTATCCGCTGCCTGCCGTAACGGTCCTTGAGTTCGTCCATGGGAGCCTGTGCGACAACGCGCCCCTGGTCCAGAATGGCCACCGAATCGCACACGCGCTCGACGTCGGCAAGGATGTGGGTCGAGAAGAAGACCGTAGTCCGGCCCCGCAGCGATTCAATGAAGTCCAGAATGTCCTTGCGGCCCATAGGATCAAGGGCACTGGTGGGTTCGTCGAGCAGAAGCAGGCTGGGTGCATTGATCAGGGCCTGTGCGAGTCCAAGCCTTTGCCGCATCCCGCGGGAATAGTCGCCAACCCTGGCGCTGACCCGCTCAAGCCCGGCAAGACCGAGGAGCAGCGCGGCCCTTTCATTCAGTTGAGCCCCGCTGAGTCCGCACAGCTGCCCCGCAAAACGGAGGGTCTCGTGGGCGTCCATCCAGCTGTAAAAGGCGGGAACGTCTGGAAGAAACCCGATGTCGGACCGCATCAGCGGGTCCCCTCCCGCAACCCTGTGACCAAGCACCTCGACGGATCCGGTGCTTGCCCGTGCCAGTCCTGCCAAAATGCGGATCATCGTTGTCTTGCCGGCACCATTGGGCCCGAGGAACCCGAAGATGGCCCCACGCTCCACCCTCAGGTCAACGGTGTCGAGCGCAAGTTTCCGGCCGTAGGCTTTGGTCAGCCCGGTGGTCCTGATGGCAGGTGTCACCGTTGCCCCGTGCCGTTCCTGCGGCCGTAAAGCTTGTCTGCAATGCCGGAAGTGCTGTCCCGTTCCGGCGGGGCGGATACTGACGGCGCGGAATGCACACGGCCCTGCGCCAGGTAGAGGATGGCGCCGATAAGGCTCATGAGCACGATAACTGCCAGCCAAAGCCATTTGTTGCCGAAAAGGACTTCCTCAGGCTTCCGGCGGTAGAGATCCACCAAGGCAACAATGTCCAGGGTGACGGCGAGCGCAGCGACGAGTGCAAGCACCACGATGATTCCCGTGGGCAGGGGAGTTTGGTACGTCATGGCGTCCGCCCTTCCACGCGCACTTCAACCGCGTATCAGGTTCAAGACTGGGGGCCACGGAGGTAAACAGCCAGAGTCTTTGGTCACTGCAGTTTGTGACCCCTTTCGGCCTGGCGTGCACTGTGACCTTCGGCACTGGACGCTGCGGTCTGCCCGGTGTTTGCCTGTCAACGAACCAGACTGTCCGGACTTGGAGAAGAAGTGACGCAACAGCGGGAGCCGCCTCTGCGGCCGGTCACAGCCGGGCTGAGTTCGGAGCGCGCCGCAGCCCTGCTGACGGAAACCGGACCTAATGTCCTGCCGGCTGCCAAAGCAGTGCCGCGCTGGCGCAGACTCGTGGGCGAACTGACCCACTTCTTTGCCCTGATGCTGTGGGCCGCGGCGGCCCTGGCTTTCATCGCCGGGATGCCCGAACTGGGTGTCGCCATCATCGTGGTGGTGATCGTCAACGGCATCTTCGCCCACGTCCAGCAGGAACGTGCCCAGAACGCGGCTGCGAAACTCCGCGGCCTGCTTCCGGCTGATGTCTCGGTCCGGCGGGACGGACGCCTTCTGAGGGTGCACACCAGTGCACTGGTCCCCGGCGACGCAGTGGTGCTGACGGCGGGGGACCGGGTGCCTGCCGACGTCGTCCTGGCCGGAGCCTCGGGCTGCGCGGTGGACGAATCCATGCTGACCGGTGAAAGTGAAGCCGTCGCGAAGGCCAGCGGGGACAGCGCCTGGGGCGGGACGTTCCTTGTCAACGGAGAGGCCGAGGCGGTGGTGGCCAGCACCGGAGGGAACACCCGGCTGGCCGGCATCGCCGCACTGACAAGCGGAACGGAGTCGCCGCCCACCCCGCTGGCCCTCGAGCTGCGCCGGATCGTCCGCCTCGTCGCTGCAGTCGCCCTGGCCGTGGCCGGTTTCTTCTTCCTCGTCTCCCTCCTGGTGGGCATCCCCTGGCGCGACGCTTTCCTGTTCGCGATCGGCGTCGCCGTAGCACTCATCCCCGAAGGGCTCCTGCCAACTGTCACCCTGTCCCTGGCGATGGGGGCACAACGGATGGCGGCGCGCAACGCTCTGGTCCGCAATCTGGAGGCTGTGGAGACCCTGGGATCCACCACTTTCATCTGCACCGACAAGACCGGGACCCTGACGCAGAACAGGATGAACGCCGTCGAAGTCTTTACGGCAGACGGCTATGTGAGGATCACCGGAGAGGGGTACCAGCCCGACGCCGACGTCGAGGGAACCGGGACTCCTTTGGCCATCCGGGTTGCGCTCGCCGCAAGGTCCGCTTCCGTGGGCAGGGCTGTCCTCCATGGTGGTGAGTGGAGGGCAGAAGGAGACCCGATGGAGGCTGCCATTGATGTCCTCGCCCGCAGGCTTTCAGGGTCAGCCCCGGAGGATGTGAAACCTCTGCGCAGGTTCGCCTTTGATCCCCGGCGTCGCCGTGAATCGGTCATCGTGGGCACAACGGTCTTTGTTAAGGGAGCGCCCGAATCGGTCCTGCCGCTCTGCGGAGACTCAGGAGCCGGTGCCCTGGGGGAAGTGGACGCGATGGCTTCGCGGGGCCTGCGGGTCATCGCTGTAGCTTCCCGTGAGCTTCCCGGTCCGGCACAGCGCTGGCTGGAAAGTCCGGCGGCGGACGTTGAGGAGGGCCTTGAGCTGCTGGGGCTGATCGCCTTGCACGACCCGCCCAGGCCGGACGTGGCCGAGGTGATCAGAACGGCCCGCGGCGCCGGAATCCGGATCGGCATGATCACCGGTGACCATCCGGCCACCGCCGCCGCCATTGCCAGGGAAATCGGCCTGATGGGATCGCCGGAAACGGTGGTGGAAGGTTTCCAGCTTCCGGAGGACGAGCAGATCCTCGGCGCCTTGCTTGACCGGGACGGCATCGTGGTGAGCCGGGTGTCCCCGGAACAGAAACTGCGCGTAGCCAGGGCCCTGCAGGCCCGTGGCCACGTTGTGGCGATGACGGGCGACGGCGTCAATGACGGTCCCGCGCTTCAGGAAGCGGACATCGGGGTAGCCATGGGACTGAGCGGAACCGACGTTGCGCGCGAAGCCGCTGACCTGGTGCTCCTGGACGACCATTTCGCCACGATCGTCGCAGCCATTGAACAGGGCCGTGCCACCTACTCAAACATCCGCCGCTTCCTGACCTACCACCTGACAGACAACGTCGCAGAACTGACGCCCTTCGTGATCTGGGCCCTGTCCGGCGGCCAGTTTCCCCTCGCCCTGGGCGTGCTTCAGATCCTCGCCCTGGACATCGGCACAGACCTTCTTCCCGCCCTCGCCCTCGGCGGCGAAGCGCCGGGCAAAGGTGTGCTGGGCAAGCCCCCGGAACGGCGGCACCTGATGGACCGAGCGCTGATGTTCCGTGTCTTCTGCATCCTTGGTCCCGTCGAAGCCGCTGTGGAGATGACGGCTTTCTCCACGGTGCTGTTCGGCGGCGGGTGGACCCGCGGGGACCCTCACGATGGCGGCCTTCTGATGGCGGCCTCCGGAGCAGCCTTCACCGCCGTCGTCCTTGGCCAGCTGGCAAATGCATTCGCGTGCCGCAGCGCGTCCCGGCCACCCTGGCAGCTGGGCTGGTTCTCCAACCGGCTCCTGCTTTGGGCAGTGATCGCCGAGATCTGTGTCCTGGCGCTGTGCCTGTACGTCGTTCCCGTTTCCGCAGTGCTGGGACAGCTCCCGCCACCGCCGGCAGGGTTCGCCGTCGCGGCCCTGGCCGTACCGGCGGTACTCGTCGCGGACTGGGTGTACAAGAGGACAGGGCGGCCGGGAAAGAACGCCGGCCAGCCGCGTGGCGTCCCCGCAATCCACAGGACCTAAGCCTCTGCTCCAGCCCTGGGTGGAACGGCAGGATCGAGCCATGAATGCAAGGACAACCATGACTGATGTTCACGTGGTGTGGCTCGAAGACGTCGGCATGGGAGACGTGCCCTCAGTCGGCGGCAAGAACGCATCCCTTGGCGAACTGACCCGTTCACTGCTGGCTTCGGGTGTCCGCGTGCCGGAGGGCTTTGCCACCACTGCCGCGGCCTACCGCGCCTTCATCGCAGCCAATGGCCTTGAACCGGGAATACGCGCCGCCATTGATGAATACCGCGCAGGCCGCAAAACCCTGCGGGAGAGCGGCGAGGCTGTCCGTGAGCTCATTCTCGGTGGCCAGTTTCCGCCGGACATCGCAGCGGATATCAGGGAGCATTACCGGGCGCTGTCCAAACGCACCGGACACGGCACCGCGTCAGTGGCTGTCCGCAGCAGCGCCACTGCTGAAGACCTTCCCGACGCCAGCTTCGCCGGTCAGCAGGAAACGTTCCTCAACATCGCAGGCGAGCGGGAGCTCATGGAGGCCTGCCGGCGCTGTTACGCCTCGCTGTTTACCGACCGGGCCATCAGCTACCGGGAAATCAAGGGCTTCGACCATCTGGAGGTAGCCCTGTCCATTGGTGTACAGAGGATGGTCCGCTCGGATCTGGGGGCATCAGGGGTTATGTTCTCGATCGACACCGAGTCCGGTTTTCCGCGCAGCGTGCTGATCAGCGCGGCCTGGGGACTGGGCGAAACCGTGGTTCAGGGCAGTATCAACCCCGACAAATACCAGGTGTTCAAACCGCTGCTGTCCAACCCCCGGTTCGTACCCATCATCGAGAAGACGCTGGGTGCCAAAGAACGGAAGATGGTGTACAGCCGGGGTGGGCATGCGCGGACCAGGACAGTGGACACATCCGACCAGGAGCGGCGGTCCTTTGTTCTCACGGACTCAGAGATCGTGACCCTTGCCCGCTGGGCCGTGGCGGTGGAGGACCACTACGGGCGGCCGATGGACATGGAGTGGGCACGAGACGGTTCCACCGGAGAGCTCTTCATGGTCCAGGCCCGGCCGGAGACGGTCCAGGCCCGGCGCAGCGGGTCGGTGTTCAGCGTCTACCACCTCCGCGAAAGGGGGCGGCTGCTGGCCGCCGGTGCCGCAGTCGGGGAAGCGATCGCGCACGGAGTTTCCTGCGTGATCCGGGATGCCAAGGACATTGACAACTTCCGGGACGGGGACATTCTCGTTACCAGGATGACCGATCCTGATTGGGTGCCAATCATGCAACGGGCCGCCGGCATTGTTAC
The DNA here is from genome assembly GCF_040548695.1 of Arthrobacter sp. 754. Classification (NCBI taxonomy): domain Bacteria; kingdom Bacillati; phylum Actinomycetota; class Actinomycetes; order Micrococcales; family Micrococcaceae; genus Arthrobacter; species Arthrobacter sp. 754. The sequence goes on from NZ_JBEPSC010000005.1 coordinate 89,324, forward strand.
CGACCACGGGGGTCCGACTAGCCATGCCGCCATCGTCAGCAGGGAACTGGGCGTACCTGCCGTCGTAGGTACCGGCAACGGCACCTCCGTCCTTGAGGATGGAAAGCCGATTACGCTTTCCTGCGCCGGGGGTGAGGACGGGGAAGTCTACGAGGGTACGTTGGCGTTCGACGTCGAGGACGTGGATCTCGGGGCGTTGCCTGAGACCCGGACTGCAGTAATGGTCAACATCGCAAGCCCGTCAGCTGCCTTCCAGTGGTGGCGCCTGCCTGCCGCGGGAGTTGGCCTGGCAAGGATGGAGTTCATTATCAGCAACCTCATCCGGATCCATCCCATGGCGCTAATCCATCCCGAACGCGTCAAGGACCCCGGCGAGGCGGACCGCATCAGGGAACTTACGTATGGCTATGACGATCTCAAGGAGTACTTCGTCGACGTCCTCGCCACGGGCATCGGGAAAATTGCGGCGCCCTACCACCCGCACCCTGTGATCGTCAGGCTCAGTGACTTTAAGAGCAACGAATATGCCCACCTGATTGGCGGCGGCTCCTTCGAAGTTGCGGAGGAGAATCCCATGCTGGGCTTCCGTGGCGCATCACGCTACTACCACGAGCGGTACCGCGAAGGATTTGCCTTGGAATGCCGGGCGCTGAAGCGGGTGCGGGAGCAGCTCGGATTCGCCAATGTGGTGGTGATGGTTCCGTTCTGCCGCACACTCCAGGAGGCGGACATGGTCATCAGGGTGATGGCCGAAAACGGCCTGGTCCGCGGTGAGGAAGGACTCCAGCTCTACATGATGTGTGAGATCCCCTCAAACGTCATTCTGGCCACAGAGTTCGCCCGGCGCTTCGACGGGTTCTCGATCGGCTCCAACGACCTGACGCAACTTGTCCTGGGCGTGGACCGCGACTCCGAGCAGCTCGCGGAGCTCTTCGACGAAAGGGATGAGGCTGTCACCTCGATGATCGCCCAGGTCATCGGCAAGGCCCATGCAGCCGGCATCAGGATCGGGATCTGCGGCCAAGGACCGAGCAACCATCCGGACTTCGCGCAATTCCTTGTGTCGCAGGGCATCGATTCGATTTCGCTCAACCCGGATACCTACCTCAGGACGGTTCCGGTCATCGCCGCCGCTGAGAAATCCGCATCGTGAGCCGCCTGGGCATACTCACCAGCGGCGGGGACTGCCCAGGCCTGAATGCCGTCATCCGCGGTGCGGTGCTTGGTGGCGTTATTTCCCACGGCTATGACTTCGTGGGATTCCGGGATGGGTGGCGGGGCGTGCTGGAAAGGGACCTGGTCCCCTTGCCACGGCACGCCGTCCGCGGGCTTGCGCGAATGGGCGGCACTATCCTGGGCACTTCGCGGACCAATCCGCTCAGGGACGGCGGCGTGCCGGCCGTCCGGGAGAGCCTTCAGGTTCTGGGCGTCGACGGAATCATCGCCGTCGGGGGAGAGGGTACCCTCGCGGCAGCCCAGGAACTGTCAAGCCAGAGGATCAAGGTCGTGGGCGTGCCCAAGACGATCGACAATGACCTCGATGCGACCGATTTCACCTTTGGGTTCGACACCGCCGTCCAGACCGCAACGGAGGCCATCGACAGGCTCCGCACCACCGGGGAGTCGCACCACCGCTGCATGATCGCAGAGGTCATGGGCAGGAACGCCGGCTGGATCGCCCTCCACTCCGGGATGGCCTCAGGCGCCCACGCCATCCTCATTCCCGAACACAGGGTTTCGCTGGAGCAGGTTGCCGGGTGGGTGCAGTCTGCGCGTGACCGGGGACGCGCACCGCTGGTTGTCGTAGCGGAAGCCTTCGCGCCCGCGGGCCACGACGCACCCTATTCACCCCGCGGACTGGACGCCTTTGGCAGGCCGCGGCTGGGCGGCATCGGCATGCTTCTCGAGCAGGAACTGCAGAAGCTCACGGGGATCGAGACCAGGGCCACCGTCCTCGGCCACATCCAGCGGGGCGGCGCGCCCACCGCCTTCGACAGGGTTCTTGCCACGCGGCTGGGGCTGGCGGCAGTCGATTCTGCTGCCAACGGGCGTTGGGGGACCATGGTCTCCCTGCGCGGAACCACCATCGTTAACGTCGGCTTTGCAGCCGCCCTGGGCCGGCTCAAGACCGTGCCGGAGGAACGTTACCGGGAGGCAGCGGTCCTGTTCGGCTGACCGGGCCGGCACGTTCGGCTGACCGGGCCGGCACGGTAAAGAGCCGGCCCGGTATAGATCAGCTGCGTTGTATCTCGATCTTCCTTGCAGCAGGCTTCTGGGCTGTTTCGGGCACCGGGGTCCGGACCTCGAGCACACCGTCCTTGTAGGTCGCGGTGATATCACCCTGGTCAACGCCGTCGGGCAACGCAAGCCTCCGGACAAAGGACCCGTAGCGGAACTCCGACCGGTAGCTGTTCTTGTCCTTCTGCTCGGTCTTTTCCCTGCGCTCAGCCTTGATTTCGAGGGCGCCTTCAACGATGGCGACGCTGACGTCCTTCTCCGGATCAATCCCCGGCAGTTCGGCACGGACCACCAGGGTGTTGCCCTCAACCGATTCTTCGACCCGGATCCCCGACGCCGCGGTGTCGCCTTCGAAAAGCCTTTCAATCAGCTCGACGGGGGAGCGCCGGGTGTCGAACCACTTCATCAAATCAGCCATGTCTCTGCCTCCTGCAACGGTGACCGCCGGGGCCGTGTGCCCCACCTTTTAAGCTTCGGACCCCCGTCCGGACGCACCCAGAGGCTTTGGTCCCTTCAACACGGGCGCGGCGCTTGACGGGGTGGGGGCTAGGATCGCTACCATGAGCAGCTCCCATTCAGAGTCGCAAACCGAAGTCCTGGCCCCGGTGGAATGCTGGAAATACCTGCAGGCCTCATACATCGGCAGGCTGGCGGTGATCAATGGCGCGGCACCGGAAATCTTTCCGGTGAATTTTATTGTCATCGGAGAAACGCTGGTCTTCCGCACGGCCCCCGGCACGAAACTTCGTGCCCTGCTCAGCGGCGGCGCCGTGGCCTTCGAGACCGACGGGCTGAACGCCTATTCGACCGAGGTGTGGAGCGTTGTGGTCAAGGGAACGCCGGGGCCCTTTGACGGGGATCCGGCCAGCCTCGAGGAGGCCGGTCCTGACCGCGAGCCCTGGCAGTCCGGCCTCAAGGAGCATCTGGTGCAGATCACTCCCGCAGAGATAACGGGACGGAGGTTTGCCGTGTCACCGCGCTCGCGCTGGTGGCCGCCACAGGACTTCGCGGCGGACTGGACGTAGCACGGCGCGCACGGTCAAGCTGCTTCACCGGGAGCGGTCGGAGCGGTCCGGGGCGTACCGCCGCGCGTGGACGTGGCTGAGGATCAGGACGCCAATAATGCCGGCGGCGGAGGCGGCCAGGGAAGCGGCTGCCAGCTCCGGCGGAGGCCATTCAAGCATAAAGAAGTCCTGGAGGAGAGGAACGGTCAGCAGCAGGACGAGCCCCGCACACATGGCCGCAATGATGGCGAGGCGGAGGCCGCTGACCGGGCGGCTGATGGCCGCCAGGACGCTCAGGGCAACGAGGGACAACGTCACCACGGACGCCGTGCGGCTTGACGCCTCGCTGAAGCCGCCCATCATGGCGGAATACACGTTCACCGCCAGCACCGCGGCCGCAATGATGATCCCGGCCGGGATGGCCATGGCCAAGGACCGCTTCAGGAATCCGGGGTTATAGCGGCGGGCGTTGCTCATCAAGGCCAGGAAAAATGCGGGAATGCCGATCGTCAGCCCGTCCGTGGCGGAGAGTTGCCGCGGAAGGAACGGAAAGCTCCACATCAGGGCTCCGAACACCACCGACAGTGCCACGGCGTAAGTGGTTTTGCTCAGGAACAGCACTGAGACCCGTTCAATGTTGGCGATGACCTGGCGGCCTTCCGCCAGGACTGCCGGCAGCCTGTCGAAACGCCCGTCCAGGAGCACCAGGCGGGCCACAGCCTTGGTGGCAGGGGCAGCGGTGTCCATGGCGATGCCGATCTCCGCTTCCTTGATCGCGAGGGCGTCGTTAACGCCGTCCCCGGTCATGGCCACGGTGTGCCCCATCCCCTGGAGGGCCAACACCATGTCCTTTTTCTGGGCAGGCGTGACCCGGCCGAACACCGAATAGCCCGCCAGCGTCTCTTCCAGCAGCTTCCCATCGGTGGGCAGGTGCCGCGCATCAAAGCCGCGTCCGACGTCGAGCCCCACCTCGCGTGCCACGGCTGTCACTGTCCGGTAGTCATCACCGGAAAGGATTTTCACGGACACGCCCTGCCGGCGGAAGTAGGCCAGGGTCTGCGCGGCGTCGGGGCGGACCTTTTCCCTGAAGGTCAGGAGGGTGGCGGCAGCAAGGCCCGGGGGAAGTTGCACATCTTCCGCCTCGCCGTCGGGGATGATCTCCTGGCTGTGGGCCAGGACCAGGGTGCGCAGGCCAGAAGTTGCCAGCCGGCTGGCATGCTCCAGAACCGCCCCCGCGGAAGCGCCGCCCGTTGCGGCGTCCTCCGTAAACACCATTTCGGGAGCCCCGAGGACCCAGGTGCCCGCCGCGGAATGGAGTGCCGGAAAACTCGCCGCACTCCATTTCCTCGCGGAGGAGAACGGAACCACGACGGCGGGGGCCGGGCCGCCGTCGAACGCGAACGTGGCCGCGAGGCAGCGGGCAGTGGCGTTGGCGTGGGGGTCCGCACCGAACCATCCCAGCGCCTCCTGCCATCCGGGAGGAGCGGTCAGCCCGGCATTGTGCACGCCGTCCAGGATGACCCTGCCCTCGGTAAGGGTGCCGGTCTTGTCGATGCAGAGGACGTCCACGCGGGCAAGCCCTTCCACAGCTGCCAGCTCCTGAACCAGCACTTTTTGGCGTGCCAGCCGCAGCCCGCCGACGGCGAACGCGACGCTGGTCATGAGCACCAGGCCCAACGGGATCATCGCGATGGCACCGGCCACCGCACCAACGAATGCTTCCACCCAGGCCCCGGACCTGAAGGCCGCATCCCAGCCGCCCTTCGCCTGCATCTGGCCGTTGGTGATGATGACCATGACCGGAAACAGTGCCCAGCTGATCCAGCGAAGGACGCGGCCGATCCCGTTGCGGATCTCGGAATTAACCAGTGAGAACCGTTTGGCCTCAGCGGTGAGCCGGCTGGCGTATGAGCCTGCTCCCACTGCCACCACGCGTGCCCTGCCCTGGCCGGCCGTCACAGTGGACCCTGAGAGGACCAGGGAGCCCCTGTCCTTGTCCACGGGTTCGGATTCACCCGTGAGGAGCGATTCGTCCATTTCAAGGCCGGTTTCGTCGAGGATCAGCGCGTCCGCCACGACCTGGTCGCCGGCCTGCAAGACTGCGACGTCGCCAAGGACCACGTCCGCGACTGCGATTTCCTGGACCGAGCCGTCCCTGAGCACCCGGGCCCGGGGAGCATCGAGGACGGCCAGACGGTCGAGCAGCTTCTTGGCGCGGTACTCCTGAACCACACCGATGACCGCGTTGCTCACTGCCGCAAAACCGAAAAGTGCGTCCTTCCACTGTCCCAGCAGGAGCAACAGCAGGAAGCAGGCGCCCACTATGGCATTGAACAGCGTCAGCACGTTTGCCCGGAAGATCTGCCACAGACTCCTGCTGGAGTCCTCAGGTTCGCCGTTCGCCAGCCCCGCCAGCGTTCGCTCCCGGACGTCGTCCGCCGAGAGCCCGGACCCGGCGGGAGCATCCGCCCCGGACTCATAAGACGCCGCTGCGGTGCTCACGCCGTGACCTTCAGGTACGCGACGAGACCGCAGAGCCGAGCATCTTTCCCCATTCCCGTGCCCTGTCGAGCTCGCCGGGCAGCAGCTGGTTTGTGTCGTCAACGAGGAAGCTGGCAGGTTCAGCCACCAGCTCAAGGCCATGCTGCCGGAGGCGCTTCGCAATGCCTTTGGAGGCATGGCCGGTAAGGAGCTGGTTGCCCTGCAGCCTGGTATCAAAGGCTGCAGCTTTGCCTTGTGCCTTGTCCAGGGAAGCGAACCAGGCCCGCAGCCCGGGTCCGTCGGACGAGGCGTCCGGGACCAGCCCTTTCTCCGGATGCTCGAGGGCATCCTTGACTGCCGCCTCCCACATCGGCTTCCTGCTCATACCGTGGACATGGGTCGGTCCTCCCACCACCAGGAGATCGGTGCTGGTGGGGTCCGTCCGCTCCGCCTCTTCGACCGACATCACCTGTGGTTCGACGGCGTCCTTCAGCCCCTCCGCGATCGCATTCGCTACGGCGTGCGTGTTTCCGTAAAGGGATTCGTACACTATGGCCGCTTTCATGACGGTGCCTTCCGCTCCAGTGCCGTTGAGAGGGTTTTCGCCCAGCTGGCTGCTTTTTCAAGTTCCCCGCTGCGGAGAGGCCCCTCGGAACCCCGGACGTAGAAGGGGGCCGGGTTGGAGATGATGTTGGCGCCGCCTTCCTTGAGCAGCCTGGTCATCTTCTTGGCGGCGTCGCCGTGGATGAAGAAACGGACGCGGGTGTCGAACGCCGCCGCGTTGATTCCCTTCAGCTTGCCCTCGCCGAGCTGCGCCAGCAGCTGGGTGATCTTCGGAGTGGGGCGCCAGCCGTTGATGGGGGAGCCGACGACGAGCAGGTCTTCAGCTGCGAGACTGCCGGGGTCGAAGTCGGTCACCGAAACCGCGCTGGCGCGCAGGGGCGTGAGGGCTCGTGCCACGGCCTCGGCAACTGCCTTGGTGTTCCCAAAGGCAGAGTCGTAAACGATGTGCGCTTTCATGCCGTGATGACCACCTTAAGTGCGTTCGTCTCCGATGCCCTGGCGAAGGTGTCGTAGGCATCCAGGAACTGGTCAAAAGTGAAATGGTGGGTCGCAAACTTCTCGGCAGGCAGTTTTTTCTGCGCCACGAGTTTCAGCAGCATGGGTGTGGTGTTGGCGTTCACGAGCCCCATGCTGATGTTGATGTTTTGGATCCAAAGGTTTTCCACATGGAGTTCCACCGACTTTCCGTGGACCCCGACGTTGGCCACGTTTCCGCCGGGCCGGACAATCTCCGTGCACATGCTGAACGTTGCCGGTATGCCTACGGCCTCGATGGCTACGTCGACACCCTGGCCGTCCGTCAGGGCCAGCACCTGTTCCTTCCAGTCGGCGTCCCCGGAGAGCACGACGTCGGTTGCGCCGAATTCGCGGGACTTCTCCAGTCGGTTCCCGTCAAGATCCACCGCGATGATGGTCGCGGCGCCATACAGTCCCGCGGTGGCGATTGCTGCCAGGCCCACGGGGCCTGCCCCAACGACTGCCACTGTGTCGCCGGGCTTTACCCGCCCATACTGGACACCGATTTCGAAGCCCGTGGGGAGGATGTCCGAGAGCATTACGGCCTGTTCGTCCGTCACCCCCGCCGGCAGCAGGTGGAGGGAGTTCTCGGCATACGGAACCCGGACGTACTCTGCCTGGGTGCCGTCGATCAGATGCCCGAAGACCCAGCCGATCCCCGCGGCGCCTTCCTCGCCCATGCAATGGGAATAGAGCCCGGTCTTGCAGTTGGCGCAGTGGCCGCAGGATTTGATGCACGAAATAATGACGCGGTCGCCGGGTTTCAGGCTGGTCACCGACGACCCGACCTCCGTAATGGTTCCCACGCCTTCGTGGCCCAGGATTCTCCCCTCCTGCACCGCCGGAACGTCGCCCTTGAGAATGTGAAGATCCGTCCCGCAGATGGTGGTGGTTTCCACCTTGACGATCGCGTCACTGGGACTCTTGATTGCGGGGTCCGGCACATCTGTCCAGGATTTCTGCCCCGGTCCGCCGTAGACGATGGCTTTCATAATTGTTCCTCGCTGTCGATGATGGGATCCACTGCGCACGCGGAATGACGTTCCCCTCAACGATGGCCTCCGGTGGGAGGAGCCGTAAGGGACGAAAGTCCCTTGGTCAGGTATTGGCCCGCCGTTCCGGGGCTTAATCCCCTGCCCGTGGGCCTGGCCACGATGATCCCGGCTGCCCGTCAGGATTGGCGCCCAACGAGGCCTGGCGCCAGGTCGGCTAGCTTCCGGTCCGTTGCCGGCAGATCATGACAGGCCCCGTGGCGTGGTGAAGGACGGCATGGGCGTTTGAGCCGAATGTTCCTTTGATGAGCCCTTCGCCTTTGCTCCCCACCACCAGGAGGGCTGCCCCGCGGGCGGCATTGAGGAGTGCCCTCGGGACGGAAGTGTCCTCGGCCAGTTCCTGGCTGACCGTCACCCCAGGGGCTAAGGTGCGGGCCGTGCTTACCGCAGTGCGGAGCATGCCACGGGCAGTCGCGGGACCGCCGGCGGGGGCGCCCCGGGGGCCGCTGGGGTGGCCGTCATGGGACCGGAGGACGTGGATGATCAGCAGGTCGGCGCCCGTCGCCGCCGCAAAAGCGCAGGCTTTGCTCAGGGCGCCGGCCGATCCGGAGGCGTCAATTCCTACCACGACGCGCCCGTCCGCGTGGTGATCGGACCGGACAACAACAACGGGACACGCCGCTGTCGCGGCGAGTTCCAGGCTCACTGATCCCACCAGAAGTCCTATGAATCCGCCGATTCCACGGCTGCCCAGGACCAACATGGCGGCCCCGTCCGAGATGCGCCGGAGATGGCCGGCGGGGAGTCCATACAGGAGGCTGGTCCGGATCTTGACTTGGGGGGCTGCGGTCAGTGCTTCCGCTTTGCCCTGGTCCAGAACTGCCTGGGCCTGATGCCGGAGGCCGCTGTCGGCTACGCCCGGGACGGGTCCGAGGTCGTGGGTCAGCATCGGCCACAACGAACAGTGAACCAGTTCCAGCTCAGCATCCACGGCCAGTGCGTGCCTTGCAGCCCACCGCACCGCCAGGGCGGCCGCCTCCGAACCGTCGTAACCTGTTACGACGCGTTCAGGGGAGGGCATGGCTGGACCCGGCCCGGCTGCCCTCTTCGGGGGATGCATGTCCGGGAGCAGTCACGAGCCCTGCGGGCAGGTCGGTGCCATGCGCGATCAGGACCGGGCATTTCGCGTGCTCGGCCACCGTTGTGCTGACCGCCCCCAGGAGCAGGCCTTCAAATCCTCCATGCCCGCGGCTGCCAACGACGACGAGCTGCGCATTTTTGCTTTCTTCGACCAGTACCTTCGCCGCGGGCCCCTGTGACACGATCATTTCCAGTTCCGGGGGTGGGTTCCCGTCGAAGGCCTGGGCCACGGCTTCGGCACAGATTTTTTGCGCTTCCTCTTCCGGGTTCCAGAGAACCGGGGTGAAGGTGCCAATGGCGATCTGGTACTGCCAGGACGTCACGGCACGGATGCCGGCGTTGAAGAGTGGTGCCAGCGCCATTGCCCAGCGCAGGGCGAGTATGGACGGGGCGCTTCCGTCGACGCCCACCACGATTGTGTGCTTTTCGGTCGGTTGATGCATCTCAGTTCCGTGACGTGTTTCGGCGCCCCGGTCCACGGATTGTCCACTGTCACTCATGCCAGTACCTTCCCCCTGTTATGGGGGCTGCGCCTAGGGCCGAAGGTCACCAAGACCAGGCCGTCCCGGCGGCTCACTGCAGCGACTCTTTCAGCAGTTCAGGAATCCCTGATGAGGACGGCGGCGCCCGTGAACCGGTCTGCGGAGAGATCCCGCAATGCCCGGTCCGCCTCGGTCCAGGGATAGGCAACAGTGGTGGGGTTCAGTGGTATTTTGCCTGCCTCGGCCAGGAATTCCTGGCCGTCCGCCCGCGTATTTGCGGTCACACTCCGGAGCCGGCGCTCATTGAAAAGATCCTTCTGATAGTCCAGCTCAGGGATGTTGCTCAGGTGGATCCCGGCCACGGCCAGCGTGCCTCCGCGGTCCAGGGCCTCGAGTGCTGGCGGGACCAGTCCGCCAGCCGGAGCGAAGAGGATGGCCGCGTCCAGCAGTTCAGGCGGCGTCTCGTCGGCGCCGCCGGCGAACACCGCTCCGAGCTCCAGGGCGAGGCTCTGCGCAGCAGCCGACCGGGTCATGACATAGACGTCGGCACCTTCGAAAATGGCCATTTGCGCCGTCAGGTGCGCCGATCCGCCGAATCCGTAGATGCCCAGTTTGCCGCCCGGCGTGATGCCGGAGCACCTCAGCGCGCGGTAGCCGATGATTCCGGCGCACAGCAGGGGCGCCGCTTTCTCATCGGTGAACACTTCGGGTATCCGGTAGGCATAGTCCTCGTGGACTGTCATCAACTCTGCATAGCCGCCGTCGGTATCCCAGCCGGTGAAGGAGGGCTCCAGACAAAGGTTCTCGGACCCCCGGCGGCAGAAACGGCAGGTGCCGCAGGTGCGGGCCAGCCAGGCCGCCCCAACCCGCTCTCCAAGGCCGAACCTGGAGCACCCGGCTCCAAGGCCCACAACCTCACCGACCACTTCGTGGCCCGGGATCCGGCCGAGGGCCCGGGGCTTGAGGTCCCCTTCGGCGAGGTGAAGATCAGTGCGGCACACACCGCACACACGTACAGACAGGAGAACTTCTCGAGGCGCCGGGGACGGGTCAGGCCGCTCACCAAAGCGCAAAGGCCCCGCTGCGATGGGACCGGGGGACTGGACCCACCATGCCCGCATGAAAGGCTTACTCCAGACCCGCCCGGGTGGCCTCATCCAACGGACCGCCCCAGGTCAGAGGTGCGGCGATCTTGAAGCGTCTGCCACTGATGCTCTCCGGAACAATCCGGATGAAGTGGTCCTTGCGGCCCGTCTCCCAGGGAAAAAGCAACTGGCCCAGGGTGTCCATCACCTCAGGGGTGCGATTTAGCGCAGTGGCCTGCCCTTTCACGATCACGCTCCATGCAACGCCCTTGTCCGTGTCGGCGCCGTCGGCCTCGAGAGCCACCTGCTTGCCAAGTGCAGACGCCAGCTTGGTTCCGGCGCCGGTCCGGAACACCAAGGACTCGTGGTCGACTTTGTAATTGATGGGAAAGATCTCGGGATGATCGTTTACCCACACCGCCAGACGGCCCACGGAATCGCCGCGCAACAGGTGCCAGCAGTCCTTAGGAGGAAGCTCGGCCGTCTCAGGGATTGATGCATCTGCAGTCATGGCCAAGATCCTACGGAGCGGTTGTGCCCCCATCTAGGGCACAAAGACCCCCTAATCGACCTATAGGCATGGATGAAACGGGCGGGGCGCGATAGTCTGTGAACAACTGCAGCAGCCGGTAGACCTTCGCATGCGGTACTTACCGCGGAAGGCGGTTTCCGTGAGCGATTTAATGCAGCCAAACGGGGAGAACAGGCCACCCGGTGCCAGTCCCCGCATCGCTGAACTCCTGACGGATTTTGTGGACTCTGCCGGTCAACCCACGAACGGCCACCAGCGGATGCAGGGGCTGCTGAACGCGGTGGTTGCCTTGGCCGAGGACCTCAGCCTTGAAGCCGTTCTGCACAGGGTTGTCAGCTCAGCCTGCCAACTGGTGGGGGCCGAATACGGGGCCCTCGGGGTTATCGGCGCTGATCAGGCCCTGAGCCATTTCATCACCGTTGGCATTGACGACGAACTCGCCAGGCGAATCGGCCCCCTTCCCACAGGTCACGGCGTCCTGGGCTTGCTCATCCGCGATCCGAAGCCGTTACGGCTGCATGATCTGAGCCGGCATCCGGATGCCTACGGCTTTCCGGCAAACCATCCTCCGATGAAGACCTTCCTGGGCGTCCCTGTCCGGGTCCGGGACGCCGTCTTCGGCAACCTTTATTTGACACAAAAGACCGGGGGCGGGGATTTCACCGACGAAGACGAGCATCTGGCAGAGGCACTCGCCGCTGCGGCCGGCGTGGCAATCGAGAATGCCAGGCTTTTCGAGGATGCACGCCGCAGGGCAGCCTGGCTCCAGGCGTGCATGGACGTGACCGGACGGATGATGGGCTCCGAGGACACCCCGGCGGGCCAGGACGGGGGACTGGACATGATTGCCGCCCGGGCGCTCCGCGAGTCAGATTCGTCCGTGGCCCTGATCCTGGTGCAGGAGAACACAGCCCGGGATATGGCAGCCGCGGAGAACACCTCACAAAACGACGTGGCGAGGGACCACACGCCAAACTATTTCCGCGTCGCAGGTGCCGCAGGCGGGAGCCCTTCGCGGTGGCTGGGGCGCCTGCTGTCCCTCGAGTCCGGCGAGATCAACAGTGTCATTGCCACGGGCAAAGCCACCCTGGTCCCGGACGCTGCCTCGGTCCTGGGTGCCCGGGACGTACCGGTTCCCAGCAGGCTGCTCGCGATTGATTTGAGCGCCCACGGAACCCATCACGGCCTTCTGGTCCTGTTGCGGGAATGTCCTTCCGGGACGTTCAGTACCACGGACATTGAGATGGCCCCGGTGTTCGGTTCGCACGTTGCCCTGGCGCTCGAATTGGCGCGTGCGCACCGGATGCGGGAACAGATAGCGGTATTCAGTGACAGGGACAGGATTGCCAGGGACCTCCACGACCTGGTGATCCAACGGCTGTTCGCGGCAGGTCTGAGCATCCAAAGCCTCCGGCGTTACATGACGGACGGTGCGGGGGCCAGCACCATCCAGACCGTGACCGACGAACTGGATGAGACCATCAGGGAACTCCGCAACACCATCTATTCGCTCAGTGATTCCGAGACAGGCAAGGAGCTTCTGAGCAGCCGAATCCTCCAAACCGTCCGCAGCAGTACGCAGTCCCTCGCCTTTGTGCCGCTCCTGACACTGACGGGCGCCGTCGACGCTGTCCGCGACGAAGAGACCGCTGCCAACGTGCTCGCTGTCATCACCGAGGGCCTGAGCAATGCCGTCCGCCACTCGGGAGCGGATTTCATCCGGGTCACTGTCTCAGTCAACGACGGACACGTTGCAGTCCATATCCAGGACAACGGCGTGGGGTTCACTGCGCCGGTGCCGGGCAACGGCCTCACGAATATGGAACATAGGGCGCGGTCGATGGGCGGGACCTTTGACGTCTCAGCCAACCCGGAGTCCGGGACGGCGCTGATGTGGACGGCCCCGGTTTTTTGACCCGGTTCTGAGTCCGCGGCCGCATGGCGGCAGTCGCCTGCGGACCTGAACTGCTACTGGTCTGGCGGAATTACTGGTCTGGCGGGGAATGCTGTGCCACATGCACGGCGGCCTGGGTCCGCCGTTCGAAACCGAGCTTGGCCAGCAACGATGAGACGTAGTTCTTCACCGTCTTCTCGGCGAGAAGCATGCGTTCCCCGATCTGGCGGTTGGTCAGGCCTTCACCTACAAGTTCGAGTACCCGGCGTTCCTGTGGCGTCAGCGAGGCCAACCGCGGATCCACCCTTTCCGGTTCGGCAAGCCCCTGGACAATCCTTGACTTCAGGTCGGCGTCGAAAAGGGATTCGCCCCGGGCTGCCCTGCGCAGTGCACCGATCAGGTCCGAGCCCCCGATCTCCTTGAGAACGTATCCGGAAGCCCCCGCCAGAACGGCGCCGCGGAGAGCCTGCTCGTCGTCGTAGCTGGTGAGGATCAGGCAGTTGATCGTCTCGTCAACTGAATGCACGTCCCGGCAGACCTCAATGCCGGTCCCGTCAGGCAGCCGCGCGTCCAGGATGGCCACGTCAGGACGCAGCGCGGGAATCCTCCGGGCGGCTTCAGCGGCAGAGCCGGACATGCCCACTACGACGAAACCTTCGCTTTCCAGCAGGTCTTTGAGGCCGCGCCGCACCAGTTCATGGTCGTCAAGGACGAAGACCCGGATCCCGGCGTTGGTTGACGAAGCCGTTTGCGCCGGCAATGCTGAGGCGTCCATCGTCATCCCTTCCAAACACCCGTTTCCTATCGCACTGACTCATTCTTTAGTAACGGCCACATTGCCACAAGGCGCAGGACACACCGTCACGGAAATATCCGAAGCGCGGTGTCCCAGTTAAAGTGCTCATGCCCGGGGTTGACCTGCAGTCCCATGACGACGAGCATGATTGCTTCCAGTTCCCGCGAACGGCGCAGCGGGCCCACATCAATGGGCCTCAGGCCGCCGGCCGCTGCGACGGCGCTGACCTTCTCTTTTGCCTGCTCGGAGTCTCCGGCGATGAAGACATCAAGGTGTTGGCCGCCCACCTGGCCGGCCTCCAGCGTCCGGGGAAACGTGGTGTTGAAGGCCTTGACCACCTCCGCACGCCCGCTGAGCATTTTGGCCGTTTCCTCAGCCGCCGACGTTCCCGGTTGCACGGTCAGCCGGTCAAATGTCGCGGGATCCACCGGGCTGCTGACGTCGACGACGACCCTGCCGTCCAGAGAATCTCCCGCTTCGAGGATGGCGGTGTGGACTTCCTTGTGCGGGATGGCCAGAAAGACGATAGCGCCTGTCAGTTCCGCTCCCGTTATGCCGCCGGTGGCCCCGGGACCAAGCGCCTCCACCAGCGCCCTGGTCTTCGTGCCGTCCCGGCCCAGGATCTGCACCGGGTTGTTGCCCCTTAGCATCGTGACGGCGAGCCCCCGCGCCATGCTTCCACTGCCGATAATGCTGATGTTTGTCATGGCCGTCCTCTTCCGGAGCGCACGTGGCCTGCGTGTCTTCCAGTAGATAACGCAGCCGGGCCAGGCAACAGGGACGAAAGACCCCGGCCGTTGCGCGGCCGTATGTCACGGGACGTGACTTTCGGCCCTACTGACCGGCGCCTGCCCGCATGACGCTGGAAAGACTCAGTACGGCTGGGCTGGGCTGAAATGCTTCGTCAATGTCGGGAGGTCGACATGAAAGCCCGTTCAATAACCATGCTCGTTCTGGGCATCCTGCTGTCCATGCTCGGCGTTGGCCTCCTCTTTGGGGGCATCGGAGCGTCCTGGGTCAATTCGCGCCAAAACGACGGCGGCTATCTCACCTCGCCGAGGGAGCGGTTCGCCGTCGATTCCTCAGCCATTGTCTCCGCCCGGGCCGAGGGTATGCGGGATGACGCCTTCCCGGGCCCTTTGCCCTTTGATGTAGGCAGTATCCGCATCTGGGCGGAATCGGCCAACCCGGGCAAGGACATATTCGTGGGCATCGGGCCCCGGGCCGACGTGGACCGGTACCTGTCCGGTTCCAATTTCTCTGAGCTGCGGGAAGTACGCTTCCGGCCCTTCAATGTGGAGTACCGGGAGGTCCAAGGGACAGCGCAGCCGACCGTCCCGGCAGCTCAGGACTTCTGGGTTGCGTCCTCGTCCGGAAGCGGCGAAAGGGAGTTCGACTGGAGCATAGCGGCCGGCGACTGGTCAGTGGTGGTCATGAACGCGGACGCCAGCCCGGGAGTTGCAGTGGATTTGAAGGCCGGGTTCCGGTCTGAGCTGTTCGGCCCGATAGCAGCAGGCCTGCTGGCGGGAGGGGCCATTCTCCTGGTTCTCGGTGTTCCCCTGCTGATTTTTGGAGCTCAGGGACTGGGCCGGCATACACCCCCGCCGCCGTCGGTTCCGGCGCCCTATCCAGGTTCCACCATGCCGCCCTACTCAGGTTCCCCGGTCCCGCCTCCTCCGGGTTCACCACTGGCGTACCAGCGCCCATCAGGCCAGCCTCCGGCAGGTGCCACTGCTGCCGAAATGGCTGAGAGGGCGCCTTATCCGGCCAGGCTCCGGGGCGAGCTCGATCCGATGCTGTCCCGGTGGATGTGGCTGGTGAAATGGTTCCTGGCAATACCGCATTTCGTCGTCCTGTTCTTTCTCTGGTTTGCCTTTTTCATTGTCACGGTCATAGCCGGCTTCGCGATTCTCTTCACTGCCCGTTATCCGCGGTCCCTTTTCAATTTCAATGTAGGGGTCATGCGCTGGAGCTGGCGTGTGGCGTTCTACGCCTATGCTGCTCTGGGAACTGACAGGTATCCGCCGTTCACCTTGGCCAAAACCGACTATCCGGCCGATTTTGAGGTTGACTACCCCGAGCGGCTCTCACGCGGGCTGGTGTTGGTCAAATGGTGGCTCCTTGCGCTGCCGCATCTGTTGATCATTGCGGCGCTGACCGGCGCCAGCACCGTGCGCTGGACCGACCCGCGGACCCCGGGCATCAGGTATGAGACCGGAAGCGGGTTTTCGCTGTTCAGCTTCCTGGTTCTGGTGGCCGCCGTGATTTTGCTGTTCAGCGGCCGGTACCAGCGTCCGCTGTTCGATCTGCTGTTGGGCTTCAACCGCTGGATCTACCGGGTCATGACCTACGTTGCCCTGATGCGCGATGAGTACCCGCCGTTCCGTTTGGACCAGGGTGGGAGCGAACTCCACGACCGGCCCTCCGGTCCCGGCTGGCAGCCCCGGACAGGTGCCAGCATGGCGATTCCGCCGGCAGGGCCGCCTCCAGGCCCAGCGCCAGGTCCCACTCCGCCTGCTTCTGCGCCGCCGAACCCTGCGCCGCCGAACCCTACAGTGCCCGGCTGAGGCTGCGCCGAAGCAGGAGCGCCCCCACAACCAGCAGCCCGGCGGCCATGGCAGCGAGAACACCCAGTTGGGGAAGGATGTCCAGCAACCCGCCGTCGTGCCGCTGTACTTCGGCGAACGCGTCGTAGGCCCAGCGGTGCGGCGTGGCGCGGGAAACGGACTGGAGGGTTTCAGAGAAGAACTCCGGCGGCACCATGGAACCTCCCAGCCCTGCCAGCACCAGGCCGGCGCCCACACCGATCCCGGACGCAGCGGCGTCGTTGTCCAGGATTGAGCCGATGACCATCGCTGCAGCAGCGGCGACCGCCGAGAAGACGGCAAGGATGAGGCCGGCCAGGAAGGGGTTCCCCCAGTCCACGCCGAACAGCAGTGCCGTGCCGAGCATGATGTACCCGCCTTGAACCACAGCGATCCCGAAGCGTCCCAATGCCTGCCCGGCAATCACGCGGCCGCTGGTGACCGGAGCCGCCATGACGCGTGCGATGACCCCCAGGCGCCGGGCCTGGATCAGGGTTGCTGAACCGGTGAGGGAACTGAGGAAGACGAACAGCAGCAACTGCTGGGCCGCGCCCAGGTCGAACTGGCCCAAACCGGTGAACTGCTGCGATACGTTGCCGGTGTCGATGAGCTCAAGGCGGGGGAGCTGCACGGATTCCCTTGCCTGCTTCAAGGCGTCGGCCGCCTTGTCGCCGGTGACGCCGGCGTTCTCCAGGACGGCACGTTGCCGCTGTTCAGTGGCGACGGCCTGCACGGATGCGCGGACCCGCTGAAGTGCTGCCTGCGCGCCGGCCTGTGATGACATCACCACTTCAAGACCAGCCGGTTGGCCCGCTCCAAAAGCGGATGCGGCGGCGTCGCTGATGAAGACCCCGACGTCGGTCCGCCCACGGCTCAGTTCCGCCCGGACCGTGTCCGGACGGCCCGAAGTGACCCGGAGTCCGTCCGCCTCCAGCTGGCCGGCAATTTTTCTCTCCAACGCCGTCCCTGATCCGCCTGCCAGCGAAACATGGGCCTGCCCGCTGCCCGCACCGAACTGGGAGCCCAGCAGGAGGATCAGCAGCAGGGGGAAAACGAAAACGAAGAAGATGTTTGACTTGTCCCGGAGAAAGCGCCGGATTTCGACGCCCGCCACACTCAGGATGCTGTTCATGCGCGGGTTCCCCTGTCCGGTATAAGCCGGGAAGCGAGAGTGCAGACGGCGGCAAAGCCCAGCATGACGGCTAACGGAACTGCGACGTCCGCCGGTCCGCCGCCTCCAGCTGAAATCCCCAACCCGCGGATGAAGGCGCCCACAGGATTCAGATCCATGACGGTGGCGATGAAGCCGGATGCCTCAATGGGGAAAAATGCGCCACCGGCAATGCCCAGCACCATGGCCAGGATGGACTGTGCAATATTTGCCTGTTCCGCGGTCCGGACGAGGCGGGCGACGATGAAAGTCATGCTCGTGGCCGCCGCGGCCACGCTCACGACGAGGAGTCCAACCACAAGCGGAGAGCCGAAGGAGACCTGGAACAGCAGCGTCCCAGCCACCAGCAGGACTGTTGTTGCGGCTATGCCGAGTATGAATCCCACCAGGGCTTTGGCGGCGATAATTGACCCGGCCGGCACCGGAGTCGACTTCAGGCGGGCCAGGGTGCCTTGCTCGCGTTCGGCCAACAGCCCCAAGACCCCGAATCCCACGGTAAACAGCAGAAATAGCCCGGTCTGGCCTGCGACGAGAGTGCCCCGCAGTGAAAGCTGTTCTGCGGACGCCATGCCCTCTGACAGGGTCAGCGCCGCAGGCCCTGCAGCGGTCTGCCGGCCAAGTTCCGCGAGGGAGCTGCGGGGGAGGCCGGCAAGTTCGCCGGCTGCCGCCGTGACCGCCCCGGCGCCGAACTGGTCCAGGAGGCCGTCCACTACCGATATGAGGACGTCCTTTTCGAGCCCCTGCTGGTCGCCCTCCACGACCTGCACAGCGACAGGCCGGCCCGAGGTAACAGCGGCGGTGAAGTCCGGCGGAATGACCAGGCCAAGAACCGCGCCGCTGTCCTGCGTCTCCTGGCGGACATCGGCGGCGGGCACACGCCTTACTGTGACGTCCATGATTTCCAGAGAATCCACGGTATCGAGCAGTGCGCCGCCCAGCTGCCCCGCGTCTTCAGCGCTGGCCACCACGGTGGCCGGCTTGAGGTCCACGGTCTCGTTGCCGAGGCCGCCGAAGGCGAGGTTCAGGACGCCCATGAGCGAGAGGGGAACGAGGAGTGAGTAGATGAAGACGGACCTGTCGCGCACCCGTTGCCGCAGGTCGTTGACCACCATCGTCCAGATGCCGCGCATGTCAGTCCCTGAGCGCTTTGCCGGTCAGGTGGAGAAACACGGATTCCAGGTCGGGCCGGGCTATCTCCACCGCCGTCAGGGCCATTCCCGCGTTCCCTGCCCCGGAGAGGAGGGCCGGCAGGATGCTCGGTCCGTCCCGGACTGTGAGAACCAGACCCGTCCCGTCGCCGTCGACCCGTTGTACTCCCGGCGCTTCCCGCAACACCGCTGCTGCCGCGCGGGTGTTGCCGCTTCCGCGAAGATTGATCCGGTCCAGCCCGCCGGTCAGCGTCACCAGCTGGTCCCTGGTGCCTTCGGCCTGGAAACGGCCTTCGTCAATGATGGCGATCCGGTCACACAACCGTTCCGCCTCTTCCATGTAGTGCGTGGTGTAAAGGACCGCCATGCCCTCGGTGGCCAGGCCCTCCACGGACTCCAGGATTGAGTTTCGGGACTGGGGATCGACGCCGACGGTCGGTTCGTCCAGAATCAGCAGCGCCGGCCGGTGAAGCAGGCCGATGCCGATGTTCAGCCTGCGCTTCATCCCGCCCGAGAACTTCTTGACCTGTTCACCGGCGCGGTCGGCCAAGCCGATGAGCTCGAGTACCTCGTCGGTCCTGGACCTGAGTTCCTTGCGGGGAAGCCCTTGGAGGCTGCCGAAGAACCGCAGGTTTTCCCGCGCCGACAGGTCGGGATAGATGGCAAGGTCCTGCGGCACCAGGCCGATGTGTCCCTTGGGCACAGTGCTGGACGGGTTCATGGCTTCCCCCGCAACGTGCACGGACCCGCCGTCGGCAGGGATCAAGCCGGCCACCATGGAAATAATTGTGGTTTTGCCTGCGCCGTTCGGACCAAGAAGCCCATACGTTTCTCCCGCCCGGATGTGAAAGGAAACGCCGTCCACCACAGTCCGTTCCCCGTAACGCTTGACCAGGCCGCTGACCGCCAGTACGTCTGCCATGCACTGAGCCTATCGCTTAGGTCCGAAGACCTTTGGCAGTGTCTGCCGGGGGCATTATGGTCAAGTCATGACCCTCGCCGCGCTGAGAACGTTGGTTGTGCGCTTCCCCCTGGTGGCGGCCACAGTAGCTGCAGGATTGGTTGTTGCCGGGCTGCTTGCCGCAGGCCAACCGACGGCAGCCCAGTGGCTGGCGAGCGCCTACGCACTGGCAATTGCCGTCTTCAGGTCCGGCTCCATGGTCAAGGCGCTGCTGAAGGGCAGGTGGGGAATCGATCTCCTTGCCGTAACCGCCATCGCCTCAACGGTCGCAGTGGGGGAGTACGTGGCGGCCCTGATCATCGTGCTGATGCTTTCAGGGGGCGAAGCGCTGGAGGTGATCGCCCAGGGGCGTGCGACGCGCGAACTCAGGTCCCTGCTTGAGCGCGTTCCGCAGACCGCCCACCGGGAACAGCCTGGCCTTCCTCCACAGGACATCCCGGCAGGCGAGGTCCGCCCTGGGGACGTCCTCCTGGTCAAACCCTCCGAAGTGGTGCCCGTGGACGGCCTACTGCTTAGGGAGACAGGTACTTTCGACGAATCCTCGTTGACGGGGGAGAGCCTTCCTGCCGAACATGTGAAGGGCGATGCCCTGCTCAGCGGCTCAGTCAACGGCGAGAATGCCGTGCACTTGGAGGCCACATCCACTGCGGCGGATTCCCAATACAGCCAGATCGTGGCGCTGGTCCAGGAGGCGGCGTCGAGCCGGCCGCCGGTGGTCCGGCTTGCCGACCGGTACGCCGTTCCGTTCACCCTTTTCGCCTTCGTCCTGGCCGGGCTGGGATGGTATTTCAGCCAGGACCCGGGCCGCTTCGCCCAGGTCCTCGTTGTCGCTACCCCCTGCCCCCTGCTTATCGCCGCTCCGGTGGCTTTCCTTGCGGGAACCAGCCGGGCTGCGCACACGGGAATCATCATCAAGAACGGCGGCACGCTGGAGCAGCTTGCCCGGGTGCGGACGGCAGTCTTCGACAAGACAGGCACGCTGACCCACGGCCGGCCCACGCTGCACGCCGTCAGGATCCCGGCCGCACCTTCGGCGCTGATCTCCGAGGACCGTTTGCTGCAGCTCGCCGCGTCGGCAGAGCAGTACTCCTCCCACGTCCTTGCGTCGTCTGTGATTGCTGCGGCCCGGCACCGGGGCCTTGACCTGCTTCCGGGGAACAACGCGACCGAACATGCCACAGAGGGGGTCACAGCAGTCTGTGGGGGCCAGACGGTGGTGGTGGGCAAGCCGGAGTTTGTCCATTCCGTCACTGCGGGGTTCGAGGAGGCCGACGTGGCCGGGGGACAGCTGGCGGTCTACGTGGGCGTCGACGGCCTCTTCGCGGGAGCCCTGATCATGAGTGACCCCCTGAGGGACAATGCCCGCGTTACGCTTGACCATCTCCGCCGGCTGGGAGTCCGGGACACCCTGCTGCTCACGGGCGACGCGCAGGCCACGGCCGCAAAAATCGCGTCGCAGGCGGGGATCTCCCGGTTCCAGGCAAGTTGCCTCCCGGGTGACAAGGTGTCTGTGGTGGCAGGCCTGCGGGAGCGCCCGGTAATGATGGTGGGGGACGGTGTCAACGACGCCCCGGTTCTGGCGGCAGCAGATGTCGGGGTCGCCATGGGTGCCAAAGGCTCAACAGCGGCGAGCGAGTCGGCCGACGTCGTCATCATGCTTGATGACCTGTACAAGGCGGCGCTGGCCGTCGATATCGGCCAGCGCACGGTGCGCATAGCGCTGGCGAGCATCTGGATCGGGATTGTGCTCAGCATAGGCCTGATGATCGCGGCAGTATTCGGTTACATTCCAGCCGTGGCGGGCGCCCTGCTGCAGGAACTGGTCGATCTCGCCACGATCCTGAACGCCCTCCGTGCCCTCCGCGGCGGCGGAAGGGGACGTCCGACGGCGGTGGGACGCAACCGTGTCAGCGTCGGGGCGGCTCGGTGAGTGCCGGCGTCGTACCCTCACCTGTCCGGCGGAAAGTGTCCCTGGCTGTCCAGTGGTTGCCACCAGCGCCCGGGCGGAGTGATGACGAACCGGCGGCCGCTGACGTCCGACGGCGTTATCCGCACCAGATGCTCCTTGCTGCCGGGCTCCCACGGAGCCAGTCCGGCCTCGGCTGCTTCCCGGAAGTCTTCCTCGGCGCCCACAACTTTGGCAGTCCCCTTGACGATGACACTCCAGGCAATGGTCCCGAAGGTATTGAGGCCATCCGCTTCCAGTGCGAGGGGACCGCCGGCGAGCACCGCGTCCAGTTTGGTCCCCGGGCCGGTCCGGAAGATGACGGTGCCGTAGTCGGGTACGTAGTTCACAGGGAAGATTTCGGGTCCGGCGTCGGTGGTCACGGCAATCCTGCCTACTGACACCGAGCGGAGGTATTTCCAGCAGTCATGAATGTCCAGTACCTCGGTTTCCGGTTCTGATGCGTTGCTGTCCATGCTGGCCGGGCACCTACTTTTCGAGTTTCACGCGTCGGATGGGAGTGATTACCGTGGGGCATGGCAAGTGGGTCAGTACCGCATGTGCGGTGGAACCGAGCAACAGCCGTTTGAAGCCGCCCCGTCCGCGGCTCCCCACCACCAGCAGCTGTGCCGTGGCGGCGGCGTCCACGAGGGCCTGCGCAGGCTCCTTCTCGGTTTCCAGGACTTTGTGCACCACAAGGTCCGGGTAGTCCTCGCGAAGGCCGGAAACTGCTTCGGACAGTACGATCTGTTCTTCTTCGACAATCAGTTCGGCCTGGCTGCTGGTCGGCAGGCCGGACCTGACCCAGCGGTTGGGGCCGCTGAAGGCGTACAAAACGGTCAGCTCCTGGCCCTCCCGGTCTGCCTCGGCGGCAGCGAAGGCGACAGCCTGGGTGGATTCCTCAGAGCCGTCAACACCCACCAGAACTCCGCTGCGCCCCTCCCCGCCGTGCAGTCCGACGACGGCCACCGGACACTTGGCGGCGGCGGCCACCTGAAGCGCGCGGTCCGTCAGCGACCCGCCCAGATGGGTGCCCCCGGATCCCACTACCAGCATTGATACTTTCGTTGAATACTTGCCGAGCGTGCCTGCCACGCTGCCTTCGAGGACCTTGACTGTGATGTCGATCGGAACGGTGCCCCTGACGCGCCCGGCGGCGGTTTCAAGCAGCTCTTCGCCCTTCTCCATGAGCACCCCGGTCCAGGGGATTGGCTCCGCGACCCAGCGGACGTCAACGACGTGAAGGATGACCAGGGGCAGGCCGGCGCGGGCAGCCCGCTGTGCCGCCCACGTCACCGCCGCCTGGCTTTGCTCGGAATCGTTGGTGGCGACGGCGATCGGTTTGGACATTAACACGGCTGGCCTTTCTGTTGCGTGGACTTCCAGCCTGCGGTGCAACAGTGGGGACCTGTAGGGCCAAAAGTCACCTAGAAACTCGAGGAGCTGCCGGAACCGGAAAAGCTCCCGCCGCTGCTGCCGTAGCCGGTGGTGCCGCCACCGCCGCGGGCCGCATTGACGCTTCCGACGCCGGTATTAAAGCCTGAGTTGAAGACGGGAACCGAAAAGAAGTAGTAGGACGGGTAAACCGTTCCAAGGATGCTCGGCTCATAGGTCCGCCTGCGGCCGTGGTCCAGGCCCTCCTGCGCCGTCTGCATTTCCTTGCGCATGAGGTTGGCTTCCCGCTCGGTCCTGGCAAAGCCCTCGATGACGGTTTCAGCGTGGTTCTTCAGGAGCGTGGACAAGTGGGCACGGGCGTCGCGCAGGCGGTCCAGCGCCGTTTCGGGGGTGATCGTTCCGTCGGTGAGCTGGGCTGTCAGGCGCTCTATTTCGCGCACACTCTGGTCCCTGAAGGACCTCAGGGCCGCGGCGGTGGCTGAGTCTCCTTGCCCGTTGCGTTTGCTGAGCAGCTGTTCAAGCCCCGCGAGGTCACTGCGGAAGGGTGCCAGTTGCCGGTCCCACGCCGTGGGCCAGGTGCTGCCCCGGTTAAGGAGGGCGTTGCTGTCGGCAATGACATCGTCCAGGGCATCCAGTTCAGCGGCCGCATCGGCATACTCCCGCGCGAGCTTCAGGCTGGATCTTCTGCTCATGGCCCGCGGCGTGAGGGCATGCACCCGGTTCGAGAGTTCCGTCGCGGCGTTGTACCGGTTGAGGAACGTGCGGTGCTTTTCCAGGACGCTGCTGCCGTAGCGGGATTCATCGGGGATCGTGCTTGCATTCAGTTCCGTGACGTCCAGGTCCGTGCTCACGCTGGCGTAGCTCCGGTCTCCGCGTTCCACTTCCTTCCGCGTGCCGGCACGGGTCACCGCCCGGACAATCAGCCACGCGCCCGCGCCCAGCGCGGCTGCCGCTCCGGTAACCCAGGCAGTGACCGTGAAGGCCGCTGACCGGTACCAGGGCTGGTTGATCAGTTCGGCCCCCCGCCGGATCCCGGCGATGGTGCCATCGGTCCATTGGGCATCGCGCAGGAGGTCTTTGGTGGCGTTCTGGATATCGTCGCGCTGGTCCAGTGAGACTTTGCGGTCTTCGCCCATGTAGGTGCCCACGTGCCTGCCCACGGGGTCAAGGGCGAAAATGTAGAGCCCGTCGGCCCATTTCTGCCCGTCCGCGCTGATCCACTCGGGGTGCTGCGCCCGGGCGAACCTGAGAACCTCTTCATTGAGGTTGTCCGCGGCGCTGCCGTTGTAGGTATATACGGCCACTTTGGTGGGGGAGTGGAACTCGATCGCATTGATGGCCGGCAGCAGGGTGTTGCGGTCAAGGACTCCTGCGCGGTCCTCCACAACGACGTCCACGGGCGTCACTGCGACGGCTGCCGCGGCGCCGCCGACAAGCAGTGCGAACACCAGGAGGAGCAGCCTGGTTATCCTGAGCATCAGGCCACCGGCCACACGACCCGGGTTTGCCACTTCTGTGGATCGGGTTCGTCCGGGGGACCGTTCAGGTAGTACTCCCACATCGTTTCCGAGGGGGTCTTGCCGGCCGCTTTCATGTGTTCCCGGACAGCCGTGTAAGTGCCTTCCAGAGTGTCATACGGTCCGGTGTGCACTGTCTCGTATGCCTCGGCTGCGGGGAGGCTGCTGCTCACAACGGTCCCGCTCGCCGCGAAAGTGCCCATGACCGGAAAGCCGGCTTCGACGTCGACCGTTTCCGTGGGCGTCCCGCGGTAGAGGGCGAAGGGAGGTCCGGCGATCTGGACGTTTTGCTGCTGGGTTTCGGCTGCCACCGCGGCGTAGGCGCGGCCGAAGAACTCGGTCAGCGCGTCCATGGCCACGCGTTCGCGCACGACGGCGGTTGGCTGCTCACTGCACTGGATCATCCTGGGTTCCGGGGTCATGGCGTTCATAGAACCAGAATCGGCCGTTGAACCGGCTGGAGACAGGGCCAAAGGTCATTTGCATCGCCTCAGCCCGGCTCTCGGTTCCCCGGGCGGTGGCGAAGCGCGGGGGAGTGGCATTGCGGACCTGACCTCGGAAAATCCCCGCTAACGCACTCTTGACGTTCCACAGAAGCCGGGCGGATGATGAACACCCCGGCCAACATGGTGCCAGGCATAGGCCAGCTACCAAGGGCAGCGAGTTGGCGTGTCCCACCACGATGGAAAGGCCAGGATGATGTTTCGCACACTCAGGAGGTTGGCGCTTGTCGCAACTGCGGCGTTGACGCTGACCGTCACCGGCGCGTTGCCTGCCACAGCTATCACCGGCGGCGAGCCGGACGGCAACCGTCACCCGAACGTCGGCATGATCGCCTTTTACGATGCGGCCGATCATTTGCGGTACCGCTGTTCCGCCACGCTGATCTCGCCCACCGTCCTCATCACGGCGGCACACTGCACCGAAGGAACCGCGGGCGTCACCCTCGTGACCTTCGAATCGGTTATTGCCGAGGAGCCGCCGTCGCCGCTGCCCGTTGCCGCGGATCCTGGCACCGGATACACCCCGGAGGAGCTGGAGGCAGCCGGCTACGTGTGGGGAACGCCCACGGCGCATCCCGAGTACTCCGGATTTACTGACCTCGCCAACTGGAATGATGTGGGAATCGTGGTGCTCGACGAGCCGGTCACCGGAATTACGCCGGCCACACTCGCGCCGGTCGGTTACCTCGATCAGTTCGACTCACCCGTTCTCAACAGGACCATCTTTGAACTCGTCGGCTACGGCACGGAAGTGCGCAAGCCCGAGAGCGGACCACAGAAGCCACAGCCGATGTCCTACCCGCTGATCCGCCGCTACACCACGGCACCTGGCCAGAAGCTCACGCCGCAGATCCTGCAACTGCAGGGCAATCCCAACGATAACCGCGGAGGCGGCGGAACGTGCTTCGGGGACTCGGGCGGCCCGGTATTCCTCAACGGCTACCTCGTGGCAGTCACAAGCTACGGCTATACGGCGAACTGCCGTTACCTTGGCGGATACCAGCGCGTGGACATCCCGGTTGTGCAGGACTGGTTGACCCCGTACTTATGACCAGCCGCTGACGACACATCTGGTGGATTCCGGCCGGGGGAGCTCCGTCTGATGGTTGTGGGAATGCAGGTGGTGCCCAGCGGCACCACCTGCATCATTTCTGCTTTACTTTACATAATGTACATTATCGGCGTTTTACCTACGTGCGTGGGAGCAGTGTGAAGCGTGCCTGATCGGGTGGCCGTCTGAGCAGGATCGGCCCCGGCCATTGTCTAATCCACGGTGCTCGCCAAGAATGAACCAATGACGGTCTATCTGCGTTCACTCGAAACCGCTGTTCCGCCCACCGTGTTGGTTCAATCCGAGGCCCGGGACGTTTTTGCTGCCCAGCCCGGGCTCACCAGGCTGGGATCAAGGCTGGTGAACACCTGCTTTGACTCGGCTGCCATTGATACCCGCCACACAGCGGTTGAAGAAATGACCATGGCATTCCGCTCGGACGAACCACAGTTCTTCGATCCGGCCACCGGCCTCGTGCTGAACCCCACCACGCAGGTCCGCAACGAAATATTCGCCGAACAGGCAACCAAGCTCTTCATCGAGTCCGCCCAGGCTGCTTTGGACGCCTGCCCGGATCTCACACCACTTGACATAACTCATGTGGTGACCGTTTCGTGCACAGGCTTCTTCAACCCCGGCCCGGACTATAAGATTGTCCGCGCCCTGGGTTTGGACCCCGGCGTCCAGCGCTATCACCTCGGATTCATGGGCTGTTACGCCGCCTTTCCGGCCCTTCGCGCCGCCAAATCGTTCTGCGAGGCCGATCCGCAGGCGGTGGTCCTGGTGGTATGTGCCGAGCTGTGTTCCCTGCACGTGCGGACATCGAACGATCCGGACACCATCATGGGCTCGGCGCTGTTCGCAGATGGCGCCGCGGCCGCTATCGTGACCGCCAGGGACGTCCCGGAGGCGCCGGCGCTGCTGCAGCTCGATCACTTCGAAACAGTCCTGACGCCGGTGGGCGAGGAATCCATGGCCTGGAACATCGGGGACCACGGCTTCGAAATGGTGCTCGGCAACTACGTCCCCCACATCATCGATGACCACATCATCGGCGCACTCAAGCCGCTTCTGGACCGGGATCCCTCGCTGGTCGGACTCCCCTACCGGGACATCAGCCACTGGGCCATTCATCCGGGTGGCCGGAGCATCCTGGATAAGGTCCAGTCCCGCCTCGAGCTGACGGACCAGCAGCTCGTTCCGGCACGGGATACGCTGCGGGATTTCGGCAACATGAGCAGCGCCACCGTGCTCTTTGTCCTCCGTCATATCCTGGAACAGCCCGCTGTGGACGGCGAAGAACGTATCTGTTCCATGGCGTTCGGCCCCGGACTCACGGTGGAGACCGGCCTGTTCACCAAGCTCCGGCAGGTGAGCGGCGCTCCCCACGTCCTGGGAACGGCGGCCGCGGCGTCCCTGGCCTGATCTCTTGCTTGTGATGCGGCAACGCGCGGCCGACGCCGTCGAAATGATGGACCGGCCGGACTGTGATCCCGTGAAACTCGAGCGGACCTACCGGCAGTTCGGCCTGGTGAACCGGCTCTTTTCCGGCTGGCGCATGCTCTATGTCCGGGAACTGCGCCCCCTCATGTCCCCGGACCAGGTCACCACCGTCCTGGACATCGGATGCGGCGGAGGGGATGTTGCCCGGCTGCTCGCCAACTGGTCTGCCCGGGACAAGCTGAAGGTGGAGATCACCGGCATCGATCCCGATGAGAGGGCCTGCGCGCATGCGTCCCGCCAGGCGGCCAACCCGTCCGTGCGGTTCCGGCAGGCCGCCAGCGGCGACCTTGTGCGCGAAGGCCGCCGGTACGACGTCGTGATCTCAAACCACGTCGTCCACCACCTGCGGCCGGCCGAACTGGCAGTGGTCCTGGCAGACTCGCAAAAACTGGCAAAACGGCTTTCCCTGCACAACGACCTCCGCCGCAGCGGGGCAGCCTACGGCCTGTTCGCTCTCGCATCCCTGCCATTCCGGGGCTCTTTCATCCGGCCCGACGGCCTGGTCTCGATACGCCGCAGCTACAAGCCGGCCGAACTCCGTGCTGCCGCTCCCCCGGGCTGGTGGGTCGGGCCCCACTCCCCTTTCCACATGGTGCTCAAGCATGTCCCGGACAATCCGCTTCGGACCCTTGCCGATGATTGACGTACTGATCGTTGGCGGCGGTCCGGTGGGTCTCTACTTGGGCGCACTGCTCCTTCAGGAGGGAGTTGGCGTGAGGATCCTGGAACAGCGGAGCGGGCGCGACCGGCATTCACGGGCCATCGGCGTCCACCCGCCGGCCCTTGCCGTGCTGGAGAAGGTTGGCTTGGCGGAGGCCATGGTGGAATCCGGGGTGCAAATCCGCGGCGGCGTCGCCAGGAGCGGTGGGAAAACGGTTGGGTCGATGTCCTTCGCCCATGTTTCGGGCCGCTTCCCGTACGTCCTCTCGCTCCCCCAGTTCGCTACGGAAACCATGCTGGAACAGCGCGTGAACGACTTGGACAGCCTGGCACTGGTCAGGGGCGCCCGGGTCACGGGAATTGCGGACGACGGCGGCCTTGTCACCGTGGCGGTTGGCGGCCGCACTCCCGGCGGCACGGGTAGTGAACGTCCCGCCTACCAGCTGTCTGCGGCGCTCCTGGTTGCTGCCGACGGCTCCCGGTCCCTGGTGCGCGGGCTGCTGGGAATCAAGACCATCGCCAGGAGCTATCCAGACCACTACGTCATGGGTGATTTCGCAGCTGACGGCAACCACCGCCAGGAGGCTGTGCTGTATCTCGAAGCCGGCGGAATCGTGGAATCGTTTCCACTCCCGGGCGGGATCCGGCGCTGGGTGGCCAGAGTGGACCGTCCTGCCCCGGATGTCGACGCCGGGGAGCTGGCCCGGATACTGCACCGCCGCACCGGAGCCGGGCCGGATCCGGCCACCAACACGATGCTCAGCGCCTTCAGCCCGCACTCCGCTCTGGCGTACCGGCCCGTGGCGGGACGGGCGGTCCTGATCGGTGATGCGGCCCATGAAATAAGCCCAATCGGGGGCCAGGGAATGAATCTTGGCTGGCTCGATGCCGCCGCGCTTGCGCCGGTCATTTGCATGGCGTTGGCAGGGGGACCCGTCGGGCGCCGCCTCCGGGACTACGCCGCCTGCCGCAGCAAAGCAGCCAGGCTTGCACGATGGCAGTCAGAGCTGAACATGACGCTTGGGCGCCCCTTGCCGCAGCCCTTCCTTGCAGTCCGGAACCGCGCCTTGGGGACAGTTGCCGGTATCCCCGCAGCCAACAGGCTGGTGGCGCGGCGGTTCACCATGCAGTGAGATTCCGGGGTGCCGGGGCCGCTCCGGTCAGGAATCCCTGAAGTAACAGTCGTAACTGTCCTGGCTGACGATCAGGCCCCCGCGGACTTCGAAGACTGATGACGTCCGGGCGCGAATGGTGTCCCCCGCATCCCAATACCGCAGGTCCATCAGCGCCGTGGCGGACCAGTCGGCCTCGACAACAACCCGGCCGCCTTCGCACGTGATCCGCCGGATCCCGAACTTCTGACCGGCCACCACCTGGCCGCTCTGATCCGCCCCGGCAAGCACCTGCCCCAGGGTCCGGGTTGAGCCTTCCGGAGCGAGCAGGTGCGGCGCCTCAAACAGGACGAAGTCTTCGGCCAGGAAGGGCCGGATGGCCGCGCCACCCCCTCCGTCCTCGAGAATACGGATAAATTCCAGGACGTGCTCCCGTGGTGCGGGGTCTGCCGCGATCAGTTCAGCCATGGCGTCGACACTATCTGACCGGCAGCAACCCGCGCTTCCCGGTTAGGATTTCATCATGATCCCCGCATCGCCGCCCACGCCGTTCAGTCCTGCGCAGCTCCGGGAATGCGTGCAGGAGTTGCTCTCAGCAGAATCCCTGCCGGCCATTGTCCAGGCCGGGCACCCTGTGCTCCGCCAAGAGGCTGTACCCTTCGACGGCCAGATCAGCCCCGGGGAACTCGAGCAGCTGATAACCCTGATGCGCCGGGTCATGCACGAAGCCCCCGGCGTGGGTCTTGCCGCACCCCAGCTCGGGATCCCGCTTCAACTGGCGGTCCTGGAGGACCGGTTCGACGTCGACCCGGAGGCGGCGGCGGTACGCCACCGCACCCCGCTGGACTTTCTGGCCATCATCAATCCGCGGTACAGCCCGGTCGGAGGTGAGACCGCCGCCTTCTTTGAAGGATGCCTCTCACTCAGGGGCCTGCAGGCGGTGGTAGTCCGCCATGAACGCGTGCTGCTGCAGTACCAGACCCCCGATGGAATGGGCGCGGAGCGCGAATTCGAAGGCTGGCAGGCCCGGATTGTCCAGCACGAGACTGACCACCTGCACGGGGTCCTCTACGTGGACCTCGCCGAACTGCGTTCCTTGAGCGGGAACGCCGAGTACGCTGCCAACTGGGCTGAGCCAGGGATCGGAAAGGCCCGCGCAGCCCTGGGTTTTCTGCCCTGAACTCCGTGACCGTCAGCCCTTTGCTTTGCCTGCCGGATTTTGAGCCGTCGGGAGGAACTTTGCCCACCAGCGCAGGATGTGTTCAAAGCGCTGGCGGCGGTGCAGCGGTCTCCCCGAACGGGAAAGCTCATGGTCCTCACCGGGAAAGACCAGCAGCGCGGTTTCCACTCCTTGACGTTTCAGGGCCGTGTAGTAGCGCTGGCCCTGTTCCAGCGGGCACCTGAGATCGTTTTCGCTGTGGATCACCAGGGTGGGGGTCTGCACCTGGTCCACGTGGTGGAACGGGCTTTGGGCTTCAACGTCCGCCGCTGACACACCGAGATACTCCCGGCCGAAGTACCAGCCAATATCGGCGGAGCCTTCGAAGCTGACCGGATCCAGGAAGCCGCGCTCCACGATTGCTGCCTCGAACCGGTGGTGGTGCGCAATCGTCCACGCGGTGAGATACCCGCCGTACGAGCCGCCCATGATTCCCACCCGGCCAGAGTCAAGTACCGGGAATTTCGCGAGTGTGCCATCCAGGAACGCGATGACGTCCTGCATGTCGAGGGTGCCGAACCGGCCCTTGATGGCCAGGCCGTGCTCCCGGCCGTAACCGGCCGAGCCGCGGGGATTACACATGAGCACCGCGTACCCGGCTGCCGCGTAGACCTGGGCTTCGTCCAACAGCGCAACAGTGAACTGCGCAAAAGGACCGCCATGGATGTTCAGGAGAACCGGATGGGGACCCTTGCCAGGAGGCCGGACCAGCCAGCCGTGCACCGGATAGCCATCCGGCCCGTCGATGGTCAGTTCCTGCGGCACAGTGAGGTCAGCCTGGTTCCGCAGCGCTGCGGAAAAGTCGGTCAGCAGCCGCAACTGCCCGTCGTCGAGTACGGCGAGATCCCCGTTCGTGGAGGGACCGCTGAACGCGGCGAAAAGCGAGCCGCCCGCCCAGGCAGCTCCGGAGACCACCTGGTCCCCGTGCACCAGGAGGGCATTCCCGCCGGTGGCTCCGAGTTCGAGGAGTTCCACTGAACCCTGCGCATTGTTGAGCACCAGGGCACGGTCAGGGCCCCTGAGTTCGATCCGCCCTCCCGGGGCTGAGACGTCCATTACCTCAGGGTCGCTCAGGGCTTCCGCCCGGCCTCCGGAGGCCGGGAGGCAGTACAGCACGGCGTTGCGGGCCACGAAATCCCTGCCCGATCCGCCAAGGTCCCGGGCAATGTAGAACAGCCACTTACCGTCCCGCGAGGGACGTATTGCCAGCACCATGCGGTCCGGACTGCCCGGCGGCTCCACGGCCAGCGGCTCGCCGCCGGTGACCGGGACCTTGTAGATGCTGGTGGACAGGTCCCCGTCGTGCTCCGGCTGTTCTGCGATGAAATAGACCCAGGCCCCGTCGGCACTGAAAACGCCACCGCTTTGATCCGCGGCGGACGGCGTCAGTAACCGGGCGGCAGGCACCGCTGCGCCCTGAACACCCGTGTCCTGCGCTCGTTGGCGGCTCCGGGGCGGAATCTGCGGCTCGCCTCCCAGCTCAGGGACATCCATGACGAACAGCCGGCGCGGCTTATCACGGGTGTACCCCACACCATTGAGCCGGTACTGACGGGTGGAAATGAACCGCGGCTCCTCCGCCTCGGGCGTGATTGCCTCACTGCTGCCGTACCGTCCGGCTTCCGGCTCCCGTGAGCAGAAAACGATCCGGTGGGAATCAGGTGACCAGGCGAAGTCCTCCACGCCCAGGAGCCTGTCGGTGATGACCTGGGGTTCGCCGCCGGCCGCCTCCACGACGCACAGCTGCGCCTTCGAAGCCGGGCCGTCAGTGCGGAGAAACGCAAGGACCAACCCGTCCGGAGAGAACGCCGGGTCGGTGTCCCGGAAGCCCCTCGTGATCCGGCGCGGCAGCTGCTCCTGGTCCAGCGGAACGTTCCACAACTGGCCCACATACGAGTCAGCATCGAAATCCGGCCTGGTCACGGACACAACAGCCCGCCTGCCATCGGGATGGACTGCGGGGGCGGAGACTGAATTCAGCAAGGGGAGGTGTTCTGGCTTCACCCACGTGAGCCTAACGTGCCGGCCACCTAAGATGGTGCCTATGCCTTCGTCCCCTCCCACGCCGTTGCGCTGCCCCGTCTGCGGTGCGCCGCTGCAGCCTGTGGACGGCCCCGGCGCGCCGCAACGGGCCCTGGTGTGCGCATCGGGGCACAGCTTCGATGCCGCCAAGCAGGGGTACTACAACCTGCTGGTCGGCAAGGGGACAGTCTTCGAAGCAGACAGTGCACGGATGGTGGCTTCCCGTTTCGATTTTCTCGACGCGGGGCACTACCGTCCCCTGGCGGAGGCCGTTGCGGCCGCCGTCGCCCCTTTGTTAACCCGGCGGGGCGGATTCACCATCCTCGATTCCGGCACAGGGACCGGCCAGTACCTCCGGGTGGTCCTCGATGAGGTCAGCCGAAGAGGCGCCACCTGCACTGCCCTTGCGCTTGACATCTCCAAGTTTGCCCTGCGACGCGCCGCCCGGCTCAATCCGGAGGCCATCTGCCTCGCCTGCGACGTGTGGCAGCCGTTACCCATTGCGGACGCCGCCGTCGACGCCGTAACGGTCATCTTTGCGCCCCGCAACGCAGCGGAATTCGCCCGTGTCCTCCGTCCGGGCGGCAGGCTGATAGTGGTGACGCCCCGGGCCGGGCACCTGGCAGCGGTGGCCGCGAGGACAGGGATGCTGGGAATCGCGGAAGACAAGGACACCAGGCTCGCTGAGTCCCTGTCCGGGCACTTCGTCGCTGATACGGTCCGGGACCTTGATATAGGAATGATGCTCACGCCCGGGGAGATTGCCGACCTCGCGTTCATGGGTCCTGCCGGGCATCACCTCGACCGCGCGGCCCTGGTCTCCAGCCTCGGCACAGGAGGCGGGGCCACGGCGGTGGAAGCCAGGTTCAGGATCAGCGTCTTCCGGCGGGCGACGGCAGCATCGTAACGACTTGGCCACGTTCGACGGCGGTCCTCCCGGCGCCCTGCAGCCCCGCTTTCCGCGGACTAGGATGAAGGGACAGTTACCGAAAGGGTCGGCCGCGGTCGAAGGGGACGGAATGTTTGAATGGCTCGGCGAAAACTGGTGGGCCCTGTGGCTCACCGCTTTCCTCGCCTTCGCAGTGATCGAGATGATCACCCTGGACCTCTTCTTTATCATGCTCGGCGGCGGAACCCTCGCCGCACTCGTGGCTGATTTTGCCGGCGCTGACCTGTGGCTGCAGATTGTCATCTTCTGTGTCGTGTCACTGCTGATGATCGCCTTCGTCCGCCCGGTAGCCCTCAGCCACCTGAAAAAGGGACCCACCGAACAGCGCACCAACGTGGACCGGCTCATTGGCGAGCAGGCCCTGGTGATGGAAGCCGTCAGCTCCACCGGCGGCCTCGTCAAGATCGGCGGAGACGTCTGGAGCGCCCGGTCCGCAGGGGCCGTCCTGCCCGCTGGCCAGAAAGCCGTGGTCTCCGCCATCGATGGCGCCACGGCCGTGGTGGCAGCCCCGCCGGAGCCGGCAAACCCGTCCTGAATACAGCTTCACTGACAACTGGGGAATAAGGAGAAGTATGGATAACGCCGGAGGAGCCGCCCTCGCCATAGTGCTGGTGGTCCTGATCGTGTTCGTAATCATTGTGCTGGTCCGCTCGGTGCGGATCATCCCGCAGGCGAGGGCCGGTGTTGTTGAAAGGCTCGGTAAATACCAGCGGACACTCAACCCCGGGCTCACCATCCTCATCCCGTTCGTGGACAGGCTCCTGCCGCTCCTTGACCTCAGGGAACAGGTGGTTTCCTTCCCGCCGCAGCCGGTCATCACCGAAGACAACCTCGTTGTGTCCATCGACACAGTGGTTTACTTCCAGGTCACCGATCCGCGGGCTGCCACCTATGAAATCGCCAACTACATCCAGGCCGTGGAACAGCTAACCACCACAACCCTGCGCAACGTGGTTGGCGGCCTGAACCTTGAGGAAGCGCTGACGTCGCGTGACCAGATCAACGGACAGCTGCGCGGCGTTCTGGATGAGGCGACCGGCCGCTGGGGTATCCGGGTTTCCCGGGTCGAGCTCAAGGCCATCGATCCGCCGCACTCCATCCAGGACTCGATGGAGAAGCAGATGCGGGCTGAACGCGACCGCCGCGCTGCAATCCTCACCGCGGAGGGCACCAAGCAATCCGCCATTCTTACGGCTGAAGGCCAGCGGCAGGCGTCGATCCTGGCGGCAGAGGGTGATGCCAAGGCGGCCATCCTGCGTGCCGACGGTGAGGCCCAGGCCATCCAGAAGGTCTTTGACGCGATCCACAAGGGCAACCCGGACCAGAAGCTCTTGGCCTACCAGTACCTGCAGACACTGCCCAAGCTGGCTGAAGGCTCCTCGAACAAGTTGTGGATCATCCCCAGCGAAGTGGGCGAAGCCCTCAAAGGCATCGGCAACGCACTGGGCGGTACCAATCCTGATCCACGCGCCGGCGGCAGCCTGTTCGATGAGGAACCTGTGAAGCAACCTGGGTCCTGACACGGCCTGCTCCTTTGCAGGGGCTGCTGCGGGCGCCCCGCTCTCTATGCGGATCGCGCATTGGGTGGCGGGGCGGCATTTTGCTGCGCAGTGCGGTGTATAATTGGATATTTGTCCGGTCGGACCAGATCCACTGGAACAAGAATGCTGCGCAATGCGTTGAAACTTATGATGCAGGACAGTTAACACCGAAGTCCGGAGCGGTAATGTCGCGCCGGCCTGCGTGGAGCCTTGCTCCGCGAACCGACCAGAGGGAGAAAACATGAGCGATCGCAGCCTGCGGGGTATGCGCCTTGGCGCGCAGAGCATGGAGACCGAGTCCGGCGTTGAGCCGGCCCCGCGTCAGCGTGTCGAATACCGGTGCGAGGACGGCGAGCAGGTTTTCGTCACCTTCTCCTCCGAGGCAGAAATTCCTCCTGTGTGGGTTTCCAAGACCGGCAAGGAAGCGCTTCTCGTGGATGGGGAACGCCCTGACACCAGCAACGAAAAGGCTGTACGCACCCACTGGGACATGCTCCTCGAACGGCGCTCCCTCCCGGAGCTGGAACAGATCCTTGAAGACCGGCTGACCATCCTGCGCGAGCGTCGCGGCGAACGGCGCAGTGCCTGACAGAACCGGTTGGCACAGCCCGCTGATTAAGGCGGCCTGAACGAACGGCAAAGAAAAGGCCGGCCCGGCAACGTGATCACGTTGCCGGGCCGGCCTTTCTTGCTTCCGGGCTCTGTTGCTACGCTCCGCTTTTGCCGGTGAGCTTGTGCCAACGTGCCAGCAGGCCCCACTTGGTCACGTTGATCATTGCTTCAACTACGATGTTGCCACTCATTTTCGATGCCCCCAGCTCACGCTCGACGAACGTGATGGGACGCTCCTCAATCCGGAGCCCCATCTTGGCGACCCGCCACGCCAGGTCCACCTGGAAGCCATAGCCGACCGAATCGACCAGGTCCAGGTTGAGCTTCTCCAGTGTGGTCCGCCGGAAGGCGCGGTAGCCGCCGGTAACGTCTTTGATCTTCAGGCCCAGCATGAGCCGGGCGTAGGTGCTGCCGACGCGTGAGATGGCCTGCCGGTACAGCGGCCAGTTGACCACGCTGCCGCCCGGAACCCAGCGTGAGCCCATGGCAAGGTCTGCGCCCTGTTCAACGGCTTCCAGCAGCTGGGGAAGCTGCTCCGGCTGGTGTGAGCCGTCGGCGTCCATTTCGACCAGCACCTCGTAGCCGGCATCCAGCCCCCACTTGAAGCCGGCGATGTACGCCGCTCCCAGGCCTTCCTTGCCCTTGCGGTGCAGAACGTGGACCTGCTGGTCCTCTGCGGCGAAGCTGTCAGCGAGCTGTCCGGTCCCATCCGGGCTGTTGTCGTCCACCACCAGCACGTCCGAGGCAGGGACGGCTGCCCTGAGGCGTTGCAGGGTTTTAGGCAGTGATTCCAACTCGTTATAGGTCGGAATGATGGTGAGGACGCGCACAAAGGGCCTTCCTGGACGGGAGCGGTCGGAGCGGCTGATCAGCAGCTGGGTAGCTTGCCGGCAGGCGCAACTACCCATTATAGGGCGATCGGTTTGAAAGGGCCTGACTTACTGGTCAGGAACGCAGGGCAGGACTCGAAAACAGCTCTGCGCCGTCTTTCACAGTCTGGAGGCAGACAGGGTCGGCGCCCGTGTCGAGCGCCGGCAGCAGCGGTGTGCGGGCACGGGGATCGGTGCTCCACGACTGCACGCGGCCGTCCGCAACCTGGACCATCAGCTCTTCAACGTCCCAGACCGCAAAGCTGGCGGGCGCGCCCGGAACCAGTTGGCCTGCCATCGGATTGTGGTACTTGGCAGCACGCCAGCCTGCCCGGGTGTGGCCCAGGAAGGCTGCACGGGCGGAGATCCGTTCGTCGTGGTTGTGGTGCTCCAGGCACGCACGGACACTGGACCACGGACGCAGAGGTGTCACCGGGCTGTCGCTGCCAAAACAGATGGGGACACCGGCGGCGTAGAACGAGGCAAACGCGTTCATTGAGCGGCTCCGGCTGCCGAGGCGCTGATCATACATCCCGCCGTCGTGCCCCCATGCCGCGTCGAACCCGGGCTGCGCGCTGACGGTGACCGAGTACCGTGCCAGTTGCTGAACGGCGTCGGCGTCGGCAATTTCCACATGCTCGAAGCGGTGGCCGGCCGCGCGTATGCGCTGCTCCCCCACTTCCGCCGCAGCGAGTTCCAATGCCTTCAGTGCGGCATCGAGGCCCGCATCGCCGATCACGTGGAAGCCACCCTGGATGCCCAGCAGCGAGCAGGCCGCCAGGTGCGCCCCCGCCTGCTCGGCAGAGATGAAGAGGCTTCCCCGCTCCCCTGCCGCGTCGCTGTAGTCGGAACGCACGGCTGCGGTCCGGGAGCCGAGGGATCCGTCAATGTTCAGGTCGCCGGCGAGCCCGCGCACCTGGACGCCGAGCCCCTCCAGCAGTGTCCGGGCATGCTCCTCGGAGGCGGCAAGCTCCCCCCAATACGGCAGAATCCCGGGCACCGCCGGCCCGTCGGCGGTGTTCCAGGCTGCAGCGACCCGGAGGTCCGATACTCCGCCGATATGGGGCGCGGCCATCTCCACCAAAGCAACGTAGCCGTTTTCGGCCGCCTCAGCGAGGGCGCGTTGCTGATAACTGCGGAGGGTGGCCTCCGGAAGCCGCCGCGCCTCCTGGCGGGCCGCTGTGTGGGCAGCCCTTTTGACCTGTGCTTCGGAGGTGAAGCCGTCGAGGCCTGAAAGTCCGGCGGCAGCGGCCAGGGAGGAGGACACCAGGGCAGAGTGTGAGTCGACCCTGGACAGGAACACGCTCCGGCCGCCGGCCGCACGCTCCAGCTCATCGGCTGCCGGCATGGCCGGGTCCGCCCATGTGGACTCATCCCACCCATGTCCGAACACCGGTCCTTCCCCCTGGAAGGAGGCGACGGCGTCGAGCAGCTGCCGGGCTGAGCGGACCCCGCCGAGCTGCAGGCCCCCCAGCGCAATTCCGGATTCCGTGAGGTGGACGTGGGAATCCACGAACCCCGGCGCAACGAGGGCGCCCTTCAGGTCGATGATCTCCATTGAACTGTCGGCAATGGAGGTCGCCGCCTGCTCGGAGCCGACCCAGGCAACGGTGTCGCCGTCGACCAGCATGGCGGTGGCAAACGGGTCCGCGGCCGTGTACACCGAGCCGTTGCGGTACAGGACCACCTTCCGCTCCTGCGGGACGGGCACGGGTGAAGGTTCGTTGTTCATGCAGGCAAGCTCCTGGGACTGGGATGGGCAGCTGGCTGCCGGTAGATCAGAGGACTGAAGAGTAAGCGACGACGCCGCGACGGATGAGGGAGATGGCTTCGGCGCACAGCCGCGCCAGGCGCGGATCAAGTCCCGGGATCTTGGCGAGCTGATCGAGGAGGTCAATGACCTGTTTGACCCAGCGGACAAAGTCGCCGGCCGCCAGATCCGTGCCACTGAGCACATCCTGGAGGTGACGCCCCCTGGCCCACTTGTACATCGGCCAGATCAGTCCCAGTTCAGGTTCGCCAGTCAAGGGAAGCTTGTTCTGTTCTTCCACGTCCTCCAGCGCCGACCACTCACGGATCACCACGTCCACGGAGGTTTCCAGCGAAATACTGGGCATCCTCGGGCGCAGTCCCCTGTCCTCGCGTTTGGCCTGGTAGACCAGCACGGTTGCGAGGGTTGCCACTTCGACGGCGTCCAGGTCGTCGAAGGCGCCCAGGCGCAGTGACTGCGAAATCAGCAGGTCCTTCTCGCCGTAAATCCTGCGCAGCCGCTGGCCGTCGGCGCTGATCGACAGCCGCCCGTCCGTGCCCGTTTCCAGGTAGCCGTACGCCGAAAGGACGTCACAGACGCGGTCAAAGGTTTTGGCAATGGTGTTGGTCCGGCCCTGGATCTGGCGAACCAGGGCGTCTGTCTCGCGCCTTAGCTTCCACCAGCGCTCTGACCAGCGCGCATGGTCCTCGCGTTCGCTGCAGCCGTGGCAGGGGTGGGCCCGCAGTGCCCGCCGAAGCTCCGTTATCCGCTTTTCCTGGTTTGGCAGGACCGCTCCCAGGCCGAAATCGGTGCTGCGGCCCGGAGCCGGCGGACGGTTCTCGCGCAGGGCATTCCGCGCTGAGGACGCCAGATCCCGCCGTGACTTGGGCACTTTTGCGTTGAACGACTTCGGGATCCGGATCCGGGTCAGCGGCGCAATGGGCCCTTCCAGGTCCTCTGTGCCAATTCTCCGGAGCTGGTTGTCCAGCGTCAGGACAGCAGGCCGGGGCTCCCGGCCGACGTGGTCGGAGCTCAGCACAACGGCCGGCCCGGGTGCGCGGCCGCCCGGGACGTCCACCACATCGCCGGGCATGAGCCGGGCCAGGGAGTCTTCGTTCAAGGACTTTCGTGCACGCGAGGTGCTGCGCGTGGTGATGTTCTCGGCGTCGGACAGCTCACGGCGCAGCCTTGCATACTCGGTGAAATCACCCAGGTGACAGGTCATGGACTTCGCGTAGCCCGCCAGGGACTCCTCCCGGCTGCGCACCTGCTTCGCGAGCCCCACCACCGACCGGTCCGCCTGGAACTGCGCAAAGGACGATTCAAGGATCTCGCGTGCCCTGGCGCGGCCGAACTGGGCCAGGAGATTGATGCTCATGTTGTAGGTCGGCCGGAAACTTGAATTCAGCGGATAGGTCCGCCTTGAGGCGAGGCCTGCCACGGCAGCGGGATCCGTACCCGGCTGCCACAGGACAACGGCGTGGCCCTCGACGTCAATGCCGCGGCGGCCGGCGCGGCCCGTAAGTTGGGTGTACTCGCCGGCGGTGATGTCCACATGGGCTTCCCCATTGAACTTGTCCAGCTTCTCGAGCACCACGGAGCGCGCCGGCATGTTGACGCCCAGGGCCAGGGTCTCGGTGGCGAAGACAGCCTTGACGAGTCCCTCGACGAAGAGCTTCTCGACGACTTCCTTGAACGTTGGAAGCATCCCCGCGTGATGGGCCGCGAACCCCCGCAGCAGGCCGTCCCGCCACGTCCAGAAGCCCAGGACATCCAGGTCATCGGACGGGATGTCCTGTCCGGCCTCATCCACGCGCTGGGCGATGATCCGCTGTTCCTTTTCCGTGGTCAGCCACAGTCCGGAGGAGACACACTGGGCCACCGCTGCATCGCAGCCGGCCCGGGAGAAGATGAACGTGATGGCAGGCAGCAGGTCCTGGCGGTCAAGGCTGGCGATCACCTGGGGGCGGCTGGCCTTCCGGACAGCGCCCTGCGGGGCTGCCTGGGACTGGCGGTCATCTCCGCGCTGACGGTGCTGGCGGCGCTGGCTGCGCCCGCCGTGCCCGAAACGGCCGCTGAAACTTTGCTGGCTCTCGCTTCGTGCCATCGCCAGCAGGTCCGGGTTGACCTCGAATCCGGGCCGTGATGTGTCAGTCCTTGCCTGGTCCGGCGGTACGGGGGCCGTCACCGGCACGCCGGTCTCGGCGTCGGCCGGTGGCGCGATTTCATCGAAAGTGGTTTCGCCGGCAAACAGGTCCACGATCTGCCGGCCCACCATCACGTGCTGCCACAGGGGCACCGGCCGGTGCTCGGAGACGATGATGTCCGTATCGCCGCGAACGGTGTCGAGCCAGGCACCGAACTCCTCCGCATTGGACACGGTGGCGCTGAGCGACGCCACCTGGACCTCGCTGGGAAGGTGGATGATGACTTCCTCCCAGACAGCGCCCCGGAACCGGTCCGCGAGGTAGTGGACTTCGTCCATGACCACGAACCCAAGATCATCCAGGGTGTCCGAATCGGCGTAAAGCATGTTCCGGAGGACCTCAGTGGTCATGACCACCACCGGCGCGTCACCGTTGATGCTGGTGTCACCCGTCAGGAGTCCCACATTTTCCGCGCCGTATTTCTCGGCGAGTTCGGTGAACTTCTGGTTGCTCAGTGCCTTGATGGGAGTGGTGTAAAAAGCCTTGAGGTGGCGTTCCAGGGCGAGGTAAATGGCAAACTCACCCACGATGGTCTTGCCTGCGCCGGTGGGGGCTGCCACCAGCACTCCCCTGCCCTCCTGCAGGGACCTGCAGGCCAGGCGCTGGAAATCGTCGAGTTCAAAATCGAGCGTGCGGACGAACCCGCCCAGATAGGTGCCTGCCTCGGCGGTGCGTTCCGCGCTGGCCCGGTATCTTTCAGAGGGCGAGAGCGGCTCGGAGATAGACATACCTCAAGCCTAGTGCGCCGCGCGCTACAGGTTTTTCAGTTCGCTGCCGGGCGTCGGGGTGTCAGCTGTCGCGTCGGTCTCGGCAGCGCGCTTCGCCAGCCGGGCATCACGCCGCTTGTCGTTGAAAATACACAGGCCGATCGCAGCGAAAAACAGGACCAGCAGCGGGGCGGCAAGCAGGAACATGGACAGGGCATCCGTACCCGGTGCCGCCAGCGCGGCAAGGACAAAGACCAGGAAAACGATGATCCGCCAGGCTTTGAGGATGGTTCTGCCCCGGACCACGCCGGCCATGTTGATGCCTACCAGAATCACAGGCACCAGGAATGAGATTCCCAGGATGAGCAGCATCTGCGAGGTGAACGTGAGGTAGTCGGTGGCCGATATGTTGTTGGCGCCTGTGGATGGCGTGAACTGAAGAAGCGCCCGCACCACGGTGGGGAACACCAGCCAGGCAACGAAGACACCTGCCAGGAACAGGGGTACTGCTGCGGCCATGAAGCCGAGGGTGTAGCCACGTTCCTTCCGGGTCAGCCCGGGCGTGATGAACGCCCACACCTGGTAGATCCAGACCGGGCTGGAAATCACCAGGCCGATCTGGATGGCGATCTGGATCTTGAAAGCGAAAGGATCCGCGATGGTGGCAAAGTTCAGCACTGCAGTGCGCCCGGTCTCGCGCGCAATGGAGACCAGGGGTTCCGACAGGGAGGTCACGACGGGGTCATAGAGGAACCAGCCGCCCACGGCAGCAGCCAGCACGGCAATAGCCGATTTGATCAGCCGGTTCTTGAGCTCCTTGAGGTGGTCCCAAAGAGCCATCCGCCCCTCAGGGTTGGACTTGCGGCCCCGCGTCAGTGCCACTGTGCGTTAAGCGCGGTTCGACGGCGGTACGTCAGTGCCGTCAGTCGGCTCGCCGGGCTGGGTAGGTGCAGGCTTCGCCTGCGGGTGGTTCACAACTTTGCCTTCCACCGGACCCGAGGCGTCGGGGGTGGATTCAGTCTTGCCGTCGTTCTTCATCTCCTTGACCTCGGATTTGATGATCCGCATAGACTGGCCAAGGCTGCGGGCCATGGCAGGGAGTTTGGGCGCGGCAAACAGCAGCAACGCAACGACGATGATAATGACAATTGGCCACGGGCCATCAAAGAGTCTTCCCACGGGAAATCCTTTCCTCTAACAACATCCTACGTCTAACTGAAATCCAGATCGCGAAGCGACTGCGGTTGGCCACGGTCGGTCTTGCGTTGTACCCGCCTCTGGCGGCGGTCCTCCCGGCGGGACGACTTGGATGCGTCGTAATCATGTCGCATCCGGGCCCGGGTAGCAAAAATGGCCGCTCCGGGCGGAACGGACGCCAACGGCCGGGCCTCCCCGGGGCCGGCCGGGAGCGGCGCCAGGTGGCCGATTTTCTCTCCCGCAGCGCCCAGATCCTTGACCGTGGCCATGAACTGGCGGTAGAGGCGGATGCCCAGCAGGACATAAAAAAGCAGGGAGAGCGCAACGAGCGCTATC
Source organism: Arthrobacter sp. 754 (assembly GCF_040548695.1). Taxonomy (NCBI): domain Bacteria; kingdom Bacillati; phylum Actinomycetota; class Actinomycetes; order Micrococcales; family Micrococcaceae; genus Arthrobacter; species Arthrobacter sp. 754. The sequence goes on from NZ_JBEPSC010000005.1 coordinate 132,008, forward strand.
CAGATCAGGATCCAGGACCACCAAGGCATGCTGAAGAGTCTAGCCGCCGTACCGTGCCAGAGCGGCCTCGATCCAATCCCGCGCCGTTTGCGCAAGGTCAGCAGGTTCGAGGATGCGGGCAGCACCACCGTGCTGGGCTACAAGCATCGGCAGCCAGGCGGTGCTGCCGAACCGGATCTCAGCGACGAGCCCGCCGTCCGGCAAGGGCGCCACCCGTTCGGCGTAGTAGTCATCAGCCAGCCCGGCCCCCGTCCTGGTGAGCTGCACCAGAACGGTGGTGTCGTCGTCGTTCGGTGTGAAAAGTTTCGCCGGGAACCCTTCCGCGGCCCGCACCTGGGTGGAAGCGGGCTGACCGTTGGGATGGACGTCCCGGATCCGGTCCAGCCGGAAGTTCCTTAGTCCTTGGGCTGAGTGGCAGTAGGCCTCGAAGTACCAGGTGTTGTCCAGCGAATACAGGCGTAACGGGTCGACATCCCGTTCGGACACCTGATCGCGCTGGGCCGAAAGGTAGACGAGCCGCAGCTGGGCGTGGGCCTCGATCGCATCCCGGACAATCTCAAGGACAGCCGAGTCGGCGGGTCCCACTTCGGGACCGGCGAGCGATCCGGCCCGCAGGCCCTGTTCCCCCGCGGCCGCCATCAGCTTGAGCGTCACCGACTCCAGGGCGCCCCCCTCGGCGAGGCCTGGAAGCCCGTTGAGGGTCTCCAGGCCGGTCAGGAGCGCACATGCCTCGTCCACTGTGAACCGGACAGGCTTCTTGAGGTCCAGGTCCTCAGTGATGTAGACATGGCCTTCCTCCCAGTGGATGTCCAGCAGGTCGTCGGGGTACCCCTCGGGCAGCCCGGAGCAGATGAGGATCCGCAGGTCACCTTCGAGCTCTTCGGGCGTGACGCCGAACTGCGCGGCGACCTCCCGGATGTGCAGGCCCTGGTTGTGGACCAGGAACGGCACCAGCTGCAGCATGCGCTTGAGCTGGTCCTCCGAGGTGCGTTTCCGGAGCGGACGGTTCCGTGCCGGGTCAGCAAACCGGTAGGACGGTACCGGAGCACTGCAGAACGCTGCTGCGCCGCGGAGCCTGGTTCGAACGGCGGCCACGAGCTCTTCCGGCTCGACAGCCAAGGCGTCAGGACCGTAGGAGGCCAACTCCTCGGCCAGGGCGTCGACGTCCCTGAAGCTGAGGCTCAGCCGTTCGTTGCCGGCGCCGGGCTTGCCCGCGCTGCCGCCGGGGTCCTCGGTGGCCCGCTGGCGCAGCGCAAGGAGGCGCCCGGCCCGGACGTCCACGACGGCGGTTTGGAGTGGGAGTTCGGGAAGCTGGGCCAGGGCCTCGCGGACGTTGAAGTTCGGCGGCGGCGAGTACGTTTCCCTGTCCAGCACTGTGACGGCGCCGGTGAACCGGGAGAGCCGGAAGTGGCGCGCCGCCTGCCGCGAGCGGTCGTAGCCGGCCAGGTACCAGTGCCCAAACCGGCTCCCCAGGCCCCACGGCTCCACGGTCCGCTGTTCTTCCTGGCCGGTGCTGCCTGCCAGGTAGGGAAACCGGACGGGATGTTGGGCGTGCATGGCAGCGACGAGATCGTCGAAAGCCTGGCCTGCGGGCCTGATGCGGGGCTGGACTCCAACAGGAAGTTCGACGTCGGCAAGGGTTCCGGAGGCCTGGAGCTTCCGGAGGGCACTTGCAGCCGCTGTTCCCAGGGCGGCACGTTCCCAGAGCTGGGATGCCAGCAGAAGAACCGTCCACTCCCCCGGACTGAGCTGGACATCAGGCAGCCGGTTGGACTCTTTGCCGATCCGGTAGCGCGTGGTGGCGGGGTCATCCTCCCACCCCGTGTCCATGACGGCTTCGACGTCGAAGCCGAATTGGCGGAGGTCGTTCTTGTCCCGCTCGAACATCCTGCCGAAGGCGATGTCGTTGCCGGAGGTGTCGTGGTAGACCTTCTCCCGAAGCTCCGAGCGGCGCAGGCCGTATTTGGTGTTCAGGAGGGCAATCAGCAGGTTGAGCAGTCGTTCAGTACGGGATGCGGACACTCTGGCTACGTTACTAAAGTCCGCAGCGGAAAGCAGAAAGCGCGGCAACAACAGGAAAACGGATCCTGATTGTTACCGCGCCTTCAAATGCCTTTGCTCAGGCGAAAGTCCCGGGGTCAGCGGACGCCGACGAGGTCCACTACGAAGATCAGTGCTTCGTTGGGGCCGATGGCTCCGCCCGCCCCGCGGGAGCCGTATGCGAGCTCAGAGGGGATCTCCAGGCGACGCCGGCCGCCCACCTTCATGCCAAGCAGGCCCTGGTCCCAGCCCTGGATGACCTGGCCCACGCCCACGCGGAAGTCCAGCGGGGCGCCGCGGCCCCAGGATGCGTCGAATTCTTCACCGGTGGACCAGGCCACGCCGACGTAGTGGGTGGAAACGGTGTCACCCTTCTTGGCCTCGGCACCGTCGCCTTCAATGAGGTCGGTGATGACCAGTTCGCTGGGGACGTCGCCTTCAGGGAAGTCAATTTCCGGCTTCTGGCGGTCGAAGTTGCGCTGACCAAATGACATTGTTGCTCCTTTGATTAGAGGTTGCTGACGCAGGTAAACCCTTGGAAAGGTTACTTGGCGCCGAGGATGTCCACAACGAAAACAAGGTCGCCCTTGGCTTCGCCCTGGCCCTGGTCGCCGTAGGCGAGGTCCTTGGGGATGACCAGCAGGACCCGTGAGCCCACGGTCTTGCCCGCCAGGCCCTGGGTCCAGCCCTTGATGACGCCGGTCAGCGGGAAGCTGGCGGTTTCGCCGCGGTCAAAGCTTGAGTCGAACTTGGTGCCGCCCACCAGGGTGACGCCGACGTAGTTCACGGTCAGGGTGTCAGTTTCCTTGACCTCCGCGCCCTTGCCCTTGATGAGGTCCTGGGACACGAGGGCGGTCGGAGCCGCTGCTCCTTCGACTTTGATCTCCGGAACACCCTGGCCGTTCTCGGTCACCGTCGGCAAACCAGCCGGCGGTGTCACGGTGTCGCCTTCGGGCTTCTCGAGGGCGGGAGTTACATCCTCGGCCGAGACCACCTTGATGACCAGGAGCTGCGTGGGCTGGGCTGCAGCTCCCTCGGCGGCCGCCTGGCCCGGGATGGCAAGGGCGAGGTTGGAACCGACCTTGGAACCGACGAACGCGTTGTAGATGACCGGGCTGCCGGTCTTCAGTTCGTCGTTAAGCTCGAGCGGTTCGGGTTCGCCTGCGAAAGTGTCTTCCAGCTTGGAACCGTCGGCGCCGCTCAGCGCGAGGATGGAAATGTTCGCGACCTGGTTGGCCTTCACCCTCTCGCCGTTGCCCTCGGTGACCACCTTGACGGTGGGCTCTGTAACTTCAAGCGGCTTGGAGAACTCAACGCCGGGAGCTGTCTTGTCCCCGTTGTCCGTCAGTTTCAGGGAGTCGAACTTGGCAGTATCACCTGCGGTCTGGCTGGTGGGTTCCGGTGCTGCGGGGGAACCGCCACAGGCGGTAAGCAACAGCAGACCGGGGATAAGGATTGCTAGGATTCGGCGCACGTAAGAGAACTTTCGTCGGGGCAGGGTGGACGCGATGCCGGGCACAGGTGCCTCGGCGCCGCTTCAGGGCCAAAGAACGGCCCTGTCAAGGATAGCCCCTCAACCTGAACGTCAGCCCATAGAGTCCAGCAGGGCGTCCACCCGGTCGTCGACGCTGCGGAACGGATCCTTGCAGAGGATGGTCTGGTGCGCGCGGTCATTGAGCTTCAGATGCACCCAGTCAACGGTGTAGTCCCGGCCCAGTTCCTGGGCGCGCCGGACGAAGTCGCCCCGCAACTTCGCCCGCGTGGTCTGCGGCGGTGCATCTACGGCGTCCTTGACCACGGTGTCATCCACAATCCGGCGGACTGCACCGCGGCCCTGCAGCAGGTAGAACAGCCCGCGGGTCCGCGAAATGTCGTGATAGGTCAGGTCAAGCTGCGCAATCCTGGGTGCATCCAAACCCAGGCCGTGCCGCTCCCGGTACTTGTCCATCAGCTTCTTCTTGATGGCCCAGTCAATTTCGGTGTCGATGGTGCTGGTGTCACCGCTTTCAATGGCCCTCAGAGTCCGTTCCCACAGGTCAAGGATGAGCGGAACATGCGGGTTGTGGGCGCCGTGCTCGTGCACGAAGGCGGTGACTTTGGTCAGGTACTCCTGCTGGATCTCCAGCGCCGTGAGCTGGCGGCCGTTGGCCAGCCGCACCAGTGCCCTTCCACTGAGGTCGTGGGAGATTTCGCGGATGCTGCGGATGGGGTTCTCCATCCTCATGTCACGCATGATCACTCCCGCCTCGATCATCCGCAGGATCAAGTCCACCGTGCCGACCTTGAGCAGGGCGGTGGTCTCGGACATGTTGGAATCGCCCACAATGACGTGGAGCCGGCGGAAGAATTCGGCGTCGGCGTGAGGCTCGTCCCGGGTGTTGATGATGGGACGGGAGCGCGTGGTGGCCGACGAGACGCCCTCCCAGATGTGGTCTGCCCGCTGCGAGAAAGCGTAGGTCGCACCGTGGGGGGTTTTCAGGATCTTTCCCGCACCGGCTATGAGCTGGCGCGTCACCAGGAACGGGATCAGGATCTCGGCAAGCCTGGAGAATTCACCCCGGCGCGGGATCAGGTAGTTCTCATGGCTGCCATAGGAGTTCCCGGCCGAATCCGTATTGTTCTTAAACAGGTAGACGGTGCCGTTGAAGCCCTCCGCGGCCAGCCTCGCCTGTGCTTCGTCCACGAGGTCGTCAAGGATGAGCTCGCCCGCGCGGTCGTGCGCGATCAGCTGGGCGAGGTCGTCGCATTCCGCCGTGGCGTACTCCGGGTGGGAACCGACGTCAAGGTATAGGCGCGACCCGTTGGTCAGGAAGACGTTGGAGGAACGGCCCCAGCTCACCACCTTGCGGAAGAGGTAGCGGGCTACTTCTTCAGGCGCCAACGGCCGCGAATCGGGGCTCGAGTAAGAGATCCCGAATTCCGTTTCGATGCCAAAGATCCGTTTGTCCATCTCAGTCCTCCTCAGCAAGCAGCGCCGTGATGTCGGCGTCGTTCAGTCGTCGGAAGGCGCGGCGGGAACCCCTGGAGGTTTCCGACTTCCGGTCCAGGACGGCAACCTCGACGGCTTTGGCAGGGGGTGTCCCTGCGGCCTCGTTCTGGTCAGCATCGTTGGCAAGGGCGCCAATGGCCAGCCGGACGGCGCCGGCGAACCGGAGCGATGACCGCCAGCCGCCGGCTATGGACGCCGATACGCGTTCCGCCTGGCCACCCATCACAATGAACCCGTGCTCGTCGGCGATTGAGCCGTCGAACGTCAACCGGTAGAGGTGGTCCAGCTCCGGGGTCTGGCCCACTTCAGCGACAGCCAGTTCAACCTCAAAAGGTTTCTGTTCAGCAGTGAAAACCGCACCGAGGCTTTGGGCGTAGACGCTGGCGAGACCCCGCGCTGTGACGTCCTCGCGGTCGTAGGAGTAGCCCCGGACATCCGCGTACCGGACGCCCGCCTGGCGGAGGCTTTCGAATTCGTTGTACTTGCCGACGGCGGCAAACGCTATTTTGTCGTAGATCTCGCCGATCTTATGCAGTGAAGGCGAGGGGTTCTCAGCCACCAGCGCGATCCCGTCCTCGCAGCTGATCACCACCACGGACCTGCCGCGGGCGATGCCTTTCCGTGCGAAGTCCGCACGGTCCTTCATCAGCTGTTCGGGGGAAACATAAAACTGCTGCGTCATCTCAGGCCTCCCGCCGCTCGGCAGAACGGACTTCGATGATGCGGCCCGCGACTGCCGCGAGTTCTGCTTCCGGGACACGCCGCGCGCCGCTCCGGTTCACCGTGTACACCACGGGCCACAGCTGGCGGACCGGATCCGGACCGCCGGTGGCGGAGTCGTCGTCGGCCGCGTCGTAGAGTGATTCCACCGCGACGGACACTGCTTCCGCTTCGGTCAGGTTGGGCCGCCACAGTTTTTTCAGGGCCCCCCGCGCAAAAACGGAGCCGGAGCCCACTGTGTGGTGCTCGCGTTCCTCGTACCTGCCGCCGGTGACGTCGTAGGAGAAGAGGCGTCCCACCCCGGCGGTCGTATCGAAGCCGGCAAACAATGGCACTACTGCCAGTCCCTGCAGTGCCATCGGGAGGTTGCCCCGGATCATGGCGCCGAGCCGGTTGGCCTTGCCGTCGAGGCTCAGGAGCGTGCCTTCGATTTTTTCGTAATGCTCCAGTTCCACCTGGAACAGCCGGGTGAGGTCGATGGCGATCCCTGCCGTGCCTGCGATTCCCAGCACGGAGTACCTGTCTGCCGGGAAGACCTTTTCGATGTGGCGGCTGGCAATGACATTGCCCATTGTGGCCCGCCGGTCTCCGGCCATCAGCACGCCGCCGGCGTAGCCCATCGCCACGATGGTTGTGGCGTGCGGCACCTGCAGCGGCGCCGCTGCGGCAGCAGGGAGCGGCAGTGCCCGGTTATACGGAAGCAGGTCCGGCCGGTCCCGTTGCAGGTGCTCGGTAAAGGACGACGTCGCGTTGCCGGCTACCTGGTTGGCGGTTGATTCCTGCACTGATGCACTCCTTGAACGTGGTCCTTCAACGTCGGTAAAGATTCCGGCCGGGCGCCGCGTAGCAGTGGACCCGGTACCGGCTTTACTGACCGCCCTTTTGAACGAAGGCGCGGACGAACTCCTCGGCGTTGGATTCCAGGACGCCGTCTATCTCGTCAAGGAGGTCATCAACGCCCTCCGTCGCTGCGGATGCCCGGGCCTCGGGGGCCGCCGGAGGGGCGTCCGCGATCTCCTCGTCGACCTGGCTGTCGTGTGATTGTGGCTTCTGTTGCTCCTGGCCTGCCATTGTGATCTCTCCCTCTGAATCATCGGATCCGGGCGGATCTGCCGATACGCCCATATTGCCACGCTGCGCGCCCGCTGTCGGCGTTTACGCCCGAGGCGGAGCAGTATTTTGCCCGAGCAATTCGGCGAGGAACGGTCCTGCCGTCCGGTGGCGGGCAAAGAGCCCTCCGGTCAGCGCCCTGGTGCCCCGCAGGGGTTCGCGGGTGGGCACACGCTGGAGCCTGCCGTAGCCCGGGACATCGAAAATGACTGAGTCCCAGCTGGCCCCCACCACGTCTTTGCCGAAGCTGCTGATGCAGCGCCCGCGGAAGAAGGCACGTGTGTCCGGCGGCGGTTCGGTCACCGCCGCGGCGATGCGGGCGTCCTCGACGACCCGCTGCATCCGGTTCCTGGCTAGAAACCGGTAGTACAGGCCCTTCTCAGGCCGGATATCGGCCCATTGCAGGTCCACAAGACCGAGCCTCGCGTCATCCCAGGCAAGGTTGTCGCGTTGGCGGTACCCCTCGAGCAGGGACAGTTTCGCCAACCATTCAACGGACGTGGCTGCCGCGTTCCTGTCGGTGTCCAGTTGGGTGAGGGTGGCTGCCCAGCGGTCGAGTACATCGTGGGTGTGGCCGTCCCCGTCCACGGCATCGCCAACCCCGGTGTCCTGCGCCAGCTTCGCCGCGGCCTCGTGGTAAATCCACTGCAGGTCCAAGGCGGTCACCCGCCTGCCGTCCAGCAGCCGAAGCTTGGCCGTCAGTGTTGTGTCGTGGCTGACTGCCTGCAGTGCCGACACCGGCTCATGGACCTCCACTTTCGGCGCGAGGCCGGCCTCGATGAGGCTGAGGACCATGGCGGTGGTGCCGAACTTGAGGTAGTTCGAGGTCTGGCTCAGGTTGGCGTCCCCGATGATGACGTGCAGGCGCCGGTATTTGTCGGCAGTGGCGTGGGGTTCATCGCGGGTGTTGATGATGGGCCGCCGGATAGTGGTTTCCAGCCCTACCTCGGCCTCGAAGAAGTCCGCCCGCTGGCTGATCTGGTAGCCGGGGGTGGAGCTGTCCTGGCCCAGGCCTACCCTCCCGGCGCCGCACATGATCTGGCGCGTCACGAAGAACGGAGTCAGCCCCCGCACGATGTCTCCGAACGGGACGGAGCGCGGCATGAGGTAGTTCTCGTGGGAGCCGTAGGAGACGGACTTGTTGTCCGTGTTGTTCTTGTACAGGTTGACGGGAGGCAGCTCCGGGTCCGCGGCCAGGCGCCGCACCGCAGCCAGTGCAACGAGGTCCCCGGCGGCGTCCCAGACCACGGCATCACGGGGATTGGTCACCTCTGGGCTTGAGTACTCCGGGTGGGCGTGGTCAACGTACAGGCGGGCGCCGTTCCCCAGGACCATGTTCATCAGGAGGCTTCCGGACTCGTCCTCGCCGTCCAGCTCCAGTTCCTCCCGGCCGTAGGCCAGTGCCACCGCTTCGGCGTCGAGCACCGGCGGCTGGTCGGTAAGCTGGCTCGGGTGGGCCGATCCCCGTTCCAGGGTCCAGCCACGGGCGTCGTGCAACGGCTCCTCGTCCGTGTAGTCCCACCGGGTTTCGGCGCCGCCGGCTGCCCGCTGCCGCGTCACGTGGGCATAAGCCTGCACGACGCGGGCGGACATCATGGTGGCGTTGGCTCCGGGCGCGGACGGCGCATGGATGCCGTACTCGGTTTCCGCGCCCATGACACGCATGGCTCCTCCGGCCGGGAGCGATCCCCCGCCGGCACGTTCCGGGACTGCTGTCACAGGTACTGCCCCGTGTTGGGCATGGTTTCGATGGATTTGCCCGGCTCCTGCCCGGCCTTGCCCTGCACGATAGTGCGGATGTATGTGATCCGCTCGCCCTTCTTACCGGAGATCCGGGCCCAGTCGTCCGGGTTGGTGGTGTTGGGCATGTCCTCGTGTTCGCGGAATTCATCAACGACGGCACGAAGGAGGTGCTCGATCCGGAGGCCCTTCTGGTGCAGGGTCAGCAGGTCCTTGATGGCGTACTTCTTGGCACGGTCCACAACGTTCTGGACCACGGCCCCGGAGTTGAAGTCCTTGAAGTACAGCATCTCCGTGTCGCCGTTGGCGTACGTGACTTCCAAGTACTCATTGGATTTCTCCGTGGAGTACATGGCTTCGACGGTCCGCTGGACCATGGCGTCCACGGTGGCCTGGACGTCGCCGTCGTGCTCTGCGAGGTCGGATTCATGGAACGGGAGGTCCGTGGTGATGTACTTGTTGAAGATGTCCGCCGCTGCTTCGGCGTCCGGACGCTGGATCTTCACTTTCACGTCAAGGCGGCCGGGCCGGAGGATGGCGGGGTCAATCATGTCCTCGCGGTTGGACGCACCGATGACAATGACGTTGTCCAGCCTCTCGACTCCGTCGATCTCACTGAGCAGCTGCGGGACGATGGTGGTCTCGACATCGGAGGAGATGCCCGTTCCGCGGGTCCGGAACAGTGAGTCCATCTCGTCGAAGAAAACCACCACGGGGCTGCCGTCTGAGGCTTTCTCGCGGGCCCGGGAGAAGATCAGGCGGATATGGCGCTCCGTCTCACCCACGTACTTATCCAGGAGCTCGGGCCCCTTGATGTTGAGGAAGTAGCTCTTCAGGTCCACGTTGCCGGACCGCTCGGCAGCCCGCGCGGCGAGCGAGTTCGCAACAGCTTTGGCGATCAGGGTTTTGCCGCAACCCGGCGGACCGTAGAGGAGGATGCCCTTGGGTGCCTTGAGGCCGTGCTCGCGGTACAGGTCCGGGTGCAGGAACGGCAGTTCAACCGCGTCCCGGATCTGCTCGATCTGCGGGCCGAGGCCGCCGATATCCTCGTAAGTGATATCCGGGACTTCCTCGAGAACCAGGTTCTCCACCTCTGAGCGCGGCACCTTCTCGAGGGCGTAGCCGGTCCGTGAGTCGATGGACAACGCGTCCCCGACCCTGAGCTTTTCGGAGAGCAGCGCGCCGGACAATCTGATGACCCGTTCTTCATCGGCGCGTCCCACCACCAGCGCGCGGTCCGCTCCCAGCATTTCCTTGAGCGTTGCAAGCTCACCGGCCCGCTCGTAGCCAAGGCCGGCAACAACCAGCAATGCCTCGTTGAGGAGGACCTCCTGGCCGACGGCGAGCTGGCTGATGTTGACCAGCGGGCTGATCCCTACCCGCATCTTCCGGCCGGCGTTGAAGATGTCCACGGATTCCTCCGTGGCCGCCTGGCTGCTGCCGCCGATGGACGGCGGACGCTTGGGGTTGAGCTGCAGAATGGTGCCAAAGCTGTATGGCGGCTGGCCTTCCTGCTCCAGCGCATTCTTGAGCCGCAGGATCTCGGCTTTGGCCGCCTCCAGCATGCTGACGAGCTTGGTGTTGTTCTGCGTAGCGGCTGCAAGCTGGCGGTCGATGTGCCTGAGCTTGTCCCTGAGGATGTTCACCTGCCGGTCCGCGACAGTCAGTTCATTGGCGGCCGACTGCTCCGCCGGTGTACGTCCGGAGTCCTGGTTCGGCGTCTCCATGATGCATCAGCCCCTTCCTGCTCTTCCTCTTAAGACCTTAGCCCCAAGTTGGCAGGTACTGCTGGCGACTCCCGAAATATGGACTAGTTCGTGACCTCGGGGTCATCCTTGACGTTGGTTCCGGCGATGGCGTCGCGTGCTGCACGGCGAAGCTTCTTGTCCGAGACGAGACGTTCGCCCACCGCGCCGGGGGTCCAGGCATTGACGTCGTCTTCGTTGAAGTCCGTCTTTGAGGGGCGCCGCTTGACTGAAATCCCGGTGACGCCGTCGGCAAGGCGGCGCGTGACCAGCAGGAAACCCGTGTGGGCCACCATGCGGTGGTCCGGGCGCACGGCGAGACCTTCCAGGTGCCAGCCACGGACCATTGACTCCCACGCGTCGGGCTCGGTGAAGCGGCCGTCGGCCCTGATGGCTTCCGCTGTCCGGGAAAGCTGCGTGACGGTGGCGACGTAGTTGATCCAGACGCCGCCGGGAGCAAGCACGGTGGCGACGGCATCGAGGCACTCCCAGGGCGCCAGCATGTCCAGCACCACGCGGTCAACGGAACCGGGGGCTTCGGTGCGGACCACTTCCTCCTGGAAATCGCCGAGTGAAATCTGCCATGCCGGGTGCGGGCCGCCAAAGATGGTCTCCACGTTGCCGCGGGCAATGTCAGCGAATTCCTCGCGCCGCTCAAAGGAATGGAGGTAGCCGTTGTCGCCCACTGCCCGCAGCAGCGAGATGGAAAGTGCGCCCGAACCCACGCCGGCTTCGACAACCCTGGCCCCGGGGAAAATATCAGCCATGGTGACGATCTGGCCGGCGTCCTTGGGGTAGACCACGGCCGCGCCACGGGGCATGGAGAGGACAAAGTCGGAAAGGAGCGGGCGCAGCGTCTGGTACTGCTGGCCAACGTTGTTCACTACCACCGAGCCGTCCACCTTGCCGATGATTTCGTCGTGGTTCAGGAAACCGCGGTGGGTATGGAAGGCACCTCCGCTTTCCAGGGTGATGGTGTTCATGCGGCCGCGCTCGTCCGTCAGCTGGACGCGTTCCCCTTCACGGAAGGGACCCCGGCGCCGGGCAGCGCCAACGGGCTGGGCGCCGGCGGTGGCCGGGCCCGACGTGGTTGCCGCTGCCGCTTCGGTGGCTGCAGTTTCGCTGCTCATGGAATTCCTCGCTCCTGTAACACTGTGGGGGCCGCGCGCATTGAAAGGGTCCGCCCGTTGCGGGGCAACCTTAGGGGCGGCCAAGCGGCAGCAATACACGACCGGCACGTAACTCTACCGGTTTTGGCCCTGCGGTTATCTATTTGAACGGACGGCCTTGCCAGTGATGGCGCCGACCACAGCGTCCTGCGCCAGGAGTCCGGTCACAATTCCGTTATGGTCCACCACCGCATATTCATGGCCTCCGAGCTGGGAAAGGTACTGGATCAGCTCCTGCCCCTGGGACCACTCGGGAACGTAGGCTCCGGGAGCCAGGGCATAGGAGACCGCGGTAACCGGCGTGGATCCCGCAGCGGAGGCCGGGACTGCAGCGACGGCGGCCCTATCGACTACACCCTGCGGGCGTCCGTCAGGCCCACAGACAACAACAGCCTGCGAAGCATCAGGTGAGAGCCTGTGGAGGTCCGTCACGGTGGCGGTGGCGGGAATGCCGACGGCGGGGCCCGCCAGCGCGGCGGCGCTGACCAGGTGCAGCCTGCCGCGCAGGGTTCCCTGCTGGATCGAGGCGCTCGCCCCCATCCACAGGAACCCGCATACAAGGACTGTGACCATCAAAACACTGAAGTCCGTCTCGCCGCCTCCGAGCAGGGGCCGGCCGATGAACCAGAGAACCAGTCCAACCACGATGACACGGCCGGCCCAACCGGCGGCAACTGTCCCCTTGGCCTGGCTCCCGGTGGCTTTCCAGACGGCCGACTCGACGATCCTTCCGCCATCCAGCGGGAGCCCCGGCAGGACGTTGAATATCCCAATGACGAAATTTGCCCACATAAAAATATTGACGAGGATCTCTGCCACGCTGCCCATGCTGACGCTGGACAGGACCACCCAGGCGCTGCCGGCGAGGGCCAGGTTCGCTGCGGGCCCGGCCAGGGCCACGATGACGGAGCGCCCGGGCGATGCCGTGAAGTTCTCAAACTGGGTGTGTCCGCCCCACAGGTTGAGCACGATCTTCTGCGTGGGCCAGCCGAAGATCTTGGCCGTAAGCGCGTGCGCCAGTTCGTGGACCAAAACGGATATCAGCAGAAGCAGGGCATAAGCGAACGCCACATAGTAGGCGGCGACGCCAAGCGCCGGATTCCTCTGCGTCAGCACCGGCCCGTAGACGATGACAGTGAACGCGGCAATCACGAACCAGGAGTAGGCAAGGATCACCGGAATACCGGCGATACGCCCAAGGCTGATGCCTTCACGGCGCCCTGTTACGGGGGCTGCACTCATGGTGTCCTCCCGGACAACGGTGCGGGCAGGACTGCGGCCGCCGCCATGCTGACCGCGGCTATGGCTTCAAGATCAGAGACCGTGCGGCCGGCCAGCGACTCCCACATGGTGTGCCTGGGGTCCTCGGGCAGCGGAACAATGTGCGGGATGGCCACGGTGGCGACGCCGGAGGCTACTGCGGCTGCCACTCCCGGCGCGGAGTCCTCCAGCGCGACGCAGTGCCCGATGGTCAGGCCGGGGTCCGCATCCTGGAGCAGTTCAACCGCCGTCAGGTACGCCTCCGGGTGCGGCTTGCCCTGGCTCACGGTGTCGCCGGTGACCAGGAACTCAAAGTACGGCTTGGGAAGGCTGGCCACAATTTCGCGTGCCAGAGGTGCTTCTGACATGGTGACCAGTGCACACCTCACGCCGGCCTGGTGCAGGTCCTCCAGAAGCTCCCGTGCACCAGGGCGCCAGGGAACCGACCGCTGGACGCTGCTGATGACCTCCGCCGTCAGCGAGTCAATGATCTCCCGGATCTCCAGCTGAACGCCGGCTTCCTGGAGGATCCCGGCTGAGTATGTCAACGACTGGCCCACGAGCTGCATGGCCTGGTGGTGCGACCAGGTTCCGCCATGGGCTCCCACCAGGGCATGTTCGGCGGCAATCCAGTAGGGCTCGGTGTCAACGATGGTGCCGTCCATATCCCAAAGTACGGCTCTGAGCGGGGACACGGAGGGTGAGGGTCGCATGTTTTCAGTCTACGATGCGGGCCTGAACGCCAGCCGGGGGATACGCCCTCGGCGAATATCAGTATTGCGTTCCCGCTCCCCCAGGTGCACCTTCATACTTTTTCGCGCTTCATTCAATGCGTCACGCCGGTTCTTGGACGTAGGGTGAAGAAATGAATAGCTTCGACGGAGACACCACGGAACCCGGTGCCACGCCTGAACCGGAGCAGTTCCTGCTGCCAGTGGCCGCTGGGGAACGCATCACTGTGATGCTTGCCGCTTTCGAGGGCTGGAATGATGCCGGCGAAGCCGCCAGTGACTCCTTGCGCTATCTGAACAGGCTTTGGGGCGGCAAGAAGGTTGCGTCCATCGATGCCGACGAATACTACGACTTCCAGTTCACCCGTCCCACCGTCCGCCGGACCGCAACGGGAGAACGCAAAATCAAGTGGCCGTCCACCCGGATCTACAAGGCGAGTGTGCCGGATTCAAATGTGGACGTCATCTTTGTCCAGGGCACTGAGCCCTCCTACAAGTGGCGCGCCTACACCGCGGAACTGCTGGTCCATGCCGAAGCGCTCAAGGTGGACTACGTGATCCTCGTGGGAGCCCTCCTGGCGGATGTCCCCCACAGCAGGCCGATCCCGGTGAGCACGTCTTCGGATGACGCCCCGCTGCGGGAGCGGCTGAACCTTGAGGCTTCCCAGTATGAAGGTCCGGTCGGTATTGTCGGCGTCCTGGCCGAGGTGGCGTTACTGGCCGGCATTCCCACCGTTTCCCTCTGGGCTGCGGTCCCGCACTACGTGGCGCAGGCCCCGTCGCCGAAAGCCCAGCTGGCTCTCCTGAACCGGGTGGAGGAGCTTCTCCAGGTCCCGCTTGATACCCACGAGCTGGCCGAGGAGTCAGCTGCCTGGGAGCGGGGCGTAGACGAATTGGCCACGGAGGATCCCGAAATCGCGGCCTATGTGCGTCAGCTCGAGGAAGCAAAGGACACTGCCGACCTCCCGGAAGCCACCGGCGAATCCATCGCCCGCGAGTTCGAGCGTTACCTCAAGCGCAGGGGCCGGGACAAACCGTAAAGTACGTCCCTAAAGTACGACGCCGAGCAGGGCGTCAGCGGCGTCGCTCACCAGTGCCTGGTCCTGCGGGCAGCCCGCTGCCGCGGCGGAGTTTGCTGCTGCTGCCCAGCGGTCCATGGCAGCCAGTGCCGCCGGCGCATCGAGGTCAGCGGCAAGGGCGGACCGCATTTCTGTGATCACTCCGGCAGCCGAACCCTCCGGCGCACCGGCAAGGGCACGCCGCCAGGTGGCCAGCCTGTCTTTCGCCTCGGCAAACCCCTCGGCCGTCCAGGACCAGTCGGAACGGTAGTGGTGCGCCAGGATCGCCAGGCGGATGGCGGCAGGCTCTTCGCCTTCGGCCCGCAGCCTGGAAACGAGGACCAGGTTGCCCTTGGACTTGCTCATCTTTTCGCCGTCGAGGCCCACCATTCCTGCGTGGGCGTAATGGTGCGCCAGCGGGACGCCGGCCAACGAATAGGCGTGGCCGGCACCCATCTCATGGTGGGGGAAGATGAGGTCCGTGCCGCCGCCCTGGACCGTGAAGGGGGCGGGAAGGTACTGCTGGGCGATGACCGTGCACTCGATGTGCCAGCCCGGCCTACCCTCACCCAGTTCGCCGCCGTGCCACTTCGGCTCGCCCTCCCGGGCCACGCGCCACAGCAGCGGGTCCAGGGCCTGCCGTTTTCCGGCACGGCCGGGGTCCCCGCCGCGTTCGGCAAACAGTTCCAGCATTTCCGACTCTCCCAAATGGGAGATGGAACCAAGGGTCCAGGCGTCCGGGGCGACGGTGTGCTTCCCGGCGGCTTCGACGTCGTAGTAGACGTCGCCGTCGGGCTCTCCCGCTGTGCCGGGTACGCGGTACGCGAGCCCGAGATCCACCAGCCGCTCGATGGCCGGAACAATCAGGGGCACCGATTCAACAGCGCCCACGTAGTGGTCCGGCGCCAGGACGTTCAACGCCTCCATGTCGGTCTGGAAAAGCTCAATCTGGCTCGCCGCCAGGTCCCGCCAGTCGACGCCGGTGGCCGTGGCTCGCTCCAGCAAGGGGTCGTCGACGTCGGTCACGTTCTGCACATAGGAGACCTGTTGGCCGGCATCGCGCCATGCCCTGTTCAGAAGGTCAAACGCAACGTAGCTGGCGGCGTGGCCCATGTGGGTGGCGTCATAGGGAGTTATTCCGCAGACATACATGGACTGCTCACCGCCGGCCGGAAGTGCCGCCTCTTTCCCCTGGGCTGTGTCGAACAGCCGGAGGGCGGGCATGGTGCCGGGCAGCACGGGGACAGGGCGGGAGGTCCAGGATTTCACAGACCAAGCCTAGTGCTAGGCGCTGATGACATTGAAACCGAGCAGGAGGTAAAGGGCCATACCCAGGATGATGCGGTACCAGACAAAGAGCCGGTAGCTCCGGGTGGAGATGAATTTGAGGAACCAGCCGATGATCACATAGCCCACCACGAACGCGATGACTGTGGCGAGCGCAGTCTCTGGAAGACCGTACGGCCCGGTAAGGCCTTCCTTGGAAACCACTTTGTACAGCTGGTAGAGGCCGCTGCCGAACACCGCAGGGATCGCAAGGAGGAAGGAATACCGGGCAGCAGCCTCACGGGTGTAGCCCATGAGGAGACCTGCCGTGATGGTCCCGCCGGACCGGGATACGCCCGGAATGAGGGCAAGTGCCTGGGCGAAGCCGTAGAGGATGCCGTGTTTATAAGTCAGCCGTGTAAGTTCGCGTTCCTGCTTCCCTATCGCATCCGCCACTGCCAGGAAGAGCCCGAAAACAATAAGCATCGTCGCCACGAGCCACAGGCTGCGGAGCACGGATTCGATCTGGTCCTGGAACAGCAGTCCGAGCACGATGATGGGGAGGCTGCCCAGGATGACCAGCCATCCCATGCGGGCATCCGGGTCCTGCCGGGAGATTTTTCCGGTAAGGGAGCCTGCCCACGCCTTGACGATCCGGACGATGTCGCGCCAGAAGTAGACCACCACCGCTGTTTCCGTGCCCAGTTGGGTTATTGCCGTAAAGGCCGCCCCCGGGTCAGCGGCGTTTGGCAGGAATTGGCCTACGATGCGCAGATGCGCGCTTGATGAAATCGGAAGAAATTCGGTCAGTCCCTGCACAAGGCCCAGCAGGGCCGCCTCAAACCAGTTCACGCTAAGACCCTACGTCATGGACCTGAGTTCAATCCCCGTAAGCTTGCAGCTATGCAGCAGCGTTACGTCGGCAACAGTGGATTGCGAGTCTCCGCCCTCTCTCTCGGCACCATGTCCTGGGCCGGTGAAACCGACGAACAGGACGCCACTGAGATATTGCGGACCTTCGTCGATGGTGGTGGAAAACTCATCGATACTGCTGCCTCGTACGCTGACGGGCGGGCCGAGGCCATGATCGGCTCTCTGCTCGGTGACGTCGTCTCCCGCACTGAGGTGTGCATCTCCACGAAAGCGGGGACGTCGACGTCGGACGGCCGCCGGACGGTTGACACCTCCAGGAACGCGATGCTGACCGGCCTGGACGCCAGCCTTGCCAGGCTTGGGACCGACTATGTGGACCTCTGGTTTGCCCAGGCATGGGACGGAAACGTGCCACTGGAGGAGACCCTGTCCGCCCTAGAATTCGCGCTCCACAGCGGCCGCGCCCGGTACGTGGGGATCTCGAATTTCAACGGCTGGCAGAGCGCCAAAGCAGCCGCCGTGGCCGGGTTTCCCATGGTTGCCGCACAGGCCGAGTATTCGCTCCTGCAACGAAAGCCGGAGGCGGAACTGATACCCGCCGTCGAAGATGCCGGGCTCGGGCTCATGGCGTGGGCGCCATTGGGGCGTGGTGTCCTGACTGGAAAGTACCGCAGCAGCATTCCTGCCGATTCCCGCGCGGCCCGCACTGATTCTGCCCCGTATGTGGAACCGTATCTGGCGCCGGAGCCCTCAAGCGTTGTGGAGGCGGTTGCGATGGCCGCCAAGGGGTTGGGACGGACGTCACTGGACGTTTCGCTGAGCTGGCTGCTGGCCCAGCACGGCGTGGCAACGGCCGTCATCGGGCCCCGGACCCCCGTCCAGGCCAAGGAAATCCTGGCCGCCCAGCTCACGCGCCTTCCACCGGAAATTGCCCGTGCGCTTGAGGACGTATCCCAGCCCGGCTAGCCGCTCCTTGGCCGGGTTACGCAAATTCAGTCTTCGAGGATCTCGATGTCCTCGTCGTCGTCGACACCGGATTCCTCGTCCTCGTCCTCGTCTTCCTCATCGTCAAAGACCTGGAGGGGTGTGACTTCGCTGTAAGCCTCGTAGATTGCGTCTTCATAGACCTCGAAAGCATCGGCCACCGCGAAAAACGCGGCTTCAACGGCAGGATCCCCATCTCCGCGTCGGTTGGATGCTGCTATAAGGTGTTCTTCCAAGGCGGTGGTCAAGGATTGAAGCGCGACACGCGGATCGATGCTCATGACTTCACGTTAGCCGGAAAAGGACGAAAATGGAGAGCAATGAAGGAACATTTTCTGGCCAGCTCGGTCCAGCGGGAACGGGACTTTCTCGGTCAGTACGAGTACCTCGTACTGACGGTCAGTCCCGTCGATTCACTGCCTGAAGCCAGGCGCCGGCTCGTGGAGCACTCCGAATACGGCAAGTGGGAACTCGAACGCAGCAAGCTGTATCTTGGCGGCGCCAGGCGCTTCTGGCTCCGCCGGCGTGTCATGCAGGTCCGGCGGACCGTCTAGGTCTCAAGAGGTCCCAGCCAGGCGTTCGCCACGGTGTTGTGGGCTGATTCATCATCCGAGGGATGGAACATCCCGGCCAGTACGTCGCGGTACAAACGTTCGAGTTCCGAGCCCCGGAAGTAACTGGACCCCCCACTGACGCGGATCGCCAGGTCCACCACCCGGCGCGCCGTCTCCGTCGCATTGACTTTCAATCCAACGAGTTTGGGAAACCACTGGGCACCATGTTCGGCGAGGGCATCGACGTCGCGGGTTACGGACTGCAGTTGGGGGTAGAGGCTGTCCATCGCCATGGCGGCCTCGGCCACCTTCCACCGGATGTCCGGGTCCTGGGAGTAGCTTCTGCCGTCGTTCTTGAACGATGTCCGTCGTTTCACGGCCTCCACCGCCAGAACAACGGCTCTCTCGCCGATGCCCGTATATACGGCGGCGAGGAGGGATTCGAAGCAGGCGAAAATGGCAAAAATCAGCGGGTCCGGGGCCGGCCCGACGGGCAGCCTGCGGAAGATCCGGTCGGCACCCACCTCCACTCCCTCCAGCACCGTGGTGTTGGACTGGCTGGCGCGCATGCCGAGGGTGTTCCAGTCGTCCAGGATCCTGTACCCGGGGGTGTCCCGGGTGATGAACCCGTGGACCAGTTCCCCCTGGCCATCCCGCCCCTGGCCGTCCTTGCCGAAGATCCCCAGCCGCGTCCACGCCGGCGAAAGGCTTGTGAAGATCTTCGTCCCGGTAAAGCTGTAGCCTCCGCCCGGAAGTGCGACGGCATCAGTCTTTGAGTCGAAAAGTACGGAATCGTTGCCTGCTTCAGAGTTTCCGAACGCAAAGATCTCTCCCCCGCCGGCTTCCCGCAGGACAAAGTCCAGGGACCGGTCCCCCCGGGCTGCCAAGACCTGCGCGACGCCGGTCCACACCAGATGCATGTTGACCGCCAGGGCGGTGGCCGGGGCGGCCGTCGCCAACCTCCGCTGGCACTGGGCTGCAGCCTCGAGCCCGAGCCCCCGACCGCCGTCGGACATGGGAACAAACATTTTGAGATAGCCGGCCGCCGTCAACTCCTCAAGGTCTTCGGTGAAGAATGCGTTGTCCCGGTCGTAGCCTGCAGCGCGCCCGCGGATGGCTTCGATAAGCGGTTCGGGGAGCACTTCTTCGGGAGTCAAGGCCGGCTTCCTCAGTAGTTGGTGAGAAGGGTGTTCAGGACCCGGGCACCGAACTTCAGCGAGTCGGCCGGGACCCTTTCATCCACGCCATGGAACATGCCGGTGAAATCGAGTTCGTCCGGCAGTTGGAGCGGAGCGAAGCCGTAGCCTGTGATGCCCAATCGGCTGAGTGACTTGTTGTCCGTTCCCCCGGAGAGCGTGTAGGGCAGAACCTTGGCCCCGGGGTCCTCGGAGTGGAGTGCGTCGATCATGGAGTCCACCAGGTTTCCGGCGAACGGGACTTCGAGTGAGACGTCGTTGTGGACGTAGCTGACTTCGACGCCGGCGCCGGCGAGGTCCCTTACGATCTCCAGGACGTGGTCCTGCTGGCCGGGCAAGGTCCGGCAGTCCACCAGGGCTTCGGCAGATTCGGGGATGACGTTGTGCTTGTAGCCGCCCTTGAGCAATGTGGGGTTGGTGGTGTTCTGCAGGGTGGCTCCCACGAACCGGGCCACCGTGCCGAGCTGGTCCAGCAGGCGGTCAGGGTTATCCGGATCGAACTCGACGCCGGTGAGTTCTGTCACGCCGTCCAGGAACTGAATCGTGGTGGGGGTCAGTTCGATGGGCCATTTGTATTCGCCGATCCGGGTCACCGCCGCGGCCAGGCGCGTGACCGCGTTGTCGGTGTTGATCTGCGAACCATGGCCTGCGCGGCCGTGGGCTACGAGGCGAAGCCACGATATGCCCTTCTCGGCTGTTTGCAGGAGATAAGTGCGCTGACCGCCGATGGTCGCTGAGAACCCGCCGACCTCCGAGATGGCTTCCGTTGCTCCATCGAAAAGCTCCGGCCGCTTGTCCACCGCATAGCGGGCGCCGTACTCGCCGCCCGCTTCCTCATCGGCGAAGAAAGCGAAGACAATGTCGCGTTTGGGCTTGCGTCCCGATCTGGCGAAATCCCGCATAACGGAGAGGATCATGGCGTCCATGTCCTTCATGTCAACTGCCCCGCGGCCCCAGATGAGCCCGTCCTTCAGTTCGGCGCCGAAAGGATCCACCGACCACTGTTCACGCAGGGCTGGAACCACATCCAGATGGCCATGCACCACCAACGCACTGGCCGATGGGTCCTCCCCTTCCATCCGGGTCACCACGCTGGCCCGGCCCGGGGCGGATTCGAAGATCTCGGCCGTGAGGCCGACCTCCTCGATCAGTCCCGCGGTGTATTCAGCCGCCGCGCGCTCCCCCGGCCCGGATCCGTCACCAAAGTTCGAGGTGTCGATTCGGATGAGTTCCTGGCAGATCCGGACTACTTCATCCTCGGCACGGATGTCAGACATAAAAACTCCTTGGGCGGTAGGACGGCGGCTAAGAAGCTGTGCGGCCTCATGTGCCTTCAGCCTACCCAGTTGTCCCGATTCCATCTTTCCGGAAAGTTCGTGTTAGAGTTTTTCTCGCTGCTTCGGACAAGAGCGAAACGCTGAAAGGCGGAATCGCGGTCCGAATTACCACCTGCGCGGGTGGCGGAATGGCAGACGCGCTAGCTTGAGGTGCTAGTCCTCGAAAGGGGGTGGGGGTTCAAGTCCCCCTCCGCGCACAATGGGAAAAGCCCTTGGAATTCACGGATTCCAGGGGCTTTTCTGCGTCTACGGCCCCTCAGGCCGTGACCCAAAAGGGATCACCACGAAGGGCTGACCACGGTGCCGCACCCAGAGACACGGCGGATCCCGCAAAGATGTAGAGGCTGCCGGTCTCAAGATCCTTGACCTGTGAGGGTTCGGGCATGTAGCCGAAGAAGAGGGCACTCCGCAGTCCTATGGCGATGAGGACCACGGCGGCAATGACCAGCAGGCCCCAGAGCACGGTTCCAGGCCATCCCCCGCGGCGTGCAGTTCGGTTCTCGCTCACTTGAATTCCCCCTGTTAGCCGCCGGTTGATCAGGAATGCGCCCCGGTGCGTGCCTTAAATGGCGAAAGCCCCTGAAATCCGTGGATTCCGGGGGCTTTCTGTGACCTCACGTGCTGAGGGCCCGGCCTGCTCTGGAGCGGATGAAGTCATGGTCTTCCTTGGACAGGGCCATCTCCCCATGCTGCCCGGTGGCAGGATCTGCTCCGGTTTCCTTGGAGATGATGGACGTGATTGTCCGCGGAAGAATCTGGCATCCCGGGTTCTCGATGAGCCACGTCTGCGTGGCCGGGTCGAGGCGGTCCCAATTGTCTTTGATGTTCATCGTGATCGATGCTGCCTTCCGAATGGGTGCTGGTTCTCACGGTGTGCAACATGGTATTGACGAGGAATATGAGAGGTCCCCGAGCCCCCAAAGTACGCCACTCCACTACGGAAGACAACGAAAATTTTCCGCCTTCTGCCGGCGCCTCTGGGGGATTGCGAATACCTCCCGTTCCCAACCCCGTGTTCGCGCCCTCACCAGCCGGCAGTGGAGGTGCCGTTGGTCACATCCGGTGCACTTTCCGGCGGATGTGGGGTTTAATTCCGTGAACCTATTGGGGAATACCAGTGTGATGCTGTACGTTTCATACGCGACAGACGAACCAAAGAAAAGAGAAACACCTAAGTGGCAACCGATTACGACGAGCTCCGTTCCGACGTCAAGGAATCACAGGACAACTCGCTCGAGCAGCTTCAGTCAGCCAACGCGCCGGACGCCCGCAGCGTGGTCCTCGAGCTCGATGAAGCAGACGGACTGGACGGCGCCGGTGTTCCCGGAGGCGAATTCGTAGCCGAAGAACTGGTGGTTCAGGTCATCCCGCAGGCCGACGACGAGTTCACCTGCTATTCCTGCTTCCTGGTCCGGCACCGCTCACAGATTGCGAAGCAGAAAGACGGACACACTTACTGCACGGACTGCGAAGGCTGATCCGTCACAAAGGACTTCCCGGCGCCGGCCATTTCCGGTGCCGGCAGCACATGTAAGGCACGGCCACCCAATGGTGGACGTGCCTTACGTGTTGTGGGGCTACCGGCCTCTAGGCAAGGCGGCTGCGGACGATCTGGCTCACGGCCTTGCCGTCGAAGCGGCCCGCAACTTTCGCGGTCACGGGTTTCATGACCTCTCCCATCTGCCGGGCCGTCAGCTCCCGTCCCTCTTCCCGCAGGCCGGCGATGACCTCATCCACGATCGCCTCCACTTCCGCCTGCGTTAAGGCCTGGGGCAGATAGGCCTCGATAACCTGTGCTTCGGCAATTTCGGCGGCAGCGCGCTCAGGCTCGCCTGCCTCGGTGTAGATGCGGGCCGTATCGCGCCGCTTGGCTGCTTCCTTCTGCAGCAGTGCCGTCACCTGGAGGTCGTCAAGCTCGATGGGAGCTTTGCCTGACTTCTCCCGCGTTTCGATTTCGCCCAATACATTGCGGACGGTCGTCAACGCCGTCTTGTTGCGTTCCTTCATATGGACTACGACGTCGGCATGCAGCCGTTCCTTCAAAGTGCTCACGATTTCCTCTGTTCATCAACGCCAGGCCCGGCGGGTGGTCTTTCAGGGTCCTCTAGTACCGTAGAGGTCTATGGCTGACAATGACCACTCCCCCTCCTGACCGCCATGATCCCCCTCCCCGGGCAACTGTGGCAACGGCTGATCGAAGCCTTCAGCCGCACGGCACCGCCCGCCGTAACGCTTACCGAGCTGTTGGTTGTCCTGGCCGCAGCGATCGCGTTGTCCATCCCGCGGCAGACCTGGCAGTACTTCGGCCTGCTGGCAACAGCTACCCATGAGCTCGGCCATGCCTTCGCCGCTGTACTGAGCGGACAGCGCCTCGGCGGGATCCACCTCAGGCTCGACCACTCAGGCACAACCACCAGCTACAGCCGCCGGCCAATTGCCGCCGTCTGGTCCGGGTTCTGGGGGTACCCCGTACCGGCCCTGGTGGGCGCGGCATTCGTGTGGTGCGGCTTCAGCGGCTGGGGACCTGCCGCACTCGTCGTCGGAACCCTCATACTGCTTGTCTCGCTCATCTTCATCCGTAACCTGGCAGGGCTGCTGATCACCGCGGTTTGTGTCCTCGGCAGCGCCGCACTGGTCCTGTGGGTGCCTGCCGAATTCAGCGGTCCCGCAGCGATCGTTCTGGGACTGGCCCTGCTCGTGGCCGCTGTCCGGGACCTCATCAAACTGACCAACGTGCACCTCCGCCGGCGCGACAGACTGGCCAGTTCCGACGCCTACCTGCTGTACCGGGCCACGTCGGTGCCGGCTTTTATCTGGATAGTCCTGTTCACCGCGGTCGTGGCAGGCTGCTGGCTGGTCGCCTGGCTCCCCATCTCCACGATCCTTGCCGCCGGCGCATAGGCTGGTCCCATGAGCCAGGAAACGCAAGCGACCCAGAAGACCACGGGAACCCCGGACCACAGCACCCGTGGCGCCTACGTCACCGGCGGAGCGGAATTCACCCGGGACACGAATTACATAGAGGACCGGATTACCCGTGACGGGCGTGCCGGCGACAACGGCGAGCCGGGCTGGGCCGTGGAAGCCGGCCGCTACCGGCTGATAGCGGCGCGTGCGTGCCCCTGGGCAAACCGGACCGTGATCGTGCGCAGGCTCCTTGGGCTGGAGGACGCCATCTCTTTGGGCCAGCCTGGTCCCACCCACGACGCACGCTCATGGACCTTTGACCTGGACCCCGGCGGGGTGGACCCTGTGCTCGGTATAGAACGGATCCAGGAGTCTTATTTCCGTCGCTTCCCGGATTATCCGCGCGGCATTACCGTACCGGCCATCGTCGACGTGCCCAGCGGCGCGGTGGTGACGAACAACTTTCCGCAGATCACCCTTGACTTCTCCACGGAATGGACCGCGTTTCACCGTGACGGCGCCCCGGACCTTTACCCCGAGGCCCTCCGGGAGGAGATCGACGCGGTCAATAAGCGGGTTTTCACTGAGGTCAACAACGGCGTTTACCGGTGCGGCTTCGCCGGCTCCCAGGACGCCTACAACGCCGCGTACGACCGCCTGTGGACGGCATTGGACTGGCTTGAGGAACGCCTCACCGGCCAGAGATTCCTGGTGGGCGAGACCATCACTGAGGCGGACGTGCGACTGTTCACCACTCTTGCCCGCTTCGACCCGGTGTACCACGGGCATTTCAAGTGCAACCGGCAGAAACTGACCGAGCTGCCAGCGCTTTGGGGATATGCACGGGATCTCTTCCAGACCCCCGGCTTTGGCGACACCATCGACTTCGTCCAGATCAAGCAGCACTATTACATCGTTCATGAGGACATCAACCCCACCGGGATCGTTCCGCAGGGACCTGATCTTGCCGGCTGGCTGGAGCCGCACAACAGGGAAGCCCTTGGCGGCCGGCCGTTCGGCGACGGCACTCCTCCTGGGCCGGTCCGGCCCGGCGAGGAAGTCGCGGCGGGCCACGGCGCGCGTTCCTGAAGGAAAGCGCTTTCTGACCCGCTAGGCTGGGAACCATGCAGAAATCGAACGGCTTTGCAGCTCCCGGATATGAGAACGTTCTGAACCTGTTTGAGGCCTTGCTGGCGGAAGATCCGGAATACAGCGCGCAGGTCGCCGCCTACCGGAACGGTCGGAAGGTTGTGGACCTGAACGGCGGACCGCATATTACCGCCGATTCCATGACGGGTGCTTATTCCGTCTCCAAGGGCGTAGCCGCGCTGGTGATTTCATTGCTGGTCCAGGACGGGCTTCTGGACCTTGACCGGACCGTAGCGCACTACTGGCCCGAGTTCGGTGTCCTCGGCAAGGACCGGCTCCTGGTGCGTGAAGCACTGTCGCACCAGGCTGGCCTCATCGGTGTGGAAGGCGGATTCGCCCTTGACGAATTTCACACAACGCAGGCAGCTGCGAGGCTCGCTGCCGCCAGGCCTTCATGGCGTCCGGGTCGTTGCTTCGGCTACCACGCCCTCACCATCGGCATCCTCATGGAGGAACTTTGCCGGCGGGTCAGCGGGAGAGACCTGCAGAGCATCTATGAGCACAGGATCCGGGGCGCCTACGGAATCGACTTCTTCCTGGGCCTGCCCGAAGAACTGGAGCCGCGCTACCGGGACGTTATTTACGAGGTGGAACCCGGACAGCCCTGGCTGGATCCTTTGAGCCTGGATGGCCTGAACAGCAACGCGGCAGTCGGATCGATCATGGAACTGCCTAACCGGCGGGTGGTACGCGCCGCCGGGATGAGTGCTGCCGGCGGCGTCGGCACCGCCGAGGGCCTGGCCCGCCTTTACGCAGCGGCGACAACCGGCGTCGACGGCGGGGCAGCGTTACTGATCCCTAACACCATCAATGCCATGTCCCAGGAGCAGGTCTGGGGACTGGACCGGACCTCCGGGCTGGATAACGCGTTCGCCGTGGTTTTCATGAAGCCGCATCCATCACGGAATTTTGGCAGCCATCGCGCTTTCGGCCACGAGGGTGCAAACGCTGCGCTCGGCTTCGCGGATCCCGCCTACGGTCTGGGTTTTGGCTACATCCCGCAGCGGGCCGAGGAAGGCCGTACGCCAGGGAAAGCGCACCGGCTCGCCGCTGAGGTACGGCGGGCAGCGTCTATGCTGTCCTAGCGTCGCCTTGTCCTGATCGAAGCGGCGCCCTAATGTTGGGCGGTGCGAAACTCTAAAACCCAGCCGGAGCCCAGTGCCAAGGAAACGACGCTTCTAAGAAATGCCGTGGCCGGACTGGCCGCCGCCTTTACCGTGCAGCGTTTGCAGCTCGCGGCCAAGGCGGCGATCGCGGCAGGATTGGCGTTCCTCATTGCCCCGCTCATGCCGGGCGCCGCTGCGAACTACCCGTACTACGCACCCCTTGGCGCCCTCGTTGCGATGTACCACAACGTGTCGGGTTCGGTAAGGCAGGGCGTTCAGGCCCTGGCGGGCCTGGCCATAGGTATTGGCCTGGCATTCCTCCTGGTCAACGTCACAGATCCCTCGCCGATCAGTGTGGCCGTGTTCATGGGCATCGGAGTCCTGCTGGGAGGGCTGCCCAGGATCGGTTCAGGGAGTGACTGGATCCCGACGGCGGCCCTCCTGGTGCTGCTGGTGGGAGGCAGTGATCCGGAGGACTACTCCTTTGGCTACCTGATCCAAATGGGGGCCGGCGTGGCTGTGGGCATTGCCGTGAACTTCCTCATCTTCCCGCCTCTGCATTTCGCTGCAGCGGCGAAGAGCATAAATGAACTCCGCGCCGCGTTGGGCCAGCAACTCACCGACATGGGAGCGGCCCTGAAGGAGGAATGGCCGCCTGAGCATGAGGACTGGTCGAGCCGCTCGGACAAGCTGGCCGAAGCGGCACGGTCTGTACGCCACCTGGTTGAAGAAGCTGACGCCAGCCGCCGTGCCAACCCCCGGCGGAAGCTGCACCCCCGCGACGTGGATCTTGACTACCGCAATCTCCGCGAACTCGAGCGGGTGACCTTCCACATCCAGGACATGACTGAGGTCCTCGCCGACGTCATCTGGAAGGACGACGTCCCCTACGAAGTCCCCTTTGAGGACAGTGCTCCGCTCGCGGAAGCCATGACTGCGACCGGCCAGCTGCTGCAGTCATTCCAGCACGAGGACGTGGAAGAACAACGGAAACTGCTCGCTGCGGCCGAATCTGCGGTGGAGGAATGCGTGGCTGCGGCGGCAGCGCGGACGCCCACTGAAGGCGCCGTGCCCGCTTCCGAGTCAATTCTCCTGAGCCTGCACCGGATTCTCCGTGCCGCGCGGCCGCAATCTGGATAGCCCAGCGCAGCGAGGGTGCTCCCTTAGAGCGGCGCCACGGAGCCGCTGAAGTGCTTCCGGCCCGAGCGGGGATTCCATGCGACATAGTCAGAACGGTGCCAGGCTCCGCCGGACCCCTGCGCCGTCCTGATATCCAAGGCAACGCGCCCGGGCAGGAACACCGGCGCCTCGAACGTGATGTCCCAGCTGAAAGCCTCGCCCTTGGCCGGGCCTACGTCCGCCAGTGCCCGCGAGGCAAGGTACATGCCGTGGGCGATGGAGCGCCGCATCCCCAGTGCCTTGGCCGACAGGACGCTGAGGTGGATCGGGTTGAAGTCCCCGGACACGGCCGCGTAGGCCCGGCCCGTGTCGACCCCCAGCTGCCAGATCGCCGTCGGGTCTCCCGGGGTGAAGTCATTCAGGCCGTTGCGCGGGATGGGCTTGTCGATCCCGGGCAGGAACACCCCCTTCGCCAGGTAAGTGGAGCGGCCCGTCCAGCGGATGTCCGGTGTACCGGCCGCGCGGATCTCGGCCACAACGTCCACTTGCGTGCCTGCCCGGTGTCCCCTGAGGTTTTCCACCCACGCCAGGATGTCCAGGGGCTGGGTGAACAGGACCGGCGAGCGTTGCTCGACATGGTTGCTGAGGTGGATCATACCCAGCACAGGCAGCGGAAAATCGTCCCGGTTCATCACGCTGATCGCCAGCGGGAACGCCAGGGCGTGAAGGTAGCCGGCCGGCAGGGTGTCCCGTGCCGTCAGTCCGATGAGGTGCTGGTACGCGGTGAGGTTGACGACGTCGGCCGTTACCCCCCGCACCTCATGGCCGGATTCCGGCAGGCGTGAACCCCCATGGGTGCCAAGCACCCGCCGGCGGGCGGCCTGCGCGGCGGCATTGACGTACAGCTTGGACAGTGACGGCATTTCCCCGAGAATAACCGGCTGGACGTGGCTCATGCCCCCACCATGTATTGTCCGCAGACGCGGAGCACGCCGCCGTTGATGCCGCCGGCGGCGTCACTTGCCAGGAAAGCGATGGCCTCGGCAACGTCAGTGGGTTGGCCGCCCTGGCGGAGCGAGTTGAGCCGGCGGCCGGCTTCCCTGAGTACCAGCGGGACCCGGGCGGTCATGTCCGTCTCGATGAAGCCGGGGGCGACGGCGTTGATGGTCCCGCCGCGCTCCGACAGCAGTGGCGCGGTTGCCCGGACCATCCCCATGACGCCCGCTTTGGACGCGGCGTAGTTGGTCTGTCCGCGGTTACCGGCGATTCCACTTGTGGAGGCGACCGAAACAATCCGGGGCGAATCACGGAAATGATCTGAGGCCAGGAGCGCGTCGTTGATCCTGAGCTGCGCGGCAACGTTGACGTTGATGACGGAACTCCAGCGCGCGTGGTCCATGTTGGCCAGCAGCTTGTCCCTGGTGATGCCGGCGTTGTGGATAACAATGTCCAGATGGCCGTGGCGCTGGACAGCGTGATCGATGATCCGCTGGCCGGCGTCATCGCGGCTGATGTCCAGTTGCAGGGCTGTGCCGCGGATTTCGTTGGCAACCCGGGCGAGGTGGTCTCCGGCGGCCGGAATGTCCACCAGCACCAGGGTGGCCCCGTCCCGGTGGAGGGTGCGCGCGATGGCTGCGCCGATTCCGCGGGCTGCGCCGGTGACCACGGCGACCTTGCCGGCCAGTGGTTTGTCGGGGTCCGCGGGGAGCGTGCCGTCGGCGGAAGTGACCGTCAGGAACTGGCCATCCACATATGCTGACCGGCCGGAGAGCAGGAACCGCACGGCCGCCAGCGCACTGGGGCTTGTCGTTTCGATGCCCTCTTCGAGCAGGATCCCGTTGCCGGTTGAGCCCGCCCTGAGTTCCATGGCCAGCGATCGCAGGAAACCGTCCACACCCTGGCGCGCCGCCGCCTGGGCAGGCGCCAGGCCGGCGGTGACCGGCCGCGACACCGTTATGACCCGGCCGCTCGGGCCGAGATCCCGCAATGAGGACGCCACCGACAGGACGGGACGTTCCAGGCCGTCCGGATGCGCGACGTCGTCCAGCACCAGGATGATGGCGCCGAGCCGTTCACGCGGGACGGCGTGCCTTCGGACGTCGAGGTCCCAGGCAAGGAGCGTGGCGGCAAGGGCATCGGCGCCCGCCGTGGAGCCCTGGACCAGGACGGGCCCGGTGATCAGCGGCTGTCCTGGCTGGTACCGGCGTAGGATTGCGGGTTGCGGCAGGCCAAGCTTCCTGGCGACGTTCCGGCCGAGACCCTGGTTCACCAACCGGGTGTATTTGTCCGTCATCGGGTCCCCTAGAGTGCTTCGAGAATTGCGACGACGCCCTGGCCGCCGGCTGCGCAGATGGATATCAGGCCGCGTGCCGGCCTGCCGTCGACCGTCCTCTTTGCCGCCAGCATCTTTGCGAGCGAGGCGACGATCCGGCCGCCGGTGGCTGCAAACGGGTGCCCCGCGGCCAAGGAGGAGCCATTGACGTTCAGCCTGGTCCGGTCGATGCTCCCGAAGGCGCCGTCCAACCCGAGCCGGGTGCGGCCGAATTCCTCGTCCTCCCACGCAGCCAGGGTGCTCAGGACGGTCCCGGCGAAGGCCTCGTGGATCTCGAAGAAGTCAAAGTCCGCAAGCGTCAGGCCGTTGCGGGCCAGCAGCCGCGGGACCGCGAACGCCGGGGCCATCAGCAGGCCGTCCTTGCCGTGGACGAAATCCACGGCAGCAGCTTCGCCGTCCACCACGGCTGCGAGCTTGGGCAGGTCATGGGCGTCAGCCCAGTCCTCCGAGGCAAGCAGGACCGTGGATGCTCCGTCGGTCAGCGGCGTCGAGTTTCCCGCCGTCATAGTGGCCTCCGCGCCGAGGCTCTTCCCGAACACGGGCTTGAGCGTGGCCAGCTTCTCCAGGGTGGTGTCCGCCCTGAGATTGGAGTCCCGGGACAGCCCGCGGTAGGGCGTCAGGAGGTCATCGAAAAAACCTGCATCGTAGGCTGCCGCCAGGTTGCGGTGGCTGTTGTAGGCAAGTTCGTCCTGGGCTTCACGCGGAATATTCCACTGGGCGGTAGTCAGCGCCTGGTGCTCCCCCATCGACAGGCCCGTGCGCGGCTCCCCGGTGTTCGGCGCGTCGGGTGCAATGTCCTTGGGCCGGAGCCGGCTGAGCACTTTCAGGCGCTGGGGTAGGGTCTTGGCCCGGTTGAGATCGAGGAGGACTTCGCGCAGCCCTTCGCTGACCGCGATCGGCGCGTCCGATGCCGAGTCCACGCCGCCGGCGATCGCGGAATCGATCTGGCCCAGCTTGATCTTGTTGGCCAGGCCGAGGACGGTCTCAAGGCCTGTCGCACACGCCTGCTGCACGTCATAGGCGGGAGTCTCTGCTGACAATGCGGAACCGAGAACGGCTTCGCGGGTGAGGTTGAAATCCCTGGAGTGCTTAAGGACCGCGCCGGCCGCCACCTCGCCGATGCGCTCATCCTGCAGCCCGAACCTGGCGATCAGGCCGTCCAGGGCAGCCGTGAGCATGTCCTGGTTGGACGACTTGGTGTACGCACCTCCCGTGCGGGCGAACGGGATCCTGTTGCCGCCCACCACCACTGCCCGGCGAAGCGGCCGCACTCCGCCGGATACTGCGGAGCTGCTGAATTCCTGGGGTCCGGTTGCGGACTGTCCGTTGACGGACATGGCTGTCTCCTCTGATCTGCGGCGGTTATCGATACCCAGCGTACCTGATACGCTGGGTATCGTGAACAACCTCTCCCCGGACCTTCCTACGCCGCCTTCCGGCGCGAGTGCCGACGGCCGCTCCTCACGCTGGCAGACGCACAGGGAGGAGCGACGCCGGGAGCTCATCAAGTCTGCGCGGCGTGCAGTGCATGCTCTGGGCAGCGATGCCTCCATGGAGGAAATTGCGGCCGCTGCGGGCACGTCCAAGTCTGTCTTCTACCGGTATTTCGGCGACAAGGCCGGCCTGCAGCAGGCGGTGGGTGAAGTTGTCCTCAGCCAGATGCAGCGCAAGATCCGCGACGCCGCCCAGAGCGCCCAGACACCGCGCGAAGGGCTGCTCGCCATGATTTCCGCGTACCTGCAGATGGCGGAGACCAGCCCCAACGTGTACGCCTTTGTCACCCGCCACTCCCCCGCTGAAGCGGTCAGTCCCCAGGCATCGGCGGCGATCTCAGGCGCGCTGGGCCACTTCTTCGAATCCATCGCCGAGATGATCGCCGCGCCGATGCGGACACACCTGGGCGGCGGCAAGGAAGCGGTGATCGGATACTGGCCCACGGCAGCGATCGGCCTGGTCCGGAACGCGGGCGAGCAGTGGCTCAGCACGCCGGAGTCGGGCACGAAACCGGACCAGGAAGCCATGGCCCGCCAGATCACGGCGTGGCTGTGCGTCGGTATCGCCCCTGAACTTATCGAACCAATTGTCAGAACCAACGAAGGACATTGACATGACTGAAGTAGTTGACCGTCCCACCGGCAACGGGCCCGCCACGGGCGTCCCGGCTGCCACTCAGCAAACGGCTGTCCAGCCCGCCGTTGACGTTGCGGCCCTTGGCGAACAGCTGCTTGGCAAGTGGGCGGCTGCCCGCCGGCAGGCACGTGCGCTGGCCAGTCAGCCGGAACTTCACAAAATTGAAGGCCTGACCCACACCGACCACCGGGCCCGGGCCTTCGGCCAGCTGACGTACCTCGTCGAGAACAATGGCGTGCACCGGGCTTTTCCGTCGGAGCTGGGCGGTGCCGATGACCACGGCGGCAATGTGGCCGGGTTCGAGGAACTGGTCACCGCGGATCCGTCCCTGCAGATCAAGGCCGGCGTCCAATGGGGCCTGTTCGGCTCAGCCGTCATGCACCTGGGTACCGCCGGGCACCATGCCAAGTGGCTGCCGGGCATCATGAGCCTGGAGATCCCCGGCTGCTTCGCCATGACGGAGACCGGCCACGGCTCCGACGTCGCCAGCATCGCCACCACGGCCACTTTCGACCCGGAGACCCAGGAGTTCATAGTCCACACGCCGTTCCGCGCGGCGTGGAAGGACTACATCGGAAACGCAGCCGTCGACGGTCTGGACGCGGTGGTTTTTGCCCAGCTGGTGACCAAGGGCGTCAATCACGGCGTACACGCCTTCTACGTGGAGCTGCGGGACCCCGGGACCAAAGAGTTCCTGCCGGGCATCGGCGGTGAAGACGACGGCGTCAAGGGCGGCCTCAACGGCATCGACAACGGCCGGCTGCACTTTGACAACGTCCGCATTCCGAGGACAAACCTGCTCAACCGCTACGGTGACGTGGCTGCGGACGGCACCTACACGTCCACCATCGCAAGCCCCGGCCGCCGGTTCTTCACCATGCTGGGAACCCTCGTCCAGGGCAGGGTATCGCTGGACGGCGCAGCGGTGGCGGCGTCGAAGATCGCCCTTACTGCTGCGGTCCGTTACGCCACAGAGCGCCGCCAGTTCAACGCCTCGTCCCACACCGACGAGGAGGTCCTCCTGGACTACCAGCGGCACCAGCGCCGCCTGCTCACCCGCCTGGCCACCACCTACGCCGCAGGCTTCGCACACGAGCAGCTGCTCCGGAAGTACGACGAAGTCTTTTCCGGCGCCCATGACACCGACGCTGACAGGCAGGACCTGGAGACCCTCGCGGCCGCCCTCAAGCCGCTCAGCACCTGGCATGCCCTCGACACCCTGCAGGAGTGCCGGGAAGCCTGTGGCGGCGCCGGGTTCCTGATCGAAAACCGCTTCGCTTCCCTCCGTGCCGACCTGGATGTGTACGTCACCTTTGAAGGCGACAATACGGTGCTCCTCCAGCTCGTGGCCAAACGCCTCCTGGCCGACTATGCCAAGGAATTCCGGAACGTCGATTTCGGCGTTCTGGCCCGCTACGTCGTCGGCCAGGCGACCGGCGCGGCCATCCACCGGACCGGCCTTCGCCAGGTGGCGCAGTTCGTTGCCGACACCGGCTCAGTCCAGAAGGCAGCCTTGGCCCTCCGGGACGAGGACGGCCAGCGGGCGCTGCTCACCGACCGGGTCCAGACCATGGTGGCCGACGTCGGTTCGGCATTGAAGGGTGCCAACAAGCTGCCGGTTGAAAAGGGTGCGGCCCTTTTCAACCAGCACCAGAACGAGCTGATTGATGCCGCCCAGGCCCACGCCGAACTCCTGCAGTGGGAGGCCTTCACTGAAGCTCTCGCCGACGTCACAGACCCTGGTACCAAAACCGTCCTGACCTGGCTCCGTGACCTCTTCGGCCTCTCGCTGATCGAAAAGAACCTCTCGTGGTACCTCATGAACGGCAGGCTCTCCATGCAGCGGGCGCGGACGGTAGGCGGTTACATCAACCGCCTGCTGGTGAAGATCCGGCCGCATGCGCTGGACCTGGTGGAAGCCTTCGGGTACGGCGATGACCACGTCCGTGCCGCGATCGCTACCGGTGCTGAGAAGGCGCGGCAGGACGAGGCGCGCGCCTACTTCAGGGCACAACGCGCAAGCGGCAACGCCCCTGTCGATGAGAAGGTGCTGATCGCCCGTGCCTCGGCCGGGGCCGCCGCCAAGGCGGCCGCAAACTCCCGGCCGACCCGCGGCCAGTAAGCCGTCCAGCGGACCGGCAGCCCCGCCTTCCACTTACAGATGACGACGGCGCCGCTCCCCCTCTGCGGGGGCGGCGCCGTCGTCGTGTACTGGCTGAACGTACGTCAGAACCGACGCGTCAGGAGAGAACTGACCGGTACACCTCGAGGGTGGTTTCCGTGATGGACTCCCAGGAGAAGTGCTCTTCCGCGCGGCGCCGGCCGGCCTGCCCCATGGCCCGGGCCCGTTCGGGATCTGACACCACCTCGGTCAGGGCCGCGGCAAATTCTGTGACGAACTTCTCCGGATCCAGCGGCGTGCCCGTGCCGTCGGTGACCTGCTCGATGTCCACCAGCAGGCCGGTCCTGCCGTGCTCGACCACCTCGGGGATCCCGCCGGTGGCGCTCGCAACGACGGCAGCACCACAGGCCATGGCTTCCAGGTTGACGATGCCCAGCGGCTCGTAGATGGAGGGGCAGGCGAAAGCCGTGGCGTGGCTGAGGACCTGGATCAGTTCGTTCCGGGGCAGCATCCGCTCAATGAGAACGACGCCGGTCCGCTGGGTCTGCAGTTCCTCGATCAGGCGTGCAGTCTCCGCCGCCAGCTCAGGGGTGTCGGCCGCGCCGAGGCACAGCACAAGCTGCACATCTGCAGGCAGCTTTGCCGCGGCGCGCAGGAGATACGGCACACCCTTCTGGCGGGTGTTGCGGCCTACGAACACCACGCTGGGCTTGTCAGGGTCAATGCCAAGTGCCCTGATGGCGTCGTCGTTTTCGTCGCGGTGCCACATGTCGACGTCGATGCCGTTATGCACCACACGGACCTTGGCAGGGTCCACCTCGGGGTAGCTGCGCAGGATGTCCTGGCGCATGCCCTCGGAAACCGCGATGATGGCTGCTGCGGCCTCGTAGGCGGTCTTCTCGACCCAGGAGGAGACAGCGTAGCCGCCGCCGAGCTGCTCCGCTTTCCAGGGGCGCAGCGGTTCAAGGCTGTGGGCGCTCAGGACGTGCGGGATGCCGTGCAACAGCGATGCCAGGTGGCCCGCCATGTTGGCATACCAGGTGTGCGAATGGACGAGGTCTGCGCCCGCGACGTCCGGGACGATCCGGAGGTCCACACCGAGCGTCTGGATGGCGGCATTGGCCGAACCGAGGTCCTCGGGCACGGAATAGGATGTCACCCCGGCCCCGTGGTAATCGGCATCACGGGGAGCGCCGAAAGCACGAACCTGCAGGTCAACATGCTTACTAAGCACCCTGCTCAACTCGGCTACGTGGACTCCGGCGCCACCATAGATCTCCGGCGGGAACTCTTTAGTCACAATGTCTATTCGCACGCTACCCAAGGTAGTCGTTCCGGCTTAACTGTTCTAGTGTGAAGGAGTCCGGGCATGCCGGACTGTTTGGGGAGTTACGAAGGCGTACAGGAGCGACCACCATGCCGTTGAACAAAAAAGTCCTGGCTATTGTCCTCGCAGGCGGCGAGGGAAACCGGCTAATGCCACTGACGGCAGACCGTGCCAAACCGGCCGTGCCCTTTGCGGGCAGCTACCGCCTGATCGACTTCGCCCTCTCCAACCTGGTGAATTCCCGCTATCTGCAGATCGTGGTGTTGACGCAATATAAATCCCACAGCCTTGACCGGCACATCTCCGAAACCTGGCGGATGTCCACCCAGCTCGGCAACTACGTCGCCTCCGTCCCTGCACAGCAGCGCGTCGGCAAGAGCTGGTTCCTGGGCAGCGCCAACGCCATCTACCAGTCCCTGAACCTGATCCATGACGCCAACCCCGACATCGTCGTCGTGGTCGGTGCGGACCACGTCTATCGCATGGACTTCGCACAGATGGTTGAGCAGCACGTTCTCAGCGGGGCCAAGGCCACCGTTGCTGCTGTACGCCAGCCGCTGCACATGGCAAACCAGTTCGGCGTGATCGAAGTGGACCAGAACGATCCCCAGAAGATCGCCGCTTTTGTGGAGAAGCCTGCCACCACCCCCGGCCTCGCCGCGGACCCCACCCAGTTCCTCGCCTCGATGGGCAACTACGTCTTCAACGCCGATGCTTTGGTGGCTGCCCTGCATGTCGACGCCGAGCGGCTTGACACCAAACACGACATGGGCGGGGACATCATCCCCTACTTCGTCAACCAGGGTGAGGCCGGCGTCTATGACTTCACGCTCAATGACATTCCCGGTTCGACAGAGCGTGACCGGACCTACTGGCGTGACGTTGGCACCATCGATTCGTTCTACGACGCACACATTGACCTCATCTCACCGCTGCCCGTCTTCAACCTCTACAACTCCGAGTGGCCCATCTACACCCGGCAGAGCATTTCGCCGCCGGCCAAATTTGTGCGGGGCGTCAATGACGCCGTAGGAACAGCCCTTGACTCGATTGTCTCCAGCGGCGTGGTCGTCTCCGGCGGCATCGTCGAGGGCTCGGTCCTGTCCCAGGACGTGTTTGTGGGGACCGGCAGCCGGGTGGTGGATTCCGTCCTGATGGACAAGGTGTACATCGGTGAAGGTGCGGTGGTGAACCACGCCATCATTGATAAGAACGTCAAGGTGCCCGCCGGTGCAGCCATCGGCCTGGACCACGACCTGGACCGTGCCCGGGGTTTCAAGGTCACCGAATCCGGCATCACGGTACTTTCCAAGGGCCAGGAGGTCCCGGAACCGGGGGACGCCGAGCGGGAGCTTGCCGCCAGGAACATGCACCTTCTTCCGAATGCAGTCAGGGCCGCCACTGCCCAGTCTCCGGAATTCCGGGACTCCATAAAGCAGGCAACGGGAGAGCACGCCGGCACGTCGGCGGGGGCCCCTTCCGGCGCCAGACGTTCCTGAACCGCCCGGTTGTCCCGGCCGG
Organism: Arthrobacter sp. 754; assembly: GCF_040548695.1. Taxonomy (NCBI): domain Bacteria; kingdom Bacillati; phylum Actinomycetota; class Actinomycetes; order Micrococcales; family Micrococcaceae; genus Arthrobacter; species Arthrobacter sp. 754. The sequence goes on from NZ_JBEPSC010000005.1 coordinate 168,493, forward strand.
ACCCTGACACCAGGGCCGGCCGGATCTTCTTCAGGCTGTAAAATCAGTACAATGAGCTCCCCCGATCTGACGCCTGAGGAAATCCAGGCCTGCCTCAAGGTTTTGAACACTATCCACGTCTACGACGAGGAACACCCTGACTACGTCTCGGTACGCCGTGCCACCGGCAAGATGTTCAAGGCCGTGAAGCGCCACCGCAGGGTGACCAAGCGGGATCTGATCTCAGAAGCGGACCGCGCGGTTATCGCCCAGACGGCAACAGCGGCCCCGGACCGGATCGACGACGAAACGCGCGGCAACAAGCTGGAGACGTCAGCCACCGGCAAGGTGGCGGGGCATCTGATCCGTTCGCGGCCGTGCTACATCTGCAAGAAGCATTACACCCAGGTGGACGCCTTCTACCACCAGCTCTGCCCGGAATGCGCAGCCTTCAGCCACAGCAAACGCGATGCCCGGACGGACCTCTCCGGCAGGGCTGCGCTGCTGACCGGCGGGCGCGCCAAGATCGGCATGTACATCGCCCTGCGCCTGCTCCGGGACGGCGCGCACACCACCATCACCACCAGGTTCCCCAAAGATGCGGCCCGCCGGTTCGCGGCCATGGAGGACAGCGGCGACTGGCTCCACCGGCTCCGGATCGTGGGCATCGACCTCCGCGACCCCTCCCAGGTGATGGCCCTAACGGATTCCCTGAACACTGCAGGCCCCCTGGACATCATCATCAACAACGCCGCCCAGACGGTGCGCCGTTCCGGCAACGCCTACAAACCGTTGGTGGACGCTGAGGACGAACCGTTGCCGGCGGCCTTGGAACCGGCCAACGGCGGCCCGGAGCTTGTCACGTTCGGCCATGCCCATGACAAGCACCCCCTTGCCCTGGCGAGCAGTGTCACCGAGCACCCTGTGCTGGCCGGCGACGCCATCACGTCATTGGCGCTCTCCACAGGGTCAGCCTCGCTGGAGCGCATTGCCGCCGGCACGGCCATCGACGCCGGCGGCCTGGTCCCGGACCTCGCCGGCATCAACAGCTGGACCCAGGTGGTGGACGAGGTGGACCCGCTGGAAATGCTGGAAGTCCAGCTCTGCAACGTCACCGCTCCGTTCCTGCTGGTCAGCAGGCTGCGGGAGGCGATGAAACGCTCCACGGCGCACCGGAAATACATTGTGAACGTATCCGCCATGGAAGGCCAGTTCTCCCGGGCCTACAAGGGACCCGGCCATCCCCATACGAACATGGCAAAGGCCGCCCTCAACATGATGACCAGGACCAGCGCGCAGGAAATGCTGGACGCTGACGGGATCCTGATGACGGCGGTGGACACGGGCTGGATCACTGATGAACGGCCGCACTTCACCAAGGTCCGGCTGATGGAAGAGGGCTTCCACGCTCCCCTGGACCTGGTTGACGGCGCCGCGCGCGTTTACGATCCGATCGTGATGGGCGAAGCGGGCGAGGACCAGTACGGGGTCTTCCTGAAGGATTACAAGCCCAGCCCCTGGTAACAGGAACTGTCCTGCGGGCCCGCTACGGCGTAGGCTCAGCGGCATGAGCGAATCAATTTCCGAAGTGCATAACCTGGAACACCACGAGTGCTGGGAACTGCTCCGGACCGTGTCCGTGGGCAGGCTGGCCGTGGTGGTGGACGGTCACCCGGACATCTTCCCCATTAACTTCACCGTCGACGGCGGCACGCTGGTTTTCCGCACCGCCGAGGGCACCAAGCTGGCCAGCGCCACAGGAGGCTCACCGGTGGCTGTGGAGGCTGACGGCGTTGATGCCGTCAGCGGCCTCGCTTGGAGCGTGGTGCTGAAGGGGCCCGCAGCCGTGGTGAAGGGGACGGAACGGATCCTGGACACCGCAGCCCTCTACCTGTTCCCCTGGCAAGCAGGGAAAAAGGACGTTTTTGTGAGGATCAGCCCTGACACCCTCACGGGCAGGCGGTTCAAGGTCACCGCTCCTGTGACGTGGTGGACCCAGCTCAGCGGAGCAGCGAAGGCATCCCCGGAGTAGGTCCCCCGGACTTCCGGCCCCCGGGGCGGTCCGACGGACAGTCCTACAGCCAGTCAGGCGAGGCGGGTGATTTCCACGCTGACGCTCAGCGCCGATCCGCCGCCGCCGGACAGGATGCCCTTCAGCGGCGGCACGTCCCGGTAGTCCCGGCCCTTCGCCACGGTGACATGGTAGTCACCGGCGGGCTTGTGGTTGGTCGGGTCCCAACTGCGCCAGTCCCCGTCCCACCACTCCAGCCACGCATGGGACTGGCCGGCAACCGTCTCGCCGATTCCCGCCGTCGACCGCGGGTGCAGGTAGCCGGACACATAGCGGGCCGGGATTCCGCAACTTCGCAGTGCGCCGATGGCCAGGTGCGCAAGGTCCTGGCAGACGCCCTGCCGCTGGCCCCAGGCTTCCTCGGCGTTGGTGGTCACCGCCGTGGAACCCGTCATGTACGTCATCTCACCGCGCATCCACCCGAAGATCGCCTGCGCTGCCTCGTACGGGTTCTTGCCCGCCACCACGCCGGGGATAATTCCCAGGACCTCGTCCCCCGGGCCGCTCAGCTGGGACTGCGGCAACCAGTCACTGAACCTGTTCAGGGTCTCGGCCGAAGCCAGCACGTCCCAGCCGGCGATCTCCGAATCCGACGGGATTTTCTCCGCACGGTGAACCTCCACCGTGATGTTGGAGATGACTTCGAGGTGGTCGTGCGGCATCTGCATATCGAAGGCTGTAACCCTGGTGCCCCAGTAGTCACGGTAACTGCTGACGGCCGCCTGGGTCGGGGATACCTTGAGCACCGACTCGAGGACCACCTGCTGGGGATCGGTCAGGGGCGTCATGCGGGCTTCGTTATAGGAGAGCGTGACGCGCTTGTTGTACTTGTAGGCCGTCGTGTGGACGATACTCAGCCGGGTCATGAAACTTCTCCCACCCAGGCAAGTTCGTCCGCCTGATTGAAGTACTTACGGGAAATGGCGTCCGAGGCCTGGGCCACGGCCTTCTGCACGCGTTCCATGTGCTCCGGCAGTTCGGACATCAGATCGTCGGTCCGGTGGAACTCGAGGAAGGTCCGGGCCTGCCCGACAATCCGGCGGGCGTCGTTGATGAAGCCCACGCGCTGAGCCGAGGGGTCCAGCTTGGCGAGGCATTCGTCGGCGTCGCGCAGGGCGTAGACAATGGAACGGGGAAACAAGCGGTCCAGCAGGAGGAACTCGGCGGCGTGCTGGTCCCCGAAGGCAGCGCGGCGGGTCCGCAGGAAGGATTCATAAGCCCCGGCACACCGCAGCATGTTCACCCAGGACATGCCTGCGGAGAGGACGTCGCGGGTGGAGAGCATCCGCGCGGTCATGTCGGCGCGCTCAAGGGACCGGCCCAGTACCAGGAACAGCCAGCTTTCGTCGTGGCTCACCGTGGTGTCCGCCAGGCCGCTGACCATGGCGGTCCGTTCCAGCGTCCAATTGCAGAAGCGGTAGGTCCCGACGACGTCCTTGCGGTGCTGGCTGAGCCCGTAGTACGTAGTGTTGAGGCTTTCCCACAGTCCGGAGGACACGGTCTCGCGGGCACGGCGGGCGTTCTCGCGGGCGGCGCCCAAAGACCCGGCGATGGAGGTCGCGCTGGTCTTGTCATAGGCCAGGGCGTGAAGAAGTTCGGGCAGGCCGAAGTCCTCGCTCTGCGGCCGGGCGCCCATGACGGCGAGCAGTTCCTGCGCCACCCTGCGGCGTTCGTCCATGGGAAGGTGGTTCAGGCGCTCGAGGTGCACGTCCAGGATGCGTGCCGTACCGTCGGCGCGCTCAACGTACCGTCCGATCCAAAAAAGGGACTCAGCAATACGGCTAAGCATTCGCGGCTACCTCCTGGGCGTCCAAGATCTGTGGGGTTGAACCCGTGACTGATTGTGCCGGTTCCTGTGCCGGGCTCACTGCTGCTGCTCCGACTGGCGGTCGCGCCAGTTGCTCTCGACGGGCCACACGGAAACCCGCTCACGGATGGAAATGGTGGGCCGCGGGATGGTCTCAACCGGCACCTGCGGCGAGTTGGCCAGCACCCACGTATCCTTCGAACCGCCACCCTGGCTGGAGTTCACGATCAGGGATCCCTCCTTCAGCGCCACCCGCGTCAGGCCGCCGGGCAGCACCCAGACGTCGTCGCCGTCGTTCACGGCAAAGGGACGCAGGTCCACGTGCCGGGGGCCGAACTTGTCCCCGCCCAAAGTGGGCACGGTAGAGAGCTGCAGCACCGGCTGGGCGATCCAGCCGCGGGGGTCTGCGATGACCCGCTGGCGCAATGCTTCGAGTTCGTCTTTGGACGCGTCCGGACCGATGACCAGGCCCTTGCCGCCGGAGCCGTCCACGGGCTTCACCACCAGTTCGGCGAGGTTGTCCAGGACGTACTCCCGGGCTTCCTTCTCTTCCAGCCGGAAAGTGTCCACGTTCGCGATGACGGGTTCTTCGTTGAGGTAGTACCGGATCAGATCCGGAACGTAGCTGTAGACGAGTTTGTCGTCGGCCACGCCGTTGCCGACTGCGTTGGCGATGGTCACGCCACCGGCCCGTGCGGCGTTGACCAGCCCGGGGCAGCCGAGCATGGAGTCTGAGCGGAACTGCAGGGGGTCCAGGAATTCGTCGTCGATCCGCTTGTAGATCACGTCCACGCGCTGCTCTCCGGCCGTGGTGCGCATGTAGACCCGGTTGCCGCGGCAGATGAGGTCGCGGCCCTCAACCAGCTCAACGCCCATCAGGCCGGCCAGCAGGGTGTGCTCGAAGTAGGCGCTGTTGAAGACCCCGGGCGTCAGGACAACGACGGTGGGGTCATCGACGCCGGCGGGGGCCGTCTTGCGCAGGGCGGACAGCAGCCGGCGGGGGTATTCCTCGACCGGCCGGATGAGCTGCTGGCCAAACGCTTCGGGCAGGCCCTTGGCCATTGCGCGCCGGTTCTCCAGGACGTAGCTGACGCCTGAAGGCACACGGACATTGTCCTCCAGTACACGGAAGGTTCCGGCGGCGTCGCGGACCACGTCGATACCGGAAATGTGGACGCGGACCCCGCCGGACGGCTCAAAGCCGTGAACCTGGCGGTGGAAGTGGGCGCTGGTGGTGACCAGCTGGCGTGGAATGACGCCGTCCGTAACCACTGCCATCTTGTCGTAGACATCGTTCAGGAAGGCCTCGAGGGCCCGTACCCGCTGCGCCACACCTTTTTCCAGCACTGTCCACTCATCGGCGGGGATGACGCGCGGAACGATGTCCAGCGGGAACGGCCGTTCCTCCCCCGCGAAGTCGAAGGTCACACCACGGTCCAGGAAGGTCCGCGCCATCGAGTCCGCCCGTGCGCTGACGTCCGCAAGGGAGAGCTTGCCGAGGGCGTCCGCCACCTCCGCGTAGGAGTCGCGGGCCTCCTGGCCGGGAGTGAACATCTCGTCGTAGGCGCCGGTGCGTACGGCGGCCACGGAGTAATCCTGGAAAAGGTCTGACATGCCCTAAAGCCAACCATCTTTTTGTTTCGAATTCATTACCGTCATCCATTGTGGCGTGTTGACGGGCCAGCGCCGGTTCGCCGAATACCGGACCCGTCCTGCAAAGTAGGTGAGTGTCCAAGGTGTATCAGTGCCAAAGATGAGGAGCCGCAGGCTGCTGCCCGGCCTGGTGACCGCCGCCCCCGCGCTGGCCGCTGCTTTCGCCGTGCACGCCCTCATCCCCGCGCTGCCTGCCATGACCGTGGCAGTTGCCCTGGGTCTGCTCGCCGCAAACCTTCCCGGCACTGCGGTCTGGACTGCCGGCCGGGCCCGGCCCGGCCTCGATTTCGCCGGGAAGCACTTTATGCGCGCCGGGATTGTCCTGCTGGGCCTCAAAGTCAGCATCCAGGACATTCTGGGCCTGGGATGGCCCGCCATGCTCCTGATCAGCGGCGTGGTTCTGGTGAGTTTCGTCGGCACGTACCTCCTCGTGAGGCTTTTCCGGCTCCCCCAGGAGACCGCGCTGCTGGTGGCCACCGGCTTTTCGATCTGTGGGGCGTCCGCAATAGGTGCCATGGCGGCGGTGCGCCGCATCAGGCATGCGGACACCGTGCTTCCGGTCGCACTGGTAACCCTTTGCGGCACGCTGGCGATCGGCCTGCTGCCGTTGCTGATGCAGCCGCTGCACCTGAGTCCGTTGGCATTCGGTGCCTGGACGGGTGCGTCAGTTCACGACGTCGGGCAGGTGGTGGCTACCGCCCAGACCGCCGGCACTGCGGCACTGGGCCTCGCCGTCGTCGTCAAGCTGACGCGCGTCCTGCTGCTGGCACCCGTGGTGGCGGTGGCTGGCTTGCACCACCGTTCCAATCACCGTTCCCACGGCTCCGGGGAGAAATCCCTACCTCCGCTGGTGCCGCTGTTCGTCGTCGGGTTCGTGGTGATGGTGGCACTACGGTCCACTGGCTGGCTGTCGGAGGCCTGGCTCGATGCAGGAGCCGGGCTGCAGGACATAGTCCTGGGAGCGGCGCTCTTCGGGCTGGGGTCCGCGGTGCGGATCCGCACCCTCCTGCACACGGGCGCCCGGGCACTGTCCGCTGCATTGTCCGCATGGCTGCTGATCGCCCTCCTGGGCCTGGCAGCGGCCCTGCTCATGACCGCCTAAGGGATACGGGCGGCCGGGCCCAGGGGGCCGGAAAACGCCGTCGGAGTACCGTGATTAGATAGCGGAGTGTCACACGAGAATCTGCTGCGCAGCGAAGCCGCCCGACGTTCAGCCCTGATCACCACCCACGGCTACGACGTGACGTTGGACGTGCGCGGGGCCGCTGATCCGGATGTTGCAGGCTACACCAGCCGCAGTGTCATCAACTTTTCCTCTGCCGGGACCGGACCGGGAACGTCCACCTTCCTGGACTTCATTGCCGGCGAGGTGCACAGTGTGTTCCTGAACGGCAAGGACCTGCCGGTGGCTGGGGCAGTAGACGGTTCCCGGATCCGGCTGGAGAACCTGCAGGCGGAGAACCAGGTCACAGTCACGGGGACAGCGCTGTACAGCCGCTCCGGCGAAGGCATGCACCGCTTCGTGGACCCGGCCGATGGCCAGTGCTATCTCTACACACAGTACGAGCCGGCCGATGCGCGGCGGGTGTTCGCGAACTTCGAGCAGCCGGACCTCAAAGCCGAGTTCACCTTCCATGTGCTGGCGCCGTCGGATTGGGAGGTCGCGTCCAACGGAGTCGAGGCCGCCCGGACTGCGCTAACCAGTGATCCGGCCACCAGCCGCTGGGACTTCGCTGCCACGCGGCCGATGTCCACGTACATCACCACTGTGCTGGCCGGACCCTACTTCAAAGCCCAGGACCACTGGAGTGGAACGCTCGAGGACGGCACACAGCTGGAGGTGCCACTGGCCCTCTATTGCCGGGCCTCCATGGCGGAATCCTTCGATCCATCAGAGCTGTTCCGCCTCACCAGGAACGGGCTGGATTTCTTCAACCGCCTTTTCGACTTCCCCTACCCGTGGGGAAAGTATGATCAGGCCTTTGTGCCCGAATACAACCTCGGCGCGATGGAAAACCCGGGGCTGGTGACCTTCACCGAAAGCTATGTGTTTACCTCCCGTGCCACCGGCGCGCAGTACCAGGGACGCGCCAACACCCTCATGCACGAGATGGCCCACATGTGGTTTGGCGACCTCGTCACCATGCAGTGGTGGGACGATCTGTGGCTCAAGGAATCGTTTGCCGACTACATGGGAACCCTCGGCGTGGACCGCGCCACGGACTGGGATACGGCGTGGGTGAACTTCGCGAACAAGCGCAAGGCGTGGGCCTATGTGCAGGACCAACTGCCCACCACGCACCCCATCGTTGCCGACATCCCCGACCTTGAGGCCGCCAAGCAGAACTTCGACGGAATCACCTATGCCAAGGGCGCATCGGTGCTCAAACAGCTGGTGGCCTATGTGGGGTTTGACGCGTTCATCGCCGGCTCCCGTCAGTATTTCCGGGACCATGCCTACGGCAACACCACGTTGGCAGACCTCCTGAAGGCCCTCAGCGCTGCTTCCGGCCGCGACCTCGCCGCCTGGGCGGCGCCGTGGCTCCAGACCTCCGGCATCTCCACCCTCTCCATTGAGGAGGAAACGCACGACGACGTCCTTGGCTCCGTGTCCATCGTCCAGGATGCTGTTGACCCTGTCACGGGACGGAAGGAGCTCCGGCCGCACCGGCTGCGCGTGGGCCTGTACAACTTCGATCCACACGGTGCACTGGTCCGGACCGGGAGCATCGAAACGGACGTCACGGGCGCCCGGACGCCCCTTCCCGAACTCACCGGCCAGCCACGGCCTGCCCTTCTGCTGTTGAATGACGACGACCTGACCTATGCCAAGGCCAGGCTGGACCGGGCGTCCGAGGCCACAGTACTGCAATCGCTGGACAGGATCGCCGATCCCATGGCGCGGGCCCTCGTGTGGACTGCGCTCTGGAACTCCGCCCGGGATGCGGAAAGCCCGGCGGAGCGCTACGTCGACGCGGTCCAGGCCTTCGGACCGTCTGAAACGGGGATCGGCGTTCTGCTGAACATCCTCGACAACGCCGAGGCCGCCGTCGAACGCTTCACACCCACGGTCCGGCGGGACACACTGCGCAGTGGGTTCCTGTCAGCCGTGGACAAGCAGCTGGACTCCGCGGCGCCGGGCTCGGACCACCAGCTCGCATGGGCGCGGACGCTGGCCTCTGTCAGCCGTCACGACGCCGCGCTCCTCCCCCGCCTCAGAGGCCTCCTGGACGGCACTGAACAGGTGGTAGGGCTGGCGGTGGATGCGGAGCTGCGCTGGACGCTCTGGCATGCGCTTGCGGCCAACGGCCAGGCCACCCTCGCGGAGCTGGACGATGAACTGGAGCGGGACAAGACCGCCGCGGGCAAGGCCGGGCACGCGACGGCTGCCGCCGCCCGTCCGGACCCCGGGGTGAAGGCCGCCGTCTGGGACGCAGCTGTACACGGGACGGAGCTCTCGAACCAGATCCTCAGCGCCACGATCGCCGGCTTCACAACCGCACCCGCCGCAGTGCTGGAGCCCTATGTGGAGCCGTATTTCGAATGCCTCCGCGGGGTCTGGGACAGCCGGACCATCGAAATCGCCAGCCGCATCGTCCAGGGGCTGTACCCGCACGCCCAGGACCTCGCAGCCGGTATGCGGCCTGAGCAGCAGCCGGTGGTGCTCCGCACCGGTGAGTGGCTGGCTGCCAACACCGACGCCCCTGCGGCCTTGCGGCGGATTGTGGTGGAGCAGCGCAGCCACCTGCTGCGCGAACTCACCGCGCAGGCCCACACCTGATACAGCTGTCGGGTGCCCTAGGGAATCCGGTGCAGCCATTCCCGGGTGCCGAACTTGGCGGCAACCCTTTGATGGGCTTCCCCCAGTTCCGCGCCCGTCAGTTCCGAGGGCGTCGCGGCGTACCGTTCGGTAAAGACTTCCATCATGGCCGCGATAATTTCGGTGCGGGCCAGCCCCGTCTGCCGGCGAAGGGGGTCCACGCGTTTCCTGGCGCTGCGGGTCCCCTTGTCGGAGAGCTTTTCCTTGCCGATGCGCAGCACTTCAACCATCTTGTCGGCGTCGATGTCGTAGCTCATGGTGACGTGGTGCAGCATGCCACCGTTGGCCAGCCGCTTCTGCGCGGCGCCGCCGATCTTGCCCTGGTCGGTGGCGATGTCGTTCAGGGGTACGTAGAACGCCGTGACCCCGATTTTCTCCAAAGCGGCCATGACCCAGGCGTCCAGGAAGGCGTAGGAATCGGCAAAGCTGATCCCGTCCACCAGGGTCTGCGGCAGGTAGAGGGAGTAGGTGATGCAATTCCCGGCCTCCATGAACATCGCTCCGCCGCCGCTGACCCGGCGGACCACGCTGATGCCGTGCCGGGCGACGCCGTCGGGGTCCAGCTCATTGCGGAATGACTGGAAGCTGCCGATCACCACGGACGGCTCCTCCCAGTCCCAGAACCGCAACGTGGGGTTGCGCCTGCCGGCACCTACTTCTTCGGTGAGCACCTCATCCAGGGCAACGTTGACGTGGGTGGGCAAAACCGTGGGTGCAATGATGTTCCAGTGATGGTCTGCCCAGGTTGTTGCCTTGGCGAGGGCACGCCTGACGGTGACGGCCACGGCATCTGCCGAAAAGCCGAACAGCACGGCGTCCTCAGGCAGGCCGGCAGCCACAGCAGCGGACAGATCTGCCGCCGTCGTGGTGTCAGGGAGCCCGGTGAGGGAACGGTTGATGTCCAAAAGCGCCTCGTCAGGTTCCAGGAAAAAGTCTCCGCTTACGGAAACATGCGCAAGGTGCCCGTCCTCTACGTCGAGGTCCACCACTACGAGCTTGCCGCCGGGGACTTTGTACTCGCCGTGAAGGAGGGCGGTGGGACCGTCGGCGGGGGCAGCTGTGTCAGTCATGCCTTCCATCCTGCCGCACTTTGGCAATGGTGCGGGAAACGCACAAAGCCCGCACCGTTTCCGGTGCGGGCTTTGTCAAAGAACGTTGAGGGGGAAGTGAATTACTTCTTGCCGCCGAAGCCCTTGAAGCGAGCGTTGAAGCGCTCGACGCGGCCTGCAGAGTCCATGATGCGCTGCTTGCCCGTGTAGAACGGGTGGGACTCGGAGGAGATTTCGACGTCAATAACCGGGTAGGTGTTTCCGTCTTCCCACTCGATGGTCTTCTTCGAAGACACGGTGGACTTGGTCAGGAACTTGACGCCGGAAGCCAGGTCGTTGAAAACAACAGCTTCGTACTTCGGGTGTGTATCAGACTTCATAATTGGACCTTTGTTCGCACAACTGGATTTTGCCAGCTGCCAGGTATGAATGGGATGGCCGCTGCAGAAGGCGCAGTACAGCCAGCTATCAATAATAGCCGATCAGCGTGAACCCCGCGAACCACGCGGACGGAGTTCCCAGAAGGCAACCGCCGAGGCGGCAGCCACGTTGAGGGAGTCGACACCGGGGCGCATGGGGATCTTGACAGCCAGATCGACGGCGGCGAGCGTCGCGGCGCTCATGCCGGCACCTTCGGTGCCCAGCACCAGGGCGAGCCGGTCCGGATTCCGTGCGGCCAGCTCATCCACATCGACGGCGTCCCCGGTGAGTTCCAACGCCGCAACGGTGAAGCCGTGCTGCTGGAGGAGTGCCAGATCCTGCGGCCAGGCCTCCAGCCGGGCCCATGGCACCTGGAACACGGTGCCCATGCTGACCCGGACGCTGCGGCGGTAGAGGGGGTCGCCGCAGCGCGGTGAGACCAGCACGGCATCGATGTCCAGCGCCGCAGCCGAGCGGAAGATGGCACCAACGTTGGTGTGGTCCACAATGTCTTCCAGAACGGCTATCCGGCGGGCGCCCGCCAGGAGTTCGTTCAGCGGCAACGGCGCCGGCCGCTGCATGGCTGCCATCGCTCCGCGGTGCAGGTGAAATCCGGTGATCTCCTCCAGCAGGGCGGCCGTTCCGATGAACGCCGGAACGTCCGGATAGGAGCTGAGGACGTCCTGGAGATCCGCCAGCCACTTTTCTGCGAGGAAGAATGACCTCGGCTGGTGTCCCGCGGCCAACGCCCGGCGCAGCACGCGGGAGGATTCGGCGATGTACATGCCCTCCGCCGGTTCACGGAGCTTGCGCAGATGCACGTCCGTCAGCTGCGTGTAGTCGGAGACGCGGGGATCCTGGGCGGATTCGAGGTAGTGGATTGTCACCGGTCGATTATTCCAGCAGGTTGGCGATCATAAAGCCCAGAGCCACCAGGCCCAGCGCAAAGATGACAATCCGAAGCACGGGTGGGGACAGCCGCCGTCCGATCTTCGACCCCAGGAGCCCGCCGATGGTGGAGCTCACCGCGATCAGGAGCACCACCAGCCAGTTGATACGGTCGAAGGCGAAGAGAAGATACGAGACCGCGGCAATGAGATTGACGCCCAGCACCAGGATGTTCTTCATGGCGTTGGCATTCTGGATGGTGCCGGTGAGGAAGATCCCCAGGATGCCCACCAGCAGGATCCCCTGGGCTGCGACGAAGTAGCCCCCGTAGACGCCGGCCAGGTAGACCAGCACGAGCAGGAGGATGCCGTGCCGCTTGTCGCGCACCGCGTGCTCGGGGTTCTCTTCGCGAGTTCGTACCCAGGCCTGCAGGCGCGGCTGGAAGACCACCATCAGGAGAGCCAGGACCAGGAGGACCGGGGCGACAAAGTGGAACACCTTCTCGGGAAGATTCAGCAGCAGGAAGGCACCGGTAATGCCGCCCAGCAGCGACGCCGGCAGGAGCCTGAGCAGTTGCCGGCCCCTGCCTTTGAGTTCCCTGCGGTAGCCCCACGCCCCGGAGGCGCCGCCGGCGATCAGGCCCATGGCGTTGCTCATGGTGGCGACGACGGGCGTGAGGCCGAGGGCGAGAAGGACAGGAAAGGTAACAAGAGTGCCGGAGCCGACGACGGCGTTGATGGTTCCGGCCCACAGGCCGGCGACGAGCACAAAGATACTGCCGAGAAGATCCAAGGTACTGGTGTGTGCGCCGTCTAGCGGCGGGCAGCGGCGGTGTACCTGCCCGCGTTGACCGTGACATCAAGGTCAAGGCCGAACGTTTCACTCAGGTTCGCGGCGGTGAGAACCTCTTCGATGGGACCGGCTGCAACGACATTCGCTTCGCGCAGCAGCATGGCGTGCGTGAAGCCCGGCGGCACTTCTTCCAGGTGGTGGGTGACCAGCACGATGGCCGGAGCGTCCTCGTCCCGGGCGAGCTCGCTGAGGCGGTGCACCAGGTCCTCGCGGCCGCCCAGGTCCAGGCCGGCACCGGGCTCGTCCAGCAGCAGGAGTTCCGGATCGGTCATCAGGGCGCGGGCGATCTGCACCCGTTTGCGCTCCCCCTCGGACAGCGAAGCGAACGGCCGGTTGAGCAGTGGCCCCATGCCCCATTCGTTGAGCAGGGTGAAGGCGCGGCGTTCATCGGCCTTCTCGTACCCCTCGCGCCAGCGGCCCGTCACGCCATAGGCCGCAGTCACCACCACGTTCAGCACTTTCTCGTGCTCGGGGATCTGGTTCGCCAGCGCAGCGGACGAGAGCCCGATCCGGGGGCGCAGTTCAAAAACGTCCACTGCACCGAGGATTTCCTCCAGGATGCCGGCCATGCCGCTGGTGGGATGCAGCCGGGCAGCAGCAATCTGCAGGAGAGTGGTCTTGCCCGCGCCGTTGGGACCGAGGATGACCCAACGCTCGCCTTCCTTGACCTGCCAATCCACCTTGTTCAGGAGCGTTTTAGCACCACGGACAACGCTGACGGCGGCCAATTCAAGAACATCACTCATAGGAGTAGACACTAGGACAAAACGGAGGCCGACTGATAACTGATACATCGCCGCAACGCGATGAAGGCCCGGCCCGCTTCCCTGGGGGCAACAAATTCCGGAGGCAGTCCCCCGCTGGCTAAGATTGCAGCCATGACTTCGAACGTGACTGCGGTCAGCTACGGCCCCAAACTGATCCCCGCGGAGCTCGAACAGCTGCGTTCCCTGCTCACGGGCCACGGCGCGGCCCTCCAAGCGGAAACCCAGGCCGGGGACGGCCGGTACGACGTTCACACCGCGGATCTCGCCCTGCCCGACGCCTCGGCAGCAGGCATCTCCGCCCTCCGGCACGCTGTTGCCCGGCACAGCCAGGACGGAGTCGATACGGCGATTGTCCCGGCGGCCCTGCGGACAGCGCCCCGCAAGTTCCTGATCATGGACGTCGACTCAACACTGATCCAGCAGGAAGTCATCGAACTACTCGCCGCATACGCAGGCAAGCGCGAAGAAGTTGCCGCCGTCACTGAAGCCGCCATGCGCGGGGAACTCGACTTCGCCCAGAGCCTGCATGCCCGGGTGGCGGTCCTCGCGGGGCTGCCCGCGAACGTCGTCGATTCCGTTCGCGCTGAGGTCAGACTGAGTGAAGGCGCCGCTGAGCTGGTGGCCGCGTTCAAGGCCGCAGGCCATGTTGTTGCCGTGGTTTCGGGCGGGTTCAACCAGATCCTCCGGCCCATCGCCGAGGGCCTGGGCCTGCACTACTGGATCGCGAACGAGCTGGAAATCGTGGACGGCGCCCTGACAGGCAAGGTCCTCGGGGCAGTCATTGACCGGGCCGCCAAGGAGAAGTACCTGCGCGAGTGGTCCGCCGCCGAGGGGATCCCCATGGAGCACACCATCGCCGTGGGTGATGGTGCGAATGATCTGGACATGCTCGGAGCGGCCGGAATCGGAGTTGCCTTCAACGCCAAGCCCGCTGTCCGTGCGGTGGCCGATTCGGCCATCAACATGCCCTACCTCGACGCCGTGCGGCACATCGCCGGCGTCTGATCCTCGCACCCTGAACGCAAGAAAGGCACTCCACGGTGATGTTCACCATGGAGTGCCTTCCCCGTTGACGAAGGACTTACTTCGCGCTCTTGCCGAAGTAGTCCGAGCCGCCGGCGTACTCCGTGTGGCCGGACTCGACGTCAGCGGTGGCCATGCCGGCCACCACCTCAGCGAACTCCTCCACGGAGTAAAGCTTGCCGGCCTCGGCTCGGCGGGCCTCGATGGCGCCCGGGTTCGACCGGTCCAGCAGCGTCGCCGTGACGGTTCCTTCGATCATGTCGCCGGACACCACCACCAGGGAGACACCCTTTTCGGCCAGGTTCGGCAGGAGCTCGCGCAAAGCGTCCTCACCGGCCCGCTTGCTGCGGGCCACCGGCTCGTACTCCGGCATGGTGGGCACGGAGTTGATGAAGTGTGCCTGGTGGCTGGTGACGAAGACCACGCGCGAGCCCTCCTTCATGAGCGGCACTGCGGCGTTGAGCATATTGACCTGCGCGTCACGGTTCAGCTTGAGCGCGTAATCGTCCGCCATGCCTGATTCCATGCCGCCGGAGGCGTTGAGGACCAGGATGTCCAGCGAACCGAAGTTCTCCATGGCCGCGCTGGCCAGGGCCTGAACGCCTTCCTGGGTGGTGAGGTCAGCACCCACAGCGACGGCACGACCCCCCGCGGCTTCAATTCCGGCCACCACTTTGTTGGCGCGCGGCGCCTTCTGGCGGTAGTTAACTACGACGGCGGCACCTTCGGCAGCGAGGTTCTTGGCCACTTCGGCGCCAATTCCCCGTGAGGATCCGGTAACGATGGCGGTCTTGTTGTCCAGCAGTCCCATATGTACTCCTTTTGTTCGAAACGTCTAAAGCCTCTATGTCTGCAGTCCATCATGCCAGCGCTGAACCCGGATCTGCTTGTGTGACCCCCACAAAGAAGCCCGGCCCGCCTAGTGTCCGGTCAGAGCCGGGGTGCCCCAGGGCGGTCCCGCCGGCGTATGCTCGCCCCATGACGGGCAGCGCCGGGACACCATCAACCCCGGAAGCTTTGTTCAGCAATTCTCCCGAAGGACTTGAGCTCTGCCAGGTTGTCCGGAGCGCCATCCTCAGTAATGGTCCGGCGGTTGAGCGCACCACCACCAGCCAGGTGGCTTTCCGGAACAGGCGTGGTTTCGCCTACGTCTGGAACCCCCGGCAGCACCTGAAAACCGACGTCCCGGCGGTGCTGTCCATCGCACTCCCGCGGCACATCGTGTCCGCCCGGTTCAAGGAGGTGGTCCACCCCTCCCCCGGGATCTGGATGCACCACCTGGAGCTCCTGACGCCTCATGACGTCGACTCCGAGGTAACGGAATGGCTCAGGGAAGCGTTCGACGCCGCCGGGTAGGGAACTTGCTGTCAGTGACCCATGCCCAGGCCGCCATCGACCGGGATGATGGCGCCGGAGATGTAGGCGGCCTCGTCGCTGGCAATCCAGCGGACCACGTTGGCCACTTCCGAAGCTTCGGCAAAACGATTGGCCGGGATGCTTGCCAGGTAATCCTTCTGCGTGGCCTCGGGGAGTTCGGCAGTCATATCCGTATTGATGAAACCGGGGGCCACAACGTTCGCAGTGATGCCACGGGATCCCAGTTCGCGGGTCAGCGACCGGGCGATGCCCACCAGGCCGGCCTTGGAAGCGGAGTAGTTGATCTGGCCCGGCGCGCCGTACTGGCCGGAGACAGAAGAAATCAGCACAACCCGGCCCTTCCGCATCTTGATCATGCCCTTCGAAGCGCGCTTGATGACCCGGAAAGCACCAGTGAGGTTGGTGTCGATGACGGATGTGAAGTCTTCCTCGCGCATGCGCAGCAGGAGCATGTCTTTGGTGATCCCCGCGTTTGCCACCAGGACCTCCACCGGACCGTGGGCGGCCTCCACCTCGGTGAATGCCGCATCAACAGAGGCCTCGTCAGTCACGTCAGCCTTTACGCCGAGGATTCCGGCCGGCAACTGCGACTCGCTGCGGTAGGTCACGGCAACCTTGTCGCCGTTGGCGAGGAAAGCCTCGGCGATGGCCAGCCCGATGCCCCGGTTACCTCCGGTGATCAGGACGCTGCGGGGGGTCTGGGCTGCTTCAGGCATAGGGGGCTCCGGGATTCTGCGGCAAAAGGGCACCGCGATGGAAAACGCATGGGATTTTTACTGCCTCCGATCTTAGCGTCCGTTTGGGCGCACCTGCCGGATGGTGAGAGAATTGAGGCAAGCCTTGGAGCGTGATCAACCAACCGTGACCCTTGAAAACCATGCGGGACAGTATGTGCCCGGAGAGCCTGAACGGTTCTCCGGTGATTCCGGGGTGCACAGCATCACGGACGCTGCCGCAGCCCATTCGGAGGACATGCGGCACCGGATGATGCAGTACTCCCTCGCGATGGGAATCCGCATGGTCTGCCTCATCCTTATCTTTGTGGTGGACGGCTGGTTCAAGCTCCTGATGGTTGCAGGTGCCGTCTTCCTCCCATGGATCGCGGTGGTCCTCGCCAACGGGAACGACAAGGCAGAGGTCCACAGCGATTCACTGCTGGATTCCGCCCCGCTCGCCGAACTGGAAAGCCCCGTGGTGGCTCCGGAACAACAGAGCACAGCCTCCACGGTCCTTCAGGGTGAGCTGATAATTGATGATGGCGACGAACCCACCTACGGACAGGAACGGCGCGCTTCATGAACATTTTCGATCTGGCCGGCGGGACAGACAGTGCCGCGCCGGCCATGGGTGCCACCTGCTCCCGTAAGGCCTGCCGCTCCGAAGCCTCCTGGCAGCTGCTGTGGAACAATCCCAAGATCCATACCCCGGAGCGCCGGAAGATCTGGCTCGCCTGTGATGACCACCGCGGCTGGCTGGAGGATTACCTGCAGACCCGCGGGCTGTGGAAGGACACTGTGGTCATGGACCGGGGCCAGGCGCCCGGCGGGTCCGGCGCGGGGCAGGACAGCTGAATGTACCGTTTTCTTTTCTCCAGCAAATGGCTTGCCTACCTGCTGCTGGCCGCGGTTTTTGCTGCTGCCTGTGTCTTTCTTGGCCGTTGGCAGATGGACCGCCGCGCTGAGACCCTTGCCGAAATCAACCGCGTGGTCACGAACTATTCAGCCACACCCGTCCCCTTCCAGCAGGTCCGCGACGAGTTCTCCGAACTGGACCCCGCCAAGGAGTGGACCCAGGTGGAACTCAAGGGAACCTACGACGTCGCCGGACAAAGGATCGTCCGCAACCGTCCGCTGAACGGGCAGCCCGGCTACGAGGTGGTTGTCCCGTTCAGGCTGGAGACGGGCGAGACCGTGGTGATCGACAGGGGCTGGCTGCCTATCGGCAACAAGAACCCGGGCAGCCCCGACTCGGTTCCGGCGCCCCCAACAGGCTCCGTGACCGCCGTCGTCCGTCTCAAGCACGGGGAGCCGCGACTGGACCGCGGCGCGCCGGCTGGCCAGCTCGCCTCCATCGACCTGCCCACCTACGCGAACGAACTGGGCTATCCCTTCCTCACCGGCGCCTATGGGCAGCTCGCGTCGGAATCGCCGGCCGCCGCCGAGATGCCGTTCCCGTTCCCCAAACCGGCCACCGAAGAAGGAACGCACCTGTCCTACTCGCTGCAGTGGTTTGCATTCGGCGTGCTCATGTTCGTGGGATTCGGCTACGCCGCGCGGCAGCAGGCCCGGAACGCGGCGATCGACGCCGAGGATGAGGACGGGGACGAGGTCAGCTCCGGCAGCGCCGTCCACTCCGCGGCCGCGGCAGCCCGCCGTCGTCCGCCGGTTGCCCGCAAACGGAAGAAGGCCACAGCCGAAGAAGAGGAAGACGCCCTCCTGGACGCGCAAGGGTACTAAGGCTTCGTTCTGGGTTGCGTTCAGTGCCACGCCCGTGGCTGGGTCCGCTGCGCAACGCGCGTGGTTTCCCGCGTGCTCGCGGGAAATCACGCGCGCTGCGGAGCGAAGGTGAGCACGAGTGCCTCGGGGCCAGCCAGCAAGCGGCAAATTACGCGGCCGCTGATGCGAACGAAACCACCGCAAATCGAGGCTAAGCCAGCGTGATCAGATCCAGGTAGTCTTCGTTCCACAGGTCCTCGACGCCGTCCGGGAGCAGGACCACGCGCTCAGGGTTGAGGGCTTCGACGGCCCCTTCGTCGTGGCTGACCAGGACGACGGCTCCGCTGTAGTTCCGCAGCGCACCCAGGATCTCAGCGCGGCTGGCTGGGTCCAGGTTGTTGGTGGGCTCATCGAGGAGGAGGACGTTGGCGCTGGAGGCCACGATGGTGGCCAGGGCCAGGCGCGTCTTCTCACCGCCAGAGAGGACTCCAGCGGGCTTGTCGACGTCGTCGCCGGAGAACAGGAACGAACCGAGGATGCCGCGTACTTCCGCGTCCTTCATGTCCGGGGCGGAGGAGCGCATGTTCTCCAGGACTGTCCGGTCCACGTCCAGGGTGTCGTGCTCCTGGGCGTAGTAGCCAACCTTGAGGCCGTGGCCGGCAATGACATCGCCGGTGTCCGGCTTGTCCACGCCGGCAAGCATCCGCAGGAGGGTGGTCTTGCCGGCACCGTTCAGGCCCAGGATGACCACCTTCGAGCCGCGGTCAATGGCGAGGTCGACGTCCGTGAAGATCTCCAGCGAGCCGTAGGACTTGCTGAGGCCCTCAGCGGTAAGCGGGGTCTTGCCGCAGGGCGAGGGGTCCGGGAAGCGGAGCGCTGCCACGCGGTCGTTCTCGCGGACGGCTTCGAGGCCGCTGAGCAGGCGCTCGGCACGCTTTGCCATGTTCTGCGCTGCGACAGCTTTGGTGGCCTTGGCCCGCATCTTGTTGGCCTGGTCGAACAGGACCTGGGCCTTCTTCTCGGCGTTGGCGCGTTCACGCTTGCGGGCGCGCTCGTCGGTTTCGCGCTGAAGCAGGTAGCGCTTCCAGTCCATGTTGTAGAAGTCGATCTGGGCGCGGTTGGCGTCCAGCAGGAAGACCTTGTTCACGGTCGCTTCGAGGAGCTCGGTGTCGTGGCTGATCACGATCAGCCCGCCCTGGTGGTTCTTGAGGAAGTCCCGCAGCCAGGCGATGGAGTCGGCGTCAAGGTGGTTGGTGGGCTCATCGAGGAGCATGGTCTCGGCGTCCGAGTAGAGGATCCGGGCCAGTTCAACACGGCGGCGCTGGCCGCCGGAAAGGGTCTTGAGGGGCTGGTTGAGGATGCGGTCCGGCAGTGCAAGGTTGGAGCAGATCGCGGCCGCCTCGGCCTCGGCCGAGTAACCGCCGGCTGCCAGGAACTCCGATTCCAGGCGGTCGTAGCGGTTCATCGCCTTGCGCTGGACATCTGCGTCCTCACTGGCCATTTCCTCGTGCGCGAGCCGGAGTTTGCCGACGGCGACATCCAGTCCGCGGGCGGCGAGGATGCGGTCGCGGGCGAGCTGTTCCATGTCAGGTGTGCGCGGATCCTGCGGAAGGTAACCGATCTCACCCGTGCGGGTGACCTTGCCCGCAGCAGGGAGGCCCTCGCCGGCGAGAACCCGGGTCAGGGTGGTCTTTCCGGCGCCGTTGCGGCCCACCAGGCCGATCTTGTCTCCCTTGTCGATGCGGAAGCTCACCTGGTCCATAAGGAGCCGGGCACCGGCGCGCAGTTCAAGATCCTGGACAGTAATCACAGCAGGTAAGGCCTTTCACAACAGGGAATGCCGCAGCTCAACGGATGACGTCTGGAAGAAGCGGGCAGAATGGCCGCACAGAACGGCCTAGTCAAGTCTACCGGCCACAGTCTGGGCCCAGGACCGCGGCGCACTACAGGGACGAGGGCAGGAGGCTGGCGGGTTATGTTTCAGTGCTTGACAGCGGCACCCTCGCCTCTCGGATAATATGCATAAGGCAAAACGCGCCTTTTTGATTCCTGCATTCAACCCGCGTCCTTGTTGTGCGTTGCGGCATTGACCGCCGAACGTCCGCTGGATGCCCTCGATACGGCCAGAGCTGGGCCAGCCCGTTCACTGCACATGCCCATGACATCCATGGGCCTACCCAGGACCGCGCCATGCTCCGTCGTTTCCGACTTCTCCTGGCGTCATTGCTCGCTCTGGCGACGATAGGCGTCTTTGTTCTATTCGGCAGCTTGCCCCGGACGGCCGCTGCACCTGCGACCGTTACTCTCAGCGCGGTGGCGGATACTTATGTTTCCACAGCCACTCCCGGCGGCAACTACGGTACGGCAACAGCTTTGACCGTTTCGCAGAACACGTACCACGTACTCCTTCGGTTCGACGTGGCACTCCCTGCCGGCAGCAGCATCACGGCCGCGAGCCTGAGGATCTACTCGAAAACATCTGTGAACGGGAGCCTGCTTGTGCACCCGGCCAGCAACGCATGGAGCGAGACCACCGTAACCTCGGCCAACCAGCCTGCCTGGCAGCCAACGGAACTTGCCCGGACCGGAGTGCTTCGATCAGGCCAATTTGCCAGCGCATCCTTGCCAGTGAGCTCCGTGACCAGTTCCGGCAGTGTCAGCTTCGGACTCAACACAACGACGGGAGTGCATGGCAGCCTGGCGTCCCGAGAGTCCTCACAACGACCGCAGTTGTCCGTAACCTACGAAACATCAACCCCGACGCCGACACCCACTGTGGCTCCTACGCCTACCGCGACAGCAACTCCGACCCCGACGTCCACCGTGACAGCAACCCCGACGCCGACACCCACCCCTTCGCCTACCCCCACCGCTACCCCGACGCCGGGCGTCCCGGTTGTAATGCCAGCGGTTGAGACCGTCGGGTTTTCCGGTTCGGGGGACATCTCAGATGACTCGGCAATCTGGGTTGACCAGGCGAACCCCGCCAACAGTGTGGTGATCGCCGATAACAAGGCGTCTTCAGGCGGCGGTATCGGCGTGTTCGGAATGGACGGCAAACTGATGCAGTTCCGTGGCGATGGAATGATCGGAAACATCGACGTAAGGACCGGGTTACCCCTTGGCGGGCAATCGACCGTGGTCGTGGGGGCGAATAACCGGACAAACAATACGTTGGCCCTGTATTCACTGGATACGGCAACCAGAACCCTCTCACCGATTGGGGCCCGCAGCATCGCGACTTTCGCGCCCAACAGCGGACTCTGCCTCTATCGCAGCAAAGTCAGCGGTAAGTTCTATGCGTTCGTCACACCATATGTGTCCGGCAGCATCCAACAATTTGAACTGTCGGACAACGGCGCCGGCAAAGTCGATGCCACCCTCGTCAGGACGCTTTCCATATCCAGCATCACCGAGGGCTGCGTGGCTGACGATGATCTGGGGCATCTGTATGTTGGCCAGGAGGACGTGGCTCTGTGGAAGTACGGAGCCGAACCTGGAGCCGGCAACAGCCGGACCGCTGTCGATACAGTCGGCGGCGGCAATCTGGTGGCCGACATTGAAGGGATGGCCATCGAGTACGGCGCGAACGGTACGGGTCGGCTCTTCGTTTCCAGTCAGGGCGAATCCAAGATAGCGGTCTATGACCGGGCCGGCGGCAACGCCTTCCTCCAGAAATTCAGCGTCGGTGCGAACGGAACCATAGATGCCGTGACGGGCACCGATGGTGTGGACGTCACCACTCTGAATGCCGGGCCGCAGTTCGAGCAGGGGCTCCTCGTGGTTCACGACGAGTCCAACACCGGTGGCACTTCATCCAACCTCAAATACGTGCCCTTGGGCGCCGTCCCGCGATGACGGCGAGAGAGGCTCTGGAATTTGGCAGTTTCCTGGCGGCCAACGTTTGGACGGCGCCGCGGACGGCCACGGTCCTTTGTATCGGCCACTCAACGCCCGGCCGCCCGTTTAGTAGACCCCCTACAAAATGGACCCTGACGGCGGCCGGTAACGTCAGGATCACCCCATGCTTAGTTTGTACAACCACGACAGGAACACCCCATGAGCCAGACCGACACAACCGTCAACGGCACCGCCTCCCGTAAACGCGCCCGCTGGAACGCCACCGACCTCGGCCTGATCGCCGTCTTCGCCGCGCTGGTGGCAGGCTCTGCACTGGTGCCCGGCATCGCGGCCAACGTGTTCGGCATACCGATCACTTTCCAGACCCTCGCGGTGATGCTCACGGGCCTGATGCTGGGCCCGGCCCGGGGCTTTGCCGCCGTCGGCCTCTACACGCTGCTGGGGCTTGCCGGCCTGCCGATCTTCAGCCAGGGCCGCAGCGGCCTGGGCATCCTGGCCGGACCGTCGGCCGGCTACATCATCGCCTTCCCGATCGCTGCGGCCCTGGTGGGCTGGCTGGCCACTGTTGTCATCCGGCGCACCTCGCGCGCTCGGGCGCTGTGGTTCTTCGCCGCTGCCATGGTGACCAGCATTGCGGTGGTGCACACCCTCGGCATCATCGGGATCGCCATCAACACCAAGACGGAACTGGGCCAGGCGATTGTGGCGGACCTGATTTTCTACCCCGGCGACGTGATCAAGAACATCCTCGCTGCAGTGATCGCCGTTGCCCTGCACCGCGCGTTTCCCGATGTCCTGGTCCGCCGGGTGAAGCGGATCCACAACTAGCCCCCCGCCATGGCAACCATTTCCTTCCACCAGGCATCAGTGGCTGTTGCCGTCGACAACCGCCCGGAGCCAAAATCCCTCCTTGCGGACATCGCCCTCGAACTGACTGAGCAGCGAATCGGCGTGATCGGCGCGAACGGGTCCGGTAAATCCACACTGCTGCGGATGGTCAACGGCCTGGTCCAGCCCACCTCCGGCGCGGTGCTGGTGGACGGCGCGGATACTGTCGGCGCCGTGCGGGCGGTCCGCAGGCAGGTGGGCTTTGTCTTCACTGATCCCCTCTCGCAGCTCGTCATGCCCACCGGCCGCGAAGATGTTGAACTGTCGCTCCGGCGCTCGGTCCGCAACGGCCAGGAACGCCGGCGGTTTGCGGAGGCTACGCTGGACCGGTTTGGGCTGCTCCCTCTCGCCGACCAGAGCATCTACGAGCTCTCCGGCGGGGAGCGCCAGCTGATGGCCCTCGCTGCTGTCCTCGCGGTTAATCCGTCCGTGCTGGTCCTGGACGAACCGTCAACCCTCCTGGATCTGCGCAACCGGGAGCTCCTGCGCCGCACACTCTCCGGACTGGACCAGCAGATCATCATGTCCACTCATGACCTTGACCTGGCGCTGGACATGGACCGCGTGCTGGTCATTGAGGCGGGCAGGGTGGTGTTCGACGGCGGCCCGGCAGCCGCCGTAGACGCTTACCGGGCACTGGCCACCCACGGGCTGGCTGCGCCGTGAGGGGACACGGTTTCCTGCTGGCCAACTACGTGCCGGGAGACTCGGTCATCCATCGGACGCCGCTTGCCGTGAAATTCCTGCTGGTGGTGGGGTGCGGGCTGGCATCCTTCCTGGTGGTTGACTGGCTGGTGTCGGCGGCGGTTTTCACGATCCTGTGCGGGCTTTACCTGCTCACAGGTGCCGGTCCGCGCAGGCTCCTCGGAGCAGTCCGGCCCCTGCTGTATGTTCTGCCGGTAATCGGCCTCTTCCAGTGGTGGCAGCTGGGCGGGCCCACCGCAGCCCGGATCCTCCTGAACATCCTGGTCTGCATTGTCGCGGCGTCCCTGCTGACGGCAACCACGCCCATGCAGCGGCTGCTGGACGGTGTGGTGTCACTGGCCAGGCCGTTCCGCCGTTTCGGCGCCGACCCGGAGCGTTTCGCCCTGACCATCGCCATCATGCTCCGAAGCATCCCCTACATCGCCGGCGCCTTCGCGGACGTCCGTGACTCCGCCCGGGCCCGCGGCCTGGAGCGGAACCCGCGCGCACTGGTCCTGCCCGTCTTCATCACCACCGTGGCGTTCGCGCGCCAAACGGGTGAGGCGCTGGCTGCCCGGGGACTCGGCGAGGCCGAGGACTGACGGTCGCCCCATCGAGGGGCGACTTCCCGGTGCTAAGACGGTTCCTCAGCTCCGAGACCTCGCCGCTCGATCCGTTCGTAACGCAGCAGCGCGGCCGTGCCCATCCCTCCGGCGATGCTGATCATGGCCAGCGCCAGGACGCCGTGCTCCCCGGCCCGCCGAGCCTGGGCCAGCAGCCGGGTCACCAGCACTGCCCCTGACGCACCGTAGGCGTGGCCCAAAGCCAGCGCACCGCCGTCGAGGTTGACCCTCTCCGGATCGACCCCGAGATGGTCCAGGCATGCAAGAGCCTGCGACGCGAAGGCCTCATTGAATTCCACCAGGCCGATAGCGGCAGCGGACAGGCCCGAGGCCGCCAGCATGCGCTGAGCGGCCACCGCGGCACCGATGCCCAAGAGCCTTGGCTCAACGCCGGCGGTGTCGGTGGCCAGGATAAGGAGTCCGTCCGGCGCACCCAGCTCCCGGGCCCGCTGCAGGGAGGTAATCACGACGGCGGACGCGGCGTCCGCGTCAAAGCACGAGTTTCCGGCGGTGACAGTTCCCCCCTCAACGAAGGCCGCCGGGAACCGGGCCAGGACCGCCGCGGTGAGCCCGGGGCGGGGACCGTCGTCGGCGCAGACAACTCCGGCCGGAGTTTGCAGCGGGGTTATCTCACCCTCGAACGTCCCGGCCCGGCTTGCCGCTACGGCGCGCTGGTGGCTGGCGAGGGCAAACGCATCCTGCCGCTCCCTGCCGATCCCGAAGCGGGCGGCCACGTTTTCGGCGGCTACACCCATGTCGGGGTCGCCAAAGCTGTCCGGCACGAACCGGGCACGGCTGAAAAAGTCCGGTTCGCCGCCGTCGGTCCGGTGGGCCCGCAAGGGGGCTGTGCTGATGCTCTCCACTCCCCCGGCGAGATACAGGGGGTTTCCGCCGGCGGCCACCAGCCGGGAGGCCAGGACGATGGCGTCAAGTCCTGAACCGCACTGCCGGTCCACGGTCAGGCCGGGCACGCTGACCGGGAGCCCGGCCTCCAGCAGGGCCAGTCGGGCTACATTGCCGCCGCCGCCCACGGCATTGCCGATCACCACGTCCGTAACGGATTCGGGCGGAACGTTGCCCTCGTCGAGCAGCTGTGCCAGGACCGGCGCCAGCAATTCATGGGCACGCAGGTCCTTCAGCGCACCGTTCGCCCGGCGGACCGCTGTGCGCCGGGCCCCAATGATCACCGGCTGCCGGTCGGCAGGCAGCAGGTCAGCGTTCAAGGTGCCGGGCCCGCCGGTCACGGGATCCGATCCATTCGAGCAGCATGTTACGGCTGACCTTTCCGCGGTCCGTGGTGGGGAGCTCGGACAGGGCAAAGTACTGGTGTGGGCGCTTGTCGCGGGGCAGGATGCCTTCGAGTCCGGCCTTGAGCTGGGTAGCTGTGACTCCCCCGTGTGCGGCGACTACGCCTGCCACCACCCGTTGTCCGCGGACGTCGTCCGGCATGCCGGCAGCCACCGCGGCAGCGACACCCGGAACCGAGGCAAGGGCCAGCTCCACCTCATGCGGGTAGACGTTCTTTCCCGAGGTCAGGATCATGTCCGAGCGGCGGCCGAGGATGTGAAGTTCGCCGTCAGAAAGGTAGCCCTGGTCGCCCACGGTGAACCAGCCGTCGAAGGAGCGGAGTGCGTGGCCATCGTCACCCCAGAGGTAACCGTTGCTGACCATGGGGCTGCGGACGCAGATATTTCCGGCTTCGCCGGGGGCCAGTTCGGAACCGTCGTCGTCGAGGATCCTGACTTCGACGCCCGGAAACGGGTGACCGATGCCCGTGCCGCCGGCGTCCAGCTGCTCTCCGGCCGCCAGCCCGGCACCGGAGACAAAGCTGAGTTCAGAGGCGCCGTAGTATTCGAAGATCGTGGCGTTCGGTGCCCAGCGCCGCGCAGCTTCGAGGGTGCGGGCGTCCAGCTTGGAACCGGCGCAGATGATGGTTTTCACGCCGGAGGCGTCGACGCCGCCGGTCAGTCCGCGTTCGCTGAGCAGCCGCAGCATGGTGGGCACGAGCACCAGCCGGGTGACGCCGTCGTGCGTGATGGCGGCGTGGACATCCCCGACATCGAAACTTTCCAGGGTCTGGAACTGGGAGCCGGCATACAGGCATTCCGCCAGGGCGTAGAGGTTCAGGCTGGAGACCAGCGGGCCGGGGGCAAGGGTGACATCGTCTCGGCGGAGGCCGAAGAACTCGATGGAAGCGTCGAAGGAATGCTGCCAGGAGGCGCGGGACCGGGTAAACGCCTTCGGCACCGAGGTGGTACCGGACGTCAGGCCGATGAGGAATGTCGTCTCCGGCGGTCCGTCAGCCAGGGCGTCATCCACGGAAACCGGGACCGGCCGGGCCGACTCGGCCAGCCGCTCAAGAATTTCCTCATGCAGCGCAGGAGGCCAGGCCGGATACAGGACTGCACACTGGCGCCCGCCGGCCAACGCAGCGGCGAACCGGACCGGGAAGTCAATTGAATTCCCTTCCGCGAGCACTGTGACGCCTGCCGTGGCGGGGACAGCTGCCGCCGCAGAGTCCCGAAGGTCAGCCCAGCTGAGCCACCGGCCCGCCACCACAACAGCGGTGTCATCGGGGCGTTCGTTGGCCCAACGCTGGATCTTATCGAGAAAAGGCATCGACCCAACTTTACCGGCCGGGCTCCGTTAGCGACTGCCGGTAAAGGCTATTGTGACTTTATGAGCTTCAATGACAACGTCCAGCTGGACCCCACCCAAGTACAGGACCGGCGTGGGATGGGCCGCGGCGCCAAAGTCGGCGGCGGCATCGGAGGCGGCCTCATCCTCCTGATAGCCGCCCTCCTCGGCGTCAACCCCGCCCTGCTCGAGGGCCTGACCGGCGGCGGTACCGCCGAACAGAGCCAGGGCACGGCCCCGGCCTGCGCAACGGGGGCGGACGCCGACGCGCGGCTCGATTGCCGGATTACCGGAACGGTCAACAGCCTGAACGCCTTCTGGCCGGCCTACCTCAAGGACTACAACGTCCAGTACCCCCAGCCCGAGACCGTCATCTTCACCGGCGGGACAAACACGGGATGCGGTGCGGCGACGAGCGCCGTTGGCCCCTTCTACTGCCCTGCCGACACCACCGCATACTTCGACCCCGGGTTCTTCCAGGAACTGGTTGACCGGTTCGGTTCCTCCGGCGGGCCGCTGGCCCAGGAATACGTAGTTGCACACGAATTCGGGCACCACATCCAGAACGTGCTGGGCAACCTCGACCGGGCCCAGCAGGATCCGCAGGGCCCAGAATCCGGCGCCGTCCGCGTTGAGCTCCAGGCTGACTGCTACGCCGGCCTGTGGACCCGCTACGCCACCACCCAGCCCGATCCCAAGACAGGTCAGCCCTTCCTGGAGCCCCTGAAGGAGCAGGACCTGAAGGACGCCCTGTCCGCCGCTTCAGCGGTAGGCGATGACCGGATCCAGGAAGCCGCGACCGGGCGGGTGTCCCCCGAAGCCTGGACTCACGGCTCCAGCGAACAGCGCCAGAAGTGGTTCTACCAGGGCTACACCTCCGGGGACATCAACCAGTGCGACACCTTCGCGGCACCCACGCTCTAAAAGCTGCCTGCGGGTGGTACGACGACGGCCGGTTACCTTCGCGGGGAAGGTAACCGGCCGTCGTCGTAATGGGTGTACTCCCGGCGGGGCGGGAATCAGATGTTGAAGCCGAGGGCCCGCATCTGGTCCTTGCCGTCATCGGTGATCCGTTCCGGCCCCCACGGCGGCATCCAGACCCAGTTCAGGCGCCATTCATCCACAATGCCATCCAGGGCCTTGCCTACCTGCTCCTCGATGACATCGGTGAGCGGGCAGGCGGCCGTGGTGAGCGTCATGTCGATCAGCAGGGCGCCGTCGTCGTCGGAGTATTTGAGGCCGTACAGGAGCCCCAGGTCGACGATGTTCACGCCGAGCTCGGGGTCGATGACGTCCTTCAGTGCCTCTTCGACATCTTCGAGGCCCGTGCGGGCCGCTTTGATTTCGGTCATGGCAAGTCCTTACTAGGCCTGTGCGGCGGCGATGGTGGCTGCGCCGGCGCCGGTGGCGTAGCGGTCGTAGCCTTCTTCTTCGAGGCGGTCCGCGAGCTCCGGGCCGCCTTCTTCAACAACCTGGCCGTCAACGAAGACGTGGACGAAGTCAGGCTTGATGTAGCGCAGGATGCGCGTGTAGTGCGTGATGAGCAGCGTGCCCATGTTGCCTTCGGAGTGGGCGCGGTTCACGCCTTCGGAGACAACCTTCAGGGCGTCAACGTCCAGGCCTGAATCGGTTTCGTCCAGGATGGCGAACTTCGGCTTGAAGAGTTCCAGCTGGAGGATCTCCACCCGCTTCTTCTCGCCGCCGGAGAAGCCTTCGTTGACGTTGCGCTGGGCGAAGTCGGCGTCGATGCGCAGCTGCGCCATGGCGTCCTTGACTTCCTTGGTCCAGGTGCGCAGCTTGGGTGCTTCGCCGTCAATGGCGGTCTTCGCGGTCCGCAGGAAGTTGGTCATGGAGACGCCGGGAACCTCGACGGGGTACTGCATGGCCAGGAAGACACCGGCGCGGGCGCGCTCGTCAACGCTCATCGCGAGGACATCTTCGCCGTCGAGCGTGATGGTTCCGCTGGTGACCTTGTAGCGCGGGTGGCCGGCAATGGTGGATGCCAGGGTGGACTTGCCCGAACCGTTGGGGCCCATGATGGCGTGGGTCTGACCGGTCTTGATGGTCAGGCTGACGCCCTTCAGGATCTCCTTGGTGCCCTGCTCCGTGTCAATGCTGACGTGCAGGTCCTTGATCTCAAGAGTAGACATAGGTCTTGTTCTCCTCTGCACCGTGCCCTCCGGCTGCGGTGCGGTCTGTATCTGGAAGTTTGGTTCTGTTGCTGTGTGCCGGGGTGTTCTCCGGCTGGCGGGGTGATGCTGCTAGCTGAAGTTCGGGGCTTCGGCTCCGTTGAGGACGTTCGTGAAGTCCACGTAGACCTCGTCACCGCGTATTTCGACGGCGAACACCGGAACGGGATCGTAGGCCGGAAGCTGGAGCGGCTCACCGCTGCGCAGATCGAACTGGGAGCCGTGGCCCCAGCATTCGATCATGCAGCCTTCAACTTCGCCCTCGGACAATGAGATGTCCGCGTGCGAGCAGGTGTCCCCGATGGCGTGGATCTCTCCCATGGAGTCCTTGACGATGGCTACGGGGTAGTCATCGATCAGGATCCGCAGCGCCTGCTTGAGCTGGATTTCATCCGTCTTGCAGACAAATTCGCCCTTTGGCTGGTCAGTCATCTGTTTCCCGTGCCGTCTAGTTGTTCGTCACGGCGAGTTCGCGCTCAACAGCGTCGGTCAGCCGCTCTTCGAGGGCGGGAACCTTGATCTGCTGGATGATCTCGTGCAGGAAGCCACGGACCACCAAGCGGCGGGCAACGTCTTCCGGAATGCCGCGTGCCATCAGGTAAAACAGGTGCTGGTCATCCAGGCGGCCGGTGGCGCTGGCGTGCCCGGCTCCCTTGATGAGGCCGGTTTCAATCTCCAGGTTGGGCACGGAGTCCGCGCGGGCACCGTCCGTGAGCAGCAGGTTGCGGTTGGCCTCGTAGCTGTCGGTGCCTTCGGCTTCCTTGCGGATCAGGACGTCGCCCACCCACACCGCGTGGGCATTGCGGCCCTGCAGTGCGCCCTTGTACAGGACGTTGGAGGTGCAGTTGGCCACGGCGTGGTCAACGAACAGGCGCTGTTCCAGGTGCTGGCCGGCGTCGGCGAAGTACAGGCCGAACATTTCCGCTTCGCCGCCCGGTGCGGTGAAACGTGCGGACGGCGTGACGCGGACCAGGTCCCCGCCGAGGCTGACAACGACGTGCTTGAGCTTGGCGTCGCGGCCGATCTTCGCCTGCTGGGAGGAGGCGTGAACGGCGTCGTCGTTCCATTCCTGGAGCGAGACCACCGTCAGGTCGGCACCGTCTTCGACAACAATCTCGATGTTTTCCGAGACAACAGCCGAGCCCTGGTGGTCAAGGACCACCACGGACTTGGAGAACTTCTGCGCCACGATCACCAGGTGCTGGGCGGCTGCCGCAGTGTCCTGGCCGGTGATGAGCACCGTGATCTCGGCCGCGGCTTCGAACTCGGCCGGGATTGTGAGGACGGTGGCTTCGCTGAAGTTTTCCCAGGCGTTGGCGGACACGCGGTCCTCCGGGATGCCTGCGGAGCCGATGCGCTTGTCGTCGCGGGACACAGTCTCCACCGTGACCTGCTCCGGGCCGCTGACAGTGACGGACGGTGCCGCACCGTTCAGGACGTCGCTGTGGAGGCCGCGAAGACGCTTGAGCGGAGTGAACCGCCAGTCCTCTTCCATGCCGGTGAGCGGCTTGAAGTCCGCCAGCTTGTAGGAGGTCAGACGGCCGGCGCGTGAACTGTCCGGAACGCCGACTCCGCCGCCGTGCGAGTGACGCTTGACCGCTTCGCCGGCAAGCGGAGCCTTGGAAGCTGCCGCGTTGATCGGAGACAGGCTTTCGCCTTCTTCGGTGAAGCCGTTGATGAACGGCTGGGCTGAGGGGGCGCCGATGCGGGCCTTTTCAGTAGTGATTTCAGTCATCGTTATCCGACGGACCCTTCCATCTGCAGTTCAATCAGGCGGTTCAGCTCAAGTGCGTACTCCATGGGGAGTTCGCGGGCGATGGGCTCGATGAAGCCGCGGACGATCATCGCCATGGCCTCGTCTTCGCGCATGCCGCGGGACATCAGGTAGAAGAGCTGCTCTTCGCTGACCCGTGAAACGGTTGCTTCGTGACCCATGACCACGTCATCCTCGCGGATGTCGATGTACGGGTAGGTGTCCGAACGGCTGATGGTGTCCACCAGCAGCGCGTCACAGCGGACCGTGTTGGCCGAGTGCTTGGCACCTTCGCGGACCTGGACCAGGCCGCGGTAGGCAGCACGTCCGCCGCCGCGGGCAACTGACTTGGAGATGATGGAGCTCTTGGTGTTCGGAGCGATGTGGACCATCTTCGAGCCGGTGTCCTGGTGCTGGCCGGCGCCGGCGAAGGCGATGGACAGGGTCTCGCCCTTGGCGTGCTCGCCCACCAGGTAGACGGCCGGGTACTTCATGGTGACCTTCGAGCCGATGTTGCCGTCAACCCACTCCATGGTGGCGCCTTCTTCGCAGATGGCACGCTTGGTCACCAGGTTGTACACGTTGGTGGACCAGTTCTGGATGGTGGTGTACCGGACGCGGGCGCCCTTCTTGACGATGATTTCCACGACGGCGGAGTGCAGCGAATCCGAGGTATAGATCGGCGCCGTGCAGCCTTCGATGTAGTGGACGTAGGAGTCCTCGTCGGCGATGATCAGGGTCCGCTCGAACTGGCCCATGTTCTCGGTGTTGATGCGGAAGTAGGCCTGCAGCGGGATGTCCACGTGGACGCCCTTGGGGACGTACACGAAGGATCCGCCGGACCAGACGGCCGTGTTCAGTGAGGCGAACTTGTTGTCGCCCACGGGAATGACGGTGCCGAAGTATTCCTGGAAGATCTCCGGGTGCTCACGCAGCGCGGTGTCGGTGTCCAGGAAGATGACGCCCTGCTGTTCGAGGTCCTCGCGGATCTGGTGGTACACCACCTCGGACTCGTACTGGGCGGCCACACCGGATACCAGGCGGCTGCGCTCGGCTTCCGGGATACCCAGTTTCTCGTAGGTGTTCCGGATGTCCTCGGGCAGGTCTTCCCAGGTTGCGGCCTGCTTCTCCGTGGAGCGGACGAAGTACTTGATGTTGTCGAAGTCGATGCCGGAAAGGTCCGCACCCCAGGTGGGCATGGGCTTGCGGTCGAAGTACTTCAGGCCCTTCAGGCGAAGGTCGAGCATCCATTCGGGCTCGCTCTTTTTGTCCGAGATGTCCCGGACAACTTCGTCATTGATGCCGCGTCGGGCGTTCGCGCCGACGTCGTTCTTGTCGGACCAGCCGTACTCGTACGTGCCGATGCCATGGAGCTCAGGATTCTTTTCCAGAATCTCGGAGATCACAGTGTCTTCGGCTACCGCTTTCTCTGATAGTTGGTCCGTCATCACGGCCTTTCTTGCTGATGGTTGTTTACTTCAACCAGGCTGGCGGTGGCGGTCCGGGGGAGTTTTGATCCTCCGGCGGCCAGCCGGCCTGTGGGTATATGGGTGGTGCAGACGTGCCCGCCGCGTGCCAGCGTGGAGAGCCGGCGAACATCGACGCCTACCAGCCTTGAGAAGACTTCGGTTTCGACGTCACAGAAGACCGGGAACTGGGCGGCGAGCTGCTGGATGGGGCAGTGCCCTTGGCAGAGCTGGACGCTGGAGAGGGCTGCCGGCAGCGGGGCCTTGGCCTGGATCTCCGCGGCTGAGGCCACAAACCCGTCCCTGGTCAGGGCTTTGGAGAGAGCACGCGCCCTGGCGGTAATGTCCGTTCCGGCCTCGTCGACCTCCGGCGCGTAGCGGGTTTCCATCTCGGAAAAACGGTCGACGGCGAACTGGCGGACTGCTTCGTCGCCCGCCACGGCCTGGAGCTGCTTAAGCGCCAGGGTGGCGATATCGAGGTAGTCGTTACCGAGGGATGATTGCCCCTGGGAGCTCAGGACGTAACGGCGGGCAGGGCGCCCTGCGCCGGCTCCGGCCTTTGCCACACGCTTGACCTCGATGACACCGCTGCGCGAGAGGTGGTCGAGGTGGCGGCGCACGGCGGCGGGGGTGAAGCCCAGGAGGTCGCCGAGTTCAGCGGCGCTGACCGGGCCATGTTCCAGGACGGCGCCGAGGACGCGGTCCCGGGTGCGCTCGTCTGCATCAGCCACCGGCACGGCGGCGATGTGACCGCGCTCAGCGGTGGCGCGTGGCGCCCCGTGCCCGGCAAAAGGCACAGCAGTAGCATTGCTCATGGAATACACAACACAATCATGTCGTAATTTACTCCCCCCTTCCAGTAAGGGGAGGCTGACCTGCGGCCGGAGTCCAGCCTCCTCCTGTTACTACATCCCGTAGAATGCTGGGGTGCGATCCCCCGAATCCCCGGTTCTGACCATCAGCGGGCTCATTAAGGATGTTGGTCCGCTGGCCAGCCTGGACGGCAAGATGCTCCGGGTGGTGAGCGGCGTTTCCCTTGTCGCCGAACGCGGCCAGGTCACAGCCCTCCTGGGTGCCAACGGAGCGGGAAAAACAACCACCATCGAGTGCGCCCAGGGCTTGCAGAAGCGTACCGGAGGAAACATATCGCTGCTGGGCCACGACCCCTCCCAGGCAGGCGCGGGGCTGCGGGCGCGCGTGGGCGTGATGCTTCAGGACGGCGGGCTCCCGCCGTCGGCCCGTCCCATTCCGCTGCTGCGGCACGTCGCCGGAATGTACGCGAAACCGCGTTCCGTCGATGACCTGGTCGGGCGGCTCGGCATAGACGGCTTCAGCAGGACCTCGGTGCGCCGGCTCTCCGGCGGACAGAAGCAGCGGCTGGCGTTGGCGGCGGCCTTGATCGGGAACCCCGAGGTGCTCTTCCTCGATGAGCCCAGCGCAGGCCTGGACCCACAGTCGCGCCAACTGGTCTTTGACCTGATCGGAGAACTGCGGAACGCCGGGATGGGGATCATCCTGACCACCCACCTGATGGACGACGCCCAGCGGCTGGCAGACTACGTTTACATCATCGACGCCGGCAGGAACGTCGCGGAGGGCACTGTTCCCCAGTTGCTCCAGCGGGACCCGGTGGTCGAAGAGGGCATGGAGCACGTCCGCACCCTCGTTTTCGAGGCACCCGCGGGGCTCGACCTCGCCGGAGTGCTGCCGGCAAACATCAAGATCACCGAGACACGGGCAGGCAGTTACATTGCCTCGGGCCCTCTGGGCCCACCCGATCTTGCCGCGTTGGCGTCGTGGTGGGCAGCCCACAACATCATGCCCGGCTCCCTGAGCCTGCAGGCCCGAAGCCTGGAGGATGTTTTCCTCGACGTCTCAGGAAAGGACACCAAATGACCAAGGCGCCGTACCCGGCCTCGGCCGGCACCTCGGCCCCAGGGACGCCCGCCTCCCAGGCGCCGGCTTCCCTGGCGCGTCGCATTTTGCTGCAGGGACGCTACGAGTCCCTGGCGATGCTCAGGAACGGCGAACAGCTGATTCTGGCCGTCGTCCTCCCGCTCCTCGCCCTGGTGGGCCTGACGGTGACTCCCTTCCTGGACGGCCTCGGGGCAAGCCGTGTGGACGTGGCTGTGCCCGGCATCCTGGCTCTGTGCGCGATGTCCACCGCGTTTACCGGCCAGGGAATCGCTACGGGCTTTGACCGGCGCTACGGTGTTCTCCGTTTTCTGTCCACCACTCCCCTGGGCCGCGTGGGCCTCATAGCCGGCAAGGTGTTGGCTGTCCTGGTTGTCCTCTGCCTGCAGGTGGTGGTGGTGACCCTGGTGGCGCTGCCCCTGGGTTGGCAGCCGCCCGCCGCCGGATGGCTCCCGGGATTGTCCCTGCTGGTCCTTGGCGCGGCTGCCTTCACTGCTTTGGGGCTGCTGGTGGCAGGTACGGTCCGCCCCGAAGCAACCCTCGCCATTACCAACCTGTTGTGGATCCTGCTGGGCGCGTTGGGCGGCATCGTCATCCCGGCCGAACGGCTGCCGGGGCCCGCGCAGGGAATTGTGCACTATTTGCCTTCCGGCGCACTCGGGGAGTCCTTGCGCGGGGCCTTCCTCTTCGGCACCGTTGATATGGGTGCCGCCTTTATCCTGCTGGCCTGGACAGTTCTTGCCGGTGCAGCAGCCATCCGTTGGTTCAAGTGGAATTGAGATATACGTGAGCACGGCTTCACGCCTTCCCCAGATCGCAGGCAGCCTCATCGCGAGGCTTCCCCGCACTGTTGACGCCCGGGTCCGCCGCCTTGCGGTGGCATCCCTCGTCGGCCAGACGCTGTTGGTGGTTACCGGTGGCGCTGTCCGGCTGACGTCATCCGGCCTTGGCTGCCCCACCTGGCCGCGCTGTACCGACGGCTCTCTGGTGAATACGCCTGAAATGGGGATCCACGGGTTCATCGAATTCGGTAACCGCCTTCTGACCTTCGCACTGGCCGCCGTTGCCGTGCTGATGCTCGTCTACCTGTGGAACCTGCGGAAGGAACGCAAAGATCTCTTCCTGCTGGCACTGGGGCTGCTGGCCAGCATCCCGGCCCAGGCCGTCATCGGCGGGATCACGGTCCTCACCAACCTCAATCCCTGGGTGGTGGGACTGCACTTCCTGGTCTCCATGGCGCTGGTGGTCATAGCCACCCTCCTGATCAACCGTGCCTTCGGCAGGACCGGCCGCTACGCAACCCTCCGGCTCCCCGCCTTGCCCGCCGTCCTGCGCCCGGTGGCGGCCGCCGTCGCGCTTTTCTCCGCAGTGGCGGTGATGCTCGGAGTGGTGGTCACGGGCGCAGGCCCGCACGCCGGGGATGCCGATGCGCCCCGCAACGACCTCGACTGGGACCTGTTCTCACACATCCATGCAGTGCCTGCCTACCTGATCACCGCCGGGACGCTATTCGCGCTCGTGCTCGTTTTCAGCCGCAGGATTACCGGGCCTTTCCGGACCGCCGCTTTGCTGCTGCTTGCCGTCACCCTCCTTCAGGGCGTTATCGGCTTCACGCAGTATTACAACGGCATTCCCGCATTGTTGGTGGGTGCGCACATGCTTGGCGCGGCACTGCTGATGAGCGCAGCGACAAACGCCGCCGACGTCGCGCGTTCCAGCCCGCAGAAGTAGTCCCGCCCTTTCAGTGTTGCGCTGACATGCCGCTTGACGACAGGCGCCCCGGTTCACGACGAACCGGGGCGCCTTCAGTTAACCGCACGCTCTGGCACATCCTGCAACGTTTCTTGCGACGCTCTGGCACATCCTGCGGCTTTTCCTGCGACGCATTGGCAGGTCCTGCAACAAAAAGGAAAACCCTCCTGCACCTGAACAGTGCAAGAGGGTTTCCGGATTTCCCACGGGTAGTGCAAGAGCGTCCGGGAATAACGTGCAGGAAGTGCCAGAGCGTCTTAGCCGATAATGGCGGACCCGACGAACGGATCCACGGCGAGGGCGATGAACAGCAGGGTCAGGTAGCTGATGGAGCCGTGGAAGACCTTCATCGCTCCCTTGTCCTGGATGTCCTCGCGCTGTGCCCGGTTGTACAGGCCGTGGGATTCGTAGAGGAACCAGGCTCCGGCGAGGACCGCGGTGACCGTGTACACCCAGCCGGCGCCGCCCGCGGGGACCATCAGCAGCGAGCACGCCACCATGGCCCAGGCGTAAAGGACCACTTGGACGGAAACCACCTTGGCGCCGGCAATGGCGCCGAGCATGGGGACGTTGGCCTTGCGGTAGTCCTCGCCGTAGCGCATGGACAGGGGCCAGTAGTGCGGGGGCGTCCAGAGGAAGATGACCATGAACAGGATGACGGCCGGCCACTCAACGGTGTTGGTGACCGCGGCCCACGCAATCAGCACCGGGAAGCAGCCAGCGGCCCCGCCCCACACAATGTTCTGCGCCGTGCGGCGCTTGAGGATGATCGAGTAGATGACCACATAGAAGAAGATGGCACCGAATCCGAGCCACGCGGACAGCGGGTTAGCGCCGAACCAGAGGATGACGATGGCGGCCGCGCCCAGCAGCCACGAGAAGATCAGGGCCTCACGGGGTGTCACCTCGCCGGTGACGAGGGGACGCTTCTCGGTGCGGTGCATCAGTTTGTCGATGTCGCGGTCTATGTAGCAGTTGAAGGCGCCGGCGCTGCCCGCCGCGAAGGCGCCGCCCACCAGCGTGGCAAGGATCAGCCCGATGGAGGGGAATCCCCGCTCCGCATAGATCATGGTCGGCAGGGTACTGACCAGCAGCAGCTCGATGACCCGGGGCTTGGTGAGGGCGAGATACGCCTTTGCCTTGCGGGCAATCCCGGCTCCCCCGCCGGTGCGGGAAGCGTTAAGCGGCGTATCAGTTGTGCTCACGGTGGCAGTCACCCGTTCTGGTTGGTAATTCTCTGTCTGGCTGTACAGCTGTATGGTGCAGGCGCTATGCCAGGCATTTCACGGATTCACCATGGCCGGGTTCGCGCAGCGGCCGGATGTCTCCGAAAGTCCTCGCGGACGTGCGGTTTCCGGCCCAAGCCTTCGAATATCATACCGTGCCGGGTTCACCGCCACGGGCGCCTGATAGGCCCAGATGATTGCTCGAACGCTGATTCGAGCAGATTAACTCAACCTCACGGAATGCTTATTCACATAAGGGGAAATTGCGTCCACTACGTGAGATTTGCGCTGACCGGAGAGTGGAATCGAGCTAAGCTGTCACCAGATCAGCACACAGCGGGGAATGCATCGGAAAACGCATTCCCGACGCCGGTGCCTGAGTGATAGATCAAACGTTTCGATGGTGAACGGCTGGTACACACCGCAGCGGGCACCACAGCGTGCCCCGGGACCGGATCCCGTGTGCAGCCCACCGTCAGCACAGAGAGGGGCCCGGTTTTCGTGCCACATTTGGAAGAGCAAGAACTGTCATGGACCAGCTTGGACCAGCGCGCGGTGGACACCATCCGCGTTCTGGCCGCAGACGCCGTGGAGAAGGTCGGTAACGGCCACCCCGGAACGGCCATGAGTCTGGCCCCGGCTGCATACCTTCTCTTCCAGAAGCTCATGCGGCACGATCCGCGTAACCCGGACTGGCTGGGCCGCGACCGTTTCGTCCTGTCTCCGGGCCACACCTCCCTGACCCTCTACATTCAGCTGTTCCTCTCCGGCTACGGCCTGGAACTAAAGGACCTTGAAGCCCTCCGTACCTGGAATTCCCTGACCCCGGGCCACCCGGAATACAAGCACACCGCCGGCGTGGAGATCACCACCGGCCCGCTCGGCCAGGGCCTGGCGTCCTCGGTCGGCTTCGCGTACTCCCAGCGCCGCATGCGCGGCCTGTTCGACGCCGATGCTGCCGCCGGCGAGAGCCCGTTCGACCACACCATCTGGGTCATTGCCTCCGACGGCGACCTCCAGGAAGGTGTCACGGCCGAGGCCTCCTCGCTTGCCGGCCACCAGGAATTGGGCAACCTCGTGGTCATCTACGACGAGAACCACATCTCCATCGAGGACGACACCGACATCTCCTTCACCGAAGATGTCCTCAAGCGCTACGAGGCCTACGGCTGGCATACCCAGCGCGTGGACTGGACCAAAACGGGCGAATACAAGGAAGACGTCCAGGAGCTGTACTCAGCCCTGGTGGCCGCTAAGGCCGAGACGTCAAAGCCCTCCATCGTGTCGCTGCGCACCATCATCGGCTACCCGGCTCCGAAGAAGCAGAACACCGGCAAGATCCACGGCTCAGCCCTGGGCGCCGAAGAGGTTGCAGCGCTCAAGGAGGTCCTCGGCTTCGATCCGGCCAAGTCCTTCGACGTTGACCAGGAAGTCCTGGCCCACGCCCGCTCCGTGGTCGACCGCGGCGCCGCGGCCCACAAGGAATGGGAAGAGTCCTTCAACGCCTGGCAGGCAGCCAACCCGGAAGGCGCCTCCCTCCTGGAGCGCGTCGAGTCCAAGGAACTGCCAGAAGGCGTGGACGCAGCCCTTCCGGTCTTCCCGGCCGGCAAGGACGTCTCCACCCGGGCGGCCTCCGGCAAGGTGCTCAACGCACTCGGTCCGGTCATGCCCGAACTCTGGGGCGGTTCAGCGGACCTCGCAGAGTCCAACAACACCACCATTGAAGGCTCGCCGTCGTTCGTTCCTGCCTCCAAGCAGACTGACGCATGGTCCGGCAACCCCTACGGCCGCGTCCTGCACTTCGGCATCCGCGAGCACGCTGCGGCGTCGATCGTGAACGGCATCTCCCTGCACGGACGGACCCGCGCGTTCTCCGGCACGTTCCTGATCTTCAGTGACTACCAGCGGCCCGCCATCCGCCTCGGCGCCCTCATGGGTGTCCCGTCGCTCTACGTGTGGACGCACGACTCCATCGGCCTCGGTGAAGACGGCCCCACCCACCAGCCGGTGGAGCAGCTCGCCTCGCTCCGCGCCATCGTGGGACTGGACGTTGTCCGCCCCGGCGATGCCAACGAAGTCGCTGCAGCATGGAAGACCATGCTGGAGAACCACGAGAACCCGGCCGGCATCGTGCTCACCCGCCAGAACATCCCCACCTACGCCCGTGGTGAGGGAACGGCCGACGGCGACACGTTCGGTTCCGTTGCCGGCGTCGCCAAGGGCGGCTACGTTCTGGCCGAAGCCTCCAAGGATGGCGCCACCGTACCGGCCGACGTCATCCTGATCGGCACCGGTTCCGAGGTCCAGCTGGCCGTCCAGGCCCGCGAAGCCCTCCAGGCTGACGGCATCGCGGCACGCGTTGTCTCGATGCCGTGTGTTGAGTGGTTCAACAAGCAGGACGCCGCCTACCGCGAATCCGTCCTCCCGGCCGCCGTCAAAGCCCGGGTATCGGTCGAAGCCGGCCTGGCCCTCGGCTGGCGCGAATTCGTCGGCGACGCCGGCCGTTCCGTCTCACTCGAGCACTACGGCGCTTCCGCTGACTACAAGCGCCTTTTCCAGGAGTTCGGCATCACCGCGGAGGCCGTTGCCTCCGCAGCCAAGGACTCCCTCGCTGGCCTCCAGGCCTGAAACAGATTCCAGGAGATATAAAAATGACTACGCCTACTCAGCAGCTTTCCGACGCCGGAGTGTCCATCTGGCTTGACGACCTTTCCCGCAGCCGCCTCGAGACCGGGACCCTGCGCAAGCTCATCGAAGAGAAGAACGTTGTTGGTGTCACCACCAACCCGTCCATCTTCCACGCCGCCATCACGGCAGGCACGGACTACGACGCCACCATCGCGGCGCAGGCCGCTGCCGGCGCCAGCGTCGAGGACACCATCTTCGAAATCACCACCACGGACGTGGCCGATGCCTGCGACCTCTTCGCACCGGTTGCCGCAGCGACCAAGGGCGTCGACGGCCGCGTGTCCATCGAAGTTGACCCGCGCCTTGCCTGGGACACTGCCGGCACCATCGCCGAGGCCAAGCACCTGTACAAGAAGGTCAACAAGGACAACGTCCACATCAAGATCCCGGCAACCCTCGAAGGCCTGGAAGCGATCACCGCCACCCTGGCCGAGGGCATCAGCGTCAATGTGACCCTGATCTTCTCGCTGGAGCGGTACCGGGCCGTCATCAACGCGTTCCAGTCCGGCCTGGAGCAGGCCAAGGAGAACGGCCACGACCTCTCCAAAATCCACTCGGTCGCGTCGTTCTTCGTCTCCCGCGTTGACTCCGAAATCGACAAGCGCCTCGATGCCCTCGGCACCGACGAGGCCAAGGCACTCAAGGGCAAGGCCGGCGTCGCAAACGCCCGCCTGGCCTACCAGGTGTACGAAGAACTCTTTTCCACGGAGCGCTGGGCACTGCTGGCCGAGGCCGGCGCACTCCCCCAGCGCCCGCTGTGGGCATCGACCGGCGTCAAGGATCCGGCCTACCCGGACACCCTTTACGTCACGGAGCTCGTTGCCCCCGGCGTGGTCAACACCATGCCGGAGAAGACCCTGGACGCCACCTTCGACCACGGCGTGGTCACCGGCGATACCGTCACCGGCACGTATGCCGACGCCAACGCCACTCTGGACGCCCTCGAGAAGCTGGGCATTTCCTACAACGAGGTCGTCGCGCTCCTCGAATCCGAAGGCCTCGACAAGTTCGTGGCCAGCTGGAAGGAACTGCTGGCCGACGTCGAAGGTGCACTCGCCGCCGCACGGAAGGCTTCCTAACCCCTTATGAGCACACTCAGCTACGACGCCACCGGTGCCGCACAGCAGGCACTCGAGCAGCACCTCCCCGCCCTGGTCGAGGACCGCGTTGCCACCCGGATCTTCGCCAAGGACCACACACTGTGGGGTCCCGACGCCGAAGCCGAGTCGGCAGTACGCCTCGGCTGGGTTGAGGCGGCCACCGTCTCCCAGCCCCTGGTTGCGGACATCCTTGAGCTCCGCGACGCCCTGAAGGCAGAAGGCGTCACCCGGATCGTGCTTTGCGGCATGGGCGGATCTTCCCTCGCTCCTGAGGTCATCGCCGGCACCGCCGGCGTCGAGCTGACTGTTCTGGACAGCACGGACCCCGACCAGGTCCGTGCTGCCCTTGCGGACCGGCTGGCCGAGACCGCGATTGTGGTCTCCTCCAAGTCCGGTTCCACCCTGGAAACCGACTCGCAGCGCAGGATCTTCGAACACGCCTTCAACGAGGCTGGGCTCGATGCAAAGAGCCGGATCATTATCGTGACCGATCCGGGCTCCCCGTTGGACAAAGCATCCCGCGAAGCCGGCTACCGTGCCGTCTTCAACGCAGACCCCAACGTGGGCGGCCGCTATTCAGCGCTGACAGCGTTCGGCCTGGTCCCCTCGGGCCTGGCCGGCGTGGACATCCAGGCCTTCCTGGACGAGGCTGAGGAAGCTGCCGAGGTCCTGAACGAGGACGCCGCCGAGAACATCGGGCTGGCCCTTGGAACTGCCCTGGGCGGCACCAGCCCGCTGCGGAACAAGATTGTCATCGCCGAGGACGGTTCCGGCATTGTGGGCTTCGCTGACTGGGCCGAGCAGCTCATCGCCGAATCCACCGGAAAGCTCGGCACCGGCGTCCTGCCTGTCGTCGCAGGTCCGAACTCGCCGGAGGTCACCTCCGGTGCAGCCGATGTCCTGGTGGTGCGGCTGGTAGCCGCAGATGCCGACGTCGAGCTCGGTGAGAACGAAGTGGCGATCGCCGGCGGCCTGGCCACCCAGATGATGGTGTGGGAATTTGCCACCGCCGTCGCCGGCCGCCTGCTGGGCATCAACCCCTTCGACCAGCCGGACGTGGAGGCCGCCAAGATAGCCGCCCGGGGTCTCCTGGACGCCCAGCCCGAACCCACGCCCGCCGCGTTCGTTGACGGCGCCATTGAGGTCCGGGGCGGGGACTGGCTCCGTGGCGCAGCCACCGCGGAGGAAGCCATCGGAGCCCTCCTCGGCACGCTCGACGACGACAGCTACCTCAGTGTCCAGGCTTACTTCGACCGGCTGGCGTTCGCGCAGCTGGAAGGCATCCGAGACGAACTCGCCGCCGTCAGTGGCCGCCCGGTCACGTTCGGCTGGGGACCGCGGTTCCTGCACTCCACCGGACAGTTCCACAAGGGCGGCCCCGCTATCGGCGTGTTCCTCCAGGTCACCGCGGCTCCCGCCGAGGACCTGGCCATCCCGGACCGTCCCTTCACCTTCGGGGAACTGATTTCCGCGCAGGCTGCGGGCGACGCCCAGGTCCTGGCCGGCCACGGCCGCCCCGTCCTGCGTCTGCACCTGACCGATCGCGCGGCCGGCGCGGCCCAGCTGCAGGAAATCATCGCAGCGCTTGCCGCACGCTCAGCCTCCGTCACTGAAAGCTAAGGCACAACAACAGCCATGCCAGAAACCGAATACGGCAACAGGTCCGCGCGTTCCAGGTCAGGGCGCAATCCGCTTCGGGATCCGCGTGACCGCCGTCTGAACCGGATTGCCGGTCCGTCCTCGTTGGTGCTCTTTGGAGTGACCGGTGACCTCGCCCGTAAGAAGCTCTTGCCGGCGGTGTATGACCTGGCGAACCGGGGGTTGCTGC
Source organism: Arthrobacter sp. 754 (assembly GCF_040548695.1). Taxonomy (NCBI): domain Bacteria; kingdom Bacillati; phylum Actinomycetota; class Actinomycetes; order Micrococcales; family Micrococcaceae; genus Arthrobacter; species Arthrobacter sp. 754. The sequence goes on from NZ_JBEPSC010000005.1 coordinate 211,243, forward strand.
CGCCGAGTTTCGCGTTGGTGGGATTTGGCCGGAGGGACTGGAGCGACGCTGATTTCGCCGCCGAGGTTAAGTCGTCGGTGAAGGCCTACTCGCGGACCGCGTTTGACGAGGCGGTGTGGAACCAGCTCGCCGAGGGTATCCGTTTTGTGCAGGGCGGTTTCGACGACGACGACGCGTTCGAGCGGCTGGGTGAGGTCACCGGGGAACTCGATGAGACCCGTGGTACCCGCGGGAACCATGCGTTCTACCTCTCCATCCCGCCGAAGGCTTTTGAGCAGGTCTGCCGGCAGCTGTCCAAGCACGGCCTGGCGCAGGCTGACGGGGACAAGTGGCGGCGGGTGGTGATCGAGAAGCCGTTCGGCCATGACCTGGAGTCGGCCCGGCAGCTGAACGACATCGTCGAGTCGGTGTTCCCGGCAGACGCGGTGTTCCGGATCGACCACTACCTGGGCAAGGAAACGGTCCAGAACATCCTGGCTTTGCGGTTCGCGAACCAGCTGTTCGAACCGTTGTGGAACGCGAACTATGTGGACCATGTCCAGATCACCATGGCCGAGGACATCGGCACCGGTGGCCGTGCAGGGTATTACGACGGCGTGGGCGCGGCCCGCGACGTGATCCAGAACCACCTTTTGCAGCTGCTGGCCTTGACCGCGATGGAGGAGCCCATTTCCTTCAACGCCGATGACCTGCGGGCGGAGAAGGAAAAGGTCCTGGCCGCGGTCAAGCTCCCGGAGGACCTCTCCACCCATTCTGCGCGCGGGCAGTTCGCCGGCGGCTGGCAGGGCGGGGAACAGGTCCAGGGCTACCTGGAGGAAGAAGGCATCCCGGCTGATTCCACCACCGAGACGTTCGCGGCGATCCGGGTGGACATCAACACCCGCCGCTGGTTCGGTGTGCCGTTCTACCTCCGGGCCGGCAAGCGGCTGGGCCGGCGCGTGACCGAAATCGCAGTGGTCTTCAAGCGCGCCCCCAACCTGCTCTTCCGCGACCACGGCGAGGACGACTTCGGCCAGAACGCCGTGGTCATCCGGGTCCAGCCCGATGAGGGCGCCACCATCCGTTTCGGGTCCAAGGTCCCGGGCACGCAGATGGAGGTCCGGGATGTGACCATGGACTTCGGGTACGGGCACTCGTTCACCGAATCCAGCCCGGAGGCGTACGAGCGGCTGATCCTGGACGTTCTGCTTGGGGAGCCGCCACTGTTCCCGCGGCACGCCGAAGTGGAGCTGTCCTGGAAGATCCTTGACCCGTTTGAAGACTTCTGGGCCGAACAGAACAAACAGCCCGAACCCTATGCTCCGGGCAGCTGGGGCCCCGCCTCGGCGGACGAGCTGCTGGCCCGCGACGGACGAACCTGGAGAAGGCCATGATTGTTGACCTGCCGGACACCACCACCTCGAAGATCTCCAAGAAAATCACGGCGCTCCGTGACCAGGGCGGCGTGATCGCCCTGGGCCGGGTCCTGACCCTGGTCGTGGTCACCCGCTCCGGGCTCGAGGAGGAAGCGATCGAGGCGGCCAACGAGGCCAGCCGCGAACACCCCTGCAGGATCATCGTCCTGGCCGACGCCGGCGCCAAGGCACCGAACCGGCTCGACGCCCAGATCAGGGTTGGCGGGGATGCCGGCGCGTCCGAGGTCATTGTCCTGCGCGGCTATGGCGAACTGGCACACGAAAGCGAATCCCTGGTCGCTGGGCTGCTGCTCCCTGACGCCCCGATCGTGGCCTGGTGGCCGCACGGAGCGCCGGAGAACGCGTGCGAAACCTCCGTCGGGCGGATCGCGCACCGCCGGATCACCGACTCCGCCAACGAACCGGACCCCCAAAAAGCGCTGGAAAACATCCGGGCAACCTACAAGGCCGGTGACACCGACCTCGCCTGGACCCGGCTGACCAACTGGCGGATCCAGCTCGCCGCCGTCCTGGACCAGGTGGACCCCTCACCGGTGACCGCCGTCGCCGTCGAAGGCGCCTCCGACTCACCGTCCACCATCCTGCTGGCGGCGTGGCTCACCCTTGCCCTGGACGCGCCGGTCACGATCGTCGCCGACCCTGCCGGGACCGGCATCCGCCGCGTCCGGCTCAGCCGCCCCGGGGGGGACGTGCAGCTCTTCCGTCCCGGGCTCTCGGTTGCTGAACTCACGCAGCCCGGACAGCCCGCCCAACGTATCTCCCTGCCCCGACGCAGCCTCCGCGACTGCCTCGCAGAAGAGCTGCGCCGCCTCGACCCCGACGAGGTGTTCGGGGAAGTGATTACTATTGGACTGCCACGTACCAATCTAAGGAGCGTCCGACCCAGTGAGCGTTGAGCCAAGAGTAAGCATCCATCCCGATTCGTCCGTCCTGATGGCCGCCATCGCGGCCCGCCTGATCACCAAGCTGGTGGATGTGCAGGACAAGTACGGTGAGGCCACGGTGGTGCTGACTGGCGGCACGGTGGGCATTGGCACGCTGAAGGCGGTTGCCGATTCTCCGGCCGCAGGCGCCGTGGACTGGTCCAAGGTGAACTTCTGGTGGGGCGACGAGCGGTTTGTCGCCGCCGAAGATCCCGACCGCAACACCAGGCAGGCATTCGATGCCCTGCTGTCGCACATCCCGGTTGACCCTGCCAGGATCAACGAGCCCGGGTCCTCCGACGACTTTGGAAGCCCGGAAGAGGCCGCAGAGGACTATGCCCGCAGGCTCCAGGAGGCAGCACGGGCCGAACATGCAGCCGACATGTCAGATGACAGGCCCGATGACCCCGGGGTCCTGCCGCGGCTGGATGTTGTATTGCTCGGCGTTGGTCCGGACGCGCACGTTGCGTCGCTCTTCCCCGAACAGGCCGGGATCCGGGAGAAAGACCGGATGGTGGTGGGCGTCCGCAATTCCCCCAAGCCGCCGCCGCAGCGCGTCTCCCTGACGCTGCCTGCCATCAACACCGGCGCTGAGGTCTGGATGGTGGTGGCCGGCGAAGACAAGGCCGGAGCGGTGGGCCTTGCCCTGGCGGGGGCCAACCCTGTGCAGGTGCCGGCCGCCGGTCCGCGGGGTACATCCCGGACCTTGTGGCTTATCGACGAAAACGCGGCTTCACGGGTCCCGCGGCAGCTCGTCCGGAAGGACGCGGCCGGCGCGTAGTCTCTCCAACGCTCCGGCCAGGACCGCTTCGGCGTCCTGGTCGGAGCGCCGTTCTTTAACGTATTCGAGGTGGCTTTTGAAGCCGTCCTCCAACGGCTCAAGCCCGGCGGCTTCCTTGCCGGCCCGGGACGCCTGGCACCCGCACCGCCGGCAGTCCCACACAGCCGGAATCTGCTCGTCCGGCAGCCGGAGGAAAACAAGCTGGGTCTCATGCCCCTTCGGGCACCAAAAAGAAACGCGGATGCGCGGCAATCTTTCACCCGGTGCAGCTTCAGACTGGTTCTTTGGACCTGCTCCTTCAGTGACACCCACCCGGGTGCCACGGAACGCTGACGCACTATGAACCATCGGGACTCCTGACTGCTTGGCACATTGCTGCTTACACGACATTGTGGTTAAACGACACTGTGGCTGTTGGGAGCCAACAGCCACAGTTTAGTTCGGAGATCCCGGCTACGGCAGTGCCGGAGAGCGATAAGTTGCAGGGGTCAGGAGTCCCCGGCGCCGCTGAACCGCATGATCAGGCCCAAGCCGATGATGACGACGCCCCAGGTGACACCCAGAACAATGGTGAACCTGTTCAGGTTCCGCTCGGCCACGCCTGAAGAACTGAGCCCGGAACTCATGCCGCCGCCGAACATATCCGACAGCCCGCCGCCCCGTCCCTTGTGAAGCAGGATGAGGAGGGTCAGCAGAAGACTGGTGATTCCCAGGAGGATCTGCAGGATGACTTGAAGAACGTCCACGACGGCCTTTCAGAAAGATTGGAAGTGCGGGAGCCGGAGGCTGTGTACGGACTAGTCCGTCAACAGGTGACTCTCGAACCTGACAATATTAGCAAACTCCGCGGGATCGAGGCTGGCGCCGCCCACCAACACGCCGTCGACGTCCCGCTCGTTGAGGATGGCGGCAACGTTGTTCGCCTTGACCGAGCCGCCGTAAAGGAGGCGGATCTTCGCCGCGACGTCGTCGCCGAAGATGGTGGCCAGTTCGGCGCGGATGGCCGCACACATCTCCTGCGCGTCCCCGGGGCCGGCCACTTCGCCGGTGCCGATAGCCCAGACAGGCTCGTAGGCAACCACCAGGGTGGCCGCCTGCTCCGGGGTCAGCCCTGCGACGTCCGCGCGCAGCTGGTCCAGGGTGTGCTGGACGTGGGTCCCGGCCTGCCGGACTTCCAGGCCCTCCCCCACGCAGAGAATAGGCGTCACACCATGCTTGTAGGCAGCCTTGACCTTGGCGTTCAGGACCTCATCGGACTCGTTGTGGATGGTCCGGCGTTCGCTGTGCCCCACCAGTACGTACCTGCAGCCGAGCTTGTTCAGGAACTGGCCCGAAATGTCGCCGGTGTAGGCACCTGAATCGAACTGGGAAAGGTCCTGGCCGCCGTAGGCAATGTCCAGTTCATCGCCCTGGACCAGGGTCTGCACACCACGGAGATCGGTGAAGGGAGGAAAGACAGCAACCTCGACCCGGCTGTAGTCATGCTTGGCGTCGGACAGGGTCCAGGCAAGTTTCTGCAGAAGCGTGATCCCCTGGACATGGTCCATGTTCATCTTCCAGTTGCCTGCGATGAGGGGGGTGCGGTCGAAGGCACCGTTCGTTGACGTAGTCACATGTTCTCCATAAGTTCATGATAAATGTGCGGCCGGCAGGGTGCCCGCGGGCACCCTGCCGGCCGGAGGACTTGGCAGTCCAGGTAATTCGAGGGGACGGTTATTGAGGGCCTGGTTCCTTAGCGGTCCAGGACGCTCAGACCGGGAAGTTCCTTGCCTTCAAGATATTCCAGGCTGGCGCCGCCGCCGGTGGAAATGTGGCCGAACTGTTCATCCGCGAAGCCGAGGGTCCGGACGGCCGCAGCTGAATCGCCGCCGCCTACCACTGTCAGGGCTTCCGCTTCGGTCAATGCCTGGGCGATGGCCCGGGTGCCGCCGGAGAAGGCCTCGAACTCGAAGACACCCATGGGACCGTTCCAGAACACCGTCCTGGCGCCCTTGATCCGCTCCGCAAATGCCGCGGCCGAGTCCGGTCCGATATCCAGGCCGATCCCCTGCGCACCGAAGCTGCTGCCCTCGATACCATCCGCCGGAACGGTTTCGTGGTCCGCGTCGGCGGCGAACTTGCTGGCCACCACAACGTCGGTGGGCACAATGAACTCCGTACCGGCGTCGGCTGCCCGCTTCAGGTAGTCCTGGACGACGGGGATCTGGTCCTCCTCCAGGAGGCTGCCGGCCACTTTGTGGCCCTCCGCCGCAAGGAAAGTGAAGAGCATGCCGCCGCCCACCAGAATGGCGTCCGCCTTGCCGATGAGGTTGTCGATGACGGCAAGCTTGTCCGAGACCTTGGAGCCGCCGAGCACCACCACGTAGGGCCGCTGGGTGTCTGCAGTGAGCTTGCGCAGCACTTCAACCTCGGTGTGCACCAGGTCGCCCTGGTAGGACGGCAGCCGGGTGGCGACGTCGTACACGCTTGCATGCTTGCGGTGGACGGCACCGAAGGCGTCGTCCACATAGGCGCCGTTCTCTCCGGTCAGTGCCACCAGCTCGTCTGCGAAGGCGCCGCGTTCGGCGTCGTCCTTGGAGGTTTCGCGGGCGTCAAACCGGACGTTCTCCAGGACAAGCACTTCGCCGTCCTGCAGCGCCGCGGCCTGCTCCTTGGCGGACGGGCCCACGGTGTCCCCTGCCAGGGAAACCTTGAACCCTGCGAGTTCTGCGAGCCGCGCCACTGCCGGCTTGAGCGAATACTTCTCTTCCGGGGCGCCCTTGGGGCGTCCGAGGTGGGCTGTTACCAGCACGCGGGCACCGGCGTCCGTGAGCTTTCCCAGCACTGGCAGTGAGGCCTTGATGCGGCCGTCGTCAGTGACTGTAGAGCCGTCGAGCGGCACATTCAGGTCACTTCTAACCAGAATGTACCGCCCGCGGACACCTTCAGCGATCAGTTCGTTGAGGGTGTGAAATGTCATGTGACTAACCCTAGCCCAGCTTGGCTGCGACGAGCTCCGTGAGGTCCACGAGGCGGTTTGAGTAGCCCCATTCGTTGTCATACCAGGAAACAACCTTGACCTGGTTGCCGATGACCTTGGTCAGGCCGGAGTCGAAGATCGACGAAGCCGGGTCGCCCACGATGTCGGAGGAGACGATCGGCTCATCCGTGTAGGTCAGGAAGCCCTGCAGTGAATCGGACTCTGCGGCCTTCTTGAGGGCTGCGTTGACTTCCTCAACGGTGGTCTCGCGGGACACGGTGACCGTGAGGTCGGTGGCGGAGCCGGTGGGGACGGGAACGCGGATGGCGTAGCCGTCCAGCTTGCCCTTGAGCTCCGGCAGGACCAGGCCGATCGCCTTGGCCGCACCCGTGGAGGTGGGGACCATGTTGATGGCTGCGGCGCGGGCACGACGGAGGTCGTTGTGCGGGCCGTCCTGGAGGTTCTGGTCCGCGGTGTAGGCGTGGATCGTGGTCATCAGGCCGCGCTCGATGCCGAACTCGTCGTTGATGACCTTGGCCAGCGGGCCGAGGCAGTTGGTGGTGCAGGACGCGTTGGAGATGATGTGGTGGGTCGCGTTGTCGTACAGCTCGTGATTAACGCCCATCACGATGGTGATGTCCTCATCCGAGGCCGGCGCGGAGATCAGGACCTTCTTGGCACCTGCATCGATGTGCTTCTTGGCAGCTGCGGCCTTGGTGAAGAAACCGGTGGATTCGATGACGATGTCAACGCCCAGCTCCCCCCACGGCAGGTTGGCGGGGTCGCGCTCGGCCAGGACCTTGACGACGTTGCCGTTGACGACGATGTTGCCGTCCTTGACCTCAATGGTTTCCTTCAGGCGGCCGCCGACGGAGTCGTACTTGAAGAGGTGGGCCAGGGCCTCAGGGCTGGTGAGATCGTTGACGGCAACGATCTCGAGGTCAGCGCCCTGTGCGAGTGCTGCGCGGAAGTAGTTGCGGCCAATACGGCCAAAGCCGTTAATACCAATACGGGTCGTCACTTTTTCAGTCTCCTTGGTGCTTGATAAGCACAAACTAGTTGAGCGGGCGTTCAAGCCAACTAACAGATCCCGCACGCCGTTGGGCAGAGATGATTTACAGATCGGAGGGCGACCAGCCACATTGCTGAAGGCTGACCGCCTTCCGTGACCTATCTTACGTTTAACAGGGTCTGCCCCCGCAAGTGCGGGGGCAGACGGTCCACATTCCGGCCTAAATGGCTCCGGAATGTGAACTTTGTTACAGGCCTATGTTCTGCAGGTCACCTACGGGAGGGTGATGAGGCCCGTCGCGTTGGTGCGTGCAGCGTCGAAGCGCTTGGCGACATCAGCCCAGTTGACGATGTTCCAGAAGGCCTTCACGTAGTCAGCCTTGACGTTGACGTAATCAAGGTAGAAGGCGTGCTCCCACATGTCCAGCATGAGCAGCGGGGTGGTTCCGAGCGCCACGTTGCCCTGCTGGTCGTAGAGCTGTTCGATGACCAGGTTGCCACCGATCGGCTCGTAGGCCAGGAAGCCCCAACCGGACCCCTGCAGGCCAAGGGCCGCAGCGGTGAACTGCGCACGGAAGGCATCGAAGGACCCGAAGGCGTCGTCGATGGCCGCGGCCAGCTCGCCCTCGGGCTTGTCGCCGCCGTCCGGTGACAGGTTCTTCCAGAACACCGAGTGGTTGACGTGGCCGCCGGTGTGGAACGCCAGGTCCTTGGAGAGGCGGTTGATGTTGGCGAAGTCGCCCTTGTCGCGGGCGTCGGCCAGCTGGGCCAGTGCGTTGTTGGCGCCAGTGACGTAGGCCGCATGGTGCTTGCTGTGGTGCAGCTCCATGATGCGCGCCGAAATGTGCGGCTCAAGCGCTGCGTAGTCGTAGTCGAGCTCTGGCAGTACGTACTCGGTCACAAAATCCTCCAATGTCGTGGACGGTCTGTCCGGGTTGTAACTCTCGGATTATGCATCCGGATGACGGGCATCCGGAAGATCAGTGGTGAACGCTCTGATTCTAGGGCGCGGTTACTCGTCCAGCATTTCAGGCGTCACATTCGCATCGGTGCCGGGGATGCCCAGGTCAATGGCACGTTTGTCGGCCATGGCAAGAAGCCGCCGGATGCGGCCGGCAATGGCGTCCTTGGTCATCACCGGATCGGCAAGCCGGCCCAGTTCATCCAGGCTCGCCTGTTTGTGCGCGACCCGGAGCTCGCCGGCGTACTTGAGGTGGTCCGGGACGTCGTCGCCCAGGATTTCCAGGGCCCGGTCAACCCTTGCACCGGCGGCCACAGCCGCCTGGGCGGACCGCCGCAGGTTGGCGTCGTCGAAGTTGGCGAGCCGGTTGGCCGTCGCCCTTACCTCTTTGCGCATCCGGCGTTCTTCCCAGACCATCAGGGCATCGTGGGCGCCCATCCGGGTCAGCAGGGCCGCAATGGTGTCGCCGTCGCGGATGACCACCCGGTCCACTCCCCTGACTTCGCGGGCCTTTGCCTGGATGCCGAGGCGGCGGGCAGCGCCCACCAGGGCAAGCGCGGACTCGGGACCGGGGCAGGTGACCTCCATCGAGGAAGAACGGCCAGGCTCCGTGAGCGAGCCGTGGACGAGGAAAGCGCCCCGCCAGACCGCCTCGGCATCAGCGGCTGAACCGTTCACGACGGCCGAGGGAAGCCCCCGGACCGGCCGGCCGCGGCCGTCCAGGAGCCCCGTCTGGCGGGCCAGGGACTCGCCGTCGCGAACTACACGCACCACATAGCGGCTGCCGCGGCGCAGTCCCCCGCCGGAGACCACGATGATTTCGCTCTGGTGGCCGTAGACCTCGGCGATGGCGGCGCGCAGGCGGCGGGCTGTCGACGCGAGGTCAACCTCTGCCTCGATCACAATGCGGCCCGAGATGATGTGGAGGCCGCCTGCGAACCGGAGCATCGCGGAAACCTCAGCCTTGCGGACAGATGATTTCTTGATGTCCAGCCGGGACAGTTCTTCCTTGACCGATGATGTCAGTGCCATGGCACCTTCCTAACTGTTCCCAAAAATGTCGTGGTACGCCGCTGCCAGACGCAAAGGGTCATGGACGGGTCGGCGGCCCGACGCCCCCACTTTACCCAAGACAACCTCGGCACCGATCATCCCCGCAGCTTTCTCGAACTCCTGCCTGTCCGGCACCGACGCAGGGTCAGCCAGGACGACGTCGACGCCGAAGTCCGGTGCGTACCGGCGCAGGGCGTGCAGGTGGTCGGCGGCGGACATGCCGGTGGTCTCTTTGGTGTCCGTCGCCAGGTTCATGGTGATGCAGCGCTTGGCGGCAGTGCCGCACAGGGCATCCCGCATCTCCGGGAGCAGCAGGTGCGGCAGGACCGAGGTGTACCAGGAACCGGGCCCCAGGATGACCCAGTCGGCCAGTTCAATCGCAGTCAGGGCGTCAACACAGGCAGGCGCCTGCTCGGGCAACAGCCGGACGCGTTCCAGGGAGCCGGCGACGGCGCACTGGGCCTGGCCGCGGATGGTCTGCAAAGCGGAACCGCCGTCAGGTGCGGTAACGCGGACGTCCCCTTCGATGGTGAGCGGGACGGTGGACATCGGCAGCACCTGCCCCCTCGCGCCGAGCAGGGCACCCGCCCATTTCAGTCCGGCCACGGTATCGCCGAGCAGCTCCCAGAGGGTCACGATGAGCAGGTTCCCCATCGCGTGGTCATCCAGCGATCCACCTCTCGCTTTGCCCGGCTGGAACCGGTGCTGCATCACGTCACGCCAGGTGCGTCCCCAGTCGGTGTCATCGCACAGCGCTGACAGCGCCATCCGCAGGTCTCCGGGCGGAAGGACACCGTACTCTTCACGCAGACGCCCGGATGACCCGCCGTCGTCCGCTACCGTGACAACGGCGGTCAGCTCGGAGGTGAGGAGCCGCAGCGCCGACAGCGAAGCTGACAGGCCGTGCCCGCCGCCCAATGCCACGACATTCGGGCCTTTGTCCTGCTGGCCGCCTGCCGTTCCGCCGGACACCGGTATCAGCGGCAGCGGCCCCGTAAGCATCCCCATTATTCGCGGCCCAGGTCCCGGTGGGTGGTGGTCACGGTCACGCGGGGATACTGGGCCAGTTTCTTCGAAAGCTCGACGGCGACCGCCACGGAACGGTGCTTGCCGCCGGTGCAGCCGACGGCGATGGTGGCGTAGTGCTTGTTCTCGCGCCGGTACCCGTCAAGGACCGGCTCGAGCGCCAAGACGTAGCGGTCAACGAAGTTCTTGACGCCCTCGGCTTCGAGGACGTAGTCGCTGACGTCCTTGTCCAGCCCGGTGTGCGGGCGCAGCTGCGGCACCCAGTGCGGATTGGGGATGAACCGGACGTCGGCGACGTAGTTGGAGTCAACGGGCAGGCCGTATTTGAAGCCGAAGCTCATGACGTTGATCCGCAGGGCCACCGGACCGGTTTCACTGAAAAGCTCGGTAATGGCGGTGGCCAGTCCGTGGACATTGAACTCGGACGTATCGAGGACGACGTCGGCGCTGTCCCGCAGTTCCTTGAGCAGCTCCCGCTCGGCCGCTATGCCGTCAAGGATCCGGCCGCCCTCCTGGAGGGGGTGTGGCCTGCGGCCCTGCTCGAAGCGGCGGACCAGCACGTGGTCGTTGGCGTCGAGGAACAGTACCCGGAACGTGACGCCGCTGGCTTCCAGGGCGCCGAGGGCTGCACGGATGTCGGCGAAGAGCCCTTTGCTGCGGACATCCATCACCACGGCGAGGCGGGGAATGGACTGCGGTGCGTGGGACACGAGTTCAGCAAGAGTCCCAAGCATCTGCGGCGGCAGGTTTTCCACGACGTACCAGCCGTGGTCCTCCAGGGCGTCAGCGGCCGTGCTCCGTCCGGCCCCGGACATCCCGGTGACCACCAGCAGTTCCGCTTCGAGGGGCTTGACCGGCGTGAAGCCGTCCTGCCCCGTCCCGGATTCCGCCGTCGAGTCTGCCATTCGTTCCGCCCCGTTTCTTGTGGTGAAGACAGGCAGCCGCGTCGGCTGAAACCTGCGCTCCTTACCCTACCTAGGTTTCAAGGATTTCGCCGGTCGTCATGTTCACCGCGGGGGCGGTATCCCCGGCCAGTTCCACCGAATTGAAGTGGGCCACGATGGCGCCGGCGAGGGAGGGCCCGATGCCTTTGGCGGCCGTGAGCTCAGCCACGGTGGCCGTCTTGACACCCTTGATAGAGCCGAAATGGGCCAGGAGCGCCTTCCGTTTGGACTCCCCCAGGCCCGGCACGCCATCGAGTGCGGAGACAGTCATGGCCTTTCCGCGCTTCTGCCGGTGGAAGGTGATGGCGAACCTGTGTGCTTCGTCGCGGATCCGCTGCAGCAGGTAAAGGCCCTGGGACGTGCGCGGCAGGATCACGGGGAAGTCGCTGTCCGGGAGCCACACCTCCTCAAGGCGCTTGGCCAGGCCCACTACGTACACGTCCTCGATTCCAAGGTCCGCCAGGGCGCGTGCCGCGGCGTTGACCTGGGGTTTGCCGCCGTCGACCACCACCAGGTTGGGCGGGTAGGCGAACTTCGCCCGCGGGGCGGGAGTGGTGGAGTCCAGGACCGCGGCGTCGGCCGCGGCGGTGAGTGCGGCCTGGTGGCCCGGCAGCACGGACGCTTCCACCTGGGCCGATTTGTCCTGCAGGTAATACCGGAAGCGCCGGGTGAGGACATCGTGCATCGCAGCGGTGTCGTCTGCGGCGGCGGCGCCGGTAACCGAGAATTTCCGGTAATCGGACTTCTTGGGCAGGCCGTCCTCCACCACCACCATGGAAGCCACCACGTTGGTGCCCTGGACGTGGGAGACGTCAAAGCACTCGATACGGAGCAGGGCGACCGGAAGGTCCAGGGCCTCCTGGAGTTCCTGCAGGGCCTGCGAACGGACCGTCAGGTCCCCCGCACGGCGGGTCTTGTGCAGCTTCAGCGCATGCTCGGCGTTCTCCCGGACCGTGGACATCAGGGCGGCTTTGTCCCCGCGCTGCGGCACCCGGATGTCCACCTTGGCGCCCCGCATCCCGCCCAGCCATTGCGTCAGTTCCGCAGCATTGCTGGGCTCCACGGGCACCAGCACTTCGCGGGGCAGCCTGCCGTGGCTGTCGCCGTCCTCGCCGTAGACCTGCTGCAGGAGGTGTTCCACCAGGTCCGGGGTGGTGGCGTCCTCCACCTTTTCAACTACCCAGCCGCGCTGGCCGCGGACCCGTCCGCCGCGGACGTGGAAGACCTGGACTGCTGCTTCAAGCTCATCCTCGAACAGGGCAAACACGTCGGCGTCGGTGTCCTCGGCGAGCACCACGGCGTTGCGCTCGAAGACCTTCCGGAGCGCCGAAATATCGTCCCGGAGCCGCGCCGCCTTCTCGTAGTCCAGCTCGGCCACCGCTTCGCCCATCTGCTTCTCGAGCTTTGAAATGAAGCGTTTGGCCTCGCCGCCCATGAACGCACAGAAGTCCTCGGCGAGGGCCCTGTGGTCCTCGGGGGTGATACGGCCCACGCAGGGCGCGGAGCATTTGTCGATGTAACCCAGCAGGCAAGGGCGGCCGCTCGCCTGCGCACGTTTCAGGACACCGGCACTGCAGCTCCTGACAGGGAAGACGCGCAGGAGCGTGTCCATGGTTTCCCTGATGGCTCCGGCTGTATAGGGGCCGAAGTAGCGGGTGCCCTTGCGCCGGTCCCCCCGCATGACCTGCACCCGGGGAAGCTTCTCGCTCATGGTCAGGGCAAGGTAGGGATAGGTTTTGTCGTCCCGGAAGACCACGTTGAAACGTGGTTTGAATTCCTTGATCCAGGTGTATTCGAGCTGCAGTGACTCCAGTTCGCTGCTCACCACAGTCCACTCCACACTGCTGGCCGCGTGGACCATGGCATACGTTTTGGGGAGCAGGCCCAGCGGGTTGGCGAAGTATGAGTTCAGGCGCGACCGGAGGCTTTTTGCCTTGCCGACGTAAATGACCCGGCCATGCGGATCGCGGAACCGGTACACCCCGGGGTTGGTGGGAATCTCACCCGTTTTGGGCCTGTAAGTTGCTGGATCTGCCACAACTCCAGTCTACTGAGGCAAGCGCGGCCCCCATGTCACGAGGGCTGTAACCGCGGGCTAATCCGTGATCTTGCTCTGGTTGTAGGTTGTGGCGCGTTCCTGTCCGCTGAGGGCTGCGATGGCTTCCATGATGGAGTCCGTCACCTGCCGCCGCGCGGGCAGTGAATGATCCGGGCCCGTTTTGTCAAAGTACAGCGGCTCGCCCACCTTCATGGTGAAGTGATGGGGCCTGAACCCCTTCTCGCCGGCCGGCTGCAGGTTCTCCGTACCGATCAGTCCTACCGGGACCACCGGTGCTCCGGTGGTCAAAGCGAGCCAGCCCACGCCAGTGCGGCCGCGGTAGAGGATCCCGTCCCGTGAACGGGTGCCTTCGGGATAGATTCCTATGCCTTTGCCCGCCTCCAGGATGTCCAGGAGAGTCTTGAGGGCCTGGACACTGGCCGCCTGCTCACCACGCTCCACCGGGATGGAACCCACGGACTCAAAAAAGGACTTCATGACCTTGCCTTTGACGCCTCCGGTGTTGAAGTACTCGGCTTTGGCGAAGAACGCGACGGGCCGGGGCATCAATGCCTGGACGATGACACTGTCAAAAAAGGAGAGGTGGTTCGGAGCCACAATGAAGGGGCCGTCCTTGGGGACGTTTTCGAGGCCAATGACGGTGGGCCGGCAGGAGCCGGCAATCAGCCCGCGGGTGGTCCAGCGGACCGCTTCAAACAGTGCCATCGTTGCGCACCTCACCCATGGCGGCAGCGTGGATGGACTCAAGGCGCTCAATGGCGGCCACGAGGCCTTCCGTAGTCTCCACCACGGTGACCGCCCCGGCGTCGTCGAGTTCGCCGTCGGGCGCAAAACCCCAGCCCACCCCGATGCAGTCCAGTCCGTTCGCGACGGCGCCGGCCACGTCCTGGGCACGGTCACCCACCATCACTGCGTGGTGCGTGGAAAGATCAGCGAGGGCTTCGGCGATGATGCTTGCCTTGCCCACGGGACCTTCCGTTGAGGATTCATTGTCCGAGGAGCCCCGGATGGACAGGAACAGGCCGTCGATACCGTGATGCCTCAGCACGATCTGGGCCAGGCCCTCGGGCTTCTGCGTTGCGACGGCAACTGGCCGTCCCGCCTCCGCGAACCCCTCCAGTACATCCCTGATCCCCGGGTACAGCCGGCTCTGGCCGATTCCGGTGGCCAGGTAGTACTGCCGGTAGCGCCGGATGACGGCGTCGAGCTTCGCCGCCGGGACCATCGCCACGCTCAGGAGCGAGTCACTGAGTTTGGGACCGATCATCGCGTCCAGCAGGTCCTGGGCGGGAACCGGGAGTCCTTCGGCCGCGAGGGCCGCTGCGATTCCGTCGGTTATTCCGCCGGCAGGATCGACAAGAGTGCCGTCCAGGTCGAAGATCACGGGCACTGTTGTTTGAGTCACCGGCTTAGTTTCTCACGACACCGCGCATGCCTGAAACTCGCATGCCCGCCACGGCATACTTCCGGGCAGGTCCCCCGCCTGCCCGGGGTAAACCGGCATGGCCTGGCGGGAGCTAGCCCAGAATCTCGGCGAGGAAAGCGGCCGTGTGGCTCTGTGTGGATTTCGCCACCTGTTCCGGAGTTCCCGTGGCCACGATCTGGCCGCCACCGGAGCCGCCGTCCGGACCGAGGTCCACGATCCAGTCGGCGCTCTTGATGACATCCAGGTTGTGTTCGATGGTGATGACGGTGTTGCCCTTGTCCACCAGCCCCTGGAGCACCATCAGGAGCTTCCGGATGTCCTCGAAGTGGAGGCCCGTAGTGGGCTCGTCCAGCACGTAGACGCTGCGGCCGTTGGAGCGCTTCTGCAGTTCCGCAGCCAGCTTGACGCGCTGGGCCTCGCCGCCGGACAGCGTGGTGGCCGGCTGTCCGAGGCGGACGTAGCCGAGGCCCACATCCACCAGCGTGTTGAGGTGTCGGGCAATCGGCGAGAAGGCGGCGAAGAACTCCGCACCCTCCTCGATGGGCATGTTCAGGACATCTGCGATGGTCTTGCCCTTGTAATGCACTTCGAGGGTCTCGCGGTTGTACCGGGCGCCGTGGCACACCTCGCAGGGAACATAGACATCGGGCAGGAAGTTCATTTCGATCTTCAGCGTGCCGTCGCCCGAGCAGGATTCGCAGCGGCCGCCCTTGACGTTGAAGGAGAACCTGCCGGGCAGGTAACCGCGGACTTTCGCCTCGGTGGTCTCGGCGAAGAGTTTCCGGATGTTGTCGAAGACACCTGTGTAGGTGGCCGGGTTGGACCGGGGGGTGCGCCCGATCGGGCTCTGGTCCACGTGGACCACCTTGTCCAGCTGGTCCAGGCCAAGGATGCTCTTGTGCCGGCCGGCGACCTGCTTGGCGCCGTTCAGCTTGTTGGCCAGCACCTTGTAGAGAATCTCGTTGACCAGGGTGGACTTTCCGGAGCCGCTGACGCCCGTCACGGCGGTGAACAGACCGAGGGGGAAGGTGGCATCAACGTTGACCAGGTTGTTTTCGCGGGCGCCAACAACCTTCAGTTCGCGTTTCTTGTCGTATTTGCGCCGCTTCCTGGGGATTTCGATCTTCTTGCGCCCGGAGAGGTAATCACCTGTGAGGGATTCAGTGTTGGCCAGGAGCTCCTTGTAGGAACCGGAGTGCACCACCTGGCCGCCGTGCTCGCCCGCGCCGGGTCCGATGTCCACGATCCAGTCCGCCACCTGGATGGTGTCCTCGTCATGTTCGACGACGATGAGGGTGTTCCCCATGTCCCGGAGCCGCGTCAGGGTGTCGATGAGCCGGCGGTTGTCACGCTGGTGCAGGCCGATCGATGGCTCGTCGAGGACATACAGCACGCCCACGAGGCCGGAGCCGATCTGCGTGGCCAGCCGGATGCGCTGGGCTTCGCCGCCGGACAGGGTTGCCGAGGGGCGTTCGAGGTTCAGGTATTCGAGGCCGACATCGAGCAGGAACGTCAGCCTGGCCTGGATCTCTTTAAGTACCTGGTGCGCGATCTGGGCTTCGCGGCCCGTGAGCACCAGGTTGTTCAGGAAGTCAGCGCAGTCGCGCATGGGCAGCGCGGCGACGTCCGCAATGGACTTGCCATTGATCAGGACGGACAGCGATGCCGGGTTCAAACGTGCGCCGTTGCAGGCGGGGCAGGGAATCTGCCGCATGTACTCTTCGTAGCGGTCACGCGCCCATTCAGAGTCCGTTTCACCGTGCTTGCGGTGGACGTACTGGATGGCTCCCTCAAAACCGGTGCTGTACTTCCGCTCCCGGCCGAAGCGGTTCTTGTACTGGACCACTACCTTGTGGTCCTTCCCGTGAAGGACAGTCTGGCGCACGTCGCTGCCAAGCTTCTCCCACGGCGTGTCCATGGAGAAACCGAGTTCCTTGGCGAGCCCGGCAAGAAGGCGGTTCCAGTACTCCGTGGTGGCGGTCCCCAGCGACCAGGGCGCGATGGCCCCCTCCGCCAGCGACAGTTCCGGGTTGGGGACAATCAGTTCCTCATCAACCTCAAGCCGGGTTCCGATGCCGCTGCAGGCCGCGCAGGCGCCGAAAGGGTTGTTGAAGGAGAAGGACCGGGGTTCGATCTCGTCGATTGCCAGCGGATGCTCATTGGGGCAGGCCAGGTTCTCGGAGAATGCCCGGAGCCGTTCGGGGGCATCGGCGTCGAGATCCACGAACTCGGCCAGCACCCGGCCTTCCGCGAGGCCCAGGGCGGTCTCGACGGAGTCGGTCAGTCGCTGGCTGATGCCCTCCTTGACCACCAGACGGTCAACCACAACCTCAATGGTGTGCTTGAACTGCTTTCCCAGCTTGGGCGGATCGCTCAGCTGGATCAGCTCACCGTCCACCCGGGCCCGGGAGTAGCCCTTGGCGGTCAGCTCCTTGAAGAGGTCGACGAATTCGCCTTTCCGCCCCCTCACCACCGGGGCCAGGACCTGGAACCGGGTACCTTCCTCGAGTTCAAGGAGCTGGTCCACGATTTGCTGCGGCGTCTGGCGGGCAACAACCTCGCCGCAGACCGGGCAGTGCGGCCGGCCCACGCGTGCCCACAGCAGGCGCATGTAGTCGTAGATCTCCGTGATGGTGCCTACGGTAGAGCGGGGGTTCTTGCTGGTGGACTTCTGGTCGATGGAGACGGCCGGTGAGAGCCCCTCGATGAAGTCGACGTCCGGCTTGTCCACCTGGCCGAGGAACTGGCGGGCGTAGGCGGACAGGGACTCCACGTACCGGCGCTGGCCTTCGGCAAAGATGGTGTCGAACGCGAGGGAGGACTTTCCCGATCCGGACAGGCCCGTGAACACGATCATGGCGTCGCGGGGCAGGTCCAGGTCCACGTTGCGGAGGTTATGCTCCCTCGCCCCCTTGACCACAAGGCGGGAAAGGTCCGGACGGGCAGGCTTGACGGGGGCCTGGGCAACGGTGACGGGGACGGATTCGACTGCTGTTTCTTCAGCTACGGCTTTAGGCACCCACTAATGCTAATCGAAAACTTCTTCGAATATCCATGCGGGCCTGTTTAGTCGGCGTCGTAGGCGGCCGCGAGGAGGCGGACTGCTTCGGCAAAGCTGGCGCCCTGTGCCTTCGCCACTGAAGCGTAGGCGCCGGCAGCATGCGACAGCGCATCCTGGCGGTCATCACGGGCACAAACGACCGTGCCGTTCCTGCCCTTGGTTTCCACCACACCCGCCGCTTCAAGCTCCTTGTAGGCCCGGGCCACCGTGTGGGGAGCCACGTCGAGCGCTCCCGCCAGCGTCCGGACAGCGGGCAGCCGGGTCCCGGGCGGCAGGTCACCGTTGTCCGCGAGCCGGATGACGTGCAGGCGCAGCTGCTCGTAGAGTGCCACCGTGCTGGCCTGGTTGGGCTTCCATTTTCCGGGGAATGCGGCGCCCCCGGTCATTGGCCCGGCTTCCGCGCCACGGCAAAGATCCGCCGGAACGGAAAGACGGTGCCATGGACCGTTGATGGATAGGCTGCCCGCAACAGGGCCGCGTACTCGGCCTCAAAATCCAGCCCGTCGTCGGTGGACAGTGCGGCGAGGACGGGCCGCAATGCCGTGCCGCGGACCCACTCGAGCACCGGATCCGTGCCGGGGAGTACTTGGAGGTAGGTTGTCTCCCAGGCGTCCGCGGCGCAGCCCGCGTCCAGCATGATCCGCAGATACTCACCGGGCTCCCCCACCGATTCGCCGCCGCGGAGCACCCCGTCCAGCCGCGCCGACCATTTGACCGAGCCTGCCAGGTCCCGCATGAGCGCATGCGACGGGGCGTTGAAGTTCCCTGGGACCTGCATGGCGAACCACCCCCCGGGCCGGAGCGCCTGCAGCCAGCGGGCCAGCAGCTCATGGTGGCCGGGCACCCACTGCAGTACGGCGTTGGTGACCACCACGTCGGTGCCGGCGGCGGGCGTCCAGTCCGCGATATCTGCCAGCTGGAAGCTGAGTCCAGGGTTGGCCTCCGCCTGGGCGCTTGCCCTGGCCAGCATTTCTGCGGACGAATCGAGGCCCGTGACGCGGGCCTCCGGCCAGCGCTGCGCGAGGGTTGCGGTCAGGTTCCCCGGCCCGCAGCCCAGGTCCACCACATCCAGCGGGTGGTCCGTCCGGATCCTCCCGGTGAGGTCGAAGAATGGCCTGTCACGGTAGTCGCCGAACTGAACGTATTTAACTGGGTCCCACACCATGGTTCCGCCATGGTCGGTTGCATCTTTGGCCATACGGCGAGCCTAACGCGCACTTGCCCGGATACCCTGAACCCGCTGGGCACTAAGCTTGAAAACAATGAAACTCGTTGACCAGCTGCCCGTCCTGTCCGCCCCAAACACCCCCGGCGCAGGCACCGACCCGGACGCCCTTTACACGCAATTTCTTGAGTGGACCGAAAGCCGGGGACTGGAGCTGTACGCCGCCCAGGATGAGGCCATCATGGAATTGGCCGCGGGATCCAACGTCATCCTCGCCACCCCCACAGGGTCAGGAAAATCCCTCGTCGCCGTAGCGGCCCACTTCCAGGCCATGGCGCGCGGCGAACGCAGCTACTACACAGCCCCCATCAAGGCCCTTGTCTCGGAGAAGTTTTTCGCCCTGTGCGACATCTTCGGCGCCGAAAACGTCGGCATGATCACCGGCGACTCCGGCGTCAACCAGAGCGCACCGATCATCTGCTGCACCGCGGAGATCCTCGCCAACATCGCCCTGCGCGAAGGGGCTGCGGCCGAGCTGGGGTCGGTCATCATGGATGAATTCCACTTTTATTCCGACCCCCAGCGCGGCTGGGCCTGGCAGGTTCCGCTGCTGGAGCTCCCCCAGGCACAGTTCCTGCTGATGTCTGCCACCCTGGGCGATGTGAGCCGCTTCGAGAACGGCATCACCGAACTCACCGGCCGTCCCACCACCACCGTCAGTTCAGCCGAGCGGCCCATCCCGCTGCACTACTACTACCACGAGACGCCTGTCCACGAGACGCTGGAGGAACTGCTCGCCACGCGGCAGGTGCCCGTCTACGTGGTGCACTTCAGCCAGATCGAGGCAATCGACCGCGCCCAGACCCTGATGAGCATCAACGTGTGCTCGCGTGAGGAAAAGGACAAGATCGCGGAGCTGATCGCCAACTTCCGGTTCGCCGCGGGCTTCGGCAAGACCCTGAACAGGCTGGTCAGGCACGGCATCGGAGTCCATCACGCCGGCATGCTTCCCAAGTACCGGCGGCTGGTGGAACAGCTCGCCCAGGCGGGCCTGCTCAAGGTGATCTGCGGAACGGACACGCTGGGTGTAGGAATCAATGTGCCCATCCGGACAGTCCTGCTCACCGCCTTGAGCAAGTACGACGGCGTACGCACCCGCCCGCTTAACTCCCGGGAGTTCCACCAGATCGCCGGAAGGGCCGGCCGCGCCGGCTATGACACGGCGGGGACAGTGGTGGTCCAGGCGCCTGAGCACGTGATCGAGAACGTCAAGGCCATGGCGAAAGCCACCGCAAAATTCGGTGATGACCAGAAGAAGCTCCGCCAGGTGGTCAGGAAGAAGCCGCCGGAAGGCTTCGTCTCCTGGGGTGAGCCAACCTTCAAGCGCCTCGTCGAATCCGTGCCCGACCCCTTGAACTCGAGCTTCAGCGTCACCCACTCCATGCTGATGAACCTGTTGGAACGGCCCGGTGACCCGTTCCAGGCAGCCCGGCGGCTTCTGACCGAGAACCACGAGTCGCGGTCCTCGCAGCTCAAGCTGATGAAGAGGGCACTCGGGATCTACCGCGAGCTCCTCGCCGCCGAAGTGGTGGAGCGCATCCCGCCCGAAGAACAGGGTCCGGATGGCCGGACCGTCAGGCTCACGGTGCACCTGCAGGCGAACTTCGCCCTCAACCAGCCGCTCTCGCCTTTCGCGCTCGCGGCGCTTGAGCTGCTTGACCCAGATTCGCCGTCGTACGCCCTGGACGTCGTGTCCGTGATCGAGGCGACCCTCGAAAAGCCGCGCCAGATCCTCTCCGCCCAACAGAAGAAGGCACGCGGCGAAGCCATCGCAGCCATGAAGGCGGACGGCATCGAATACGACCAGCGGATGGCGATGCTGGAGGAAGTGACCTATCCGCAGCCGCTGGCGGAGCTGCTGGGTGAGGCCTTCGAGGTCTACCGCAAGGCCGCGCCGTGGGTGGGCGACTTCGAACTGGCACCAAAATCCGTGGTCCGGGACATGTACGAGCGCGCCATGAACTTCGGCGAATTCGTGCAGTTCTACGGGCTGGCCCGCTCCGAGGGAATCGTGCTGCGCTACCTCGCGGACTGCTTCAAGGCGCTGCGCCAAACGGTGCCGCAGGACCTTCTCCGGGAGGACCTTGAGGACCTCATCGCCTGGCTCGGGGAACTGGTGAGGCAGGTCGATTCCAGCCTGCTGGACGAATGGGAGGAACTGACCTCCGGTGCGGCACCCACTCCGCACGACGCGCCGCCTCCCCCGCCGCCGTCGCTGACGTCCAACATCCGCGCCTTCCGTGTCATGGTGCGGAACGAGATGTTCCGCCGGGTGGAACTTTTCGCCGACGAGAACGCGGCAGCGCTCGGCGAGCTCGACGGCGCCGCCGGCTGGGGTGCGGAACGCTGGGAGGACGTCCTGGACGACTACTTCGACGAACACAACGACATCGGTACGGGACCGGACGCCCGCGGACCCGGACTGCTGATCATCACCGAAGAACCCGGACAGTGGAAGGTGCGGCAGATCTTCGACGATCCGGCGCGCAACCACGACTGGGGAATCTCCGCAGTGGTGGACCTGGCAGCTTCGGATGAGACCGGCACGGCGGTGGTCCGGGTGACTGACGTCAACAGGCTCTAGGCGATGACACAGTGGAAGATGACACCGCGGAATCAGTCCCCGACCTGACCGGCAGCCTGCGGGTGCTGGAAGCCATGAAGTCCCAACCAGCGGCACCCACCGCCGGTCCGCGGCGGTTCTGGGACGGCCCGCTGGATGTCGAGGGGCTCGCACTGGGGGCGGTCCAGGCGGCCGCTACGGCGCTCAACGCTTTGGCTGCCGCTCCCGGGAGGTATTCGTGCGCGGCGGGCCCGACGGCGGCCGCGTTCGATTCGCTGGGTCACCTGCGGATCGCGGGCCGGAAGGCCACCGGCTTTGCTCCGCTGTCCGGCTTCCGGCCGACGTCGGACGGCTGGATACGCCTCCATGCCAACTATCCGCACCACGCAGCCCGGCTGATGGAGGCGCTCTCCGCCGGCACCCCGCAGGCCGCGGAACAAACCCTGCTGCGGATGACGGCCCTCGAAGCGGAAGAAGCCATCACCGCCAACAACGGCGCCGCCGCGGCTGTCCGAAGCAGGGACGAGTGGGTACTGACGCCGATGCACTCTGCCGCCGGTGCCGGGCCGTGGATCACCGTCTCACGTCCGCCCGGGGCGGCCCACGGAAGCCTGCGGCCGCCGTCGTGGGTTCCTTCGGCTGATCCGCACCGCCCGCTGGCCGGGCTCAAGGTGCTGGACATGACCCGAGTCATCGCCGGCCCGACGGCCACGCGTCTGCTCGGCGCCCTCGGAGCGGACGTCCTGCGCATCGATCCGCCGCAGCTTCCGGAACTGCCGGACGCGTTTGTTGACTCAGGCTTTGACAAGCGCAGCGCGGTGGCAGACATCCGGGATCCCGCGGCGTTGGAGAGCATCAGGGCCCTCGTTGAGATGGCCGACGTCGTGGTCACTGGCTACCGCGAAGGCGGCCTGGACCGCTACGGGCTCGGACCAGCCGAATTGTCGCTTGCACGGCCCGGCCTCGTGGTGGTCACGCTCAGCGCCTGGGGCAGCGCAGGTCCGTGGAACGGACGGCGCGGGTTCGACAGCCTGGTGCAGGCCGCGTGCGGCATTTCCCAGCAGTACGGCCGCACCACCGACGGCGGGTGGAAACCCGGGGCGTTGCCTGTACAGGCACTGGATCACGCCACGGGCTACGGCATGGCCGCGGCAGCCATCGCGTTGCTGGCCGAACGCCTCCGCACCGGAACAGGCGGAACGGCCCGGCTTTCCCTGGCCCGCACCGCCGAGGAACTGGTACGGCTCCCGGTAGCCACCACCGCCGCCAGTCCCCTGCCGGAACCGGACTTCCGTGTCGCGGAAAGCCCCTATGGCCTCCTGCGGCATGTCGGGCCGCCCCTCATGGCGGACGGCGTCCCGCTTGAGTACAGCAGACCACCCGTCCGCTACGGAACCTCGCCGCTTCGCTGGCAGTAGGGTGCCCGGACCGTCGTTCACACCGCCCCTAGTAAACTCAACGCATGAGTGTAATCCGACCCGCAACCCGGCACGACGTCCCCGCAATCCTGCAGATGATCCACGAACTGGCCATCTACGAGAAGGAACCGGACGCCGTCCGCAACACCCCGGAAAAGCTCACAGATGCCCTGTTCGGCGAGAATCCCCGCGTTTTTGCCACCATGGCAGAGAACGCGGCAGGCGAGGTCCAGGGGTTCGCGCTCTGGTTCCTGAATTACTCCACCTGGGAAGGCGTCCACGGCATCTACCTCGAAGACCTTTACGTCAGCCCCGCCGCCCGCGGCGAGGGCCACGGCAAGGCGCTCCTGCGGTATCTGGCGGCCACCGCCGTCGAAAACGGCTACGCCCGGGTCGAGTGGAGCGTGCTGGACTGGAATGAACCGTCCATTCAGTTCTACCGCAGCCTCGGCGCCGGGCCCATGGACGGCTGGTCGACCTTCCGGCTGACCGGAACCGCCCTGGAGCAGTTTGGCAGCAGCACGACGGCGGCGTTCCGTGCCTGAGCAGTCGGTCCACGGCACTGCCGTGAGAACAAGGGCGGAAGTCCCCCACACCGTCAGGGCACGCCACGAATTCCGCGGCATGCGCACCGCAGAGCATTACTTCACCGTGCCGCTGGACCACTTCGCTTCCACAGAAGACGCCGGGGCAGCGCCGGAGACCATCACCGTCTTTGCCCGCGAGTACGTTTCCACGGCGCACACCGCGGCGGAGGCCGCAAAGCTGCCCTGGCTGTTATTCCTTCAAGGCGGCCCCGGCGGGCGCGGCAACAGGCTCGCCTCCCTCAACGGCTGGAGCAAGGCCGCAGCCCGGGACTTCCGGATCCTGATGCTGGACCAGCGCGGAACCGGGCTGTCATCGCCCGTCGACCGGAACACCCTGCCGCTGCGCGGGACCGTTGAAGCGCAGGCCGCGTACCTGGAGCACTTCCGGGCGGATTCCATCGTCGCCGACGCCGAGCTCATCCGCACGGCCCTGGGTTCCGGTCCCTGGAGCATCTACGGCCAGAGCTACGGGGGGTTCTGCGCCCTCAGCTATCTGTCCTTTGCCCCGCAGGGCCTGCGCGAAGCGCTGATCACAGGCGGGCTCGCGCCGCTCTCCGGTCCGGCGGACGACGTCTACCGGGCCACCTTCCGGCGCGTGGCCGCCCGGAACGCCGAATACTTCAGCTGGTACCCCGAAGACCGCCGGACGGTGGAACGCATCGCAGCCCACCTGCGCCAAACCGAGGAGTTCCTGCCCGACGGCGGCCGCCTGACCGTGGAACGCTTCCAGATGGTGGGGTCATTCCTGGGCGGCAACACCCGGGTGGACGGGCTGCATTACCTCTTGGAGGATGCGTTCATCGAGACGGCCCGTGGCGCCCGGCTCTCCGATGGCTTCCTCGAGCAGGTGCAGGGCATCGTGTCCCGCCTGGCCAATCCGCTCTATGCCCTCATGCACGAGTCCATCTACGGCCAAGGGCAGGCCAGCGGCTGGGCAGCGTGGCGGGTGCTGCAGGAGTACCCCGAATTCCAGCCCGATGCCGAGCCCCTGCTGCTGACCGGCGAGATGGTCTACCCGTGGTACTTCGAACAGGACGCGGCGTTGCGGCCCCTGCAGCAGGTAGCCGAACTGGTGGCCCGCAAAGACGACTGGAAGCCCTTGTATGACAAGCCCCGGCTGGCCGTGAACAGGGTGCCTGTAGCCGCGGCGGTCTACCGTGACGACATCTATGTTGAGCGCACGCTGGCCCTTGAGACAGCGGCCGCGGTCCGCGGGCTCCAGGTCTGGGAGACGGGCGAGTTCCACCATGACGGCATCTCCGACGACGGCGAGGCCATCTTCGGCCGGCTGCTGGGGATGGCGCGCTCAGCCCGCGACTGACCTGCGCCGCCGCGCCGTACGGGTCAGGAAAGCGGCAACAAGGACCGCCATCCCCACCATGCCGCCCAGCATGTTCAGTCCCAGGTAGCCCGCCCAGCTGAGGACCAGCCCGGAGGTGGCTCCGCCCACTGCACCGGCAGCGCCCATGAACATGTCCGAGACGCCCTGGACCACAACACGGGATTCCTGGCCGACGCTCTCGGCCAGGAGAGTGGAGCCGGATATCGTGGCTGCCGACCAGCCCATTCCTAGCAGGACGAGCCCCACAGCAACCGCCACGGTGGAGGTCTGGCCAAGCCCGGCCACGATGACAGCGATGATGAGCGTTGCGAAGCCGATCATGATGGTTTCTGTCCTGCCCACCTTGTCGGTCAGCCAGCCCATGACCGGGGACAGCGCGAACATGCCCGCAATGTGCAGGGAGATGGTAAATCCGATGATCACCAGCACGTCGCCTGAGGTCGCGTGGCCGGCATGGGAGGCTTCCGGCCCTGCCACGAGTTCCTGCAGGTGCAGCGGCGTCATGGACATGACGCCCACCATGACGGCGTGGGCTCCGACGACGGCGGCCAGCGCCAGCATTGCGGTTCCGGACCCGCGGATGGCCCGCATCCCGCGGACCAGGGATCCGGCCGGCCTGGCTGGGACTGGCCCGGCCGGGGCTGTTTCGGGCTGCTGGACCCCGTTGTGCCGGGCAGCGAGTTCCCTTGCCAGCAGGAGCGGGTCGGGCCTGAGACCGACGAAGAGGAGAACCGTTGCCAGCAGGAGACCGGCCGCGGAAATCATAAAGGGCCCTGCAATGGGCGGCAGACCCAGGGCAAGGCCCACAGCCGCCCCCGGCTGGATCAGGTTCGGTCCGGCGACAGCCCCGACGGTCACTGCCCACACCACGGCGGACAGGGACCTGCCACGGTGTTCCGCATCCGCAAGGTCCCCGGCGGCAAAACGGGCCTGCAGGCTGGCCGCGGTGCCCACGCCGATGCCGGCCGCCCCGAGTACCAGCAGGACGAACTGGTCCGTCACCACCGAGACCATGATCAGGACGGCGCCCAAGAGGGCGGCGGCGAGCCCCAGGACCTGACCGATGCGGCGTCCCCGGCGGTCTGCCAGCGCCGCGAGGGGCAGTGCCGCCAACGCGGCGCCCAAGGTCATGACGGTGGCCACTGCACCGGCCCACGCCGCGGAGCCTGAGAGCTCAACTGCCAGTATCGAACCGATGGATACCGTGGCACCTGTGCCGAGTCCGGCGAAGATCTGCGCAACGCTCAACAGCACCACGGTGCGGCGCTGCACCTGGCGTACTCCGCTGTCCGGGATCAGGGTGCGGGCCATGATCCGAGCATAGTCCTCGACGCGCCGGTCCTACAGAGGGGGTTTTGGCGCTGCAGAGCTGACTTAAACCAGCAGTCACGGCCGCAGGTGCGGCCGGGACTGCTGGTTCAGGCTGTGAGCGGTCAAACTCTTATTCGGCGTCGGTGAGGCTCTTCTTGGAGTCTTCCTCAAGGCGGGGATCCAGATGGGCGGACTGGGCCTTGGAGCTCATCAGGCTGGCGATCACGGCGACGATGATGGTGCCGACGATGACGGCCAGGGAGACGAACGTGGGGATCTCCGGCGCCCATTCAATGTGGTTGCCGCCGTTGATGAACGGCAGTTCGTTCACGTGCATGGCGTGCAGCACAAGCTTCACGCCGATGAACGCCAGGATGAAGGACAGAGCGTGCTTCAGGTAGATCAGGCGGTTCATCAGGCCACCGAGCAGGAAGTACAGCTGGCGCAGGCCCATCAGGGCGAAGAGGTTGGCGGTGAAGACGATGAACGGACTCTGGGTGAGGCCGAAGATGGCGGGAATCGAGTCAACGGCGAAGAGGAGATCGGTCAGGCCGATGGTGATGAACACGATCAGCATGGGGGTGAAGACCTTCTTGCCGTCCACCGTGGTGCGGAGCTTGCCTTCGTCGAACTTCTCCGACATCGGGATGACCTTGCGGATCCGGGCGATGAGCGGGTTTTCCTTGTCCTCTTCGTCCTCGCCTTCGTCCTGGGCCTGCTTCCAGGCGGTCCAGAGGAGGAAAGCGCCGAAGATGTAGAACACCCAGCTGAACTGCTCAATGACGATGGCGCCGAGCAGGATGAAGATTCCGCGCAGGATCAGCGCGATGATGATGCCCACCATCAGGACTTCCTGCTGGTATTTCCGGGGCACGGAGAAGCGGGCCATGATGATGATGAACACAAAGAGGTTGTCGATGCTGAGGCTGTATTCGGTAGCCCAGCCGGCCACGAACTGGCCGCCGAACTCCGCGTTCGTGAAGGCGAACATGGCGCCGGCGAACACCAGGGCAAGCGACACGTAAAAGGCGACCCAGAGGCCGGCTTCCTTCATGGAAGGTTCGTGGGGACGCTTGACCACGAGCAACAGGTCAATCAGGAGGATCAGGCCAAGGACGACTAGCGAGCCGACCTCGAACCACACGGGCAAATCGAGCACAGGGTAGCCTTTCGCAGGGTACAGAGAAGCGGTGTAAGTCTCTCCGGCCAGCCTGTGCACTTGGTGCTGATGTGGTGGCCCGCTACGCCCGGCCAGGCAGCTGTGCCTGGCGTGTTGACGATCGTAGCGCTCGGGATACTCCCCTACGTGACGTTAACTCTACAGCAGCTACGCGTGACCCGCCGCCTGCATTTGGCGGAGCTCCTTCTTGAGCTCGCTGACTTCGTCGCGGATCCGGGCGGCAACTTCGAACTGGAGTTCGGCCGCAGCACCGTGCATCTGCTCCGTCAGTTGTTCGATCAGCCCCACGAGGTCCTCGGCCGGGGCTGCCGCCAGGCCGTCGGCCCGGACCTGGGCTGCGCCCATTGCCGCGGACTTCCCGCGCTTGGCACCCTTGGCCAGGCGGTTGTTGTTCAGCAGTTCCTGGGTGTCGGCGTCTTCCTTGGCCAGCTGGTCCGTGATGTCGGCGATCTTCTTCCGCAGGGGCTGCGGGTCCACGCCGTGTTCGGTGTTGTAAGCCACCTGGATGGCGCGGCGCCGGTTGGTCTCGTCGATGGCGTGTGCCATGGAGTCGGTGATGCGGTCCGCGTACATGTGCACCTGCCCCGAGACGTTGCGGGCTGCGCGGCCGATGGTCTGGATCAGCGACGTGGAAGACCGGAGGAAGCCTTCCTTGTCGGCGTCCAGGATGCTCACCAGGGAGACCTCGGGAAGGTCCAGGCCTTCACGGAGCAGGTTGATGCCCACCAGGACGTCGAACTTGCCCATTCGGAGTTCGCGCAGCAGCTCAACGCGGCGCAGGGTGTCCACATCGGAGTGCAGGTACTCCACCCTGATGCCGTGGCCCAGGAGGTAGTCGGTGAGGTCCTCTGCCATCCGCTTGGTCAGTGTGGTGACCAGGATGCGCTCATTCTTCGCTGTGCGGGTTTTGATTTCCCCGAGCAGGTCATCGATCTGGCCCTTGGTGGGTTTGACCACCACTTCGGGGTCGATCAGTCCGGTGGGACGGATGATCTGCTGAACGAAGCCGTCAGCTTTGCCGAGTTCGTATTTGCCGGGCGTGGCGGATAGGTAGACGGTCTGGCCCACGCGCTGGAGGAATTCGTCCCACTTGAGCGGCCGGTTGTCCATGGCTGAGGGGAGGCGGAAACCGAAGTCCACCAGGTTCCGTTTACGGGACATATCGCCCTCGTACATGGCGCCGATCTGCGGAACGGTGACGTGCGATTCATCGATCACCAGCAGGAAGTCGTCCGGGAAGTAGTCGATCAGGCAGTGGGGGGCGGTCCCCGGGGCGCGCCCGTCGATGTGCGAGGAGTAGTTCTCGATGCCGTTGCAGAAGCCCATCTGCTGCATCATCTCGAGATCGTAGGTGGTCCGCATCCGGAGCCGCTGGGCTTCCACCAGCTTGTTCTGGCTTTCGAGCACCTGCAGCCGGTCGGCGAGTTCGTCCTCGATCCGCTTGATGGCCCGGGCCATCCGCTCGGGGCCGGCGACGTAGTGTGAGGCGGGGAAGACGTACATCTCCTCCTCGTCCCGGATCACCTCGCCCGTCAGCGGGTGCAGGGTGTGGATGTTCTCGATCTCGTCGCCGAAGAACTCGATCCGGATGGCCAGTTCCTCGTACATCGGGATGATTTCCACGGTGTCGCCGCGGACCCGGAAGGTGCCGCGGTGGAAGTCCATGTCATTCCGCGCGTACTGCATGGAGACGAACTTCCGGAGGAGGTCATCACGGTTCATCTCCGCACCCTTGCGGAGCGTGACCATCCCGGCGATGTATTCCTCAGGGGTACCCAGGCCGTAGATGCAGGACACTGTGGCCACGACGATGACGTCCCGGCGGGTCAGCAAAGCGTTGGTGGCGGAGTGCCGGAGCCGTTCCACTTCCTCGTTGATGGAGGAGTCCTTCTCGATGAAGGTGTCCGTCTGCGCCACGTAGGCCTCGGGCTGGTAGTAGTCGTAATAGGAGACGAAGTACTCCACCGCGTTGTTGGGCAGCAGTTCGCGGAATTCGTTGGCCAACTGGGCGGCAAGGGTCTTGTTCTGCACCATCACCAGGGTGGGCCGCTGGATCTGTTCGATGAGCCAGGCCGTGGTGGCGCTTTTGCCGGTGCCGGTGGCACCCAGGAGGACCACGTCCTTCTCGCCGTTCCGGATCCGCTCCGTCAGTTCCGCGATGGCCGCCGGCTGGTCACCGGCAGGCTGGAACTCGCTGATGACTTCAAACGGCGCTACAACACGGTTGATCTCCTGGGCAAGGCTCATGCTTCTAATCTACAACCGGGGGCCGACACTAACAGCCGGATCAGTTACAGGCGAACAGTGCCCACCACTGCCGGCGCGCCCCTCAAGGCTCAACTGCCGTACGACGGCGGCGCCCACCCGCTGCGGGCGGCCCACCTCTCCATCCGGGACTCTGCCGCAGCGAACCACGAGTCCTTGGCTGCGGCGTAGCCATCGGTTCCGGAATCGCCTGCGTGCAGTTCCGCCAGGCGGTGTTTCAAGGCAAGGTACTCCCCCGCCGCTCCGGGGTCCGCCCGGAGCCAGTCCCGGAAGCAAAGTGCGAACCGCCAGGCAGGTGAACCGGCGGCCCGGACATGGAGGTTCACAGCCAGACCCGGATCGGCGTTGGCATGGAACCGCTTGCCCCAATCGGCCGGATCGGGCCTGGATGCCTTGGGTTCATCCGAGTTGATGCCGGGTACCCGCGGGTATCCTGCGGCTGCCAGCGCGGGCGCCAGCGTATCCGCTGCCGCCAGGTCCGGCACGGCCAGCTGGAGGTCAAGGACGTCCTTGGCCGCGAGGCCCGGCACGGAGGTAGAGCCGATGTGGTCGATGGCCAGGACAGCTTCGCCGTGGGCATCCTCCAGCGCCTTCCGAAGCCGCGCCAGCACCCGCTCCGCGTTCCGCGGCCATTCAGGGCGGGGGGCGTACAGAACGGGACCGCCGGAACGGGGCGCCCTGGAGCTGCTCTTGAGGTTCTGCGCATATGGCACCAGGCGTCGGGTCCAGAGCCTGTCAACCTGCTCTTCGAGGTCCTCAAGGGAGCCGGAGTTGTCCAGGACGACGTCTGCGGCGGCAAGCCGTTCTTCGCGGGACGCCTGCGAAGCCATGCGGGACAGTGCCTCTTCAGCGCTCATGCCGCGCTGCTCCACCATCCGGGCGATCCGGACGTCATCCGGCGCATCCACGACGAGAACCAGATGGAACGCGCTGGCCTGTCCGGTCTCCACCAGCAGCGGAATGTCCTGGACAACGATCGAACCTTCATCAGCCGAGGCAATGATGCCCGCCGCCGCTTCCCGGACCAACGGGTGCACGACGCCGTTCAGTACGGCCAGCTGCGCCGCGTTTCCGAACACCAGGGCACCAAGCCTGGCCCGGTCCAGCGAGCCATCGGAGGCCAGCATGTCCGCGCCGAAGGCGTCCACCACCCGGGCCAGTCCCGGCGTTCCCGGTGCAACCACCTCACGGGCCAGCGCATCCGCGTCCACGAGGAGCGCGCCAAGCTCTGCGAGGCGGGCAGCAACCACTGACTTTCCTGAGGCGATGCCGCCCGTCAATCCGATTTTCAGCACCCCTCCAGCTTACTCATGGGCCTACGGCGCCCGGCTTCCCTTGTGGAGCGCAGCGGGGTGAAGGACGGCAGGGTGGAGGGCCGGTGGGGACTTAGACTTGGCCAGTGCACGACCAAGAGAGCCACGCTACGTCTTACACCACCCTGGCCGCCGGCCCGGAGTTCCGGCACGAGATCGAGGTCAAACGCTCCAGGTTCATCACGGTCCTCCGCCGCTCGGACAGCGAGGAATCCGCACGGGACCTTGTGGCCGGGCTGCGGCGCGAATTCCATGATGCCCGTCACCACTGCTCAGCGTTCGTCCTGGGACCGGACCGAGACATCCAGCGGTCCAATGACGACGGCGAACCCTCAGGCACAGCCGGCCTCCCCATGCTGGAGGCGCTGCTCAAACGCGAGACCTCTCCGGGGGCGGCCGACCTCAGTGACGTCTGCGCCGTCGTCGTCCGCTACTTCGGTGGCATCCTCCTTGGCGCCGGCGGACTGGTACGCGCCTATTCCGAGTCGGTGTCGTCCGCCCTGGAAGCCGCACCGCTGGTCCGGCGCCACCGGCTGCGGGTCTGCGCAGCATCTGTTCCGCACACGGCTGCCGGCCGGCTGGAAAACGACCTGAGGGCGGCGGGATTCCTCATGGCGGAAACCAGCTACGGAGCACAGGAGACCGTCCTCCGCGTGGCCGTGCCCGACGAACCCGCCGGAATCAGCGCCGCAGCGGAGCGCGTGCTTGCCCTCACCGCAGGCCAGGCCCTACTCGTTCCCGGCGGAACGGAGTGGATTGATGTCCCGCTCCGCTGAACCCGGTGCGGCCACGGCCAGCCTGGCGGACATCGACGGTTCCATGCTGGAACAGCTGCTCGAGCTGGCCCTTCGGGATGCGTCACCTGACGAGGTCACGCCGCCGCTTGGCGGGGCCGGCTGGACCCCGGAGCGGATCGACTGGTTCCGCGCGTACCACCGGTCAGCTGCGGCCGGCCTGGACGGGCCAGCCGGGGAAAAGAGCTGGGCTGTGGTGTGCAACGGAAGCCCGCTTGGCAGCATCAGGCTCAAGCGGGTCTTGGCGGGAACGGCCCGGCACAATTCGGCGGAGACAGGCATCTGGCTGGGCCGGTCATACCGCGGCTGGGGCATCGGCACGGCCGCACTGGCCCTGGTCCTGGCCGAGGCCAGCCGCGCAGGGCTGCAGCAAGTGATCGCCCACACCACGGCCGGGAACATCGGCGCCCAGCGCCTCCTCACTTCGGCAGGTGCCGTCCTCACGCACGACGGCGGCGGCGCGGTAAGTGCCGTCGTCGGGCTTCCCCGCCGACTGGATTCCTGATTAAACGCAGCTGGCCCCCTGCAATCCGCAGGGGGCCAGCTGTGTCAGCCCGGGACTTACCGGGCCGGTGGCAAAATTAGTTGCCGGTCAGCTTCTCACGCAGAGCTGCAAGAGCCTCGTCGGAAGCCAGGGTACCGGCTCCAACGTTGGTCTCAGCAGCAGGCTCCGAGGAGTAGCTGGTGGTGCCGGAATCGCTCTCACCGGACGTTGCAGCTGCAGCGTCATCGGCAGCGTGCTGGGCAACCTGCTTCTTGTGGGCTTCCCAGCGGGTCTGGGCGTCAGCGTACTGCTGCTCCCAGGCGGCGCGCTGGTTCTCGTAGCCTTCAAGCCACTCGTTGGACTCCGGGTCGAAGCCCTCCGGGTACTTGTAGTTGCCCTCTTCGTCGTACTCAGCGGCCATGCCGTAGAGAGCCGGATCGAATTCGGTGGACTCGGCGTCGACGCCCTCGTTGGCCTGCTTGAGGGAGAGGGAGATACGGCGGCGCTCGAGGTCGATGTCGATGACCTTGACGAACAGCTCGTCACCAACGGAGACAACCTGCTCGGCCAGCTCCACGTGGCGCACGGCCAGCTCGGAGATGTGAACGAGGCCTTCGATGCCGTCTTCGACGCGAACGAACGCACCGAACGGAACGAGCTTGGTGACCTTACCCGGAACAACCTGCCCGAGGGCGTGGGTGCGGGCGAAGGTCTGCCACGGATCTTCCTGCGTAGCCTTGAGCGACAGGGAAACGCGCTCGCGGTCCAGATCCACCTCGAGGACCTCGACGGTGACTTCCTGGCCAACTTCGACAACCTCGGACGGGTGGTCGATGTGCTTCCAGGACAGCTCGGAAACGTGAACCAGGCCGTCTACGCCGCCCAGGTCCACGAATGCACCGAAGTTGACGATGGAGGAAACGACGCCGGGACGGACCTGGCCCTTTTCCAGCTTGTTGAGGAACGTGGAGCGGACCTCGGACTGGGTCTGCTCGAGCCATGCACGGCGGGACAGCACAACGTTGTTGCGGTTCTTGTCCAGCTCGATGATTTTGGCTTCGATCTTCTGACCGATGTACGGAGCAAGGTCGCGCACACGGCGCATCTCGACGAGGGATGCGGGCAGGAAGCCGCGCAGACCGATGTCGAGGATAAGACCACCCTTGACAACCTCGATGACGGTACCGGTGACGACACCGTCTTCTTCCTTGACCTTCTCGATGTCGCCCCAGGCACGCTCGTACTGAGCGCGCTTCTTGGAGAGGATCAGGCGGCCTTCTTTGTCTTCCTTGGTGAGCACCAGGGCTTCGACCTGATCGCCAACGGAGACAACGTCTCCGGGATCAACGTCGTGCTTGATGGACAGCTCACGGGAGGGGATGACACCTTCGGTCTTGTAACCGATGTCGAGCAGAACTTCATCGCGGTCGACCTTGACAACGGTACCTTCGACGAGGTCTCCGTCGTTGAAGTACTTGATGGTGGCGTCGACTGCTGCGAGGAAGTCCTCAGCGGTACCGATGTCGTTAATGGCGACTACGGGGGTACCGGGCTTCTCGGTGGAGGTGATGGTCATGTAGTAGGGGCTCCGTTGTGGATAGTTAGTCGGCCAGGAAAGCCACCGCGCCCGCGTTATGGAACGCAGGCGCAGGTCTCGGCCAAACCGCGAGGTCCGGCCGGGTCTTCCTGATTTTGTGGATTAATGAAACGTGCACGTAGTGCGCGCCCACTTATTCTAGTCGCAGCGGCCAACACCGGTCAAAGCCGGGGCAGGTCACGAGGGCAGGACCGCCCCCAGTTTTGCAAACGTGGCGCCCTGCCCTAAAAGCCGGGGCAGCGCCTGGGCAAGCCCGGCGGCGGTGCCGCTGCCAGGCTTGTTGAAATGGGCAATGACAATATCGCCATTCCGCGCCTTCCCGACCTCGGCCGCCACGGTGGAGGGTGGAAACGTGGCCCCGCCATCGCCGTTGATCGTGAAATTCACCGGCAGTGGGCCGAGCCTCCGGGTAATAGCGGCCGCGACGTCGTCGTAATAGGCAGTTCCGGGCCGGAAAAACGCCGGAACATGGCCAATGATGTCCTGGAGGACGGCCTGGTTCCCCATCACCTCGTCATAGACCTCGCCTACGTCCTTTGTTCCGGCGATGCCATAGGCGGATCTCCCGCTGACGGACAGCGGACGGTGCAGGAACCCATGGTTTGCCAGTTCAAAAAGGGGGTCGTGGGCCAATTCAGCCGTCAAGGCGGGGTTCGCCTGGATCCACCGTTCGTTGAGGAACAGGGTTGCCGGTACATTGAGCTTCCGCAACGTCGTCAGCAGCTGTTGGTCGCATCCGGTGCCGCCGGGTCCGCCGCAGGCATCCAGCGTCAGCGCAATGTCCCGGGCCGGTGACCTGCCCACGATGCCAGTGACCTGCAGACCCCACTCGCGGGGTTTGCGGGACCCGAATTCGGCGATGATCTGTTGCTTCGTGGGCGGCGTCGGACGGTAGGGCTCATCCTCAGGGGCTTCCGCCGGGGCCGTACGTGAGGGAGCGGGAGGAGCCGGGTCCACCGGGATCATCGGCTCGGGTGTCGGGACCACCTCCGGTTGAGCTGCATCGGCTGTTGCCATGCAACCCGCGAGTACGACGGAGGCCGCACCGGCCATTCCGAGCAGCAAAGAGCGGCGGCCGGGCCTTTCCGGCGTGTGGATATCCCCCATGGACAGTCCTCTAATGACGCAGGGGCCCCTAGAAATGGGTCAGGCAGTGGGTGGCCCGCTCAACGGCGAACAACCCACGGGCCTGGAGCGCCGCGCCCTGCCTGTGCTCGCGGATCCGCCCTGCCGCCTCAAGAGTAACGGGGCATACGGCGCCGAGGTAAATCGATGACAACGCTGAAACATCCAAGGTCAGATCCGGTTCCGCCGCTTTATCAGGACGTACGACGGCGGCCCCGCCGGCTGACGCATCCAGCGCGTATGTCCCGCCGGTGAGACCGAGCGGATCAAGGACTTCCAGCACCAGCCGGCCGTCCACCTGGTAGTGCCGCGCCTCCAGTGCCTTGACCACGTCGAGGATCCGGAGCCACAGCATGTCCCTGCTGTCCGATGAGTCGATGCAGCGGGGATCGGCCAGCGCCCACGTCAGGGGATCATCCAGTGGAGCCTCTTCCCAGGTGACCCGCTCCACCAGGTCGATGGCGGCCAGGAACTGCCACAGCTCAAGATACGCATCGTTGGTGGCAGCCACGAGGTCCACCACCTGCACGGTGTGAGGCTCGGTGTCCCAGCCCAGGAATTTGTAGGACACGTAGCCGTCCACTGTGTTGCCGGGGCCATAGTGCAGGGCCACCTTGACGGCGGGGTCTTCCTTGCCGTCGCGGCCCAGGGACCCGGATGCCACCTGGCGGTACCACTCCTGGCGGCCGACCGATCCCGGCGTGACGCGGTGTACCCGCTCGAAAACCACCGGCGCCACGTCCAGCAGCACCTTGGAATCGGCCACCTCGACGATGCCGGCCGGCTGGTGGTTCAGCAGGAAGCGGGCCGTGGTGTCCACTTTCACCGTGCGTTCGAAGCTGGCCACCCCGTACCCGAACCGTCCGTAAATGGATCCTTCGGACGCGGTCAGGGCCGCCATCGGGATCCCGTCCCGCCGGGCGATATCCAGGTCCTCGGACATCATCCGGCGCAGCAGGCCGCGGCGCCGGTGGGAGGTCCGCACCGTTACGGCGGTGACGAGCTGCGTGTCCAGGGTCCGGCCAAACCCGATGTTAAGTGTTTTGCGGAGCGTGCCGAAGGTTGCCACCGGGACATCCGCCGGAAGGGATCCGGGAGCCACCTCTCCGGTCTGGTAGGCGCCGGTCAGGACGCGGCGGTCAGCCTTGTACGTGTCCAGGGACTTCACCACATGCTCCGGCGTGCGGGTGGACTCGTGGAAGCCGAATGCCACTGCCTTAACCCACTTTTCGGCTTCGGCGAACCCCGGCTCGTCCTTGGATACGGCGTCGAAGCGCCGGATTTCGTAGGTCCCACTCAGTTCAGCCACAGTGCCGAGCCTAACTAATCCTTTCGGCGGCTGGCCAGCAACAACACGCCCGGGAGCGCACGCGTGGCGGCAGGTTGGTGGTCAGAGCGGCCGCACGGGCTGGCGGAGGATGGTCCTGAGCTTTTCCGGAACGGTCCTGCGGGCGTCGCTGAGGTAGATCTCATGGTGCGGCCCGGCGAATCCGAAGCCATTCGCCGGCATAAATTCGTGGTGCAGGCGGTGAAGGGTGGGACCCTCGTCGTCATAGCTGCCGATGTGCAGGATCTGCACCGCGAGGCCTTCGTCGAGAGACTCAAAGCGGAGGCCCTCCAGCCCCGGAACATTCTTCGCCGCGGCCTTCGCGAGTCCGTCCCGGACCTCGGCGGAACCGATCCAGTCCGGCTGCGGAATCATCATGGTCCACTTCCAGCTGTCCTTCTCGCCCCGGGTGAACGCGTCGGGATCGTCCGCTGTCCACAGGCCTTCCAAGGGCCCGACGACGTAGTCCCGGCCTTCGTGCTTGCTGGCGAACTTCACGGCGTAGGACACTGAAAACAGTGCTTCGAGCGCTGCGGCGTAGGTGGGTGCCGTGGCCGGATTGCCCTGCCCGTCCACCATGACGTAGTTCAGGGGCGGGACTGTGACCACCTCGAAACCGCTGGCGCGGGGCGCGTACAACTCCTTGAAGTGTTTACGGACGTCGTACTTGTCCATCGCGCCCCTTCCCTTCCTCCTGTGCACGTCCTTCCTTGGTGCCCTGCGTTCCTTAGTGCCCGGCGTCGTACCAGCTCGGTCCGACGCCGATCTGGACTTCGAGGGGCACGCTGAGGTCTGCGGCCCCGGCCATCTGCTCGGTCACCAGCTTTTCCACCGCTTCGCGTTCGCCGGCCGCTACCTCGAGCACCAGTTCGTCATGGACCTGCAGGAGCATCCGTGACTTCAGGCCCTGAACCGCCAATTCCGAGTGCACACCAAGCATGGCGCGCTTGATGATGTCCGCCGCCGATCCCTGGATGGGCGAGTTCAGTGCAATCCGCTCCGCGTTCTCGCGAAGCTGCCGGTCCGTGCTGGTCAGGTCCGGGAGGTACCGGCGGCGGCCTTCGATGGTGGCGGTGTAGCCGTCGATCCGGGCCTGGTCCACGACGCCGCGGAGGTAGTCGCGGACGGCACCGAAGCGGTCGAAGTATTCCTTCATGAGGGTCCGTGCCTCGTCCACCGAGATCTCCAGCTGCTTGGAGAGGCCGAACGAGGTCAGCCCGTAGGCCAGGCCGTAGGACATTGCCTTGACCTTGGAGCGCATGGCACTGGTCACCTGGTCGGTGGGGACGTGGAAGATATTGGAGCCCACGAAACGGTGGAGGTCCTCGCCGTCCTTGTAGGCCTGGATCAGCCCGGCATCCCCGGAGAGGTGGGCCATGATGCGCATTTCGATCTGCGAGTAGTCCGCTGACAGCAGGCACTCATAGCCTTCGCTGACCACGAAGATGCCCCGGACGCGCCGGCCTTCCTCGCTGCGGATGGGGATGTTCTGCAGGTTGGGGTTGTTGGAGGAGATCCGGCCCGTGGCCGCCACATTCTGCGCATAGGTAGTGTGGATCCGGCCGTCCTCGGTCACGGACTTTTTGAGGGATTCGAGCATCTGGCGCAGCTTCGAGGACTCACGGTGGGCCATGAGCTGGACCAGGAATTCGTGGCCTGTCCTTTCCAGCAGGTTCTTCAGCGATGCGGCGTCGGTGGTGTAGCCGGACTTGATCTTCTTGGTCTTCGGCAGCTGGAGTTCCTCGAAGAGGACGGTCTGGAGCTGCTTGGGAGATCCGAGGTTGACCTCATGGCCGATCGCGGCGAAGGCCAGCTCCTGCGCGTTGTCGATGACCTTGGCGAGATCCGCGAGCTGCTCGTCCATGCGCGGCATGTCGATGGCGATGCCGGCGAGTTCCATGTCCGCCAGGACCCTGCTGACGGGCAGTTCAAGGGTGGCCAGCAGGTCGGCGGCCTGGCGCTCTGCCAGTTCCGAATCGAAGTAACGGCTCAGGGCCTGGACGACGGCGGCCACCTGGACCAGCGACCCCGCCGCGGCGGCGTCGTCGCCGTCGAACGAGAGCTCAAGCTGGCCCGCCTTGGCGGTCTCGGACGGGAGGCTGACGTTCAGGTGGTGCTGGGCGAGCTCGGCCAGCTCATAGGTGCGTCGGTCCGGCTGGATCAGGTAGCCGGAAATCGAGGTGTCGTCCACGACGCCTTCCAGGCCCAGGCCCCGGCTGGACAGGGCTTTCAGCGTAGCCTTGTAGCCGTGCATGACCTTGGGGATTCCCTTGTCCCGCAGCCAGTCCGCCAGGACGTTTTCGGCTGCGGCGTCCTGGGCGGCGAGGTCGATGTACACCGCTTTATCGTCGCGGACGATGGCAACGGCTGCAGCGTCTTCGCCGATCCGGCCGGGCACCAGGTCAACGGCTACGGCCGAGCGTTTTCCGGAGCCTTCGGCGAAAAAGGCTTCCAGCTCCGCGGCGTCGGCGGGCGTGGCGTAGTCAGGCACGTCCAGGCTCTCCCGCTCTGCGGGTTCCAGGTCCTCGCTGCCGTAGAGCGCGAAGAGCCGGGCCCTGATGGTCTTGAACTCAAGTTCGTCGAACAGCTGCTCCAGGGCGGCCTCGTCCGGCCGTGGGTCCGCGAGGTCCTCGAGTGTCAGCGGGAGATCAAGATCGGTGTGGAGCCGGTTCAGCCGCCGGTTGCGCTTGACGTCCTCGACGTTTTCGCGGAGGGCGTCCCCCACCTTGCCGCCGATCTTGTCCAGGTGTTCCAGGACTCCTTCGAGCCCGCCATAGAGGTTGATCCACTTCGCAGCGGTTTTGGGGCCGACGCCCGGGACACCCGGAAGGTTGTCGGAGGTCTCCCCCACGAGGGCGGCGAGGTCCGAGTACTGCGCCGGCGTGACAAAGTACTTCTCCTGGATGGCAGCGGCATCCAGCCGGGGAATGTCGCTCACGCCTTTGCGGGGGTAGAGCACAAAAACGTTGTCCGTGATGAGCTGGAAGGCATCGCGGTCGCCGGTGACCAGCAGGACCTCGAAGCCGGCCTGCTCCCCCATGGCGGCGAGGGTGGCCAGGACGTCATCGGCCTCGTAGCCGGGCATCTTGATGGTCTTGATGCCCCAGGCATTCATGACCTTGTCGATGAGGTCGATCTGGCCGCTCATCTCCCGCGGGGTTTCGTTGCGGCCGCCCTTGTAGTCGCTGTACTCGGTCTTGCGGTGCGTGGTTTCATCCGAGACATCGAAGGCGACGGCGATGTGGGTGGGCTTCTGTTCCTTGATGAGGTTGATCAGCATCGAGGTGAAGCCGTGGATGGCGTTGGTGTGCTGGCCGTTGGCCGTGGAGAACTTGTCCGCCGGAAGGGCGAAGAA
Source organism: Arthrobacter sp. 754 (assembly GCF_040548695.1). Lineage (NCBI taxonomy): Bacteria > Bacillati > Actinomycetota > Actinomycetes > Micrococcales > Micrococcaceae > Arthrobacter > Arthrobacter sp. 754. The sequence continues at coordinate 250,748 of NZ_JBEPSC010000005.1, forward strand.
GGCCCGGAACGCCATGGAGTGCCCATCCAGCACCAGCAGCCGGGGCTGGTCGGTCAGCGGAATGACCGGAGCCTCCGTTGCCGAAACCGACCGTCCCGAGTTCGCGGGCACGGTGATGTCCTGCAGGGCGTCATCAGCCTGCAAGGCGTCGCTGCCGTCAAGCACAGCGGACTCGGACGGAAAAGGGGCCGGTTTGGTAGTTTCACTCACAGGTGCCAGCCTAGTTGGCATGATGGACAATTTCACGCCCGGGCCCTTTGCTGAGGAGTTGGTCACAGCCGGTATTCCGGAACACCTCCACGAGTGGCTGGGCCAGATGGGTATCGGCGCGCTGGTGGTCAAAATGGGCATCCATTTCCTGGAGATGAGCCCTGAGCGCACGGTTGCCACCATGCCGGTCAAGGGCAACACCCAGGTGGCGGGGATCCTCCATGGAGGAGCGCACGTGGTGCTGGCCGAGACGCTCGGCTCCTTCTCTGCGGGGATGCACGCGGGGGAAGGCCGGCACGCGGTGGGCATCGAGGTCAATGCCACGCATCACCGGTCAATCGCTTCCGGCACCGTGACCGGAACCTGCACCGCCATTCATTTGGGCCGCACCCTGGCAACACACGAAGTGGTGATGACGGACGAGTTGGGCCGCAAGCTGTCTACGGCACGGATCACCAACATGATCCGGGACAACCGGGAGCCGGACGCAGGAGCCTGAGCGCCCTCAGGACCCGTTGCCGCCGGCACTGAGACGGTAGCGGAGCTCCACTATGCCCCGTCCCATGGTGCGGGACGCTGTCAGCTCAAGTGGCGGCGTCGGGCGTTCCAGCGGCAACAGCCGCTTGCCGTCTCCCAGCACCACGGGGATGACGGAGAGGATGAGTTCATCGAGGAGTCCGGCGTCAGCGAACTGGGCGGCCAGATTGCCGCCGCCCACCACCCAGATGTTCCTGCCAGCGGCGTTGTCCCTAAAATCCTGGATGAATTCACGGACGTCGCCACGCACGAACGTAATGTCCGAGCCGGCGGGAGCGGTGTGCTCATGGCGGGTGAAAACGAAGCAGGGCGTGGAGGGATACGGCCAGTTGCCCGGCTCGTGCTCCATCAGCCATGCGTACGTCTCGCCACCCATGACAATGCAGCCGACGTCGGCCATGAACGTGTCGTAGCTTTCCTTGCCGCCTTCGAAGCCGTCGAATTGCAGCAACCAGCCAAGATCATCCTTGGCCGTGGCGATAAAGCCGTCCAAGGAGGCGGCTACAAAGTACTGGGTCCTGGACATGGACCCAGCCTAGCCACGGGCTGCTACTTCGAGAAGTACGGGATGATCAGATAAAGCCCGAACAGTACGGCGAGTCCGCAGAAACCGAAGCAGACATATGCCAGCGAGCGTTTCAGTCCGGGTGATGGCTGCCGGACGTCGCCGGCGATGGCGGTCAGCCGGACGCCGAGGGAGTACAGGACCACAACGGTCACGGCGGCCACGAGGGTGGCACCGCCAACGGTCAGCAGTTCCAACCACTTCATCGCTGGGTATCCTTTTCTTCGTCGGCACGGGCGCGGGCCCGGGCGAGGGCTTTCTTCCTGGCGAAGCGGACCGCCTGGCCTGCTTCTTCGACCTCAACGGCGTTGTGGTGGCCCACATGCGATTTCCGGGAATAGAAGAACATGAACAGCACAGCCGCGGTGCCGGCGACGGCGGCAATGGCTACGCCGACGACCCCCGTTTTGACGAGCAACGCGGTCAGCGCCCCGACGATGCCCGCCGCGGGCAGGGTGAACAGCCAGCCGACGGCGATCCTGCCCACCATGTTCCACCGCACGGTGGTGCCCCTGCGGCCCATGCCCGAGCCGATGACTGAACCTGAAGCCACCTGTGTGGTGGAGAGGGCGAAGCCGAGGTGGGAGGAGGCCAGGATGGCCGACGCGGTGCTCGTCTCAGCCGCGAAACCCTGTGCGGGCTTGACCTCAGTGAGGCCGGATCCCATGGTGCGGATGATGCGCCAGCCACCCGCGTAGGTGCCGACTGCAATGGCGAGTGCGCACGCCCCAATGACCCAGAACTGCGGACCCGAACCGGGGGCCTGCGTGCCGGCGGCGATCAGGACCAGGGTGATGATGCCCATCGTCTTCTGGGCGTCATTGGTGCCGTGGGCCAGTGCCACGAGGCTGGAGGTGAAGATCTGGCCGGTCCGGAACCCGCCGCGCTTCTGGGTCAGCTTGCTGCCGGTTTCCGGGTCGTGGCGGGCGGTCAGCGCGTAGGCGAGCCTGGTGCAGATGTAGGCCACGATCCCGGCAATAAGCGGGGCAAAAATGGCAGGCAGGATGACTTTCTGGAGCAGGGTCTCCAGGTTCACCGAGTTGAACCCGATGCCGGCAATCGCAGCGCCGATCAGGCCGCCAAACAGGGCGTGGGACGAACTTGAGGGCAGGCCCTTGAGCCAGGTCACCATGTTCCACAGGATGGCACCCATCAACCCCGCGAAGATGATCTCGGGCGTGATCTGCACGCCGTCCGACCCTTCCCTGATGATGCCGCCGGAAACCGTCTTGGCGACCTCGGTGGACAGGAAGGCGCCGACCAGGTTCAGGACAGCTGCCAGGGTCACTGCCGTCTTGGGTTTGATTGCGCCGGTGGCGATGGGCGTGGCCATCGCATTGGCCGTGTCATGGAAGCCGTTTGTAAAGTCGAAAAATAGTGCCAGTGCAATGACCAGCGCCACCATTAAGGTGATATCCAACTGTTGCCCAATCTGCAGAGTCGACGTTCGGCAGTTCCTTGCCGGCCACACCGGTCAGCATAGTTCATCAGTTGTTCATGCAGGGGCACTGGTGATGTTTGCCGGATTGGCCTGAAACCTCATCGATCGTACGCGCCAGCCGGTGCAGGTCCAAACACCGGTCCTTCCAGGAACGACTCCACGGCAGCCAGTTCGTCCGGGGAGATGCCACGCCGTGGATCAGGCGAGACCATCATGATGCGGCGGCCCAGGATCCGCGCCCATGCCTGCGCATCCTGCTCAAAACTGAGCTGGTCATCGATCCACACCAGGGCATCGGTCCCGGACCTGTCCAGGTCTGCCTGGATGGCCCGCAGTTTCCACCAGTCCGTCCCGCCGGCACCGGATTCGGCCACAAGGCAGGGCCAGTGTCCGGCATTGAGCCCGATGGCGGGGCACAGATAGCGGGGTGCCATTTCCTCCCAGCTGGTGAGCCAGACGCACCGGACGCCGGGCAGCAGGGCAAGTCCGTTCAGGCCGTCAACCAACTCCTGGGCGTAAGCCACTTCAAGGAGGCCGGCGTTGGCCAGTTGCCAGGCGGAGCCCCACGGCGTCAGGCCGGTCGGTCCGAAAGGGCAAACGACGCCGTCGACATCCAGGTAGAGGGTGACGTTGCGCACGGCTGCTTCACCTCACATCAGTTGGTCCTGATGGAGAGCTATGAGCCGACAGATAAAGGAGTGGCTGCACGCAATCAATCGTTGCATTGCGTGCAGCCACTCCTCAAGGACTGAAGACCTTAGACGGAGACCTTCGACCTGGCCGCGCCCGCAGGGGCGGCGGGGCTTCCCGGCTGGTCCTTGCCGTAGATCCAGTCGTTGTACTGGAAGTCATTGTCCTTCCGGCTCTTGAAGAGCAGGTTCCGCAGCGTCCGGGCCAGGCCCGAGACATGCCACGACTCGCCCCAGACGCGGGCGGTCCGCTGGACACGGGCGGTACGCCCGGCCCGGATGCTGTTGAATTCGGCGATGGCCTCGTCCCAGGCTTCCGGGTTGATGCCGTCTGCGGTGAAGACGGTTCCGTTGGTGGTGTCCTGCAGGACGGCTGCGTCCTCGAGGGCCTGGCAGGCGCCCTGGGCCAGGTACTGCAGCATGGGGTGTGCGGCGTCGCCCATCAGCACCATGCGGCCGGCAACCCAGTTCTCGATCGGGTCGCGGTCGTACATCGGCCAGCGGATGCCGGTGGCGAGGTTCTTGAGCGCTTCCTGAACAGCGGGGACGCAGTCCTTGTAGGCTGCCTCGAGTTCGTCGACACCGCCGTACTGCTCCTCGCCGCGCTCGAAGGAGGCGGACTTGAAGACGGCCACCGTGTTCAGCAGCTCGCCCTTCCGCAGCGGGTACTGCACCAGGTGGCAGTCCGGGCCGAGGTAGACAATGACGTCCTCGAGGTCTGCCTTGGGGGTGTTTTCAGTGATGGGCACGGTACCGCGGTAGGCAACATACGCCGAAGGAACAGGCTCGTCGCGGGCCACGAGCGGACGGAGGGTGGACTTGAGTCCGTCGGCGCCGATCACGACGTCCGCCTCGTAGTCCACGCCGGCAGCTGTGTGGGCCACACCGCGGCCGTTGACGGTCTCGACGCTTTCGACCATTACATCGTTGACGAGCGTGACGCCCGCGGCCTCACATCCCTCGAGCAGGACCCGGTGCAGGTCGCTGCGGTGGATCACCACGTAGGGGGCGCCGTAGCGCTCCTCGAATTCCCCGCCGAGCGTCTGGCGCGTCAGTTCCTCCCCGGTGACGGCGTCGCGGAAGACCAGGTGCTTGGGCTGCACACCGATTTCCAGTGCCTTCTCCAGCAAGCCCCAGCGCTGAAGCACGCGGGAGGCGTTGGGGGCCATCTGCAGGCCCGCGCCGACCTCGCCGAATTCCGGGGCGCGCTCCACGAGGGTGACATTCGCACCGTTTTCACGCAGCGCGAGGGCTCCGGCCAGTCCGGCCATTCCTCCTCCGATAACGAGGACATCGGTGGACGTGGCGTACTCAGACATTGCTTGCTCCTGTTAGTGAGGGTGAAGGGGTACTTGGGGATTTGGACTGGAGTTTGAGGCCGACGGCGGCCAGCAGGACCGCGGCGACGGCGGCTGCGCCTGCGAAGGCAAGGAAATTCGAGTTGACGCCGAGTCCGGCGGCCAGCAGCAGGCCCCCGACCTGTGGTGCTGCGACGGCGCCGATACGGCCCGTGCCCAGCGCCCAGCCAAGCGCGGTCCCCCGGAGATGTCCGGGATAGTGGCTCGCGACGGCGGCAATGATGAGGCACTGCGTGCCGTGGGTTCCGACGCCGGCGAGGACCAACATCAGGTACACGACGGTGACGGAGGGTCCGGTGACCAGGACCACCAGTGCACCGGCGGCCACGGCGGCTGCGGCGATGGCGGTAGGCACCGGTCCGAAACGGGTTCCGGCCCAGGCCGTGATGACCGAACCGGCCACCGCGCCGAGGTTCAATGCCAGCGCAAAGGTCAGGGCAGAGCCCAGGTTGTAGCCGGCGAGTTGCATGAGGTTTGGCAGCCAGGTGCCAAGTCCATACCAGGCGAACAGGGTGGCGATCGTGGCCAGGGCGAACAGCACGCTGACGCCCAGGTAGGGAGCGCGCAACAGTGATGAGAAACCAGAGGGCTGCTCGTCTGCATTGGCCTTGCCCTTGTCCTTGCCAGCTGCCTTGCGGGCCGCCTTGGCCGCCTTGTCCGCGTCGCTTGCCGGGGCCAGCGTCTCCGGGAGGTATTTCAGTCCGAGCGGCACCACGATCACCAGGGCCAGCACAGCCACAAGGAACATGGCCTCCCAGCCAAAGGCGGGGATCAGCCCGATACCGACGAGGGCGGCGATGGATCCGCCGATCGGAACACCGGACATCATGAGCGTTGCTATGAGCGACCGCCATTTCGCGGGCACCAGTTCTGCAACCAGGGCATTGGCTGAGGGCACCAGGCCGCCGAGTCCGATGCCGGCCAGGAGCCGCAGCACGCCGAAGATGGCTGCATTGGGGGCGAACGCGCAGAGCACGGTGAACACCGAGAAGACGACAGCGCACCCGAGGATCGTGCGGCGGCGGCCCCAGGAGTCAGCCATCCGGCCAGCGAAGATTGCCCCGATCATCATCCCGACGAAAGCCATGGAACCGATGGTCCCGGCGGTGGCCTTGGTCAGGCCCCAGCCGGTTTCGGAGATCAGGGAGGACTGGACTGTGCCGTAGACGATGAGGTCGTACCCATCGAAGACCACCAGCAGCCAGCAGACAAGGACGGCCGCGGCCGAACCTTTGGTGAACCGTGACGCAGGCCCGTCAACGGCAATGGGGGTGGGGACACCCGGGGAGGACCGTTGCGGCACTGCAGCGGGAAGTGTGTGATTCATCCCACTACTGTCATGGCCCTCGAAGATGAACCACAATAGAATTCTGACGTGCAGAACAATCCCCTGTCCCAGCCCGCGGCCGGCGGACCATCCAGGCCGCCGTCGAAATCGGTCCGAAAGCCTGTGCAGAAGCGGCCGACATACTCCATCGAGGCCGTCGATAACGCGCTGCAGCTGCTTCAGTTGCTGCGCGACGGCGGAACGCTTCGGCTCAAGGACGCAGCCGCGGATCTGGGTGTGGCCCCGTCAACCGCCCACCGCCTCCTTGCCATGCTTGTGTACCGGGGGTTCGCCGTACAGGACGAGACCCGCCGCTACGTTCCCGGGCCCGCCATGGGTGTGGGACCGGCGGGGCTGGCATGGTCCAGGCTGCTCCGCTCCCTCGCGCAGCCGCACATGGAACTTCTCTCCGCCAGGCTCAACGAGACGGTCAACCTCATGGTCCGGGTGGGTACGAAAGTGCGCTTCCTGGCCACGGTGGAGGGAAACAATGTGTTGCGGGTCGGCGACCGGCAAGGAACCGTCATGCCGGCCAACAAGACCTCCGGGGGCAAGGCGATGCTTGCCGAACTCGATTCCCACATGATTGAGCAGCTCTTCCGCAGCAACAATGCAGAAATTGGCGGAGATACTATTCCGGACACTGAATACCAGGCTTTCCTGAACGAACTCGAGACGATCCGCAACAATGGCTTCGCGGCAAATTTTGAGGGCACGGAGGATGGCGTGAGCGCGTTGGGGATTGCCCTGCACAACCGGCACGGGAACGTCGTGGGTGCCCTCAGCGTTGCCACTCCCGCTACCCGGTTCCGCAAGGTCTTCGATGCCGGACTCGTCGGTGCGCTGCGGGAAACCTGCCGCCAGCTGGAGATCGACATCGCAGCGAATCCGGCCGAACCGGACTGAGACCGGACGTGCCTGGCGGGCGGTAATTCTGATGAGCAGAATATGTTGGGCGTCACACGCGTCCGTCCGTAGAGTCGCACTACGCCAAAAATTGTTTCACCTATAGAAGGAGGCCGACGTGTCCATCAGCGCAGAGAACACGACCCATGAATCGGTGGCCGCGGGGCAGGCTCTTCCTGAGCCGACGCCTGAAGAGGCTGCCCAGCTCACAAAGCTGTACCAGGACTTTGACCGTGAGAACCTGATCCCGTTGTGGACCGAAATCGCCGACCTGATGCCGATGGTGCCGTCGCCGAAGGCCGTGCCGCATGTGTGGCGCTGGAGTGATCTGTACCCACTCGCGGCGCGCGCAGGCGACCTGGTGCCGGTGGGCCGCGGCGGGGAACGCCGCGCCATTGCCCTGGCCAATCCCGGCCTGGGAAACACCCCGTACGCCACCCCCACTCTTTGGGCAGCCATCCAGTACCTCGGCGCCCGGGAAACCGCCCCGGAACACCGCCACTCCCAGAACGCCTTCCGCTTCGTCGTCGAGGGTGAAGGGGTCTGGACGGTTGTGAACGGTGACCCGGTCCGGATGTCCCGCGGTGATTTCCTGCTGACTCCGGGCTGGAACTTCCACGGTCACCACAACGACACGGACGAGCCGATGGCCTGGATCGACGGCCTGGACATCCCCTTTGTCCATTACGCCGACGCCGGGTTCTTCGAGTTCGGCACCGAACGCGTCACCGACGAAGCAACCCCGCACATCTCCCGCTCCGAGCGGCTTTGGGCCCACCCCGGCCTGCGCCCGCTCTCGGGCCTGGATGACACCACCAGCTCCCCCATTGCGGCGTACCGTTGGGAATACACCGACCGCGCCCTGACCGAGCAGCTGCTTTTGGAGGACGAGGGCCACCCGGCCACCGTGTCCCAGGGCCACGCCGCCGTGCGTTTCACCAACCCCACCACCGGCGGGGACGTGATGCCCACCATCCGGGCAGAATTCCACCGCTTCCGTGACGGCGCCTCCACCGAGCCACTCCGCGAGGTCGGCTCAAGCGTCTGGCAGGTCTTCGAGGGCCGCGGCAGTGTGGTGCTGAACGGCGAAACCAGGACCCTGGAAAAGGGCGACCTGTTCGTGGTCCCGTCCTGGGCCGAATGGTCCGTGCAGGCCGAGACCGGCTTTGACCTTTTCCGCTTCAGCGATGCCCCCATTTTTGAACGGCTGAACTTTAACCGCACCTACACCGAAGGACGCAAGAACGCATGAGACTCCTGACACTCCGCCTCTCCAATGAGGGAACAACAGTAACCAAGGCTGTCCGCCAGGACGGCGACACCCTGACCGAAATCGACGGGTTCTCCGACGTCGGAGCACTCCTGAAGGACCCTTCCTGGGAGTCCATCGCGGCAGCTGCGAACGGCACCACGCACCCGCTCGAGGGCGCAGACCTGGACGCCGTTGTGCCGGCGCCGGGCAAGATCATCTGCGTAGGCCACAACTACCGCAACCACATCAAGGAAATGGGCCGGGAAGTCCCCGAGTACCCCACCCTGTTCGCCAAGTACGCCGAATCCCTGATCGGGCCCAACGATGAGCTGGCCCTGCCGCAGGAATCCGACACCGTGGACTGGGAGTCCGAACTCGCCGTGGTCATCGGCAAGAAGGGCCGCCGGATTTCCGAAGCCGACGCCGCGGACCACATCGCCGGGTACGCCGTGCTGAACGACGTGTCCATGCGCGACTACCAGTTCCGCACCATCCAGTGGCTGCAGGGCAAGACGTGGGAAAAGTCCACCCCGTTCGGCCCGGCCCTGGTGACCAAGGACGAGTTCAGCGGCGGCCTGATGACCACCGCCGTCGACGGTGAAGTCCAGCAGTCAACGCCCACCAACGACGTCGTCTTCACCCCGGAGTTCCTGGTCTCTTACATCTCCACCATCATCACCCTGAACCCGGGCGATGTGATTGCCACCGGAACGCCCGGCGGTGTGGGCCACGCCCAGGACCCCAAGCGCTACCTCCAGGAAGGCCAGATCCTGGTCACCACCATCGAAGGCCTCGGCCAGCTGAACAACCGCGTGGTCAAGGAATCCTGATGGTCGAACGCCACGACCGGACGACGGACCCGCAGCTGCTCGAATCGCTGCTGCAGGCCCGTCGCGGGACCGCGTTCTTCGCCCGCAAGCTCAACGAGCTCTCCGACGCGGACCTCGACGGACCCTCGCTGCTGCCGGGCTGGACCCGCCGCCACGTGACCGCCCACATCGGCTACAACGCGCGGGCCATCGCGCGGCTCATCGAGTGGGCGGCCACCGGTGTGGAAACACCCATGTATGCCTCCACCGAGGTAAGGGACCACGAAATCAATTTCGGGGCCACCCTCCCGCCGATTGCGCTGCGGCACCTCTTTGACCACTCCGCGGTGCACCTGAACGTCGAATGGCGCGACCTGCCGGCCGACGCCTGGCACCACGAGGTCAAGACAGCCCAGGGCCGGACCGTGCCGGCGGAGGAAACCGTCTGGATGCGCACCCGGGAAGTCTGGACCCACGCCGTTGACCTGGACAACGGGGCCACGTTCTCCGATATCCCGGTCCCGGTCCTCGCCCGCCTGCTCAAGGACATCACGTCCGCCTGGGCAACGCGCGGAACAGACACCGGGCTGCTTGTCCGGGTGACGGACCAGCAACCGGAACTGGAGTTCGGCGACGCCGGCGCGGAAGCGCCGCTGGTGATCTCCGGGCACCTGGCCGGCGTCGTCCGCTGGGCGACCGGCCGGGGCACCGACGGCGTCACTGCCAGCCAAGACGGAGCAGCCCTGGACACCGTCCCGGCAGCCCCGAAATGGATCTGAACTGCAGCAATGGATCTGATCTGCAGCGCCTGATCCGGACACGGCCGGCCATGGCCTGAACAGGAACGAGCCTGGAGACTGACAAGGAAGACCACCTCAGCCGAGGTGGTCTTCCTTGTTTGTGGTCCCCCGGTTAGCCTCGGTTCATGGAGCAGGATGCGCTGCGGCCTGCCATAGCCTGGTTGGCCACATCCCCGGAGCCCGCACTGCGCAGGGCAGTTCAACGGGAGTTCTTTGGCGGGCCCTGGACCAACGGCCCCGTAACCGGCGGCACCATAGTGTCCTCGTTGCTCTCCGGCCAGGAGCCGGACGGCAGCTTTGGCGTCCACCCCTACAGGAAATGGACGGGTGCGCACTGGCGGCTCGTTTCGCTCGTCGACCTCGGCATCACCGAAGAAGATGCGCCGTCGCTGCTGCAGGCCGCCGGCACGGTGCTCGACTGGCTGCACAGCGACCAGCACCGGAGCCAGATCCGCAGCATTGACGGCCTGACCCGTCGCTGTGCGTCGCAGGAAGGCAACGCCCTCTACGTGTGCAGCCGGTTGGGAATGGCGGAGGATCCGCGGGTCACGCAGCTGGCCCACGATCTTCTGACGTGGCAGTGGCCGGACGGAGGGTGGAACTGCGACGTGAGCGCGAGCGGGCGCCGTTCCTCGTTCCATGAGACATTGCCTGCGGCCAAGGGACTGTACGAATTCTGGAAGGCCAGCGGCGATCAGGCGGCCCGGACCGGGGCCGGGCGGGCAGCAGAGCTGTTCCTGGAGCACGGGCTTTTCAAGTCCCGTTCCACCGGCCGAACTATCGACCCGCTCTGGGTTAAGCTGCGGTACCCGGAGTACTGGCACTACGGCATTTTGCCGGCCCTGCTTCTGATGGCGCGGATGGGGCTGACCGGTGATCCCCGCGCGGGGGAAGCTCTGAACATACTGCGGAAAAAGATGTTGCCCGACGGCGGATGGCCGGTGGAGGGTGTGTGGTGGCGGCCCGCGACGGCGGCCGGCCGGGCTGACGTCACCGACTGGGGCCGAACCGGTCCAAACCAATTTGTGACGCTCAGTGCACTGCGGATCCTCGCCGCCGGCACGGCCCTGCCGGCCGGCGTCACCGGGTAAATCCGGGGGCTGTTCCGGCCGGCAGCACCGTGCATTGACGATAAGTCTGCCGGGGAATCTACGTGGCGGGGGCCGCCTGGGCAGCGCCGTTGACGTTGACCAGCCAGGCGGTCCCGAACCGGTCGGTGCACATGCCGAAGATGTCGCCCCACGGTGCCGGTTCCATCGGCACCGTGACTGTGCCGCCGTCGCCCGACAGCTTGTCCCAGTACCCGCGCAGTTCTGCTTCGTCATCACCGCTCAGCGAGATGGAGATCGAGCTGCCCGTCGAAGCTTCCATGGAATTGGGCGTGTCGGCCCCCATCAAGATGAGGCCCTTGGGGGATGTCAGCATGCCGTGCATGATCTTGTCCACTTCGGCCGGATCTTCGCTGGCCTGGAACTCTCCGAACGTGCTCAGCGCCAGGTCGCCGCCGAATACGGACTGATAGAAAGTCAATGCCTCCCGGGCGTTGTCGCGGAAGCCAAGGTAGGGGTTGAGCGTCGTTGGCATGGCCTGTCTCCTTGAAGTTCTGGATGGAATCGTAAAGGAACAGTCAATATCCTGCCCGAAACGGGCCGCCGTTGATAGGGGTTTAGCCGTAGGCTCAGGGAATGGCCAGATACTTTGACGTTCACCCCGAGGATCCCCAGCCGCGTGCGATTTCGCAGGCAGTGCGCATTGTGCTCGACGGCGGTCTGATCGCCTACCCCACAGACTCCTGTTATGCGCTGGGTGCGCAGATGGGAAACAAGGACGCCCTGGACCGGATCCGGAGTATCCGCAAGCTGGACAACAAACACCACTTCACGCTGGTATGCAAGGATTTCGCCCAGCTGGGGCAGTTCGTGAACATCGGCAACGATGTCTTCCGCAGCATCAAGGCCGTCACCCCCGGAAGCTACACGTTCATCCTGCCGGCCACCAAGGAAGTTCCGCGCAGGCTCCTGCATCCGAAAAAGAAGACAGTGGGAGTCCGGATACCGGACAACCGCGTGGTCCAGGCGCTGTTGGCCGAGCTCGGCGAACCTTTGCTCTCCAGCACCCTGCTGCTCCCCGACGAGGAAGACCCGCTGACCCAGGGCTGGGAAATCAAGGAACGGCTGGACCACGAGGTTGACGCGGTCATCGATTCGGGCGACTGCGGGGCAGAACCCACCACCGTCATCGACTTTTCTTCCGGAGTGGCCGAGGTGGTCCGGCGCGGCACCGGGGACCCGTCCCGTTTCGAATAGCCGGCCTCAGTCCGGCTTCCGGGCCCGGCTGGGCTGCACCCGGGACGGCTCGCCGGGCATTTTGGGATAGTCCGGCGGGAAGGGCAGCTCCCCCAGCCCGGATTTGAGGTCGCGTTCCCACCACTCCAGCAGCACGTCAATGGTGCCCGGGTGGGCGCCCATGTCGGCCCAGGGGTCGCCGACGGTCTTCAGCCGCTCCGGGACCGTGAGGATGGTGAAGTTTTTCGGGTCCGCACTGCCCAGTTCGTCCCAGCGGATGGGGCATGACACCGGGGCATGGGCAAGCGCCCGGGGGCTGTAGGCGCCGGCGATGGTCCTGTCGCGGTTAGCCTGGTTGAAGTCCAGGAAGACGCGCTCGCCCCGTTCCTCCTTCCACCAGGCGGTGGTGACCTTATCCGGCATCCGCCGCTCCAGCTCACGCGCGGCGGCGATCACGGCGTGGCGGACATCCAGGAACTCACGGGTGGGCTCGACCGGCGCGTACACGTGCAGCCCCCGGTTACCGGAGGTCTTGATGAAGCAGTCCAGGGCGGCCTCAGCCAGTACGTCCTTCAAGGCCAGCGCGGCCGGGACAGCGTCGTCGAAGTCTGTTCCTGGCTGGGGGTCGAGGTCGATCCTGAGCTGGTCCGGGTTGTCGGTGTTCCCTGCCCGGGACGGCCACGGGTGGAAAACCACGGTGTTCATCTGCACGGCCCAGACGGCAGCGGCCGGTTCGTCGAGGACCAGCATGGGGTGCGAGCGGGCGCTCGGAAAGGTCACCTTCACCGACCGGATGAACTCCGGGGCTCCCCTGGGCGGGTTCTTGGAGAAGAACTGCTCGCCGTCGATAGTGTCGGAGTAGCGTTGAAGGGCGAGCGGCCGGTCTCCGTTCGCGGCGATGAATGCCTCGCCGACGTCCACCATGTACTTGGCCAGGTCCAGCTTGGTGAGGCCGAGGTCCGGCCACATGACCCTGCTGGGGCTGGAAATGCGCATTTCGCGCTCGCCGTGGGGTCCTGGGACTGTGAGGGTTGTCTGTTCGCTCGCCATGGGGACAACCTACCGCGCCGCCGGGGGCCGAGTCAGTACGTTGGCCGCGGCGCCCGGCGCGGATCGGGCATCATGGACGTATGCCCGTTGCTGAAGCGCCTGTCACCATAGCCGTCGGCGATCTTGAGGTCTCGGGCATGTACGCCCGTCCGGAGAGCCCCTTTGCCACGCTGGTTCTGGCCCACGGGGCCGGCGCGGGCATGGACCACCCGTTCATGGCCGGGTTCACCCGCGCACTTAACGACGACGGCGTTGCCACCTTGCGCTTCAACTTCCCCTACCGCGAAGCCGGCCGGAAGTTCCCGGACCGTCCACCGCTTGCGATCGCCACCTGGCGTGCGGCCATGGAGTCGGCGTCGCTGCAGGGGGCAGCGCACGGTGACGGCGGACCGGTGTGGGCGGCCGGCAAGTCGTTCGGCGGCCGCATGGCGTCCATGGCTGTAGCTGAAGGGATGGAAGCCGCAGGCCTGATCTACCTTGGCTACCCCTTGCACCCGCCGGGAAGGCCGGAGAAGATCCGGGATGAGCACCTGTACGGCCTGGAATTGCCTATGCTCTTCCTCCAGGGGACACGGGACACCTTCGCCACCCGGGAACTCCTGGAGAGTGTGGTCGCCCGGATCGGCCCCACCGCCGTCCTTGAATGGATCGAGGGCGGTGACCACTCCTTTGCCGTGGCGGGAAACAAGCGCACCGCCGCGGACATCGGCGCCTCACTCGCCCCCCGCGTGGCGGAGTTCATCCGCAGGGCCTGAACGCTGGCCCCCCGGGACTGAACGCGACGCTGATGCCAGGCGCGCCAGATCCGTTCTGTTGGCGGCGCCGGTCTTCCGCAGCAGGCTGGAAATATGCGAGCTGACGGTCTTCTCGCTGATTGTCAGCTGCCGGGCAATTTCACCGTAGGTCCTGCCAGCCACGACGTACTCCAGAATTTCAAGCTCCCGGCGCGTGAGGCCGGGCAGTTGCAGTCCCGGGCCAACATCGGCTGTGGCCACCGGAGAGACCGGAATCCTTGCCTGGAGGGCCAGTGGTTCGAGGGCCTCCCGTATGGGAGCGGCATCCAGCTCCGCGGCGAGAGCAAGCCCGCGGCGGAGCACTTCAGCTGCCTTCGGACCTGGGTGGTGGCCGTGGAAAAGCAGCGCCTCCACAGCCCGCCTGCAGGCGTAAGCTTCCTCCCACGGCAGCAGCGCCCTCCGGAAAGCGTCCGCTGTCCTGACCCACTGGGCGGCATTGGCTGCCTCGTTCCGGACCCGCCCCAACTCTGCAGCGTAAAGCGATTCAAAGGCAGCCATCTGCCGATCGTAGAGCACCGACTGGTTGTGGGACTCGTGAAGAATTCCCGGGAAACGCTGCTCCATTTCCTTGGCGCGGACAAGCAGGTCCGCACTCGGATCGCCACGGTCTTTTGCACGCTGCACCTGGTCTGCGAGGGCGCGGGCCGCCAGGGGCAGCAGCCACTCACACATGGTGGGCGGCGGTCCCGCACTGGTGGCCCCGCTCATCGCAGCGTCAAAGGCTTCTTCAAGGCGCCCCGCGGCGACGTATGCCTCGGCACGGATGGCATCAAAATCCAGATTCAGGTAGGCAGAGCTCTCCTGGTACAGCTCACCGGCCCGGTCAAGGTGGACCGCTGCCTCATCGTTCCGGCCCTGCAGTTGTGCCAGTCGGGCAGCCGTGAGCCGGGCACTGACGTCCCCCATCGGGCCGGGATCAAAGCTTAGTGCGATCCTCAGCGCAGCGCGGCTCCGTAGTGCTTCACCGATGGCCAGATAGCTGGCAGCTTCGTCCGCCGCCACCTTCGAGATATAGGAGTGGGGTGCTCCCTGCTCCATCATTTCCTCCCTTGCACGGCGCAGGAGGTCCGCGTACTCTGCACTGGTCCAGGGATCCCGGGCGTTGCCTGTCCAATACGTGGCATGCAGGTATCCCCAGAAATCACGTGCCTGCAGCGCCTCTGCAGCGCCCTCCGCTGCCAAGGACAGTGCAGCCGGGGAGCGTCCCGCCTCAAGTCCGGTGATGGCCGCGGCGGTCAGTGCGTACGACAGGGCCCGGTGGTCCCCGCACTCCCGGGCCCTCGCAAGCGCTTCCTTGGCTGCATCTGCGGCGTCCCTTTCGCCGTGCCACATACCCGCGTGCGCCAACTCGGCCAGGGCCATGGCGTGCTGCCAGCTGTCCGGCACTGCTGCGGAGAGCCGGACTGCCTCCCGGATGTCCGCCATCGGGAAGAAGGCCCGTCCGGTGGAGAGCTGCAGGTGCATGCGGCGAACCATCAGGTGGGACACTTCGAGTGGTTCCGCCGCCACGTCGGTGGCCGCCAGCAAGGCCTCGATGGCGTCCAGCTCAGTAGTCAATGCCCCGGCCTCGCGGGCGGCGGCACCGAGCCTGCCCCAGAGGTCCCGCGGCCGCTCCAGGGCAACGGGCAATGCAGCCTGGAGTTGCAGTGCACGCCGCAGGAGCCGTATGGCATCGTTTTGGGAGCCGTCCCTTGCGGCCATTTCTGCGGCTGTGAGCGCCCACCGGTACGCGTCGGCTGGATGGTCCGCCTCATAGTGGTGATCGGCGAGGGCTACGGCGTCGGCGGCGCCCGGCCGGGCACCGCCGTCGAACTTCCGTTCGTAAACCACAGCAAAAGCCGCATGCCACCGTCGTCTTTCGCTTCCATCCAGGTACTGCGCCAACGCCTCGGCGATGAGGGGGTGGTGGAACCAGTATTTTCCGTCCGGAGCCAGGTCCACCAGGCCTGCGTCCATTGCTGAGTTCAGCATCTCCAGGAAACCACCCCGGTTGACCGATGGTCCGGCAACGGCGCGCAGTTCCCCGGCAGTGACGGCTCTCCCGCCCAGTGCCATAATCTGTGTGAGCTGGCGGGCTCCGGGTGACAATCCGCGCCAGGATCGCAGGACCGCCGACTTCAGGTCGGGCGGGAAACCTGCAGGCAGGTGGCGGACGTCTGCACTCAGACCCTCCACCAGCAGCAGGTTGAGGTAAGGATTTCCGGCCGAGCGGGTGAAGACTTCGTTGACCAGTGACTGATGCGGTGGAGCTCCCAGGAGCCCGTGGAGCTGGGCTTCCGTTTCCGGCCTGTCCAACGGCCCCAGCCGGTGTACGGCCACCCGGGGCAACCGCCGGATGTCGGCGAGCCACTGGTGCAGGGCACCTCCAGGGCGGACCTCGTCCGTGCGCGACGTCCCGATGATCCCCAGAGGCCTTTCAACGGGACCGGCCACGATGTACATCAGCGCGTCGAGCGTGCTTTGGTCCGCCCAATGCAGATCATCAATCAGCAGGACCACTGGCCTGAGCCGGCACTGCGCGGTAAGCCATTCATCAATCCGGACCACCACGTCAGGCCGGGCGTCACCGGAAAGTTGCGGTACCGGAAGGGGCAGGGCCGAACCGGCGGCTGCCACACCTCGGAACGCGGAACCCAGCGCGAGGAAAGGAACGTCCACAGTGGCCAAGGGCAGGGCCCTTCCACTAAGGATCAGGGCCGCCGGCGGAGAAGCCGCAATGGCCGCGTTGAGGAGTGCCGTTTTGCCGACGCCGGCGTCCCCGGAGATGATCAGCGTCTGCGGGGTGCCGGCGCAGACGGTCGTAATGGCCTCGTTCAGCTGAGCCAGCTCGGCTTCCCGTCCGAACAGTTCCGGCCCTACGGCACCCAACGTTTTCGCCACAAATCCAGCTTGCCACCGCAGGGACACATGGGTACAGATCTGAGGATGCCGCGGATCTATTTAAGGGCGGACTCCCGATGTGCCGGCAGGTGCCGCGGACGGAGAGTGAAGTTGCCAGAGAAAAAATACTCCCCTAAGGAACTTTCCATGTCCAGGTCATCGAATCCGTCCCACCGGTCAGGACTGCTCCTGACGCTTCTTGTTCTCGCTCTCGCACCCGCGGCCGGAGCGGGCGCCGGACCTGACGCCCTGATCCCCTACGAGGGACCAAGTTTCGAGGACTGCCTGCTGACCAGGATCGAAACGCAACTGGTCCGCTGCGACAACCTGACCGGAGCAGGAGTGTCAGCGCCGTTCTGGATCCCTGAGCAGTAAGGCACCCGGCCGGCTACGCGGCGTCGTCGTGCCACCAGCCTTCCCAGGCGGCGGAGGTCAGCTGTCCGTTGGGGAATCCGGTCTTGCCGTTCCCTCCGGTGTGCGCATGGCTGTCGTCGCTCCGGCGGGCGTCCAGCAGGAGGTTCAGGCTACTCAAAAGCAACATCGTTGCGTCCTTTCGTGTCGGGAATGGACCACCTCGTCCAAGTAGTTCGGAGCCTAACCGCGGCATGTTTCAATGCGTCGACGCAACGTTTCGGCCAGGTATCGGACATCTCACCCTGCCCAACGGCGCGTGATGACGCTCCTGACCCGGCATCGCGTTTGCCTTACATCCGGGCCTTGGTCCGTGAGGTCGGCTTGGCTGTCCACGGGTCCTCGGGCCACGGGTGCCTGGGGTAGCGGCCCCGCATCTCTGCCCGCACCTGCGCATACGGCCCGGACCAGAAGGACGCGAGGTCGTCGGTCACGGCCAGCGGACGTCTGGCCGGCGAGAGGAGATGGAAGAGCACCGGCACACGCCCGTCCACCAGCCGCGGAGTCTCAGCCCAGCCGAAGCACTCCTGCAGCTTGACCGCGACAACCGGCCGGCCGGCGGCGTTGGCGCGCGCGTCCTCTGCCCCCGCGGACTGCGCGGCCGAGTATTCGGACAAGGCGGGGTATTCAATCTTCACCCTCGACCCGCTGGGCACTTCAAGCGCTTCCGGCACCAGTTCCGCCAGCCGGGCCGCCTCCGGCCAAGGCAGGAGCCGGCGCAGCGGGTCAGTGAGGTCGATGCCGCTGGTGGCCGCTCCGCCGGCAAGGGCCTCAAGCTCGGGGCCCAGCCACAGGTCGAGCCGGGCGAGCAGTGCGTGCTCGGAAACATCAGGCCAGGGCTCCCCCAGTTCGCGGTGGAGGAGGGCAAGGCGGCGGCGCAATCCGTCCGCCGCAGTGGAGAACCCGATGGTGTCCAGGCCCTGGGCTGCCAGGGCCCGGGCCACCGCCGCACGGCCTTCGGCGGCGGTGGGCTTGACCGGTGTGGAGGAAAGGACAATTGCCCCGAGCCTTCGTTCGCGCCGGGCGGTGACCCGGCCCTGGTTGAACTTCGCCACCACGGTGTCTGTCCGGAGTTGCTGCGCTGCCGCAGCGGCGGTTTCGGCCGATACCGGTGCAGCGGAACGGATCACGGCCCCGGTGCCGGCCGCATCCCGGCCACCCGCGCGCGATACCTCGGCCACCGCCAGCCAGTCATGCCCGGACAGGGAGCTTCCTGCGGGCAGGCCTGCCCGGGTGCCGGACGACAACAGATACTGTGCAGCGCCTTCCCCGGGGACGCGCCGCGCCACGCGGTCCGGGAAAGCCAGCGCCACGACGACGCCCACAGTCTCTGCCGCGGGCACGGTTCCGGTGAAGAGGGAACTGCCGACGGCGTCCGCCTCCTTGCGCGCGATTGTCTCCAGCCGGCGGACGTCCTCCGCCCAGCGGCGGGAGGCCGGCTCCTTGCCGCCGAGGAGGACAGCCAGCAGACGCGTCAGGTCGGCGCCAGGTGCGCGCTGGTCTCCGGACACGAGGGCCACAGCTTCAGCGGCCGTGTGATGCCCAACGGCCGCTGCCCCGTCGAGCAACGCCCGTGCGAGCCGGGGGTCCGCCGGGACGCGGGCCAGCGTTCGGCCCAGGGCGGTGGCGTGCCCGTCCCCTGCCACAGCACCGAGTTCCCAGAGCACCTCGAGGGCTTCCTCCATCGCTGCAGGCGGAGGTGCATCAGGAAGGGCCAGCCCCTCACCGCCGGGCGATCCCCAGCAGGCCAACAACAGGGCAGCACCGGTGAGGTCCGCGACGGCGATCTCCGGAGTCACGTGGGCCGGCGCCGCGCCATAGGTTCGCTGGTCATAGCATCGGACCACCTGCCCCGGCCCCTGCCGTGCGGCGCGGCCGGCCCGCTGTTCCGCGGACGCCCGTGAACAGGACACGGTCACCAGGCCGGACATGCCGCGGCTGGCGTCGCGGCGGGGTTCGCGGGTCAGCCCGGAGTCGATCACGAGCCGCACGTCCGGCACTGTGAGGGATGATTCGGCGAGGTCTGTGGACACGATGATCCGGGCTGGCCCGCCGGGACGGCGCCCGGAGACAGCGAGGTCCTGTTCGGCAGGGCTGACCTGGCCATGGAGTTCCAGCACCTCAGTACCGGCGGGAGCCCGTGCGCGGATACGGGAGGCAACGTAGGACACCTCCCACGCGCCGGGAACGAACACGAGGGCGTCAGACTGTGCGTCGTTCAACAGTGCGGCGGCGTGGGCCCGCGCGGCTGCATCTGCCACGTGGTCCAGGAACGCGCGTGTTACTCCACGTTCATCCAGCCGCGCGACGGTGGCGGGCACCCACTGAACCTCCAGGGGGTACAGCGCCGACGGGCAGTCGACGACGGGTGCCGGGTGGCCGCCGTCGTTTCCGATCAGGGCGGCGAAGCGTGGCGCGTCCAGTGTCGCGGACATGGCCACCAGGATAAGGTCCCCGCGAAGCTGCCGCACTTCCGCGAGCATTCCCAGCAGGAGGTCGGTCTCCAGGCCCCGTTCGTGGACCTCGTCGAGGATGACCGCACCGGTGGTTTCCAGCCCGGGGTCATCGAGCAGGCGCCGCAGCAGGATTCCGGGCGTGACGAACTCCACCACGGTTGCCGGCCCGGCCTGGCGTTCCCCGCGGACCGTGTAGCCGATGCGGTCCCCCACCTTGCTGCCGTCCAGCGTGGCCAGCCGACGGGCCGCCGCCCGGGCGGCAATCCGCCTCGGCTGCGTGACGACGACCCGACCGGGACCCTGCTTCGATGCGGCCAGGTTGGCGAGCAGGGGCGGAACAAGTGTGGTTTTGCCGGTGCCAGGAGGTGCCTGCACCACCGCTGTTCCCGCAGCGCCGCCTGCGCCCAGGGCAGTTGACAGGTCCCCGAGCGATTCCGCGAAGGCGAGGCCGGCGCCGATGGCAGCGAGATCGAAAATGCCCGGGGCGCTGGCTCCTGCATGACCCGCGTCGGAGCCGGTAGGTGATGTCACCAGTCCATTGTCGCGGCAATCACTGTCCTGCGGTGCGTAACCGACGGGCGCGATAGGTCAGACTGGAGGTCAGCCACCTTGAAAGCAGGACTTCCCGTGATAAATCTCCAGCAGGACTCCGAAGGCTTCATCCGCATGAAGCGGCACTTTCCAACCAGTGCAGCAGTGACCATCACCTTCAGCGACGGTTCACGGGCTGAATTCTCCGGCCGTCGGCTCAACGGGATCTATGACGACGCACTGGCGGCCTACCGGGCGCAGAACCACCTGGATGCCAAGGGCTTCTCCCGGGGCCCGCAGAAAAAGGTGCAGGCCGGAATTGAGTTCGTTCCAGTCAGTCCTGGCATGGCGCAGGAGTAACTGCAGCGCCCGTCTCCGGGCCCGCGGCTGCCGGGCGGGCTCAAGGCGAAGGTTTCACCACCATCGCCGACCCTCCGCCGCGCCGCGTCGGCTCAGCGGCGGCCACCATCCTGCCGTCATCCAGGAACTCGATTGCCGTGGCCGCGCCGATCTCCGCGGAGGTTGAGAAGGTGTGACCGTATAGTTTCAGCACCTCGAAATCCGTCCCCGTCTGGAAGCCAGGCTCTGCAGCCACGTTGAGCGTGTTCCGCTGGGAGGCCCGGGGTGCCGCGATCGCCTCCGGGATAGTCATACCCAGGTCCACGCGGTTGAGGATGGTCTGCAGGACCGTGGTGATGATCATTGAGCCGCCAGGTGAACCCAGTGCCAGGAACGGCTTTTCATCCTGCAGGATGATGGTGGGCGACATGGACGAGCGGGGGCGCTTGCCTGGTTCGATGCGGTTGGGGTCGTCCGGGTTGGTCGAGTCGTAGGAGAAATCGGTCAGCTCGTTGTTGAGGATGAACCCGCGGCCCGGCACCACGATCCCTGAGCCGCCGGTCTGTTCGATGGTGAGCGTGTACTCCACCACGTTGCCCCACTTGTCAGCCACGGTCAGGTTGGTGGTCGAGATGTTTTCGGTGTCCCGATCGTCCGCGGCCGCAGCCGGCGCGTCCGGGCATACGCCGTCGTACGAGGCCACGTCGCCGGCCGGAACCGGCTTTGCTGCCGCCTTCTTTGGATCGATCTGGCATGCCCGCTCCTTGCCGAACAGCGGGTCTGTCAGGGCTTTAGTGGGGACATCGACGAATGCGGGATCGCCCACATACTTTCCGCGGTCGGCAAAAGCCAGTGCGCTGGCTTCCAGGTAGTGGTGCAAAGCGTCCGCCGTGGCCATCCCGCGAAGGTTGAACGGCTCCAGGATGTTCAGCGCCTCGCCAACGGTGGTTCCGCCACTGCTTGAGGGGGCCATGCCGTAGACGTCGTAGTCCCTGTATTCAACATGCGTGGGATCCTGGTCCAGAGTCTCGTAGTTGGCGAGATCCTTCGTCGTCAGATAGCCGGGAAGTGCCGGGATGCTGGTTTTGGGGTCGGTCACGGGAGGCACCCATGCCGGATCCTTCGGCGGGGCCTGGACTGTCTCGGCGATGTCCTTCGCAAGCGGGCCGCGGTAGAACGCGCGCACGCCCTTCTTCGCGAGCAGCCCATAGGTCTCTGCAAGATCAGGGTTCATGAACACGCTGCCGACGGCCGGTGCATCGCCGCCGGGAAGGTAAAGATCCCTCGTCGAAGGGAAAGCGGAGAAACGGACCTTGTTGTCGAGGGTCTGCTGCCTGAATGTTGCGTCGACAACAAAGCCATGGGTGGCAACATCTATTGCAGGCTCAAGGGCCTCGTCGAGGTCCAGGGTGCCCCAGCGTTCCAAAGCGCGTTCCCACGTGGCCGGCGTACCGGGGGTTCCTACTGACACACCACTGGAGACCAGTTCGTTGAATGTATACAGCTTTCCGGTGGCGGGATTGGTAAATGCGGTGGTCGGCATGCCGGCCGGTGCTGTCTCGCGGCCGTCGATTGTCCGGACTTTGCCCGATTTAGCGTCGTAGTAGACGAAATAACCGCCGCCGCCTATCCCGGCGCTGTACGGCTCGGTCACACCCAGGGTCGCAGCAGCTGCGACGGCGGCATCCACGGCGTTGCCGCCCTTTTTCAAGACACCGATCGCCGCGGCGGACGCGTCCGGGTCCACGGTGCTGACCGCCCCGCCATACCCGGTCGCCGTCGCCTGTTTCTGGATCTCCTGGGCATCGGCAACCGCGGGACCGGTCACCGCACCGCCCGTGATGCTCAAGGCCAGGACAGCCGTGGCAGTAGCCAGTTGACGTCGCACACTAGGCATGATCGCTCCCAAGTCAGGGTCCAGCGCAAGGTGGTTTGCGCCACGATACTCCCCCGCGTGGGGAGTCTCAAGGCTGAAATGCCCCCTGTGGCTACCCCTTCTGGAGGACGTGCAGCCTTGGTTAAGGGGGCATCTCAGACCGGCTTGTCGGTGATTGCCAGGGCTTCATCAGCCGGCGAGCGCCGCCGTCGGCTGGCGAGCAGGAACGGCACGGCGAACAGTTCGATCAAGCCACTCAGTGCCAGCGAGAGAGGATAGCCGTACACGTCCGCTGCCCGGCCCGCGACCGGCTGCACCACAATGCCGCCGCTGGATCCCATCAGTGAATCGAAACTGAGTACTGTGGCCCTCTGCTTCGAGGGGATCATGTCGTTCAGGTAGGCCTGCCGCACCGGCGTACCCGCGGCCGCGATCAGCGACCAGACGGCGATCAGCACCAGCGCCAACCAGAAAACCCGGGTGAAGCCAACTGCAATCAGGAGCAGGGAGCTGGCAGCGGTGCTCACGATCAGCACGGTGGTGCGTTTGCGGACCAGTCGGCGCACGGTAGGCGCCATCCACCCGCCCACGATCTGGGCGCCGGCCACGAGTGCTGCGGCCAGTCCGGCAACGGTATAGGCCTGCGGGTCCCCGAAGAGCTCGAGCAGGTACGGCTGCAACGCATAGAACGCATAGAACCCGACGCCGACCGTAAACGGCGCGGCAAGCATGACGTAGCGCACCGGCGGGTTTTTCAGGCCGTTATCGATGGAGGCCGCCAGCACCGCCCGGGTTGCCGCCAGAGGACGCGAGGAGCGTTCCGGGACAAAGCCAACATCGCGCATGAGCCCGAACGCGACGAGGAACATGGCAACGAGCACTCCGACCCGCACCAGGAACGGCACGCCCAGGTTGGTCGCCTGGGCAAGGGCGCCCCCGGCCGCCGAGCCCAGGAGGGTGGCGACGCCTGACACCATCTGTCCCTTCCCGAACACGGCTTCCATGTCATCCCCGTAACCCGAGTAATGCAACGCGTCCACCAGCCAGGCCTCCACTGCCCCGGAGAAGAAGGTAAAACCCAGGCCAAGCAGGACGGATACCACCGCCCATGACCAGAACGGCCCCTTCCACTGCCAGAGCAGGTAGTACAGGTACGTGGCGCCGGCCAGGGTCAGGGTGCCGAGCAGGTATGAAGTCCGGCGGCCCCATCCGTCCGCCACGACCCCGGTAGGCACTTCGAAAAGCACCATGCCGGCGGTGAAGAAGGCGTTGGCCGCGAACGCTTCGAGGTTGCTGAGACCGGCATCCAGGAGAAAGAGTGTGTTGATCCCCCAGATGAAAGAGGCCGCAAGCGTGTTGCCCAGGATCAGGGTCAGGTAGATGCGTTGGATTTTTCGGCTTGCAGGATTCATGGGTTGCCGGGCACGGGATCATGGCGGAGGTAGCTGCGCCTGAAGCGCCCGGTTCCGGCGGTGAGGGCCCGAAGCTCAACGGAGTACTTGAGGAGTTCCTGATCGGGAACTTCCGCGCTTATTTCAGTCAGCTCCCCACCGGCGGAGTCCGTGCCGGTGAGCCGCCCGCGGCGGGAGGACAGATCACTCATGACGGCACCCACATGCTCATCTGAAACGGTGATGCTGACCGATGACACAGGTTCCAGGAGCTGGATGCGGCCGGCGGCGGCCGCCTCGCGGAGGGCCAGGGCGCCCGCGGCCTGGAAGGCAGCATCTGAGGAATCCACGCTGTGGGCCTTCCCGCCCACCAGGGTCACGCGCAGGTCCACCACGGGGAAGCCGGCCGTCAGTCCTTTCTGCATCTGTGCCCGGACGCCCTTTTCCACTGACGAGATGAACGTTCCGGGAATCACCCCGCCCACGGTCTTGTCGACAAATTCGAAGCCGCCGCCACGCGCCAGCGGTTCGACGTCGATGTCGCAGACGGCGTACTGTCCGTGTCCGCCGGACTGCTTGACATGCCTGCCGTGACCGGAGGCCGGCGCAGCGAACGTCTCGCGCAGTGGCGTCACCACCTCAAGGGTGTGCAGCTTCACGCCCTGGTCGCGCAGCCTGTCCAGCACCACCTCTGCGTGCGCCTCCCCCATGCACCACAGGATCAGCTGGTGGGTCTCGGAATTCCGTTCCACCCGGAGCGTGGGATCGCCGGCAGCCACTTTTGCCAGGCTCCGGGCCAGCGCATCCTCGTCGCTCCGGGAGTCCGCCTCGATGGCCACCGGCATCAGCGGTTCAGGCATTTCCCACGTGGCCAGCAGCAGCGGCTGGTCCTTGCCCGAGATGGTGTCCCCGGTCTCGGCACTTCCCAGTTTCGCCACAGCGCAGATGTCGCCCGCCACGCAGAACTGCACGGGGCGCAGGTTTGCTCCCAGCGGAGAATAGAGGTGGGTCAGGCGTTCATCGGCGTCATGGTCCTGATGGCCGCGCTCCGCCAGTCCGTGGCCGGCCACGTGAACTGCTGTGTCTTCACGGAGGGTGCCGGAGAAGACCCGGACCAGGCAGACCCGTCCAAGGAACGGGTCCACAGTGGTGCGGACAACCTCGGCCGCCAGGGGGCCGGCGGGGTCGCACGCCAACGCCGCTGTCCGGCCCCCGGCCAGCCCGGTTGCTTCCGGGAGGCCGCGTTCCAGGGGTGACGGGAACGCCCTGGTCAGGATCTCCAGCAGTTCCGCTGTGCCCAGGCCCGTCGTTGCTGACGTGGGAATGACAGGGAAGAAGGAACCGCGCTCGACGGCGGTCTCCAGGTCCGCTATCAGGACATCCGTATCGATGTCCTCGCCGCCCAGGTAGCGGTCCATGAGGGTCTCGTCCTCGCTCTCGGCGATGATCCCTTCGATGAGCTGGCCGCGCGCGGCTTCGCTTCCGGAAACTTCTTCGGGGCCGCCCTCCGAGGTTGAAGGGGACGGCTCTGCGGAGGAATAGTCAGAGACGGTCCCGGACAGTAACCCGAGCAGTCCGGTAAATTCACCGCCGGTCCGGACCGGGACGTAGAGCGGCAGCACCGACTCGCCGAATGCCCGCTGGCAGGCGGCCAGGACGCCGTCGTAATCCGCGCGGGGGTGGTCAAGCCGGGTGATCACCACGGCCCGCGGGGTCCCCGCGTTTTCGCACTCACCCCATAGTGCCGTGGTGGTGGCATCGATGCCGTCCACTGCCGAGACAACAAACAGGGCCGCGTCCGCAGCCCGCAGCCCCGCCCGGAGTTCGCCGATAAAGTCCGGATACCCCGGCGTATCCAAGAGGTTGACTTTGGTGCCGTCGATCAGCAGCGGAACCACCGACAGTGTGACCGACCGCTGTTGATGGACCGCGGAAGGGTCGGAGTCGCTGACAGTTGTCCCGTCCGCGATGGAGCCCTTGCGTGAAATCATGCCGTGGGCAGCGAGCAGGGCCTCCACCAGCATCGTTTTTCCGGCACCCGAGTGCCCGACGAGCGCCACGTTCCTCACTTGTGCCGGAGCCTGCGCCGCGATGCCCGCCGCAGCATCAGCCCGGCGGACGTCGGGGCCACCCCGTCCGGGCGTCCGCGCTGCGTCCTTTGTGCCTTTGACTGACATGGGAACCTCCTGGCATCTTTGCCATGAACCGTGCCGAACCGTGTCCTTCGATTCGACACCCTGGCGGGCCGAACGGCAAGAGCACCACCGCTTACGAACCTCCGCCACCGGAGGATAATGGCTGCCAGGGCGCCACGGTCAGGTCCGGCTTGAGGAGATCCGCATGCAAGCACTTCCGCGCATCACGGTGGAGGTGCCCGTGCTCGGGATTGGAGCGGGCCCGTCCGACTTCGAGGCGCTCGGCACCCATGTGCAGGCGCTGCGCAGGCCGCAGGGGCTCCACCTGACCCTGCTGCATATCGGCATCCTGGAGGATTTTGCCCGTGATGTGACGGACTGGACCAAAGGAACCACCAGCGCAGACGAGGCAATCCGGCAGACGGCGGCCTGGCTGCGGGCGCTGCCGGTCCTGGACGGCTTTTCCGGCACCGCGGAACGGCTGCTTGTGCTCGGAGGCGGCGGGGTCGCCGGGCTCGAAGTGGATGTCCCGCAGCAGGTGCATGAGTTCCAGGTTGCCCTGGTCCAGGGCCTGCGTGAGTTGCTGGACTCACTGCTCGTGGACAGCGTGGACGACTTCATCCTCGGCTCGCCCGCCCTCGGCTACCGGTACCCACACTGGGTTCCCCATGTGGCCGTGGGACGCCCGAAGTCCCGGGACCGCCAACCGACGGAGATCGCCCCGCTGGCCGTTGTCTTTGGTCCGTCACGGATCAGGAACGGGAGGTTCCTGCCCGCTGCCGCGTGACTCCTGCCGTACCCGGCCGGCGGCACCTGTCGCGGCACCTCTTCTCAAGCGCGCAGGTCCAGCGCTGCCAGCAGTCTGGTGACCGATCCGCCAAGGTTCCACTCGAGGGCCAGGCGCTCCAGTTCATCGCGCGGACTGCCGACGACGGGCCGCAGCCGTGCTCCCGCCTCCTCTGGGGTGGGCAGGTCAAGATCGCGGACGATCTTCACCACCGTGGGTGCGACCGAGAGGTAGTCCGCGGCGGCCGCAAGCTTCGAGCGTACCGATGCGGACAGGCCACTCCCGGCGTCCGTGGCGGCCGCGAGCAGGCTTTCGAGGGTCCCATACTCCAGGAGGAGTGACGCGGCGGTCTTCTCGCCGATTCCCGCGACGCCCGGCAACCCGTCGGAAGCGTCGCCGCGGAGGGTGGCGTAGTCGGCATACTGTTCGGGAAGGACGCGGTACTTGCCCACGACCACCCCGTCAGTCACCACCTCAAGGTTGCGCATCCCCCGTGCTGTGTAGATGACCCGCACCTGGCGGGCGTCATCCACCACCTGGAAAAGGTCACGGTCACCGGTGACAACGTCCACCGGGCCGTCGGCGTGGCTGGCGTAGGTGCCGGCGACGTCGTCGGCCTCGTGCTCTGGGGCTCCCACCACCGCGACGCCGGCCAGATCAAGCACGTGCCGGATCAGCGGAATCTGCGCCTCGAGGGCGTCCGGGACAACCTCGACGTCGGTGGCGTCCGCAACCTCCACAGCGACCCGGTGCGACTTGTAGGTGGGAAGGAGGTCCACGCGCCATTGCGGACGCCAGGCGTCGTCCCAACATGCGATCAGATGGGTGGCGCCGTAATCGGTAGTGAGCCTGGCAATCATGTCCAGGAGGCCCCGGACGGCGTTCACCGGCGTGCCGTCGGCACGGACGATGGTATCGGGCAGGCCGTAGAAGGCGCGGAAGTACAGGGATGCGGTGTCAAGCAGCATGAGGCGGGCTGGCATACCTGATCCTGACACGGATTCACCGGGCGGCGTTAGACTGGATCCATCATGACCGGTGCCCCTTCCCGTCTTCTGGCCTGGCTCGTCGCCCTGACGGCCCTTCTCACGGGCTGCGTGCCCGCGGTCAGCTCCGACGAGGCCACCACCCAATCACCGGTTCCGGCTGCCTCGGCCCGGCCCGCTGCTGACGGCGTCGCACTCGCCCCGCAGACCCCGGTACCCACGCCGGTTCCCACGCAGACTCCCACGCCCACGCAGGTTCCTGCCCCGCCCCCGGTGCCGCAGCCATACGCCCTAAACCTGTTCCAGGAAGGGGACTTCGTACCGCAATACACCTTCGACTGGTGTGTTGCCGCGAGCATCCAGATGGCACACAACCTCGTCGATGACACGGGGGGCGGCACCTGGGCTGACAGCGCTCAGCAGGGCGAGCTGTGGGAAATGGCCCGCGCACGCTCATCCAACTCCTTCAACGGCGCCAATCCGCTCGGCTGGGCGCAGGTGCTGACCGAGGTCGGGATGGGCCCGTACACCGTCGTCAGCATCGCCGACTACCAGGTCGCGCTGCAGACCGCTGCCCGCGCAATCGCCGGGACGGGCCGCCCGGTCGGGCTCGTCATGTGGAGCGGCCGCCACGCCTGGGTGATGAGCGGCTTCGAGTCGGTCGGCGACCCCCAGCAGTTCGCGGAGTTCCCGGTCACCGGCATCCGCGTCCTGGATCCGCTCTACCCTCACGGCAGCGGGCAGTGGGGTCCCTCGCCCGCGCCCAACAGCCTGATCAGCCCTGAGCAGCTGGCGACGCAGTTCGTGGTCCGGGAGCCGCGGCGCTGGAGCAGCGAACTGCCAGCCGGCTACCTGCTGGTGTTGCCGCTCGCCAAGGCCTGAGCAGGCAGGGCCGTAAGGCACATGCACACGGACCGCGGGTCCGCCATACTTACGGCATGAACGCTGCGGCGCGAAAACCTGACCGGATCCTCCTCGTGATCGTCGCAGCCATTGCTGCTCTGGTGGTGGTCGCATTAGCAGTTGTCTTCACCCGCGGGGAGCCGCAGGTGCTGGACGAATCGACACCCGCAGGGGTGGTCCAGCGGTACAGCACGGCGGTCATCGACGGAGACACGTCAACCGCCGATTCCTATCTCACCGAGTCGGCGCGCTCGTCCTGCCGTGGATATTACGAAAGCGGCCCCCTGCCGGCGCGGATTGTCCTGATCTCCACCACCGAACGGGATAACTCAGCCCTCGTCAGGGTCTCCGTTGTTGTCAGTTCAGGCTCCGGTGGCCCGTTCGGACCCTCCGAGTACGAGATGGAGGACCGCTTCTCCCTGGTCAAGGACAATGGGAAGTGGCTGGTGGACCAGGCACCGTACCAGCTCCTGTCCTGCAAAGGGCAGGCGGTGAAGCCATGACTTCCCGGCTTGAGGCAACGGCTGCACCGGCCGCCGCCGCGCAACTGACCCTCCGCCGCCTGATTCTCTACGTCCTGCTGTTCGCCCTGGTGGTGATCGCGGCGATCGGACTCAGCGGCCTCCTGGAGCGCCTGTTCAACACTGAAGCGGTGCTGGCATCGGCCGACGTGGCCGGACTGTCCCGTTCCCTTGCCTTTACCCTGATAGGCGGCCCGCTCGCCGCTCTCCTGTGGTGGTTTGTGTGGAAGCGGCTCGACGACGGCGCGGAACGCGCCTCAGCCGCGTGGGGCGTGTACCTCACCGCCATTTATGCACTCTCCCTGATCGTCTCCACGACGTCACTGCTCGGACTGGCAGCGAACTTCATCGGCAGGCCGGATCCGCAGTGGCACCACCTCTTATCCAACGGGCTGGTATGGGCTGCCATCTGGATCTGGCACCGCTGGATGTGGCGCCACCCCGCCAAACATCCACTCAACCTTGACGACGTCCCCGCCGTCATCGGGTGGGTCTTCGGTCTGCTGATGGGCGCAGCAGCCGCCATCACCGCCCTGGGGGGTCTGCTCGATCTCGCCATCAGGGGCTTCAACAGCCTCACCCCGGCGGCGGTGTCCTGGTGGGAGCCGTTGCTCCGGGCGCTGGTGTGGGCCGTCGGCGGGGCAACCGTGTGGTGGTGGCACTGGTTCAGGGGCGGCGGACGGAAGCTGCAGACCACCCTGGTGGACGTGGCTTTGGTGGGTGCCGGGATTTTCGCGGCCGGCATCACGGCGCTTGTCGGGGCCGGCGTCGCCGTCTTTGTGCTCCTGAGGATGGCGTTCGACAGGAGTGAGCCGATGAACCAGCTGCTCGCTCCCCTGGGTCCGGCCATCGCCGCGTTGGCTATCGGCGCCCTGGTCTGGCGGTATCACCGCGTCACCGGGACCGCGCGTTCGGTTGCCACCCGGCGCGCGGGCCTGCTGGTCACTTCGGGGATTGCGCTGGCGGCGGCGGCCTCCGGAGTGGGTGTGGTCATCAACGCTGCGCTTGCCATGGCTGTGTCGCCCCTGGCGGGAGGCGGCACGCGCACGCTTCTGCTCGGCGGAATCAGTTCCCTCGTGGTGGGAGGCCCGGTCTGGTGGCGGGCCTGGAA
This sequence comes from Arthrobacter sp. 754, assembly GCF_040548695.1. Classification (NCBI taxonomy): domain Bacteria; kingdom Bacillati; phylum Actinomycetota; class Actinomycetes; order Micrococcales; family Micrococcaceae; genus Arthrobacter; species Arthrobacter sp. 754. Next base: position 281,098 of record NZ_JBEPSC010000005.1, read on the forward strand.
ACCGGCGAGACAACCGCGCACGGCCGGTGCCATTCCGCCCGGCAGGCGCGTCTACCTGATCGTATTCTTCGGCATCAGTGCGGTGGTGGCGCTCATTGCACTGCTGGTGATTGGCTACCGGCTTTTCGAATTCCTCCTGGGCGACGTTTCCCAGGGCAGCCTCCTGGACCGTGTCCGCGCACCGCTGGGCCTGCTGGTGGCGGCCGGCTTCGTTGCGGCCTACCATTTCGCCCTCTGGCGGCGGGAGCGGGTCCTCCTGGCATCCGCGTTGCCCAAAGCACGCACCATCGGCCACCTGACGCTGGTGACCTCCTCAGATCCGGCACCCTTGGCCAAGGCGATCACTGACGCCACCGGCGCCAAAGTCACTGTGTGGAAAAGGGCCGACACCGGGCCCGGACTGCCGCCAGCGGCCGGGGGAAATCCGGCAGGCGACCCTGAACTGGTGCGGGAGGTGGTCTCTGCACTGGCCGGCGTCACAGCCTCAAGCGTTCTGCTGGTTACCGGCCAGGGCTCGCGGTTCGAGGTGATTCCCCTCGACACCGGCACCAAACGCTGAACACCGGCGCCGATTCCCGGCGCTGTCCTCCTAAACAGCAGGAGACATCGCCATGGGCACGTGGCAGAACGCGGGTCCTTCAGCCTGGACGCGACGCCTACTGCCGTCAACCATGGTTGACGCGGTGATCAGGGGCTTTCCGGAGTTTCGCCGTTAGCCACTGCTTCGATCCAATCGATTGCCTGGTCGGAGAAATAGAACCCGGATCCGTCACTCTGGCCAACCCACCAGGCGCTGGAGTCGATATTCCCTCCGGCGTCCGCGATCTCAGAAACGATCCCGGCCGGTACCGCGTCCCCGTTGTTCTGCATCAGCCATTCGCGCGTTGCAGGCTTCAGTTTCGGCCACCATTGCTCGATACTCATGGCCCCAGTCTGCCACTCCGCCGGGCCCGCGGCGCGGCCCATTCGTGATTCCCGTCCCCGGTCAAGCACAATGGGCCCATGAAAAAAAGCGACGCCCGCCTGCCGCGGCTTGAAGATGTGGCTGAGCACGCGGGGGTCTCCCACCAAACGGTGTCCCGCGTCATCAACAACCACCCGAATGTCAGCAAAGCCACCCGGGAAAAGGTGGAAGCTGCCATCGCCGAGCTCGGGTACCGCCGCAACACGGCCGCGCGCAGCCTGGTCACCCGGCGCTCGCAGACCATCGGCGTGCTGGGCAGCGAGCTCTCCCAGTATGGCCCGGCCAATACCATGCTGGGCGTGGAGCAGGCAGCACGGGATGCCGGCTACTTCGTCAGCATCGCCGCGCTCCGCTCCGTCAGCCGGGACGCCATCTTCGATGCCCTGCGGCACTTTACCGACCAGTCCGTGGACGGCATCGCCGTCCTTGTGCCGCACTCCGAGACCCTGAAGATCCTGGAGGAATACAACGCGGGCGTTCCCGTTATTGCCGTCGGGTCACTGGGAAACGCAGCCGTCAGCGGCGCCATGGTGGACCAGAAGCGCGGCGCCGAGATCGCAGTCGGACATCTCATCGACCTTGGCCACCGGCGGATCGGGCACGTGGCCGGTCCCTCCGACTGGACTGACGGGGTCCTCCGCGCCGAGGGCTGGCGCAACGCGCTCCGCAACGCCGGCCTCCCGCACGACCTGTTGCTCGAAGGCGACTGGAGCGCGGGCAGCGGTTACGACCTCGGCCGCCAACTGGCAGTAGAGCGCACGGCCACGGCACTTTTCGTGGGCAATGACCAGATGGCGCTGGGAATCCTGCGCGCCTTCAACGAGGCGGGAGTCCGCGTTCCCGACGACGTCTCCGTGGTGGGCTTCGACGACCAGCCGGAATCGGGGTACTTCACCCCGCCGCTCACCACGGTGCGACAGGACTTCGAGGAACTCGGCCGGCGCTGCATGGACATCATGCTGAAGGAGATTGAAGCCGGGGCCGGCGTCAGCTCCACGGTGGTCACCCCGGAACTGGTTCACCGTGCCAGCACGGCTCCCCCTGCCGCCTCTGCCGGGTAGCCGCCTCCCCAGCCGGCCAGCAAGCCAGCCAGCGCGCAAGTCAGCGCCCAAGTCGGCCGGCGCGGGACCCGAACGACTTTTTTCAAAAATATTCCATGCAAGCGCATCCAGATCCGATGCTGCACCGGTAGTAGGGGTGTAAGCAAAAATGCCCGCGAGGCGGGCCGATCAAGGAGAAGGACATGCGCAAAAGCATTTTCACAGCAGGCGCCGGCGCAGCAGCAATTGCCGCAGCAATCGCACTGGCCGGCCCGGCGCACGCTGCGGAGGGAGACGCCCAGCTTTCGGTGTTGCACGGCGTGCCCGGGCTCACCGTGGATGTTTGGGTCAACGGTGACCGCGCTCTGGACGATTTCACCCCCGGCACCCTCGCAGGGCCGCTGGCCTTGCCCGCCGGCGCCTACGAACTGGCCATCACGGCCTCGGATGCCGCAAACGCGTCGGCTCCCGTCATCGGCCCCGTCACGGTGACGCTCGCCGCAAACGGCAACTACACCGCCGTCGCAAACCTCGATGCGGCCGGAAAGCCGACAGCGAACTTCTTCACGAACGATGTTTCACAAATCGCGGCAGGCAAGGGCAAGCTGACGGTCCGGCACACGGCTGCGGCACCCGCCGTTGATGTCCTGGCGGGCGGCGCTGCCGTCATTACCAACCTTGCCAATCCCAACGGGCAGACCCTGAGCCTGGATCCGGGAACCATCCCGGCAGCGGTGGCCGCAACGGGGACTACTGCACCGGTGATCGGCCCCGCCGATGTCACGGTCACCGAAGGTACACACACGATTGTTTACGCCTGGGGCAGCCTGGCGGACAAGAACCTCCAGCTGGCCGTTCAAACCATCGGGGGCCTGCATACCTCACCGGCGTCAGTGCCTGGAGCCCGTGACGGCTCGTCGGACGCGATGACAACGGGCAGCGCTTCCTCCGGCGGCGTTTCCGCGGGAACGGCCGTGGCCACCGTCGGCTTCAGCGCCTTGGCCCTGGCACTGCTTCTGGGCGGTGTGAATGCGGCCCGCGGTATTTCAGCACGGCGGGTGAAGCCATAAGGCTGCGGGAGCAGGAAGCCTGGCAGAGCAGGATCAGGCCCGGCCGCCGGTCAGTACCGGTGGCCGGGCCATCTCCCATCATCAAGAGACATGGCAGGCCCGGTCCGCGCGTGCCATGGGGAAGAGGGGTCATGAACACCAGCACCACGACGGCGGCACAGGCCCGGCGGCGGCCTTCACTTCAGCTGACGACTGCAGCATGGGCCGTGGCCGCGCTCCTGCTTCCTGCCTGTGCCCCCAGCGGCTCCGACCTGCCGACGGCATCTCCGATGGCAGGAAATCCGACGGCAGGAACCACGTCGGCGGCACCCCCGACGACGGCCGCGAGTGAAAGTGCGCGTCCGGAGGGGTCTGCCTCCCCGGATCCTGCATCGCCGGCCCCAACCACGGCCGCCGGTGCGGCCAACATTCCGCTCCGTCCTGCCGCGCCCTCGGCGGCGGCAGCGGCGCTTCCCGCCCCCACTTCGCTCACAGTGGCCGGAACCTCCATCAACATGACCGTGGTGCCCGTGGGAGTGGCCCCGGGCGGGGCAATGGAAATCCCCGAGCGGTTCGACCAGGCGGGGTGGTACCGGTTCGGCCCGCCACCGGGGGCGGACGCCGGCACCGCGGTGATTGCGGGGCACATCGACACTACCTCTGAGCAGGCACCGTTCTCGCAGCTCAAAACGTTGGCCGCCGGAACCGCGATCCAGGTGGGACGCCAGGACGCGCCTCCCCTGGTGTACCGGGTGGTCTCGGTGGGACTGATGGCCAAGGACAGGTTTGACGGGGTCTCGCTGTTTCGAAGGACCGGTCCGCACGAGCTGAAGGTGGTCACCTGCGGGGGCAAATGGCTGGACGAAGTCAACGACTACAGCGACAATGTCATTGTCACCGCGGTCCTTGAGTGAGCGGTGACCCAGCCGTTATTCTCGTCACCGATGCCGGGAAGGAGTACAGCTTGGCACCTCCTGACCAGGCGACTCCGGGGTGGGAGGACGGGCTGACCTCAGCGTTTGTGGCCGGTGACGAACGCGCGCTGGCTGCGGCCTACCGGGAGTTCGCGCCGCTGGTGCACACGCTGGCGTTGCGTTCACTGCCTGACCGTTCGGCGGCCGACGACGTCACGCAGGAAGTCTTCATCCGGGTGTGGCGCTCCCGGAACACTTTCAACCCGAAGGTTGCCAGGCTTCCGGCCTGGATCGTGGGCATCACCCGTAACGTCATCAATGACACCCTGTCCGCGTCCTCCCGGGAAACGAAGAAAGTCATCGCCGCAGCGGGGGTCCGCGGGCCAGGCGAAGCAGGTCCGGAGCCGGAAGCGGCCGAGGTCCTGGCCGACAGGCTGCTCCTGGACGGGGAACTGGACAGGCTCGGCGAACCCCAGGGCTCCATCATGAAGCTCGCGTTCTACGAAGACCTGACCCATGAGCAGATCTCACGGAAACTTGACCTGCCGCTTGGTACGGTCAAGAGCCACATCCGCCGAAGCCTGTCCTACCTGAGAAACCGATTGGAGGTAGACCATGCCGCATCTTGATCCGGAACAGTTGAGCCTCCTCGCTCTCTACGACGACTGGCAGGACGAAACCACCAGGGAGCACCTGCGAACCTGCAGTGAATGCGCAGCGGACTACGCCGCCCTTCGCCGGACCGTGCATGCCGTAAAGGCCGCCCCTGATGCCAGCAGCCTGGAGGCCCCGGGCCCGCAGGTGTGGGCGGGAATCCACCGCGAGCTGGGATTGTCCGCGGACGTGCGCGAGGATCCCCTGGCTGCTTCCCGTGACATAAGCCTCGCCCCGGCACGGGCCCGCCCCCTCCAGTCCGTGCCGAATCCCGAACAGAGCCGGAGTTACGGCGCGGGCCGGCCCCTGGAGGAGACTCCACAGTCCGGAGAAGCCCGGGGCCGACGGCGCCCGCTCCGGACCGGCGCGTGGTGGCAGCGCCCGGGAGCGTGGCTGGCTGCTGCAGCGGCAATAGTGCTGGTGGCAGGGGGGACAGTCTGGTCGCTGAACCGGACCCCGGATGCCGTAGCCCGGGCCGAACTCAGCCCGCTGGCCCAGTTCTCTGCCACCGGCTCCGCCAAGGTTGTCAGGGCGGCCGACGGCTCACGCACGCTGGAAGTGAAGCTCAGCAAGGACGAGGCCCGGGGATACCAGGAAGTCTGGCTGATCGCCCCGGACCTCTCGCGGCTGGTCAGCCTCGGCGTCATGAACTCCGATAGCGGAACCTTTGAAGTTCCGGCCGGCCTGGAGCTCAGGGAATTCCCCATTGTGGACGTCTCCGACGAACCCGTCGACGGCAATCCCGCGCACTCAAGCGTCAGCATCGTCAGGGGCACGCTCAGTTCCTGAGGGCGGGCCCGATCCCTGTACAGCACAGGCACATTTGCAGCGCTTCCGGAGCGTCATTGACATCCGCGTTGTTAGCGCTCACAATTATCAGCAGGCCGCGAAGTGGCGGCAGGCAATCGGAGGAAGCTATTTATGGACGTCACAGTGGACGGCAGCGAACAGTACGTCATCGGCGTGGACTACGGCACGTTGTCCGGCCGGGCCGTGGTGGTGCGGGTACGGGATGGCCAGGAACTGGGCAGCGGCGTCTTTGACTACCCGCACGCAGTGGTCACCGGTGCTCTGCCCGGAGATGTGGCGGGCGTTGGGGAACTGGAAGCTGCCAGGCTCCCAGGCGAATGGGCGCTCCAGGTGGCCAATGACTACCGGGACGTCCTGCGCAACGCCGTCCCTGCCGCCGTCGCCGACGCCGGCATCGACCCGACCGCCGTCGTCGGCATTGCCACTGACTTCACCGCCTGCACCATGGTGCCGGCCACGGCTGACGGCACCCCGCTGAACGAGGTGCCTGGGTTCGCAAACCGCCCGCACGCCTACGTGAAGCTGTGGCGCCACCACGCCGCCCAGCCGCAGGCGGACCGCATCAACCAGCTGGCCGCAGAACGCGGCGAGTCATGGCTGCCCCGCTACGGCGGGCTCATCTCCTCGGAGTGGGAATTCGCCAAAGGCCTGCAGCTCCTGGAAGAGGACCCGGAAGCCTATGCCGCCATGGACCACTGGGTGGAGGCCGCAGACTGGATCGTCTGGCAGCTCTGCGGGCAGTACGTCCGCAACGCCTGCACCGCCGGATACAAGGGCATCTACCAGGACGGCCGTTACCCTGCCGAGGACTTCCTGGCGGCACTGAACCCGGAGTTCAAGGATTTCGTCAGCACGAAACTCGAACACACCATCGGCCGGCTCGGCGACGCCGCAGGCTACCTCACGGCTGAAGCCGCCGCGTGGACCGGCCTGCCGGAGGGCATCGCCGTCGCCGTCGGCAACGTGGACGCCCACGTCACCGCCCCGGCCGCGCGGGCTGTGGACCCCGGCCAGCTCGTGGCCATCATGGGCACCTCCACCTGCCACGTCATGAACGGCACCGAACTCCGCGAAGTGCCGGGCATGTGCGGGGTGGTTGACGGCGGCATCGTCGACGGCCTCTGGGGCTATGAAGCAGGCCAGTCCGGTGTGGGCGACATCTTCGGCTGGTTCACCAAACACGGAGTGCCGCCGGAGTACCACCAGGCCGCCGGTGCCGCCGGGCTGGGCATCCATGAATACCTCACCGAACTTGCGTCCCGCCAGCGGATTGGCGAGCACGGCCTGATCGCCCTCGACTGGCACTCCGGGAACCGCTCGGTGCTGGTGGACCACGAACTCTCCGGCATAGTGGTGGGCCAGACCCTCGCCACCAAGCCCGAAGACACCTACCGGGCACTGCTCGAGGCCACGGCCTTCGGCACCCGCACCATCGTGGACGCCTTCCGCGATTCCGGCGTGCCGGTGAAGGAATTCATCGTGGCCGGCGGACTCCTGAAGAACAAGCTGCTGATGCAGATCTACGCCGACATCACGGGGCTGCAGCTCTCCACCATCGGCTCGGCCCAGGGTCCCGCGCTGGGCTCCGCCATCCACGCCGCCGTCGCCGCCGGAAAGTATGCGGACATCCGCGAAGCTGCTGCAGCTATGGGATCCGAGCCGGGCGACGTCTTCACTCCCATCCCGGAAAACGTTGCCGCGTACGAGGAACTGTTCGCCGAATACCGCACGCTGCACGACTACTTCGGCCGCGGGGCGAACGATGTCATGCACCGGCTCAAGGCCATCCAGCGCAGGTCCGCCACGGCAGCCGCTCCTTCCGCCGGCGCAGCAGCGCAGCCCGCCACCCCCGCAGCCGTTGGAGCCTCCGCATGAGCACCCCGCCGTCGAATGTCCTTCAGACCATCGCCCGGATCCGCGAGGAAGTCTGCGCCCTGCACGCCGAGCTCACCCGCTATGGACTGGTGGTGTGGACCGCCGGCAACGTCTCCGCCCGCGTCCCCGGCCACGACCTGATGGTCATCAAGCCCTCGGGCGTTTCCTACGATGACCTGACGCCGGAGCAGATGGTGGTCACCGACCTCTACGGGGTTCCCGTGGATGGCGATGCGGACGGTGGGTGGGGCAACCCGCCGTTGTCGCCGTCGTCGGACACTGCCGCGCACGCGTACGTCTACCGGAACATGCCCGACGTCGGCGGCGTAGTACACACCCACTCCACCTACGCCACGGCGTGGGCGGCGCGGGGCGAGTCCATCCCGTGCGTGCTGACCATGATGGGCGACGAGTTCGGCGGTTCCATCCCGGTGGGACCCTTCGCACTGATCGGCGACGACTCGATCGGCCAGGGCATCGTGGAGACGCTGAAGAATTCCAACTCCCCCGCCGTGCTGATGCAGAACCACGGCCCGTTCACCATCGGCAAGGACGCCAGGTCCGCCGTGAAAGCCGCCGTCATGTGCGAGGAAGTGGCCCGGACCGTCCATATTTCACGCCAGCTGGGCGAGCCTGTCGCCATCGACCAGAGCGACGTCGACTCCCTGTACGCCCGCTACCAGAACGTCTACGGCCAATAACATGCGGCCCGGCCAACCGGCCCAGCCATCCGGCCGGCACCCCGGCGCCAGCCCACCCGAACTTACTTTCGCAGGAGAACCCATGAGCACCGCAGCAAACACTTCCCTTGACGGCTACGAGGTCTGGTTCCTCACCGGCAGCCAGCACTTGTACGGCGAGGACGTCCTCAAGCAGGTGGCCGCCCAGTCCCAGGAGATCGCCAACCAGCTCAACGCCTCCTCGGCCGTTCCGGTCAGGATCGTCTGGAAGCCCGTCCTGACCGACTCCGACGCCATCCGCCGCACCGCACTTGAAGCCAACTCGGACGACTCCGTCATCGGCGTCACCGCCTGGATGCACACCTTCTCCCCCGCCAAGATGTGGATCCAGGGCCTGGACCTGCTGCGCAAGCCGCTCCTGCACCTGCACACGCAGGCGAACGTGGAGCTGCCGTGGGCTGACATCGACTTCGACTTCATGAACCTGAACCAGGCCGCCCACGGCGACCGTGAATTCGGCTACATCCAGTCCCGCCTCGGCATTGCCCGCAAAACCGTGGTGGGGCACGTCTCCAACCCGGAAGTGGCCCGCCAGGTGGGCGTCTGGCAGCGCGCCGCCGCCGGCTGGGCCGCCGTCCGCACCCTCAAGCTGACCCGGTTCGGCGACAACATGCGCAACGTTGCAGTCACCGAAGGCGACAAGACCGAAGCCGAGCTCCGCTTCGGTGTCTCCGTCAACACCTGGTCCGTCAACGAGCTCGCCGACGCCGTTCACGGCGCCCCGGAGGCCGACGTCGACACCCTGGTTGCGGAGTACGAGGAGCTTTACGACGTGGTTCCGGAGCTCCGCGCCGGCGCGGCCCGGCACGACTCCCTCCGCTACGGGGCCCGCATCGAGCTTGGCCTGCGCAGCTTCCTGGAAGCCAACGGCTCGGCCGCATTCACCACGTCCTTCGAGGACCTCGGCGCGCTCCGGCAGCTCCCCGGACTCGCGGTCCAGCGGCTCATGGCCGACGGCTACGGCTTCGGCGCCGAGGGCGACTGGAAGACCGCGATCCTGGTCCGGGCCGCCAAAGTGATGGGCGCCGGCCTGCCCGGTGGCGCGTCCCTTATGGAGGACTACACGTACCACCTGGCGCCCGGCGCCGAGAAAATCCTGGGCGCCCACATGCTGGAGGTCTGCCCGTCCCTGACGGCCGGGAAACCGAGCCTGGAAATCCACCCGCTGGGCATCGGCGGCCGGGAAGACCCCGTCCGCCTGGTGTTCGACGCCGACGCCTCCCCGGGCGTGGTGGTGGCCCTGTCGGACATGCGGGACCGCTTCCGGCTCGTGGCCAACGCCGTAGAGGTGGTGCCGCTGGACCAGCCGCTGCCCAACCTTCCGGTAGCCCGCGCCCTGTGGCAGCCGAAGCCCGACTTCGCGACCTCGGCCGCCGCCTGGCTGACCGCCGGCGCCGCCCACCACACCGTGCTGAGCACCGCCGTCGGCATGGACGTTTTCGAGGACTTCGCCGAGATCGCCAAAACGGAGCTCCTGGCCATCGACGAGGGCACCACCATCCGCCAGTTCAAGAAGGACCTGAACTGGAACGCCGCCTACTACAAACTCGCCGGCGGGCTGTGAACGAGTACACGCTCCGGGAAGGCGCGTACTCGGCAGTTGTGACTGACCGGGGAGCTGCCCTCCGGCAGCTGCGCCACGGGGAACGGGACCTGATCGTGCCGTTCCCCGCAGGCGGCCCCATTCCGGACTACCGCGGCATTCTCGCAGCCCCCTGGCCCAACCGCATAGAGGACGGCAGGTACCCCTTCGAGGGCGCGGAGCACCAACTCCCCGTCAACGAGCCCGAGCGCGGCTGCGCCCTCCATGGACTCGCTTTTGCCGAGGACTGGACTGTCGAAGCGCATGACGGGTCATCCATGGTTCTCACCTGCTCCGTGGGACCGGCCCCTGGTTATCCGTTCCGGCTTGCACTTTCCGCCGAATACCACCTCGATGGTGACGGCCTGCACACAAAGGTCACGGCGAGCAACACCGGGACCACAACAGCGCCGTACGGAGTCTGCCCCCACCCCTACCTGGTCGCAGGACCGGCCCCGCTTGACGAGTGGACCCTCGATTTTTCGGCCAGCCATTACCTGGACGTGACCCCGGACAGGCTGCTGCCGGTGGGGCTGCGCCCGGTGGAGAACCATGTGTTCGATTTCCGCGAACCCCGCAGAATCGGGTCTACGGAGATTGACCACGCGTTTACCGGCCTCGCCTTCGACGCCGCGGGATGCGCCCGGCTCCATGTCAGGGACCCGGGCGGTACAGGCGTGGGCATGGCATGGGACAGGGCGTGTCCCTGGCTGCAGGTTCACACTGCCGATAAGCCCGCGCCGAAACCCAGCAGGCTCGGACTCGCCGTGGAACCCATGACCTGCCCGCCCAACGCCTTCAACAGCGGCCAGGACCTCGTCAGGCTCGAGGCCGGCTCCACGCATGAGGCATCCTGGCGGATATTTGCCCTGTGAGGGTCCGGACAGAACGGCGCCCGCTACAAACCGGCCGGGGGACGGGAAACGCCTGCCTGTTCGCTGATGCTGCCCAGCACCCTGTCCGTGACCTCGTCCATCCCGCCGATGCCGTCCACTTGCGCAAGGATCCCCCGCCTGGCATACCGGGCCACCACGGCCTCCGTCTGCTGGTGGTAGAGATCCAGCCGGTGGCGGATGACGCTCTCGTTGTCGTCACTCCGTCCGGTTTCCCGGGCCCGGCCCAGCAGGCGCGAGACCAGTTCCTCGTCGTCGGCCGTCAGTTGGAGCACCACGCCAAGTTCCTGGTCCGCGGCGGCGAGTATCCCGTCGAGGTAATCGACCTGTGCGATGGTGCGCGGATAGCCGTCCAGCAGGAAGCCGTTTTTGGCATCGTCCTGGCTGAGCCGGTTCCGCACCATTTCGTTCGTGACGCTGTCCGGCACGAAGTCTCCGTTGTCCATATATTTGCGGGCCTCCAGGCCCAGGGGCGTGCCACCCTTCACATTGGCGCGGAAGATATCCCCGGTGGAGATTGCCACCACGCCGAGGCGTTCGGAAATCCGCTCGGCCTGTGTTCCCTTGCCCGAACCGGGCGGGCCGATAATCAGCATTCTCGTCATTAGTGTCCCTTTGCTGGCTGAGAAGACGTCGTCGTCCTGGTGCGATGCTACGGATCCAAAGGTTGCGACCGGGCTGCATCGGCACCACACAGCAGAGTACGACGCCGGGAGACCGCCGCCGTCGTACGGTGCCCTTTCGTGCTGTTACCGGTAGTTCCGGTGCAGTAAGCGGCAGATGCTAAGCGATGACATAACGCTGCATCATGTCGTTGTCCTCGTGCTCAAGGATGTGGCAGTGCCACACGTAGTCGCCCTTGAAAGAGGATCCAATGGCCAATGGAGCACCCCCGGCGGCGCCCGCCCCGAACGGGACGCGGATCCTGGTCACCTCACCGGGCATGGCAACAACGGTGTCCTTCCAGCCCCGCTCATGGGCCGGAGGCGGCGTCGGGCGGCCGATCAGGAACGGGCCCACCGGCATGGCGGTCCCCCGGCCAGGCGTCACCAGCCCGGTGGCAGGATCGATGTAGCCGGTTTCCCCGAGGTAGTCCTCAACCCGGAAACGCTGGCGGTTCAGGACCTGGAACTGGGTGAAATGCAGGTGGATCGGGTGGGCATCCTCCGTGGTGTTGGTGAGCTCCCACTGTTCGAGGGTGTCCCCCTGCACCACAGTGATCTCCGGGCTGGCGTAACTGCGGTTGTTCAGGAGCGCCATGACCGGGATACCGGCCGGGTTGAGGACTTCCACCATGGTCATCGGCCGGGTGGCCGCAATGGGCAGTGCGGCAAGGCGCGTCAGCGGCTCCGCCCGCAGCCGGGCCGGCAACGGTGCGGTGTACCCGGAATGGCTTTGCACAGTGAACTGCATAATCTCCGGAAGTGGCATGCCGCCCTGCTGAACGGCGACCGGGCCGTCCGGGAAGGGCGTGCGCGCGTTGTTTGTCAGCACCACGCGGGAGCCGGCCGGGAGTCCAGCGAAGTCAACCACTATGTCCGCCCGCTCGCCGGGCCCAAGGACGAGCTTGTTGAGCCGGACGGGGGCATCGAGCAGCCCGCCGTCGGTCCCTATCTGCACGAATTCGAGCGCATTTCCCGCCACGACAAACTTGAAATTGTAGAACCTGGCGTCCGATCCGTTGTAGACACGGAAGCGGTACTTCCCCCGCGCGACGTCCAGGTTCGGCCAGCATTTTCCGTTGACTGTGGCAACATCTCCGAAGAATTCCGGCGCCCAGGGCCGGGCAGTGCCGTCACTGAGGGTCAGGTCCGGATTCGGCGGATAGGCAAAGGTACCGTCGGGATTGAACATCCGGTCCTGGATAACCAGCGGCACCTCATAGGGCGGCGACGGAAGGTATGTTCCGTCGCCGGTATCTATCCCAGTGCCAGGGGTGTCCCGCAGGACGTAGCCGCCGGCCAGCCCTGCGTAGACGTTCAGGCGGGTGATGCCCAGAGCATGGTCGTGGTACCAGAGCCCGGCCGCATCCTGGTTGTTGTCGTAGCTGTACGTGTAGGAGCGGCCAGGGTAGAAGACCAGTTCCGGGTGGCCATCGGAGCCCGGACGGGTATTGCCGCCGTGCAGGTGGGTGGACGTCCGCGGGTACTCAGCATCGTTGCTGCCGGGCGGGGCAAGTTCGGGATCGATGGCAGATGCCAGCGGGTGCCAACGCAGGTCGTTATGCACGGTGAGGGTGAAAGGCGTTCCCCTCCGGGCGAGGATGACAGGCCCCAGATACGTCTGCGAAGCGCTGGCATCCTGGTAGGCGAAGGTGTCCGTCAGCTCCATCCGGGAATGGAAGCTGTGGCGGGCATTGCGCATCCAGAGTTCAGCCGCGCCACCTGCCCTCATGTCCAGAACTCCGAGCTCTGACAACGTTGGCAGTGGCTCGGAGAACATTGGTGCCGCGGCCGGTCCCGCGACTGTCCTGGCTGCGGAAGCCTGCTGCGGGTGTACCAGCAGGCCCGCTCCGGCCATAGCACCGGCCTGCAACAGCTGACGTCGTGTAAAGGGCATCTCACTCTCTTTTCCCGCGAAGCTGGATGACCCCCTGCTCAGGCTAGGAGACTTCTGCCACGGCCGGCAGGGCCGTTGGACCTAAGCAAGTGCCGATTCCGGTACCTGGCACCGCGCAGGGCACAATGGAAGGCATGACCCTCACGACCTTCGCCCTGGTCCGCCATGGACAGACAGACTGGAACGCGCAGCGCCGGTTGCAGGGTTCCACTGACATCCCGCTGAACGACGTCGGCCGTGGCCAGGCGCGGGAGGCGGTGGCTGTCCTTTCCGGTTACGAATGGGACGCGATCGTGTCCTCGCCGCTGAGCCGTGCCGCGGAGACCGCCGACCTTATTGCCCAGGGGCTGGGCCTGCGCGTCGCCCGGCACATCCCTGAACTGACCGAGCGGAGTTTCGGCCCCGCGGAGGGCATGCAGGCCGGCCCCGAGCTGGAAGCCCTGCGCGTTCCCGGCGGTTTCCGTGACGCCGAAAGCGAGGACGAAGCAGCAAGCCGCGGACTCGCCGCCCTGGAAGGGCTCGCCGACGAGTTCCGTGGCGGCCGGGTCCTGGTGGTCGCCCATGGCACACTCCTGCGCGTCAGCCTCAGCCGCGCGATCGGCCGGACCCTGCAAAGTGTCGACAACGCTGCACTCAACCTGGCCCACCACCACGCCGACGAAGGCTGGCATCTCGAATACTTCAACGGCGAGCGGGTGGCCATCGCGGCGCAGGCCTGACTGTCGGCTGGCCTGACGGTTAGGCGACGGCGCGGATCCTGACGGCAATGAACTGCCGGCCCGGGAGCTCCACCCGGAAGCGTCCCTCCACCGTGCCGGGCAGGGTGTCCACAGTCATGTTCCAGGTATCGATGATGTCCACCTGGTACTGCCGCCTGGCCGGCATCACGAAGTTCCGGTACGTGGGCTGGTTGAAGCCGAAGTAGCTCAGTTCGTACTCGTACCGGATGCCGGCGGTGGGAATATCCCAGGCGCTGGGCAGCGGATCGAGGTAGCCGCCGGGAGTCTCCTCCTGGATGCGGCGCAGGAAACCGATGCGTTCAGGGCTGCTGCCGTGGAAGCCGCCGCCCTTGGACCACCACAGGATGTCATTGGAGTGCATGTACGTTTCGCCGTGGCCGACATAGCCGCCGCGCATGGAGCCTTCCCAGAACCGCCGGGTCATTTCCTCGCCGGTGATGTTTCCCCAGCCCTGGTCGATGTTGCCCTCGTAGGCGCACTCGTCAATGACTACCGGCTTTTGCCAGCGGTCCCGCCACTCCCCCGTGAACTCGGCGGTTTTGTGGACATCCTGGCGCTGGATGCTGCTGTGCGTGATCCACGGGCGGCTGTAGTCATAGAAGGCCTGGCAGTTGTGGATGGACAGCAGGTGTCCGCTGGGGTCGTTGGCCTGGACGATGCCGGCGAAGCGTTCCCAGTCCTCGGTGGTCTTGCGGAACAGCAGGTCGTACTCGTTGGCCAGCGACCACCAGATGTTCCGGTGTGACGCCAGCCGGGCCACCACGTATTTCAGGTAGCGGCTGTCCTGGCCCGGGGACATGGTGGAGAACCCCCAGCGGTCGTAGGCGTGGAACAGGATCAGGTCAGCTTCGATGCCGAGTTCGTCCAGCTGGCTGATGCGCAGTTCGAGGTGGCGGTAGAAGGCCGGGTTGGGCCGTTCGTAGTCGAAGCCGCCGGCAAGCGAGCCCTCGAACGGGTACAGGTCCGGTTCGTTTTCATTGAACAGGTACGACTTGGGAAAAACACACATGCGCATCTTGTTGAACGGTCCGGCCGCCAGCGTGTCCAGGGTCTGCTTCTCCAGGGCGTCACCCTGGTGCGTCCAGGCGTAGGCAGTGGTGCCGATGGGCAGGTAGGGGGTTCCGCCGTCGTACGCGAAGTGGAAGGTGTTTGCCACCCGTACCAGGCCCTTGGCACCCGGTGCGGCCCCGCCGGCCGTGAAAGTGCCGGTGATCCCGTCCAGGGAGCGGGCGTTGCTGGCGGTGGTGAAGGTCCAGTCTCCCTCTTCGGGGACCAGGAGCCTGACCTTGTAGGAGCCGTCGCCGTCGTAGAAACCGGGGACGGTGAGTGTTTTGCCCGAGGGGGCGGTGAATACGGCCTGAAGGTCGACGTCGGTAAACGGATTTCCGTGCGAGGGACCGGCGATGGTGGCTTCGAAGCGTTCGTGCACTGCCGCCGTCGCCGGCAGCGAAAGTGCGGCGCTGCCGCGCTCCACCGTTTCCGGCTCGTAGCCGGCGGACGGGGCGGGGACGTCGACGGCGGCCGCCTCGGCCCGCTGCGCCACGGTGTCCTCGGGTTCGAGCCCGCCGATCAGGCGGAGGATTTCGGCGACCTCCGCGGGCTTGTCCTTGAGGGCATCCTCGGTCCCCAGGATCATGCCTACCTCATGGAAGTACAGGGTGTGCAGGAGAGGGTTGTTGGTGAGTGTGGGGACGCGCTCGTTCAGGATGCGGTTGCCTTCGGCATGGCCCATCACAAAGTAGAGCGGGCTCTCAGCGGTGAAAGTTGTCATCGAAGCCTCTTGGTTCAGGAATTGGTAAAAGTTGGTGTGGAGCGGCGTTCGGCAACGGCAGCCAGGGCAGCGGCGATGTCCTCCTTGACCGCGGGCGGCGTGAAGAGCAGGCTCTGGTCCAGGCTGGTCTGCCGGTACCACACGGTGTCTTTACGGAAGGCTGCCGCGGCGGCGGGGTCCTGGGCGTCAATGGCCTGCCAGGCAGCGGCATAGGCGTCCGGGTCATCAATGATGTCCGCGAGAGGAGAGTGCAGCGAGGGAGCGCCGGGGCCGGCAGCGGCCGCCGCGGCAGGAACGTCCCAGCGGTGCTGGCCAGACCCCACGTCAAACACGGGTGCACCGTCCGGGAGGGAGACCACAGCGGTGGTGCCCGGCGGCACTGTGGCGTCCACCAGGATCCGGTCTTCCAGGCGCTTCCAGGCGACCCGCGCCAGGCCGTACGGCGTTTCATGTGACGTGGCAGCGTATTCCAGGCTGGCCAGCGGGCGCGGCGCGATGCTGATTTTCCGGTAGCCGGGAGCGGCCGGAGCCAGCCCGGCGACTGTGCGGTGCATCCAATCCGCAATGGCACCGAGCGCGTAGTGGTTGAAGGAAGTCATTTCGCCGGGGTTGACGCTGCCGTCCTCCAGGATGGAATCCCAGCGTTCCCAGATGGTGGTGGCACCCTGCGTGACCGGGTAAAGCCAGGACGGGCATTCGGTCTGGGTGAGCAGCCGCTCGGCCGCATCGAGGTGGCCGGTGACGGTCAGGGCATCGGCGATCAGGGGTGTGCCCACAAAGCCCGTGGCGATCCGGTAGCCGCCCAGCCGGGCGAGCTCGGCCAGCCGGTCGCCGAGGGCCTGGCGCTGGTGCGGATCGGTGCTGATGCCGAAAATGAGGGCGAGCGAGTAGGCAGTCTGGGCGTCCGAAACCATGCGGCCTGCAGGGGTAACGTACTCGGCCAGGAACGCGAGCCGGGTCTCCTGGGCCAGAGACGCGTACCTTTCCTGGTCGGCGCCGTGGCCCAGCACCGCGGCTGCCTGCGCCACCAGGTCCAGGGACTTGTACAGGTAGGCGCTGGCCACAATGTCACCGTGGGTGCGCGCGGCGCCGGGCTTGTCCGGCGGTGCGGCCGGGTCAAGCCAGTCGCCCAGCTGCATCTGGCCCTGCCACAGCCCGGAACTGTCCCTGACCTTGAGGAGGGCATCCGCCCAGTCGCGCATGCTGCTGTATTGCCGGCGCAGCAGGCCGGTGTCCCCGAAGCGCTCAAACAGCACCCACGGGACCACGGTGGCGGCGTCCCCCCAGGCGGCCACGGGGGATTCGAGCATGCCCAGCACGGACGGCACAATGATGGGGACCACGCCGTCGCGGTGTCCCTGTTCGAGGGACAGGTCCTGCAGCCAGGAGCCCAGGAAGCCCAGCGAGTCGTATAGGTAGCTGGCGGTGGGGCTGAAGACCTGGATGTCGCCGGTCCAGCCCAGCCGCTCATCGCGCTGCGGGCAGTCGGTGGGCAGCGCCAGGAAGTTGCCGCGCATCCCCCAGAGCGCGTTCTCGTGCAGGCGGTTCAGCAGCGGATCGGAGCACTCGAACCAGCCGGTGCGGCGCATGTCGTTGTGGATCACGACGGCGGTGATCGCCGCCGCGTCAAGCCCGCCGGGCCAGTTGTCCACCTGGGCGTAGCGGAAGCCGTGGAAGGTGAAACGGGGTTCCCACTCCTCCTCACCGCTGCCGGCGAGGGTGTAGGAGTCCGTGGCGGCCGCCTGGCGCAGCGGCCGGAGGGACAGTTCGCCGTCCTCGAGGACCTCGGCGTGCCGGAGCGTGACCGTGTGGCCGGCCTCACCGGTAACCCGGATCCGGAGCCTGCCCACCAGGTTCTGGCCGAAGTCCAGCACCGTGGCGCCGGCGGGCGTGGTCAGGACTTCCCTGACGGGCACCTCCTCGATGCGGCGCACGGGCGGGGCGATGGCCGGCGTGGCCTCTGCCCAGGTGTCCTTAACGTCGACGGGCGCGGGGAGCCAATGAGCGTCGTCGAAGGCGGGTTCGGACCATCCGGCCTCGGCCCTGCGGGCGTCGAAGGCTTCGCCGGCATAGATGCCGCTGGAGACCAGCGGGCCGCCGGTGGAAGCCATCCATGCCGGGCCGCTGGCCACGGTTTCCCGTGTGCCGTCGGTGTATTCCAGGCGCAGCTCGACCTTGACCGCGGGCTGTTCGCCGTAAAACGGCTTGGCAAAGCCGTGGAAGCCGTACTTCTCGGTGAACCAGCCGCCGGCGAGCCAGATGCCGATGGCGTTGGCGCCCGGAGCAAGGAGCGCCGTGACGTCCGTGGTCTCATGGTTCAACCGGTCCCCGTACGCCGTCCAGCCCGGCTTCAGGATCTGGTCGTCCACCTCGCAGCCGTTGATCTCGGCCTGGTAGACGCCGTGGGCGGTGGCGAACAGGGTGGCTTTGGCCAGCCCCTCCCCTACCGTGAACTCGTGCCGCAGCTGGCCTGGTTGGCCCAGCGGTGTCTCTTCCCCGGCCCGGGCAGGCAGGCTGATGGCCTCGGCCTGCCATGGCCCGTCGACGAAACCGCCCACCAGGGTCAGGGGTGCGCTCCAATCCGTGGTGCCGCCGTCATTCCCGGAAACCCGGACCTCCACATCCACCTGCTCGCCTGCCGCGATGGCCCTGAACGGCCACTCCACAAGCACCGACTCCGGGCCCGCGTGCTCCGCAGACTCCACAGTTTCGCCGCGTGTCAGCCGGAGTTCGGCTCCCCTCTGAAGCCAGCCGGTGCTCTGCGCTGCAGTTACCCAGCTGAGCCGGGGACGCGGCTCAGCCACGAACGGGGTGTCCGTCCGATATTCCGCGCTGAAGCGGCTGACTGCCGTCTGCTGGCGGATGGCTGACTGCGGTGTCAGGGACGTGGATGTCACGGAAGACCTTTCCAAGGGAGGAACGACATATCGGGCGGAAGGGCTGGTGGGATGCCGGGCCTGGCTAGCGGGGTTCGCGGCCTTCGCTGCGGAACCAGTCGAACGTGACTGTGCCGTTGCTGGCGAAGACGCCCGAAACCCGTCCCGTGAAGGACGCGGCCGTCTCGGCAGAGAGGTACCGGCCGTCGAGCTCGGCCAGGGTGACCGGATCGCCATCGATCACTGCCTGCAGGGCGATGGTGTCCGGGCTCAGGCTGCCGATGGCGTTGTCCGGATTCGGTTCGCGGGTTTCGATCCGCAGTTCCACCGGGCCGCCGGGCGCCGGTTGCGTCCACGTCTGCTCGATCGAGGAGATCCTGGCCCGGGCGGTGATGGTGGTTCCGTCCGTTTCAATGGAGTAGTGGTGGGCCTCGTCGTAGCGGACAGCCAGGCCGCCGGCGCCGTTCTCGCCAGTGCTGCTGCCTCCAGCGTCCACAAGAGCTGTGATGGTCTCCACCTGGTACTGCTGGCGGCGGCCAAGGAACGCCGGACGCGGGTCATCCAGGCTGGTGCCGTCGCTGGTCAGCGTGAGGTGCCCCGGGACCTTCTCGGTGGAGGCAAAGGCGCCCGGGAAGCGCCGGACGGCGATCCAGCCGCCGTCGAGCTCTGCCTCTGCGAAGTCGTCCTCAAATGTGCCGCCCTCGCGGGGGTTCAGGATGACGGGTTCTGCGACGGGCCAGCCATCCTCCCAGGTCACCGGGGTGATGAAGGTTTCCCTGCCCAGGGCCGAGAACGCACGGGTCATGCCCTTGGGGCGCATGCCCAGGAGCACCATGGCCCAGCCGCCGTCCGGTGTCTCCACCAGGTCGCCGTGGCCGGTGTTCTGGATGGGGCGGTCGGTGCTGCGGGCGCTCAGGATGGGGTTGGCGGGGTTGCTTTCGAACGGTCCGGCCGGCGACGTCCCGCGGGCGATGCTGACGCTGTGGCCACGTTCGGTCCCGCCCTCGGCGATCATGAGGTACCAGTACTCGCCGCGCTTGTAGAGGTGCGGCGCTTCGGGGAACATCAGGCCGGTTCCGGACCAGACACTGCGGGGTTCCTCCAGGGCCTTGCCTGCCTCGAGGTCCACGCGGACCTGCAGGATGCCGGCGTGCTCGTGGATGTTGCCGGTGACCGTGTCCAGGCCGGAGTAGGTCATGTAGGCAGTGCCATCGTCATCCCAGGCCAGGTCCTGGTCAATCCCGATGGCGCCCTCGATCGAGAGCCCGTCACTCCACGGGCCTGCGGGGTCCTTGGCCGTGAACACCAGGGTTCCGCGTGCCATGGCGTCCGTGACCGCCACGTAGAACAGGCCGTCGTGGAAGCGGATGGTGGGTGCCCAGGCGCCGCCGAGGGTGGGAACGTCCCGCGAGTCCAGCTGCCCTTCCCGGTCCACGACGTGGCCGATCCGGGTCCAGGTGACCAGGTCGGTGCTGTGGTAGACGGGGATGCCGGGCAGGTATTCGAACGTTGAGGTGGCGAGGTAGTAGTCGCTTCCCACCTTGACGATGCTGGGGTCCGGGTTGAAGCCTGGGATCAGCGGGTTGGGCAGGTTACTGGCGTTGTGCTGGCTCATGCCGCACCTTCCTGGACTGCTGCTGACAGCTTCAGCGTGGCTTCGAGCGGCAGTGCGGTGACCGAGGTGCCGACCCTGAGGTTGTAGTCACCGGGTTCGTAGGTCCACCCGTTGTCCCAGTAGGCCAGCAACCGGGTGGGGACGTCCAGGACAGCTGTGACGGTTTCGCCGGGCTCGGCCCAGACGGGGGTTGAGGCGACGAGCCAGCGGACCGGGCGGTCGACGGCGGAGCCCTGTTTTTCCGCGTAGACCTGCACCACGTTCTTGCCGGCGCGTTCCCCGGTGTTGGTCAGGGTAACGGCCACGGGTACGACGTCGTTGGGCCAGGCTTCGGCGGGAGCGTCCACGGTGTCCAGGGTCCAGTTGGTGTAGCCGAGGCCGTAGCCGAATTCGTAGGCCGGTGTGGCGCCGGCTTTGAGCCAGGCACGGTAGCCGATATGGATGCCTTCGTCGTACGTCAGGGTCCCGTCCGCGGCGGGGGTGACGTTGATGACGGGCACGTCCTCCTGGGTGGCGGGCCAGGTGGTGGGCAGCCGGCCGCCGGGTTCGGTGGCGCCGGTGAGGATGTCGGTGAGGGCGTTGCCGAACTCCTGGCCGCCGAAGTAGCCGATCAGGGTGGCTGCAACCTCGCCGCGCCACGGCAGCAGGACCGGTGAGCCCGAGTTCACGATCACTATGGTGCGCGGGTTGGCGGCGGCGACGGCACGGACCAGGCGGTCCTGCAGGCCGGGCAGTTCCAGCGACGTCCGGTCGTAGCCTTCGGATTCAACGCGTGAGTTGGTGCCCACCACGACGACGGCGATTTCGGCTGCGCGGGCGGCCTCCACGGCGTCACGGATCAGGGCATTGGGGTCGGCGTCGTCCGCTTCCACACCAATGGTGACTGCCAGTGCGTTGGACAGGGCACCCTCCCGGTCACCGGTGTCCAGTTCAATCCTGACCTCCAGAGGGACACCCGCGGTGGCCTGGACGGCGACGGATACGGACGGCGGGGCCAGGAACGCGGCGCCGAGGTCGGTTCCGGTGGCCTCAATGGTGGCTTCGCGGGCCAGCACGCCGTCGACGAAGATGCGGCCATGGCCCACCGTGGAGAAACCCAGCAGGACAGGGCCGGTCTCTTCAGGGGTGTAGATGGTGTGGAACTGGACCATGGATGACGCGGAGATGGGGGCGTCCCCGCCGAACCAGACCAGGGCCGTCGAGCGGCGGTCCTCGGCGAAGAGCTCCTGCCCGTTGGAGTCAAGGAACCGGACGCGCACACCGGGGGTCCCGGTAACCGGGTTGGTGATCTGTTCAAGGGGCAACTCGGCGATGCCTTCCTGGACCACCGCACCCACGCTGTAGGTGACCTTGTCAGATCCGAACACTTCGCGGATCCCGTCCAGCGGAGTGACGATCTTTTCCGGCACCACGGTGGCGGAACCGCCGCCCTGGGTCCGGGCGTAACGGGCGTTGTGGCCGATCACAGCAACCCTGGCGACGGAGGCAGGATCGAGCGGCAGCACGCCGTCGTTCTTCACCATCACGGTGCCCGCAGCGGAGGCTTCGCGGGCGAACGCGATGGGGTCCTCGACGTCCGCGGGTTCTGCCGCCACGGCGTCGAAGCCCTCCAGGGCGCCGACGCGGGCGGCGAGCTGCAGGATCCGCAGCACCTTGCGGTCAATAGCTGCTTCGGGGACCTGGCCGGACTTCACTGCCACCACCAGGGCTTCGCCCCAGGGGCCTTCCGGGCCGGGCATGGCCAGATCCTGCGAGGAGTTCGCGGAGTTGATGCTGCGGACGGCGGTCCAGTCGCTGATGACGACGCCGTCGAAGCCCCATTCGCTGTTCAGCGGGGTTTCGAGCAGGTCGTTTTCGGTGGCGGTGGCGCCGTTGATCGAGTTGTAAGCGCTCATCACCAGCCAAGCCTTCGATTCGACGATGGCTTTCTCGAAGGCGAGCAGGTACAGCTCGCGCAGCGGCCGGTCGCCCACCTTCACGTCCACGGTGAAGCGGTCCGTTTCGGAGTCGTTGGCGATGTAGTGCTTCGGGGTGGCGCCCACGCCGTTGCGCTGCACGCCGGACACATATGCGGCCGCCAGTTCGGCGGTGAGTACCGGGTCCTCGCTGAAAGCCTCGAAGTGCCGGCCTCCTAACGGGGAACGGTGCAGGTTAATGGTGGGGCCGAGGACGACGTCGACGCCCTTGCGGCGCGCCTCGACGGCGGAGGCGGCGCCGAGCCGGTCAGCGATGGCCGGATCCCAGCTTGAGCTGATCGCGGCGGCCGACGGGAAATTCATGGACGGCTCGCGCTCGTCCCACACCTCGCCGCGGACACCGGTGGGGCCGTCCGAGAAGAGCATGCGGCGCAGGCCGATTTTCTCCAGCGGCCAGGTGGTCCAGAAGTCCCGGCCGGTCAGGAGCTGGACCTTCTCCTCCAGCGTCAGTTCAGCCAGGAGGGATTCCAGCCGCTGGTCAGTGGCGCGCTCGTCAATGGCGCTGGGGTTGGTAGTGAGGATTTCCATGGTGTCTTTCTGGGCTGGTCGTGCGGAGGAAGTATCGATGCTCATGCTGTGCCCGTCACGCGACGCCGGCCTGGAGGTCCTGCTGGTTCTGGAGTTCCAGGAGCCGGAGCCTGTCGGCCCGGTGTTTGGCCTGCCGGTCGGGATCCGGGATGGGCGCGGCCATGAAGAGCCGCTGGGTGTAGGGATGTTCGGGCGCTCCGGTGACCTGTTCGCCGTCGCCCCATTCGACGATCTCGCCGTGGTACATCACGGCGACACGGTGGCTGAGGTGCCGCACCACTGCCAGGTCGTGGGAAACGAAGAGGTAGGCGACGCCGGTGCGTTCCTGGATCTCGACGAACAGCTCCATGACCCTTGCCTGGGTGGACAAGTCCAGGGCGGAGACGGGCTCATCGCAGACAATGAGCTTCGGATCCAGGGCCAGGGCCCGTGCGATGGCGACGCGCTGGCGCTGGCCGCCGGAGAACTCCCGCGGCAGCCGGTGCGCGGCGCCCTGGGGCAGCCGGACCTGGTCCAGGAGGTCGGCCACGCGCTTGTTGGCGGCCTGGCGTTCGACTTTGCGGACGGTGAGCGGTTCGGTGAGGATCTGCTCGATGGTCATGGAAGGGTTCAGCGAGGTGTACGGGTCCTGGAAGACCACCTGGATCTCGTGGCTGAGTTCCTTGCGCTGGGCGCGGCTGGCTTTGGAGATTTCCTGGCCGCGGTATTTGATGCTGCCGCCGGTGACCGGTGCCAGTCCGAGCACAGCGCGGCCCAGGGTGGTCTTGCCGGAGCCGGATTCACCCACCAGGCCCACGGTCTCGCCAGGACGGATGTCCAGGGAGACGCCCTTGAGGGCCTTGAACGGTTCGCGGCGGAAGCCCTTGAGCGGGTATTCGACGACGACGTCCTTGACGTCGAGCAGGGTCTCGGTCATGACGTCACTCCTTTCAGTGCGACGGGCTCGCCGGTGACGGGCCTGGCGGCGGTGTACTGCCCCCGCGGGGCGGTGTCTTCGAGGATCGCGTCCAGCAGCTGGCGGGTGTAGGGGTGCCGGGCGTTTTTGAAGATGGCCCGGACGGGGCCGGTTTCCACCACGCGGCCGGTTTGCATGACGGAGACGCGGTCGCAGAGATCGGCCACCACACCGAAGTTGTGGGTCACCAGGATGACGCCCATGTTCAGTTCGTCCTGGAGCTCGCGGAGCAGGTTCAGGACTTCGGCCTGCACGGTGACATCCAGGGCGGTGGTGGGTTCGTCGGCGATCAGCAGGTCAGGTTCGCAGGACACTGCGCCGGCAATGAGGACGCGCTGGGCCATGCCGCCGGAGATCTGGTGCGGGTAGGCATTGAAGGTGCGTTCCGGGTTGGGAATGCCCACCTTCGCCAGCAGCGCCAGGGCGCGTTTGCGGGCTTCGGCCCTGGAAATGCCCAGGCAGACCTGCATCGGTTCCATCAGCTGGCTGCCGATGGTGAAGGCGCCGTCGAGGTTGGACATGGGTTCCTGCGGAATGTAGGCGATTCGTTTTCCGCGGACCTTGGTCATTTCCTTTTCGGAGAGGTTGGCCAGGTCCTTGCCTTCGAAGACGATGGACCCGCCGGTGATACGGCCGCCCTGGGGCAGGAGCCGGAGGATGGAGAACGCGGTCTGGGTCTTCCCGGACCCGGACTCCCCCACCAGGCCGTGGACTTCACCGCGGCGGACAGTCAGGTTCACGTGGTTGACCACGTGGGTGGTGGAACCGTCCTGCTGGTCGTAGCCGACACCGAGGTCGGTGACTTCCAGCAGCAGCTCGCCGGCATTTTTATTCGGTTCTTCGGGATGGACGACGGCGGCGGCACCGCGCTTCTCCGCGGCACCTTCGGCGTCGGCTGCTGCGGCGGCTGCCGCGGCTTTGCGGCTCTTCTTCACCGGGCCGCGGCTGCGTTCGAGTTCATCGCGCATGGCGTTTGCGAGCAGGGTCAGGGCGATGCAGACCAGGCCAATGATGAGGGCAGGCCACAGGACCAGGGTCGGTGACTTGTAGAGGTTGCTGAATCCGTCGTTGAGCATGCTGCCCCAGGTGGGGATGTTCAGATCGCCCAGGCCCAGGAACTCCAGGCCGGCCTGGATGGCGATCGCGATCCCCAGGACCATGGCGGACTGGATGATGACAGGGGCGCGGACCACCGTGAGGATGTGCCGGCCGATGATGCGGACGTCGCTGAGTCCGGAGACCCGCGCGGCGTCCACATACAGTTCATTGCGGACCGCGGTCACGGCGGCATAGACCAGCCGGAAAAAGGCCGGTGAGAGCAGGATGCCGAAGATCATCATGGACAGCCACATGGACGGACCCACCACGGCGCGGGCCGCGAGCAGCACCACCATGCCGGGAAGGGCCATCATCAGGCCGGTAAGCCAGGAGGAGATCGAGTCAAACCAGCCGCCGTAGTACCCGGCGATCAGGCCGGCGGTGACGCCGAGAACCAGTGCGACGGCCAGGGCCAAGAGTGCTCCGGCGAGGCTGAACTGGCCGGCGAACAGCAGGCGGCTGAACACATCGCGGCCGGCGCTGTCGGCGCCCAGAAGGTGCTGGGAGCCTGCCTTGGCGAGTACGTCCTTGAGGTTGGCGGCGCTGGGGTCATGGGTGGCCAGCAGCGGGGCGAGGATCGAGGCCAGCGCCACGAGGAACAGGACCAGCAGGGATGCCGCACCGGTGGGGTGGGTCAGGAGCCTGCGGAGAAGGGAAACCTTGGCTGCCGTGACGGGCAGTGCGAGGGGTGTTTCGATCATGACAGCCGAACTTTCGGATTGAGCCAGCCCTGGGCGAGGTCGATGATGAGGTTGACGGTGACGACGATGGCGGCCGTGGCGACGACGACTCCCATGACGACCGGGATGTCGCCCTGGCCGGTGGCGGCCACGGTGATCTGCCCGAGGCCGGGCAGTGCGAAGATCTGTTCCACGATGACGGCGCCGCCGAGGAGTCCGATGAACTGCACGGCGAGTACGGCAAGGGCCGGTCCGCCGGCGTTGCGCAGGACGTGCTTGTAGACCACGCGGTTGAAGGAGAGGCCGCGGGCCCGGAGTGTCCGGACGTAGTCCTGGCGGAGTGCATCGATCAGCGAGCCGCGCACCTGCTGGACGACCGCGGCGATGCAGCCGATGGACAGCGCGATGATCGGCAAGGTGACGGTGGCCGCCCAGCCGCCGAACGACGTCGTAATAGGAACATAACCGGTGGCCTTGAACCATTTGAGGTTCAGGGCGAACAGGGATACCAGGCCGAGGGCGATCAGGAAGCCGGGAATGGCGAAGCCAAGCACACCGACAAACTGGACCACACGGTCAACCCAGCCGCGGCGGACGGCTGCCCAGACGGCCACGACGATCGAGATCACGGCAGCAATGATGGTGGCGCCGAGTACCAGGGAGATGGTGACGGAGAGCCGGCTGCTGACGCCGGCGCTGACCAGCTGGCCGTTGAACCAGGACCGGCCAAGATCGCCG
Organism: Arthrobacter sp. 754; assembly: GCF_040548695.1. Taxonomy (NCBI): domain Bacteria; kingdom Bacillati; phylum Actinomycetota; class Actinomycetes; order Micrococcales; family Micrococcaceae; genus Arthrobacter; species Arthrobacter sp. 754. Next base: position 307,155 of record NZ_JBEPSC010000005.1, read on the forward strand.
GTCAGGGCGTGGGTGAGCCAGTCCCAGTACTGGACCACGAGCGGGCGGTCCAGGCCAAGCTGATGAGCCTTCAGGGCAACCTGGGCGTCGCTGGCGGTGGGGCCCACGATGCGGCGGGCGATGTCGCCGCCGCCTGCGTACAGCATCAGGTAGGCGACCGTGGTGATGACGAACAGCAAGAGGACACCGGAAAACAGGCGCCGCAGCAGGAATCGGTACATTCGAAAATCCTTTGGGAGGGTTCCTGAGGCTGCCTGGCCGGGCCGCTGTTGGGCGGCCCGGCCAGGCAGCTGTCCGCTAGGAGGCGGGGGTGAAGGACCAGAGGAACGGGTAGGCGTTGCCCGTCTGGACCTCGACGTTGGTCTTGGCGTCGGTCACGAAGCTGGACTGCGGGCGGTACCACGGGGCAAACCAGGCCTGCTCCACGATGTACTTGTTCAGTTCCTTCGCCGCGGTCTTCTGCTCGGCCTCAGTACCAAGGTGGATCTTGTTGATCAGTTCATCGACCTTGGGGTCCTCGTACTTGTACGGGTTCCACGGAGCCTTGGGGGCGATCTTCATGTTGATCAGCTGCCAGTCAGACTGCTGTTCCAGGATCATGTAGCTCACGCCGAACTTGGGAGCCAGCAGATCGGCAATGAAGTTGTTGCCGACGTCAGTGAACTGCGCTGTGATGCCCACATCCTTGAGCTGCTGGGTGATCAGCGCCGGGATGGTGGGGCCCAGGAGTGTGGCGGAGGGCAGGACCAGGGTCAGCCCGCTGGCGTAGCCGGCCTCGGCCAGGAGGGCCTTCGCCTTGGCGGGATCGTAGGTGTACCGGGAGTCCAGGGACTTGTCATAGGCGTCCGACGACGGCGGGAACACCTGGGTGGTCAGCTCACCGTAGCCCTGGCCGATGGATTCCAGCATTGCCTTGCTGTCGAAGGCGTAGTTCAGTGCCTGGCGGACGCGGACGTCCTTCAGTGCCGGGTTGGTGGTGCCGGCACGGTCAAAGATCAGCAGGCCGGACCAGTTCAGCTGGAGCGGGTTGACCTTGTAGCCGGCCGCTTCGATTTCCGAGAGCGTGTTGTTGTCAATGGTGTTCGCGGCATCCAGCGTGCCGGACTTGATCGCATTGAGCAGTGACGTGGGGTCGCCGTAGACGTTCAGGACCAGGTTGTCGTAGTGACGGAGGTCCTTTGCCCAGTAGTCGGGGTTGCTCTTGTACGTGTATGAGGTGCCGGTCACCGTCGCGGCGGTGTCCAGGACGTACGGTCCGGAGCCGACGGGGTTGGTGGCGATGTCCGGGTTAGCGAACGACTTCGGGCTCTGCATGAAGGACGCGTCCTTGGAGAGGTAGCCCAGGAACGCCGGATCCGGCGCTGACAGGGTGAGTTCCAGTGTGGTGGCATCCACTGCCTTGGCGCTCTGCAGGGCGGCCAGGAACTGCGCGTCCGGGGAGGTGCCGGCTTTGAACCGCTCGAGGTTTGCTTTGGCGGCATCGGCGTTGAAGGCGGTGCCGTCAGTGAACTTCACATCGTCCCGCAGCTTCAGGGTCAGGACGGTCTTCGCGTCGTTGTACTTCCACTCCGTGGCGAGCATGGGCACCAACGTGCCGTCCGGCTCCATGCGGATGAGGGTGTCATATACGGCCTGGTAGAACGGCGACAGGTTGGCAAACTCGGACTGGTCGGCTGCAAAGGTCTTTGGCGCCAGGAGTGCGCCGAGGGTGAGGGTTTCGGAGGACTGTCCCCCGGAGGCGTCTCCGCCGGCTGAGCAGCCGGTGAGGCCCAGGGCAACGGCGGCAACAACTGCGGCCATTCGCTTGGATCGGAACATCTTTGGTCCCTTTCGCGGTCAGTGGCGTCCACCATGGACTGCCATTGGGAAAGACCGTAACATGAAAACCTAGCGGGTGATAGGTTTTGACTTGGCGATCTTGAAACGTTCCTAAATGTGACGCTCCGCACAGCGGTTGACCAATCGACGGCGGCTACGCGGAACTTAGCTTGTTAGGGTGATGAAATGACAGAGATGGCGGCCGGAACAGTAGCCGAAGCCCCACGACGGGGCAGGCCACGGGGTGCCTACGCGAAAACCGAAGCACGACGCAAGGAAATCCTGAGCGCTGCCTTTGAAGTGTTCTCAACGTCCGGCTACCGGGCCGGATCCCTGAAGGACATAGCCGACAAGGTGGGCTTTACCCAGGCCGGGCTGCTCCACCACTTCCCCAGCAAGGAAGCCCTCCTGGAGTCACTGCTGACCCTTCGTGACGAGGAATCCGTGGAGCGCCTCGGCGCCTTGGATGCCAAAGGACTGGACCTGCTGCACGCCCTGGTAGAGCTCACGCGGTACAACACCACCATCCCCGGTCTGGTGTCGCTCTACTGCGTCCTCTCAGCAGAGGCGACCGACCCCGAACACCCCGCCCACGGGTATTTCCTGCGCCGCTACGACTGGGTCCGTGGCATCATGACCGACGCATTCACGGAAGTCGGCAGGGAGGGACGGCTGCGTCCTGGCGTTGTCCCCGCCGCGGCCACGCGCCAACTGATCGCACTGATGGATGGCCTGCAGGTTCAGTGGCTTCTGGACAGGGACTCAGTTGACATGCCCGCCGAAGTGGCGGCGTTCCTCGAAGCCCTCACCACCGAAAAGTTCTAATCGAAAAGATTTCCGAAAGTATTTTTAGGGACCGTCCGGTGGGGCAAAAATGTCAGTGCCCCGCAGGATGATTCAAGTATGGAAACGCTGAGAGCGGATGAGGTGCTGGGACTCATCATGGGCTCCGCCGCTGCTGCTGACGGCCTCGATTGCAGCGCCAGTCTCCTTGGCCGCCCCCAAGAGGAGTCGTATCCGTCCGATCCCATGCGCTGGCGGAAGGGTTTTTGTCTGGACCGCCTGGCCGGGATTGCACGGTGCGAGGCCCGGACCGCTGCTGAGAAGGTCCGGATCCTGGCGGAATTAGTCGAGGTATCCACGGCGTTGGCAGCACCGGCACAGTCGCCGCAGGAGGCCACCGCTCAGGAAATGGCGTTGATCGCGGAGGTCGCGTGTGCACTTACCATCGGTGAGCGGACCGCCGGGGCCCTGCTGGCTGAATCCCAGGCCCTGACCACTGTCCTGCCGTTGACTCTGTCCGCGCTGACGGAAGGTTCGCTGTCCTGGCAGCATGCCCGGGTCATGGTCGACGAGACCACCAACCTCGACGCTTCTGCTGCTCAGGCTCTTGAGGCGCACTTCCTGGACCCCGAGGCGGAGAACCCCAACCGGGGCTGCCCGGCCGGGGAACTCGTCGCCTCCAGGTTCCGGCACAAGGCCCGGACCTGGCGCGAACGGCACCACCCGGTCAGCATCGAAAACCGCCACACCAGAAGCGTTGCCGACCGACGGCTGGAATACCGCCCGGACCGGGACGGGATGGCCTGGCTTTCGGCGTACCTGCCCGCGGACCAGGCCGCCGGGATCTGGAACCGCACCACCGCCGACGCCCGCGCGCTGCAGGGCCCGGACGAGGACCGCACCATGACCCAGAGGCGTGCCGACATCGCCGCCACCCTGCTCCTCGGTGGGGACGCGGACGACCTCACCGCCGGCTCCGGCGGCACGGGTGAAATGGCCAGCCAGACTGGCGGGGGTGGAGCCGGGCGGGTGCCGTCACCCAGGGCGCAGGTCCTGCTCACCGTGCCCATCATGTCCCTCCTCGGCGCCACGGATGAACCGGCCATGCTGGACGGGTTCGGGCCGATCCCGGTCACCATGGCACGCAGGCTCATCGCATACGGCGCCACGTCGTTCCACCGGGTCCTGATAGACCCGCGGGACGGTGCACCGCTGGAGATCGGCCGGACCAGCTACCCGGTCACCAAAGCCCAACGCCAGTGGCTGCGCCTCCGCGACGGGAAATGCCCGTTCCCCGGCTGCCACAACCAATCCCTGGACAACGAAGCCGACCACCTCCTCGCCTGGGCACACGGCGGCACCACCGGCATCACCAATCTGGCCCTACCCTGCCCGAAACACCACAAGCTTCGGCACACCGGTGGCTGGACACCCGGCTCGGCCACCCAACACGAACCGCCGGGCTGGATCTCACCGTCAGGCAGACGCTACGCCAGCGAATACCCCGACTGGGAACCACCACAACTACCGGAAGAATGGTCACGAATCTCAAGAGATCAAATACCACCAGGTCACCTGCCGGATGCAGCCTTGCCTTCAGACGCAGACTGGCCAACGGCACCGCTCGAAGAGCCCTGGCTGGAGTGGGACGTCTGGCAGTTGTCCTAGTTACGGCTGTCCTGGTTACGGCACACCGCTGCGCCTCCATTCATCGCGCGGTTAGTGCCCTTCCCGGTGAGAGAAGTGGTGAGTGTTGGATAAGCGTTGGTTAGCTAGTTTCTACAGTGCCGTCAGGCCGCCGTCCACAGTGAAGATCCCGCCGGTGGCGTAGGCAGAGTCGTCGCTGGCCAAAAACACCATGATGCCCTCAACGTCGGCAGCCGTTCCGGGACGTCCCAGCATGGTGGAGTCCACCAGGCCGGCGCGGCTGACGGGGTCGTCCGCGATCGCCTGAACCAAGGGGGTCTCGGTGTAACCCGGCACCACGATGTTGACGCGGATTCCGGCATGCGCGTAGTCGGCCGCCACCACACGGGCCAGACCATGCACCCCGGCTTTGGAGCTGGTGTACGCAGTGAACGTCTGGCCACAGGCCACTACGGCGGTGGGGCTGCCGGTGCAGATGATGGACCCTCCGCCGTCTTCCATTGCCCGGACAGCATGCTTGAGCGTGAGGAAGGCACCGCGCTGGTTGATGCTGACTGTCTTCTCCCACACTGCAAGGTCGAGGTCGCCCACCTTTGCGTCCTGGCCGAAGAGCTGCACGCCGGCGTTGGCCACCACGACGTCAAGCGTCCCCGCATCAGCCACAGCACCATATGCCGCGGCCACGCTCTCTTCGTCCGAGATGTCCATGCGCAAGGCGTGGGCTCCGGCGGCACCGGTAGCGGCGGCGGCCTTTTCGGCAGCTTCCAGGTTGATATCAGCAAAGTAGACGCTGGCCCCTTCGGCGACGAACCGTTGCGCAACGGCGAGGCCGATCCCCGAACCGGCCCCTGTGACCAAGGCAGTTTTTCCTTCAAGACGCAGACCCATTGGGGTCTCCTTTCAATGAGGTGACGCCGCCGTAAGATGCCGGCAGCAAAGTATGTGTGGGTACTGCAAGATTGTGTGGCGGCCAGCCCAATAGGTGAATCAGCGGGATGCCGGAAAACGTACGATGCCGGCGGACCAAGGTCCAAGCGTCAGCCGCCCGTGCGATGTGTGTTCGGCGTCATCAGCACCGAAGTCGACGCGGGAGCCCGAATCTGATCCGAAGGCAATGGACTGCCCGCTGCCTGCGCCGGCACCTTCCGGCAGCCGGAGTTCAACCTCAGCGGACGCACCCGACAGGTTGGCTGCGAAGACCATGAGGCCGGCCGATGAGTCCACGGGATACAGCGTTACCGGAGAATTTCGCCCCGGCCCGGCAGCATCCGCGTCGACTGACAGGACAGCGTTGCCCCGCAGGGCAGCGAGTTCCTTCAGCAGTTCGCCGGCAGGATTCATCCTGCCCTCGGAATCGGAGATGCCCCTCGGGCCCGACGCCTCGAAGTAGGTGACCGTGGACACCCCGTCGATCGTCAGCGCACCCACGCTTGCCAACAGCCACGCCGCAGTGAACGGCAACGCCTGGAGCTCATCCGCCGACGGTTCCGCACCCTCGCCCGACGTCGCCACGGCGTTGAAGCGCGGCAGCAGGGTCACCGGGCCCACATGCACCGGCCGTCCCCCGCCCAGCCGCAAGGCATTCTCAGCCACAACCCGCTGCATCGGCCCATTGTCAACGACATGAGCCATCTCGGTGCTGTGCATCTGGGGCGTGATACTGAACGTCAGGGCGTCCGAGTCCGACGGCGTGCGGCCGCTGTTGCGGTTCAGTTCCGTAAAGTGGGAGCGGGCACCGGCCAGGAGCTCGCCGGCGAACCCTGCGGCCCGCACTGCTGCCTTGAATTCGAGCCAGGTGTCCGGCTCGGTCACGTTGCTGTCAGGGTGGAATACCGCCAGCCGCTTGGCAAGAGGCAAGTACGGGGCCACGTCCGCAACAGCGCCCAGCGGGTCCGGCGTGGTTACACGGATGTCCAGCCCCGCTCCATGGACAGCGGCCGCGGTGCCGGCCGCCTGTAATTGGGCGGCCCAGGCGGACCGGGAAGATCCGCCTTGCACTTCGACCAGCTCCACCAGCAGCGCGTCCAGCCCCGGGATTTCAGCAAGCGCTTCGGGGTGCTGGCCTGCTCCGACCGCAAGGCCGGGAACGTGTCCGGCTGCACCGCCCACGCTGGCGCGCAGCCGCTGTGGTGCGCCGGATTCTCCGCCGGCCGGCATCGCAGCGGCTGCCTCCACCGCCTCCTGTGGTTCCAGGGTGGCAGCCTCCAGGAACACCGCCTGCCGGACAGTGTCCCCAGCGGCAACGTCTACCGGAAACGGCCGTTCCAGCGGGGTGCTGTAGGTCTTGAAGGAGGCGTCAGTCCAGTTCCGCTGGTCCTCGGTCTCGAAGATGTCGCCCGTAAACTCCAGCCGGAAGGCGGTGCCGGCGTCGGCCCATTCCAGGGCCGCGATGTCCATGAACGGCTGGTGCGGACTGACCTCGAGGGGGAACTGCGCTGCCGTGATGCCGCCGTCGGGATGCTCCACCGTGACATCGCGTCCCGCATCTGCCGGCAGGTGGAGCACCACCAGCCCAATCCGGTTGCTGCGGAACGCGTGGGCGGCGGTCCCTTCGAAGGCAATCTCCACCGCAACAGGAGTAAAGCGGGCCGTCAGGGCGCCGTCATAGTCCACGCCGAAGCCGGAGTACTTGACGTTCCAGCTCGCGTGCAGGCCGTCGTGGCCCTGGGTGACCTCAACATTGGAAACAGAAGGCGGCGGCGTCCGCCAGTCCTGATCCCGGACCACGGCTTTTATGGCCCGCAGCACGGGCCTGCCCGCATAGCTCAGGTGGGCCAGTTCGTCGCCCACCAGTTGGGCTGACCACGGTCCCGCGGAAAGTGACCGGACTGGGGGTGCCAAACGCGCCTGCAGGGAAGAGGAAGATTCCGGCTGGTCGGTGGAGGGCTGGAAAGACACGTGGACTGCTCTCTGCCTTGCCCGGGGCTGCTGTGGCCCGGGTGCCCGGCGTGGCTGGTGAGAAGTAGCGGCTGGGGGAAGTAGCGGGGTGATGAACGGTTAAGGGCGCCGGCGAGCCGGCCGTACCCGATTATTGAATCACGGCCTGCACAAGTCAACCGGTTGACCAAAGGGCGGACATGATCCGTTGAGTCTGCTTAATTGGGCCAGCAGCTCTACTGTGAAGCGTCGAACCCTGCGAGCAGCCGTCGTGAGGCCGTCTGCATATGGGAGCGCATGGTGCGGGTGACGGCCTCCGGGTCGCGCGCCTCCAGGGCGGCAAAGATCTCCCGGTGTTCCTTGAGGGCCGCGGCGGCATGCCCCTCGTCGGTCAGGGCGCGGTCCACCCAGATCCGCAGCAGTGACCGGATGCTTTGCAGCAGCTCCCGCAGGACCTGGTTTCCCGAGCTTTCCGCGATTTCACGGTGAAACAAAGCGTCCGCCTCCACGAAGGCGGCGAGGTCATCAAGGGAATCGGCCATGGTAGTGAGGTTGCCCTTCATCCGCTCCAGGGCCTCGTCGGTGATCCGGTCAGCAGCAAGCTGCGCCGCCTGGACCTCCAGGCCGCTGCGCAGTTCCACCAACTCCCGCGTCCGCGGTGCCCCCAGCATCAAACCCCAGCTGAGGGTCCGGGGCAGAAGCTCAGAGATCCCGTCGCGGAGGTAGGTACCGGATCCGGGACGGACTATCACGATGCCCAGGATCTCCAGCGCGGCCAGCGCCTCACGCACGGCGGACCGTCCCACGCCCAGCGACGCAGCGAGCTGGCGCTCGGCCGGCAGCCGTGTTCCGACGGCGATGTCCCCGCTGGTGAAATACGCCAGCAGGCGCTCGGCAACCTCCGACACGACCGATCCCTGGCCCACTGACCCCAAGGCTGCGCTGATCTTGGCCGTCGACGCGGCGGAGTTTGTTGGCACAGCCCAAGCGTAGCAACCGACCCCCTTCCCACCCGGTAAGACGCAATGTGAATAAATCACACGTCAACCGGTTGACCAATTTGCATTTGGCTCGTATGGTGGAACTCACATGCTTCAGCCGCCGGTTGGTCCACGGACCCTCATTCCGGCACCCACAGACCCCCCAGCTCCAGTGACTGAAGCGCGGGGAAGTTCAATTTCTAGGAGTCAACGTGGACACCACACAATCGGTGGTCGAAAAATCTGCCATCAGGAAAGTGGCGATCCGGCTTGTGCCGTTCGTCGCCCTGATGTTCTTCATCAACTATCTGGACCGCACGGCAATCTCCTTTGCCGGTCCGAACGGCATGAATACGGACCTTGCACTGTCCGCCGCCCAGTTCGGCTTTGCGTCAGGCGTTTTCTTCATCGGGTACATCCTGCTTGAGGTCCCCAGCAACCTGGCCCTGCACAAATTCGGTGCCCGCCGCTGGCTCGCCCGGATCATGGTCAGCTGGGGCATCGTCTCCCTGCTGTTCACCTGGGTGGGCAACGTGGAGCAGCTCTACATCCTCCGCTTTATCCTGGGCGTGGCCGAAGCCGGCTTCTTCCCCGGCGCCATCCTGTTCCTGAGCCTCTGGGTCCCGTCCCGGCACCGCAGCAAGATCCTCGCCCTCTTCTACCTGGCCCAGCCGCTGACCACCGTGATCGGTGCCCCGCTGGCCGGCCTCCTTATCCAGCAGCACGGCCTTTTCGGCCTCGCCGGCTGGCGTGTCATGTTCTTCGGCGTCGCCATCCCCGCCATCATCATCGGCATCATCGCCTGGTTCTACCTGGCTGACTCCCCCGCCAAGGCCAAGTGGCTGACGCAGGAAGAGAAGACCTGGCTGACCGGCGCCCTGGAGAAGGAAAAGAAGGAAACCGCTGCAGGCAACAAGCACGTCAGCGTCCGTACTGTCTTCGGTAACGGCCGCGTCTGGATGCTCTCCGCGATCTATTTCGGCTTCATCTACGGCCTGTACGCCCTCGGCTTCTTCCTGCCCACCATCATCGCCGGCTTCGAGGGCATATACGGCACGAAGTTCGACGTGTTCCAGAAGGGCCTGATCACCGCCATCCCGTACCTGCCGGCCGCGTTCGCGCTGTACTTCTGGTCCAAGGACGCCTCCAAGCGCGGCGTCAAGACCTGGCACATCGCCCTTCCTGCCCTCACCGGCGCCCTCAGCATCCCGCTGGCCCTGTTCGCCGGTTCGCCGGCGGCGACCATCGCTGTTATCACCATCACGGCCATGTCGATCTTCGCGGCACTGCCCAACTTCTGGACGGTACCCACGCAGTTCCTCACCGGAGCCGCAGCAGCCGCAGGCATCGCCCTGATCAACACCATCGGCAACCTGGCCGGCTTCAGCGCAGGCTACGTCACGGGCTGGCTCAAGGATTGGACCGGCAGCTATACCGTTCCGATGTTCGTCGTCGGCGGCTTCATGCTGATGTCCTCCATCCTGATGGTCCTGCTTAGCCGTTCCGGCAAGGTCAGCGAGGGTGTGCCGGCTGAAGCACTGGACCCCGCCGGCGCCGGGCACCACGCCGAGCCTTAACAAACCCGGAGGCGTCCCCCTCGCCCGGGGACGCCTCCGCACCACCGAAGCATCACGACCTCCCCTAGTTAGGCCCAGGAGCTTTCCCATGACCCGCCTGTTCAACGAACCCGAAGCTTTTGCTGACGAAATGATCGAGGGCTTTGTCGCCTCCCACGGCCGCTGGGTAAAGCGCGTTTCCGGCGGCGTCGTCCGCAACACCAAGAGCACTCCGGGCTCCGTGGCTCTGGTCATTGGCGGCGGCTCCGGCCACTACCCCGCTTTCGCCGGCCTGGTGGGCCAGGGCCTGGCGCACGGCGCAGCGATGGGCAACCTTTTTGCCTCCCCGTCCGCCCAACAGATCTATAACGTGGCCAAGGCTGCGGACAACGGCGGCGGTGTGCTGCTGGGCTACGGCAACTACGCCGGTGACGTTCTGCACTTCACCCAGGCCCAGGACCGCCTCCGCAAGGAAGGCATCGACTGCCGCAGCATCGCCGTCACCGACGACGTCTCCTCCGCCCCGCTCGCCGAACGCGCCAAACGCCGCGGCATCGCCGGGGACCTTACCGTCTTCAAGGTGGCAGCTGCCGCCGCTGAAGCGGGCTACTCCCTTGACGCCGCGGTGGACATCGCCGACCGCGCCAACCACCGCACCCGCTCCTTCGGCGTCGCCTTCAGCGGCTGCACGTTGCCGGGCGCGGACCATCCGCTGTTCTCCGTCCCCGAGGGCCGGATGGCGGTGGGCATGGGCATCCACGGCGAACCCGGCATTGATGAGACGGACATCCCGACGGCGGATCAGCTCGCCGAGTTGCTGGTCGCCAAGCTCCTGACCGAAGTCCCCGACGGTGTTGAGACCTCGGCGGATTCAGCCCCTGCCCGCGTGGTCCCCATCCTGAACGGACTGGGCAGCGTCAAGTACGAAGAACTCTTTGTTCTCTACCGCCGCGTCGCACAGCTCCTCGCCGAAGCAGGGATCGAAGCGGTCGACCCGCAGGTGGGCGAACTCGTGACCAGCTTTGACATGGCCGGCACTTCCCTGACCCTCTTCTGGCTGGACAAGGAACTCGAGACCCTGTGGAACGCCCCGGCTGACGCTCCGGCCTTCCGCCGCGGAGCCGTCACCGCCGAAGCCCTCGACGCCGACGCTGCCGACCTTTCCGAAGCCGAAGTTTCCATTCCGGAGGCGACGGCGGAGTCCCGCGCCGGCGCCGCCCGGGTCCTCGCAGCGCTGGGAGCTGCGAAGAACGTGGTGGACGCCAACGCCGATGAGTTGGGCCGGATCGATGCGATCGCGGGCGACGGTGACCACGGCATCGGGATGGAACGCGGCGTCCGCGCCGCCGTCGCAGCCGCAACAGACGCCGTCGCCCGCGGTGCCGGTGCCGCCACCACCCTGCACTTCGCCGCGGATGCTTGGGCCGACAAGGCCGGCGGCACCTCCGGCGCCCTCTGGGGCATGGCCCTGCGCGCCGTCGGTGACGCCGTAGGTGACACGAGGGCGCCCGACGCCGGTGCTGTCGCCACCGGGGTGGCCGGGGCAGCCGCCGCGATCATGGACTTCGGCAAGGCCAAACCCGGCGACAAGACCCTGGTGGACGTCCTGGTCCCGTTCCGCGATGCCCTGGCAGCCGGCGTCGAGGGAGGCAAGCCCCTCACCGAGGCATGGGGTGACGCCGCCCTCACCGCCGAGCAGGCCGCCGAAAACACCGCCCAGCTGATGCCCCTCATGGGACGCGCCCGCGTGCACGCCGAGAAAAGCCTCGGCACCCCGGACGCCGGCGCGGTATCCATGGCACTGATCGTCCGAGCCATCCACAACACTTTCGCCGAGGCGAAAGCTGCAGCAACCATCAAGGAGAAAGCATGAGCGCCAAACTGCGCCTGATCGTCGGTTGCGACGACGCCGGATTCGACTACAAGGAAGCGCTGAAAGCTGACCTGGAGGCCTCCGACCTGGTCGAATCCGTGACCGATGTGGGAGTGGACGCCACCAGCCACACCCCGTACCCATCCATCGCGATCGCCGCCGCCGAACTCATCGCCGCCGGCAAAGCCGACCGTGCCCTCCTGGTCTGCGGCACCGGCCTCGGCGTGGCCATCGCCGCGAACAAGGTCCCCGGCATCCGCGCCGTCACCGCGCACGACAGCTACTCGGTGGAACGCTCCATCCTGTCCAACAATGTCCAGGTCCTGACCTTCGGCCAGCGCGTCGTCGGACTGGAACTGGCCCGCCGCCTCGCCAAGGAATGGCTAACCTACACCTTTGACGAAACCTCAGCCTCGGCCGAGAAAGTCACCCTGATTAAGGACTACGAGGGTGTCACTTCCTGCTAACAGCCCGGGTACCAGCGCGGCCGCTACAACTCCCAAGGCCATCATCGGCGTCAGCCTCAAGATGTACTTCGGCTACCAGCGCTCGGTCGATTACTGCCGCCACGTTGCCGCCATTGCGCTTACGCACCCGGCGGTCCAGAGCGGCTACATCGAGCTCTTTGTCCTGCCCACCCTCCCTGTACTTCCCGAAGCTGCCCGGATTCTGGGCGCCGCGGGAGCGTCAGCCGGAGCGCAGGACATCTTCTGGGAAGACGAAGGCGCGTTCACCGGCGAGGTGGGCGGCAGGACCGTGGCCGAGCTTGGCGGACGGTACGCCGAGGTGGGCCATGCCGAACGGCGCCGGATCTTCGGCGAGGACGACAGGATCATCGGACTGAAAACCGCAGCGGCGTACCGCAACGGCCTCACCCCGGTCCTGTGCGTCGGAGAGTTGCAGCAAGGATCAGTCGAGGAGGCCATTGCCCAGTGCACGGCAGAGATCGATGGCGCGCTGAACCGCGCACAGTCCCTGGCACCCGCAGGCCGGACCATCGTGGCGTATGAGCCGCAATGGGCCATCGGCGCCCCGGAACCGGCAACCCCGGAGTACATCAGCGCCGTCATCACCGGACTGGACGCGCACCTGCGTGACCTGCCCGGCCAGGCGGACAGCCGCGTGATTTACGGCGGCAGCGCCGGACCCGGCCTGATCACCAAACTGGATTCCGCCGTCGCCGGCCTGTTCCTGGGCCGCTTCGCGCACGATCCGAAGGCGGTGAAGACCATCCTGGACGAAGCCGCCGCGCGGGTCGGCCTGCTCACCGGAGCTGGGGCCGGAGCATGAGCGCCACCACCGGCTCACGGACCAGACAGGGTTCACGGATCGGCCTGAGCAGCTATGCCTTCTTCTGGCAGCTCTCGGACAAAGTCTCCGAACCCCTCAGCATCCATCAGGCGCTGGAGAGGACCGCGACCCTGGGCGTGGACCTGTTCCAGGTCTGCGATTACGCCCCGCTCGAAGCCATGACGGATGCCGAACTGGAAGCCGTCCGTGCCACCGCGGGCCGGTTGGGAATCGCTTTGGAGCTCGGCACCAAGGGCATCCGCCCCGAGCACCTGCGCAAGTTCCTGCACATCGCCGGTATCCTGGGCTCGCCCCTGCTGCGGACCATGTTCAACGTCCCGGGCCACACCCCGACGCCGGAGGAGGCCGTGGCGATCTTCAAGGACGTGCTGCCGGAGTTCGAGGCAGCCGGGGTGAAGATCGCGGTGGAAACCTATGAGCAGGTGCCCACCTCCAGGATCCTGGACGTGATCCGCGGGGTGGACAGCCCGTACCTCGGCATCTGCAGCGACCCGGCCAACACCGTCGCGGCGCTGGAGATGCCGCGCGAGGTGATTGACGCCGTCGCGCCTTACGTCCTGAACATGCACGTCAAGGACTTCGCCTTCAGCCGCAAGGACGGGTGGGTCGGTTTCACGTACTCCGGCGCCCCGCTTGGTGAAGGCCTGCTCGACTACGACTACATGGTCAGCAAATTCCAGCCCCACCAAAGAAACATCAACCAGATCGTCGAACACTGGCTGCCGTGGCAGGACTCCGAGGCGGAAACCATCCGCCTCGAAAACCAGTGGACCCAGCAAAGCATCGAATTCCTAAGGAGCAAGTGAAATGTCAGCAGAAAAATTGACCGTCGCCGTCATCGGAGCCGGTGGCAAAATGGGAATGCGCGTTTCCCGCAACCTGCAGAAGAGCGCCCACACCGTTTTCTACAGCGAGAACTCCCCCGCCGGCCAGGAGCGCATCCAGGCCGAGGGCCGCGGGATCACGTCCACTGAGGACGCCGTCAAGGGCGCCGACGTGGTTATCCTCGCCGTCCCGGACACCGTCCTCGGCGTTGTCTCCGAAGGCGTCGTCCCCCAGATGAAAGCCGGAGCGATCCTGCTCACCCTTGACCCCGCCGCCGCCTACGCCGGGCTGCTGGCCAAGCGCGACGACGTCGTCCAGGCAGTTGCCCACCCCTGCCACCCGTCCGTGTTCCTGGAGCGCACCACCAAGGAAGAATGGGCCGACACCTTCGGCGGCGAAGGCGCCCCGCAGAACGTGGTTGCCGCCATCGACGAGGACGCCCCGGAGGAGACCAAGGCAGCCGCCGAGGCCACCATCCGCATCATCTACGCGCCCGTCATCGACGTCCACTGGGTCACCGTCAAGCAGCTCGCCATCCTCGAACCCACTTTGGTGGAGACCGTCGCCTGCATGATCGGCACCCTGCTCAACGAGGCACTGCACGAGACCATCCACACCGCCGGCGTTCCGGAGGAAGCGGCCAAGGCCATGCTGTTCGGCCACGTCCAGATCGCCCTCACCAACGCCCTGCGCGGCTCCAACCCGTTCTCCGAAGCCTGCGAGATCGCCATCCAGTACGGCAAGGACACCATCATCAAGGACGACTGGAAGAAGATCTTCGACGACTCCGAGCTGGACAGCGTCATCGCCAAGATGCTCAAGCTCGACGCCGTCAAGCGCTAAATCCCCGGGACAGCCCGGTGCGCGGCAAGGGCCGCGCACCGGGCTATCGGTGCTTGTAGATTCCCGGATGACAGGCACGATCGGTCCGCGCCGACCATGGGCCGACGCCGGGACCGCCTCAGCGACGCTCTTCGCGGTGGTGGGCTTCCCCTACCAGTTGGTGGAGGCCTTCGACGGCGGCAGCAAGGGAGAGCTCAGGCGATTCGGCGACGAATGGCATCAGGAGCCGGTTTTCCATATCCAGGTGCACGGCGAAAAGCTCCTCAATGGCCCCACCGGCTACCGCAGCCCGTACCCCTTCCGAGTTCCGGAGGCGTTCAACGAGTCCCACGATGACCTGATGCTCAGCCAGCATGCCGGCAACCAGAAGACGGCCTTGTTCAGTCTTCCCGGGGCCCGTATAGAGCGGGCCCTCTTCTGCGAGGGCGTGGGGAACAAGCTCGCGTTCGCACCACGTGACCAGCGCGTTCCGGGCAGAATGTTCGTCGCCGGAGCGGTCCTCCACAGCCTGGACGAGCGAAGCCTCGAGTTGCCGAAGCTCCGCCAACATCCGGGCATGATGATGCTCCACCGCAACGAGGGCACTTTGCTCGGCTCCCGGGTCCTTCTTCCCTACCTGATGCATGACTTGTCTCCTGTCTTTTGATCCTCAGTGGATTGTTTCTGAATGACTGCCGCCGGTCAGGCGTCAACGTCCCGGCGGCGGAAGCCCATCACCGCCACCACCAGCAGCACCAAGGCTGTGCCGACGGAAACGGCAAGGCTCCCGCCATCGACTCCGTGACGCAAGGGATCATGGCCGATGTACTGAAAAAAGGGGGAAAACTTCTGGATGCCTTCAAGCCAGTCAACCAAGGGCGCCAGTCCATTGACCACGTAGGCGACAACGGCCAACACTGCGGGTATCCCGCGGCTGGTCCCGGTCCGTCCCGTGGACGCGGACAAGGCCAGTGCCACGGTGCCGAACACGACGCCGAGCAGGGCAAGGTGCAGCATTGTTGCGGCCACCATGCCCTCATCGAGCTCAAGGTCAGCGAGTCTGCCCTCAAAGACGAGCGCCAAGCCCGTAACGGACGCCAGCAGAAAGGTCCCGGCAGCCATGGCCACAAACTTGTCCAGGACCACCCTTGTCCTGCTGACCGGATTCGAGAGCAACAGGTCCAGTGTGTGCTTGTCCTCCTCGCCCCCAATTGCCCCGGCACCCGTGCCAACCGCATACAGCAGGACCGCGATGGGTCCCATGAAGGACAGCAGTTCCACCTGGACGTAGCCAGTAGGAGTGGACATGTCCGCACCCGAGGAGGCGAACAGCGAGCGGAATGCCTCGGGCAGTTGGTCAAGGAAATCGCCCATGGAAGGCTGATCCCGCACAGTGGGCCAGAACGCGACGTACATGGCGACAAGCAACGCGAGGGATACGCACCACCCGATCAGGCTTCGCGTCTGGTCGCGCAGTGTCTTGGTCAGGACACTAGTGAGCATCGGCGTCGTTCTTTCTGTCGTAATCGGAGCCGTAGTAGCCCAGGAATGTCTCTTCGAGCGGAGCTTCCGCGCACTCGAAGTCCACCACCTGATGTCTGCTGACCATTTTCAGCAGCGCATCCAGTGACGACTGAGGGGCGCTGCACGAGAGGGACCGGGCGGTCACGGCCAGGTCCCGGAGTCCGGTGAGGCCCGCATAGTCTGCGGCGGAGATGTCCTCTGAAAAACTTGCGCGCACCCGGTGCAGCGATCTGGCGGCAAGCTCCTGCAGCCGCTCGACCGCCACCAGGCGCCCTCCCCGTACCACCCCGATCCTGTCCGCAACACGTTCCACCTCGCCCAGCACGTGGGATGAGAGCAGGACGGCTCCGCCCCTGGCAGTGTGCTCGCGAAGGAGCAAATGGAACGCTTGCTGCACCAAGGGATCCATGCCCGCCGTGGGTTCGTCGAGCACCAGCAGAGGGGGATCTGACATCATCGCCAGAACCACAGCAAGCTTCTGCCTGTTGCCACGCGACAGCGTCCTGGCCGGATGGTCAAGGTCCAGGTCGAGCCGATCGGCCAGCTCTTCGGCACGGTGTCTTTCCTTGCCGTTCCCCTCCTTGGGGCGGCGGAGGTTGGAACAGAAGGTCACGTGCTGGTGCCCGGTAAGGCGGTCATAGAGAGCCGGCTCGCCGGGGACATAACCCACCACCCTGTGAACCTCAACGGGGCGGTGCCAGCAGTCCAGGCCCAGGATCTCAGCTCTGCCGGAGGTGGGTCGGAGCATTCCCATCAGCAGGCGGATGGTTGTGGTTTTGCCGGCCCCGTTGGGACCGAGGTAGCCGAAGACTTCCCCCGGGCCGATGGTGAGGCTGACGCCGTCGAGCGCAGTGGTCTTCCCAAAGCGTTTCCTCAGGTCGGTGAGCCGCACCATGGCGTCTGCGCACATAAGTTCAGTATCGTGACCGGCGGGGGCCGCACGCAGAGGCTTTCGACCCGCTGGCCGCAGGCCGCCCGCATCCTGCCACCATACGGGTGGTGGCCGATGAAGGCTTTCAACCAATGAAATACCGGCTCACTATCGGCTGTCGGATCAGCCATGCTCTTCCCAGGACCCGATCCGGGCGAAGCACAGGAAAGAAGGAAGCGATGTCCCTCAGCGTTGAGGAAATGAACCGGCAACTCCCCATGGCCAACACCTTGCCGGGCGAGGCCGTCCCCTACTACATGGCTTCAGGGGAGGGGGCCCGGTACGAGGTTAACGGCCAGCTGGTGACCGTAATCGCCCGCGCCGCCGACACCGGCGGAATCTTCAGTGCCGCCTACATCTCCGGCGGCATGGGCGCCGAGTCACCGTTCGTCACCCACAAAGTCGAGCACAAGACCCTTTATGTCTTCGACGGCATCCTCCACGTCTGGCTGCCGGGCGAGAGCCGCATCCTCACGTCAGGGGATTCGGTGGTCATTCCGCCGGGAACGCCCCACGCCTACCGGATGGCCGGCCACTACACACGCTTCCTGAACTGGATGACACCGGGCGGAGCCGAGGCTTACTACGAACGCGTGGGCACCCCCATTGACTCCCATGTCCCGCCCGTCCGCGCCGGCCACACGGCCAGCCTCCGGGAGCAGGCAGAAGTGGGTGCCGAGTTCGGCATCACGTTCCCCGACGTCGAGCGCGTCCAGCCCAGCCTGCAGCATAACGCCGGACTTCCCGCGACGCAGAGCCCGTACTTCCTCAGCGCCGGTGAAGGCGAACGCCTCGCCAGCTACCAGACCATGTTCACTTACCTCTCGCGGCCGGCGAACACGGGATCCAACTATTTCGCCGTGCACACCAAGGGCGCCAAATCGCCCTACATCCCGCTGCACTTCCACTCCGAGCACACCGAGAACTTCCTCTGCACCGAGGGCCGGATGTGGCTGTACGCGAACGGCCGCGAGATGCTGCTGACCAAGGGCGATTTTGTCCACGCCCCGGCCGGCACCATCCACTCGTTCGCTTTGGACTCCCACAACACCCAGATGGTGGGATTCCTGACGCCGTCGGTCTTCAACGGGTTCTTTGAGTACTTCAACAAGCCCACCGAGGACTACATGTACACCGAAGGCGGCACGCCCTACATGGACATGGAAGGCTTCGGCCGGGCGCAGGCGGAGATGGACCTCACGGTTGTCGGCCCTCCCCCACAGCGGCGGACAGCGCTGGAAATCTCCTAGCGTTTCCCCATCACCAACAAGCCCGTTAAACCAGATGGCCCGGACTTCCGAAAAGGAAGTCCGGGCCATCTGTTATTAACCCAACGCGGGGTCACTCCCGGCCCCTCGGAGAGCTTTTATTGGGCCGGGAGTGACCCCGCGTTGCTTTAGAGGGATTGGAATTGCTTGACCAGGGCGCGGCCGTAGTCGTTGCCGTTGGGCGTCCTCACCACGGTGTGCATGTGGAAGGGCGCCGGGGCGTCGTTGTCGAGGAAGACTCCGGTGTGGTGATCGAGTTCCAGGATGACCACGGGACTTTGGATGCGGAAGTAAAAGGCTTCCTCACCCTGCCAGCCGCCGATCCACGAGAACCAGGTTTCGGCGTAGTGCTCCTGGATGTCGCGTCGGCGGGCGGCGCGTGGTCCGGACGGCAGATAGGCGATGGAATCGTCCACCACCTTGTCCAGGAAAGCCACTGCTTCTGCGGGCATCGCGCTGACGCGGATACCCTCGTAGGGGATGACGCGGTTGTCCTGGAAGCAGCCGGCAAGGTGCCGTTCGTCCCCGGGATGCATCCGCCCCTCCGGCATGGCAGGGTCCTGCATGTGCTCGAATACCACAGCGTCCCGGCGCAATGAGTCCGGCAGGGCGGCCATCAGCCCACGCGCCCACTGGATACGCTCCTTGAAGACCTTCACACCCTTGTGGGGTCCGGCGTCGATCACGTCCGGCTCAGCGCCCAGGAACACCGGAGTCAGGACCAGTTGGCTTCCGGCAACGAGGCAGTTGAGGGCAACGTGGTGGCCAAAGAGCTGCCAGCCCCAGGGCTCAGTTTCGGAGGGGACGCCGTAGAGGGCGAAGTTGTAGCTGTACTCGTTCATGAGCAGCGGCAGGTCAACCAGGTCGCCAAGGAAGCCGTTGATCCGCATCAGGTTCCGGGCCAGCGCGTAACCCTCCGGGCTCAGGCTCGCTTCCACCAATGCCAGGGCGGTGTCGCGGAGAGCGGGATCCAGTTCGTCCAGGCGCAGCCCGGTATCGTGCTGCATGAATTCCGGATTGGCCCAGCTTTGCCACTCTTGTGCGGCCACCACGTAGCTCAGCCGGCTGACTTGCTCCGGCGAAGCCAGGGCCAGCAGCTTTTCGGCCGCGGCGACCATGTCCGACGTCGGGGCCTCCTCGCCGGGGCGGGCTTCGGAAACCGGGAACAGGCCTTCGCGGACGACGCCGTCGCTGGTCACCCCCGCGAAGGGCCGGGGATAGAGCTTTTTCCAGCCTTCGATCATGGGTCCGGCGAAAGGATCGTCCTTGGCCGCCTCGGCGTAGGAGCGCACGTCCAGTCCGCGGACCGACGCTACGCGCGGATGGTCCGGCGGGTAGAGGTAATCACGAAATGACGGCGTTGACATGGTCGTTCTCCTGTATTTCCAAGGTTTCGGTACCGGTCTGAACGGCGGGGACGAGGCCGGCTGCAACGAGCAGGGCGCGGGAGGCTGAATCGGCAGAACTTCCCCGCCAGGCCACGTGCTGGTCCGGGCGGACCAGCACGGCTTCAGCTGCCCACCATTCGGCCATGGGTAATCCGTTGCGGTCCGATCCGACAGCAGCGACCGTCAGCGGAATCCGCCGGTCAGCCGCCGCTGCCAGAACATCGGCGTACGGGTCGACGGCGGAACCAGCCAGGGCGCCGGCGTCCACCAGCAGCGTGAAGCCGTCGCCCAAAACGTCGTAGACCGACGTCGAATCGTCCAGCCACGCGTGCGGCAGCACCGCGCCCGGGCTGGCGGACGCCGTGTACCGGATGGGGTCCTCCGCCGGAACGGGCGAACCGTCCGGGATCACCAGCGGCGACGCCGCGTAGCTGTAGCCAAGGACCAGCCCGAGGGAATCGAATTCACTCCGCTTGACGCCAAGGGCGTCGTGGGCGCGTACCCGGGCCGCTTCGCCCTCCGCACCTTCCAGTTCCAGGGCTGGGTCGGCGAAGTGGTAAGCCAGGGCTTTGCCGTTGGTGGCGGCGTCATTGATGGTCCGTTCCGCTACCGGCCGCCGTTCCAGTTCGTAGCTGTCCAACAACTCCGGACCGGCCCAGCCATCAAGGACGGCCGCGATTTTCCAGGCCAGGTTTGCGGCGTCGCCGATGCACGTGTTGAAGCCGTGGCCGCCCCAGGGCGGGTTCTGGTGGGCGGCGTCGCCCACCAGGAAGACGCCGCCGTGCCCGTACGAGGGGGCGAGGAGCATCCGCGCCGTCCACGGGTCGGTGGCGACGACATCAACTTCGACGTCGGCCCCCACCAACTCGCGGACCAGGGCCACCGGATCAAGGTCCGGCGCGCCGCCGTGGTCCTGGCCATCAACGCCCCGGGCATCGACGCCCTGGATGATGGCCCACCATGTCTGGTCCAGGTCCATGCGGCCCACCATGCCCGCAGCACCCGGCCCGAGGACCCAGTATTGGACGGCCGGGTCCAGGCTGATGGTGTCAGCGAGGTCGCCGGACCGGAAGAGGATGCTGATGTTGGAGAGCGCTGCGGATCCCCCCTCAAGCCGGAGGCCGAGGCCGCGGCGCACGGCGGAAGAGATGCCGTCGGCCCCTGCCAGGAACCGGCACCGCACTATGCGCAGGCCACCTGCGGCGTCAGCCACCGTCACCTGCTGACCGGCGCCAGTGCCGGCGCCCGTGCCGGAGTCAGGGCCGGAGTCAGGGCCGGAGTCAGGGCCGGAGGCCACATACTCCTCAACGCGCAGCCCGGTCAGCAGCGTGGTGTGTTCAGACGCCGCGACGGCGTCGCGAAGCACCGTCTCCAGCACAGGCTGCGGCACCTGCTGCCCGCATTCGGGCTGCGCTTCGTACTGGCCGGTTTCGAGCTGGAAGGCGTTGGTGAAGCGCCGGATTTCCCGGCCGGTCAGGGACGTGCAGAAGATAATGTCCTGTGCGAACTCCACCGGCAGCGGCGCCGCCTCACGCAGGGCTGTTGCCAGGCCCAGGCGGCGGAGATGGGTCATGGTGCGGGCATTGGTGGTCTTGGCACGCGGCCGGTCCGGGTCGATGGCGGTGCGGGGCTCGATGACAATGCTGCGGATCCCCCGGTTGGCGAGGTCCAGGGCCAGGAACAGTCCGCTGGGCCCGCCGCCGGAGATGAGGACCGGGATCTCCGCCGGGAGGTCCGCCAAACGGGCATCATGGATGGCAGTCATCAGGCCCTCGCCCGGAGTGAGGGTTCACCGATGGGGGTCACCAGCGTGCCCAGCCGCTCAATCTCGACCTCCACGGTGTCGCCTGCCTGGAGCAGCCACTGCGGGGTGCGGGCATAGCCCACGCCCTCGGGGGTGCCCGTGGCGATCACGTCACCGGGGTGCAGGGTGAAGGTTTCGCTGATCAGGGCAATGATGGCGGGCACGGAGAAGATCATGTCCCGGGTGTTGCCGTTCTGGACTTCGGTGCCGTTGACGCGTGTCCGCACCTGGAGTCCATCGCGGAGATCGCCCACCTCGTCGCGGCTGACCAGCGGGCCGAGCGGCCCGGTGAAGTCGCCGTTCTTGCCCAGCGTCCACTGCGATGTCAGCTTCTGGGCACGCCGGGCCGTCAGGTCGTTGAAGGTGGAGTAGCCAAAGACGGCGTCGGCCGCGGTGGCCTCGTTTGCGGATTCCACGCGTTTGCCGATATAGGCGGCAACTTCGCCTTCCCAGTCCAGGCCGGCCTCGCCGCCCGGGACAGGAACGGGCACCTGGCCGACAGAGAGCGAGGCCGTCCAGCGGCCGAACAGGGTGGGGTACGGCGGAAGATCCTGGTCCTTGTAGCTGCCCTCTGCTGCGTGTGCCCTGTAGTTGAGCCCGACGCAGATCACCCGGGCCGCCGCCGGAACAAGCGGCACCTCGGTGAAATCCGCCGAGTCCCGGCCTGCCGCAGCATCGGCAATGATCGCCAGGGCTTTGTCCTGCCAGCCGGCGGCATCGGCCCAGAAATCAGTGACCGAAGCCAGTGGGAAGACCCGGGACCCGTTCAGGGCTGCTACCCAGGTGCCGCCGTCGTGGTTGATTCCTATGTACTGCATGTGGGGCCTTTCAGGTTCGCCCGGGGGCGGTTGTCGGTGGGAGGGCATGGCAAGGAAAGCCACGGCCGGTGCCGGAGTGGAACTGTGGCGAAGTGGGGGTGGTGCGGAGAAGCTAGGAGAGGCCGGACTGCCTCCGGAAAAACGAGACTGTGGCCGCCAATGCCTTTCCGGCTGCGGCTGCGCTCCCGTCCGGGAGGCTCCACATGTGGTCAGCGTCTTCGATGAGGAGGAGTTCGACGTCGGCGCCTGAGTCCGTCAGTCTGTCCGCCAGGGTTTCTGACTGTGCTGCCGGAACGAAGCGGTCGGCCGTGCCGTGAACCAGGAGGAAGGGCGGTGCGCCAGGATGGACGTAGTTGATGGGGCTGGCCGCGGCGGCCTTCCCGGGCTCCTCTGCCAGGACCGCGCCGATCAGAAGCTCCTCGCGGGACCCCGGATCGCTGGGCCGCGAGACGGCTGTGGGCAGCGCCTGCTCCGCCATTGAGGCCAGGTCGGTGGGCGGATACCAGGCGGCGACCGCGGCGACGCTGCTGTGGTGCTCGCCGGTGAGACCCACCAGGCTGGCCAGGTGACCGCCGGCGGAGTCGCCCCACGCGTAGATCCGCGCCGGATCGACGCCGTACTCGTCTGCGTGGTTCCGCAGCCATTCCACAGCGGCAAGCGCGTCGTTCAGCTGGGCGGGGAAATGCGCTTCGGAACTCAGCCGGTAGTCCGCGGAAACAACCACAAAGCCGGCCTCCACCAGGACCTCGAACGGGTTCAGGCCAAAGCCGTCACACACCGGTCCCAGGGAGGACCGTTCCCCCATCCGCCAGCCTCCGCCATGGAAATGGACGACGGCGGGACGCAGCGGCTTCTGTGCTGCCGGCAGGTAAAGGTCCAGCAGGAGCGGACGTCCGGAGCGGTCCCCCGCCCGGGCGAACTCGACGCCCTTCAGCACTCGGCCTTCCGTCATCGTTGACTCCCTTTGGTTCCTCATTGCGCTGCCGGATCCTCGATGTCCCGGTCTGTTCCTCAAGACTGGCGGATCCGCGGCCGTACCTGAACAGCCTATTCCAATCATTGAAATGGCTTCGCGGCCGCCAGCTCCGTTGCCAGGAAGGAAAGGCCCCGCCGGACCACGGCCATGGCCGCGGAATGGTTGAGGTAGCCATGGGTGGCACCGCTCTCAAGCCGGTAATCCACGGGGATGCCGGCGCGGCGGAGGCTGTCCGAATAAAGCTCCGCGGAGGGTCGCAGATCGTCGTATTCGGCAGCCAGGATGGCAGCGGGCGGCAGCCCTGACGGGTCGGCGTTGCCGGGCACCGCGTAGGAGGACGCCATGGCCACCGGGCCTCCGATGTAGTTTTCGAACATGGCGCGGCAGTCATCAGGGGTGAAGCGCAGGAGCCGGGGAAGATCGGAGAGAACCCCGGAGGGGTCTTCCAGGGGAGGCAGCACTGCGTGCAGGAGCGGATAGGCCAGGAGCATCTTCGCCGGCAGCGGTTTGTCGACGTCGTTAAGGTACATGACCGCTCCGACCGCCAGGTTCGCGCCGGCGCTCGCCCCACCGATGCACAGCTTCGCCGGCAGGACACCAAAGTCCAGGGCGTGGGCTGAAGCCCAGAACCAGGCCGCAAGGACATCCTCATGCGGGGCAGGGAAGTGCACCCCGCCCCGCGCCAGCCGGTAGTCCACGGAAAATACGACGCCGCCGGTCCGCTCAGCCAGTTCACGTGCCAGTTGGTCGGCTTCCCGCATGTTCAGGTCGCCCCCAGCAAAACCACCGCCGTGAAGCCACACGAGGCCAGGCACGCCGCCGTCGGTTGCCCCTGCCTGCAACGGAGCGCCGGAACCATAGACCCTTACCGGCACGGGTCCATTGGGACCCGGAGCGCGGACTTCAAGGACGGGAACGTCAGGCCGCGCATACGGCAGTCCGCCGCCGCTGAAAGCTTCAAGCCGGGCGGGTCCGGACGGATCAGCAAACAGTTCGGCGAACGACCCAGCTCCCTCCACGTGCTGCATGGCGGCGGCCAACTCCGGATCCAGGCTCATGGCTGGAGTACCGGCTCGGGCTCACCGCGGACGGGGTCGGCGAAGCCCGGGACGGTGCCGTTTTCAGCCGGACGGAAGGCACAGGCGAAGGAATGCGTTCCGGATCCAACCTCCACAGCATCGGAACCGTCCGGCAGGAAGATCGACGCCGTGCAGCCGGCCGGCACAGCCACGTCCAGGCTGAACGCCTGGCCGTTCAGCTCCCAGCGCACGTTGGCTGCACCGTATGGGGTCTCGTGCCGGGCTTCGGCCCAGTCAAGGCCGCCGGCTGGCCGCGGCCTGACCAGCAGTTTCCGGTAGCCCGGTTCCGCCGGTGCCAGCCCGGCGAGGCTGCGGTGCATCCAGTCGGCCACGGCTCCCAGGGCGTAGTGGTTGAAGGACGTCATTTCGCCCTCGTTAATGCTGCCGTCCGGAAGCATGGAGTCCCAGCGCTCCCAGATGGTGGTTGCCCCCATGGTCACCGGGTAGAGCCAGGACGGGCACTCGGTCTGGAGCAGCAGCCGGTAGGCCGCGGTCACATAGCCGTGGTCGGTGAGCGCGTCGCACACCAGGGGGGTTCCCACGAAGCCGGTGGCGATCCGGTAGCCGTCGGCCTCGACAGCCGCGGCCAGCCCGGCCGCAGCCAATGCTTCCTCTCCGGGCTCCAGCAACCCGAAGGTCAGAGCCACGGCGTAGGCGGTCTGGGTGGGCGGGGTGAGCCGCCCGCCGTCGGAGATGTAATGCTCACGGAACACCGCGGAGGCCCGCTGCGAGAGCCCGCGCAGGGCAGTGGAATCCTCCCCCAGCAGATCCGCGGATTCGGCAGCTACCCGGGCCGAGTAGGCGAGGTACGCCTGCGCAACGAGCTGCCACGGCGTCAGCGCATCGCCAGGCTTGTCCGGCGGCGCCGCCGGGTCGAGCCAGTCACCGAACTGGAAGCCGTGTTCAAAACGGAGCTCCGGTCCGGCGGCCTCGGCGGCCGCCTCCAGCCAAGCGGTCATTCCCGGCAACTGGCGGCGCAGGAACTCCAGGTCACCGGTGCGCTGGTACATCACCCAGGGGACCAGGACGGCGGCGTCGCCCCACGCGGCCATGACCGGGCGGACGGGGAACGGCGGCTTGTCGAACGTCACTTCCGGGACCACCAGGGGCGGTGGACCGTCGGTTCCCTGCTCGGCAGCCATGTCCTTGAGCCATGACGTGGTGAACCCCGGAATCCGGTACAGGAAGGACGCAGTGGCCGCGAAAATCTGGAAGTCCCCGGTCCAGCCGAGCCGTTCGTTGCGCTGCGGGCAGTCGGTGGGCACGTCCACGAAGTTGCCGCGCATCCCCCACACCACGTTGGAATGCAGCTGGTTCAGCATCGGATCCGAGCACTCGAAGGTGCCGGTGCGGACCAGGTCTGAGTGAATCACGACGGCGGTGAACGCTTCCGGGTCAACGTCGCCGGGCCAGCCGCTCACCTCGACATAACGGAAACCGTGGATGGTGAATTCGGGCTCCCAGGTCTCGCCATCCGCGGCGCCGTTGAGGACGTAGACGTCCGTCTGCTTGGCTTCGCGGAGCGGCCGGACGCCCAGTTCCCCATGCTCCAGGACTTCGGCGTGCCGCAGCGTGACCTCCGTGCCGGCGGGTCCGTTGACCGTGATCCGGACCCGGCCCACCAGGTTCTGCCCGAAGTCCAGGATGGTCTTCCCCGACGGCGAAGCCAGCACCGCGGCAACAGCCAACTCCTCTGTGGCGCGGACCGGCGGACCGTCCGGGGCCACCATTACCGCGGCGTCGAAGACCTCGGTTTCAACAGGATGCAGCCCGGCAGAACCGTCCCGGCCGGCACCTACCCAGCCGCCGTCCTCCAGCCGCGCGTCGTAAGTTTCGCCGACATAGAGGTCTGCGGCCACGATGGGGCTGCGGCCGGCCAGCCAGTCGCTGTCCGTCCCCACGACGGTGACGGTGCCGCCGTTGTCGGTCATTTCAAGCTGCGCGAGCACAGCGGTGCGGTCGTGGTAAGTGTTTCGTTTGCCTTGGAAGCCCAGGTAGCCGCGCCACCAGCCGTCAGCGACTTCCAGGCCGATGACGTTTGTGCCCGGCTGCAGGTAATCGGTGACGTCATAAGTCTGGTACCGCAGGCGGTGGTGGTAGCTGGTCCAGCCCGGCGCCAGGATGTCGCGGCCCACACGCCGTCCGTTGATCGAGGCGACATAAACGCCATGGGCGCTGGCGTAGAGGCGCGCCGAGGCCACCGGGCCGGTCACTTCGAACGTCCGTCTCAGGCGTGCCGCCGGTTCGATCGATTCGCTGGCCTCGTCCCAGGCCGGCCGGATCATGGCGGCCTGCCAGTCTTCCGGCTTCAGGAGCCCGGCCTCGACGGAGGTGACAGGGCTCCAGGCGGAGGGCACGTCGTCGTCCGTTCCCCAGACCCGCACGCGGGCCGCGACACGCTGCCGGCTGTTCAAGGCCGGTGCCGGCCAGGGCTGCAGGAGCTGCTCGGCAGTCTCGGTCCGGCCGTAGCTGACCAGCTGCCCTTCGTCAGGGCCAAGTTCGAGCTCGTAGGCCGTCTGGACCCAGCCGGCTGTCCCGGTGGTGACCTGCCAGGAAAGCCGCGGCCGGTCCTCGCCGATGCCGAAGGGCTCCTCGTGGTGTTCGAAGCGGAGGGCTGAGGGAGTGGTGGTCATCGGGTGGCTCCAGAAGTTGTGGCGAGGGCGGTGGTGCGATCGGTGTTGGTCAGCGAAAGGCCGTGACCGTAGCGGAAGACAGGGTTTTCGGTGTCGAAGGGAACGTCCTCGCGGGATGCCTCGACGGCGGCCATGGAACGGGGCAGATCGAATGGCAGTTTGCCTTCCGGCATTGCCCGGCCCGTTAGGACATCCACGAGGGCATCTGCGTCGGAGCCGTAGTTGGCCAGCAGCGCGGCGGCGTGCTCCGCCAGTTCGGGGATGACGGCCGGCCGTTCAAGGTTGATGTCGATGATGGTGGGGACGGTGCGGCAGATGGCGGTCAGCCGCTCCACCTCCTGCGGGGCGAAGGCCAGATTGCCGCAGTGGAAGAAGGACTCCAAAAATCCTGTTCCGCGGATTTCGAAGGGGGTTCGGAGCCGGAGAATCGCGACGTCGGCCTGTTCGGCCGTCGCCACCACGCAGAACTCCGGGCCGAGGTCCTCGGCTGAGATCCCTTCCGAGTACACGTTGATTGGCTGCACGCTGCGGAGCGGCAGGAGCGGAACGCCGTCGGTCTCCTGGTTCTTCAGCAAGGTGTAGGAGCGGCGCTGCATTGCCCTGCCTGCGGCCTTGAACCAGGGTGTACCCACTGCTGAGTCTGCCGCAGCGGCGTCCACAAACGGGTTTTCGAAGAGGCCCAGGAGGAACTTTTCGGCAAGGATCTTGCGGACGGAGGTATCCAGGCGTTCCTCGCTGAGCCGTCCTGCCCGGACGGCTGCGACCATGAGCTCCACGCAGTGTTCGCCGCCAAACTGGTCCACGCCTGCGTCGAGTGCTTTGAGCATCCGCTCCTCGGGCGTGAGGTGCTCCACGCCCCAGGCCCGGGCGGGGAAGACGCGGCCAAGGATTTCACCATCCGTGAGGATCCCCCAGTCGGTGCAGACCACGCCCTGGAAGCCGAGCTCGGTGCGGAGCAGGTCGGTGAGGATGCCCTTGTTGAAGGCGAAGCCGACTTCCTCGTGCGCGGTGCCCACAGGCATACCGTAGTAGGGCATCATCTGGCGGCTGCCCGCGGCGATCGCGGCACGGAAGGGCAGCAGGTGGTACTCGAAGTTGCCGCCCGGGTAGACCTGTTCCCGGCCGTAGCTGAAGTGCGGGTCCTCGCCGTTGAGCTGGGGTCCGCCACCCGGAAAGTGCTTGGTCATGGTGGAGACCGACGCCGGCCCGAACGCTTCCGTTTGGAAGCCGCGGACGTATGCGCCCACCAGTGTGGCCGCCATCTCGGCGGACTCGCCAAAGGTCATGCCGCCGCGGGACCAGCGCGGTTCGGTGAAGACATCCACCTGCGGGTGCAGCGCGGAGCGGATTCCGACGGCGAGGTACTCCTGCCGGGCGATGTCCGCGAACTCCTCGACGGCGCCAGGATCCCCGACAGCTGCGAAGCCCAGGGCTTCGGGCCATTGCGAGAATGGGCCGGCAAACGCCGCTGTGCCGGGATTGTCCGTGTAGGCGTGGCGTGGATCGGTGGACAGCGTTATGGGAATGCCGGGCCCGGTGGCCAGCGCGATCTCCTGGAGGCTGTTGTGCCAGTCCGCCAGGTCCCGGGCGTTGAGGGCTGCGCCGAGAATGTTGAAGTGGTTGAGGCGGCGCTTTCCGATCAGCTCGTGGGCAGGACCGGTACCGGCGGCGAAGGGGAGAATGTCATGGAACATCACGCCTGCCTTGTCTTCCAGGGACAACCGGGACAGCAGGTCCGCCGCACGCTGGGCTACCGGCAGGGCGGCGTCCTGGAACGGGAAACGAGGGGTGTTGGGAGTCAACGTCGGCTCAATTCGTCAAGAAGGAGAAGATTCGGGGCTTCCCCAAGCGTGCCGGGGATGGCGAAGGGGCAGCTAGCGGACTTTCATTGGCCGGAACTGTGTGGCCGCGGTGAGAGCTCGCGGCTGAAGTAGTCGATGGCGGTGCGGAGGATTCCGTCCAGCTGGTGCTCGGCGAAGAAGAAGCAGTGGTCCCCGCCTTCGACTGTGATGAGGTCGTTTCGCGCGCCGGCGGACGTCAGCGCGTCGGACAGCAGTTCACTCTGCGACAACGGGACCAGGCCGTCGCTGTCGCCGTGGATCAGCAGGAACGGCGGCGCCCCGGCGGTGACATAGCCCAACGGGCTGGCGGCGGCGAGCGAGGCAGGATCGGCGCTGCCGCCCACCAGCATGGGTCCCGGTTCCATGGACATGCCGGGCGGGACCGCAGCCACGAGGGGGCCGGACATGAGGCCGGGAGGCGTATCCATGGGCGGCATGTCCGGCAGCGAGGAGACACCGTAGAAATCGACGACGGCACTGACAGCGCTGGACTGCCCCTGGACACCGAGGCCGCCCTCCAGGTCAGCGCGGTCGCCGGTGAGTCCGAGCAAAGCTGCCAGATGCCCGCCGGCCGATTCGCCCCACGCGCCGATCCGTTCCGGGTCGATGCCCAGGGCGTCGGCGTGGCCGCGAAGGTAGCGGACGGCGGCTTTGATGTCGTGCAGCTGGGCCGGGAAGGGCGCCTCCAACGCATGGCGGTAGTCCACGGTGGCGCAGGCGATGCCTGCCTCGTTCAGGAGCCGGAACACGGAATCCGGGGCGAAGGTGGGCGGGAGTTCGCGGCGGTCCCCCAGCTGGAATGCCCCGCCGTGGATCCACACCACCAGGGGCACCGGCGCGCTTGCCCGCCGAGGAAGCCAGATGTCCATGGCCAGCCGGCGGAAGCCGACGGCGATCGCGTAACTGACTTCCCGGTGTACCTGGGAGTGCGCGGACACCTCCTCGGGCTCCCCCAACAGACCGAAGGCCGGGAACGGCGGCGGCGCCGGCATCCTTCGTGGGCTCTCCGTGGTGGCAGCGGTTTCCGGTGTCATAGTGCACTCCTTGCAAGATCATTACGTGTCAGTGTCCCCGTTGCGGGGGAAGCGGCGATAACGGTATGGGTGCCGGGCCCGACGACGGCGGCCGGCTCGCCGGGCAACCTGACTTCGGCGGTGGTTCCGGACGGCACAGTCGCGGTGAGCGTCAGCGCGCCGTCGTCGGTTACCCAGCCGACGTCGATAAGGCCCTGCGGGCCCTGGTGCGAGGTGCTGGCGGACGTCAGCCCGGCACCGGGGCGGGGTTCGATGACGATGTCCTCCCAGCCTGCGCTGCCGGCGGCCTGACGCAAGCCGGCGGTGTAGCGGTGCAGGAAGGAAACCACGGCACCCTTGCTGTAATGGTTGAGCGACTGCCGGGCCGATCCGTCCGAAGCGATGCCGTCCCAGGCTTCCCAAATGGTGGTGGCGCCGCGGTCCACCATCACCAGCCACGAGGGCTCCGAGTCCTGCATCAGCAGTTCGTAGGCGAGGTCCAGATGACCGTTGTCAGCCAGAACAGGCAGCAGGTACGGCGTGGAGAGGAAGCCGGTGCCCAGGTGGGTACCCGCGTCCCTGATCAGCTCGACCAGTTGGCGGGCGACCGCGGCCTTTGCGGTGTGCGGAACGAGGTCGAAGGCCAGGGCGCGGACGCAGTTGGCCTGCGTCCCGCCGTCGACCGTTCCGTTTGGCAGCAGGTATTCCTGCTGCCAGGCGCGGCGGACGTGTTCCGAGAGTTCGGCCAGCTCGAGGGCTGCTGCATGCTTCCCCAGGATGGCGGCCGCCTTGGCGAGGATGGCGGCGGAATGCCGGTAATACGCGGTGGCCACGATCCCGTTGTCTGCTGTCCTGGCGGCGAAAAGGTCAGGCGCGGGTCCGCCCGGTTCCATCCATTCCCCGAAGTGGAAGCCGGTGTCCCAGAGGTACTGCTCGTGCGGGGCAGGCGTGGTGCTTGCTGCAGCCCTGGCCGGGTGCCGGTTCCCCTCCGCGGTGCCGCGGACGAACCCCAGCCACCGGTTCATGGCATCCCAGTTCTCCTCGAGGATTGCGGCGTCGCCGGTGGCAAGGTAGATCTTCCAGGGCACCATGACAATGGCATCTCCCCAGCCAGAGGAGCCGTTGGTGAAGGCCATGAAGTCGGCGCTGATGACGTCGGGGCCGGGTGAGGGCGAGATGTTGGCGACCACCCCGTTCCCCCATTGGTCGGCCCGGACGTCGTTGAGCCATTTCCGGGTAAAGCCGGCCACATCGAAGAGGTAGGCCGCCGTGGGCACAAACAGTTGCCAGTCGCCGGTCCAGCCCGCCTTTTCGCGCTGCGGGCAGTCGGTGGGGACCTCGCAGGCGTTGTCCCGGAAGCTCCATTCCACAATTTCGTGCAGTGTGTTCAGCCGGGTATCGCTGCAGCTGAAGGTGCCCAGGCGTTCGAGGTCGGTCTGGACCATGCAGCCCACAACGTCTCCGGGAAGCAGGTTTTCTGCCAGGCCCTGGATGGAGATGTACTGGAACCCGTGGGCCGTGTGGCGCGGTTCGAAGACTTCACCGGCGGCGCCGGAAGCGATGACCTCATCCACCTGCCCGGCGGCAAGGAAGTGCCCGGGGTTCCTGAAGTCGATGGGGCGCAGGTGGTCCTGGTTGACGTCCCCGTCGGAGCCCAGGGCCTCGCCGTAAACCAGTGTGACCTTGTGGCCGGGGGCGCCGAGCCGGGACAGCCGGACCCAGCCGTTGATGTTCTGGCCCAGGTCCACCACCTGGTTGCCATTGGGCAGGCGGATGATACTGACGGGGTGTAGCTCCTCCACGATCCGGGTGGGCGGAGCCACCGGGCCGGTGAGGGTATCCAAGCTGCCTTCCCGTAGGACGGCGAGGCGGGGGACGCCTGCGTCATGTAGCCGCCGGAAGTCAATCTGCTGGCCAGCCATCAGATCCGCGGCGGCAATCTCCGTTGGAGACACCAGCCACGATTCATCGGTGCCGATGACGCTCCGCACCCCCTCAGCCTCGATTTCCATCTGCACGAGGAGCGCAGTCTGCGTCCCGTACATGTCGACGTCGCGGGTGAAGCCAAAGGTGCCGCGGTACCAGCCGTCGGTGAGGACAGCTCGGACCTTGTTGGTGCCGGCGCGGAGCAAGGCGGTGATATCGAAAGCCTGCACCTGCAGCGTGCTGTGGTAGCTCGTGGAGCCGGGTGTGAGCTCCTGATCCCCTACGCGCTGGCTGTTGATGAACAGCTCATAGATGCCGTGCGCGGTGGCGTAGGCCCGGGCGAAATCCGGTGCGGTGTCAAGGGTAAAGTCGCGGTGCAGGGCGTAGCCAGGGCGCTCGCCCGGGACGGGGATGAGCGGTTCGTCGGGGCCGATCCATTTTGCGGACCAGTCGGCGGGGTGGAGGAGCCCGATCTCCACCAACACGGGCTCGGACCAGTCGGACACCTGCTCAACGCCGTCGGCCTCGATGTTCCACGTCCTGACCGTCCACGAAAACCGGTCCCGTGACCCCAGGTCCGGCCCGGCGTACACGACGTTGCTGTGGGCAGCCGACTGCACCCGGCCGGTGTCCCAGCCGTTGCTGGCGGTCAGCTGGTAGGCAGCCTGCCGGAGCGTGCCCTGCGGCGGGGTCCAGCTGAACCGCGGAGCGATGTGGGTGATGCCGAAGGCCTCGCGCAGGTGGTCAGTTCTCAGGCGGGTGGGCTTGTCCAAGGGATTCCGTTCAGGCGTAATGGCAGGCGACGTCGGACTGGCCCACCGTGCGCAGTGCCGGGCGTTCGGCGGCGCAGAGATCAGTGGCCAGCGGGCAGCGTTGCCGGAACGGGCAACCGCCGGGTGTCGCGGAAACGGAGGAAGCAGTCCGGACGCCCATCGATTCCCGGAGGTTCCGCCGCTCGGCCTGTTCGGCAGGGCGGGGCACCGGCGAGGCGGCAACGAGGGCCTGGGTGAAGGGGTGCTTGGGCGACTCGGTCACTGCGGCGACCGGTCCGCTTTCCATGACCTGCCCGCGGTAGAGGACCACCACGCGCTGGGCCAGGAACTGCACCACGGAGATGTCGTGCGCGATGAACAGGTAGCTCAGGCCGCGTTCGTCCCGGAGGTCGGCGAGGAGGTTGAGTACCTGGGCCTGGGTGGAGAGGTCCAGGGCGCTGACCGCTTCGTCGCAGACCACCAGCCGGGGTTCGCAGATCAGGGCCCGGGCCACGGCGATGCGCTGCCGCTGGCCGCCGGAGAACTGGCTGGGGTAACGGTCCACCGCCTCGCGGGGCAGGCCCACGCGTTCCAGCATGGCCTCGGCCTTGGCCCGCGCTTCGCCTGCGGAGACCCCGCGGAGGCGCAACGGCTCGGCCAGGGAGGCACCGATGGTCTGGCGCGGGTTGAGCGAGGAGTTGGGGTCCTGGAAGACGGCCCGGAGCTCCCCGCCGAGGGCGCGGCGTTCGGCTGCTCCGGCGTGGGTGATGTCCTTGCCCTGGTAGTTGATGGTTCCGCCGGCGGTCTTCTGCAGGCCAAGGATTGCCTTGCCGATGGTGGACTTTCCGGAGCCGGACTCCCCCACCAGGCCCACGGTTTCGCCGGGCCGGATGGCGAAGCTGACGCCGTCGACGGCGGCCGGTGCGGCTGCTGCCTTGCGGCCGCGGCCGTAGCGGACCACCAGGTCCTTCACTTCGAGCATGGGGCCGTCCAGGACGGCGTTGGGTGCTTCCCGCCGGGAATGGGTTGCGATGCTCATGCCAGGTCCTTTTCAACAATGTTCAGCGGTTCAACCCGGTGCAATGGTTTGGGTGTGATGCCCAGCAGCCGGTGGCTGGGTACCTCCGTGGCCACCCATTCGAGGCCTTCCACGGCCAGTTCGTCGGCTTTGACGCAGCGGACCAGGCCGTCACCGGAGCCGGAAGGCAGCAGCGGGACAGGTGCAGCGCAGGCCGAGCCGGCGAACTGGCAGCGGGCCATGAAGCGGCAGCCGGAGGGCCAGTCCTTGGGCTGCGGAACCTGGCCGCTGATGGTGGCCAGCCGTTCCGGCATGTCGGACGCATCGTTGGCATGCGGATCTGCAGCCAGGAGCGCGAGCGTGTAGGGGTGCCGCGGGTTGTCCAGGATGGTGGTGGTTTTGCCGTTCTCCACCACCTGGCCCGCGTACATCACGGCCACCTGGTCGCAGATGTCAGCCACCACACCGAGATCATGGGTGACCATGACCACGGACATCCCGGTGTCCTTCACCAGGGACCGCAGGAGCGACAGGATCTCGGCCTGGACTGTCACGTCCAGCGCGGTGGTGGGCTCATCGGCCACCAGCAGTCGGGGCCGGCCGGAAAGGGCAAGGGCGATGGCCACACGCTGGGCCATGCCGCCGGAAATCTGGTGCGGGTAGGTCTTGAGGATCCGCTCCGCGTCCACGATGCCCACCTTCTCCAGCAGGTTGAGGGCTTCCTTCCGGGCCTCCGCCTTCCCCAGTTTCCGGAGCCGCCGGATGGCGGAGACGAGCTGGTAGCCCACGGTGAACATGGGGTCCAGCGCCCGCATGGGCTCCTGGGAGATCAGGGCGATCTCACGCCCGCGGATGGCTTCCATTTCGGTGTCGGAGGCGGCGGCCAGGTTCTTCCCGTTCCAGAGGATCTGTCCGCCGGTGGCTACGACGCCGGACGGCAGGAGGCCCAGCAGGGACAACGCGGTCATGGTCTTGCCGCAGCCGGACTCTCCCACAAGGCCCAGGACGGTGCCCTGTTCGACGTCGAAGGAGACGTCTGTGACCAGGCGCGGGCCGCCGTCGACCCCTACCGAGAGGCCGCGGACGCTGAGCTGGCCCTTGGGCGGTGCGGTATCAGTGGCCACCGGGGCGGCCCCGACGGCGGCAACAGCTTTGGCGCGCTGCCGGCGGGCAGCGGCCGAGGGCAGGTGGGAGGCGGTGGCGTTGGGTGCCTTTCCCAGGGCGTTGCCGATCGCGTTGGCGGCCAGGACCGTCAGGGCCAGCACGGCACCGGTGGGGACCATCAGCCACGGGGCGTCGTAGACGTGCTGTGATGCGCTCTGGATCATCCCGCCCCAGCTGGGGGCCGGAAGCGGCGGGCCGAAGCCGATGAAGGCAAGACCGGCCTGGATGAGCATGCCCACAGCGAAGATGAGTGCGGACTGGACAACGATGGTGTTGGTCAGGCCGGGCAGGACATGGCGCAGGCTGATTCCGAGGGCGCTGACACCGTCCACTTTGGCTGCGTCCACATAGAGCTGGGACTGCAGGGACTTGGCCTGGCCCAGGATCACCCGGTAAACGCCGGCGGACATAAAAAAGCCAAGGACGGCCATGATGAAGGGGATGTTGGTCCCCACGGCGCCGATTACGGCCAGGATGATGACCGTTGACGGCAGGGACATCATGATCTCGGTGCTTCGGCTGATGATCCCCTCGGCCCGGAGGGAGGCAGCAGCGGTCATGGCAAGGATGGTTCCGAGGCCGATGCCCACCAGGACCGTGATGAAGGACGTGCCCAGGGTACCGGCGGCTGAGGCGAAAATGCGGCTCAGGATGTCCCGGCCCAGTTCATCGGCGCCCAGCCAGTGGGCGGCGGTGGGTCCGGACAGGACGGCGGTGAAGTCCTGGTCCTCGGTTTTGAAGGGCAGCCACCAGGGGGCGGTCAGGGAGGCAACCACCAGGGCGGCCAGCCACAGCAAACCGGCGACGCCGCCGGGTGAGGAAAAGAGCCGGTGGGCCGACAGCCTGGCGAAGGCACTCCTCGGGCCGGATGCGGGAAGACCCGGGGTGGGCCGGCCCGGGGCGGACTGGACAGCAGGGACGGGGTTTTCAACCTGGCTGTCAGCGGGGGCGGGTGCAACGTTGGGGATCATGCGGCACGCAACTTCGGGTCGAGGAACTTGGTGGCGAGTTCGAGAGCCAGGTTCACCGCAACCACCACGACGGTGGCGATGACGACCACGCCCTGGACGGCGGGCGCATCGTGGGTGCTGACCGAACTCTGGGCTGCCTGGCCCAGGCCTGGCATGGCAAAGAGCTGTTCTGCGATGACTGAGCCACCGAACAGGCCCATGAACTGCAGGGCGATGCCGGCCACAATCGGCAGGCTGGCATAACGCAGTGCATGGATGTAGAGAATCTTCCAGGTGGGCGTCGCAGTGGCCCGCAGGGTCCGGATGTGCTCCTGCTGCAGGGCATCCAGCATGGAAGCCCTGGTCTGGCGGGCAATGAACGCCGCGCCGCCAACCGCCAGGGTGATCACCGGCAAGGCAAGCGACATGGCCCAGTCCTGCGGGGACACCTCGAACGGAACGTAGCCGGTGGCGGGGAAGACGGATGACTGGACCGCGAACAGGTAGACGAAGATGATGCCGATCCAGAAGGCCGGCAATGCCACGGCCAGGCCGCAGAGCCCGCCGACGATCCGGTCCACCAGGCCGCCGCGAACGGCTGCGCTCACGCCCAGGCCGATTCCGAAGACGGCGCTGAGCAGGGTGGCGCTGGCTGCCAGCGAGGCCGTGACCGGCAGACGGCTGGCCAGGTCATCGGACACTGAACGGCCATCGATCAGGGAGATCCCCAGGTTGCCCTGGACCGCGTCGCCGAGCCAGCGGACAAATTGCGTCAGGAGCGGATCGTTCCAGCCGAGGCGGGCGTTGACCTCGTCGATCGCTTCCTGGGACGCGCCGGCTCCGAGCGAGACAGCCCCGGGGCTGCCGGGCATTGCGTGAACCAGCAGGAATGCCAGCACCGCGACCACCAGCACGGTGGCCAACGCCATCAGCAGGCGTTTGGTGATGAATAGTGCCATGGTGACCTCCATCGGTCAGAACGTTCCGGGCGGCCGCCCAGCGGGGGCGGCCACCCGGAACGGTTCGGGTATTAGCTGGCCGGTGCGTAGGAAGAGAGCAGCGGGTACGCGTTGGTGCCTGCGAACTCAACCTGCTTGATCTTCTTGGTGTTGTAGCCCTGGTTGGTGAGGGCTTCATAGAGCGGGATCATCCAGCCGGACTCCACCAGGCGGGTGTTCAGCTTGGTGAGGGCTGCCTTCTTGGCGGCGTCGTCCTTCGCGCCTGCGGCTTCGCCCGTGGCGGCGCTCAGCTGTTCGTCGGTGGCCTTCTGGACGTTCGTGAAACCGTTCAGGACCACGCCGTACATGATGCCCACCGGGTTGTCCCAGTTCAGCGGGGAGTAGCCGAGCGGGGTGGTGGCAACGGCGGCGAAGGCTTCGTCGGTGGAGGCTGCCATCTTGACGTTCATGGTGATTCCGACGGCGGCAAGGTCCTTCTGCACGGCCTGCAGGTCCGTCTGGGTCTGGGCGCCGGCGATGATAGTGAATTCAAAGCCGTTGGCGTAGCCGGCTTCGGCCAACAGGGCCTTGGCCTTCGCCGGATCGTAGGCGAACCTGGTCTCCAGCTCCTCGGTGAACCCTGCAGAATCCTTGGGCAGGGCGTTCCAGGCCGGGATGTCGCCCTTGTGCAGCGCGTCCACGAGGGCCTGCCGGTTGATGGCGTGCTGGATGGCCTGGCGGACCTTCTCCTGAGCGAACGCAGGGGCGGTCTTGCCGATCTTGTCGAAGGAAATCATGGTGTTGACGGTGCCGCCGATCTGGGACACGCCTACCCCCTTGGACTTGGCGAAGTCCACGGTGTTGGACGTCAGCATGGCAACGTCTGCCTGGCCGGACACCAGGGCGTTGGCACGGGCCTGGGGGTCGAGGACAATGCTGAAGATGACCTTGCTGAACGGGTATTTTGCTGCGTCCGCGTTCTTGCTGTTCTTCACCATCACGTACTTGTTGCCCTTCACCGTGGAGGGGTCAATGATGTAGGGCCCGGAGCCGGCCGGAGTCGCGGCGAGGGTTGCGGTATCGGTGACGCCGGCCTTTCCGACGATCATGCCGGTGGTGGAGGCCAGGTTCTTTTCGAACCCCGGCTGTGCCTTGGCGAAAGTCAGGGACACCTTGGTGGGGCTGACGACGTCAACGGAGGTTATTTCCTGGGCTCCGCCCTTGGCCACGGCGGAGTAGGCGGTCAGTGCCGGATCGGAACGGCGGTCGAGGTTTGCTTTCACCAGTGCGGCGTCCAGCGTGGAACCATCGGTGAAGGTCACGCCTTCTTTGAGGGTGAGCGTCAGGACGGTGTTGTCCGCGTTGTATTCAAAGGCACTGGCGAGGCCGGGACCTGCCGAACCGTCAGCTTTGAGGACCATCAGGCTGTCATAGAGGCCTTCGAAGAACTGGCGCTGGGCCGACGACACGCGCAGCGGGTCATACCCGAACGACGCCGAGTCGCTGTCAATGGCGAGGGTCAGGGTGCTGGTGTCAGCTTTGGCGGCCGTCTGGCTGGTTCCGCCGCCGCAGGCGGTCAGGGAGCCAATGACGAGGGCCCCGGCCAGAACGGCCGCGCTCCGTCGTGCGGGGGAGGTCAGGAGTTTCATGTGCGCCTTCGCATTCGTGATGGGAATCGTGAGTAGGTCCGGGACCGGCGGCCCGTCCGGTCGGCTGTGACCGATGCGGGCCGATCCGTC
Organism: Arthrobacter sp. 754; assembly: GCF_040548695.1. Taxonomy (NCBI): domain Bacteria; kingdom Bacillati; phylum Actinomycetota; class Actinomycetes; order Micrococcales; family Micrococcaceae; genus Arthrobacter; species Arthrobacter sp. 754. The sequence goes on from NZ_JBEPSC010000005.1 coordinate 345,409, forward strand.
GGTGCCCTCTCGTCAGATGGCCCCGGTAACCGGCTTCTTCAACAATCGCTGGCGCGGGTATCGGCTCCCCATGCGAATTTCATTGGTTGAAACAGTATTGTGGTGGGGATCACCTGACATGAAATGGCAAAGGAGCACAGGCGTGACGGTTGAAGTTGAAGGGGATGCGGCAAAACCGCAGCGCGGCAAGCGCCCCAAGCAGGGCGAACCGGTGATTGACCGGGCGCTGAGCCTCCTCGCAGTGTTCAGTGACCGCCGTCGTGCGTTGACTCTTTCTGAAATGGCCCGGCTGGCCGAAATGCCTGCACCCACAGCGCTGCGGCTGATCGCCAGGCTGGTGGAGTGGGGTGCGCTGGAACGCCTCGACGACGGCCGGTACGTGGTGGGAGTCAGGCTCTGGGAAGTCGCTTCACTCTCCCCCCGCGGCCACGGCGTGCGCGAGATTGCCCTTCCCTACCTGGAGGACCTCTTTGCCGTGACCCGCCACCACGTCCTGCTGGCCGTCCGGGACAAGAACGAGGCCGTCATCATCGAGCGCCTGTCATCAAAGCAGGCCACAGAGGTGGCCTACCGTGTTGGCGGGCGTGCGCCGCTGAGGTCGACGGCGGTGGGCCTGGTTCTGCTCGCGGGGGCGGACGCAGGGTTCCAGGAGGCGGTCATCAGGCAGCCTCCTGATATGGAATCGGGCGTGGATGCCATGCCTGAAGGCCAGCTGCGGCGGACTCTTTCCGATGTCCGCCGCACCGGCGTCGCGATGATCCGCAGGTCTGCGCCGTCCCGGACTGTTTCTGTTGCTTCGCCGATTTTTGATGCGCAGGGCGCGGTCGTGGCCGCGCTGTCCATCGTGGTGCCCGATGGGGCCACTCCCCCTAACGTGCTGGCACCCGCGGTCCAGGCCACGGCCAGGGCGGTATCGCGAAACCTCGGCTACAACAGCGGACCGAGTGACAGCGTGAGCATGCGCCCTTAGCGGCCGTGCCGGGCGGGTGCCGAAGGTGAACGGGCATGCCTCGTATAATCTGAGCATGCCGATCACGCGCCTCAACCGAGGCCTCCATGCCCAGCAGTCCACGTCCCAGCGGTGCGGGACCGACCTGTGAGCGGCGGTCTCGTCGCCCTGCTGGACGACGTCGCAGCCCTTGCCCGCATAGCCGCCGCTTCAGTGGACGACATCGCTGCCGGGGCCGCCAAGGCGGGGGCAAAGGCCGCCGGCGTGGTGATCGACGACGCCGCCGTCACGCCGCAGTACGTCTCCGGGGCGGACCCGTCACGCGAACTGCCGATGATCAAGAAGATTTTCTGGGGATCGCTCCGGAATAAGCTGCTGATCATCCTGCCGGCGCTGCTGCTCATCAGTGCTTTCACCCCTTGGGCCATTCCGTTCATCCTCATGGCGGGCGGCACCTACCTCTGCTACGAGGGTGCCGAGAAGGTCTGGCACAAGCTCCGCGGAGACCACCCGCACGATAATGACGCGCCGGCCGTGGACCGCGGTCCGGAGGCGGAGGCGAAGGTCACCAAGGGCGCCATCACCACTGATTTCATCCTCTCCTGCGAGATCATGGTCATCTCCATGAACGAGGTAGCCGCTGAGTCTTTGTTGGCCCGGGCGCTCATCCTTGTTGTTGTTGCCCTGGCGATCACGGTGCTGGTCTACGGCGCTGTCGCACTGATCGTCAAAATGGACGACATCGGCATCCACCTGGCTGCCAAGGAATCCGCAGGCTCCCAGCGTTTCGGCGAACTGCTCGTGAAGGGCATGCCCGCCGTGCTGACCGCGATCACCATTGTGGGGACGGTTGCCATGCTGTGGGTCGGTGGCCACATCATGCTGCAGGGCGCCTATGATCTCGGCTGGCATGCTCCCTATGACCTCGTCCACACCCTCGAGTCCCCTGTCGCCGGGATCCCCGTGGCGGGTAGCTTCCTGGCCTGGCTCGTGAACACTTTGTGCTCGGCCGTCCTCGGAATCATCTGGGGCCTCATCGTGATGGCCATCGTGGTGCCGCTGCTGAAAGTGCTGCCGTTCGGCAACAAAATGAGCGGCCACGGAGAGGACGAGGTCCCTTCCGCGGCCGCCGGGCATGCCCCGGCGAAACCTGACGCCGGCTCCTCCTCCTAGCTGATACCCACCGTGCTCAGGCGCTCCCGGGCTTCCCGGGCCACGCCGCCGAGCCAGTAGGCACTCGGCTTTGGGGTACGGATCTGGGTTGCGCGGTCGACGGCGATAATTCCGAACGTGGGACCGTAACCGAAGATCCATTCGTAGTTATCGAACGCTGTCCACGCGATGTAGCCGCGCACATCTATGCCGTCCGCGAGGCAGGATTCAACCCCGGCCAGGGCCGTCTTGAAGTAGTCAAGCCGCTGGGTGTCATCGCTCGTTGACAGGCCGTTCTCCGTCACCATGACGGGGATTCCGGCAATCCGGTGCGCCTCCCGGATAGTAGCTTCGAGTGCCTGCGGGTAGATCTCCTCGCCCAGCTGGTTGGTGACGGCACCGGCGGGGGCCGGGGCGACGCCGTCGGGCCCGAAGACGGTGCGCCCGTACGTCTGGATTCCCACAAAGTCGTCGCCGCGCGAGACCTCGAGGAAGCGTTCGTTGACGTCCCGCCGGACCTGGTCCGCCAGTTCCTGACCACCCTCCGCCGCCTGGATGTCCGAGTTGGCAAGGGTCCAGCCCACCATCAATTCGGGCCGGCGGGCCTTGATGGCATCCCGTCCGGCCCGGTGCGCCGCGAGTTTGATGTCGAATGCGGCATCGGAACCCGTGAACTGGAACGGTGCCACCCTGGCCGCCTCGATCCCCAGGGCTTCAGCGGCCGCCGACCACAGCGGAACCCGGCCGCGATGTTCCGCCGGCTCCCCGCCGATGCCCAGGGCTTGGAGGAGCCACGCCAGGTTGGGCTCGTTGAGGGTGCAGGCGACGCCGATCAGGTCACCCAGGTGTTCGGTGGCACGGTCACAGTACCGGGCAAACCGCTCCGGCGTGACCGGGTCCTCCCAGCCGCCGGCAGCAAGGAGCCACAGCGGCGAGGTGAAGTGATGGAAGGTCACCACCGGGGTGAGGCCATTTTCATGGCAGGTCTCGAGCATCCGGCGGTAGTGGTTGAGCTCCGCAACGGAGAAGTGGCCCTCCTCCGGCTCGATCCGGGCCCATTCCAGGGAAAACCGGTAGGTGCTGAAACCCAGCGACGCGATCAGGGCGATGTCCTCGCGGTAGCGGTGGTAGTGGTCAATGGCGTCACCGGACGGCTCGGCAAAGATGGTCCCGGGGAGGTGCTCGAGGAACCACGTGTCGTTGTTGGTGTTATTGCCCTCCACCTGATGGGCGGCAGTGGCGACGCCCCACAGGAAGTTGGAAGGAAACTGCTGGAGCTCGGTCATGGAAATCCTTTCAGGGTTGCGTCGGGCCGGCCCTGCCATTCTTGGGAGGCGCCTGCCCTTGGGCTGGTCACAACCATACGCAAACATTTTCCATGTTGGAACACTTTGAAGCTATAATCTTTACCAAGGTGGAAACGATAATTGATACGCTCGGCTCACAACCCCAGGAGGGCGACGATGACAGAAGTGGCACGGCAGCCGGGCCGCACCGGACGGCGCGCCCCCTACGCCAACGGTGAGCGCAAGCGCGCAGAACTGGTGGATGCCGCATTCGCTGTTTTCGCCGAGAAGGGTTTCCAACGGCTGTCGATCCGCCAGATCGCTGAAGAGATCGGGACAAGCCACACCGCCCTGCTGCATCACTTCGGAAGCAAGGATGCACTGCTCGAGGCTGTTCTTGTCCGCCGCGAGGAGCGCGAAGGTCCGTGGCGCCGCACCCTGCTCCAGGAGAAGGGCCTGCTGGAGACAGTGCCGGAGGTCATGCGCCACAACGCGGGCATCCGAGGCGTGATCCAGCTCGACGCCACCCTGCGGGCCGAAGCCGTGAACCCTGACCATCCGGCCCACGCGTTCATCCAGCGCCGCGACCAGGAGATCATTGCCTCGCTGCGGTCCGAGTTCGAGCGTGAAATCGGCGCCGGGCGGGTGGCTTCGCACCTGAGCCCTGCTGTCCTTGCCCGCCAGACGGCGTCGCTCATCGAGGGCGTGCAGCTTGCCTGGCTTTACGACGACTCGGTCGACATGGCCGGTTCTTTACGTGACTTCCTGCAGCTTGTCAGCGCCAGGCCGCAAAGCTAGGAGGCCCAATCATCGTCGTCGTAGGGGCGGCCGCGGAAATGGGCCCTGAGGTATTCCCCCACGACGGCGGTACCGAGTTCCCCGGCTTCCGGGGCGACCACCCGGCCATCCACCCGGCGGGCCATCCGCTGGACGAACCGTGCCAGGCCGGGGTCATCGCCCAGCCGGAAGAACGTGGACTGCGTTCCGGCCCGGCCCAGGCGGTCGAGCTCGGCGATGGTGACCCGGATGGTCTCCGGATCCGGCGGGTAGGAGAACCACGACTCGCCCTCCGGCAACAAGTGAGCGGTCGGTTCGCCATCGGTCACCACCAGCAGGACGTGCTGCATTGACGGGTGCTGCCGGAAAAATCGGTTGGCCAGCAGCAGGCCGTGGTGCAGGTTTGTACCCTGTTCCCGCCGCGAGGCAAGGGCCGTGAGCTCGCCGATGTCCATGGACCGCGCGTACCGGCCGAACGCAATCAGCTGGAGCCGGTCCCCGCGGAAACGGGTGGAGACGAGGTGGTGGAGGGCCAGGGCCGTGCGTTTCATCGGTACCCAGCGTCCCTCGGCAGCCATGGAAAACGAGACATCCACCAGAAGGACGACGGCGGCCTGGGTACGTGCCTCTGTCTCCGCGACCTCGATGTCGCCGGCACCGAGCCGCAGGCCCCGGCCCGGATCGCCGCCGTCGGCCACCGTACGGCGGATCGCGTTGGTCATGGTGCGGGTCACATCCCAGGGCTCCGCGTCCCCGAACTCCCACTGGCGGCTGGACCCGATCTGCTCGCCGGCTGCCCCGGCGACCCGGGTGTCCCGGCGCCCCTGACGGCCGGAAAGCTGCCTTGCGGTGTCGCGCAACAGTGCCCTGCCGAGCCGCCGCATGGCCTGCGGGGACAGCTTCAGGTCGCCGTCCGCCCCGCGCCTCAGGTAGCCGCCGTCCTGCATGGCCCGTTCGATCTCCGCGAGGGTGCGGGCCGTCACGGCGGCGTTCTGCCCCAGTTGCCGGGCCAGGGCATCCAGGTCAAGATCGTCCAGGCGGGACCCGTTGTAGGACTGGGACAGCTGTTCTGACAGTTCGTCGAGCTCGGCGAGGTCCTGGAGCACGCCTGTGCCGTCACCGAGGCCGAGGCCTTCCTGACCTTCGAAGCGTTCGGACCCGGTCCAGTCCTCGGCGGGCCGGAGGGCGCGCAGGCTGGAGTCGAGCTGATCGAGCTGGGCCATCAGCTCCGGCGAACCGAACGCCTGGGCGGACAGGCTCATCAGCTCCTCACGCTGCTCCGGTGACATGGATTGCAGGAGCCGCTGCGCAGCGGCAGCACGCTGGGCCAGGGCGTCGATCAGCTCCTCGACAGACTGAGGGTTTTCCGGGAACAAATGTCCATGCCGGGCCATGAACTCCTGGAAGTCGGCGGCCGTGTCCTCACCGCGGCGGTGTTTCCCGAGCAGCCCGTTGAGGTCCCGCAGCATCCCGTTCACGGCGGCGCGGTCCTCCTCCGTGGCGTTTTCGAGTGCCTGCTTCATGCCGGCGAAGCGCTGGTCCAGGACCTCCCGGCCCAGCAGGTCCTTGATCTTTTCGTAGGCCTGACGCGCGGTGCCGGATTGCCAGTCGTAGGAGGCAAGTTCATTGACCGCCGCCGCCGTGGACTGCGGCAGGTTCTGCAGCTGCATCTCGCGGAAGGCGCGGTCGGTATTGTCCATCATCGCGTCGCGGGCCAGCTGCTTGCGTTCCTCCAGCACTGCGGCGTCCAGCAGTTTCCTGACCTCGTTGAGGGTGCCGTCCAGGTTGTGGCGGCCCAGCAGTTCGATCCGCCGCTGTTGGACGCGGCGGGCGAGGTCATCGAGCCCTTCCCGGTTCCGGCCGCCGCGGCGCAGGAACTCCTGCAGGGCGTGCCGGGGGGAATAGCCGGCCATGACGTCCTCGGCGATCGCGTCCAGCGCTTCGGCGAGGTCAACCGGCGGAGCGAGCGGATCCGGCCCGCCCGCGTACCGGCCGTACCGGGCCCGGTGGTGAACGCCCATAAGCTCCCTGCCCCGTCCTTGTCGCTGTTGCTAGCCGTAGATCGATTCCTCGTCGTCGGACTCCTTCGAAATCCGCCGGGCGAGGTAGAGGCCTTCGAGGGCAAGTTCGATGGCGGCGGCGCGTTGTCCGTCGTTTTTCGCACCGAGGCGCCCGCTGATCTCGTCATAGAGGCCCGATCCGTTCAGTGGCGGGAGGTTCTCGAGGAACTCGCGCGCTGTGACGTGTTCTCCGGTGGTGACGGTCCGGTGGCCATCCAGGGCTGCCACCAGAGGACCGAGATCCAGGCCGTGGTAGTGCGCCCGCACCGCTTCGGCAGTGGCGGTGCGCAGCAGGTGGTCCAGAACGGCCTGTTCCCGTCCCTCTTCCCCTGATTCGAATTCAATCTTGCCCGTCAGGACATCCACTGCCGTCTCCAGGTCCACAATCCTTGCCACGGCCTGGTCCTCCCCGCGCACGCTGGCCCGGCGCAGGGCGGCTGCGGCGACGGTTTCGGCGCCCGCGATGGCGAACCGTGCGGAGACCCCCGAGGTCTGGTTGATGGCCGGGGACAGACGGAGCGCGCGGGTGTAGCGGGCCAGGATCTCGAGGATGACCGGCGGGACGTCTGCAACCAGTTGCCCCTCCTGCTGGATGACGGCGACCTCGTCCTCCAGCTCGATCGGGTAATGGGTGCGGATCTCGGCGCCGAACCGGTCCTTAAGCGGCGTGATGATCCGGCCGCGGTTGGTGTAGTCCTCAGGGTTGGCGGACGCGACGACGAGCACGTCGAGCGGGAGCCGCAGGACGTAGCCGCGGATCTGGATATCGCGTTCCTCCATGACGTTCAGCATGGAAACCTGGATCCGCTCGGCAAGGTCCGGCAGTTCGTTGATGGCGATGATTCCGCGGTTGGAGCGCGGGACCAGGCCGTAGTGGATGGTTTCCGGATCCCCGAGGCGGCGGCCCTCGGCCACCCGCATGGGGTCAACGTCGCCAATGAGGTCCGCGACCGACGTGTCCGGGGTGGCGAGCTTCTCCACGTAGCGTTCCGAGCGGTGCCGCCATCCAACGCGCAGCCGGTCCCCCTCGGTAAGGGCCCGGGCACGGGAGTGTTCGGTGATCGGCTCATACGGGTGTTCGTTCAGTTCCGAGTCCTCGATCACCGGCGACCACTCGTCCAGCAGTCCCACCAGGGTGCGCAGGAGCCGCGTCTTGCCCTGCCCCCGTTCGCCGAGCAGGACGACGTCGTGGCCGGCGATCAGGGCCCGCTCCAGCTGGGGAAGGACGGTCTTGCTGAACCCGAACATCCCGGGCCAGGGATCGCGGCCCGCCGCGAGGGCGGCGAGCAGGTTGTCGCGGATTTCGTGCCGCAGGTCTTTGTGGACGTGGCCGGCGGCACGCAGTTCGCCAATGGTGAAGATATCGGGGCGCTCACTCACTCCTCTACGGTAGACCCCAAACGCGGGCGGAATCGAGCAAACCGTCGCGAATTCCTGCCCTTGGTCCGAAACACGAGAGCCGCCCGGGTCAGACATTGGGCGATACGCTTATCCCTGATGACTGCAGAAACGCCGTCGGCACCCTCGACACCTCCAGCGTCCCGTCCAGCGGGACGGGAACAGACGCTGCTGCTGCTCGTGCGCCACGGTGAAACGCCTACAACGGGCATGGTGCTGCCGGGGCGCGCGCCGGGGCTTCACCTGTCCGACCGCGGCCGGGCGCAGGCCGAACGGATCGCGGAACGCCTGGCGGGGCTTTCCATCGACGGCATCTACTCCTCACCCCTTGAGCGCACGCGCTAGACAGCGGAGCCGACGGCGGCACTGACCGGCCTGGAAGTGAAGCTGGACGCCGGGCTGATTGAGTGCGACTTCGGTGGGTGGACCGGCGCCGCGCTCGCCGACCTGGTGGCGCTGCCGGAATGGCACGCGGTGCAGCGCAGCCCGTCGTCGTTCCGTTTCCCGGACGGTGAGAGCTTCGTTGCGATGCAGGAACGGATTGTCCGAGCCCTCGAAGGACTATGCGCCGCGCACGCCGGGGGCGTCGTGGTGTGTTTCTCCCATGCCGACCCGATCAAGGCCGCCGTGGCCCACGCTCTCGGCTCCGGACTGGACCACTTCCAGCGGATTGTCATCAGCCCGGGCTCAGTTACGGTCATTTCCTATATGGACGGCCAGGCGCCCGCCGTGCTGACGGTGAATTCGACGTCGGACGCCTTGACTGGCCTGAGGGCGTCGTAATGAGGGACGTACGGTGTCCGCACGGGAGCTGAAACTGCTCACCGAAGGCCGCATCGAAGTCCTCGGCCGTATCCTCCGCAGCAGCAACGAGACCTTCCTTGTCCGGGTCTCCCGCGGCTCGGATTCTGCGCGTGCGGTCTACAAACCGGAGGCCGGGGAGCGGCCGCTGTCCGATTTCGAGCCCGGGCTGTACCGCCGCGAAGTCGCCGCCTATCTGCTCAGCGAGTACCTGGGTTGGGGCCTGGTGCCGCCCACCGTGATCCGTGAGGACTCCCCCTTGGGCGTGGGGTCGCTGCAGCTGTTCATCGAGTGCGACTTCCGTGAGCATTACTTCACACTGTTAGCTGAGGCGCCGCACACCCACGGCGTCCTGTCGCAGATCGCACTGTTCGATTACATCGCGAACAACACCGACCGCAAGAGCGGGCATGTGCTGCGGGGCGACGACGGACGGGTGTGGGGCATCGACCACGGGCTGTGCTTCTCCGCGGCCTACAAACTCCGCACCGTGATCTGGGACTTCGCCGGGCTGCCCATTCCCGACGCCCTGCTTGCGGACATCACGCCGCTCACGGAGGAGATTCCCCCGGACGTTGCAGGGCTCCTCGACGCCGCCGAGGTTACCGCCCTGCAGCGCCGGGTGGAGCGCGCACTTCGCGAGGGAGTGCTGCCGGTGGACCGCACGGGCATGCGTTACCCCTGGCCGCTTGTGTGAACGCCCGCGCCGCCCATGTTCCGTTGCCAAACTACAGCCATGCCGCACTTCGCTGTGGCCCTACACAAGCCGCCTCCGCGAGGCTACACTCGGAAACCGAGAGTCCGTGACGGAATCCGGACACCGGGAGAGACGGGAGGTGGTTTTGATGACTGTTTCAGCCGCGCGCCCAGAGTGCCCAGCACACATCAAACCAATCCCCCACGTCTCCAGCGCCCGCCCGGCCTAGCCGCCCAAGGCACCAACCGGCAGGAAACCTGCCATGTGCCTGCCGGGAATCCGGGCCTGGGGACCACGCCCGAAGGACCCACCTTGAACAATTTCTCAGGCACCAGCCTGGACAGACTTGCCGTACCCGCTTCCAGCAACGACGGTCCCGCAATGTACGGGTATTCCCCCGCCGTCGCAGCACATTTCGATGCTGACCATGCCGAGCACGGGACCCGACTCGAGGCCGTTCAGCGGAGCGAGCGCGGGCGGGTGGTCCGTGTGGACCGCAGCCTGGTCCTCGTGGCCGTGGGCAGCGAACTGCTCCATCTGCCTTATCCGCTCGACGCCGGCGTGCCGGTCACCGGCGACTGGGTCTGGCTCGGGCCAAACCGCGCGGGTGACCGGCAGATCACCGTGATTCTCCCCCGCAGGTCAGAACTCAGCCGGAAACGTGCCTTTGAAGACTCTTCCGAGGCCCAGGTCTTGGCCGCGAATATGGATGTGGTGGGCGTGGTGGTGCCGGTGGACCGTCCGCTTACGCACAACCGCCTCGAACGCACGCTGGTGGCAGCCTGGGATTCGGGCGCGGTTCCGCTGGTGATCATCACCAAAGCGGACCTGGCGGACATAGCGGACGACGTCGTCGGGAAAGTCATTCTGCAAGCGGCGGGCGTGGAGGTGGTCACCACCTCAGCCGAGAACGGTGGTGGGATCGACGCGCTGCTGGCGCACCTGCCACCGCACGGAACCTTGGTTCTCCTCGGACCTTCGGGCGCCGGCAAGTCCACCCTCATCAACGCGCTGGTGGGCCGCGAGGTGCAGCACACCGGCGAAGTCCGTTCGGGAGATTTCAAAGGCAAGCACACCACCACCTCCCGGGAGCTGGTGCCGCTGCCCAACGGGGCGGTCCTGATGGACACCCCCGGTGTCCGGGGATTCGGGCTGTTCGACGCCGACGAGGGCCTGACGGAAATGTTCGGCGACGTGGAGCAGCTGGCAAGCCTCTGCCGGTTCACTGACTGCACCCATCAGAGCGAGCCGGGCTGCACCGTGCAGGCAGCCTTGGCGGACGGGACGCTGGAGGAACGCCGGTGGCTCAGCTACGGAAAGCTGCAGCGCGAACTGGCAGCCCTCGCCCGGCGCACCGATGCCGCCGCACGCAGGGCCTATCAGCGCGAGTGGCACCAGAAGGTGGTGGCAGCAGGGAAATCGCAGCGGTCCGCTGAGCGTGAGCACTCAGAGCGTCAGGAGCAGCAGAGGTCTAAGCGGAAGCGGCGCTAAAAGGAGCGTGGAGCTGACTGCTCAGGGCCACAGGTCCTTGTCATACCCGTAGAGGCGGGGCCTGGGCCTGGGTTCATCCTTCGGTTCGGGGGAGTTTCCAGGCTCGATGCTTTCCGCGGCAGTGCCGGATTCGTCCTGACCTTCTTCACTCTGCGGTGAAGGCGGGTGTTCGTTTTTCTCGGCCACGTTGTTGCACTCCGAACGCTAGTGGTTTGATCCGTCTGCATGAATCATTAGGCCCACCCTAAACGGCCCGCGGCGCCCTTGCGTATCATGTTGGGTCAAGATTGCGGCAATGTTGGCACTGTTTCGGTGGGTCAGCGGCCCCCTATGCACCCAAAAGAGGCACCGGCCTGAATCCAGGCCGGTGCCCCTTGTGGGCTTATTCCCCCGGGTTGCTCCAGTTACGGGATGACCGGCGGGACGAACTGGAACGTCATGCCCAGCAGCCAGACCAGCAGCAGCACCACGGGCAGGTGGAACACGAACTGCAGGAACGTGAACCCGACGAGGTCCCTGGCCCGCAGCCTCAGCACCGCGAGGAGTGGAAGCATGAAGAACGGGTTGACCAGGTTCGGCAGGGCCTCGGCGATGTTGTAGATCTGCACTGTCCAGCCGAGGTTCATCTGAACATCGGTGGCGGACTGCATCACGTAGGGCGCCTCAACGAGCCACTTGCCGCCGCCGGACGGGACCAGCAGCCCCAGCACCGCGGTGTACAGCGCAATCACGACGGCGAACGCACCGCCGCCGCCGATGTCGGAGAAGAACTCGGCCAGGTGGGCGGAAATGGTCATCCCGCCGTTGCCCGTGGCCTTGGTCAGGATCGCGGCCATTGCTGCATACAGCGGGAACTGGACCAGGATACCGGCCGTCGCAGGAACAGCTTTGGTGACGGCCTGCAGGAAGTTCCGCGGCGTGCCGTGCAGCACCAGGCCAAGGATCAGGAAGACCAGCAGGTAGCCGTTGAGGCTGCTGACGACGGTCAGGAACGGCTTGGTAACGAACTGGGAAACCAGCCAGCCCAGGGTCAGGATGCCTGCGAGGACCGGGAGGATCTTGCTGTATTCGAGCCACTCGCCCGGCCGGGACCGCGGCGCCGGTTCGCTGGGTTCGTCGTCGAGGTCGACGCCGAGGTCCTCCGCGGTGCGGATCGCGCCGCCCTGGGGTGCAGAGAAGTGCGCGATCACGGTGGTGAGGGCCATCAGGATGACCAGGGTGGCCAGTGACTGCCAGGTGAAGATGGTGGTGCCGAAGTCCAGGATTCCGGTGATCTTCAGCAGGGCCGGCGGCAGCGATGCGGCAGTGGCCTGCAGCTGCGCGGCAGAGGAGGACAGCCCCAGCGCCCAGACGGCGCCGAGGCCCATGAACGCAGCCGCGCCTAGTGCGCGGTAGTCCACGGAGAGGTCCTTGCGGCGGGCGATGGCCCGGGCCAGCAGGCCGCCGAAGATGAGGCTGAGGCCCCAGTTGAGGAACGACACGGACATCGACATCACGGCCACGAAACTGACCGCCGTGCGGGCCGTGGCGGGGATGAGCGCCAGCCGGTTGATGAGCTTTGCCACCGGAGGCGAGGTGGCCACCACGTAGCCCGTCAGCACCACCATGGCCATCTGGAGCGTGAACGCCGTCAGGTCCCAGAATCCGTTGCCGAAGGAGTCGGCGATCGACTGCGGTGAGGCGCCGATGGCCAGGGCCGCGACAGCGATGATGACGACGCCGGCGAGGGCAAAGATGTAGGCGTCCGGGAACCACTTTTCGGTCCAGGCCGCCATCCGTTGGGCTACGCGGGCGAGACCACGTTCTTCGGTTCCGCTATTGGTCAGGACTGTGTTTGCCACAGAGCATTACCTCTCCATCGAGTGCGATTCAGTACCGGAAGGAGCCTAGCCGCGATCCGTCAAAGTCGGGGCTCAACGGACCCGGACAACTCCGTGCCGCACCGCACCGGGGGCGGGCCCGGCCGGCGCATCATCAGCCCGTCAGCCCTTCCGTTCCGCCCTGTAGGCGCTGGGGCTGACTCCATGCAGCCGCCGGAACTGGCGGGAGAAATAGAACTGGTCAGCGAGTCCGGTCTCCCGTCCAACCTCTGCGATTGAGAGGTCCGTCGTGTCCAGCAGGAGCCTGGCCCTGGCCATCTTCAGTGCTGTGTGGTGCGCCAGCACTCCCCCGCCGGTCGCCTCCCGGAACAGCTTGCTCAATTGCGACGACGAGACACCCACCACCTTGGCCAAGTCGGGCAGCCGGATGGCGCCGTCCACCCTTTCTTCCAGGAACTTCATGGCTTGCTGAAGGGGCGTTCCCTGCTCAGGGAGGCGGCGGTCCACGGCCAGGGTGGTCAGCAGCTTCCAGGCCATTCCCGCCGTGGCCACCAGGCGGGCCGGCGACTGGTCCTGCTCCAGGGCGGTGATGATCTCGTCCAGCATCGCCGTCAGCCGGTCCACCGCAACGAGCGGAATGAGGGGCCGGTCCGGATGCACGCCGGCCTCTTCAACGAGTTCAGCGGCATCGGAGCCCAGGACGTGGCACCACCAGATTGTCCATGGGTCATCGGGCGAGGCGCCATAGGCATGGGCCTCCCCCGTTCCGCCGGGGAGTACGACGGCGGTGGATTTGCCGACGTCGAACCGGGAACCTCCCGCTTCAACCCAGCCTGTCCCCGCGACGCAGAGGATGATGATGGTCTCTTTTGCGCCTTCGGGGCGACGGCGCCCGTGCGCCTTCGCCACGGGAAAGACCCCGGCGTCGGTGACCACCAGGCGGCGCGTGACGGGGCGGGCCAGGGCATCCCTGACGAGGGGCCGCGGCACAACCACCAGGCGCTGGTTCTGGAACCCTGTTGCCAGCTCCACGCGGCACTCCCTCCAAGACGGAATGTCCATGTTACGCCACGGACGGACCGCCTATTAGGGGCGCTCTTCGGTCCACGGGGTCCACCGGATCAGTTCCACTCCATCCAGGGATATGAGGTCGCCCGCCACACTGTCTCTCCGTTTCTGGGCCGCCGCCGGGAGCCCGACCTTTGCCGCCTTCGACAGCGGAAGGATCTGGAGCAGGACCTCCGCACCGGCGCGGATCCCGGCGTCGTGCGTTTCAATCACCCACGGCGAGCCGTCCCAGAACCTGTCGGCAACCAGGACGCCCTCAACCAACAGCCGGGCGACGTCGCCGGCCCATGCTATTTCCAATTCCGTGTGGTCTCCTCCGGACGTGGATGCCGCGGCCAGGTCCAGGCGATAAACCGCGGCCAGCCCGTCCATCACGTTATCGGACGGTGCGGCCGCCCGGCCCGCCAGCGACCCGAAGGACGCGGGCACTGGCTTGGCGGCACGGAGCAGTGCCGCAGGCGCTGGGTGCCGCGGCCGGCCGGGTTCCTCCGCTGCCGTCACCACTTGTTCGAACCCGGAAAGGTCCATTGAGTAGCGCCTGATATCCGGCGACCCCACGGACCTGCCGGCCAGGCCGCCGTCCGCAGCCAACCACACCGGGTCTGCGGAGAGGACCAGGTCGCGTCCATGCGGCGTTTCCAGGACCCACGCCTGATCCGCCAGCTGCGGCGGCAGGACGAGGATTTTCAGTGAACAATCCCCCGACGTCGCGGTCAGGGTGACCGGTTCCCGGGTGTCCACGGCGTACGTGTTTCCGGCCAGTGGAATGGCCGGTCCGTCAAGCGTCGTACCCAAGGGCAGGCACAGCTGTGCCTCGATTCCTTCTTCGGCGGCGAGGACCACAGTGGGTGAGGATTCCGGGCCCAGAACTGTCAGAGGCGAAGCCGTGGCCCAGCGCAGGCAGACGCTGGCGATCTCCAGATTGACGGGCCACCGGGCGATGGTTCCGGCCGGAATGGGCAGCGGCGTGCTCGGGAAGCTCACCGTTTCCTCTGCCAGTGCGAGCTTGAACTGGGCAGCGGCATAGTCCGGCAGCGGAATGTGCGGCTGGTGCCAGGTGATGAACACGAATCCGGACCGGCCATCGCTGCGCAGGGACCAGCGGAGGGTTTCGGAATCGTCCACACTGGCGGGAAGCCGGTCCGGCAACGTTGAGGGCATGGGCGCCACCCGGTCACCGAAGGCGGCGAGGAAGGCGTGCTGCCTGCGCAGCTGGGCGAACCCGGGTGCCAGCCTGCCGGCGGCCCCGATGGGGGCATGGAAGTCATAGTCCATCACGGGAAGATCGTTCGGATACCCCGTTGCCTGTGATTCCTGGAGTCCGCCCGGCGGGTTGGTTCCGCCGGCGAACATGTAGTACCCCTGCCAGCCTGAGCCGCTGCCGATCTTGTTGTGGGCCACGGCGGCAACATCCTTGCCCTCCGGCCAGGGCCGTCGCTGGTAGGCCGTGGCCATGCCGCCGGTCAGCTCGCACGTGGCCGGCGGGTAGAGGGCGAACGGGGAGCGCGGCGGTGCTGCGTCGATCCCGGACAGCTGTTCCCGCAGGTCAGCGCCGATGCCGGGGTCATCCCACTGGTGGCTGAAGAAGTAATGCTGCCGGAAGGTGGGGTCCCAGGGGGCCGCGGCGTCCACCCAGAACCCGTCACCGTAACCTCCGAAGACGGGCAGGACCTCAGCCTCCGGGATGTCCGCCCCGCCCCAGGCTGTCGCCGTCCAGAGGGGGGCACTGAGCCCTGCAGCCCGGGCAATCTTCTTCAGCTCAATGATGTGCCCGGGCTGGTCGTAGAGTTCGTTCTCCAGCTGGATGCCCACCACATTGCTGTCCGGGCCGGTGAGGCCGCGCAGTTCAGACCCAATGCGCTGGAACCAGCGCTCCACCAGGGCAAGGTAGGCCGGATCGTTGGTCCGGTGTCCGACGGCGGCTGCCTGCACCCAGTCCGGGAAGCCGCCGTTGCGGACCTCGCCGTGGGCCCAGGGCCCGATGCGCAGGACGACGTCCAGGCCGATGGAGGCGCAGAGCCGGACGAAGGCGGCCACGTCCAGGTTGCCATCGAAGCGGGCCTCGCCTTCGGTCCGTTCATGGTGGATCCAGAAGACGTAGCAAGCCACCACGGTGATGCCGCCGGCCTTCATCAGGCGCAGCCGTTCCTCCCAGCGGGCCCGGGGAAGCCTGCTGAAATGGATTTCGCCGGATACGGGAACCGAGGGCACCCTCTCGCACTCGATGTAGTGGCTGGTCAGCCGCCACCTGCTGTGCGGATCCACCGTGTTGCTCATGGCCGGGGACTGCAGGGCTGACCCGTGTGGCCGGTGGGTGGCGGAGAGCAGTTCGAGGGTGGTTGGTTCCTGGCGCATGGGTAAGTCTCTCAATCGGTGGGGGCAGCGAGGATGAGGTGGTTGAGGCGGCTTTGCCATGCTTCGTTGGCCCACAGGGGGTGATGCGGTGCGGCATTGGAGCACAGGACCATCCCCCAGATGCCGTGGTCCAGCGCTGTCCGGATGCCGCGTTCGGCGAGGTCCCGTCCGATGGGACCCTCCTCGAAGGTGCCATGGAGCGGGGTGTAGCCGATCCAGCCTTCCCCCACCACCGCAGGGATACTCTTCCAGCGTGCCCACTCGGCGATGGCGATCACACGGGAGTCGATCTCCCGCCGCATGACCTCCCGGTAGGGCCCGTATTCGTTGCAGAGCCAGGTGTCCCAGGCGTCCGGGTCAATCCAGTCGTAGCCGTAGAACATCCGGTCGGTCACCACGGTTGCCCGGTATTTCCAGTCGGCGAGGCGCTTGTATTCTGCCACTGAGGGGGCGTCGGGCCGCAGCAGGGCAGTGAGTGCCGGGTTGGGGAAGTCCGAGGTTCCCTCGGAGCGGATGTCGATCTGCTGCTGCAGTGCATCCAGGACGCCGTAGCTGTAGACGTGGAACTGTGCCGCCCCCGGACCGTCGGGAACAGTGTGCATGGCCAGGTGCGGCGGTTTGCCGTAGCTGGCGGTGACCAGGAGGTCCGGGTGAAGTTCACGCAGGCGGTGCAGTTGCCCGCTGCCGCCGTCGGCCAGTGCGGGCAGGATGGAGAAGTCCACCTCGTTGTGCAGTTCCACCATCGCGATGCGGTGCCGGTGGCCTGCGGCCGTGAGTGCCGCGATAAGGCGGTCCCAGGAGTCGGCGAGGAGCCGGTACCTGTCGTGCAGCGGGACGGCGTCGATGGCATCGAACCAGCGGGGCGAACGGGCGAACACTGTGGACTGCTGGTACTCCCAGCTGGCAAGGATGATGACCAGCCCGTGCCGGGCGGCGGCGTCGAAAAGTTCAAGAAGCCTCGCCTGCAGGTTCAGCCGGTAACCGCCGGGCACGTCGTACCAGCGCGTCCCCCGGCCGTAGATGCCGCCGTCGGGGGCTTGCCCGAGTCCTTCGATGTCCAGGTCCATAGCCAGGTCCTCGAGGCCAAGGTTGCCGAAGAGGAGCAGCGGGGCCGCGCAGAGCCGGATGGTGTTGTAGCCGAGGTCAGCGGCCTTCGCGCAGGCTGCGTCCAGATCGGCATACGGGCCGCCGTCCTCGGCCCGCGTATACCAGGAGAAGTCCCAGAGGGTGACGGTCAGTCGGGTGGGAAGGTGCGACGGCGGCACACCGGTCAGGGAGGCCGTGTCCACTTCCGTGGTCCCTGAGCCGAGATACCTCGGTGATTCCGTCACAGGCTTGCACCTTCCTGCTGCTGTGCCGCACCTTGCCGGCTCACACGTTGCTGTTCCATGCGGCCTCGTCCTGCCAGCTCGCGGAGGGAGCCCGCCGTTTCTGACCGGGCCGCAGCTGTATCGGTGTCGAAGAGCAGCAGTTCGGGAAGGGACGTCGCAAAATAGTCCGACGCGGCCGGAGCGGACTCCAGCTCATCGGCTCGGGTTTCCAGGCTTCGCCACACCCGCTCCGCTTCCGCATGCCGGCCGAGCCTGACCTGGGCGACGCCCCGCCAGTAATCCGAAGGGCCCGCGGGCGCGGCATGGACTGCCAGGGCGTTCACTTCCTGGCAGGCCTGGCCCCATGCCCCCGTTGCTGCCAAACTGTCCCCGGCCAGTTCGAGGGCGTCCCCCATTGCGACCAGCCGCTCTGCCATGCGGTCCGCCGGATGCCGGCCTTCGCCCAGGTTCGCGGGAGCATCGATGCCTTCCCTCAGTAACGTGATTGCCGCCGTCGGGTCCTGCTCCATCAGCGTGCGGGCGCACCGGACCGCCGCCCGGTCATAGGCGGCGAGGGCCATTCCCTCGCCGCCCTCGAAGGGCTGGAAACTTCGCGTGGACAGGATGCCCAGGGCTTCAGCGGCCCGCCCGGCGTCAATCAGCAGGTTGGTGTAGAGGAGGGTCAGGTCGTCGCGTTTCAGGACGGAGCGGTCGTGGCGCTCAATCCCGGCGATCCGGTCCTGGACCGGCAGCCCCCTCACGCCGGCCAGCACTGAACGTTCGAAGACCAGACGGGCGTCGTCCGGGCTCAGCTCAAGGGCACGCTCAAAGTATGAATCAGCCAGGGCGGCGTCACCGCCGGTGTTGACCGTCGCGATGGCGGCGTTCCGCCACACTACGGGGTCCTCTGAACCGTGGGTCATGGCTGCACGCAGATCCTTCAGGGCGTCCTCCGTGCGGCCGGCGTCAAGCAGCCAGCACCCCAGCAGCCCGTGGGCCGTTTTGTCGCCTGGGTCAGCTTCGAGGGCACGGCGGAGCGCGTCGTAGTCGTCAAGCCCGTAGGGGAACGCATGGGTGGTGTCGCTGCGCCGTGCCGCCGACCGTTCCGCGGATGCCGCTTCCGGCTCGAGCAGCTCCTCCAGCCAGCTGGCCCGCAGGTAACGGCGCAGGGGCTCGGGGTTGCCGAACACTCTGTGGCCTGACGGGGCGGGCTGCTCCGTGAGGTCCAATGCGAGCTGCCACTGGCCAGCCCGGGCCAGCCAGCACGCCACGGCCAGTGCTGTTTTGGGATCGCTTGCCTGCAGCGAACCGTCCAGCGCCAACGCCACAGGGTCGAGCGGGTCCGTGAACAGGATCTTCTGCAGTAATGAACGGCTTTCGTCAGTACGTCCCAGTCCCCTAAGTGCCAGGACCAGCAGATGCTTCGCCTCCGGGCTCGCCGCCTCCAACCCGGCTGCGGCTTCGGCATGCCGGAGTGCTTCGGCGGGCTGCCGTGACCTGAGTGCCAGCCGGGCGAGCGCCAGATGCGCCGGTTGTGCCCAGGCCCGGTCCCAGGCCGCCTTCCCAAAGTGCGCCTTGGCTTCCTCCCGGTGCCCGGTGCGCTCCAGCACCAGGCCTAACCGGTAGCTTGCCTCCCCGGTGGGCGGATTCAGGTTGCGCCGGGTCAGCCGGGCCAGGGCCTTCTCCAGCAGTTCCCGCGCCTGGTCATAATGGCCGGTGGCGTACCTGGCAGAGCCCAATGCTGTGGCCCCGCGCGAGTCCAGCGGATCCCGCCGCAGCATCTCTTCGAGGTAGGGCAGCGGAGACCTGGTGGGGTGCCGGTTCTGCGCCAGGTGGGTTGCCGTGACGTATAGCTCGTCCTGGCTGTCGATGGCCGCCGGAAGGCCCGGCTCCGTGGCTACCCAGGGCTCCTCGGCCTCTTCGCTGCCCGCAGGTTTGAGCGGAGTCCACGAAATCAGTTCCTCGGTGCCGTGAAGCACCTGCAGCGTGAGGTCAGGTGCGTCTGCGTTCGCTCCGAGCTCCACGACCCCGTGGAAGGGATGGGCCGTAGAGATCCGGACTGTCCACGAGCGGATGGTGGTGCCCTTGAGCTTGAGCAGGACGGTTGCCTCTTCGTGGTCCGCCGTCGTGGACACGCCTACCACGGCGTTCCGTCCTTCCCCATCCAGCTGAAGCGCGACGGCGGCAGCCAGGTTGGCCTGATGCGCCGAACCCATCTCGCGGATCGGGTACCAGAACTCGCTGAACGTACGCGTCTCACCCGGCGCCAGATAACTGAAATCAGGCTGGTTATCGGTGAAGACGCCGGACATCAGCTCAACGTAAGGGCCGTCGTCGTCAGTCAGGTGTGCGTCCCAGGCCTTACCCACCGGGCCATTGCCCCAGGTCCACTGTTTCTTGCCCGGGGAAATTGAGCGGTCCGCCCAGTGGACGAAGCCTGCCTTGGCCTCATGGTCGTAGCCGCCGAAGAAACTGTCCTTTGTCCCGGTGATCATGTACGAGGTGGGGACGGGGATGTTGGCGTAGAAATCGATCCGGTCTGCATCCGGGTTTCCCTTTGCGGCCAGCGCCGGGTAGTCCACCCCGTAGTAGGGTCGGTCAGCCTGCGGGAAGGCGGTAATGGCCCGCCTGGCATGATCCGCCACGTACCGGACATCCGTGGGGAAAAAGGACTGGTACTGCTCGTGGGCGCGGGCCGCGACATTGGCCCACCACAGGAAGGTCTGCGGCACGTCCGTGCAGTTGTAGAGCCGGGCCTCGACCTCCACCAGCGAACTGCCGGGCCGGAGCCGGACACCGTGGGTCCCCCGCATCCGCTGCAAAGGATCCAGATCGCTGTGCCATACGGTGACCTGGCCGTCCTCGCCGCGCTCCACCGAGGTTTCCACCGGCAGAAAGGTGCCCGGCCGGTGGTGCTGCGGCCAGTTGAACTCCACACCGCCGGAAATCCACGGCCCGGCAAGCCCCACCAGTCCCGGCTTGATCACGTTGTTCCGGTAGAAGAAGTCGTAGCCCGCCGTCTTATCAAACCCGATATGGATCCGGCCGCCGATTTCCGGGAGCAGCATCAGCCGGACAAATTCGTTCTCCAGATGGATCGCCTGCCAGAGGCGGGATTCCTTGACGGCGGCAATGCTGTCAATAAACGGCATCGGATATACCTTGCCGCTGGAGCCCTGGTAGACGCGCCGGTCCAGGAACAGCGGATACCGGTCCGGCTCCCCCGGCGC
The DNA here is from genome assembly GCF_040548695.1 of Arthrobacter sp. 754. NCBI lineage: Bacteria > Bacillati > Actinomycetota > Actinomycetes > Micrococcales > Micrococcaceae > Arthrobacter > Arthrobacter sp. 754. Next base: position 365,803 of record NZ_JBEPSC010000005.1, read on the forward strand.
GTACGTGTCGATGGAGACTGGCTCGCTCCAGCAGGCAACGCCGCCCCCGGCCAGGATGGCCTGCTGATCCGGCGGCGCGTCGGGAAGGATGATTTGGCTCTGGGGCTCATCGGCGTTGATCACGCATGCAAGTCTAGGAACCAGGAGGCCCCGGTCCCATGGCAGAAAAGCGCGAATATATGGACGATTGTGTAATGCCGGGCCTCGCCGGCAGCGCGAAGCTATCCGCAGACTGCCTCATAGGTGGCCATCAGCACCCCGGCTTTGGTAGCGCTGCTGTCAACCAGCCGCAGGGACGCGGGGGTATCGCCGGCAAAGAGCCGGCGGCCGGTGCCCAGCACCAGCGGATGGATCATCAGCAGGTACTCATCGATCAGGCCGGCGGCCATCAAGGAGCCGATCAGGACACCGCTGCCCATGACCACCAAAGTCGTGTCCGAGCCCCGTTTGAGGTCCTTCACGGCTTCGGGAACATCGCCGCCCAGGAGGGTGGAGTTTGGCCACTGCAGTTGCGCCTCAGGGTTGTGGGAAGCCACGTACTTGGCCGTGCTGTTCAGCGCTTCCTTGAAAGGTCCGCCTTGGGCATTCCACGACGCCAGGAGCTGCTCATACGTGCGCCTGCCGAACAGAAACGCGTGCTCGGCGCCCATGAGTCCGCCCATCTTCGCCCCGATGGACTCATCGCTGCGCGGAACGGCCCAGCCGCCGTGCGCGAAGCCGTCCCGGGTGTCCTCGTCCGCACGCCCGGGCGCCTGCATGACCCCGTCCAGTGTCACGTGGTTCATCACGATTACCTTGCCCATATCCGGTCCTTTCGGGGTCCAGGGTCCATGGCAGCAAGCCTTGCGGCGGGACCAGCCGGCGTCAAGGACCTTTGTCCCTTACGGGCACGGAGCACGGCTGGGAATGTTGGCAGGGAACCGCTCCATGGCACCAACTCAGAACTGCACCACCATGACAGAACATTCCACCCCGCTGGACCCGGCAGGACCGGGAGATCCTGTGCCCGGTCCACAGGTGATCGCCTGGCTGCTCGAGGGGGACCCGGCCCTGCGGTGGCAGGTTCTTCAGGACCTGACGGCCGCGTCCACGGCCGAGGTTTCGGCTGAACGGCAGCGCGTGGCGGAGGAGGGATGGGTCTCCCAACTCTTGGCAGCCCAAGATGCGGCCGGTACCTGGGCTCAGGGTCTGTACCTGCCCAAATGGACGTCGACCACCTACACCCTCCTGCTTCTCCGCTGGCTCGGGCTTCCGGCAGCACACCCCCAGGCCCTGCGCGCCTGCGGCTGCCTGTGGGACGGCGCCACGTACACCGACGGCGGGCTCAATCTGGCCTATCGGTCCCCGGAAACGTGTGTGACGGGGATGCTCGTCCTGCTCGGCTCCCACTTCCGGTACAGGGACTCCCGCATTGACGAGGCGGTTTCGTGGCTGCTCCGGGACCAACTACCCGACGGCGGCTGGAACTGCCGCGCCATCAGGACAGGCTCCTGCCACGGCTCGTTCCACACCACCATCACAGTGCTTGAAGCCCTCCTCGCCTATGGCCTTGCTGGTGGTGGTATCGATGTCCGGGAGGCCGCCGAAAGGGGGAAGACGTTCTTCCTCCTCCACCGCTTATACCGCTCCCACACCACCGGCCGGATCGCCCGTCAGGACTTCGTCCGCTTCCCTTTCCCGCCACAGTGGCATTTCGATATCCTCCGCGGACTCGAATACTTCAGGGCCAGCGGGGCTGCCCAGGATCCACAACTCGCCGACGCTGTGGCCCGGGTCCGTTCAGCCCGTGGTCCGGACGGAACCTGGAAGCGCTATCCCCCGTATCCCGGAAAGCAGTGGTTCCCGCTCGAACCGCCCGGTCCGAGCCGCATCGCCACGCTGCGCTGTCTCCGGGTTCTGTCCTGGTGGGACCAGAGAAGCAGTGCAGGTTAGCCATCGGGGCATACATGCAACACTTGTTTCATGGATCTTGAGGTGTCGCCAATGCTCACGATTCCCGCCACGGAACTCCACTGGAGGTTCTCACGCTCGTCCGGCCCGGGCGGCCAGCACGTCAACACCACGGACACCCGCGTCGAACTCTCCTGGAACATCGCTGGCTCTGCGGTGCTCTCCGACCAGCAACGGACGCAGCTGCTCACCCGGCTGGGACAGCGCCTCATCACGGGAATGCTTACCGTGACCGCCTCCGAACACCGGTCCCAGCTGCGGAACCGCGAGATAGCCCTGGGTAAACTCGCCGAACTCGTCACCGAGGGCCTTGCCCCGGATGCGCCCCGCCGCCGTCCGACAAAACCCACCCGCGGTTCGGACCGGCGGCGCCTGGCCGCAAAGCAACAGCGGTCGGCAACCAAACAGCAAAGGCAGCGGCCCTCGGCCGAATAGCACCGCCCCGGCCGGGAAGGCTGACCCTCAGACACCAAAATCGCGGGTCTTAAGGCCATGGGTCAGCAGAGATCGCGTCTGTAGGCTCAAACCTGACAGCAGCCCACAGATTTCTTGGGAACGGCCATGAGCGAAGCACTGGTCCACATTGACGGCTTTCGGATGGAGTTCGGGGACACCACAGTCATCCGGGATCTATCCTTCGACGTCCATGAGGGCGAGACCTTCGGGTTCCTCGGCAGCAACGGATCAGGCAAGACCACCACCATCAGGGCATTGCTCGGGATCTACGAGCCGAGCGGAGGGATCCTCCATATCGACGGTAGACCCTTCCGTCCCGAAGCCGGCGAGCGCCTAGGCTACCTGCCCGAGGAGCGCGGCCTGTACAAGAAAGAAAAGGTCATCGACGTCATGACCTACTTCGGCCGCCTCAAGGGCATGGACCGGAACACCGCCAAGCGCTGGTCCCTCGCCTATCTGGAGCGCGTGGCCCTGGCGAACAAGGCGGGCCTGCTGCTGGATAAGCTCTCCGGCGGGGAGCAGCAGAAAGTCCAGCTCGGCGTCACCATCATGAACGAACCCGAACTCCTGATCCTGGACGAGCCAACCAAAGGCTTTGACCCGGTCAACCGCCGCCTGCTGATGGACATCATCGACGGACAGAAGGCCAAGGGCGCCACCGTGGTCATGGTCACCCACCAGATGGAGGAAGTCGAACGTCTCTGCGACCGGGTCATCCTGCTCAAGAACGGGACCTCAGAGGCTTACGGAACCATCGACGAGGTCCAGGACCAGTACGGCGGCCGCATCATCCGGCTCAAGCACACCGGTCCCATCCCTGCCTCACCGCACTACACCGCAACGCTCAATGAAACCAACTACTCCGAACTGTCCATCACCGATGACACTGACGAGGCAGACATCCTCAGGGAACTCGTCGCCGCCGGTGTGGCCGTCCGCAGCTTCACCACCACCAAGATCTCCCTCGAGGAAATCTTCATCCGGGTCTACGGCGACCAGAACAGGGCCGACGCAGCCGTCTACCAACTGGCAGGGCCGTAAAATGGCACAGCATAACCTCAGGACGGTCGTCAGTTTCGAGTTCATCCGCACCGTCACCAAGAAACGCTTTTGGGCGGCCACCCTGGCCGTGCCGCTTATGCTTGCGGTCGTCTTCGGCCTGCTCTACCTCTCCAGGTCTGCAACCGACACCGCCGCCGACGCCCAGAAAAGCGCCGAGTTCACCATCTCGTATGCGGATGCGTCCGGACTCATCACGCCGGAACAGGCGAAGGTTTTCACTGCCACCAGGGCGCCGTCCCCGGAGGAGGGCATCCGCGCTGTCCAGTCCGGAACCATCGACGCATTCTTCGACTTCCCCGCCGACCCGGCAACCCAAAAAGTGAAGGTCTATGGTGCGGACCGAGGCCTGTTCGAGAACAACAAGTACTCCGCCGTGGCCCAGGCGATGCTGACCCAGGCAGTCAGCGCCCGCATCGGCTCCCCCGAGCTGTCAGCCCTGGCCCGTTCCGACGCAACCATCGAAACTAAGGCCTACCGTGGCGGAGCGGAAACCAGCGGGTTCATGTCCGCGGTGCCGCCGTTGTCGTACGTGGTTATTTTCTACGGCCTGGTCATCCTCTTGTCGGGGCAGATGCTCAACTCCACCCTGGAGGAAAAGGAGAACCGGGTCACCGAGATGATCCTGACCACGCTCAAACCGACCACACTGATCAGCGGCAAGGTCCTGGCGCTCTTCGCCATCGGCCTGGTGCAGATCGTGGTGTTCGCATCCCCGCTCCTCATCGCCTACCTGTTCTTCCGGGACCAGATCAACATCCCCGACGTCGATCTTTCCGCCCTGGTCTTCGAACCGCTCCCCATGATCGCCGGTTTCCTCATCCTCGTCGGCGGCTTCGCGTTGTTCACCACCACACTGGTGGCCATCGGAGCAGTGATGCCGACCGCCAAGGAAGCGGGAAACTTCATGGCCGTCGTCATCATCATGATCTTCGTGCCGTTCTACGCCGTTACCCTGATCTTCTCCAACCCCCAGACACTGATCGTGCAGGTGTTCACCTACTTCCCGTTCACCGCCCCGGTCACCGCGCTGCTCCGTAACGGGCTCGGCTCGCTCACAGTGGGCGAGGGTGCGGTCGTCATCGCCATCGTCTACATCGGGGCTGTGCTCATGTTCTACCTCGGCGTCCGCCTCTTCCAATACGGATCGATTTCCTACACCTCGAAAGTGAACATCATGACGGCTCTGCGCAGCGGACGGAACCGGAATGCTGCAGGTCAGCCAGCCGGCTGACGCCGCCACGCCGCCCTGCCTACTTTGCAGGTTCCGTGACCTCGGGCACAATGTGCTTCATGGGGCGTTGGAGCGAGGAACGGGTGGTCAACGCTGCGCCCGACGCGGCTTCCCTGGCGGCCGCCCGCAAGCTCGCACGGCAGGGCCCGTGGTCCGAAACGGGCAGCAACGACGTCCTCGTCTGGGGCAAGTGCCAGGGCAGCGGAAAAACCCCTTACCAGGTGAGCGTGGATACCGCCGCCCCCGCCTACCGCTGCTCCTGCCCCAGCAGGAAGTTCCCCTGCAAGCACGCCCTCGCGCTGCTCCTGCTGTGGTCCCGGGGTGAAGCGGCCGACGGCGGCGCCGAGACTGCTGAATTCGCCCGGGAATGGGCGGCGCAGCGGGCGGAACGTGCCACCGTGCGGGAGCGCCGCAATACCGAGCAGCCGGTGGATCCTGAGGCACAGGCCAAGCGGCTCGCGGACCGGATGGCGTTAATGGATGCGGGCATTGATGACTTTTCCCGGTGGCTGACGGACCTGGTCCGGACCGGCCTTGCCGCTGCCCGCACGCAGCCGTATTCCTGGTGGGACGGCGTGGCTGCGAGGCTGGTTGACGCACAGCTTCCAGGCCTGGCTGAACAGGTGCGCGCCATGGGTTCTGATGTCCATGCCCGGCCGGATTGGGCCGACCACCTCCTGCTGCGGGCCGGCCGGTGGTGGGCGGTGACCAAGGCGTGGCGCAAGCGGGACACCCTGACCCCGGCCGAGCTTGCCGACCTCAGGGTGGCCGTCGGTTGGGCACTCCCGACGGCGGACGTCCAGGGCACGGAGGAACTCCCAGGTCCGTGGCTGGTGCTGGGCGCCCACCGCAGCGACGACGGGCGGCTGCAGCAACAGCGGACCTGGCTTCGCGCACCCGACGGAACAGTCGTCGTCGTCCTCGATTTTGCCGCCCGGAGTGAAGTGCTGGCGGCGCCACAGCTGGCTGGCGCGCTGCTGGACGCCACCGTCGCACGGTACCCCGGTTCCGCACCTCGGCGTGCCATGTTCACCGGCACTGTTGCACCCCTTGGCATGGCAACGGATCTGGGCGAGGGTGGCAGCATTCAACAAGCGCTCGACGCCGAATCGGCTGGCGTGGCCCTCTCACCCTGGCGGGAGCGCCACCCGGTCCTGCTCTGCGGTGTGAGCGTCTCCCCCGGTGACCGGGGCTGGCTCCGCGACGGATCCGGAGACGCCCTCCCCCTGGCGGACGCACCCCTGGACTCGCTGCTGGCCCTCACCGGCGGCCATCCCGTGGACCTGTTCGGGGAGCTTGAGGAGGGTCGCGTGCGGCCGCTCTCCGCGGTCATTGACGGCGCGGTGGTGACGCCATGACCTGGCTGGCCGAGCTGCGGACTGCCGCCCTCGTTGGCACCGCACGGCACCCGGCGCCGCCCCCGCCCGTGGAACTCGGCTTCCAACCTCCGGACGGGCTCTCCAGCGAGGAGTTGCTGCTGGAACAGGCGGCCCTGGCCGACGCCGCCACCCGCGCCACCCGGCACTCCACCACCCTGGACCCTGCCGATATTCCGGAGCCGGCCCCACCGGACGATGCTCCGCTGGCCTCCGGGGACGCTGCACGCCTGCTGGACCTCCTGCTCACCCAGCCGCCTGTTGGACTGGACCTGCGCAACCAGCTGGTGGCCGACTGGCTCCGGTTCGCGGAGGCGGCCGGACAGCGGGTTCCGCACCGGCTGCTCCCGAAGCTGCTTGAGCTGGCAGACGCCAGGTCCGCGGTGGCGGAGCGCCTGCATCCTGCCATCGGTGTCCGGGGCCGCTGGCTCGAGGACCTGAAGGCCGGTGTCCCCGCCGCGGGGCAGCATGCATCCGCTGATTGGACCGGGCTGAAGAGCGCTGACGCCGCTACGGAGCTTGAACGGCTCCGCCGCGAAGATCCGGCAGCCGCCCGCGAACACATTGCCTCAAACTGGGACACTCTCGCCGCCCGGGAGCGCGCCGCCCATTTGGCAACGTTCGCCACGAACCTCGGTGACGGGGACGAGGAACTGCTGGAGCGTGGGCTGGACGACAAGGCCAAGAGCGTGCGGGACGTCGCCGCGGGCCTGCTCGACAGGCTGCCGGCCAGCGCCCGCGCGGGCCGGATGGCTGACCGGCTGCGTCCGCTGCTTCACGTCAAGGGAGTGCTGCGCAAACAATTCGAGATCAGCCTCCCGCCTGAACCGGATGAGGCCGCGCTGCGCGACGGGATCCCGCCTGACCGGCGCACCGGTGAACCCGACCGGCTGGCCCGGCTGGACGCCGTCGTCCGCGGTGCCCCGCTCGATGTCTGGACCACTGTTTCGGGCCGGAGCCCGGCGGCAACCCTTGCGCTGCTCAAGGGCGAAACCCGGATCCTGGAGACGATCCTTACTACCGCAGCCGTGCGGGCGGACCTTGACTGGGTGCGTGCGCTGCTCGACCTCCGCACGGACCTGCGGCTGCTGAACTGCCTTCCCCGGAACGAGCGCGAAGACATCATGATCCGGCACATCAAAGCGGGAACGGACCACCCGTTCAGCCTGGTTGAACCGCTTCGCGCCCTGACGAGGCCCTGGGGGCTTCAGCTGGCCGGGACAGTGCTGGAGCAGCTCTTTGCCAAGAACGGCAGCGGTCTGGCGGGCATGCTTTCCGACGTCCTTCCTGCGGCGCTGCCGCCCGAGGCTGCCGAACAGGCGCGGCGCCTGCTCGAAGAGTCCGACGACGACGCCGGGCGCCGCCGCGTGCTCCGTGATGCCGTGCAATACCACTCATTCCGACAATCACTGACGGAGGCTTTCCAATGACAGATGCCCAGACCGGCACAGATGTTCTGCGGGCCCATGCCGAGAACGCCTACGCCGATGAGCTCAGCGCCCTGGCCGCGGCGGATGACAGGCCGCGGCCGCCCAGCTGGCGGCTGTCCCCGTGGGCGGTGACCACCTATATCCTCGGCGGCACCCTGCCGAACGGAGTCCAGATCACGCCCAAATACCTCGGCTCGGAGCGGCTGGTGGAAATCGCCGTCGCATCTCTCGCCACAGACCGCGCCCTGCTGTTGCTGGGTGTGCCGGGCACGGCGAAGACCTGGCTCGGAGAGCACCTCGCCGCGGCCGTGTCCGGTTCCTCCACCCTGGTGGTTCAGGGCACAGCAGGAACCCCGGAGGAGGCACTGCGGTATGGCTGGAACTATGCCCGGCTGCTCGCCGACGGCCCGTCCCGGGCGGCCATGGTTCCCGGCCCGGTGATGCGCGCCATGGAGACCGGAAGCCTGGTCCGGGTGGAGGAGCTCACCAGGATCCCCTCCGATGTGCAGGACTCCCTGATCACCATCCTCAGTGAGAAGTCCCTGCCCATTCCGGAACTCAACGAGGAAGTGCAGGCGCGCAAGGGGTTCAACATCATCGCCACGGCCAACAACCGGGACAAGGGCGTCAACGATCTCTCCTCCGCACTGCGCCGCCGCTTCAACACTGTGGTGCTGCCGCTCCCGGACAGCATCGAACAGGAAGTCGAAATCGTCACCACCCGGGTACGCAGCCTCGGAACTGCCCTGGAACTTCCGGCAGACCTCGCCGCGCTCTCCGAGATCCGCCGGGTGGTCACGGTCATGCGCGAACTGCGGTCGGGCGTGACCCAGGACCAGCGAACCACCATCAAATCGCCCTCGGCGACCCTGTCCACTGCGGAGGCGATCTCGGTGATGACCAACGGCCTTTCCCTGGCCGCCCACTTCGGCGACGGCACGGTCCGGGCCCACGATGTGGCGGCCAGCCTGGTGGGAGCGGTGGTCAAGGATCCTGTGCAGGACCGGGTGGTCTGGCAGGAATACCTGGAGACCGTGGTCCGGAACCGGCCGGAGTGGAAGGACCTCTACCGGGCCTGCCGCGACCTCGAATCCCCGAACTGAGACCATGACCGACGTCCACGTCCTGGGGATCCGGCACCACGGCCCGGGTTCGGCACGCTCCGTTGCCGAAGCCCTGGCACTCCTCCGCCCGGACCTGGTGCTGGTGGAGGGCCCGCCGGAATTTGACCAGGTGATCCCGCTGCTGTCCGATCCGGAGATGGTTCCGCCCGTCGCCGGGCTGATCTACGCGGCGGACGAACCCCGGCTGGCTTCCTTCTACCCCATGGCAGGCTTTTCACCGGAGTGGGTGGCGATCCGCTGGGCGCTGTCCACGGGCGCCCAGGTGCGGGCGATCGATCTGCCCGCAGCGCACACCCTGGGACTTCAGCTGGCCGCCTCAACTGCAGGGCCGCCGTCGTCCGGTCCGTCGTCCGGTCCGTCGCCGTCCGGTCCGTCGACAGCGGACGCGGAAGGGGAAGAATCCGACGCCGACGGCGGCACCTCCGCCGAGGGAACGGAACCTCCCGCCCTGCCGCAGCCGCCCTACCGGCCCGACGCGATCGGGATACTGGCCGGTGCCGCAGGATACAGCGACGCCGAGCGCTGGTGGGAGGACGCCGTCGAGCACCGGAACGCGGACCCGGTGGAGCGTTTCGCGGCGCTGACCGAGGCCATTGCGGAGATTCGGGCAGTGGATGACAGGCCGGACCACCATCCTGATGTCCTGGAGAACAACCGCCGGGAAGCCTGGATGCGGCGCCTGATCCGGGCGGCCATGCGTGACGGGCATGAACGGATCGCCGTGGTGTGCGGTGCCTATCACGCCCCCGCGCTGGTGCCTTCCACGTTTCCGTCGGTGGCCGCCGACAACAAAGTACTTGCAGGGCTGCCCAAGGCCAAGGTGGCCGTCACCTGGGTCCCGTGGACCTCCGGCAGGCTCAGCCTGCGCAGCGGATACGGCGCCGGTGTCACGGCACCCGGCTGGTACCAGCATCTTTTCGCCCACTGGATGGCCCAGGATCCGGACACGGATGTGGCCACCACCTGGCTGGTCCGGGTGGCCCACGCCCTCCGACGCGAAGACCTCGACGCCTCAACGGCGTCCATCGTGGAGGCAAGCCGGATGGCCACCGCCCTTGCGGCCGTAAGGGGGCGGCCAAGCCCTGGATTGCCGGAACTGGACGACGCCGCTCAGGCGGTCCTGTGCGAGGGTTCACCCCTTCCGCTTGCCCTGGTGCACCGCGAACTCACGGTCGGGCATGAGCTGGGGAACGTGCCGGAGTCCGCGCCGACCCTGCCCCTGGCCGCCGATCTCACCGCCACCCAGCGCAGGCTCCGCTGGAAACCCAGCGCCATGGAAGAAGTCCTCACCCTGGACCTGCGCAAGCCGAACCAGCTGGCCCGCTCGGTCCTGCTGCACCGGCTGGTACTGCTCGGAGTGGGGTGGGGGGCGCAGACCGAAACCGGCCGGACCACGGGCACCTTCAAGGAGGTGTGGACGCTCCAGTGGCAGCCGGAGCTGGCCCTCGACCTGGTGGAGGCCAGCCGCTACGGCACCACGGTTGCCTCGGCCGCCGGTGCCTACGTCTCCGAAAAGGCGCAGGACTCGGGCAGCCTCACGGAGCTCAGCGGGCTCCTGGCGGGTTGCCTTCTTGCGGATCTGCCGGACGGTATCGGCGCCGTCGTCTCGGTCCTGGCCGAGCGCACCGCCCTGCAGCAGGACGTGGCGCCGCTGCTGGAAACCATCGCGCCGCTCGCCCGGACCTGCCGGTACGGCAACGTGCGCGGCGTCGATGTCACGGGGGTCCGGAAGATCCTGGACACCACGGTGGTGCGCGCCTGCGTTGGACTGCCCACGGCCTGCGCCGGACTGGACGATGAAGCCGCCGGGGCCATGCGGCACGCGGTCGACTCCGCCCAGCAGGGGATGTCCCTGCTGCCTGACCTCCCACTGGATGACTGGCACCGGGCACTCGCCGCCGTCGCCGGCTCGGACAGGATCCATGGCTCGGTGGCCGGGCGGGCCACGCGGCTGCTGCTGGACGCCGGTCTGGTTGACCGGGACGACGTGGCGGCCAGCCTCAGCCGCCGGCTCTCGATCGCCACGCCGGCGCGGGAAGTCGCTGCCTGGCTGGACGGCCTTCTCTCCGGCGACGCCACGCTGCTGGTCTACGATCGAAGGCTCCTGGAGATCGTCGACGGGTGGGTCGCGGGCGTGGACAGCGAGATCTTTGACGACGTCCTGCCGCTCCTGCGCAGGACGTTCTCGGCGTTCAGCCGGCCGGAGCGGCGGGAGATCGGCGAGCAGGTCAGCCGCATCGGCGATGCCTCCCCAGTGGCCGGCGGGTCCACTTTGGATCTGGCTGCCGCGGGCCCCGCCATCCGGACCATGGCCCGGTATCTCGGATGGGAGGCGGTCGCGTGAGTGCTACGGAGCCCGATGGCGGCAACGGCCGCGGCCGGCTGGGCCGCTGGCGCTTGGTGCTCGGCGGGAATGAGGCCGACGGCGTCACGGCGGACGGGAACAGCGTGGAGCTCTCTGCCGCCGATGCCCGCCGTGACCAGGCGCTGGAGGAGTTGTACGGGGCGGACAAGAACGGCCGCGGCGGCCTGGGCGCCTCCAGTCCGCGGGTGGCCCGCTGGCTGGGCGACATCCGCGGCTATTTTCCGTCCACGGTGGTGCAGGTGATGCAGGCCGACGCCATGGACCGTCTCGGACTGCGGCAATTGCTGCTCGAGCCGGAGATGCTGCGCACGGTACAGCCCGACGTCGGCCTTGTGAGCACGCTGATAGGCCTCGGCCGGGTGATCCCCGAGCAGTCACGCGAGACGGCCAGGGCCGTGATCCGGCAGGTGACCAATGAGCTCGAGGAGCGCCTGCGGGCGCGGACCGTCCAGGCCGTTTCCGGAGCGCTGAACCGGGCCGCGCGGACACGAAGGCCGCGGCACCGGGACATCGATTGGAACAGGACCATCGCGGCGAACCTCAAGCACTACCAGCCCGAGTACCGGACCATCGTGCCCGAGCGTCTGGTGGGCCACGCCCGGCGCAGCACCGAGATCCAGCGGGAAATCATCCTGTGCATCGACCAGTCCGGCTCGATGGCCGAGTCCGTGGTGTACTCCAGCGTGTTCGGGGCGGTCCTCAGCTCGCTGCGGTCGGTGCGCACCCGTCTGGTGGTCTTCGACACTGCGGTGGTTGACCTGACGGACGAGCTGGACGATCCCGTGGACGTGCTGTTCGGCGTGCAGCTGGGCGGCGGCACTGACATCAACCGCGCCCTGGCCTACTGCCAGGACCAGATCACCCAGCCCACGGAGACCATCCTGGTGCTGATTAGCGACCTCTACGAGGGCGGGATTGCCGAGGAGATGCTGCGGCGTGCGGCCTCGATCGTGGGGGCGGGAACCACCATGATCGCGCTCCTCGCCCTCAGCGACAGCGGCCATCCGTCCTTCGATGCGGACCATGCTGCGGCCCTCGCCGGAATCGGCGTCCCGGCCTTCGCCTGCACGCCGGACCTGTTCCCGGACCTGATGGCCGCTGCCATAGAACGCCGCGACGTAGGCGAATGGGCGGCATCCCAGGACATTCCGACAAGCCACGAGGTGTAGCTATGTGGATTGCAGCCCTAAAGTCAGCCGGCTGATCCCCACGAAGGGAAATTAACTCTTTGGATTCCACCCACGATGACGTTGACGCGCCCACCACGGGAGATGCTGCAGATCCTGTCGATGCCGTCTGATTCCTCGAAGCAGCCACTGAGCAGGCGGCGGCCGTCAGGGGACCACACCGCCTTGAAGAATTTCAATGCTGTTGTTGCTTCCTGAACCACGCGAAGACCGCTTCCGTCCGGACGGACGGCGAGAATCGAACCGGAATCTGCAGCAGCAGGGCTCTCCGGCGCGATATTGAAGGATATCGAGCGGCCGTCAGGGGACCAGTCCGGATGCTCCAGGCCGGCCCGCGGTGCAACCACTTCGCGAAGCCCGGTGCCATCGGTGTTGATCACATAAATTGCTTCGATCTGCCCGTCCGTGCTGTCCCCGGTGATACGTCCGAATGCAATTCTGGTCCCGTCGGGAGAGAATACGGGCTCCACATCCAGGGCATCGTGCGTGAGCTGCCGAGGATCAGATCCGTCAGCATCCATTACCCAAATGGAAATGGCAAAATTCGCTTCATCCACAGGGAACGGAAATCCGTCATAGGCAATGGACTCGCCGTCAGGAGACCATTTAGGGCTCTCCTGCACCCCGGCTGCTGACGTAAGCGCCGTCCGGTCCTGCCCATCGGGGTTGATGGTCGCGATGTGCACCCCGGTGTCGTTGATGAAGTCAAAAGCGATTCGGTCGCCATCCGGTGCCCAGTCTGAGAAATTTGTCTGATCTTCGGTCAGGCGCTTCTGTTGGGAGCCATCGGATTCGGCCACCCACAGGCTCAGCCCATCCAAGGCAGGATCGAACCGGCCAAAAGCGATGTCGCCGTTTTCGTGCTTCCATTGGTCACCGTCCCTCGAAGCTGTGGCAGGAATGGGACTCGTCAAACAAAGAGCCGAAGCCAACAGGACGATGAGGGCTGGCTTAATTCGCATTCACTTCTCCTTCGGATCGTCACAGCACCGCTGCCGAGACTGGGACCTGAACTGAAGGAGACCTCTTCGTGGGCCACATTCCTCTTTGGCGCCAGCACTGTCAAGGAAGTACCCCATTTCCTGGAACTGGGAGCGGGACTAACATGAGCCATGCCCATGACCGGCCGTGTCGTCTCTGTTGCGGTGCTGCTCGCCGTTGAGGCAGGCCTGGCGCTGCTGGCTGTGCTGGTCCACCACGCTTTCATGGCTGTGTACGGCGATGTCACCGGTACCGCGTTCGATGGGTTCACTTGGGGGTTGACGGCCGGTCCCTCCGGCTTGGCGTTGGGTGTGGTCGTGGTAGTTGCCTTGATCGGCGTGGTGCTCGCGCCCCGCCTGTGGATGCGCCTGACGGCCGTGGCCATCCTGGTCCTTATGCTGCTCGGGATGCTCGCTGTCACCCCCTCGGCCCTGGGGCAGCGGCTTGAGAGGTTCGACGCCGCTCCACAATGCGTGATCGAGGGCACCGATGAGCCAATGGCCACCGCGGACCGTGAGTCCCAGCGGGCGTTCGATTCCATCGAACACATAGGCCATTTCAGCGGTGGCGGTATGAGTGGTGTCGGCGGCTGTAGCCGGGGGTTCGTGGTCGTAGGAGACGTCGATGTCCTGCAGCACTATCGTGCAGCGCTGCCGGCGGCCGGCTGGGAAGTGGTGGAGGACGACGGGCGCCACCTTCGCGCACACCATGACGGCTTGGCGTTCGAGGTGCTGCCCTGCCCTCGAGGCGGTGTTGTTTGGGCCGGAAGCGACGACGATCCCGCCTTTGGACAAGTAAGGCCTGAGCAGGCAGGCAACGAAATTTGTCCACACGATCTCTGAAGACGACCGCGGATAAGTATCACGTGTCAACCCTCCCTGTGCAATGATCAGACCGTGACCGCGGAAACGAAACCCACCAAGCGCCCCACCAGCTTTGATGTCGCCAAACTGGCCGGGGTATCCCGGGCCACGGTGAGCCATATCCTGAACGGGCAGGGGTCCCGCTTCCCGGAGGAGACCCGTGCCAAAGTCCTGAAAGCGGCCGGGGAACTGAATTACCAGCCCTCCCCCGCCGGCCGCGCGCTGGTGACAGGCCGGAGCGACATTCTGGTGATCCTCGTCCCCAACACCACGTTCGGAAGCAACCTCCAGGATCTCGTGGACAACGTCACACAGCGTGCAGCAGCGCACGGCCTGAGTGTTGTTGTTCGCTTCGCCGGCAGCAATCCCGGTGAGACACTCGCTGCCATCCTGCGCTTCCGGCCCGTTGCTGTGGTGGACATGGGAATCCTCGGGGCGGACGAGCGTGAGGTCCTCCATAATTCCGGGGCGGCGGTCATTCCACGGATCCCTGCATCTGAGGACCCCACCCATGACATCAACCACGTCATCGGCCGGACCATGGCGAAGACCCTCCTGCGGAACGGACCGAGGCAGCTCTTGTATGCTGCCCTGCTGGATGAGCGGCTCGACCCCTTCGGGCCAGGGAGATTCGAGGGGATGAAGGCAGCGGCCCGCCACGAGGGCCTGCCGGAACCCGAACGCATTGAAATCCCCCTCGAGCTCGAACGGGCCACCACAGCCCTCGCTGCCGTTCAAGCCAAGGACGCCCCGCTTGCCGTGGGCTGCTACAACGACGACGTCGCCATTGCCGTGGTGGCCGCCGGAAGGGCGCTCGGGCTGAGGATACCTGAGGACCTCTCCGTGGTGGGCGTCGATGCCACGGCGATCGGGCAACTGGTCTCTCCGCGGCTCACCAGCGTCCGCATCCACAATGCGCCCCTCATGGAACGCATCGCTTCAGACCTGGCCTCGATCAGCCACCCGGCTCCCGCCCCGCCATTGCCGGCCGTCCGGGCGGACGTGTCAGTTATTTCCGGGGAAACCGCCTAGCCCCCTGCAGCTCTCATTGACACGTGTCACCTCGCCGTGATGTCCTTGTTGTGACACGTGATACCTATCCCCATGGAGAACCTCAATGACGCGCACCTCTTTCAATGCCGGCTGGGCGGTACGGCCGAAGGTCGGCCTCTTCGCTGAGTTTGACGCGCCGGTTGCCCCGCCGCAGTCCGTCACCCTGCCGCACGACGCACTGATCGGCCTCCCGCGCTCTGCCGGTTCCGCCCAGGGTTCGCACGCCGGCTACACCCCCGGAGGCACCTTCGAATACTCCAAGACCTTCGAGGCGCCTGAGGACTACCGGGACAAGCGCGTCTCCCTGGAGTTCCAGGGCGTGTACCGCGACGCCATGGTCTTCGTCAACGGGGACTTCGCCGGCCAGCGCCCCTTCGGCTACTCCACTTTCACGATCCCGCTGGACCCTTTCCTGAAGTATGGCCAGGAGAACACCATCCGCGTCGATGCGCGCGTCCATCAGGATTCGCGCTGGTACTCCGGCGCCGGCATCTACCGCGATACGTTCCTGAACGTCACGGACCCGGTACACCTTGCCACGAACGGCGTCCGGATCTCGACGCCGGACATCACTGCCGGCCGTGCCGTCGTGCACGTCGCCACCACCGTGGAGAACGAAAGCCTGTCCACTGCCACGGTGACGGTCGGAACGAAACTGTACGACGGCGACGGCTCGGTTGTCGCCGTCGGCTCCGCGCCGGTGACACTCAAGGCGGGCAGCACCGCCGTCGTCCGCCAGCGCCTGTACGTCACCGAACCACTGCTGTGGGGACTGGAGCGCCCGCACCTTTACTCGGCGCGGACTGAGCTCCGCGACGAACTGGAGGTGCTGCAGGCAGAGCGCACCACCTTCGGCATCCGGTCCCTCCAGCTGGACCCCTTCAACGGCCTTCAGATCAACGGCGAGACCGTCAAGCTCCGCGGCGCCTGCATCCACCACGACAACGGCATCCTCGGCGCAGCCACCATTGCCCGCGCGGACGAGCGCCGCGTGCAACTGCTGAAGGAAGCCGGCTTCAACTCCATCCGCAGCGCGCACAATCCGGTCAGCCAGGCCATGTTGGACGCCTGCGACAAGCACGGCATGCTGGTCATGGACGAAACCTTCGATGTGTGGACCGAAGGAAAATCCGCGTTCGACTACTCGCTGTCCTTCCCCGAATGGTGGGAACGCGATGTTGAGGCCATGGTGGCCAAGGACTTCAACCACCCGTCCGTGGTGCTCTACTCCATCGGCAACGAGATCCCGGAAACCGGCAGCGGCCTGGGCTCCGGCTGGGGCCGCCGGATCGCGGAGAAGATCAGGTCCCTGGATTCCACCCGCTACATCACCAACGGGATCAACGGGTTCGTCTCGGTGATCGCGGACGCCGCGGCCATGATGAAAGAGGCCGGCGCCGGCGATGACAGCCAGGGCGTCAACGCCCTGATCAGCGAAGCCGGCGAGGCGATGGGCCGCATCAGCGCATCCCCTCTCGTGTCGGAGCGCACGGCAGAATCCCACGCGGCAGTGGACGTGGCCGGCATCAACTACGGTGACGGCCGCTATGTCATGGACAAGGACCTCTTCCCCAACAGGATCATCGTCGGAACCGAAACGTTCCCTGACCGGATCGACGTCCTCTGGAAACTGGTGGAGGAAAACCCGCACGTGATCGGCGATTACACCTGGACAGGCTGGGACTACCTCGGCGAAGCAGGCATCGGCCGCGTGCAGTACACCGATGGGAGCGATGGCAAGACCTCACTGGCAGCCCCGTACCCCTGGCTGCTCGCCTGGTGCGGTGACATCGACATCACCGGCTACCGGCGGCCCGCCTCCTACTACCGCGAGACGGTCTTCGGGCTCCGGCACGAGCCGTACATCGCCGTCCAGCGCCCGCAGAATTACGCCCGTGAACACGGGATGGGGCCGTGGACCTGGACTGACTGCATCTCCAGCTGGAGCTGGGACGCGGCCGACGGGTCCCCGGTTAGGGTTGAGGTCTACAGCGATGCTGATGAGGTGGAGCTGCTCCTCAACGGCTCCGCCGTGGGCAGGGCCCCGGCCGGAGCCGCGCACCGGTTCCGCGCACACTTCGAGCTGACCTATGAGCCCGGTGAGCTGGTGGCAGTGGGCTACGTGAACGGCACGGAGCAGGCCCGCACCACACTCCGCACGGCAACGGGAGATATCCGCCTCACCGCCGGCGCAGACCGCACGGAACTGGTGGCCGACCACTCAGACCTCAGCTACCTGGCCATCGAGTTCCGCGATGCAAGCGGCACCCTGGCCTCGAATGTCGAACACAGCGTCACCGTGACGGTCCAAGGGGCCGGCGTGCTCCAGGGCCTGGGCAGCGCCCGGCCCGACACCGAGGAGCTGTACACGTCGAAGAGCCACACCTCGTTCGACGGCCGCCTGCTCGCCGTCGTCAGGCCCACCGCTGAAGGGGAGATCACCGTCCATGTCAGCGCTGACGGTTTCGAACCCGTCACCGTCAGCCTGGCTGCAGCCGCCCCCGCAATTTCCCAAAACCGCGACGAGCTCGCCATCATGGCCTGACCTCCGGTCCCCCCCAAAAAAAAGGAACAGCGGGCGACGGCGGGAATCTCCCGCCGTCGCCCGCTGCCTTCAGCGCGGTGTCTGTCAGAACGCTTTGAGGATGTCTTCGACGCGTGTTTTGGCGTCGCCGAAGAGCATTTGGGAGTTGTCGCGGTAGAACAGGGGGTTCTGGACCCCTGCGTAGCCGGCGGCCATGGAGCGTTTGAACACGATGACGTTCTCGGCTTCCCAGACGCGCAGGACGGGCATGCCCGCGATGGGGCTTCCCGGATCCTCAGCGGCGGACGGGTTGACGGTGTCATTCGCGCCAATGACCAGGACCACGGAAGTGTCGCCGAGGTCGTCATTGATTTCATCCATTTCCAGGACGATGTCGTACGGGACTTTGGCTTCGGCGAGGAGGACGTTCATGTGTCCGGGCAGGCGCCCGGCGACCGGGTGGATGCCGAACCGGACATTCACGCCCTTCTCGCGGAGCTGATGGGCGAGTTCGGCTACGGGGTACTGGGCTTGGGCCACGGCCATGCCGTAGCCGGGGGTGATGACCACGGACGAGGCGTTGGACAGCATCTCGGCGGTGGCCTGGGCGGTGATTTCGCGGTGCTCGCCGTACTCGGCGTCCGCCGCGGCCGGGGCGGCGATGCCGAAGCCGCCGGCGATCACGGAGATGAAGGACCGGTTCATGGCTTTGCACATGATGTAGGACAGGTACGCACCCGAGGATCCGACCAGGGCGCCGGTGATGATGAGCAGGTCGTTGTTCAGCAGGAAACCCGCGGCGGCCGCGGCCCAGCCGGAGTAGCTGTTGAGCATGGACACGACCACGGGCATGTCGCCGCCGCCGATGGAGGCCACCAGGTGCCAGCCCAGCCCGAGGGCGAGGATGGTGACGACAATGAGGAGCCAGAGCTGGGAGTCGTTGACGTACCAGACGGTCAGGACGATGAACGCGGCCAGCGCGCCGAGGTTGATCGCGTTCTTGCCCGGCAGCATCAGGGGTGAGGACTTCATCCGGGCGGAGAGTTTCAGGAACGCCACGATCGAACCGGTGAAGGTCACCGCACCGATGAACACGCCGATGAACACCTCGGCGTGGTGGACGGCCATCAGCTCCGGTGACAGGGACGGGGCTTCGAGGTGCCCGTTCCAGCCCACCAGCACGGCGGCGAGGCCCACGAAGCTGTGCAGCAGCGCAATGAGTTCGGGCATGCCGGTCATTTCCACCACCCGGGCCCGCCAGAGCCCGATGGCCCCGCCCACGATCACCGCGGCCAGGAGGAGGACCAGGCCGGTGAGGCCGTGGCCGGTGCCCCAGGCGCCCTGCAAGGTCAGCCAGACCGTGGCAGCGAGGGCGATGACCATCCCGGTGATGCCGTACACGACGCCGGCGCGCGCGTTTTCGTGTTTGCTCAGGCCGGCAAGGGACAGGATGAACAGCAGGGCCGCGACGATGTACGCAGCTCCGGCGATGGTGTCGGCGGTCAACGGACCGGAGACGGTGTCAGACACGGTAAGGCTCCTCGGGACGATTCGGGCTGCTGCTTCGGTGACGGCGCTCATTTACGGGCCCCGTCTCCGCGGGAGAACATCGCGAGCATCCGCCGGGTCACAGCGAACCCGCCGAAGATGTTGATGCTGGCCAGCAGCACCGCGACAGCGGCGAGGACCTGCATCACCACGTTCTCCGAGGTGACCTGCAGCAGCGCGCCGACCACGATGATCCCGGAGATCGCGTTCGTGACGGACATCAGCGGGGTGTGCAGGGCGTGGTGGACTTTGCCGATCACGTAGAAGCCCACCACGACCGAGAGCATCAGAACGGTGAAGTGCTGCGGCAACGGCGCCGGCGCCACCGCGTTAACCAGGAACAACGCAGCGATGCCGGCCGCAAAAAGGCCTGCCTTGCCGGCGGCGCTGAGGCCCTGCTTCTTCTTCGGGGCGGTGCTTTCGGCGGCCTGGGCCTTGGCCGCGGGTGCGGCGGAGACCTGGACCGGGGGCGGCGGCCACGTCTTTTCACCATCGCGCACCACCGTCACCGAACGCTGGACCACATCATCAAGGTCGATCCGCAGCACTCCGTCCTTGTCCTTGGTCAGGAGCTTGAGGAGGTTCAGCATGTTCGTCCCGTACAGCTGGGACGCCTGCGCCGGCAAACGGGCAGGCAGATCCGTGTAGCCCAGGATGACCACCCCGTTCTCCGTCACAATCCGTTCCCCGGCCACGGAGCCTTCCACGTTCCCGCCCTGGCCGGCGGCCATGTCCACGATCACGCTGCCGGACTTCATGCCCGCCACGTCCTCGGCCGTGAGCAGCTTCGGGGCCGGACGGCCCGGGATCAGGGCGGTGGTGATGATGATGTCCACATCCGCTGCCTGCTCGCTGTAGATCTCCGCGGCCCGGGCGTTGTACGCCTCGGACGTGGCCTTCGCGTACCCGTCGGAGGACTTCATCTCCTCCTCCACCTCAACCTTGAGGTAGGTCCCGCCGATCGACTTCACCTGGTCAGCGACCTCAGGCCGCGGATCAGTCGCCCGGACAATCGCGCCCAGGCTGGACGCAGCCCCGATCGCCGCCAACCCGGCAACACCTGCTCCGGCCACCAGGACCTTCGCCGGCGGGACCTTGCCCGCCGCAGTCACCTGGCCCGTGAAAAACCGGCCGAACTCGTGCGCGGCCTCAATCACCGCACGGTACCCGGCGATGTTCGCCATCGAACTCAGCACGTCCATGGACTGCGCCCGCGAAATCCGCGGCACAGCATCCAAGGCCAGCGCCGTGATCGGCCGCGCCGCCAGGGCCTCCACCAACTCCGGGCGCAGGCCAGGGCTCAGCGAACCGATCAGCGTCGCACCCTCAGCCAGCCGGTCAATCTCCTCCTCCGTGGGCGGGTTGATCCGCAGCACCACCTCAGACCCCCACGCCTCATCGGCGCCCACAATCAGGGCGCCGGCCTCAACATAGGCCTCATCACGGAACGACGCGGACTCCCCCGCGCCCTTCTCCACCACAACCTCGTAGCCCAACCCCAACAACTGCTTGACCGTGGTGGGCGTCGCCGCCACCCGTGTCTCGCGACCCAACTCGGCCACAATGCCAATACGTGTCACGTTCGCTCTCCTTCATCCATACAAAAAGCCCGGCGCGCGCAAACCGCCGCCAGGCAAACCCACGTTGGTTCGTTTCTTCAAGGACATTGCAGGGACCCGTCAGCCAACAGCCAACGGGTCCCTAAAACTCCTGTTCAGTATGCCTTAGTGCCGTTATATGACGTTTTCCATGACGACGGCGAGGCCTGCATCTGAACGCAGTGCTATCCGGAGATCATCGCGATTGACCCCGAAGCGCGGGCGCCGGGCCGGCCCTAATCGAGTGGTCGGGAGCCCTGACCGGCCAAAAACCATCGGCACCTGCCTGCGTCACAGTTATCGGATCCACGATGCCGGGGTTTAGGGCAGACTGGTGGCGTGAGTGGAATCCGGTGGGTGCTGCACGTCGATCTCGACCAGTTCATCGCGGCGGTCGAAGTGCTCCGGCGGCCGGAGCTTGCGGGCAAGCCGATCATTATCGGCGGCCGGGGTGACCCCACGGAACGGGCTGTGGTGTCGACCGCATCCTATGAGGCCAGGGCGTTCGGCGTGGGTTCCGGAATGCCCTTACGTGTCGCGGCCCGGAAAGTGCCCGGCGCTGTGATCCTGCCCGTTGATCATGAGGCCTACCTCGCGGCTTCTGAAACGGTCATGGCTACCCTGCGCGAGCAGCCCGGCGCCACCGTGCAGGTGCTGGGCTGGGATGAAGCCTTTGTAGGCACTGAAACAGAGAATCCGGAAGCCTACGCCATGCAGATGCAGGCCGCTGTCCTGGAACGAACACAGCTGCATTGCAGCGTGGGCATCGGTGACACCCTGGTCCGCGCCAAGGTCGCCACGGGCTTCGGCAAACCTGCAGGCGTCTTCCGTCTTACGGCCGCGAACTGGCTCGACGTCATGGGCAGCCGGCCCACCAAGGACCTGTGGGGCGTCGGAACCAAGGTGTCGGGCCGGCTCGCCAAACTTGGCATCAACACAGTCGCCGAGCTCGCCGCGTCCGATCCGCAGGACCTGGTCCCGGAGTTCGGTCCCAGGATGGGTCCCTGGTACGCGGAGCTCGGTCGCGGGGACGGCGCCAGCGTCGTGGACGACACCCCGTGGGTTGCCCGCGGGCATAGCCGGGAGACCACCTTCCAGCGGGACCTGACCGAGACCGCCCAGGTGGACGAGGCGGTCAAGGAACTGACTGCCCGTGTGCTTGAGGACGTTGTGGCCGAAGGAAGGCCTGTGGTTGGGCTGACCCTCAAGGTTCGGTACGCGCCGTTCATTACCAGGACCCACGCGAGGAAGATCCCTGAGACGTACGACACGAACGAAATCCTCGCGCGGGCCCTGGACCTGGCGGCCGGAATCGAAGCGGGCCGGCCCATCCGGCTCCTGGGCCTGCGGGCGGAAATGGCAATGCCCGACGACGCCCGAAAGGGACATACTCCGACGCGAGGCGGTTGGTGACGGCGTCGATCCGCGGAAACGACGGCCGTACGAGATGCTGATCCGGCCCTCATCTTTTCTTGAGTTCTTCGGCCAGCATCACAATAATGCCGCTGGGACCGCGGACGTAGGTGAGCTTGTAGACGTCCTTATAGGTCGCCACGCCCCGAAGCGGACGGCAGCCGTGCCTCGCGGCTATCTCCAGGGCTTCTTCGATGTCATCGACTGAGAACGCGACGCGGTGCATACCAATCTCGTTGGGAAGGGTGGGCTCCGACTCGATCGCATCCGGGTGAATGTACTCGAAGAGCTCAAGGCGACCGTTACCGTCCGGCGTTTGGAGCATCGCTATTTTGGCGTGGTTTCCGTCAAGCCCGACGGCGGTGTCGGCCCATTCGCCACTGACAGTGTCACGGCCGACGACCGTGAGACCGAGGTCGGTGAAAAAGGAGATCGTTGCTTCGAGGTCGCGAACGGCGATTCCGACGTTCTCAAATTTGATGGTCATGCGTTGCACGCTACCGAGCCGGGCCACACAGCTCCAGTAGCTGCAGGTTCGAGCCCACGCGCACATCGGCACCTGCCGACGTCGCCAGCAAAGACACTTCCGGACCTCAGGCGCTCCGTGAAGTGGGGCATGGCCTACTACGGTGTCTGTCATGGGGGCGCTTCAGCTGCGGCGGATTTGCCGGCCCGCGTGGATGAAGCAAGTCACGTCCGTGCCGGGTGCCGGTGGCAGGAAGCGCTAAAACCCGCGGCTGCAGTACGGCTGAAGCAGCCCACCTCCTGGCCGATATAGGCTGGAGAAGACGCTGGCCCCGGCCAGGGTCAACCCGTCGCCTTTCCGGGCGTCCCGGGATCGGACGGAAGGGCTTCCTCGCCATGAACGAACCTGACTGGGTCCAGCACGCCATCTGGTGGCAGGTGTATCCTCTCGGCTTCGTCGGCGCCGAGAAGACCGCAACGTCGGATCCCGCCGCCGACCACCGGTTGCTGGGCCTTGTCCCATGGCTGGACTACGCCGTGGAACTCGGGGCGTCGGGGCTGGCCCTGGGCCCCATCTTCGCTTCGGAGACGCACGGGTATGACACCACGGATTACTTCCGGATTGATCCCCGGCTCGGCTCCGGGCAAGACTTCGACACACTGGTGGCCGAGGCACACCGTCGTGGGCTGCGCATACTGCTCGACGGCGTCTTCAACCACACCGGGCGCTCCTTTGCGCCGTTCCAGAATGTCCTGGCCCACGGGCCGGCGGCGGACACCGCGTCCTGGTTCTCGCTGGAGTGGCCCGACGGGGCCGCTCCCGGCACCGAACCCGGGTACCGTGACTTCGAGGGCCACCACCACCTCGTGGCCCTCAACCATGACGAGCCGGCCGTCGCCGATTTCGTCGTCGAAGTTATGGAGCACTGGCTACTACGGGGTGCGGACGGCTGGCGACTCGACGCCGCATATGCAGTCCCGGCGTCGTTCTGGGCCCCTGTCATCGCGCGCGTCCGATCATCCCATCCGAATGCGTACTTCGTGGGCGAGTACATCCATGGCGACTATGCGGCGGAAGTACGATCCGGGGAGCTCGATTCCGCCACGCAATACGAACTCTGGAAGGCTGTCTGGAGTTCGCTCAACGACGCAAACTTCTTTGAACTCGCTGCCGCGCTCGAGCGGCACAACGTGCTCTTGGCCTCCTACGCGCCGCTCACGTTCATCGGCAACCACGACGTCACCCGCATCGCGAGCAAGCTCAGCGATGCCGCGCTCGTGCCGCACGCCGTCGTCGTACTTCTCACCGTCGGCGGGACGCCGTCCATCTACTATGGTGACGAGCAGGGTTACCGGGGCGTCAAGGAGGACAGGGCAGGGGGTGACGACGATGTCAGGCCGCTCTTCCCGTCCTCCCCCGACCAGCTCTCCGCCTTGGGGGGAACCGTATTCGCCGTGCACCAGGAGCTCATTGGGCTGCGTCGACGGAACCCATGGCTGCACCGTGCCGCGACGGACGTCATCCAGCTCTCCAACGAGGTGCTTTCATACCGCGTCGCGGTCGACGCCGATAGGCTCGTCGTCGCGTTGAATCTCTCGCACGAAACCCAGAAAATCAGCGCGGCGGGCGCCACCACCGTCGTCGCCGGACACGCGGCCGTCGATGTAGGCGCGAACACAGTCGTGGTGCCCCCGCGAGGGTGGGCCGTCCTCGGCTGAGGCAGGAGCAGGAGCAGACGCTCGTGACCATCTCCACGCTGGTGGGCCTGGTACCGCGCCCCGATTGGGGCCGCACATAAACGTCCGGGAACTTTCGGTCGCCTCTGTCGGTCCGCGGTGGGACCATACAGGCATGGCACCCATTCAGCGCATCCGCCCCCAGGGGCTCGTTTCAAGCCCGGCCTTCAGCCACGTCGCCATCGTGCCGCCCGGCGCGACCACCATTTACGTCGGTGGGCAGAACGCGGTCGACGCCGACGGCGCACTGATCGGTGCGGGCGACGTCGCCGTGCAGTCTGCCCGCGCCCTCGAAAATGCGAAGACCGCACTCGCAGCGGCCGGGGCGACCCTCACCGACGTCGTTCACTGGACTGTGCTCTTCGTCGACGGCGCTGACCTCGCGGCGGGGTACGGTGCGATCGCTCCGGTTCTCGCCTCTAAAGAACCTGCCTTGGTGACCGCCGCGTTTGTCGCCGGGCTGGGCGTGCCCGGGGCACTCGTCGAGATCAGCGCGGTCGCCGCCGTCCTGCGATGAAAGTCCAGCTTGAGACAACAGCCGTCAGGTCGACCGGCTGCCCGGCGGTCCGCTGAGCACTGTGGGAATGTAATCAAGCAACTGGAGCCGGCCGTCGAAGGTCCTGCTGTCCACCATCTCAAGGGCGACGTCCGGATAGCCGTCGTAGATCCGTTCCCGCCCGGTACGGCCCGTGATCACGGGGAAGACCACCAGCCGGAACCTGTCCACAAGCCCGGCGGTCAGCAGCGACCGGCAGAGGCTGAGGCTCCCTAAAGTGCTCAGGGGGCCGGTGCGCGTCCGCTTCATCTCGCTCACGGCCTCAACCGCGTCCCCGGTCACCAGCTCCGAGTTCGGCCAGGTCAGGGGCGCCTGCATCGAGGAGGAGAAGACGACCTTGGGGACGGCGGCAAGGCCCGTCAGGCTGGCCCCCTCTTCCTCCGAGAATTCCGAGCCCCCGGCCGCGGCCTCCTCTGACATGCCGGACATCAGCCGGTAAGTATTCGCCCCCAGGAGGAAGGTGTAGCCCTTCTCGCCCTCCTGCTCCAGCCAGCCCAGGTACTCCGGCCCTTCAAGACCCCACCAGCCAGGCCATCCCTCGGCCGACGCATACCCGTCCAGGGAGATGATCAGGTCGATCATCAGGGACGCTGATGATGCCTCTCCAGTTTTCCCGTCCATGGCCTTCTCCTCGCTTCAGCCGGCTTCAGTCTCCGCTGGCACCAAGCGGTGCGGGTACTCCGTCGGTGCGCGTGCCGGCAATGCTATGCCCCGGGCGATCAGACCTTCAAGGGCTGAATGGACCCACGGAGATCAAGCGCCCCGGTGCTGGGCAGACAAGCCCTGGCCGGCGCCCCTGCACAACAGTCGACCCTGCCCAACCGTGCACGGCGTTAGGGTGTGGATATGGGGAACATGACCGAGATCAGGACTGCCGGTGTTGTCCTGGCCGGCGGCGCCGGAACGCGGCTGGGGAGGGGACCCAAGGCTCTTCTTTCCTACCGCGCCCGCCCGCTCGTGGAATCAATCGCCGGAGCACTGCTCGATGGCGGCTGCCACGAAGTGGTGGTGGTGCTCGGCGCCCGCGCCGCCGACGTTGCGGCCTTAGCGGAGCTGGACCACTACCGGACTGTGGTCAACGAGGACTGGGAGTCCGGAATGGGCAGCTCGTTCCTGCTGGGCAACGCCGCGGCTGACCCGAAATGCCACCTGCTGATTGCCCTTGTGGACCAGCCCGGCCTCACACCCCGGATTGTGACGCGCTTGCTGGCCGCCCATCGTCCGGGGCGGATCACTGCCGCCGCCTACAGCGGCGGTGACGGGGAGGGCAACTCAAACGGAACGGTCCGCCGGGGGCATCCGCTGCTTATCGACGTCGACCTCCGGGACGCTGTTGCGGCAACAGTGACGGGCGACGCCGGCGCACGCTTCTTTCTGAAGTCCCACCCGGAACTGGTGGACGAAGTGGACTGCAGCGACGAGTCAACGGGCGAGGACATCGACACCCCGGAGCAGCTCCGCCTGCTGAACTAGTCTCTGCCCAGGCCGGCCCTGAGCAGCTCCTGGAGGCCCTGCTTGAAGCCGGCCCGCCCGCCATGGGCGGGATGCCTGATTTTAGGTACGTCCAGTCCTGTTCGAACGAGGCTTCGGTGCGCAACATTTCCGACGGCCACTACGAATTCGATGTGGAACAGCTCCGTCAGCTCCTGCCAAAAAGGAGTTCCCAGGGCCGCTTCGGCCGCAGTCGGGGTGCGGTTGGACCTGGGGCGACCCGGCACGTGGGTATGCCACGGACAGGCGCTCCACAGCAGGGGAAGGAACCGCAGCTCCGCCAGGACCTCCCACATCACCGTTGCCGTCGGCTCAGCCGCGGCTTCTGCCGCCTCCGCCGGCAGCGCATAGCCTTTTCCAGGCCCGAACAGGCCGAAGCTGTTGGCCGGCCCCTCGAACATGGTGCGGTTGGTGAAAGGAACCCCGGTGATCCTCATGCCCCTAAAACCCGGGGCCTCACCGAGGAGCAGCACTTTTGGCGAGCGGTCCAGCATCTCCTGCAGGTAGATCTCCAGGTTCCGGCGGCGCACAGCATTTCCCGGGATGGTGTCATCGAAGAAGTTGGTGCGCCCATGCGCTGAGGGCGCAGCCGAGAGCCGCTCCGTTAAGGCCCTGACCGAGGATGCAGCCATTCATCTGCCCCGGTGGACTACGACAGGCCGCCTACCAGCGCGGGTGGATGGCCTCACGGAAGTAGTGGTCGTAGATCCAGCGCACGCCCTCATCGAACTGACTGTCCAGGGAAACCTCGGCCGCAGCAGCATTCGCGATGGCCTGGTCCACGTTGCGTGCGCCGGGAATCACGGTGGTCACGCCGTCCTGTGCGGCGATCCAGGCGATGGCAGCCTGCGCGGTCCCAACACCTTCAGGGACGAGCTGCTGGAACTCGGAGACAGCCTTGAGCCCCAGTTCGTAGTCCACGCCGGAGAAGGTCTCGCCGACGTCGAACGATCCGCCGGTGCGGTTGTAGTTGCGGTGGTCATTCTCCGCGAAGGCTGTGTCCTTGGTGTACTTGCCCGAGAGCAGGCCCGAGGCGAGAGGCACCCGGGCGATGATGCCGACGCCGGCAGCCTTCGCGGCGGGCAGGACCTCGTCCAGCGGCTTGAGGCGGAAGGCGTTAAGGATGATCTGGACTGATGCGGTGCCCTGATGCCTGATGGCTTCGAGGGCTTCGTCCGTGCGTTCGACGCTGACCCCGTAGTTGCGGATGGCTCCCTCGGAGACCAGGGTGTCCAGCGCGTCGTACACCTCGTTGTTGCTATACACGGCGGTGGGCGGGCAATGCAGCTGGACGAGGTCCAGGCTGTCCGTGCCCAGGTTCTTCCGCGACCGGTCCACCCACTGGCGGAAGTTGGCCAAGGTGTAGTTCTCCGGCAGCTGGTCCATGCGGCGGCCCATCTTGGTGGCCACCGTGATGTCCAGCCCGGGATTGTCCTTCAGGAACTTCCCGATGGCCTGCTCGCTCTTGCCGTCGCCGTAGACGTCTGCGGTGTCAAAGAAAGTGACGCCGGCTTCCACCGAGGCGGCCAGGATTGCCTGCGCCTGTGCCTGGTCAACGTTGCCCCAGTCGGCGCCGAGCTGCCAGGTGCCCAGCCCCACGATCGAGACGTTCCGTCCGGTCTTGCCTAATATGCGCTTTTCCATCCCCCGACTATATGCAACGCGGGGTCAGATCCGGCCCAATTACGCCGCATTATTGGGCGTTATCTGACCCCGCGTTGCTCTGTGACGGAGGAGGGGCGGCGGATTTCAGGCCCAGGTAGATCCTGTCGCGCGCGATCGGCAGCGAGGCGAACCGCACCCCGGTGGCATTCCGGATGGCGTTGGCCAGGGCAGGCGCCACCGGGTTAAAGGGGCTTTCACTCATCGACTTCGCACCTAGCGGGCCCAGCTTGTCGTTGGTGTCGGCGAAGTACACCTCGCTCGGCGGCACGTCCGCGAACGTGGGGATGTGGTACTGCCGCAGGATGTCCGTGGTGACCCGGCCGGCGTCGTCCACCACCACCTCCTCGTACAGCGCGGCGCCCAGCGCCTGGGCGATCCCGCCCTCGATCTGGCCGCGGCACTGCCGGGGATTGACCACCACGCCGGCGTCGGCGGCCTGCACGCTCTGCAGGATCCGCAGCTCCCCCGTCGCGCGGTTCACGGCGACACGGAACCCGTGGACGTTGAACGCCACGGAGCGCGGCGTGCCGCCCCAGCGGCCTTCGGCGGCGAGTTCGACGCCGGCTTCCGCGGCGGCGTGCGCCAGTTCCGCCAGCGGCACGGGCGTTCCCTCGCACACCACCGTGTCGCCGTCGAGGATGCATCCGGAGGACTGGACCTGGCGGATCCCGGCGGCGAACGCCCGGATCCGGACAGCGAGTTCCTCCGCGGCGGCGAGTGTGGCCTTGCCGGCGACGACGGTGCCGGCGGAGCCGAACGCTCCCGTGTCGTGCTCGATCAGGTCCGTGTCTGACTGCCGGATGGCCACCCTGGAGGCGTTGGTGGACAGCGCGGTGGCGGCCAGCTGGGCGTGCACGGTGGTGGTGCCGTTGCCGAATTCGGCGGTCCCGACGTCGGCCTGGTACGTTCCGTCCGGCAGGAGCCGGAGCTTCGAATGGGCAAAGTGCCCGCGCGGCGGCACGGTGTCGATCATGGACAGCGCGGCGCCTTCCCCGGTCACCCAGTCCGCCCCAAGCCGGTCCAGCCCTGCGGCGCGGTCCCGTTCCAGGCCACGGTCCAGGGCATCGCGGACCAGGTCCAGGCACTGGTCCAGGCCGTAGCTGCCGTAGTGGACGTCCTCTGCCGGCTCCGAATGCGTGGAAAGCATGTGATCGCCTTCGCGGACCATGTTCCGGCGGCGGAACTCCAGCGGGTCCATCCCGATGCCGATGGCGAGCTCATCCATGGCGGACTCGATGGCGAAGATCATCTGGCTCAACCCATAGCCGCGGAAGGCGCCGGACGGGACAGTGTTCGTGTAGATCGCCTGCGCGTCCACCTTCTTGTTGTCGCAGTTGTACACAGCAAGCGACTCGCCACAGCCGTGGAACATCACTCCCGGGGCGTGGTTCCCGTAGGCGCCGGTGTTGGTCAGGACATCCAGCTTCAGCGCGGTCAGCCGGCCGTTGGCATCGGCGCCGGCCTTGAGCCGGATGGTGAAAGGATGCCGGGTGGTGGTGGCGATGAACTGCTCCGTCCGGGTCAGTTCGAGCTGGACGGGCCGGCCCAGCTTCAGGGCCGCCAGCGCCACAATGTCCTCGGTCAGCACTTCCTGCTTGCCGCCGAACCCGCCGCCGACGCGTCCTGCCACGACGTGGACCTGCGCCTCGGGCAGTCCGAAGACCCGGCACAGGGTGCGGCGGACCAGGAACGGGACCTGGCTGGAGGTTCGGACCTGTAGCCGGCCGTCTCTGTCCACGGAGGCGATGGCCGCGTGGGTTTCCAGTGCCACGTGCTGGACGCGCTGCGTCTGATAGGTCCGTTCGTGGATGAAGCTGGCGGCGGCAAAGCCATCCTCCACATTGCCCAGTTCGGAGTGGAGTTCGGCCACCACATTTTGCCCGGGCCGGGCGATCCGCGCCGTGGGGCCGTCCTTCTCCCCATGCACCAGCGGGGCGCCGGGGCGGATGGCGTCCTGCGGCGTGAACACAGCGTCGAGAACTTCGTACTCGACGGCGAGCGCCCGGACCCCCGCTTCGGCTGCCTGGACCGACTCAGCCACGACGGCGGCGACCCGCTGCCCGATGAACCTCACCACGTCATCGAGCACCCGGGTATCGTCCGGGTCGTCCGTGAAGAGCTCGTGCTGGGCAGTGGAGAACAGCCGCGTTGGCGCGTCCAGGTGGGTAAAGACCGCCACCACCCCGGGCACCATCAGGGCCGCCTCGGTGTTGATGCTGAGGATGCGGGCGTGGGCGTGCGGCGAGCGCAGGAGCTTCAGGTGCAGCAGCCCCTTCAGCTGGTCTGCGGGAACATCCAAGGTGTAGCGGGCGGCGCCGGTGACCACAGCCAGGCTCGCTGGGGCGGGGACGTCGTCGCCCATCCCGCCCGGCCGGGGTCCCGGCTGCCCCTCCCCTGCGATCCCAGAGCCCTGCCCTGCCGGATCCGGGTGCCCGGCCTGCCCGCAGACGGCGTCCGCGATGGCCCCGTAGCCGGTGCAGCGGCAGAGGTTGCCCTTGAGGATGCGGGGCAGGTCCGCCTTCTGGTCGGCCGTGAATGTGGCCGCCGTCATGAGCATGCCTGCGGTGCAGAAGCCGCACTGGAAGCCCTGGCGCTCCAGGAACTGCTGCTGGACGGGATGCAGCTCCCCGCCGGCGGCGCCGGCTGTTCCGGCCAGTCCCTCAATAGTGGTCACGGCGTGACCTTCGGCCCGGACGGCCGGGTAGATGCAGCTGTGGACCGGGGTGCCGTCCACGTGCACGGTGCAGGCACCGCAGTCGCCGCCGTCGCAGCCCTTCTTGACGCCCAGGTTCCCCTGCTCCCGCAGGAACGTCCGCAGGCACTGCCCGGGGCGCGGCGCGGTTTCCCCCGGGATGCCGTTGATCTCGATAGCCACGCTCAGACCCCTTCCTGCTGCGGTCTACGGGGCACACGCGGCGGCCAGAAGTCTCCGGACATCTGAAGGTCCGGGGCGCCCTCGGGTACAGCGAGTTCGGCGCGGATCTCTTCCGCGAGGCGGTACGTCATGTCCTTGCGCCAGGCAGGCAGGCCATGGACGTCGTCGTGGTACAGATCGTCGGGGACCGCACCGTCCAGCGCCGCGGAGAGTGCGGCGGCCTGCGGCAGGTGCCCGAAGCGCAGCTGCACGGGCCGTTTAGTCGCGGCGGTGACTGTCAGCACCAGGGGCGTCCCGGCGTCGAGTCTTCCGATCAGCAGCACACCGGAGCGTCCGAGGTTGCTCAGTGACAGGCGGCGGAACGCCACTCGGGAGGCAAGGGCCGACGCCGGCAGGTGGATGCTGCGCAGCAGCTCGCCGGGTGCCAGGCAGGTTGTCCCGTCCCCCGTGACGAGGTCGGTCACCGGGATGGTGCGGCTGGTGCCGCCGGGACCCAGGATGGTGGCCACACCGTCGAGAGCGGCACAAAGGGAGGTCATGGGTCCTGCAGGCAGTGCGGTGCAGATGTTCCCGCCCACGGTGGACATGTTCCAGACCTTGAAGGACGCAACAAAGGAATCGCAGCACGGCCGGAAGAGGTCCAGTGCGGGCCAGCCCCGCTGGGCCACCTCCGGCGAATCCGGCAGGGCATACAGCTCGGCCACCGTGCAGGTGGCGGCCAGCTCGATGCCGTCCTCGGTGACAGTGACGGGTGTCCAGCCGGCCGAGCCGAGGTCCAGGAGGCGCTTGAGCGGTTCGGGCCCGAAGGCGTAGCTGCCGTAGGAGAACAGGACGGTGCCGCCGGCCAGCCAGGCGTCGCCGTCCCGCCAGTCGGCCGGATCCGTGGCTTGGACCACCGCCTCGATGCTGTTCATATCCATGCGATCACCTCCGGGCTGACGGTGGCAGGGCACGCGGTGGCAGGGCCGGCTGCATCTGGGCCGGCTGTGTCTGTCGCCCGGCGTGCGGCGGGCTGGTGGATTGGACCGGAGGTGTCCCGCAGCGGGGCGCACGTCGGTTTCCGGTTCCCGGATGCGATGAGCTCTGCGGTGACCGAGACCGCCACCTCGGCCGGGGTGACGGCGCCGAGGTCCAGGCCGATCGGCGAGTGCAGCTGCGCGATCCGCTCCGGCGGCACCCCCGCGGTGAGGAGGTCCTCCATCCGCTGGAGGTGGCTGCGGCGTGATCCCATGGCACCGACGTAGGCAAGATCGAGGGCCAGGGCGGTTTCCAGCAGCGGGAGATCAAACTTGGGATCGTGGCTCAGGACGCAGGCAACGGTGCGCCGGTCGAGCCGGCCCGCTGCGGCTTCCGCTCCGAGGTACCGGTGCGGCCAGGCCGTGACCACCTCGTCCGCGCCGGCGAACCGGGCCTGGGCGGTAAAGGCGGGCCGGGCATCCACCAGGGTCACGTGGTATCCCAGCAGTTTGCCGGCGGGAATGAGGGCCGCGCCGAAGTCATTGGCGCCGAACACCAGCATGCGGGGCAGGGCGAGCCTGCTCTCCACCAGGAGCGTGATTGCCGTCCCTGTCACCAGTGGCGCCGTGGGGCCGGGGCCGGCAGGGCAGGTATCCGGTGTTCCAACGTGCAGCAGGCCGGTCCCGCCGCCCCGGAGCAATGATTCCAGCAGGGCCGCGCCGGAGGGCTCCACCCAACCGCGGTCCAGGTCAGGCTTCCCTGCCGTGCCCAGCAGGGTGGCAACCTGCGGCGATCCGGCCGCGGTGAACGTGTCAGGCTCCAGGATCACGACGGCGCCGCCGGTGTCCAGCCGGCGCACCAGTGCCACGGGGTCACCCGGCGGAACGGAGGCGAGCTGCTCCAGGGCTTGCCGCAGCTGAATGCCGCGGCCGCCGCCGGTGGGCTCGATGTGGATCTCCAGCTCACCGCCGCAGGTGAGTCCGGCGGCGAAGGCATCAGCGGCGCTGTAGCCAAACGTCCCATGGCGGGTGCCGCCGTCGTCCATTGCTTCCTGTGCGAGCGCCACCACGGCGCCTTCCACACACCCGCCGGACAGGCTGCCCAGGACATCCCCGGACTCGGCCACCAGCATCGACGTCCCCACGGGCAACGGCACCGAGCCTCCCGCCGCAACAATCGTGGCCACAGCGTACGGCTGACCGGCCACAGCCGGCGGCCAGGATCCGAGCGAAGGTATCAGGTCCAGCATGGCGGCGCTCCTTCTTCCGGAACTGCATTCGGGGAATGCGGTGATTCCCATATTGTCGTACCCCCGACGGTGAACAGGGGAACAGCGGCTCCCTAGTAATCGATCCGCGAGGTGAGGGTGTTCCAGGTGGTGAACGGCTCAAGCGGGGCCGGAGCCTGGGGATCGTTCAGCTCAAGCTTGGAGACATGCAACAGTGCGTCCCTGTCCCGGTTCTCGAAGTATTCGTAAAAAAGGGCGTCATCGAAACCGACGGACGCGGCATCGTGCCGGTCCGCGGCATAGACGACCTGCCCGATGCGGGCCCACAGCGCAGAGGCCAGGCACATGGGGCACGGCTCGCAACTGGTGTAGAGGACCGCCCCGGTGAGATCGTGCGTCCCCAATGCACGGCAGGCAGTGCGGATGGCGGTGACCTCGGCGTGCGCGGTGGGATCGTGGTCTGCGGTGACGCGGTTGACGCCGTCGAACGTGCGGCCATCAGCGGTCACGATCATGGCTCCAAAGGGACCGCCGCTGTTGTGTACGTTGGCTGTTGCCAGCTGGATGGACCGGGCCAGGTAATGTTCGGCGGTGACAATGCTACTCATGGTGGCTCCCTATGCGAGGAAGCCTGTATCCCGTTGCGCCAGTAGGACCAGATGCGACGGTTACCAGGCTTCAGCGTCTGCTGCGAGGTGATGTTGCGCCTGGTAGATAGCTGCCCGGAGTCCGGGTGCCCGCCTTTGGCAATTCCGAGATTAGCACCGGGATGTGGGCTCCGCCACGACGCCGCCGTCCGTCCCGTGGCGTGTCAGCTGTGTTTCATCCCCGGGCTGCGCATTCCGCTGTAGGCAACCGCCACCCCCGCCAGGAAAATGGCCACCGCGACATAGACGGGGCCGAGGTGCCCCAGCGTGGCCAGGCCCCACGGGTAATGCGCGGGGACGGACACAACGAGTCCGACGACGGCGACGGTCACGGCCGTGCCGAAGGCCCACCGCTCTCCCCGGCGCACGCCGAACCAGCACAGGGCCGTGATTGCCAGGCCAGTAGCGGCGATGAAGCCGCTGAGCGCAATGTGCAGGTGGCTGATGTAGTGGGACAGTTCCGGGCTGAATGCCTCAACCTCGGCCTTACCCTTGTCCACTTCGTCCGGACCGATGCCAAGCTCAAGGAACGCGCCCGTGAAGTTGAGGACCAGGAAGACTGCCGCATACCCCACGAAGGCCAGGCCGGCGATCGCCATCAGCGCGGCCCCCGTCCGCAGGCGGGACTGTTTCTCCTGGCTGGTTTGGATGGCAGGCATGGCCACCACTCCCTCTCGTATTCAGATGGATACTCGATAAGAGCGCCCTGACCGTGGGCAATGTCAAGAGATAACCGTGCAGCTTGGTACCTAGCCTCTGAGGAGTCCGGTGCCGCGCAGCCAGGATTCGACGGCCGCCCCGGCGTCCCGGACTTCCTCGCCCTGAACAGCGAGTCCCTGGCCGATGGCTGCGCCGGGGCAGGATGCGGCATAGTCCCGTTCGGTGGTGCCGAGGCCGCTCATGGCGTGGGTGGTGACGGGGTGGACGGTTTTGCCTGCGAAGTCGTACCGTTCGGCGAACGTGGACATGATCATCGGCGCGCGGCTGTTCCAGATCCCGCTGGCAAGCAGCACGGTGCTGTACTGGCCGATGTCCGGCAGCGGGGCAACCATGGCCGGGCGGGCGTCCGCGTTTTGCTCGCGGACGTTGCGCGCAACTGTCTCCTCGTAGTCCTCCGGGTAGGGCTCTGCCGCCTCGATCCGCAGGACGTCGCACGTGATGAGTGCGCTGATCATGCCGGCCAGGACCTCGGTGTTCCCGATCTCCAGGTTGGTCCGGCCCCCGTAGTAGTAGTTCTCCCCGGCGCGGGAAAAGTAGGCCAGCAGGATGTGCCCGTTTCCCCGTTGGGCCGGGGTGTTCTCTGCGCTGGGCGAAGGTGGCGTTTCCTGGGCGGGCTGGGCGCTGTCTTCCACGGCGCAGCCTGAAATTCCGGCGGTGACCATGGCCGCACCCAGACCCGTGATGGCCGTGCGCAGGACCGAGCGCCTGCCGACGGTCCGCTGGTTCTTTGTCATCTGGAGTCCTTCGGGTAAGTGGCAAGGGCAGCTGTTCCTCTAGTGGCCGGTGCGCGCTGAGTCCGGGGTGTGGGCTTCGTTGGCGGTCCAGCTGCGGAGCAGGTTCATGGCGTCCGCGGACGGCGTAGCGGGCTCGGGGAGGTAGGTCATGAGGCTCAAACCCGGAGTGGACGCCAGCGCGAGGACTTCGTAGCCGATGGTCATGTCACCCACGATGGGGTGGTGGATGTTTTTGGTTCCGGTGGAGTGGGTTCGGACGGTGTGTCCGCCCCACCAGGTCCGGAATTCATTGCTGCGGGTCGCGAGCTCCCCCACGAGTGCCATGAGCGCTCTGTCGGTAGGATCCTGTCCGGCCATGAGCCGCATCCCGGATACTGCTTCGCGGGCGGTTGTCTCCCAGTCCGGGTAGAAGACCCTTGGAGCGTTCATCCAGGAACAGGTAGCGGGCACTGTTCAGGACCGGTTTCCCGCCCGGGAAAAGGTCCGGAAACAGCGGGCGGCCCAGTGGATTGGACGCGACCGGATCGCCGAGCCTTGTCATCGCGATCGCGGGAACATCGCTCATCGTGTTGATCAGCTGCGTAACCCGCCGGGAGACCCGCAGCTCGGGTTTTGTCCGGGGTGCGCGGCGCGGCCCGGTCGCGGCACGGGTCAGATCGAACAAGTGTGCCGTTTCCGCTTCGTTCAGCTGCAGCGCCCGGACGAGGGCGAACAGGACGCTCTCGGACACCCCGCTGAGGTCCCCGCGTTCCATCCGCGTGTAGTAGGCGGTGCTGACTCCTGCGAGCTGGGCCACTTCCTCGCGGCGCAGGCCGGGGACGCGGCGTTCCCCACCGAACACTGTCAGGCCCGCCACCTCCGGGGTGATGCGGGCGCGCAAAGCGGTGAGGAACTGCTGCACGTCATTGCGGGTATCCATATCCACAAGGCTAGGCCGGTCAGCGCCACGTGTGGGAGCCCCTGGCGTTAACCCCCAGGGAAGAACGACGGCGGCACGCGGCTTTGGTGCCTTGCCGCACCAAGTACGCCTCTGGGGGATAACACCAGTGACTCTCACCCGCACCGGTTTCGCCCCTACCGTTGAAACCATGACCACAAACACCATCCAGACAGTGACCCTGAACAACGGCGTCGACATGCCCATCCTCGGCTTCGGCGTCTACCAGGTCGACAACGACCAGACCGAACAGGCCGTTTCCGCCGCCCTCACCGCCGGCTACCGCTCCATCGACACCGCCGCCGCCTACGGCAACGAAGAGGCAGTCGGCGCAGCGATCAAGAAGAGCGGCATCCCCCGCGGGGAACTGTTCATCACCACCAAACTCTGGGTGCAGGACGCCGGAGAGGAGAACACCCACCGCGCCTTCGACGCCTCCCTCGCCAAGCTCGGCCTCGACTACGTCGATCTGTACCTGATCCACCAGCCGTTCGGTGACTACTACTCCGAATGGCGTGCCATGCAGGAAATCCACAAGGCCGGCCGTGCCCGCGCCATCGGGGTGTCCAACTTCGCCCCCGAACAGCTGGTGGACCTCATCGTTAACAACGAGATCGTGCCCGCGGTCAACCAGATCGAGACGCACCCCTTCAAGCAGAACACCGACTACCAGGAGCTGATGCGCGCCGAGGGTGTGCAGATCGAGTCGTGGGGCCCCTTCGCCGAAGGCAAAAACGGGCTTTTCACGAACGGGACCCTCGCCGCGATCGGTGCCGAGCACGGCAAGTCCGTCGCGCAGGTCGTGCTGCGGTGGATGATCCAGCGCGGCGTTGTCGTCATCCCCAAGTCCGTAAACCCGGACCGGATGGCAGAGAATATCGACGTGTTCGACTTCGCCCTCACCGACGGACAGATGGCGCAGATCGCGCACCTGGACGGCGGAGAGTCACTGTTCTTCGAACACACGGACCCGCAGATGGTCCGCCGGCTCGGCGGCTACCGGCTCAGCTGACCACCAGGGGCCGGGCTCTGGTTCAGGCATCCGATCGTTGCTAGCGTGACGGCATGAACCCGTCGAAGACTCCGGCCGAGACCCTCAGCATTGACGGAAAGGAGGTCCGCATCTCGAGTCCGGACAAGATGGTGTTCCCCAAGCCCGGGGTGACGAAGCTTGACCTGGTGCACTACTACCTCGCCGTCGCCGATGGTGCGCTGCGCGGCGCCGGTGGCCGGCCCATGGTGCTCAAGCGGTTCCCCAAAGGCATCGACGCCGAGCCGTTCTTCCAGAAACGCGTGCCCGAAAACCACCCCGACTTCATCGACACCACCACGCTGCACTACGCATCCGGCACCTCAGCCGAAGAGGCCGTCATCCGGGACGCCGCGGGGTTGGCGTGGGTGGTGAACCTCGGCTGCCTGGACCTCAACCCGCATCCTGTCCGCGCCGAGGACCTGGAGCACCCGGACGAACTCCGCGTTGACCTGGATCCGATGCCGGGGGTGGACTGGTCCCAGGTCGTGGACGTTGCCTATGTGGCGCAGGAGGTGCTCGCCGACGTCGGGCTGGTGGGGTGGCCCAAGACCAGCGGCTCGCGCGGCCTCCACATCCTAGTGCGCATCGCGCCGCAGTGGTCCTACCGCGACGTGCGGCTCGCCGCGGAGACGCTCGCCCGTGAGGTTGAGAACCGGGCACCTGGCCTTGCCACCGCCCGGTGGTGGAAGGAGGAGCGCGGCGAGAGTGTGTTCGTGGACTTCAACCAGAACGCCAAGGACCGCACAGTGGCCTCGGCCTACTCCGTCCGCCCGCTTCCCGATGCCCGCGTCTCGACGCCGCTGACCTGGGAGGAAGTCCGTTCCGCGCGGCCGGAACAGTTCACGGTCCTTACCGTGCCGGGGCGGTTCGCGGATATCGGCGATCCCCACGAAGGGATCGACGACGCCGTCGGCTCACTGGACGGGCTCCTGGCCCTGGCAGCCGAGCTCGGTCCCGCCGAGAAACCGCCCCGGAGCAGTGACGGCTCGGGCCGCCGGCAGTCGGTGATGCCGCTGATCGAGGTGGCCCGGACTAAGACCAAACCGGAGGCGCTCGCGGCTCTCGAGGAGTGGAAGTCCGGCCACGCGGATGTTGTCTCGGCCCTGCACCCCGCCGACGTGATGGTCGATGGCATGCGCGGATCGAGCTCGCTCTGGTACCGGGTGCGGGTGAACCTGCAGCACGTCCCCGAGGCAGAGCGTCCGACGCAGGAGGATCTCATTGCCGATTACGATCCGTGGGCGGGCAAGGAGTGGCCGGGGCGTCCTGGGTCCTGACACCGGAAACGCACTGGTAACGCGCGCTTAATGTCAGTGCTGGAACGTATGCTCCACCTACCGGAAGTTGGGAAACAGACCATGAGCAGCAAGATCATCCTCGGCGAGAACCAGTACGGGAAGGCCGAGGTCCGGGTTGTGAAGATCACCCGGGACACCGAGCGCCACGAGATCGAGGACCTGAACGTCACCTCGCAGCTGCGGGGCGATTTCGCGGCGGCCCACCTTGAGGGCGACAATGCCCACGTGGTGGCCACGGACACCCAGAAAAACACCATCTACGCCTTCGCACGCGAGGGCATCGGCTCCCCCGAAGCTTTCCTCCTGCGCCTGGGCGAGCACTTCACGTCCGGTTTCGACTGGGTCACGGGGGGCCGCTGGGAAGCGGAGTCCTACAGCTGGGACCGGATCCAGGCGCACGGCAGCGGACACGATCACTCCTTTGTCCGCAACGGCCAGGAAATCCGGACCGCCGTCCTGGTCCGCGACGGCGCCGCCAGCCACCTGATCTCGGGACTGAAGGACCTGACGGTGTTGAAAACCACCCAGTCCGGCTTTGTGGGCTACGTCCGGGACAAATACACCACCCTCCCGGAAACCACGGACCGCATCCTCGCCACCGACGTCTCCGCCCGCTGGCGCTACCGGACCGGGACTGATTTCAGCACGCTGGACTTCAACAAAAGCTACGACGACGTCAAGGCCCTCCTGCTCGAAGGCTTCACGGAAAAGTACTCCCACGCCCTGCAGCAGACACTGTTCGAAATGGGCACCAAGGTCCTGGAAGCGCAGAGCGGGATCGAGGAGATCAGGTTCTCCATGCCCAACAAACACCACTTCCTGGTGGACCTCGCGCCGTTTGGCCTCGACAACCCCAACGAGGTCTTCTTCGCGGCAGACCGCCCCTACGGCCTGATCGAGGCCACCGTCCAGCGCGACGACGCCACCCCGGCGCCCGCCGCCTGGTCAGGAATCGCCGGCTTCTGCTGAGTTAGATTAGGCCCAGCGTCTTCGCAGCCAACGAAAGGACCAGCAATGGCCATCACTGTCACAGACCCCCGGCCGATCGACCGCGCGGAGGAGATCCTCACCCCGGAGGCGCTGGGGTTCATCGAAGAACTCCACACCCGCTTCGCCGGCACCCGCAACGAACTCCTCGCCGCCCGTGCCATCAAGCGCCAGCGGGTCGCGGACACCGGTAAACTGGACTTCCTCCCGGAAACACAGGACGTGCGCGACGGCGACTGGACAGTCGCAGAGGCACCGGCGGCACTGCAGGACCGCCGGGTCGAAATGACCGGCCCCGCCTCCCCCGCCAAGATGGCCATCAACGCCCTGAACTCCGGAGCCAAAATCTGGCTTGCCGACCTCGAGGACGCCTCCACACCCACCTGGGGAAACGTCATCGACTCCATCCTGAACCTCCGCGACGCCGCCAACGGCACCCTGAGCCACACCTCGGCCGAGGGCAAGGAATACACCCTCCGCACCGACGCGCCGCTCGCCGTGGTGGTGGCCCGCCCGCGCGGCTGGCACTTCCCGGAGAAGCACGTGATGGTCGACGGCGACCGTGCCGTGGGTGCGCTGGTGGACTTCGGCCTGCACTTCTTCCACGTGGCCAAACAGCTCATCCTCAACGGCCAGGGCCCCTACTACTACCTGCCCAAGATGGAAAGCCACCTTGAGGCCCGGCTCTGGAACGAGGTCTTCGTCTTCGCCCAGGACTACCTCGGCATCCCGCAGGGCACCATCCGCGCCACCGTGCTGATCGAGACCATCCCCGCCGCGTTCGAAATGGACGAAATCCTCTACGAGCTCCGGGACCACGCCTCGGGCCTGAACGCCGGCCGCTGGGACTACCTGTTCAGCATCATCAAGTACTTCCGCGATGCCGGCGAACAGTTTGTCCTCCCGGACCGCGCCTCGGTGGTGATGACCGCCCCCTTCATGCGCGCCTACACCGAACTGCTGGTCAAAACCTGCCATAGGCGCGGCGCGTTCGCGATGGGCGGCATGGCCGCAGTGATCCCCAACCGGAAACAGCCCGAGGTCACCGAGGCCGCCTTCGCCAAGGTCCGCGCGGACAAGACCCGGGAAGCCAATGACGGCTTCGACGGCTCCTGGGTGGCCCACCCCGACCTCGTCCCCACCTGCCAGGAAGTCTTCGACTCCGTCCTGGGCGACCCCAAAAAGGGCGGCCGCCCCAACCAGCTGGACAAGCAGCGCCCCGAAGTCTCCGTCACCGCGGACCAGTTGCTGGACATCGCGTCCGCCGGCGGGCAGGTCACCGAAGCCGGGCTCCGCCTGAACCTCTACGTCGCCATCGCGTACACCGCTGTCTGGCTCTCCGGCAACGGCGCCGTGGCCATCCACAACCTCATGGAAGACGCCGCGACCGCAGAGATCTCCCGCTCCCAGGTCTGGCAGCAAATCCGCAACAAATCAGCCCTCGCCGACACCGGACACACCGTCACCCGGGAACTCGTGGAAGGGATCCTGGCCGAGGAAACCGAACGGCTCCGCAGCGAAGTCGGCGAGGAGGCATTCATGGGCTACTACGAACCGGCCAGCCACCTCATCAAGGAGATCTGCCTGTCCGAGGACTACACCGACTTCCTCACCACCCCCGCCTACGAACTGCTGGACTGAGGAATGGCAGCCACCCCCACGCCTTCCCTCACAGCTGCGGACACCGCCCACATCGACGCACAGCTGGCTGCCACGGACCGGTTGCTGGACCGGAACTACCCGGGCGATGACGGCTCACGCCAGCCCGTGCACACCGTCTACGTCCCCGCCGACCGGTTCACGGCGTCGCTCGC
The DNA here is from genome assembly GCF_040548695.1 of Arthrobacter sp. 754. Lineage (NCBI taxonomy): Bacteria > Bacillati > Actinomycetota > Actinomycetes > Micrococcales > Micrococcaceae > Arthrobacter > Arthrobacter sp. 754. Next base: position 407,108 of record NZ_JBEPSC010000005.1, read on the forward strand.
TGCCGACTGGGGTTCCCAGGCGCTGACCGCCGCGGCAGCCCACGGCGGGCTGGAACGGCTGGGGAGTCTGCTGGGCCAGGACGCCCAACTTGCCGAGGTTGTGGCCTCGCGGGTGCAGGCGAAGCTGGAGACCGAACCGGTCGAGGACCTCCGCCTCGACTTCGAGGACGGGTACGGGGACAGGGGCGACGACGCCGAGGACGCCGCCGCTGTCGGGGCGGCAGCGGCCGTGGCCGCCGCCGTCGCTGCCGGCTCCGCTCCCCCGTTCATCGGGATCAGGTTCAAATGCTTTGAGGCCGCCACCCGGGCCCGCGGCCTGCGCACCCTGGACCTTTTCGTCTCCGGGCTGGTCTCGGCCGGCGGCCTCCCGGCCGGACTGATCCTGACCCTGCCCAAGGTCACCACCGTGGCGCAGGTGCAGGCCATGGCCTACGCGGTGTCCAGGCTGGAGGAGGTCCACGGGCTGCCGGCGGGGCGGTTGCGGTTCGAGGTCCAGGTGGAAACGCCGCAGCTGATCCTGGGCCCCGACGGAACCTCCCCCGTGGCCCACCTGCCCCATGCGGTCCCCGGCCGGATCAGCGGCCTGCATTACGGGACCTATGACTACTCCGCGTCCCTGCAGATCTCTGCGGAGTACCAGTCCATGGAGCACCCCGTGGCCGACTTCGCCAAGGAGGTCATGCAACTGGCCGTGGCCGGGACGGGCATCCGGCTTTCGGACGGCTCCACCAACATCATGCCCGTGGGCGGCAACGTGGAGAGCGCCTGGCAACTGCATGGCCGGCTGGTCCGGCGATCCCTGGAGCGGGGCTACTGTCAGGGCTGGGACCTGCACCCGGCCCAGCTGCCCAGTAGGTTCGCCGCCACCTACGCGTTCTACCGCCAGGGGCTTCCCGCCGCCGCCGCGCGGTTGCACAACTATGTCGGACGGACCGAAGGCGACGTGATGGACGAGCCAGCCACCGCCCGTGCGCTGGCAGCCTTCGTCCTGCGCGGAGTCCAGTGCGGCGCCGTCGGTGCCGAGGAGGTCGCGGCGCTGGCCGGCGTCGGGATCCCGCAGCTGACGGGCCTGGCGCACCCCCGGCTCGCCCGTTCCCCAGAGCCCTCACACTCTGCCACCGCCCAAGGAGCACAGCCATGAGCACGTACTTTTCCCCCGAGGGCGGCCTGCCGCCGCAGACCCAGCTCCTGACCGACCGCGCCGTGGTCAAGGAGGCTTACACGGTCATCCCCAAGGGCGTGCTGCGCGACATCGTCACCTCCAACCTGCCGGGCTGGGAGAAGACCCGGTCCTGGATCATCGCCCGGCCCATCGCCGGCTTCGCCACCACCTTCAGCCAGCTCATCGTGGAAGTGGCCCCCGGCGGCGGCAGCGAGAAGCCCGAGGCCGAGGCCGGCGTCGAAGGTGTCATCTTCCTGACCAAAGGCGAACTGACCCTGACGCTCGACGGCGAAATCCACCGGCTCCAGGCCGGCGCCTACGCCTACCTCGCCGCAGGCGCCGACTGGAAGGTCCGGAATCCCGCGCCTGGCGACGGGGAAGCAGCCTCCTTCCAATGGATCCGCAAAGCCTACGAACCGCTGGAAGGCTTCACCGCGAAGTCCTTCGTGACCCGCGACCAGGACGTGGAGCCGCGTCCCATGCCCGGCACCAACGGCGCCTGGGCCACCACCCGGTTCGTGGACCCGGACGACCTCGCCCACGACATGCACGTCAACATCGTCACGTTCCAGCCCGGCGGCACCATCCCGTTCGCCGAAACCCACGTGATGGAACATGGCCTGTTCGCCCTCGAAGGCAAGGCTGTCTACCGCCTGAACGATGACTGGGTGGAAGTGGAGGCCGGCGATTTCATGTGGCTCCGCGCCTTCTGCCCGCAGGCCTGCTACGCCGGCGGCCCCGGCCCGTTCCGGTACCTCCTGTACAAGGACGTCAACCGCCAGATCCGCCTCACCCGGCAGTCCTGAAATGCCTGCAGAAACGTTCGATCTGGTCATCCGGGGCCGGCGGATCCTCACCGGCGCCGTCATCTCGCCCCGGGAAGTGGGCGTGCGCGGCGGGAAGATCGCCGCGATCGAGCCGCTCGGCGCCGGCCTCATCGGCACCGACGTAGTTGAACTCACCGGTGACGAGATCCTGATCCCGGGCCTGGTGGACACCCACGTCCACGTCAATGAGCCCGGCCGCACCGAGTGGGAAGGGTTCGCTTCCGCCACCCGGGCAGCTGCCGCCGGCGGCGTGACCACCATCATCGACATGCCGCTGAATTCCATTCCGCCCACCACCACCGTGGAAGGCCTCAAGCTCAAACGCGAGGTGGCCGAGGACCAGGTGTTTGTGGACGTGGGCTTCTGGGGCGGCGCGGTCCCGGGGAACACGAAGGACCTCCGCCCGCTGCATGACGAGGGCGTGTTCGGTTTCAAATGCTTCCTGCTGCATTCAGGCGTCGACGAGTTTCCGGACCTGGGCGCGGAGGAACTGGAAGAGGACATGGCCGAACTCGGGTCCCTCGACTCCCTGATGCTGGTCCACGCGGAGGATCCGCACGAGATAGAGAGCGCACCCCACCCCGGCGGCGTCAGCTACGCCACGTTCCTGGCCTCCCGCCCCCGCGGTGCCGAGAACACCGCCATCGCCGAGGTCATAGAGCGGGCCCGTCGCACCGGCGCGCGTGCGCACATCGTGCACCTCTCGTCGTCGGACGCGCTGCCCATGATTGCCGCGGCAAAGCGCGACGGCGTGAAGCTCACCGTTGAGACGTGCCCGCACTACCTGACCCTGACGGCCGAGGAAATCCCGGACGGCGCCACCGCCTTCAAGTGCTGCCCGCCCATCCGCGAAGCCGCAAACCGCGAACTGCTCTGGCAGGGCCTGCAGGACGGCACCATCGACTGCATCGTCTCGGACCACTCCCCCAGCACGCTGGACCTCAAGGACCTGGAAAACGGTGACTTTGCCGTGGCCTGGGGCGGGGTGTCCTCACTCCAGCTTGGCCTGTCCCTGATCTGGACGGAAGCGCGGCAGCGTGGCATTCCGCTGGAACAGGTGGTCGCTTGGATGGCGGAAAAGCCCGCAGCCCTCGCCCGCGTGTCCAACAAGGGCCGGCTCGCCCCCGGTTTCGACGCGGACTTCGCCGTGTTCGCCCCGGACGAGGCGTTCGTGGTGGACGTGGCCAAGCTCCAGCACAAGAACCCCATCACCCCGTATGACGGCAAGGCCCTCACCGGCGTGGTCCGGCGCACCTACCTCCGCGGGAGCGTAGCGGACGGCCGTACCCCCACCGGGAAACTGCTTCGCCGAAACGTAAAACTGGCGGCCTTCAACGCTGCATCCGCGGCGCAGGCCGAGGCCACCCTGCGCCCGTGCGTCGATGTCCGGCGCTGGGTGGATGAGATCGCCGGAGCCCGCCCGTTCGCCTCCGAGGAGCACCTGCTGGACTTCGCCAGGCACGCCGCCGATCCGTTCACAGCGGAGGAGGTTGAGGCCGCCCTGGCCCACCACCCGCGTATCGGGGAGAGCCCGACGGCGCGCACCGCCGAGGCAGCCATGTCCCGTTCCGAGCAGGCTGGGCTGGGCCCGGCGGACGCAACCCTGGCAGCGGCCCTGGCTGAGGGGAACCGCGCTTATGAGGACAAGTTCGGCCGGGTGTTCCTGATCCGCGCCGCGGGGCGCACTGGCGAAGAAATCCTCACCGTCCTCCGGGAAAGGCTGGCGCATACCCCGGAGCAGGAAGAACCCATCATCGCCCAGCAGTTGCGGGAAATCGCGCTGCTGCGCCTTCAAGGAGCCATCAGCCCATGAGCACCTCACAGGTCACCACACACATTCTGGACACCGGCTCCGGGCGCCCTGCCGCGGGCGTCGCCGTCGGACTCCACCGGCGCGAGGGCGGGACGTGGACTCCCGTGGGCAGCGGCACCACAGACTCCGATGGGCGGGCGAAAGATCTCGGTCCCGAGCGGCTGGAGCCGGGAACCTACCGCCTCAACTTCGGCACCGGCCCCTACTACGAAAGCCTCGGGACCCCCACATTCTTCCCGGAAGTGGACCTGGTCTTCTCGGTGACGGGCGCCGAGCACTACCACGTGCCATTGCTGCTCAGCCCGTTCGCCTACTCAACGTACCGGGGCAGCTGACCGGCAGCTGCGCCGGTAATCGATCCGCGTGAGGCCTTCACTCCGGCCGGCCCACCACCACCTGGGCGGGGCTGTGGGTGATGTAGCCGTTGAGCCAGGAAAACAGTGCGCGGACCTTCTGCTGGAAGCCGGACAGCAAGGCGAGGTGCACCAGCAGCCACGCCACGAACGCCAGCGGCCCCTGCAGCTGGACGCGCTTGCGCCCGATCTCGGCCACCGCAGCGCCCCGGCCGATCATCCCCATGTACCCCTTGTCCAAGTACTTGAATGGCTGTCGTGTGCCGCCGGTGAGATCGGCAAGGATGTTTTTCGCCGCCCACTTCCCGGCCTGCTGTGCCACTGAGCCCAGCTGCGGCAGTTTGGCCCCCGTCGAATCGGTGATGTTGGCCGCGTCGCCCAGGACGTACACACCGTCGAAATCCGGTGCAGTCAGGTCCGGGTGCACGTCGACCCGCCCGCCTTTGCCCTGCGGGATGCCGGAGTCCGTGATGATCTTGCCGGCCTTCAAGCCGCCCGCCCAAACCACCACCCGGCCTGGAATAAACGCCCCGTCGGCCAGCGTCACGCCGTCGGCCCGGACCTCCGTGACGCCGACCCCCAGGTGCAGCTGGACGCCGATCTTCTCGAGGCGTCGCCTGGTGTAGTCCTGCGACTTGGCCGAAAACGCATTCATTACGGTCGGGATCATGTCCACCAGATGTACACGGCAACGGGCGGCGAGCTCCGGCGAAAAGTACTTGGAGACCACGTACTTCACGTTTTCCGCCATGGCACCGGCCGTCTCCACGCCTGTCGGGCCGCCGCCGATGACCACCACGTCCACGGAACCACCGGATTCCCGGTCCGCTTCGTCCAGAAGCTGTGTCAGCCTGCCTCCGAGCCTGGTGGCATCGGTAACTGAGTACAACGGGAAGGCGATCTCTTCAGCGCCCGGGGTATTGAAATAGTTGGGCACGGCGCCGGCCGCAATGACGAGGACCTGAGCCTGGAACGTGTCGCCCGCAACGGTAGTGACCGTGCGGTTGGCTGCGTCCACCGTTGCCACTTCCGCAGTGAGCACCCTGACCGATCTGATGCGTCGGAAAACAGAACGGATCGGCCTGGCAATGGCCGACACCCCGATCTGCGACGTCGCCACCTGGTAAAGGAGGGGCTGGAACTGGTGATAGTTGTTGGCGTCGATCAGCAACACATTGATGCCCTTGCGGCCAAGCTTCCTGGCAACTGTCAGGCCGGCAAACCCGGCCCCGACCACGATGACCTGATAAGTCTGCTCCATCCGAGCAACCTACTCCACCTGACGTCCAAGCAACAGGGTGCCAAACCGTGGCATTGAGATTCTGCTGCCTGAGGGTTTAGCGTCTGTTTTGTGAATGAGCCCCATTCCCTGGCCGTAGTGGTTGCCCACCCCGATGATGATGCCTACGGGTGCGCGGGCTCAATCGCCCTGCACGAGAACGACCCTGGGTTCAGGTTCTGCCTGGTGCTTGCAACCGACGGCGGAGCCGGACAAATCAGCAAGGGTGTCCCGACGACGCCCGCAGAGTTGGGTGCCTGGCGGCGCCAGGAGAGCGCCAACGCGTGGCAAGCCCACGGCAGAATCCCCGACCGGCACGAATGGCTGGACTACGCCGACGGGAGGGTCCCGGAAGTCGACTTCGAGGAACTGGTGGGCAGGATCCTGGAGATCCTGCTTCAGGAACGCCCGCAGGTGGTGGCCACATTCGGACCCGACGGAATTACCGGTCACCGGGACCATATCGCAGTGGGCAGGGCCACGGACGAGGCCTTTGCCCGGGCCCGGAAGACACCTGGCCCGGGCTTCCGGCGACTGGTGCACGGTGCCATGCGCGCCTCCACCTTTGACCGCTGGAACATCAGCCGGCAGCGCCTGGGACTGACACCCTGGGACCCGACCCGCGAATACCACCTGCGCCCCGTTCCCGATGAGCGGATCGACATCGAGGTGGACACGAGCGCGGTGGCGTCCCGGATCGTTGCAGGCCTGCTGGAGCACCGGTCGCAGCGGGATGTCCTGATCGACCCGGGCGTGGATGAGCGCCGTTGGGCCAGGATCGTATCCCGGGAATCGTCAGTCATGGCGTGGCCGGGCCGGCCTGCCGGAACTGCGCTGCTTACCGATCTCTTCGAAGGTCTTTGAGCCGGGCAGAGGCCGGACTCCGCTGAAGAAGCCGATGACCCCGGGGTCCCGGCAGTGGAGACGATGATCATCAGCAGATGGCACGAGCCTGGTCACCCTCACGGCTTCCGCGCGCGGATAACCTATGGGCAGACTCCCGGCAGCGGGCACAACACTGTGGCCAGCGCGGATCCGGACGAGGTCCTCAGGATGGTACAGGAGTGGCTCGCCGGCAAGCCAGGAACTGACGGTACGAAGCGCCCGTAGGTCCCAGCCAAGGGCGCTGCGTTCCCATGCGCCGGGCCCTTGGGAAGCCCTTGCAATCCCGCTATTCAGCGATACTATGTAGTGGTAGTCAGCAACGCTAGGTAGTCGGAGGTGCAATCCATGGGCAAGCAGATGACCGAAATGCTCAAGGGCACGCTGGAGGGCATCGTCCTCGCCATCCTGGCCGTGCAGCCGGCGTACGGCTATGAGATCACGGCGCGCCTGCGTGATCAGGGCTTCGCCGACATCGTCGAGGGCACCGTCTACGCGCTGCTGGTCAGGATCGAGCAGCGTGGCCTCGTGGACGTGGCAAAGATCCCGTCCGAGAAGGGGCCGCCGCGGAAGGTCTATACGCTGAACGCTTTGGGCGGCGAATACCTCGAAGAATTCTGGCGGTCCTGGAGCTTCCTCGAGAATCGGATCGAACAGCTCCGGAACCACATCGAACGTCCGCAGGACAAAGGAGCATGATTATGGCCGCAAAATGGATCGAGCAGATCACCGGCTCATTCGAAGACAAGAAACGCTGGCGCCGGTACAAGGCCCGCAAGGAACAGCTTCCCCCGGCCTACCGAACGGCGATCGACGGACTCGAGCGCTACTTCATGTACGCCGGGTCGATCGTCAAGGGCGATGTCCTGATGCAGATGCTGGAGGACCTTGCAGACCTGATCGAGCGGGCCGCCGTGGACGGCACCCCCATCCGCGACATCGTCGGGGACGACCCGGTGGAGTTCGCAGACACCTTTATCCGGAACTACTCGGACGGCCAGTGGATCAACAAGGAGCGCAAGCGCCTGACCGACGCCATCGATCAGGCCGCCGACGACGCCTGAACAGGCACCGAACGGAGTACCAGGAATGACCACAGAACAGCCCTTGGAACCGGCAATCCGGGTGCAGGGCATCGAGAAATCCTTCAAGGACCTGCACGTGCTGCGGGGCGTCAACTTCGAGGTGAGGGCAGGGAGCATCTTCGCACTTCTCGGCTCGAACGGCGCCGGGAAGACCACGCTGGTGCGGATCCTGTCCACACTGCTGAAGGCCGACGGCGGCACTGCCACCGTCCACGGATTCGACGTCGCACAGAACCCGGGCGAGGTGCGCGAGTCGATCAGCCTGACGGGCCAGTTCGCCGCCGTCGACGAGGTCCTGACCGGCCGGGAGAACCTTGTGCTGGTCGCCAAACTACGTCATCTGAAGGACCCGGGCGCGATCGCCGACGACCTGCTCGCCCGCTTCACGCTCACCGAAGCGCAGAACCGCAAGGCGTCGACCTACTCTGGCGGCATGCGGCGCCGGCTTGACATCGCGATGAGCCTGATAGGGAACCCGCCGATCATCTTCCTTGACGAACCGACGACGGGCCTCGATCCCCAGGCGCGGCTCGAGGTGTGGCAGACCGTCAGGCAGCTTGCCGGCCAGGGCACGACGGTGCTGCTCACCACTCAGCAGCTTGAGGAGGCCGAACAGCTCGCCGACCGCATCGCGATCCTGCACAACGGCACGATTATCCAGGATGGCACCCTTGCCGAGCTCAAGCAGCTCCTCCCGCCGGCTGAAGTCGAATATGTCGAGAAGCAGCCCTCCCTCGAGGATGTCTTCCTCGCCCTCGTCAATGACGGCTGCACCCAAGGTGCCGTCCCGGTACGAAAGGAACCACGATGACCACCCATGTCCTCGGGGACACCGGTGTCCTGACCGCCCGCTCGCTGCGCCACATCCTCCGCAGCCCGGACACGATCATGACCACCGCGGTCACGCCCATCGCCATGATGCTGCTGTTCGTCTACGTGTTCGGCGGCGCAATCACCACCGGATCCGACGAGTCGTACGTCAATTACCTGCTCCCCGGCATCCTGCTCATCACGATCGCCTCCGGTGTCGCCTACACCGCGTACCGGCTGTTCCTCGACATGCAGGGCGGCATCTTCGAACGCTTCCAGTCGATGCCCATCGCCAGGTCCAGCGTGCTCTGGGGCCACGTGCTCACCTCGCTGGCCGCCAACATGGCTTCGGTGGGAATCGTCATCGGCGTTGCACTGATCATGGGCTTCCGCACCGGAGCATCGGTGGCCGCCTGGCTCGCCGTCGCCGGCATCCTGATCCTCTTCACCCTGTCAATGACCTGGATCGCCGTCATCGCCGGACTGTCCGCGAAGACGGTCGACGGTGCGAGCGCATTCAGCTACCCGCTGATCTTCCTGCCGTTCATCAGTTCGGCGTTCGTGCCCACTGCCACGATGCCCGCCCCGGTTGCATGGTTCGCCGAGAACCAGCCTGTGACCTCCATCGTGAACACCCTCCGCGCCCTGCTCGCCCAGGAACCTGTAGGCAGTGACATCTGGACCGCCCTCGCCTGGCTCGTAGGCCTCCTCGTCCTGGCCTATGCCTTCGCGATCGCCACGTACCGTCGCCGGATCAGCTGAGGCCGGGCATTTCCGGGCCCGGCTGACTACGCGAGGCTCCGCCTCGTTTGGAGCCTTAGTTCAAGGTCATTCATCACGATCGCTGCGAGGTTCTCCAGAGTACTGGTGTCGTCCTCGCTGAAATGCCTCGGCCGGGTGTCCAGCACGCACAGGGTTCCGAGGTTGTACCCGTCGGGCGTGCGCAACGGCACGCCCGCATAAAACTGCATCCCCGCCTCGCCGGCAACCAACGGGTTGGCCAGAGTGCGCGGATCGGTGGCGGCGCTCTCCACAATCCAGGCATCGTCCTGAAGGATCGCCGAGGCGCACAGCCCCGGATCCCTGCCGATCTGTTCAACATCGGTGCCGTACCGGGCCTTGAACCAGATACGGTCGTTGTCAACAATGCTCACGATGGCCACCGGGACAGCGAACATCCGGGCCGCGACAGCCACAACCCGGTCAAAGGTCCCGTCAGGGAGGGTATCGAGGATCCGGTACCGGTGCACGGCCCGCATTCTGGCTTCTTCAGCGTCCACCGTTTCCTGGGAGCCGTCGCGGTGCCTGGCGGCTCCGGTTGCGATCTCCTGCCGGAGGGACAGGGACACGTCCTTGGCGTCAGGGCGTGCAGCCGGATCCCGGGCGAGCATAAAGGTGAGCAGGTTTGCCCATCTGGGTGCGACTTCCTCCGGAATGTGCGGATCGCGCAGCAGCCGTGCCAGAGCCGACTGGATGGGAGCACCCGGATAGGCGACGCGTCCGGTCAAGGCTTCCAGGAGCACCAGCCCCAGCGAGTAAACGTCGCCGGGCTTCCCGGATGGCTCACCCGCGGCCTGTTCCGGGCTCAGATAGTGTGGCGTCCCTGACGAACCGCTCTTGAACGTGTCGAGGCCTTCATCCAGCAGCGTCGCGACGCCGAAGTCGCTGAGCTTGGCGCGTGGCCTGCTCTCCCCGCTCCCGTCATCAACGAGCAGGACGTTCGCGGGCTTGACGTCCCGATGAACGATTCCGTGATGGTGGATGTAGGCAAGGCCGTCGGCAAGGTCATGCCCGATATGCGCGACGTGGGCCGCCGACATCGATCCAAGACTGCCCCGCGCGCGCAGGTCTGGACCCCGGACCAGCTCCATCACCAGGTAGCTGTGCGGGTCATCGGGATCGCTCAGGTCCGCTCCGGCGTCGAACAGCGTCACCAGCGCAGGATGGCTCATCCCCGCCAGGATGCGGACCTCGGCGTCCTGCCGGCGGATCTGCTCGACGTCGGCGCGGTTACGGCGGAACAGTTTCAGCGCCACGTCCCTCTGGAGCAGCTCGTCAATGGCACGGTAGACGGTCGATTGAGCACCCGAGCCGATCAGCTCTTCAATCCTGTACCGCCCGCTTAGGAGATCGCCGCGCCGCATCATGCCCACATTCGTGGTCCTTACTTGATCCAGGGCCTGCGCCGCCTGCCGGACCAAGAAGTCAATACCGGGATTGGCGCACACCAAGACATTCGGCCGTCCGTCTCCTGGCAGGAGTCGGGGGTAACAACGGCCCGCCCTATATCGTAAGCGAGATCCGGCGGTATGGAGGCGGTTATCCTGAAATGCCCCGGAAACGTGGGCGGCTTACTCTGGTTACACTCCGGCGACGCGATGGAAGGGAACCCAGTGCATCTGATGCCCCGAGAGCAGGAAAAGCTCATGATTGTGGTGGCGGCCGACCTTGCCCGGCGCCGTCAGGCGCGCGGGCTTAAGCTGAACTTTCCCGAGGCCGTGGCCATCATCAGCTACGAACTCATCGAGGGGGCGCGGGATGGCCGGACCGTGGCGGATCTGATGAGTTACGGCACCACCGTACTCAGGCGGGACGACGTGATGGAAGGCGTCCCGGAGATGATCCATGACGTCCAGATAGAGGCCACCTTCCCCGACGGCACCAAGCTGGTCACCGTCCACGATCCGATCCGATAGGGCAGGCCATGATTCCAGGCGAATACATCCTCAGGCCCGGGCCCGTGACGCTGAACGCCGGGCGCCAGGCGATCGACGTCGTCGTCACCAATACCGGCGACCGCCCAGTGCAGGTGGGTTCGCACTTCCACTTCGCCGAGGCGAACAGTGCGCTCACATTCGACCGCCAGGCTGCCCATGCCCGCAGGCTGGACATCCCCGCCGGCACGGCGGCGAGGTTCGAGCCAGGTGACAGCAAGACCGTACGGCTTATTGAGCTGGCCGGCCGCCGGGAAGTCTACGGCCTCAGCAACGCCGTTAACGGCCCCCTCGATGCAGGCAAGGAAGGTGGCAAGTGAGCTTCGATCTTCCACGCAGGCAGTATGCCGACCTCTATGGCCCGACGACGGGCGACGCCATCCGTTTGGCGGACACCGAACTGTTCCTCGAGATCGAGAAGGACCTCACCGTCTACGGTGAGGAAGTCGTCTTCGGCGGCGGGAAGGTGATCCGCGACGGCATGGGCCAGAACGGCCAAGCAACGCGTGAGGACGACGTCCCGGACACCGTCATCACCAACGCCGTCATCCTCGACTACACGGGCATCTACAAAGCCGACGTGGCGATCAGGGACGGCCACATTTTCAGGATCGGCAAGGCCGGCAATCCGCAGATCACCGACGGCGTCGACATCGTCATCGGCGCCAGCACCGAAATCATCGCGGGCGAGCGGAAAATCCTCACCGCCGGCGGTGTGGACAGCCACATCCACTTCATATCCCCGGACCAGGTACCCACCGCACTGACCAGCGGTGTGACCACCATGGTGGGCGGCGGGACCGGCCCGGCGGAAGGCACCAAAGCCACCACCGTCACCCCCGGCAAATGGCACATCCAGCGCATGCTGCAGGCCGCCGAGGGGCTCCCCATCAACATCGGCCTGCTGGGCAAGGGCCATGCCTCCGCCGTCGAGCCCCTCGCCGAGCAGATCCGCGCCGGCGCAATCGGGCTCAAGGTCCACGAGGACTGGGGATCCACCACATCCTCCATCGACACCTCGCTGAAGGTGGCCGACGAGTTCGACGTCCAGGTTGCCATCCACACCGACACCCTCAATGAATGCGGCTTCGTGGAGGACACCATCCGTGCCATCGACGGCCGGGTCATCCACACGTTCCACACCGAGGGCGCCGGCGGCGGGCACGCGCCGGACATCATCAGGATCGCCGGGCTGCCCAACGTCCTGCCGGCGTCGACGAACCCCACCCTGCCGTACACGCGGAACACCATCGAAGAGCACCTTGACATGCTGATGGTCTGCCACCACCTCAACCCGGACATCCCGGAAGACGTGGCGTTCGCCGATTCCCGAATCCGCGCCGAGACCATCGCCGCCGAGGACGTCCTGCAGGACATGGGCATCTTCTCCATCACCTCCTCCGACTCCCAGGCCATGGGCCGCGTGGGCGAGGTGATCACCCGCACCTGGCAGGTGGCGGACAAGATGAAGAAACAGCGCGGCGTCCTGGAAGATCCCGACGGCGGCACTCACGGTTCTGCCGACGGTTTGGGTTCACAGAGTGACAATTTCCGGCTCAAGCGGTACGTGGCGAAATACACCATCAACCCCGCCATCGCGCAGGGCATGGCGGACTCCATCGGATCCGTCGAGGAAGGAAAATTCGCCGATCTGGTGCTCTGGGATCCCGCCTTCTTCGGCGTCAAACCCGAGCTGGTGCTCAAGGGCGGCCAGATCGCCTATGCACTGATGGGTGACGCCAACGCCTCCATCCCCACCCCGCAGCCGCGCACCATGCGGCCCATGTTCGCAACTTTCGGCAAGGCGGTGCAGCAGTCCTCCATCACCTTCCTGTCCCAGGCAGCAATCCACGCAGGTGTCCCCCAGGAGCTAGGCCTCGGGAAGGTCATCCGGCCCGTCTCCGGCATCCGGACGCTCACCAAGGCGGACCTCAAATACAACGGCGCCACCCCGGACATCCAGGTGGACCCGGAAACCTACCAGGTGACGGTCGACGGCGAGGACGTCACCTGCGAGCCCTCCGACGTCCTGCCCATGGCCCAGCGCTACTTCCTCTTCTAACCGTCCCGACCACCCGGAGCCTGACGTGATCATCGAAAAAGTCCTTGGCAACCTGCACGAGCTGCCCGCATCGGACCTGGCCACCTACACCGGTCTGCACCGCGAGAAAGTGGTGCTGCCCAGCGCCCAGCTGGTCAAACGCATCCAGCGGGTCATCACCGACCACGGCAAAGAGATCGGGATCCGCCTCCCCTCCGGCTCCGGCGACCTCCGCGACGGCGACATCCTGCACGTCGAGGGGACCAACATGATCGTCGTGTCCGTGCTGCCCACCGACGTCCTCGTGGTGGCGCCGCGTTCCGTGTACGAAATGGGCGTCGTGGCACACTCGCTCGGCAACCGGCACCTGCAGGCCCAGTTCTTCGACGCTGCCTCTGAGTATGAGGCCGACGTCATGGTGTGCGCCTACGACCACACCGTCGAGGACTATCTTCGCCACGTTGGAGTGCACTATACCCGCCAGGAACGCGTCATGCCTGTGCCCTTCCGCCATGCTGAACACAGCCACTGACCTCGCCCCTGACGCGGCGCGTTCGACTGCCTCTGAGGCTTCGGCGGGAGATAGGGCCCGTGCCCGTCCCCAGCCGCTCCCAACTCTCGCAAGCTCGAGTCGGGGCCCTCGCGGCAGTGGGCCCCCCACGAGTGCCACCACACCGCAGCCCCCTTCACCCGCCTCCACCGATGTGCCCAGCTACCAGCTTGCGCTGCAGCAACTTTGTGACTCAGCGCTACCTACCGGGGCTTTTGCTCACTCCTTTGGATTCGAGACGTACGTCGACGCCGGGGTCATTTTTGATGAGGGGTCTTTTGGCGTGTGGCTCGGGGCGTTCATCGGGCCGCAGCTTTCCTACTCTGATGGGCTGGCGATCCGGTTCCTTTATGAGGGGTGGGATGTTGGGGAGCTGGATGAGCACTTGTCTGCTTCTTTGTTGCCTCGGGAGGTGCGGGAGGCGAGTGTGAAGATGGGCGGGCGGCTGCTGGAGATCGGGACTGAGGTTTTTCCGTCAGAGCAGCTGGGACTGTACCGGGACCTGGTGACCAGTGGCCGTGCCGCCGGGCACCAGCCGCTGGCGTTCGCCGTCGTCGCCCGTTCCCTGGGCGTGCCGCCGAATGAAGCGCTGGCTGCGTACCTTTTCGCCACTGTCACGTCGCTGACGCAGAATGCGGTCCGTGCCATCCCGCTGGGGCAGAACGCCGGGCAGCGGCTGCTGCGGACAGCGGCCGACGACGTCGCTGCCGCCGTCGGGCGGATCGGGCGCCTGACGCCGGACGACTTCGGGGCCGTCAGCCCCGGACTGGAAATTTCGCAGATGCGGCACGAGCGTCAGCGCGCCCGGATGTTCATGAGCTAGCAGGAGGACAACATGACTGAACCCATCAAGATCGGCATCGGCGGCCCGGTAGGCGCCGGCAAAACCCAGCTCGTCGAGCGGCTCACGCGCCACATGAGCCAGGACATCTCCATGGCCGCCATCACCAACGACATCTACACCATCGAGGACGCCAAAATCCTCGCCGCCAACGGCATCCTCCCCGAGGACCGGATCATCGGCGTCGAAACCGGCGGCTGCCCGCACACCGCCATCCGCGAAGACACCTCCATGAACACGGCCGCCATCGAGGAACTCAAAGCCCGGCACCCCGACCTGCAGGTGATCTTCGTGGAGTCCGGCGGCGACAACCTCTCCGCCACCTTCAGCCCCGAGCTCGTCGATTTCTCCATCTACATCATCGACGTGGCCCAGGGCGAAAAGATCCCCCGCAAAGCCGGCCAGGGCATGATCAAGTCCGACCTCTTCATCATCAACAAGACCGACCTCGCACCCCACGTCGGCGCCGACCTCTCCGTCATGGAACGGGACTCCAAAGAGTTCAGGGGCACGAAACCGTTCTGCTTCACGAATCTCAAGACCGACGAAGGGCTCGACGCCGTCATCCAATGGATGCGGCGCGATGTCCTGATGCTCGACCTCGCGCCATGAGCACGTCGGCGGCCGTTCCTCCGGCGGCTTCACCGGATATTAGGGGCCGTGCCCGTCCCCAGCCGCTCCCAACTCTCGCAAGCTCGAGTCGGGGCCCTCGCGGCAGTGGGCCCCCCACGAGTGCCACCACGCCGCGGCCCCTAATATCCGGCCCCACCGCCTCAGCGGTTGAGCCGCCTCGCGGAGTGCTGGAGCTCGTCATCACCCGACGCCGCGGAAGATCTATAGCTTCCCGGCAATTTCACGAGGGAGCGCTCCGGGTTTTGCGGCCGCATTATCTGGATGACTCCGGGCAGGTTTGTTATGTGCTCGTTAATCCTGGCGGGGCTTATCTTGGGGCTGATTTGTTCCTCATTGATGTTGAGGTGGGGGACGGGGCTGATTTGTTGCTGACTACACAGTCTGCGACGAAGATTTACCGGACTCCTGGGTCTTTTGCTGAGCAGCGGATGAGCCTGCGGCTTGGGGAAGGGGCGCGGCTGGAGCTGGCGCCGGACCAGCTGATCGCCTACCGCGAGGCCACCTACCGGCAGAACACCTACGTCACGGTGCGGCCGTCGTCGAGCCTGGTCATGGCCGAGGTCATCACTCCTGGCTGGTCGCCGGACGGCGCGTCGTTCCGGTACGAGGAGCTGCGGCTCCGGAATGAAATCGTGGTGGAAACCGACGACGGCGGCCGGCTGCTGGCCCTCGATAACCTGCTGATCCGGCCGCCCGCCGGCGACGTCACCGGCATGGGGTATATGGAGGGGTTCAGTCATTTGGGCTCGCTGGTGGTGGTGGATGCACGTGTGAACCAGGCGCTGGCGGACGAACTTCACGCCCTCACGGCGAACCACGAGGCACACACCGGCATCTCGCTGACCCGCACTCTGGCCGGAACCACGGGACTGGTGCTGCGCTCGCTCTCCCACAGCACGGCAGAACTGAACCGGCTGCTCGGCGCGTGCACGGCCCTGCTCCGTGAAAGGTGGCACGGGCAGGAACCACCGAACCTGAGGAAGTACTGAGTGATCACCGACCTGGCGCGAGCTTGACGTCCTCGCCCCGGAGGTTGGCACGGAAGCCGTCGCCTTGGACGGTGACGTCCTGAAGCACGAGGCCCTCGGGCAGGCCCTTGATGTCGTGCTCAATCGTCACGAACCTGCGAACGACGGCAGCAGTGGCGTCGGAGAGGAAGTCCGGACCACCAAAGTCGATCGAGCGTGGCTCAACAACCAGCCTGCCGGATTGGACCTCGACCGTGCCTGTCGCGATGACGCTCAGTTCGCGGCCCAGAGCCTCAACGGTGCGGACCACCGTGGCCTGGCCGCCGTCGGCGGCGCGGACCACCGTCCCGTTACCGAGCTCGCCGGCGACGACGTCGAACGGGACGGTCGCGTCCACTGCAAGCCGGGCAGCCACCAGCCCCCCGGGCCCAGTGACCACGTCCTGCCCGACGGCACGGACGTCGCGGAGCGTCGAGCCCGCGGCCACCACCGTCCCCGCATCCAGCGCCAGGTCAGCGAGCCACACCTGATCCCCGCCCAGGCCGGCGGGAGGCTCTGCTCCCGGCGGGCTCCCGGCACCCGTCGACGGAGAAGGCGCAGCAGCCCCTGGCTCTCCCCCACCGGCCGGATCGCTCACCGTCCACCAGAGGATCGCAAATGTTACCCCCAAAACAAGGACCATCCCCGTGGCACCGATCAGCCAGTCCTTCGCACGCGTCCACATCATGAGGACAGTCTGATGGCTCGATGAGCAGGGCGCTAACCCGAACCATCACGCTGCCAAAGCCACGTACTGCGTAAAAGCGGCTTTGCCTACGTCATGCGACACGCTCCAGCAGGCTGGGCCGGACATCTGCTCCTCCCATGTAGCTGCCCTTGAAGAAGAGCAGGGGCTCCGCGCCGTCGCGTGCACCAAGGGCCCGGACAGCACCGACCACGATGGTGTGGTCGCCGCCGTCGTATTCATCCTGGAGCTCGCAGTCCACCCAGGCGAGGGCCCTGTCCAGCACCGGGTTGCCCAGCGGCGACGCGGAGTGGGCCACGCCGGCAAACTTGTCGGTACCGGAACGGGCGAACCGGGCAGCCAAGTGCTGGTGCTCGGCGGGCAGGATATTGACAGTGAAGCGGGCCGCCTTGCGCAACTGTGGCCATGTCCTTGAACTGCGGGCGGGACTGAATGTGACAAGGGCCGGGTCGAGGGACAGTGAAGAGAAGGACTGGCAGGTGAAGCCGGCTGGACCGTCGTCAGTGGCGGCTGTGATCACAGTCAGCCCGGAGGCAAAGTGGCCTAGGACGTGGCGCAAACGCTGGGGGGCGAGATCAAAATGTTCCGTCATGTTCGTTCCTTTCGAGGCCGGTTATCCAAACCAACCACCCGCGTGCGCTCTGTTCAATCGGTCATGAAACGCACGGACGCCGTAGGACATGCGAAGTCATGGCCCGAAGCGCGGGGTAACGAAAGCCGCCGCTGCGGCAAAGTGCTGCGGCCCGGCAAGGCGTCAGCCGTTTTTGAGGAGGGCTACATCGGAGACCATCTCGATGTGCTCCAGCATTGCCGCGGAGGCAGCCTCGGAGTCCTGGGCCCTGATGGCGTCGGCGATCTTGCGGTGGGACGCCAGGGATTGCTCAGGACGGCCCGGCTGACCCAGGGATTCGAGCCGGGTTTCCAGGACCATCCCGGCGATGAAGGTCATCAGCTGGGCCAGCACGGCAGAATGAGCGGCAGCGGTCACGGCCTGGTGGAACAATTCGTCACCGCGCGCGCCCTTGGCTCCCGACGCGACCTCGTCAGCCATGGCCTCAAGCGCCGCGTCAATGGCTTTCATGTCGCCGGCGCTGCGCCTGGCGGCCGCGAGCTCGGCAAGCTTCACCTCGAGGGTGCTCCGTGCCTCCACGATCTCGGGCAAGCGGCTGCGGTGCTCGCGGAGACCCTTGATCACGGACGGGACATTGGGACGGTACACCAGCACGGCTCCGGTACCGTGCTGGACATCAATCACGCCGAGCACCTCCAGCGCCACCAGGGCCTGGGCCAGCGTGGCGCGCGAAACGCCAAGCCGTTCGGCAAGCTCTCGCTCAGCGGGCAGCGTATCCCCGGGAGCCAGCTGTGCAGCCTCGATGTAGTCCATGATCTGCTCAACGAGCTGCTCATAGAGCCGGGGCCGCGCAACACGGGAGATCTGTTGCGTTGCTGTCTGCTTTGGCATGCGCATCCTTTCGGGGCTCTGTGCCTTAACAATACCGGACTATTGACAAAGACACCCAGTGTCTAGGAGGCTAGGCCAGTGATCCACTTCACAGCCCATTTCGATCCGGAGGCACAAAGATGTCCGCTCCCGTCCTGTCCATCATCATCCTGGCGGCGATGTTTCTGCTTGCCACGGTGCTGCCCCTCAACATGGGGGCCCTGGCCTTCGTAGGAGCGTTCCTGCTGGGGTCGGTGGTTCTCGGCATGTCCACCAACGACATCCTTTCGAACTTCCCCGGCGGCCTGTTCCTGACCATCGTCGGCGTCACCTACCTCTTCGCCATCGCCCAGAACAACGGCACCATTGATCTGCTGGTCCGCGGCGCTGTCCGGCTCGTGGGCAATAAGGTGGCACTCATCCCCTGGGTCATGTTCGCCATCACCGCGCTTATCACAGCCGTCGGGGCACTGTCTCCCGCCGCCGTCGCCATCATCGCCCCCATCGCCCTGAGCTTTGCGGCCAAACACAAAATCAATCCGCTCATGATGGGCATGATGGTCATCCACGGAGCCCAGGCCGGCGGCTTCTCCCCCATCGCCGTCTATGGCGTGACCGTCAACGGCATCATCGCCAAGACGGACCTGGAAGCCAGCCCGATGGCCATCTTCCTGGCCAGCTTCCTTTTCAACCTGGCCATCGCCGTGGTCCTGTCCCTCGTCCTCGGCGGCAACAGGTTCCGCTCCACGAAGGCAGGGCGCGTTGTGGAACGTGCGGCTGAAACGCGGATGTCCGCCAGCGTCGGCGCACGTGCGGCCGGCGTCACCCTGCAGGGTTCCGGCTCCGACATCTCCCCCGCCGGCGTTGCTGCCAAGGGCACCTCCGGCGGCGCAGGTACACCCGCTGCGAACGAAGCAGGCGCCTCTTCCACCGGAGCGCGGGCCAATATCCCCCAGCTCGTCACGATCCTGGGCCTGATCGCCCTCGCCGTCATCTCGCTCGGCTTCAAGGTGGACGTCGGTTTCGTCTCCATCACCATCGCCATCATCCTGGCCCTGGTCTCCCCGGCTGCCCAAAAGGGCGCTGTGAACAAGATCAGCTGGTCCACCGTTCTGCTCATCTGCGGCATGCTCACCTTCGTCGGTGTCCTCGAAAAAGCCGGCACCATCAAGTTTGTCTCGGACGGCGTCGCCCACCTGGGCATGCCGCTGCTGGCAGCCCTGCTGATCTGCTACATCGGCGGAATCGTCTCGGCATTCGCCTCCTCCACCGCCATCCTCGCGGCCCTCATTCCGCTCGCGGTTCCTTTCCTGGCCACCGGCGAGATCGGCGCGGTGGGCGTCATCGCCGCCCTCGCCGTCGCCTCCACGATCGTGGATGTGTCACCGTTCTCCACCAACGGCGCCCTGGTGCTCGCCAATGCACCCGAAGACGTGGACAAGGAAAAGTTCTACAAGCAGATCCTTGCGTACAGCGGCATCGTGGTCGCTGCCGGACCCGCCATCGCATGGCTGGTCATGGTGGTCCCGGGCTGGATGTAGCCGCCCCGTTCAGCACGCGCCCCACACTCCAAAAAGAGGACTACCGCCATGAGCACCGAACCGACTATCCGCACCGAAGGCCCGCTGTCGGGCTACCTTGTGGTGGACCTGAGCCGCGCCCTGGCCGGGCCCCACGCCGGCATGATGCTGGCTGATCTGGGCGCCCGGGTCATCAAGGTCGAAAACCCCGGCACCGGCGATGACACCCGCGGCTGGGGGCCGCCGTTCGTCGGACCCGAGGACGACCCGCAGGCAACGTACTTCCTGTCCTGCAACCGCAACAAGGAATCCATCGCCCTGGACCTGAAGAGCGACGACGGCCGGTCAATACTGCGCGAACTGCTGGAACGGGCCGACGTCGTGATCGAGAACTTCCGTCCCGGAGTCCTGGACCGGCTCGGCTTCTCCACCGCGGAAATGCATGCGCTGAACCCGGCACTGGTCATCCTGTCCATCACCGGTTTCGGGCACGACGGGCCCGAATCGCAGCGCAGCGGCTACGACCAGATCCTGCAGGGCGAGGCGGGCCTCATGTCCCTTACCGGGTCCGGGCCGGACGACCCGCAGCGGGTGGGCGTACCCATCGCCGACCTGCTGTCCGGCATGTACGGCGCCTTCGGCACCCTGGCGGCCCTGCTGCAGCGCGAGCGGACCGGGAAGGGCCAGATCGTGCGCACCTCGCTGCTCGCAGCCCTCATCGGGGTGCATGCCTTCCAGGGCACCCGGGCAACAGTCGCCGGCGAAGTCCCCCAGGCCCAGGGCAACCACCACCCCTCCATCGCCCCGTACGGACTGTTCCATTGCCGTCAGGGCAGCGTCCAGATCAGTGTCGGCAGCGAAAAGCTCTGGCGCACCTTCGCATCCGCCTTTGGAATTGACGCCGGGCAGCCCGAATTCGCCACGAACGCGGACCGGGTCCGCAACCGGCAGAAAGTCATCGACGTCGTGGAACAGGCCTTCTCCGAATTCGAGGCGGAACCGCTGCTGGCCAAACTCAACGAGGCGGGCATCCCGGCCGGCAAAGTCCGCACCCTGGACGAGGTCTACGAGTGGGACCAGGTCCATTCCCAGGGGCTCATGATCGACGTCGACCATAAGATCCTCGGCACCGTGAGCCTGCCCGGGCCGCCGCTGCGGTTCTTCAGCACCGCAGACACCACCGAAACCACGCTTAAGACGCACACCGCACCGCCCCTGCTGGACCAGGACGGGGAACAGATCCGGCAGTGGCTCGGATTGGTGCCGGCGGGAACCGGGCGAACAGCGGCTGACGCCGTCACGACCGTGCCGGACCACCAGGAAAGGCGCTGATCATGCTGACCGAGCAGAAGGCACGGCATCTGGACGCGGCCGGACTCATCACCGCGGTGCTGGATCCGGGCACCTTCCGAAGCTGGGATGCCCCCGTCGTGGACCCGGATCCGGGTCCGGAGTACCTTCAGGAACTGGCGGCCGCGCGGGAAAAGACCGGAGTGGACGAATCCGTGCTCACCGGCGAAGGACATATCCGCGGCCGGCGCGTAGCCGTCATCGTCAGCGAATTCCGCTTCCTTGCCGGCTCCATCGGGCTGGCTGCGGCTGAACGCATCGTCACCGCCGTCGAACGGGCAACCCGGGAGGGCCTGCCGCTCCTTGCCGGGCCGGCGTCGGGCGGCACCCGCATGCAGGAAGGAACCATCGCGTTCCTGTCGATGGTGAAAATCAGCGCGGCTGTCCGCGCCCACCGCCAGGCAGGGCTGCCCTACCTGGTCTACCTCCGCCACCCCACAACGGGCGGAGTCATGGCCTCCTGGGGGTCCCTGGGCCACATCACGGTCGCCGAGCCGGGTGCGCTGCTAGGATTCCTCGGCCCGCGCGTCTACGAGGCGATCAACGGCACGCCGTTTCCGGAGAACGTCCAGGTCGCGGAAAACCTCTTCGACAAGGGCCTGATCGATGCGGTGGTCCCGCCCGGTCAGCTGTCCGACGTCGTCGACCGCGCCTTGAGCATCCTGGTCACCGGTCCGCACCGGGAACTTGCGCCGCCGAGGACCCTTTCGGTCAGACCTTCCGACGCCGGCGCGTGGGAATCGATCGGAATCTCCCGGAATCCGCGGCGGCCGGACCTGCGGCAGCTGCTCGCTTATGGCGCCAGGGATGTGCTGCCGCTTAACGGCACCGGGCAGGGCGAAAAGGACCCCGGCCTTCAGCTTGCCCTGGCACGCTTCGGCCAGGAGTCCTGCGTCGTCATCGGCCACACCAGGCCCCGCCCTTCGGAACAGACAGCCATGGGCCCGGCATCCCTCCGGGAGGCCCGCCGCGGCATGCGCCTGGCCGAGGAACTCGGGCTGCCGCTGCTGACCGTCATCGATACCAGCGGCGCGGCCCTCTCCAAGGAGGCAGAAGAAGGAGGGCTCGCGGGTGAAATTGCCCGTTCACTGCACGATCTGATCGGGCTGAACTCCCCCACCCTGTCTGTGCTTCTAGGCCAGGGCGCCGGCGGCGGGGCACTGGCGCTCCTGCCCGCGGACCGCACCATCGCAGCCCACCACGCCTGGCTCTCACCGCTTCCCCCCGAAGGTGCGAGCGCCATCGTCCACCGGAACACCGACCACGCGCCGGCAATGTCCGAAACCCAGGGAGTCAACGTTGCATCCCTTTACGCCAACGGACTCGTTGAGCACATCGTGGACGAACGCCCGGACGCGTCACAGGAGCCGAAAGCGTTCTGCCTGCGCATGGGGCAGGCGATCGAATACGAACTCGCCACACTGTCCAATGCCGGGATCAACACACTGCTGCCGCAACGGCTGGCCAAGTACCGGAGGCTGGGGGATCAGTCCTCGCCCTTGATGACGAAGTAGGAGCCGCGGATGACTCCTGCCAGCTTTGATTTCTGGCGGGCGAACTTGAAACGTGATGCCAGTTCCTCCGGGATCTCCACTCCCTCGGACAGTTTGAATCCGACCGCCCGCTTCCCGCCGTCCTCGATGCTGTACATGACGTTGACCGCCAGCCCCGACTCGTAGAACACGTAATCCATGCGCAGACCGTCAACTTCGAACGCTGTTGCCTCGAGCGGACGGGAGCCGATGACGATGTCGCGCTCGTCCTTGAGGATGCGGGTTACGCGGTCGACCACCTCCGGAACCTCGGTGGCAGGGCGAACGGTGAAGGCGTGGCCGTACTTGTTGTGGTAGTAGCGTCCCTCGTTGGCGCGTAGCCCGGCGAGGGCGTCGGCGACCGGTGACGATTCCAGCCCGACTGTAGAAACCTTTTTGAAGTCAACAACGTACGGCATGTGTGCGCGCTCCTGATGAGATGTGGTAGACCAACGATAACGTGTGCACGCTTTGGCTAGAGGTAGTCACCGGCCCGCTCACGGGCGACTTCAAGCAGGGTTGTGTGGAAGGCGACCTCGGCCGGGGCGTAGACCTTGTCCTGGCGTTGGGCCAGCAACACCCTTCGCAGCGGGGCGGCATCACCAAGACTCAACACCCTCACGTCAGGATGCTGGAGGGCCACGGCGGTTTTGGGAACCATGGCCACTCCCATTCCGACGCTGACCATGGCCTGGGCCTCTTGGTAGTCGTTGGCCAGGAAGCCGATGGTCGGTTCGAAACCCGCGTCGTGGGCGGAGCGTTGCAGGACCTCCACCACCGGGTGCGCCTCAGCGCGGACAATCCACGATTCCTTGCGCAGATCCTCCATCCTCACTTCATCGCGGCCGGCGAGCGGGTGCCCCTTGGCTACCAGGATCACGGTGCTCTCCTGAAAGACTTCGGTTACCCGGATTGAGTCGTCCTGGAAGCGATTCCACGGGTAGTCCCACAACAGGCACAGACCGGTGACTCCGGACTCGAGGTCCGAGACGAGTTCATCAAAGCGTGCGCTGCGCAGCGAGAGGCCGATCGCAGGGTATCGCTTCTTGAAGGCGCGGATCACGACAGGCAGGAACGAGCCTGCCAGCGTAGGAAATGTACCCACGGTCAAAGATCCGCGCCTGAGACCGGCGATCTGGTCCAGGTCCGACTGGGCGGCGCGCATCTGGCCAACGATCTTGCGGGCGTGCCCCGCCAGCACCTGGCCGGCCTCTGTTGGCACAACCCCGCGGGAGCGGCGGTTCAGCAGCGGCTGCCCCACCTCCTGTTCGAGTTTCCGCAACTGCTGGGAAACCGCCGACGGGGTGTACATCATCAGCTCCGCCGCCGCCGTGATCGATCCCTGCTCGACGACCTCAACCAACAGGGCCAACCGCCGGATGTCGAATAAGTTTTGTTCTTCATCCTTAAGCATCTCTTCACCCTTCTGTTTGTTTGGTTCATTCTATGCAACCTGCTCGTGTAACTGAGCGGATCCGGGCATCCGGCGCCGGGGTCTCTTTGCTTGAGAGGGCAAAAGACGCTTTACCAGCAATGACTTAAGCATCTCTACATCCCCCCACAATAATTGAACATTGTCTTCACTTGTGATCCGGCTCATTCTTTTACCAGGCCCTGAAGAATCTGCATGGCACTAGGAGATGTAGGGAACACGATGAAGATAGAAGCTGAATGGATGCGCGGAGGCACCAGCAAGTGCTGGGTCTTCGAAACGGAGCACCTGGATCAGGTCCGCACCAGCCTGGATGAGCTGCTCCCCCGGCTGTTCGGGAGCCCGGACTCCCGGCAGATTGATGGCGTCGGAGGTGCAACTTCAACAACCAGCAAGGCCATGATCCTTCGCCGGCCGGCCGAGGAAGGGGTCGATGTCGAGTTCACCTTCGCCCAGGTCGGCATCGAAGAGGCCGAAGTGGACTGGAGCAGCAACTGCGGGAACTGCTCTGCGGTTGTAGGGCTATACGCGATCGAAAAAGGTTGGGTGGTCCCGCACGGAGACGTCACGAGGATCGTTACCCGCAACACGAACACCGGCCAGATCATCATCCAGCGGGTCTCCACCCCCGCCGGTGCCCTGCCCATCGTTCCTGATGCCCGGATGCCCGGGGTTGCGTTCGCCGGCTACCGGGTCGGTCTCGGCTTCCAGGATCCGGCCGGCAAGACCACCGGAAAGCTGCTGCCCACCGGTGCGGCCACCGACACGATACTTGCCGGTGGAACGCGCTGGACCGTGTCGATGGTCGACGCCGGCGCCCCTGTAGTGATCGTCCGCGCTGAGGAGTTGGGCCTGGACCCTTCCCGATATGACAGCTGGGCCTCCGGCGTGGAACTGCAACTGGAAACCCTCGACCACATCCGCCGACAGGCGGCCGTGCGGATGGGGCTGGCGCCCACCATCGCCGAAGCTGCCCGTGCCATCCCGAAGCTGGCGATAGTGGCCTCCCCCACGCAGCCGGACCCGGTCTGCGATGTCAACGTGATGATGCTTTCGATGGGCAAGCCCCACCCCGCCCTGGCAATCACCGGCAGCATCGCCCTGACACTCGCCGCAAGGACCCCGGGCACCGTTCTCAACAGCATCACAGGCGCCACGCCGCGACCCACGCTGAGACTGCGCACACCAGCCGGGGTAATCGAGACCTGGAGCGAGCATCGCGACGGGTCACAGCTGGTCGGCGTCGACCGAACGGCCCGAACCATCGCCACAAGCATCATCCATCTTCCGGAAGCCCTCGGCACCGCCGTCGAAGCCTCCCTAGCATCAGCCACTCAATGAGGAGCCAAGACCAATGATGAAGACCATCTACCAGTCCAATCCGCAGGCCGGGACCGAAACCGGGGAAGCCCCTGCCAGGCTTCCGAATCGTCGCCGCCGTATCCTGCTGATAACGGTAGCCGCGATCGCCATCCTGGGCCTGGCCGCCCTCGTGTTCGGGGGTGCCATCTTCAACCCGGCGGCCACCTCGGAATCGGAGCCGGCAATGACCGTTACACAGATCATCCCGCTGGTCATACTTGTCGTGATGTTCGTCGTCGCCACGAAATGGCCACTGAACATCGGCGTCATGGGCCTGGTGGCTTCGTTCGGCGTCGGGTACTTCATGCTCGGAATGACCGACAAGGAGATCCTCAAGGAATTCCCCGCAAGCATCGTCCTGACGATCATCGGGGTCACCTACTTCTTCAGCATGGCGCAGCCGAACGGGACCATCGACATCATCGTCCAAACCTGTGTGCGCCTCGTCAGGGGTAAAACACTCCTGCTGCCCTGGGTCTTCTTCCTCATTGCTGCCGCGCTGACGTCCCTGGGCACCTTCTCCCCCGCCGCCGTCGCACTCCTCGCCCCCGCAGCCCTCGGTTTCGCTTACGAATCGCGCATCCATCCAGTACTCATGGGTGCGTTCATCATCAACGGAGCACACGCAGGAGGGTTCTCCCCGCTCTCCGTGGCCGGCGTCCTGGTCCACAACATCGCCCTCGAAAACGGCTTCCCCATCTCCCAAGGCGGACTGTTCGCGGCGAGCTTCGCCCTCAATCTCATCCTGTCGGCACTGACGGTGGTGTTGTTTGCACTCCTGGGCAAGCTGAAGGACGGCCAGGGCGGCCACCATATCGACCTTGATTCGCCCCGCACGAGCCGCCCCCATGGCCAGCAAATCCTCACCCTCGTGTTGATCGCTGCAATGCTTATATGCACGCTGGGCTTCCACATGCCTATCGGCTTCGTTGCACTCTCTGCCGGGCTCCTTCTGGCTCTGGTCAACATCAAAGAACACCGGACCTTCATCGGCGGCGTCTCCTGGTCCACCGTTCTTCTGGTGGCCGGCATGATCACCTATGTCTCCCTGCTCCAGCACGTCGGCGTCATCGACACCCTCGCCGAGCAGGCCCTGGCACTGGGTGCGCCGCTGTTGATCGCACTGGTCCTCTGCTACGTGATTGGCGTCGGCTCCGCGTTCGCTTCGTCCACCGCTTTGCTGACCGCGTTCATCCCCCTCGCCGGTCCCCTGCTGGCCTCCAGTTCGCTAAGCGCCTCAGGAACCGTCGCAGCACTCGCCATTGCCGCAACGGTGGTGGACGTCTCCCCCTTCTCCACCGACGGCGCACTGGTTGTCGCCAACGCCCGCGAAGACGACCGCCAGCGCGTCTACAAACAACTGATGATGTACGCCGGCGGAGTGGTACTGGTCGCTCCCGCGCTGGCCTGGGCCCTGCTCGTACCCACCGGCATTATGTAGGGTTCGGCGGCCGACGGCGGCCCGGCAGACGGGCGCAGAACCTGACGTCGCTACACACCAGGGCAGGGCGTGCCAGAACGGCGGCCCTGCCTTTGGCGTTTCAGTTCTTCTTCGGCGCCTTGGGAGAATGGAATCATGGAATTCAACCGGCTGCTGCAGATCCGGCGCATCTACGCCCAGCCCGCTGCACTGGAGCTCCCCCGGGGAAAAGAGATCGTCGAACGCTGGCCGGGCGCCGACGTCGTTCTTGTCGAGAACCACTGGAACATTCCGGTAGTGCACGGTGACGAAACGAACGTGCCACGCTGGTCCCGGATCAAGACCGAGGCGCTGGTCCTCGGCGTCAAGAAGGCGCTGACAGTCAAGCCAAACGGCCGTTCCGCGGATTTCATTGCGCCCTCCACCGCGAACGGCTGCGCCATGGCATGCGCCTACTGCTACGTTCCCCGGCATAAGGGGTACAGCAACCCGGTCACCGTGTTCGCGAACATCGACCAGATTGCCGGGGCGCTTGAGCGGCACGCCGCACGCCAGGGAATGAAGCTGGAGCCCAACCAGTGCGACCCAGACCTCTGGGTATACGACATCGGCGAAAACAGCGACTGCTCGGTGGATGCCCTGATCAGCGACAACGTCAAAGACCTCGTCACACTCTTCCGCGAACTGCCCACCGCCAAGCTTTCCTTTGCCACCAAGTACGTGAACCCGGTAATGCTCGACTGGGACCACGGCGGCCACACCCGGATACGCTTTTCCCTCATGCCCGCAGAATTGGCCAGGTCCGTTGACGTCAGGACGTCGCCGGTGGCTGAACGCCTGGCTGCAATCAACGACTTCGTCGACGCCGGGTACGAGGTCCACGTGAACTTCTCCCCCGTCATCATTACGGACACCTGGCTCAGGGATTGGGAGCAGCTGCTGCGCCAGCTCGATGCCACCCTGACCGCCGCCGCCAAGGACCAGCTCGCGGCGGAAGTCATCTTCCTGACCCACAACGAGCGGCTCCACGAGGTCAACCTGGGCTGGCATCCGCAGGCGGAGAACGTGCTGTGGCGCCCGGACCTCCAGGAATCGAAGGTCTCCTCAAACGGCTTCACCAACGTCCGCTACCGGTCCGGAACCAAGGCCGGCTATGTGCGGCAACTGACTGCCCTGATTGACGAGGTCGCACCTTACTGCCGTATCCGCTACGCCTTTTGAGGTTGCAGGGAGAGGGCTTTTGGCGCACCCCGGGGGCCGGGCGAGCGGGCACCAAACCCCCGGCCGACGGCGTGAGGCACGTGCCGCCGTCGGGCGCCGGTTATGTTGCCGCAGGCAAAATCTTTCCGCTGATTGCCATCACTCTGGGGTAGTTTTCGGCCACCGAATGAGGCACGGCGCCGACAGGTGTACTTCCGCGGCTAACCGGCGGGCGCCACGACGTCCTCCAGCACCGACCTGTCGAAGAAACGGACCTCGCCCGTCGCCTCGAAGAACACCGGAACCACCGATGTGCTCGGGTCCTTGGAGGTCTCGTAGATCTCAGCCGCACTCCCGTGCTTCCTGGCAATCGTTCCCACCAGCTCGGTACCGCGGACCCGGACTGTTCGAAATTTGTAGCTCATGTTGACCCCTTCGTCGAGTACCGCAAACCCTACCCCTGAAAGAACTTCGGCACCTGCCGGGCGTCCTCGCTGTAGGGGTCGGCGATGCCTCGGAAAGTGGCAACATGGGGAGATGACACCTGCTCACGGCTTTACCGGCTTCTTCCGGCGTCCACGGCCCATCACACCCGGGCCGGGACAGGAATCAGTGTGGGATTACCCGCGGCCGCCACAGGTCGAGCCGCGATCCGAGCGGGTCATCGTGAGAGTCGGCGGGCAGGTGATTGCGGATACCACCGATTCCGTGCGCGTCCTGGAGACGAGCCATCCGCCTGTCTACTACCTGCCATTGGACTCATTCCCTTCCGGGGTACTTGTCCCTGTCGGGGGCACCACCTTCTGCGAGTTCAAGGGAGAAGCGCACTACTTCGACGTCGTCGCCGGCGGAGTGGTCGTTTCGCGCGCGGGATGGACCTACCCGGAACCCACCCGTGGATTCGAGGCGCTGAGTACCCGGGTGGCCCTTTACCCGGGTCGCATGGACTCCTGCGAAGTCAACGGCGAGCAGGTGACCTCCCAGGACGGTGACTTCTACGGCGGTTGGATCACCAGGCAGATCGTTGGTCCGTTCAAGGGTGGCCCGGGCACGGCCGGGTGGTGAGCAGAGGGGGCAGCAACGAAAACTGACGGCCGCCCCTTCGTCGGGGTGGCCGTCAGTTTCAGTGCGCTGCGACTGCTAGTGATCCGCTTCTGCGGCAGCCTTCCTGGCGCTCTTCTCGGCGTCCTTCGCCGCGCGCAGGGCCTCCGTCTCGTGCTGTTCCTCGGCTTTCTCCTGGTGGATGACCTCCGCCAGGAGCTTCTCCATCTCCTTGGCGACGCCGGCGGCTGAGGCCGGGTTCTGACCGGTCACCAGCCGTTCGTCAACCACGACCTTTTCCTCAAAGACACCAGCGGAGACGTGCGTGGCGCCCTGTTCCTCGAGCCGGTCTGCGAGGAAGAACGGGATGACCTTGTCCTTCCCTGCGGCAACCTCCTCGTCGTTGGTGAAGGCTGCTACCTTCCTGCCCTCGACCAAGCGGAAGCCGTTGGCCAGCTCGACGTTCAGCAGCCCGGCCGGCCCGTGGCAGACAGCGCCCACTACACCGCCGGCGTTGTAAACGCTGGCCACGAGATTCTGCAGACCCTCGCTGTCCGGGAAGTCCCACATGGTGCCGTGGCCCCCCACGAGGTAGACGGCGTCGTACTGGTCGGGATCAACGACGTCGACCCGCGCAGTGTTGTAGAGACCGGCGCGCGTGGTCTCGTCCTCCGTGAAAGCGACCTGCACGGGATCTGCCGGGTCCACCTTGTCACGCGGGGGCTGGCCGCCCTTGATGGACGCGAAGTCGACGAAATGGCCCGAATCCTTGAAGACCTTCCAGGGATGTGCAGCCTCGGCCACGTTGTAGCCCGTCGTCTCTCCGGTATCGCCGATCTCGGAAACGCTGGTTAGTACCATGAGGATTTTCTTCATGAAATGCTCCTTTCGTCCAGCTTCCACCCTACGCCCAGCCCCGATTCGGGCCTCCCTCGCTTGGTTTTTCGCTTTCAACGCGCCAAGGTCGCGGCGTACTTGGTCCGGTTCGGCTTCGGCGGGCATGTTCGCCTGGTCCCGGTCTCTTTTGAACAAACCAGCCGGGTCCTTGTCAAAGGGGCACCCCGTACCAGGCCCTGACAGTACCTGTTCAGGGGAACTTTTCTGCTGTTACCTAAGCAGTGGAACCTGGAGCTTTTCATCAAGCCACCGAAAAGCGGAGAGAATTCAGATGCGAGCAACCTTTATGTATGGCGCCGGCGATGTGCGGGTGGAGAACGTGCCCGACCCGATCCTGCAGGACCCCACCGACGCGCTGGTCCGGATAGTCCGGTCCTGCGTCTGCGGCTCCGACCTGCACCCGTACCACAGCATGCCCAAGTCCCATCAGGGCTCCCCGATGGGCCACGAGTTCATCGGCGTCGTCGAGGAGACCGGCCAAGACGTCTCAACCCTGAAAAAGGGCGACTTTGTCATTGCCCCGTTCGCTTGGTCGGACGGGACCTGCGTCTTCTGCCGCGAAGGCCTGCAGACCTCCTGCCGGCACGGCGGGTTCTGGGCCTCCAACGGAATCGGCGGAGCGCAGGCGGAAGCTGTCCGCGTCCCCTTCGCCGACGGCACGCTGGTCAAGGCCCCGGTGGGCGAGGACAGCGAACTGCTGCCCTCGCTCCTGACCTTGTCGGACGTCTACGGCACCGGCCACCACGCCGCCATTAAGGCAGGCGTCAACAGCCGGACCACCGTGACGGTAATCGGCGACGGCGCCGTGGGCCTGATGGCCGTACTCTCGGCCAAACAGCTCGGTGCCGGGCAGATCATCCTGATGGGACGGCACAAAGCCCGCACCGACCTCGGCATCGAATACGGCGCAACCGACGTCGTGGCCGAACGCGGCGAGGCGGGCATCGAGAAGGTCCGTGAGCTCACCGGCGGGGACGGCACCCACACCGTCCTCGAATGCGTAGGACACCGCCCCGCTTACGACCAGGCGCTCGGCGTGATCCGCCCCGGCGGCGTCATCAGCCGCGTGGGCGTGCCGCAGTACGAGGACGCACCGATCGGCTTCGGCTCCATGTTCGGGCCCAACATCACCCTCACCGGCGGCCCCGCCCCCGTTCGGGCCTACATCGGGACGCTGCTCCCAGGTGTCCTCGACGGCACCGTCAACCCGGGCAAAGTCTTCGACCGCACCATCAGCCTCGACGAGGTCCCCGACGGATACCGCGCCATGGACTCCCGCGAAGCCCTCAAAGTCCTCGTCCGCCCTTAACCCCAACCACCAACCCCAACCACCGGTCACAACGAAAAGGAAGCCGTTCATGGCTACATGGCTCATCACAGGATGCTCCACCGGACTCGGCCGGGCACTCGCCCAGGCAGTGCTCGCCCACGGGCACAACGCCGTCGTCACCGCCCGTAACTCGGCGACGCTCGAAGACATCGCCGCCGCCTACCCCGACACGGCACTGGTCCTGCCCCTCGACGTCACCGACCGGGCCCAAATCGGCACGGTGGTGCAGCAGGCGCAGACGCGCTTCGGCAGCGTCGATGTGCTCGTCAACAACGCCGGGTACGGATACCGCGCCGCGGTGGAAGAAGCGGACGACGCCGACATCCGGCAATTGTTCGACACTAACGTTTTCGGCGCAGTGGACATGATCAAAGCAGTCCTGCCGGACATGCGTGCCAAAAGATCCGGTTCCATCGTGAACATCTCCTCCATCGGAGCGCGCATCAAACCGGCCGGATCCGGCTACTACTCGGCAACCAAAGCCGCCCTGGAGGGGCTCTCCGGCTCCCTTCACAGGGAGCTGCAGCCGCTGGGGATCAGCGTCACCGTCGTCGAACCGGGCGCCTTCCGCACCGACTTCGCCGGCCGCTCACTCACCCAGTCGGCGATGCCGATCGGAGACTACGCGGAGACTGCCGGCAAGCGGCGGAAGGAAAACGACACGATTCACGGCACACAGCCCGGCGATCCTGCCAAAGCAGCCGAAGCCATCCTTAAGGTCGTCGAAAGTGCGGAGCCGCCGTCGTTGCTGGTGCTCGGACAGGACGCGTTCGGCGCTTTTGGTGCTGTTGCCGAGGCAGAACTGGCCGAACTGGACCGTTGGCGGGAACTCAGCCTCAGCACAGGAATTGAGGACTAAGTCGAATACACACGCCTGGGCCGGTCCGGCCTGAAAGTAAGCCGCATCGCCTTGGGCTGCATGAGTTTCGGCGACACGTCGCAAGGCTTCAACGAATGGGCGCTCGGCGATGACGATGCCGAGCCGATCTTCCGCCAGGCCGTCGACCTGGGCATTACTTTCTGGGACACGGCCAACGTTTACGGTTACGGCAGCTCTGAAGAGATCGTGGGCCGCGCCATCAGGAAATACACCCGCCGCGAAGACGTCGTACTCGCCACGAAGGTGCACTTCAAGATGCACGGCGGCCCCGGCGGGTCCGGCCTGTCGCGCAAGGCCATCATGGAACAGATCGATGCGTCCCTGTCCCGCCTCGGCACAGACTACGTTGACCTGTACCAGATCCACCGTTTCGATCCCGACGTGCCCGTCGAGGAAACCATGGAAGCCCTGCACGACGTCGTCAGGTCCGGGAAAGCCCGCTACATCGGAGCCTCCTCCATGTGGGCCTGGCAGTTTGCGAAAATGCAGCACACCGCCGACCTGCACGGCTGGACCAGGTTCGTCTCCATGCAGAACCAGTACAGCCTCATGCAGCGGGAGGAGGAACGGGAGATGTTTCCGCTTCTGGCCGACCAGGGGGTGGGCAGTATCCCGTGGAGCCCGCTGGCCAAGGGACGGCTCACCAGGCCGTGGGGCGAGCACACCAAACGTGCCGACACAGACCCGGTGCAGCGCCGCTTGTAGGAGCCACCAAAACCCCTCACCTGGCCGACGCCGTCGCGGCCCTGGCGATCAAACTTACCGACGTCCAGGTGCAGCAGCTCGAGAAGCCGTACACCCTGCGGATGCCCACCGGATACTGACTGCCAACTGTTCACCGAAGACAAGACTTGACGACAAGAATTAAGGGAAGACCTATGAACATCGAACCCACCATGCCGACGGCGAAGAACCCGCCGGCCCAGTTTGCCGGCGACGTCTGGCTCGACCCGATCGCCCTGCCCCATGAGAGGGGCCAGACCATGGTCGTCGCGACCGTCCGCTTCGCTCCCGGAGCCCGCACCGCCTGGCACTCGCACAAGCACGGCCAGTACCTCCGCGTCACCCAGGGCATTGGCCGCTTCGGCGGCAGGGACGGCAGGATCATTGAAGTCCACCCCGGCCAGACCCTCTACACTCCGCCGGGCGAGGAGCACTGGCACGCCGCTGCTCCGGGCTGTTTCATGGAACACATCGCCATGCTCCAGAACGACGGGGACCCCGCCACAACCACGACGTGGGGCGAGCACATCACCGACGACGAATACAACGGCAACCAGCCTTGGCGCTCACGTCCCGCCAGCCCCTGATTTCGACGGCGTCGGTGCCGCGGGGGCTGCGGCGCGGATGGTCAGGTCGTCGGCCTCGCTGAAGGGAGCCGACCGGCAGCATCCGCCGTGGGCTCCGACCCTTCCGTGCCGGCGGCCCCGCCGTCGTTCTTCATTTCCTTCACCTCGGACCTGATGATCCGCATCGACTGCCCCAAACTTCGGGCCATCGCCGGGAGTTTGGGCGCGGCAAAGAGAAGCAGTGCAACAACTACGATGATGAGTATTGGCCACGGGCCGTCAAACAGTCTTCCCACGGGGAGGTCCCTTCCTCTTCAGTGCTTACTGATATTTGAATGTCCTTCGCAGCCTAAACGCGCGGACCAACGGCATCCCACTCGATGGCGAAGTCGGCGCTTTCGCCGGGCCTGAGCTTGTGCAGCGGCGAGAGGACTTCCAGTTCCACCAGCCAAGCTTCCAGGTGAAAGCCGTCCAGTTGGTCCAAGGGTTGCTGGAGCGGTGACTGGGTCCAGAGCTCAACCCTGGATCCGTTGTCCGGGTACAGGGCGGCTTCGTCCACTTCTACGGTCAGTCGCAGACTTTCACCGTCCGGACCCGACCATGTGACGCAACCTGTTGCGTTCGGGAAGCCGAATTTCGCCACACCAGGTGCAACCGGCAACCGGGCAATCCCGTCTGTAACCGTCAC
Organism: Arthrobacter sp. 754; assembly: GCF_040548695.1. NCBI lineage: Bacteria > Bacillati > Actinomycetota > Actinomycetes > Micrococcales > Micrococcaceae > Arthrobacter > Arthrobacter sp. 754. Next base: position 441,193 of record NZ_JBEPSC010000005.1, read on the forward strand.
GTCCGTCGATCCGGCATACCGGCCGAGGTCGATCGGGGCCGCATCTGCCGAGACTGGCACGTCAACCACTCCCCCGGCCGACGTGTCGGTTTGCACGACCTCCCAGAGTGACCACTCCACCTCCCGGGTGGAGACGTTCAAGAAGCGGATGGTTTCGTGAAAACTGCGCGATTCTGCGGTGAAGGTGAATTCGCGGGTGATGCATAGCCCGGTCCGGGTGTCATTGGGGCTGACCATTGTCACTACCAGTGACCCGGATTTACGCGTCGTGTCAATCGACCATTGGCCCGAGTCCAGTACGTCGTCGGGAGGTCCGGGCCACTGGTGGTTCCCGTCCCAGCCCTGCGGTGCCGGCCACGTCTTGGATCCGCCCACGTTTGTCCAGGACGGAAAGGTTCCGTCCACTGCCGGCCAGGCTGCCCGAGGCACGAGGGCTTTGAAGGAAGCGTCGAAGATGCGCGGGTTTACCCAGAGAAGCTCATGCCCCTTGACGCGCAGTGACAGCAGGCGGCCCCCGACCGAGGGCAGGAAGACTGCCCGTAACGGGCCGGTGTCGACCTCAAGGATGTCCAGGTCGGGGTCGCCGCTGTCCACGCGGGCGGTGGCCACGGCTTTCGGGGACGGTGACTCCTTCAATCGGGGCGGCTCAGTCGAACTCTTCGGGTGACCATGCGTCGCGCCAGTCGATGCGTGGCACATCGCCATCGAAACTGATGGGCAACCAGACATACTCGGCAACGCGCAGGTCTGACTGATGCTGGACAGACTCATCCGTTTTTTCCGTGTTCGCCTCCTCTCCGTTGAACAGCCGCCGGTACCGTTCCGTTTGGTTGGATTCTTCCGGCGAGAGGTCAGGCAGCCACCGGTCAGCCAGTGCGATGTAGAGGTCACGTTTGTGGGGGTGCCGGAAGACGGAACTGATCTGTGTCCGGTATGAGGTCCTACTGGTGTCGCCGGGATGCGGATCGCCCAGGACGGTCCATGGCCCGTGGTACGTATCAGCCACCGCGATCTCTGATGCGTTGGGGAAGTATCCCGATGTCCCCGACGTGATGAGGTAGTGCTTGGAACCTCTGCGGAAGTACGCGGGGGCCTCCCGCACGTCCGGCGGGCCCGGCTGGGGAAAGTGGGTTGAGTAGTAGCCGGTAACGTCGGTGAAGTCGGGCGTGAGATCTGCGCAGATCATCTCGCTGTGGACCCGCTCGAAGTAGTAGTAAGCCTTGCCATCAGTCGGGTCGACGACGAGATCGAAGTCGCCGGCATTCATTCCGAGGGGTTTGAGGCCTGTGCTGACGATTTCGTAGGGGCCAAGGAGATGATCAGCGGTCAGGACAGTGGTGCGCTGGTTCAGGCCCTCTCCCATGATCTTCACCCAGCACACGTACTTGCCGGTCTCCGGGTGCTTGATGATGTGGGGGCGGTCAAGCAGCTTTGTGGGGTGCAGTGGGGATTCAATGTCGTCGGGAGCCGGCGGGATGATCAGGCCGCGGTCTTCCCAGTTGATGAGGTCGGTCGAGGAGTAGCAGCGGATCCCCCAGTGCCAGATGCCGGACCCGGGCGCCGTCCGTTCCTTGTTTTCGCCATACCAGTAGAAGACTCCATCCTCGGAGAAGATGTAGCCGGAGTGTGCTTGGATCCGGTTGCCGTTGGTGTCGAGCCATGGCTGTCCGGGAAAAATCTTGGACATATTACTTCTTTCAGAGTGTGGTTTGGACAGTGAAACCTGGACTGGGATTCCAGCAGGTCAGGTGGTGGCGGGTTCAGCGATTTCGACGAAATCCGCATCGAATGGCGCGAGGACGAAACCGTTCGGATACTCGCGGTCGTACAGGATGCTCCTCGCTGGGCCGGTCGCGATCGACTTGTCCATTCCGTCGAGGTTTACATATAGAACGTGTGTTTCGTCCATCAACCGCACGAGGACACCGGGGGGAACGTCAGGGGCCGGACGGATGTGACTGCGTTTGATCTCTGAGTCCAGGACGGCGTCGAACAGGGCTCGCCGCGCTGGAATCCCGATGTAAACCGCGCGTCCCAGCCCGAATGCGTGGACCGTCACTGCCGGGTACCCGCGGTCCAGCCCAACAATTGAGCCCACTGCCCTGGCCCCGCGCAGGTGGATCTCGTCGATGCGTGGTGCTTCGGTCCGGATACGTGCCTCACCGAACATGATGTCCAGGGAGTTGCCAGGCAAACGTCCCGAGGTCAGCTCGTTGAGCAGTGCCGTTTCCTGGTAGCCGCCGAGCCGTATGCCGAAGACATCATCGAGGAGGCCCGGCCGCGTGGTGCAGAAGACCTGACCATTGGTGTCTACGAAGGCGGAGTAGGACGTCATGATGGCGGTTCCACCGTTTGCCACGAATCTACGGATGTTGGCCGCGGAGGCCTCATCGATGAGGGCAGCGCCGGGAATGACGAGGATCTTGTAGTCCAGTGTGCTTCGGCCCAGGTCCACTACCCGCTGGTCAAGGTTGCGTTCGAGGACCGCGTTGAAGCATGTTTGGAGCTGTTGGTCGTGCTGTTCCGGGAAGGAGGCACTTGCAAGCTGGCTGTCGAAAGAGAAAGCCAGTGCGATCTCGGCCTGGGGCCGGTATGGAAACCCGAAGTTTTCGATCTTGGCGAATTCTTCCGCGAACTGTCGGTACTCCGCGTACTTTCGGTTGGGCTCACCGTCCCAGTCCACCATCCCCTGCAGGTACTGTTCCTCACCGCCGTGCATCGACTGCCAGGTCCAGCCACAGACCATCTGGTTTCCGAAGAGAAGCGAGGCGTAGGCGCTCTTCCGGACAGATCCCGGAACAGCCGTCATGGTGGTGAACTCCGTGCACCAGAACGGTGTTTCATTTTCAAACTGGATACGCGCAAGCCCGAGGAGGGCTTCGTAAATCCCCTCGTTGTTCGTGATCGAATAGCCTGGATAAAACCCCATCCCTCCCCGGCTCATTCTGCCGGTGTACGCGATCTCCGCGTAGTCGAAATAGCGCCCGTCCTCTTTGTAGTACCAGGCGTTCGTGGTGAGGAGCGCTCCGGGCGCATTCTGCTCGGCCCGCTCCATAACGGCCAGCAGGCATTCATTGATCTCGTAGGAGACGAAGCGGCGGAAGTCGAGTACGCGCTCCGGCGCACCCTCGATCGACCCCGATCTCGGCAGTCGGATCTCATTGAAGTCCCCAATGCGGCGCGACCACCGCTGGCTGGCCCAGGAATGGTTGAGATCCTCCAGAGTCCCGTACTTCTTTCGGAGCCAGCCAATAAAGCGCACCCGAACCGACTCGCTGTAGGAGAAGGGTCCATCCCCCGGCTCGTTGTCAATGCCGAAAGCCAGAAGGGCCGGGTGATCGGCGTAGCGACGCGTCAGGTTGTCGGTGAGGCGTAGAGCGTGTTCCCGGAAGGCCGGGTCGCCGACGTCGACCATGTAGCGCGTATTGGCGTGCAGCCGGTTGCCGCTTGAGTCGGTGATGTCCATGCTGGGGTGTTTTCGATGCAGCCACAGCGGCGCGGGGCGCACCGCGATGTCGAGGATCACACCGATCCCCGCGCCGTGCATCAGGTCCATGACGCGGTCGAACCAATCAAATTCGAACCGTCCGTCCTCAGGTTCGTAGCTGTCCCAGGCGAGGTGCCCGAGCCTGACGACGGTGAACCCGGCCGCTGACATCATGCTGATGTCACGCTCCCACTGTTCCGGGCCAGAGTCGTGCGGATGGTAGTTGGCTCCGACGTAAAGATGTGCGGACTCTAGGCGTGGGTGCGGCGGTTTGATCACGATATTTCCTGGTGCTTGATGATTTGGGGCCTTTCCCCGCGTGTCCTCACACACGGGGAAAGGCCAGGAGGGAGACCTTATGAGCCTTCGTTGACCTGCAGGCGGAGGCTGTCGTACATGATGCCGCCCATGGGTGCCATCCAGTTGTCGGCGATGGGCACCTGTGGTGGCCGCACGTTCGCCAGTGTGATCACGTTCTCCCCGTCCTGGATCAGCGTCGCCGGGAACTCGATGGTCTGGAGCTTCCGGTACATTGCGCGGGCTGTAAGCCGGTAGGAGGAGTTGTCTCCGGGGACACCTGGCAGCGGGTCGAACGTGGCAATCGGGGTTCCGTTGAGCGTGACCGCGAGTGTCGCGTACACCTGCGCCGCCAACGCGATGTCGAGATAGCCGGTGCCGCGCTGGTAGCGGTGGGCGTCGAAGCGGATCTTCCAGGTCTCGAGCGAGGTATCCGGTGTGGTGCCGCGCCATTCGAGCTGTTTTGCCGTTCCGGGTGTCTTCAGTCCCGGGTGGAAGTAGTTCCATTTCTTCGCAGGGTCATCTACCCCGACCTTGAAGTCCACGCCGTTGGGGAAGTCGTAGGGGTACTCCAGCCACGTCAGGTTCTCCCTGTAGCCGGTTGGCCCGCCGTGGATGAAGAACTCCTCGGATGATCGATCCGGTGTGCCGATCTGCCACAACGTTGGACCATGATTCTCGGGACGCCACATGTGGGTGCCGGTGTCGATGCTCGTGCCGGCCGGGACGGTGATGTTCTCCCTCCGGTACTCCCCCATCGCGCCTTTCGTGAAGGCGGCCAGTGTGTAGTTGCCGGGGCGGACGGCCGGGATGCTGAACCTGCCGCCCGGGCCGATCTTGGCCGCGTAGGTGTAGTCGAGGCTCAGGTACTGCCAGTCGGTCCCGTCCAGGGTGACGCCCCGGAACTCGCGGTCTGGTCCGGGCTGGTACAGGATGGCCCAGCCGTTGTCGACAGCCCCCAAGGAGGCTACATTCAGCTTGCCGGTGACGGTGGAACGTTCCTTGGCCGCATAGATCGGCTCGGTGACCCAGGCGTACGGCCACGCGGCCTGTTCGCGGTCCGCTACACGTTTTGCGTCATCCCAAAGGGCTGCGACATTCGCGCGTTCGTCGCCCACAGCCGCTTCGCCCACATGGAGGAAGAAAGGTCCGTATACCTTTTCCCAGCCTCGGGCGGGTTGGGTATCAGGCTCGCCGTAGTGGCCCGTGAGCGGGTGCCAGAGCAGGATCATGCCTTCGTAGTAGTCGTGGCATGTGAGCTCGGGGCGGGTGGGGCCGCCAAAGGCTTCCTTGCTCGCCTGAACGAGAGACAGCCCCACCTTGCCGTTGGAGATCATGAAGACATGGTTGTCTCCCTCAAGGTTTGTTGAGTTCTGGTATTTGGAATAGATGGAGCCATCCGGCAAGACTTCAGTCGAATCCTGGAGGACAACCCAGTTCTGGGTGTCTGCGATGGTCGGACGCTGCTGGATTCCCCGTTCATCGTCGACGACGAACCACTTAAAGGCGGGATCATCGCCGGTGGAAAAGGCATACCGCAGTTGTCCGAATGTGAGGCCGTCCGGCATGTTCTCCGTGTACTTGGTGATCCAGTACTGGTAGAGGCCTGAGGACCCGCGTTCGAGGGCGATCCGGATGTCCACGTAGAACGTGTTCTTGGTGGGGTCGTTCGAGAGAATGGAGACTTCGATACGGTCCGGGCTCTGGCTGACCACACGGAAAGCTCCACCCTTCATGCCAGTGGACCTCGCTGCGCCGGAGTAGTCGAAGGTTGTGTACCCGTGACCACGCGGGCCACTGAGGAGGTTCAAGCCCGCGTTCCCTTGGATGCTGCCGAGGAGGTAAAGGTTCTTGATGTCTGCGCTGGCTTTGACCACGTCGAACTTGACGATGCCGTTGCTGAGGGTGACTGTCGAACCGTTGTCGACGATTGAGACGTCGGCATCGTTCGAGGCCGAGGCCCGTGAGGAGGCATATGTGGGCAGGACTGCTGCACCTGCGGCCGCCCCCATGAGCCCCAGGACGGTACGGCGGGCGATGGAATTGGACATGGAAGATCTCCTTCTGCGTCGTTGCATGAGCACTGATCGAATCGTTTCAATCAGAGGTTTTGTATTCCGGGTCAATCAATTGGGAGCCGGGTGGACCGGCTGTCAGCCCTTGAGGCCCTGGGTGGAGACGCCTTCGACGATGTAGCGCTGGAAGACGAGGAAGAAGATCAGGACCGGGAGGAGGGCCAGGACGGACATGGCGATCATGGCTCCGTAGTCCGAGGACTGGGTCTG